>NZ_JACCGK010000001.1 GCF_013416325.1 Vreelandella sedimenti
TTCCCAAGCCTAAAACCTCGCCGAACCAGGCCAAAGGTATGTTTCCCAGGGAAGCGTTCCGGTATGTGCCGTGAACGTAATGAATATCGCTGTCCCGCGCGAGAGCGGCTTATTTGGCGCTTCAAGAACGTCGAAAAAGGCCAGACGCCGGATATAATGCGCATCCGTTTTAAGGCCAACTATACAAACGCACTAAGCAGCGCTGGCCTAGAGCATCTATGGTGGCAACTGCTCGCTCGTCGCCCGCTAACGGCTGCGCCTTTTGATCTGATACATATGGCTATCTGCGCGGCTCAGCAGGGTATCGGCGTCTTTCCCATCTTCGGGATAACAAGCCACGCCGATGCTGCAGGATGGCATTCTGAGCTCTCCGAATTCAGCGCTTAGTGGCTCGTTCATGACCGTGAGTATCTGCCCCACCTTTTCTGCTACGGCATTTTTCGACTTGATATCCGTTAACAGCACAGTGAATTCATCACCGCCCATGCGGGCCACCGTGTCTGTCTCGCGTACACAGCCTTCTAATCGTCTGGCTACCGTGCAGAGCACTCGGTCACCCGCCGCATGTCCATGAACATCGTTGATGCTTTTGAAGTCGTTAATATCCAGAAATAGCAATGCCAAGTTGCTCTGGTAGCGATGGGCCATACTTAGGCCCAAGGTAAGGCGGTCATAGAAGAGCGCTCGGTTGGTCAACTTTGTCAGTGGATCATGGTGGGCGAGGAAGCGTAATTCTTCCTCGGCCTGCATAAGAGCCGTGACGTTGCGTGCGACACCGACCCGCACTTTCTCTTCCTCGTACCAGCGGGCAGACCACAGGATATGCACGATACTGCCGTCTTTGCGGATATAGCGGTTGCGGAAATCGATATGGGGCTTACCGCCCATCACACGAACAATGGAGTCCCGCGTGGCCGCTAGATCGTCAGGGTGCATGTAGTTCGTGATTAGAGTGCCGATCAACTCTTGAGGAAGGTAACCGAGCAGCGACTCACAGGCATCACTCACGAAGACGATCTGGTTGTCTTTATCGACCACGAAGACGGTGTCCAGCATCAGGTGAATCAGTTTGGGGTAGAGCGCTTGCAGGTCAACGGCCATAGGCTGGGATAATCCGGTTAGCGTCCTTCGACTATAGAGCAATCGCGAAGCGGGCGATAAATAATTCTGTAAATTTGGGGGGAAAGGTCACTTCCACAATGGCAAGCGCGTACCAGCCATAGCCAAGGTAGGCTTTACCCTACCGGGTCGAGTGCCAACGGACGACATTCAGGGGTTGAAGCTTTAGTTACTAGAGGTTTTATAGTAACGGGAATGAAAAAACTTAACGAGGTTAATATATGGGACATCATCATGATCATCCCCACATTGATCCTGCCTCTGGCGACCGGCGTGTCAGTATTTCCATTTGGGCAAATGGTTTATTAACCATCGCCCAAATCGTCGGCGGTATTATGGCGGGAAGCCTCTCGCTGATCGCTGATGCGCTGCATAATTTTTCTGATATGGCGGCGCTTGTTATTGCCTTTGCGGCGCGCAAGATCGCAAGACGGCCCGCCGATGCGCAAATGACCTTCGGCTATGGCCGAATCGAGATAGTGGCGGCACTGATTAACTACACCACGCTCATTCTCGTTGGCCTCTATCTGATTTACGAAGGCGCCATGCGCATGATTGAACCGCCGGAGATCCAGGGATGGTTGGTCGTCATCATTGGTGGCGTCGCTCTTGTTGTCGATGCCCTCACCGCCATGCTTACTTGGTCAATGCAAAAAGGTAGCGTCAATATTCGCGCCCTTTTTCTGCATAACCTGTCTGATGCGTTCGCCTCCATTGCCGTGATTATCGGCGGCTCATTAATTCTGCTCTACGACATGCGCTGGGTAGACCCTGCGATTACGATAGGTATTGCGCTGTATATTCTTTACCTCGCCTTTTCGGAGATTGGTGGCCCTATCCGCACACTGATGCTGGGCTCTCCCCCAGATATTAACGGTCAACTCGTCATTGAAACCGTGCGTGGTGTCGAAAGTGTCCACGATATTCATCATGTGCACCTATGGCAGATGCAGGAAAACATGGCCGCCCTTGACTGCCATGTGGTCATTACGGAGGCAGGCTGGCAGCGGCTCGAGTCAATTAAGACAGAGATCAAAAATCAGTTAAAAACGCGCTTCAATATTGTCCATTCCAGCCTAGAGTTTGAGCATATTGATCACGCACATCAGGATGCCAACCTTTATGGACATGAGTGATACACGCTCACGCTGGGATACATAGGCAGCCATTTAGCTTGGTTTGTGCAATAAAATCTTGGCCTAATTTTCCAAATAATCACTGAAATCGAGAGAGAAAAATGTTCAAAAAAGCGACTTTTATGCTTGCGGGTACGTTGATGCTGACAGCTGCCATCGTGGTGGTATCGAAACCTGCACTATTGGACATGCAAGCTGAGGCGGCGAGTGAGGATCCTGGACAGGCCGAGAGCTCCTTGGTGCGTTCACACTCACCGATCTTGGGGCCGAAAGAGGCACCTGTCACCATTGTGGAATTTTTCGACCCGGCCTGCGAAGCCTGCCGTGCTTTCTATCCTCTCACCAAAAGTATTCTGGAAACCTATCCTGAGCAAGTGCAGCTAATCGTGCGCTACACCCCTTTCCACGGTGAGGTTTCTGATATGGCCATTCGCGTGCTGGAAGTCGCTCGAAACCAGGACGTATTCGAACCGGTACTCGAAGCTCTGCTCTCTCGTCAGGATCAATGGGCATCTCATGGCCGTTTCGATGAATCAGCTATCTTGGAGATTGCCAGCCAAGCCGGTCTTGACCGAGCTGCCGCTGAGGAGCAACTCAACTCAGCTGAAGTGCAAGCGGTGATTGACCAAGACATGGCAGACGTCAAAACGAATCAGATTCGCCAGACGCCAACCTTTTTTGTCAACGGTGAGCTGCTAGAACCCTTTGGTATGCAGGAGTTGATTGATGTCGTAAAGAGTGAAGTCGAGGAGATATCTAAAGAGGAAGAAGCCCAATGAATCAGCGCTGGTTGCTGATAGGGCTTATGAGTTTAAGCCCCGCACTGGTTGAGGGCAGTTGGCGAGAGCATCTCCTGCTCTCGCCGTTAGAGCCTACATTAAAAGGGTTGCAAGCAGCTACCGAACAAGGGCGCTCCACTACTCGGCCTCGCCTCGATACCTTGACCTTTGGGCGTGATGTGATTGTGGAAACCTCGCTTTATGATGCCTTATTGGCGGAGGGGATTCCCGCATGTTTCGCTACCAAGCTGGAAACGTTGCTGGGCGAGTTCATGGCGACGCCGCTTGAATTTTCAGGTAGTGAACGTATCCAGTTATTGTGGGAAGAAGATCGACGTCAGGATGGCTCCCGCGTGGGGCCTCCGCGTCTAAGTTATGCGGGATTGTCTAATCAGGCAGAACGACTAGAGGTGGTATGGCCGGTAGCTAACAAAGGCAGCGTGATGCTCTTCAAGAACGAAACGCTTTTAGACACTTTGCAGCTACCGGTTCTTGGCGCACGCTTGACTTCTCGCTTTGGAAATCGGCGGCATCCCGTTTACGGAGGCGTTCGGCCTCATAATGGCATTGACCTTGCCGCACCTTATGGCACGCCGGTAATAACCACCGCGCCTGGACGCATTTCCTTCATCGGCCGCCAAGGCGGTTATGGGCGCGTGATGGAAGTAGAACACGATACGGGGGCTATCAGCCGTTACACGCACTTAAGCCGATTTTCCCCACACCTTGTGGTCGGGGACTTGGTCAATGCTGGAGAAACCCTAGGTGAAGTAGGGGCCTCCGGCGTCGTAACTGGCCCCAACTTGCATTATGAAGTGAGAGTGGATGACCGGCCTGTTGATCCTCTCGTTCAAGGGCGACGCATTATCCTGGGTGAGCAACCCACGCGCCTGGAATATCAAACATCGCTATACGAGGTAAGGAGACGTTTAGAGCAAGTGATTGGAACGTCCTCTGTTACGACGTGATTGCAATTTACGGGCAATGAAACTCAGTGCTCCATTGCTTTGTATTCATAGTGATTACTCCCACTGACTCTGGAGCTGCCTTGGATAGATTCGAAGAGATGCGCGTGTTCGCGGCGGTGGCGCAACTGGAGAGCTTTGCGGACGCCGCACGGCAGCTTGCGCTATCGCCGCCTCGGGTGACCCGTGCGGTGGCGGCGCTTGAGGCGCGCTTGGGCGTTGCCTTGTTACAGCGCACCACACGGCAGGTGCGCGTGACGGAGGCGGGGCGCCGGTATCTGGAGGATGCCCAGCAGGTGCTTGCGCAGCTTGCGGAGGCCGAGGCCGCTGCGACCGGCAGTTACCTCACCCCACGTGGCCTTTTGCAGGTGACCGCGCCGGTGCTGTTCGGCGAGTACTTCGTTACCCCGCAGATCGTCGATTATCTGGAGCAGTACCCTGACGTGCAGGTTCGCGCTGAACTGATCGATCGGCCGGTCAACCTGCAGGAGGAGGGCATCGATGTGGCGGTGCGCATTGGCCATGTGCCGCAGGATTGTCAGCACTTGATCGTGCCAGTCGGTGAGGTGCGGCAGGTAGTTTGCGCGAGCCCCGCGTGGCTGGCCGAACAAGGCGAGCCAACGCACCCGCAAGAACTGGAAGCATTGCCTACGGTAGTGGCCGAAGGCGGCAACTTGAGCGGCCACTGGTGGTTCGAGGAGGAGGGCAAGCGCATCGAGGTTACGCCATCCCCCCGGCTGCGCATCAGCGCTATTCACGCGGCGTTAACGGCGGTGGAGTCGGGTGCGGGGCTTACTCGGCTGCTGTCTTACCAGGTGGCTGCCAGTGAAGCAGAAGGTCGAGTACGGCGCGTGTTAACGCGTTTCGAACCAGTGGCCATTCCCATCAATATCTGGGTGACGGCGGGCCGTGGACGCGCCGCCAGCGTGCGAACCTTCGTTGATTTTCTTGCCGAGCGGCTGCGTGCCGACCCGGCGCTCGGCTGCCGCGGCTGACCATGGCGCTCCCCCCTGAATCGCCGCTGCACTTTGAGGCCTTAACGGCGCTATCTGCCGTTGCCAAGCTCGGCAGCGTGCAAGCCGCGGCTGAAGCGAGCAGCCAGTCGGCGGCGAAGCTCCACCGTCTGCTGCGCACTCAGGAGCAGCGTCTGGGGGTTGCTTTGGTCATTACCTCTGTCAGAGGCAGCACGTTGACGGCGGCGGGCGAGCGATTGCGCGACTACGCCGATACGCTGATCCACGCAGCCACCGACGCCGACACCAGTGCACGCCAGGAGCACCGCAAACTCAACGGCACGCTACGTTTGCAGGCGCCCCAGGCGTTGATGGAGCCACTGCTGATGCCGTTAGTGTTGCGGCTGCAAGAGCAGCATCCTGCGCTGAAGATCTGCCTGCTGGCTGATGAATACCCCATCCGTATAGAAAGCGACGCACCGGCGCACCTACGTCTGATGCGCGGGCCGCTACCTACCTCCGCTTATGCCAGACCCCTGGGTGATTTGCGCGTTGGTCTGTTTGCTAGCCCCCGTTACTTGGACAAGACTGGGCGCCCCGGTAGCCTGCAAAGCTTGGCCCGTCATGCGCTTATACACTGCTCCAGTGAAGGACAGGCGCCTGTCTGGCGCTTGGCTGAAGACTACCCTCTCCGTTTTGAGCCCAGGCTTACCATCAGCACCAGTGCTGCTGCGCTGCGGGCTGCCATAGAAGGTGCGGGTGTCGTGTGTTGCTACCAGTTGGAGGCGCGTCGCGCCTGCGAGCGGGGGCTGCTTGAACCCGTTGCGGAACCCCTCTGGTCTGCGGGGCACCCTCTGGCGCTAACCTATACCCTTGGCATCCGGGCGCCCGCCAGCGTTATGGCCTTCCTGGAGCTGGCAACACCCTGGTTGCGAACGCAGTTATTCGGCTGATTATTTCATTCAGCGCAATTTTGTATTGTTCAGTATCGCTATTCTTGCACTCCTTGATTTAGCGCAGGATGGATAACGTCGCTTAGCACCTGTGACGCTCATCTATCGAGGCGCTCACTCAAGGAGATAATCACATGTCACACGCTATCAAGGTTTACCGCCACGCTCTTTCCGGCCACTGCCATCGCATCGAGCTGATGCTTTCGCTGCTCGGTTTGCCTGCCACTTTTATCGATGTCGATCTTGCCGCGGGCGAACACAAAGCGTCGCCTTTTCTGAACCTGAACGCCTTCGCACAGGTGCCGGTGCTCGATGAACAAGGAGTTATTCTGGCGGATTCCAATGCCATTCTGATCTATCTGGAACGCCGCTATGGTTCTGGGCAGAGCGCTGGTCGTTGGCTGCCGGACGACCCATTGATTCAGGCGCAGGTACAGCGCTGGTTGTCCGTGGCGGCAGGGCCTTTGGCGAACTCCGCGATGAAGGCCCGGCTGGTGACGGTCTTTAATGCCCCTTTCGACCCTGAACCGCTGATTGCTGATGCCCATGAGCTGTTCGCGATTGTCGATGCCCACTTGGCGCATCAGCCCTTCCTGGCGGGTGTGCACGCCACGCTGGCGGAGGTTTCGCTCTACAGCTACATCGCCCATGCGCCTGAAGGGAATGTCTCGCTGAAACCCTACCCGCATATCCGTACCTGGCTGCAGCGTATCGAGGCGCTGGAAGGGTTTGTACCCATGAGGGTGACCAAGGTGGGGCTGGTGCGTTAGGCCAGCCGATGCAGCATTTCAAATCGGTGTGGGCGAACTGCCCGCGAGGAGTCGAGGGTGAATAACGACGTCACCAGTAGCCCATGGCATGAAGGCGAGCTTGCCTTGCAGCGTGTGGCCGGCGTGGAACAACAAATGGCGGAGGTGGGCCGCAAGGTGATGCGTCCCTTTCTAACGCCGCAGTTGCAGCACTTCTTTCCCCAGTTGCCCTTTGTGGCAGCAGCAGCGGTGGACCATGACGGATGGCCTTGGGTCACACTGCTGGAGGGCGCACCAGGATTTGTTCATGCGCCGGACGAGTCACGGCTCGATCTAACATTAACGCCGTCTGCGGATGATCCCGTTACGCCGCTGCTTACCAGCGGCGCTAACCTGGGGCTGCTGGGAATCGAGCTACCTACGCGTCGTCGTAACAGGGTCAACGGTGTATTGCGGGGCTCAGCAGGCCGATGGCAGCTAGAAGTCGTTCACGCCTTCGGTAACTGCCCCCAGTATATTCACGACTGGTCGGCGATGAGGTCGGTGCAGCCCCAGCCGGGCCCTGTGCTAACCAAGAGTGACGCGACCCTCGATCAGCTGCCAGAGCCGGTGTTGGCGCATATCGACCAGGCGATCACGGCCTTCGTGGGTAGTTACGCGCATACCGACCAGGGTGTTCAGGTGGATGCCTCTCATCGAGGAGGGCAACCGGGGTTCATTCGACGACAGGGAAGTGATCTGATTCTGCCTGATTTTGCAGGCAATCGATTCTTCAACACCCTGGGCAACGTGCTGGCCAGCGGGCGCGCGGCCTTGGTGATACCGGACTTTGCCAGCGGGGGTTTGCTGCATCTCTCTGGTGAAGCGCGGCTGGTGGACGAGAAGGCCGCTGGGGCGCGTTATCCTGGCGCTGAACGCTACTGGCGCCTGACCCCACGACATATCGTTTGGCGGCCAAGGACCTTGCGCTGGCGTAGCCATGCCGGTGCCGTGGCCGTTGAGGCGGCGCCCCATGGGCCCTGGCAGGCGCTTGCGCCTTCCACTCAACAGCGTGTTCAGGTGGCCGCCGTGGTGCAGGAGACACCTGAGATCCGCTCTTTCTATTTGAAGAGTGCCCGACAAGACAAGGCGCTGGCGCCCTTTAACGCGGGCCAGTTCATTACGCTACACGTGCCGCGCCTGGATGACACGGCGCTAGTACGCAGCTACACACTTTCGGGTGACAGCCAGCAGGCCGGTTATCGTATCAGTGTGAAGGCCGATGGTGAGGGCTCGCACTACGTGCATAGCGCGCTTAAGGTGGGTACTGAACTAGCTGTGAGTATGCCAACGGGATCATTCACGGCAGAGGCTAGCGGCTCAGAGCGTGCCCACTGGGTACTGCTGGGTGGCGGTATCGGTATTACACCACTGGTGAGCCTGGCCCATGAGCTGACCGGCGCAGGACGGGGGCCGGTAACGTTAGTTCAGAGCGTGCGCGATGTGGCCGAGGCTCCTTTCAGTGATGAACTACGTGACCTGGAAGCGAGAGGGCTACGTTTACAACGCCATGTGACGGGCTCAAAGGCAGCACCCAATGAATGGCTGGCTGGCCGGGTATCGCTGGCACAGGTGCACACCGGAGAGGCTCTGGAGGAGGTGCGCCTTTACCTGTGCGGCCCCGCCGCCTTTGTTCATCGCTACCATCAGGAGGCGCTGTCGTTGGGGGTATCGCATGGGCAGATACACACGGAAGCGTTTGGCCCCTCGGCGCTGGCGCAAACATATACTGCCCCCACCGCCGAACAGCCGGTAGAAGTCAGCTTTGCCAATCCCAGCGCGTTGGCCCATTGGCAGCCGGGTGAAAGCCTGTTGGAAACCGCTGAAAAAGCGGGGCTTCAACCTTCCTATGGGTGCCGCAGCGGTAGCTGTGGCGAGTGCGCCTGCACGCTGGTGCAGGGGGAGGTTACCTACCCAGATGGCATATCAGCGCCAGAGGGGGAAATACTGCTGTGCAGCGCCCGCCCAGCAGCGCACTCGGGGAGGATAGCCATTACGTTGTCTAACGGTTGATTGAGCCGCAATCGATTAGAAGGTACCGGGGTAGGCGCCGCCGTCTAGCAGGATATTCTGCCCTGTTAGATAACCTGCATGCTCGCTGCACATAAAGGCGCAGAAGGCGCCAAACTCCTCGGCGGTGCCGAATCGTCGGGTCGGTACGCCCTGGGCTCGCTGCTCGCGTACCTGTTCGATAGTTTGCTGACTCTTCTCGGCGACATTTTTGAAGTTGCCGCGCAGGCGATCGGTATCAAAGGAGCCGGGCAGTAGGTTGTTGATCGTGACGTTGTGCGAGGCGAGTTGCGGCTGGCGAGCAAGCCCCGCGACGAAGCCGGTTAGCCCACTGCGCGCACCGTTGGATAACCCGAGAATGTCGATGGGGGCTTTTACCGCGCCCGAGGTAATATTGACCACGCGGCCAAAGCCGTTGGCGGCCATACGGTCTACCGTGGCCTTGATCAGCTCAATAGGCGTGATCATGTTGGCATCCACGGCCTGTATCCACTCTTCACGACTCCAGTCGCGAAAATCCCCTGGCGGTGGCCCACCGTTATTGTTGATCAGAATATCGACTTGCGGGCAGGCGGCCAGCAACGCCTCGCGTACCTCCTCGCGTCCGATATCCCCAGCCACGGGGTGCACCTGAACAGCTGGATTAAGGGCCCGCAACGCGTCGGCGGTCTTTTCGAGCACCTCGGCATTGCGTGAATTAATGGCCAGGTTGACGCCCTCTTTGGCCAGCGCTTCGGCGCAGCCTCGCCCCAACCCTTTGCTCGCTGCGCATACTACGGCCCAGCGTCCCGCGATTCCAAGATCCATACCATGTACTCCTGTGTGTTCGATATTTGGGCTCAACGTGACGAATAGCCACCGTCTACCGGTAATAGTACGCCCGTTATAAAGTTAGCGCCCGGCGAGGCCAAGAACAGCGCTGGCCCGGCAAGGTCGTCAGGTTTGCCCCAGCGGCCCATGGGTGTGCGCCCGACGAGTTCCGCCGAGCGTTCGCTGTTCTGGGTGAGTGCTGCAGTCAGGTCGGTGGCAATCCAGCCCGGCGCAAGGGCATTGACGCGAATACCATCGCTGGCCCAGGCGATCGCCAATGACCGTGTGAGTTGGGCCACGCCGCCCTTGGAAGCAGAGTAGGCCGGGGCATGGCCGCTGCCAAAAAACGACAGCATAGAGGCGGTGTTGATAATGCAGCCACCCGTTGCCTTGAGGGCTGCATGCGCGGCATGGCAACAGCGCTGTGTACCGTTGAGGTTGATGTCGATGACCTCAGCAAAGCCCTCAGGGGTAAACTCCTTGCCGTCACGCTGGATGACGCCGGCGCAGTTCACCAACACATCCAATTTTGGGAACGCCGCGAAGAAGCGCTCAACCTGGGCCGGGTCACGCACATCGAGTTGGTGTCGGTCGGTTACGTCTTCGGCTTGCTGTTCGCTCTTAGGCTCGATGCCGGTGACGTGGACTTCGTCACCCTGGGCGGCAAACGCCAGCGCAATCGCCCGACCAATGCCGCTAGTACCGCCAATAACGATAACAGTGTTCATATCGCTCCTCTTTAGAACGTGAAAAGGGGGTTAGGTCGCGAAATGGGTCGCTTAAGATGAGGTAGCTGACGCGCGCGTCTGCCAGGCGGAGCGCACGCTGGAGACGATAATGGCCAGCCACACCAGCAATGCGAGCCCACCCAACATGGCAGCGATGGGGCGTTCGAAGAGCACCAGCAGTTCGCCATTGGCTTTGATCATTGAGCGCATAAAGTTGCTCTCCACCACCGGGCCGAGAATCACTGCCAGGATCATGGGTCCGATAGGGAAATCGTTCTCAACAAGAAAATAGGCCAGCAGGCCCAGCCCAAGCATCAGCCAGACATCTAGCAGGCTGTTGTTGGCAGCGAAGGCGCCCACGATACAAAACAGCAAAATCAGCGGGTAAAGCACGCTGGAGGGCACCGCGAGGATATGGCGCGCGCCGCGTATAGCGAGCAGACCAAGGGGTAACAACAGCAGATTAGCCAGGATAAACACGATGAAAATGGCGTTGACCAAGGTGGCGTTGGAAGTGAAAACGTCTGGCCCTGGCGTGATGCCTTTCATCATCAGTACACCGATAATAATGGCGGTGATAGTGTCGCCTGGGATGCCGAACACCAGGGCGGGAATGTAGGCACCCGAGAGTGCTGCATTATTCGCCGAGCTGGCCGCGACCAGCCCTTCGGGATGCCCGGTGCCATACTTCTCGGGCGTGCGCGAGAGCTTGCGCGACAAGGCGTAGCTGATCCACGAAGCGATATCGGCACCCGCACCGGGTAGTGCGCCAATCAGCGTGCCGAGCACGCCACTACGCGCGATCCCACCCTTGTATTGCCACATCAGGCTGCCCACGCCGCTAAATGGCTTCTCTACCGGCGGGGGTGGTGGAAAGTGGGTGTGGCCGATTTCTGGCATTCGCCGCAGCAGCTCAGCGACGGCAAACAGGCCAATCAGCACTGGCAGAATTGAGATGCCGCTGAGCAGATCAGAGATACCGAAGGTAAAACGGATCTGGCCTGAGACCGAATCCATGCCCACCATGGAGATCAGCAGACCGATCAACATCGAGATTGCGCCTTTGAGGGGATCTGCACCGGATACCAGCACGGCGCATGAAAGCCCGAGCAGGGCCAGCCAGAAGTATTCGTCGCTGGTGAAACGAAGGGCGAAATCGGCGACCAGTGGAGCGAAAAACGCCAGAATTGCCACCCCGATGAGCCCGCCGACGACCGAACACACCAAGTTGACGCCGAGCGCCTGGCCGATCTTGCCCTTACGTCCCATCAGGTAGGCTTCTTCGGTGTAAGCAGCCGAGGCGGGGGTGCCGGGGATACGTAGCAAGGCACCGGGGATATCGCCGGCCACGATGGCCATCGCCGTGGCGGCCACGATGGCACTGATTGCCGGTAAGGGCTCCATGAAAAAGGTTACCGGGACGAGTAAGGCGGTGGCCATGGTCGCGGTCAGGCCAGGAATGGCACCGATCAGCAGGCCGAATAGCGACGCTCCGAGGATCACCGCGAGGACATCCCAGGCGAACACCATGCCTAACGCTGCGTGTAGTTCCGCCATCAGTAGATCACCTCCTCGAGAATGCCCAGATCAAGCGGCACGTGCAGCAACAGCGCGAAAACGCTCCACACCACCGCACTTGCCACGATGGCGACGATAACGGCCATCCCCCAGCGGCCGTCAGACAGCCAGCCAATCAGCAAGGTGAGCATTAACGGCGCGACCAGCGGGAAGCCGAGCAGCGGTGTTAGCAACACGTAACCAGCAACGGCGGCAATAACAGCGAGCAGGCATATCAAGGTGCGCGACAGAGTCACTTGCCCCTGCCAAAGGAACAGGGCACCACGCTGCTGCCAGCCGCGAAGTGACAGTAGCAGACCAAGCCCAACCAGAAAGGCGCCGATGATGGTGGGAAAAGTGCCGGCCCCGTAGGGCTGGCGCGCCAACGGCGGGAAATCCTTGGAGGCCCATATAGTAATGGCGCCAAGCAGCGCCATTACCAGCCCCATCAAGAGGTCGTTGATGCGCATGGGGTTATTCTGCCAGGCCCAACTTATCGATTATCTCGCCGTTGTTTTCGTCGGCTTCAGCCATGAAGTCGCGAAAGCCTTCCGGGCCTTCCCACTGCATGCCGAAGCCCTGATTGGTCATGAACTCCTGGAATTGGTCAGATTTATAGACGGCTTCTGCGGCCTCGGCCAGAGTATCGACCACATCATCGGGCAGTCCTGCGGGGCCGATCAAGCCACGCCAAGTGCCTGCCGCCCACTCATCGCCAGTGACTTCTTCAGCAGTGGGAATGTCAGGGAAGGCATCAAGGCGCTCGTTAGCGAACACTGCAAGCGTTCTCACGCGCTCGGCGTCGCGCATGGATTCAGCTTCGGGCAGCGAGGAGAACACGAAATCCACGCCACCGGCGGCGAGTTCCTGGAGCCCCGGTGCAGCGCCTTCACTGGGGACGAGTGAAACGGTGTTGGGATCAATGCCTTGCTGGTTAAGAAAACCAGCGAATGCCAAGTGATAGGCAGCACCTGGCGCAGAGCCTGAAACAGTGTATTCGTTGGGGTTGGCTTCAATGTCCTGCAGGGCGTTGTCTAGATCTTCCCACTCTGATTCGGCGCTGACGTTAAACGCCGCGGCGTCGAGGTTGATCAACGCAATCGGCGACAGATCCTCATACGAGACTTGAGAACTGCCAATATGTCGATAGGTAGTGATCTCAGCGGTCACCAAGCCAAGGGTATAGCCATCCGGCTCGGCGTTGGCCATGACCGTATGACCCACCACACCGGCGCCGCCGGTGCGGTTGACCACATTGACCGTTTGACCAAGCTCTTCCTGCAACCCGTTGGCCAATTGGCGGGCCACCGCATCGGTGCCGCCGCCCGCTGACCAGGGGACGATCAGTTCAATCGGTTTTTCGGGGTAGTCGGCTTGGGCAGTGCCGATGGATAAGGCGAAGGCGGTCAGGCTGATGGATACGGCTAGCGGGGGTTTGTTAAACATCATAAGGGTGCTCCTGTCGTGTTTTTGTTGTTGGCGTTAGGGCCTTAATTCATGCGTTTGGTTTTTAAGGGAACATCTCGCTTTAGCGAATGAACCGGTCGACATAGTCGCGGCCAAGCCCGCAGCTTTCATAATGCTTGCGACACATGTCGACCTTGGTGAAGACATCTTCGAACCCGAGGTGCTTGCCCCATGGGTCAACGTAATACATGACGCCGTTGACCTGAAAGAGCGTGATCATTTCCTCGACATCCTCGTCGACGACTAGGGTGTGAGTCTCACCTGGAGGTTCGTAGACATAGCTACCCTCGGTAGCCACCCAGTCATGCTCGAGATACCGCCATTTGCCTTTGAGTACCATGCCATGCACTGGGTTGGGATGACGGTGGCGGCTGAGCACGCCAGACTTGCGAACGCGCAGTAGGTTGACCCAGTAGCCCTGGGACACGTTCAGGCACAGCGGACGGAAATCAACGTTTTCCGCTTGCGGCACCCAGATACGTTCGTCCTGGGGGAGGGCGTGCGGCTCGACAATTTCAAGAGCAGCCTCAGCGGGTTGCGGATATTGGTAAGGCATCCGCTGATGTTCATCAGCTTGAACCGGCATATTTCCTCCGTCCATAATGTGGACATAAAGATCATAATATGGACAATATGTTCTCAAGGTAAGAGCCAGGGCGAGATGCGTCAATTGACCGTGACGGATTACTGATTAGACATTCGTATTATTTGAAGAGGCGATTGATGACGGCTGACGACGAAGAGCGAGTGCCGCGGCCCAACGTCCAGGGTGCCGCCGCGGTGACCAAAGGACTACGCCTGCTGCAAGTGATCGCTGAGCTTGGTGTTGACGCGACCATCCGTAACATCCAGGCACACCTGGGGATGCCCCGGCCTACGGTTTACCGGTTGCTGAACACGCTTGAGCAGGAGCGGTTTGTCGAACGTAACCCCCTAGGGGGAGAGTACGTGCTAGGTCGCGAGCTGCTGCGTCTCACTCATCAATCGCTGGCGCGGAGCAGCTTGCAGGAACGCGCTCGGGCCACTTTACGCGCCATCGGTAAACAAACCGGGGAAACGGTGCATTTGGGCGTACCGTTTGGCTGCCATATGACCTTCGTTGACAAGGTTGAGTCGCCGGAAGCGGTGCGCATGGCCTCGTATATCGGTATGCCAGTGCCAATGCACTCTACCTCGGTAGGTAAGGCGTATCTCGCCGCCCTTGACGAGGCCACCCGTGAGCAGTATCTGGCTCAATTGACCTTAGAGCCTGTCACACATCGCACCTGCACGACGCTTGGGGCGTTGCGCAAGGAACTCGCGGTGACGCGCGAACGTGGCTTTGCAGTCGATGACGAGGAAAATGAATTAGGCATCATCTGTTTCGGTCAGGCAGTTCGCGGCGCCGATGGCCGAGTTGAAGGGGCCATCAGTGTCAGCGTGCCACGCTACCGATTACCCGATGATGGGCAGCAGCGTATCTTGGAGTGTATCCGTTCGCTATGCAGTGACGCTGGCTTGGTGTAGTGCAGCAGGCAAAATAGAGACCAAACTGTTGTAAGTGGTATGCAATCTATCGGCTAGCTAATCGTGCACGAAGTAGCGCGCATCTTCTTCGTGCAACTGCCATGTTCTAGCTACCATCTTCCAACGACTAAGATGCCATCCAACTGCCATTCACACATTTTTACAGGTGGTTGTGCATGGTGGCGAGGTGGATGGTTTATTCGTTAGTTTTTAAGGTAACCGTCCAAGGTGTACATTATCACTGGAAGAATTGTGAAAAGTACCATGGCCATGACTAGTAGCAGGGACGGTGTGTTTAATGCGATAAAGAGCCGCTTAGTTATAGTCTTCCGAAGGGGGTATGTGAAAGCTGGGGGCGCCCTGAATAGACTCCCTTTATGTGGATTAAGTGGGCGAAGAAAATAGCTGACTTAATCATGAGCTAGCGGAGCCAGCTCACTCTTTAGCGCGACTTATCGGTGGAATTGCTTTTCGCGTTCGGGTTGCCAGTAGATAGCATCGATACGGAGCCGTGCTTCGGTATTGTTGGGTAACGGCCATTCAATAATGTCGCCCACTTTGAGGCCGATCAATGCAGCGCCAATAGGCGCCATGACCGAAATGCCGTCCGCTACGCTTTCCAGGGAGTGCGGATAAACCAGCGTTCGAATCATCTTAAGCCCGCGGGTGAGGTCGGTGAAGCGAACCTGGCTATTCATGCTGACCACGTCATCCGGAATATCCTCGGGATCACAGACTTCACCTCGTGCTAACTCTTCCTCAAGTAGCTGAGCCACGGCCATGTCTTTATCAGATGCATTGTCGATCAAGCGCTGAAGGCGTTCGGCATCAAGACGATTAATAATAATAGCAGGACGTTGTCCCATGATTACTCTCCTTAGAAAGCAATAAGTTTAAACCAATAAAAAACAGCCCTTCCCCAATAAAGGAAGGACTGCGTGCTTTTTACAGCATAAGCGATTTATAAAATAAAGACGATCAGGTGACGCCTTGTTCAATCATGGCATCAGCCACCTTTCTGAAACCTGCAATATTGGCGCCTAGTACCAAATTGGTTTTATCACCAAACTCTTCGGCTGTGTCGGCGCACTGGCGGTGAATATTGGTCATAATCTGTTTTAATTTTTGATCGACTTTCTCCAGTGGCCACTGCTCCATGCTGCTATTTTGTGCCATTTCTAACTGACTGGTAGCAACGCCACCTGCATTGGCCGCCTTGCCGGGCCCATAGGCAATTTTAGCGTCTAGAAACAGGTCGACGGCCTCCTTGGTAGAAGGCATGTTGGCCCCTTCACTGATACACGTTATGCCATTAGCGAGCAGAATTTCTGCATCGCTTTTGGTCAGCTCATTCTGCGTCGCGCAGGGGAGCGCAACATCGGCTTGAATACGCCATACGGCATTCCCGCCCTGGGGGTAGTCACGTGCAGAAATGTAGTGCGCGTCAGGGTGCTCATGTAAGTAGGCTTCTAAAGAGGTGCGCTGCACTTCTTTGAGCTGTTTGAGTAAGCCTAAGTCAATACCGTTTTCATCGTGAATGGTGCCACGTGAATCGCTGCAGGTGATGGGCCTAGCCCCCAGTTCGTATAACTTCTCAATGGTATAGATGGCTACATTGCCAGCGCCGGAAACGAGGCAGGTCTTGTCGCGCAGCTCTTCTCCGCGGGCTGCCAGCATGTTTTGGGCAAAGTACACTGCACCGTACCCAGTGGCCTCTTTACGGCCTAGCGAGCCTCCCCAATTAAGCCCCTTACCTGTTAGCACGCCCTCATAGTGGCCAGTGAGTCGCTTGTACTGACCAAAGAGATAGCCAATTTCCCGCGTACCGACACCGATATCGCCTGCAGGTACATCGCAGTGAGGGCCAATATGGCGGTAGAGCTCGCTCATAAATGCCTGACAAAAGCGCATGATCTCGTTATCTGATTTTCCTTTGGGGTCAAAATCGGCGCCTCCTTTACCGCCGCCGATTGGCAAACCGGTTAACGCATTTTTGAAAATTTGCTCAAAGCCGAGAAACTTAATGGTGCCCGAGGTAACGCTGGGATGGAATCGTAAGCCGCCCTTGTAAGGGCCAAGGGCAGAGTTGAACTGTACGCGATAGCCTTTGTTGACCCGTACTTTCCCAGCATCATCTACCCAGCTTATCCGGAACATAATTTGCCGTTCGGGCTCGACTATTCGCTCAATAATGCTGTGGTGATGATAGTAATCACTTTGCTCGAGTAGCGGGCGCAGGCATTCGAGCACTTCTTCAGTGGCTTGATAAAATTCTGACTGTGCAGGGCTACTTTTATTAAGGCGTGTCAGCGTATCGTGAACGTAGGGCATCGGAGCATATCATCATGGTTATTCAACAGAGTATTGGCTGGCCAGAGCGTTAGAATATTTAACTGGCAGCATGCTTCTGTGCATAGCCTATGCCGGTTCGGTATGGGTAAATATGATCAGGGTTTTAGACTAAAGTATGCGCCTGAAAGGTTCGACTCGCTTATTTTCCACAATCTAATAAACGATGGATAAACGTTTTGAATTGGTTGAGGTTTTTTATAGCGTCTAGGTGTGCTGCCGACCGGAAACCTGGTCAATCCCCATTTCTTCGCGAGAGCCATCTATCGAAATAGCTATCAACAGCAGTGTAGACTCTTTTCGAACTATAATTAATTTAATAGAAGCGCTTTATCTATCGCTATAAACTCACTGGCCGCATTTATCAGCGACGCCGCCGTCAGTTGGGGAACGCCATAAACTTCGACTTTTTTGCCATGCTTGGCACGGATTTTTTGGACTAGTAGATCAAAGTCGCCATCGCCGGATACCAGCACGATCACATCTGCCTGTTCTGCGTACTCCATGGCGTCAAGCGCGATGCCTACATCCCAATCGCCTTTTGCGGAACCGTCTGACCGCTGAATAAAGGGCTTTAATTTCACATCAAAACCAATCGCTCTGAGTATGTTTTGAAACTCTCGCTGCTTTTGGTCACCTCGATCGATGGCATAGCAAACAGCTTTAATAACCTCTCTGTTAGCGGTTACTCGTGCCCAGAATTTGTTGTAATCAAAGTTTTTTCCATATGCTTCGCGCACGGTGTAATAGACGTTTTGAATATCAACAAATACGGCAACGGTGGTCATCAATTCGCCTTTTCAGGAACCTATTAGAAGAAGCCGGGTTAGCTAACACCAGTCTAACACTCAGCCGGTTGTCGCCCTTCATCCGTTGGGCGCAAGGCTATAGAAGATCAGTTTTGTACAATTATCGGTAGCTTTTGTATGAGTTTTTTGGTTCTTAATGTCGTCATATGTTGACCTATGCCAACCTCTACCTCGTATGCGCTAAAGTGGCTTTGTCTCATTTAGTGAGATGAACTCGTGAATTTGTCTTGTTATGTTTTAGCTCACATAGACAAATAACGATAAACATAATGCCGGTAAATGAAAGCATCACCTCATCAGGCCCTACCACTCTCGTGCATGCCATGCAGATATTGCAGGTTACCGCACGTGGCGGCCACCGGGGTGCGAGTGTAGACGATTATCTAAATGAATTGAGTTTCAGCCGTCCTACGCTCTATCGGTTGTTAAAAGGTCTCAAGCAGCAGGGATTTTTACGATCTTCTCCCATTCGTGGGCGTTACCTGCTGGGTTATGAGCTGCTGGTGCTTGGCGCCCAAGCGGGAAATGGTGCTGGGTTGCGTGATTTGGCCCGGCCAAGGTTGCTGACACTCGCGCAGCGCTGGGGAGACAGCTTCTATCTGTTCGCTCGCGATGGCGTCAATGCCGTTTGCCTGGAAGTGCAGAACGGCGCTTATCCCGTGGGCAGCTTCGTTAGGGCCACGGGTGGACGTTTGCCGCTAGGCGTTGGCCAAGCGTCGATTGCCTTGCTTGCCTACCTGGGGGCTGATGAGCGAAGCGAAATACTCAACCATAACGCTGAACAACTGATGGACGAATACGCGATTGCCATTGATGGCATCGAAGCCGAAATTGCCCATCAACTGAAACATGGTTACGCCCGTGGCGTAGAAGGTTCTTTACTCCCGGAATACAGCGGCCTGGCCATTCCTATCCTCGATCATAGCGGCCACCCCCTGGGTGCCATGAGTTGTTCGATGCTTAAATCGCGTATGACGAAGAGCCATAAGCTGGAAGTACTCCAAGGCATGCAGGAAGAAGTGGCTGCCATGGTCAATCAGGCCCATGGCCTGCTGTATCTGGATTAACTCGCTATGCCACACACTACGCACCCGAGCCATCAGCGCCCCTGCGGCTGGAACGCTTGGCTAACCGAGCGCCAGCCGAGCCCCGCCTTACGTGGCCAATCTGAGGCAGATGTCGTCATCATCGGGGCTGGTTATACCGGTTTTGCGGCAGCCTCGGCCTGGCAGCAGGCGCGCCCTGAAGACCGCATCAAAATCCTCGAAGCTGACCAGATAGGTGAAGGGAGCCCAGGGCGTAACTCCGGCTTTATGCTGGAAATTGCTCTGGCCAACGATGCTCGCCCTGAAGAGCTTGAACGCATGGAGAAGCTGAACGCGTTAAGCCGACAAACCATGGCGTTACTGCGCGAGCGTGTCGAACGCCTGGGCATTGACTGCCAACTCGAGCGTAGCGGCACCTATCGCGCTGCCCGTAGCACCATAGGTCAACGTGCATTGAACCAGTATGAAGCGTTTCTTAAGGCTGCCGGTCTGTCTTACCAGACTTTGAACGGTAACCAACTCGCTGAGCGAATCGGTACGCGCTACTACACACAGGGTATTTATTCATCGGACTGCTATCTCGTCCAGCCTGCAGCATTGATTGTTGGTTTGGCGGATTCATTGGAAGCCGGAATCGAACTGCATGAGCACTCGCCAGCGACTCAAATAGTGCCAGATGGCAAGAGGTGGCGTGTCACTACACCCGAAGGCGAACTGACGGCTGGTCAGGTGATTCTGGCTAATAACGCGTTTTCTAGGGCGTTGGGTGCAGACAGTTCGCGGCTAACCGCTATTTATACCTATGCCGCTATTACCGAGCCTTTACCGCAGCCAGAGCGCCAACGCATCGCCGAGACGACGTGGGGGCTGCTACCTGCACACCGCTTAGGCTGTACGCTGCGCACCACCGCTGACGGACGTTTGATGATCCGCTCGCGTTACAGCTATGAGCGCGAAGCCGATAACGCCCGTATCGAGGCCGAACTGAAAGTGAGCCTTGAGGCCCGCTACCCCGAGCTTACCCCAGTGCGCTTCGACAAGGTTTGGGGAGGTACCACTGGGCTGACTCATAACGGTGCTCCGCTATGGGGCGAGATCCAGCCCGGGTTATATGTATCAGCGGGGTGCAATGGCGGCGGTATCGTCAAGGGTACCTTCCTGGGTGATGCCTTGGCTCGCCACGCGCTCGGCCAGCCAGTTGAGAATATTGCGTCTTTATTCGGCAAAGCGAGCTGGATGCCGCCCGATCCCGTACGTCGGTTGGGTTTCTACCTGACCAGTGAAATGGAGCGCCGTAAGGCAAAAAACGAAACCTGACTCCACCCACCACTATAAAAAAAGAGAGATGACAATGGATCCTCAAGATCATATAGGGCTGCTGTCCGTCATGCCGGCGGCATTGGCCATCGTGCTGGCGTTTGTCACCCGTAATACGGTTTTCTCGCTGGCTGTTGCCTGTTTCGTTGGGGTGATTACCCTGGGCAATGGGCTGATGGGGTTTCCGACGCTGTTAAAGGAAACCCTGGGTACCACCAGTTTCTCCTGGATACTGCTGTTAGAGCTATTCATTGGCACGGTGATCGCTTTTTTCCAACGCACCGGGGCAATTCAGAACTTTACCGCCTGGGTGGAACGCCGTGCCTTATCGCGGGTACGGGTTCAATTGGTTGCCTGGGTGATGGGCATGTTCGTTTTTTTCAGCGACTACTTTAGCCCTCTGTTTGTCGGCAGCACCATGCGTGGCCTGACGGATCGTTACCGGGTCTCGCGGGAAAAGCTGGCGTATATCGCTGACTCCACCTCGGCCCCGGTGAGTGTAATGGTGCCTATCACTGGCTGGGCAGTGTTTATCTCCGGTTTGTTGATCGGCATGGGCCCCATCGAAAATGCTGCCCAGGCGATGGGGGTATTTCTGCATGCCATACCTTTCAATCTCTATGCATGGCTCTCTGTGCTGGTTGTCGGGCTGGTGATCGTGGGCATCATTCCGCTCTTCGGGCCGATGCGTGAAGCTGAGCGTCGGGCTCAGGAAGAGGGCAAAGTGCTGCGCGATGGGGCAGAGCCTCTGGTGGGTGAGGAACTGACGGAAATTCCGCCTTATGAAGGAGCACGTACCAGCCTGTTTTGGAATTTTTTCGCCCCGGTACTGGTAGTGATCGGCGTTGCGGTGGGCACCTTTATCGTTATGGACTCGGCCAAGACCATGGAGGCATTTCTGGCGGCTTCCGTGTTTCTCGGTATCGTTATGCGCCTTCAGGGCATTCCCTTCAACGACATTATGAAAACCTCGATGGCGGGAATGAAGGGAGTAATGCCAGCCATTATCATTCTGGCGTTAGCCTACTCGTTGAATCAACTTTCCAAAGACATGGGCACGGCCAACTATATCGTCGAAGCCACCGCTGGCTGGCTAACACCTGCTTTGCTCCCAGCCATGACGTTCCTTATTGCCGCCGTTATCGCTTTTTCCACAGGTACTTCATGGGGCACCTTCGCTATCATGATGCCACTCGCCGTGCCGCTCGCCTTTAACTTCAGCGGCGATATGGTTACACCGCTGGTGTACGCCACAGTGGCCGCCGTGGCGGGAGGCGGTGTCTTCGGAGATCACTGCTCACCCTTGTCGGATACCTCTGTGCTCGCCTCGACCGGGGCCGCCTCTGACCATATCGACCATATCAAAACGCAAATTCCTTTTGCGTTAGCCGTCGCCTTGCTTTCCCTGGCTGCTTATCTATTGCTCGGCCTTACCCTGTAACCCTCTCCGCCCTGCGATAACAGAGAGAGCGTTGTCGTAGGGCTAACACCAATTTGATACTACCCTGCCGGGCGGCGCATCACGGTCATCAATATCTTTTCTGCGGCATCGTCCGCATCAATGCTCCTCATTACACTGGATTACTGCGAAATGTTATCCCTGTTGATCTCTATTCGAGATCATTGGTCAGTCTAATAGTCCGTAACTGGACGCTGTAATAACCTGCCATTGGACGCTATTGCAGCAAGTTAATGAGTCAACCTAACTGGCTAAATTAATAGAGAGGGAGTGGCGAAAGCCTCGATGGCAGTTCTTAAATAAGCATTGATGGCTTAAACAGTTCCGTACGGTCGATGGATTGACCCGACAGCATGAACTCTCCCATACCCCGGTAGTGCAGCGATTCCTCCTCATCTGCCGAAGGCGCTGCGTGGGCTTTAACAACCTCAAAAATAAACAAGTTATAGCGTTCAATCATGGCGTCATCGTGCAAGCGGCACTCGAAAGACGCATAGCACTCCTCTATCCGTGGCGCTTTGACCTTTTCTGACTTGCCTGGGGTTAGCTCAAACGCTTTGAACTTGTCGAGCTCGCTTCCTGAACAGTTACCGATACCCACGACCTTATCAACAAGTGATGACGAAGGAATATTGATCACGCATTCGCCGCTGTTGCACACCAGCGCATGGGAATGATTCCCGGCATCAATAACGCAGCCTAGGAGTGAGGGGGAGAACGCCATGACCATGTGCCACCCCATGGTCATGATGTTGGTTTGTTGTTGCCATTGTGATGACACCAGCACAATGGGGCCAGGTTCAAGAAAGTGTCTGACGTTGGTAACAGGAAAGTCCTTCTTTGCTATCGGGTGTGGCATAAATAATCTCCGATTAGATGAGTTAGGCAGCCGGACGGCGCATCACAGTCATCAACACACCAGCGCCAATCAAACTACCGGCACCGCAGCGGTGTAGCAGGCGGCGAAATTTGGCGGTCATCAGTTGTCGGCTAGTGGTCGACAACAGTGTGTAGCCGAGATCTGAGATGACACCTATCACAAGAAACGTAGCAAACAGAATCGCCAACTGGGGCGGCAGAGGTTGGGCTTGGTTAATAAACTGCGGCATGAATGCCATGAAGAATAGAATGCTTTTGGGGTTTAGCAGCGTCACCCAAAATGCTTTTGCGGTGCCTTGCTGAACGTTCGCCCCCGAGGCTTCCAGGTCATTCAATTGGCCGGATTCACACCACATCTTGATGCCTAGATAAAGCAGATAGAGAACCCCTAGCCATTTAACCATGGCGAATAGCTCCGCCGATGCCATCAGCAGCGCGCCTACGCCTGCAAACGAAAGAGACATCGCCACCAGGTCACCCAAGAAAAAGCCAGGCAACATCGCCAGAGCAGCATTGCGGCCTTGATTGATGCCGGTCACTACCAGTAGTGCAACGGCTGGGCCGGGGGATGCGATAACTAAAAACGAAGCCAACACAAACGATAGCCAAAGCTCAATCGACATAGCGTTAGTCTTCCTGTTGTTGAATTATTAACTTTATCTCGCCGTATAGTTGTAAGCCCTGGAACGTCGCGTGGCAATTATGTTCAGTGTCTATTGTCTCGATTTTGCCCGCCGGTTTTGCGCGTAATTTTCTGCGAGAATATTCTTC
This sequence comes from Vreelandella sedimenti, assembly GCF_013416325.1. Lineage (GTDB taxonomy): Bacteria > Pseudomonadota > Gammaproteobacteria > Pseudomonadales > Halomonadaceae > Vreelandella > Vreelandella sedimenti. The sequence continues at coordinate 23,402 of NZ_JACCGK010000001.1, forward strand.
ATCACACGGGATCACCGCGAAGTGGCGCCCCAAGTGATCGCTATCCAGGGGCATTGGTCAGTCTTCTAGCCTGCAATTGGACGATGGAATAACCTACAATTGGACGATGGAATAACCTACAATTAGACGCTACTATAATCCGCAATTGGACGTTGCCAGAGGCAAACTATGGATACCTCTTATCTACCGCGGTTGATCCGTGACCGAGTGGTCGAGTCGCTCGCAGATACGCCTGTGGTGTGTCTGCTAGGGCCTAGGCAGGTGGGTAAAACAACGCTCGCGCAACGCATAGACCCTAAGCGTGCGTACCTCAATCTGGATGATCCGACGCTACTGGCGGCCGCGCAGCAGGATCCATTGGGGTTTATCGAGAGCCTGCCAGAGCGTAGCACGCTGGACGAAGTGCAACGTGCCCCCGAACTGCTGCTGGCGATCAAATCGATGGTTGATCGCGACCGCCAGCCAGGGCGTTTGCTGCTGACGGGGTCTGCCAATTTGCTGTTGCTTCCCCAGGCCCAAGAATCACTAGCAGGTCGTATGGAGGTCATCTATCTGCACCCGCTGGCTGAGCAGGAGAAGCGTGTTAGTGAGTCGACCTTGCTGGCCAAGCTGATCACGGGGCAGCTTGCCGCCAAGATAGTGCCAGACCACAGGCCGCTGCCTGCCACACCCGAGACCATCTGCCAGGGTGGCTACCCTGAGCCCAACCGGCGAACGCCCCGCCGCGCTCGTCAATGGTATCGCCAATACCTCAATGCCATTATCCAGCGCGATGTAAAGGATATCGCAGCCATTCAAGATGAGGATGGCATGCTGCGGTTGATGGAACTGCTGGCTTACCGAACTGCTAGCCTGCTCAACGTTAGCACCTTGAGCAAAGAGCTAGGGTTAGAGCGCGGCACGGTTACCAAATACCTGAGCATTCTGGAGCGCCTCTTTCTGATTCGCCAGCTACCCGCTTGGCATCGCAATCAAGCTAAGCGGCTTATCAAGAGCCCTAAGCTACACTTGGTCGATACCGGGCTTGCGGCTGCTCTGGGGCGGCTATCCCCAGAGCAGTGGTTGACGGAAGCGGAGCGTTTCGGAGCCCTGCTGGAAACCCATGTGGTTGAGCAACTTATGGCTCAAGCCTCTTGGGTCGAACCAGAGCTGCGCTTTTCTCACTACCGCGACAAAGATCAGGTTGAAGTGGATCTCATTATTGAACGTGGGCAGGCGCTTTGGGGAGTCGAGGTCAAGCGTTCCGCTACCGTGCAGTCCAAGGATGCTGCAGGTCTCGCTCGACTCGCTGATCAAGCGGGCCAGCAGTTCCAGGGTGGCATGTTGATTTATACCGGACGGCATTGCGTAAAGCTGAATGTGCCCGGTTGCTTTGCCGTCCCTATTCGCATGTTGTGGGGGGAGTAGTGGTTCTGCATTGCTCATCGCGGAAGTTGCGAAGACAATGCTCATAGCGACCTTAGTATACATGCAGCCAATGGCAGTGGAGGGCTCCGCATGAAAGCGTTGTCGAACATGGGGTTTGCCCTATTTGGAGCCGCGTTGGTGGCGATCAGTTACGGGCTTGCACGTTTTGCCTTTGGTCTGTTTGTACCTTCTATCAGTGCCGAGCTTTCGCTGACGTCTTACCTGGTCGGCATTATCGGGGCGCTGCCGTTTATTAGCTTTGTGCTTTCCACACTGGTCGCGCCTCATTCGGCTTACGGTTTTTGCTTTCGCGATGGGCTTTGTATCTGCGCCGTACTGGCTTTTTGCTCCCGATCTGGCGGTGTCCCTTGGCGCACTGTCTCCAGGGCACACCGGTTGGCTATGGTTCGCGGTAGGGGTCGCCGGGCTCGGCGGCGCCGTAATAAGTGATTTGGCCGACCGTAATAACCCACCCATTACACAGGCATTGATGTTGATGATGCTGTCTTCAAGCTTGGTGTTGCTGGCCGCTAGCCCTGGTCAATTAGCGCTGGCGATGTTTTCCGCGATGGTTTTCGGCCTTGCTTACATGAGCTTAACGGGGCTTTACCTGATGACCGGCATCCGGCTGCTGCCTGGGCGGTTATCGATGGGGCCGGTGTTACCCTTTATGGCCTGCGCACTTGGGCAAGCGGTGGGCTCGCCGGTGATTGGTGTCCTTGTCGACAGGCTTGAGTATGCGGATGCGTTTTCGATCTTTTCGGTGGTCGGCATTCTGGTCGCGGTGCTATCACCGCTTTATCCGGGCCACATCGACTATTTGGCAGAGGAAGAAGAGCCGCAACCGGCAGAGGCTGAAGATACTGGCCTCCAGGCCGCTTACGATCATCAACTGTTGGATGAGAACGGTGACCCCATCAAACCTGTTGCTGAAGATGCCGAGACCTCTTAGCTGACGTAAGCGGCTAGCCAGCTTAGGCGCTTGGCGAGAGGCTGCATTGCATTATCTTCCATGCCCTTACAAAGGTTTCGGAAGCGACCTCCAGTGTTGCATTTGCGACGGAGAGCCAAGTTCGCGCAATCGTTTTGTCGCTATCCGCCCTATTCGTGCCAATATACGACCAAAGAGCAATGCCACCCCTGAACTAGTGAGTGTTCACGCTAGTAAAGGGAAACTAAAAGACGCCAGCGACGCCTACATACTAATAAGAAAAAAAAAGATGATTAAAAGGTGACGGAGGGTAAAACCATGACATCAAATCTAGCAAAAGACCCGGCAGCAAATACCAATCGTGCGGGCGAACCGCAAACCCTTGGTTTTCTACTATTAGATAATTTCACACTGATTTCCCTGGCGTCGGCGATAGAGCCTTTACGGATGGCCAATCAACTGGCCGGTCGTGAGTTGTATCGCTGGTTTACCCTGACCCAAGACGGTCTGCCCGTACGCGCCAGCGATGGGCTGCAGGTGACTCCTGATGCCTCTATGCAGACCCCGCTCTCGCTTGAGTGGGTGGTCGTTTGTGGGGGGGTAGGTCCGCAGCACAGCGTTACCCGTGAACATATACGTTGGCTTCAGTCACAGTCACGCCAGTTAAAACGATTAGGCTCGGTATGTACGGGCAGTTGGGCACTAGGGCAGGCCGGGTTGCTGGATCACTATGAGACCAGTGTGCATTGGGAATGTCTGGCCTCCATGCAGGAAGCTTTCCCCAACGTTATTCTGACCCCGCATCTTTTCTCTATTGATCGTGACCGTTTCACCGCTTCAGGCGGCACTGCGCCGCTCGATATGATGCTCAACCTGATTGCTCACGACCATGGGCGCGAGCTTTCGGCAGGCATCTCCGAGATGTTTATCTATGAACGCGTGCGTAACGAGCAGGATCAGCAGCGGGTACCTCTTAAGCACGTGCTGGGCACCACTCAGCCTAAGTTGTTAGAGATTGTGGCGTTGATGGAATCCAACCTTGAAGAACCCATTGAACTCGATGAACTGGCAAGCTATGTGAATGTTTCACGGCGCCAGTTGGAGCGGTTGTTCCAGCGCTATTTGCTTTGCTCACCGTCTCGCTATTACCTCAAGCTGCGTTTAGTGCGCGCTCGGCAATTGCTCAAGCAAACGCCCTTATCGATTATCGAGATTGCCTCTGTTTGCGGTTTTGTGTCCACGCCCCATTTTTCCAAGTGTTATCGTGAATACTTTGGTGTGCCGCCGAGAAATGAGCGCTTGGGTGTGCATGACCGCCAAGGAAATAACCACACTAAGTCCCCATCGTTAATCAAACGATGGGGGGGCGAGCCTTACAAAAGCGAACCTCTTTCGAGTGCCCAGCAGGCGCTTGCCTATGCCCAGGGCGAGCCTACCTTTGCCAGCGTGCCGCTCTTGAACTGATACCCATTGGGATAACCAACATTCTAAACGTGCTGCCCGCCTACGGGGAGCACGTTTTTTTATGAATACTACTCACTATTTTAATATTACTCCGTTGCCATGTTTGCAGGTACATGTTTGCAGGAGCATGAGTCGTTGTCGTGTTCACGACACAATGACGCTTTTGGAATTTCCACCGTCGTTTCCAAGAGCAGTCCAACCTAACGTCAGCGCTATGCTCGCTACATTAACCAATGTTGGAGCTTAGCCATGACCCCCTCTGAATTGCACAATGATGCCATCGTTATTGATGGGCTGATCATCGCCAAATGGAACCGTGAACTGCTCGAAGACATGCGGCGCGGTGGTCTTACCGCGGCCAACTGCACTGTCTCTGTGTGGGAAGGTTTTCAGGCCACGGTCGATAATATCGTCAAGTCCAACCAGCTGATGGCGGAGTGCAGCGACCTGGTGCGCCCGGTACGGACGACTGCTGACATCACTCGCGCAAAAGAAGAGGGCAAGACCGGCATTATCTTCGGCTTCCAGAATGCCCATGCCTTCGAGGATCAGATCGGCTATGTCGAGATCTTCAAACAGCTGGGCGTGGGTATCGTGCAGATGTGCTACAACACCCAGAATCTGGTAGGTACCGGCTGTTACGAGCGTGACGGCGGCCTGTCTGGCTTTGGCCGCGAGATTGTTGCCGAGATGAATCGGGCCGGCATCATGTGCGACCTCTCTCACGTCGGTGCCAAGACCTCCGAAGAGGTCATTCTCGAGTCCAAAAAGCCTGTCTGCTACTCCCACTGTCTGCCCTCCGGCCTTAAAGAGCATCCGCGCAACAAATCTGATCAAGAGCTGAAGTTCATTGCCGACCACGGCGGTTTTGTGGGTGTCACCATGTTTGCGCCGTTCCTCAAAAAGGGCATCGACTCAACCATCGAAGACTACTGCGAGGCGATCGAGTACGTCATGAATATCGTCGGTGAGGACGCTATCGGCATCGGTACCGATTTCACCCAAGGGCATGGTCAAGAGTTTTTCGAGTGGTTGACCCATGACAAGGGTTACGCCCGCCGCCTCACTGACTTTGGCAAGATCATCAATCCCAAAGGAATTCGCACCATTGGGGAGTTCCCCAATCTCACCGAGGCACTCCTCAAGCGCGGCTTAAGTGAGACCCAGGTGCGCAAGATCATGGGCGAGAACTGGGTGCGTGTGCTTAAGGACGTGTGGGGCGCCTGAGGATACCGCCATAGCGAGGGACGGGCGCCAGAGGTAAAGCCGCAGTAGTGCCCTGACACGCGGCTTTACCGGCGATAGGCCTACGAGGGGGCGCTGTGAATCCCTCCCTGGACGCTACTTTTGCCATCCATGGCAAAAGACCCCCTCTACGGCCTATCCCCGGCGCCGCTCGCCTTGCAGAACGGCTGCTTAGCTACTCCATAACAATCAAGATTTGAGGAATACAACCGTGACCAAACTGGCCCCCGCACTGCCCATCGAAGTAGATAGCGAGACCGGCGTATGGACGAGTGACGCCCTGCCGATGCTGTATGTGCCGCGACACTTTTTCATCAACAACCATGTGGCCGTCGAAGAGGCGCTGGGTGCCGAGAAGTATGCTGAGATTCTCTATCACGCTGGCTACAAGAGTGCTTGGCACTGGTGTGAAAAAGAGGCCGAATGCCACGGCATCGAAGGTGTGGCCGTCTTCGAACACTACATGAATCGCCTCTCCCAGCGTGGCTGGGGGCTTTTCCTCACTGAGCAGATCGATCTCGAATCGGGCACGGCTCAGGTGCGTCTCGAACACAGCGCTTTCGTTTACCAATTGGGCAAGACCGGTAAAAAAGAGGAGTACATGTTCACCGGCTGGTTTGCCGGCGCCATGGATCAAATCCTCGCTGTCCGCGGAAGTTCACTGCGTACCGTTGCTGAGCAGACGCAGAGTGCCGCCGAGCCTGGCTGTGATGTAGGCGTCTTCGCCGTCCAGCCGCTGACCGACGCTGCCCGCTAACTGGGGTACGAGGAGAGACAAGCATGGCATTCGACGCAATTTTCGAGCCGATCGAGATCGGCAAGCTGACCATCCGCAACCGTGTGGTCAGTACCGCTCACGCTGAGGTGCATGCCACCGACGGCGGTATGACCACTGAGCGCTACGTCAGGTACTACGAGGAGAAGGCCAAAGGTGGTTGTGGCCTATGTATTTGCGGTGGCTCATCGGTGGTGTCCATCGATAGCCCTCAGGGCTGGTGGAGCTCGGTAAACCTGTCTACTGATCGCATTATTCCGCACTTCCAGAATTTGGCCGATGCCGTGCATAAGCATGGCGGCAAGATCATGATTCAGATTACCCATATGGGGCGCCGCTCCCGCTGGGATGGTTTCGACTGGTCGACCCTGGTATCACCCTCCGGTATCCGCGAGCCGGTGCACCGCTCGACCTGTAAGACCATTGAGGAAGAAGAGATCTGGCGTATTGTCGGCGACTTTGCCCAGGCCGCGCGCCGGGCAAAGGAAGGCGGCCTCGATGGTGTTGAGCTCTCTGCCGTGCACCAGCACCTGATCGACCAGTTCTGGAGCCCACGAGTTAATAAGCGTGAGGATGAGTGGGGCGGTAGCTTCGAGAACCGTATGCGCTTCGGTATGGAAGTGCTTAAAGCGGTGCGTGCTGAAGTGGGCGACGACTTCTGCGTCGGCATGCGCATTTGCGGCGACGAGTTCCACCCGGACGGTCTTTCTCACGACGATATGAAGCAGATCGCCGCCTACTACGATGCCACCGGTATGGTGGATTTCTTCGGCGTTATCGGTTCTGGCTGCGACACTCACAACACCCTCGCCAACGTCATTCCTAATATGTCCTACCCGCCGGAGCCTTTCCTACACCTGGCGGCGGGGATCAAGGAAGTGGTGAACGTGCCGGTGATCCACGCCCAGAACATTAAGGATCCCAATCAGGCCCAACGTATCCTCGAAGGGGGCTATGTAGACCTGGTGGGTATGACCCGGGCACATATTGCCGACCCTCACCTGATCGCCAAGATCAAGATGGGCCAGATCGATCAGATCAAACAGTGTGTGGGCGCTAACTACTGCATCGACCGCCAATACCAGGGCCTGGACGTACTGTGCATTCAAAACGCCGCGACGTCCCGAGAGTACATGGGCCTGCCGCACATCATTGAGAAAACAGAGGGCACCAAACGCAAAGTCGTCGTGGTGGGCGGCGGCCCCGGCGGTATGGAGGCAGCACGGGTAGCCGCTGAGCGCGGTCACGATGTCACTCTGTTTGAGGCTGCTGACGCTTTGGGAGGGCAGATCACGATTGCCGCCCAAGCGCCCCAGCGCGATCAGATCGCCGGTATCACCCGCTGGTTTCAACTGGAGCTGGCGCGGCTAAAAGTCGATCTGCGTCTGGGTACTCGTGCCGATGAGGAAACGCTGCTCGACCTGCGTCCGGATATCGTGGTGCTAGCCACCGGTGGCCAGCCCTTCCTTAGCCAGCACCCCGAGTGGGGCTACTCGGAGAATGCCGAGGAGAGTCTGGTGGTCAGTACCTGGGATATTCTCTCAGGCAAAGTGGCGCCCGGTAAAAACGTGTTGATTTATGACGCCATCTGCGAGTTCTCCGGCGTCTCGGCGGCGGATTTTATCGCCGATAAGGGCGCCAAGGTGGAGATCGTCACCGACGATATCAAGCCCGGCGCGGCGGTGGGCGGTACCACCTTTCCCACCTACTACCGCAGCCTCTACGAGAAGGAGGTGATCATGTCCTCCGACCTGATGCTGCATAAGGTTTACCGCGAGGGCGACGGACTGGTAGCGGTACTCGAAAATGAGTACACCGGTGCTTTGGAAGAGCGCGTGGTGGATCAGGTGGTGGTCGAGAACGGCGTACGTCCTGATGAAGCGCTTTATTACGCACTTAAAGAACAGTCCCGCAACAAGGGGCAGGTGGATCTGGAAGCGCTTTACGCTATTCAGCCGCAGCCTTGCCTGGTTGAGGAGAGAGGCGACGAAGGGGATGGCTTCCTGCTGTTCCGCCTGGGCGACTGCACGGCACCGCGTAACACCCATGCGGCCATTTACGACGCCTTGCGAATCTGCAAGGACTTTTGACCTGAGCGAGAGCCGGGGCGCCGGGAGCAGACCGTAGCGAGGGTCTTTTGCCAGGGCCGGAAAATGTTCCAAACAATTCCGGCATTTCCGCCATCCATGGCGGGCAGATGTCAAAAGTAGCGCCCAGGGATGGGTTTACAGCGCCCTCGCAGAGGTCTGCTGCCGGAGCAGCCCCGCCGCGAAAGATGAGGTGAGTACCATGCTCGAAACGCTCTTGCCGATACTGATTTTTACTGCCCTGGCCCTGGCAGTAATCGGCGCTCTACGCCGTATACGCCTGTGGCGTCAGGGGCGCCCCTCGCGGGTGAACCTGTTTAAGGGGTTGGTGGCCCTGCCGCGCCGCTATTTGGTGGATCTGCACCATGTAGTGGGGCGTGACAAAATGATCTCCAACACCCACGTGGCCACCGCCGGTGGCTTTGTGGCCGCCGCCGTGCTGATGATCCTGGTGCACGGTTTGGGTATCGCCAACCCATTGCTAGGCGGGTTACTGTTACTGGCTAGCGCCTCCATGTTCGTCGGTAGCCTCTTCGTGGCGCGGCGGCGGCTTAACCCTCCTGCCCGGCTCTCCAAAGGCCCCTGGATGCGCCTGCCCAAGAGTCTGATGGCGTTTTCGATAAGCGTCTTTCTGATCACGCTGCCCACGGTAGGTCTGCTGCCCGAAGGTTTGCTTGAAGGCAGTAGTAGCTGGCTGCTGGCGCTGGTATTAGCGGGCGTCGTGGCCTGGGGGCTGGGTGAAATGTTTTTCGGCATGACCTGGGGCGGGCCCATGAAGCATGCCTTCGCCGGTGCCTTACATCTGGCCTTCCACCGCCGCGCCGAGCGCTTCTCCACGAAAAAAGGTGGCGGCCGCTCAACGGGTCTAAAGGCGCTAAACCTTGAGGATGAAGCGACGCCTCTAGGCGTGGAAAAGCCTGCCGACTTTACCTGGAACCAGTTGCTGGGCTTCGATGCCTGTGTGCAGTGTGGTCGCTGCGAGGCGGTGTGCCCGGCGTTTGCCGCCGGTCAGCCGCTCAACCCCAAGAAGCTGATCCAGGACATGGTGGTGGGTATGGCCGGGGGCAGCGATGCTGCCTATGCTGGCTCCCCGCACCCTTCACAAGGGCTTGGGGGCAAGCCGGTAGGTGAACACGCAGGCTCTCCCCATGGGCCCATTGTGGCGCTGCAGGGGAAGGCCCTGGTCGACGCCGATACGCTCTGGTCGTGCACGACCTGCCGCGCTTGCGTGGAAGAGTGCCCGATGATGATCGAGCACGTGGATGCGATCGTCGATATGCGCCGCCACCTTACCCTGGAGCGTGGCAAAACGCCCAATAAAGGCGCCGAGGTGCTCGACAATTTGATCGCCACCGACAATCCCGGCGGTTTCGATCCAGGCTCGCGGCTCAACTGGGCGGCGGATCTTAACCTACCGCTCATGGCAGATCTTAAGCAGGTCGATGTGCTGCTATGGCTAGGGGACGGCGCCTTTGATATGCGCAACCAGCGCACCTTGCGCGCACTGGTCAAAGTGCTGCGCGCCGCTGAAGTCGATTTCGCGGTATTGGGCACTGAAGAGCGCGATAGCGGCGATGTGGCGCGGCGCCTGGGCGATGAAGCGACGTTCCAATCCCTGGCGAAGCGCAATATTGCCACTCTGGCTCAGTATCGCTTCCTGCAGATCGTGACCTGCGACCCCCACAGTTTTCATGTGCTGGGCAATGAGTACGGCGAACTAGGTGGTATTTATGATGTACGCCACCACAGCACTTTTATTGCCGAACTGTTTGATGCTGGTCGCTTGACCTTTGCCCCTTGGAAAGGCGGCAGCGTCACCTATCACGACCCGTGTTACCTGGGCCGCTATAACGGTGAATACGAGGCACCACGCAACGTGCTTAAGGCGCTGGGCATTGAGGTCAAGGAGATGGAACGCTCCGGCTTCCGCTCGCGCTGCTGCGGGGGCGGGGGTGGGGCACCGATTACCGATATTCCCGGTGAACGGCGGATTCCCGATATGCGCATGAACGATGTCAAAGAGAGCGGCGCCGAGCTGGTGGCGGTAGGCTGTCCGCAGTGTACCGCCATGCTGGAAGGCGTGGTGGATGCCAGCGCCGAAGTGCGCGATATCGCCGAACTGGTGGCCGATGCGCTGGTTGAGCGTTCCGCTGACGATGTGTCCGGCGCATCCCGCCAAACCACTGCATCGACGGCTGCTGAAGAGGTGATCTTATGAGTGAGATTATTCGCCGCGATCCGCGTCGCGAGTGGATCGCCCGGAATCGTCTGCATCCTGAGCACGCCAGTGTGCTTGCCGCTCTTGGTGTAAACAGGGGCGGCGACGGTGGGGCCGTCAGCGAGTGGCTAGGCCCCAATGGTGTGGTGCGCAAGAATCCTCGTGCTATCGGCTTTATCGGCCCCAATGGCGTCAAACGGATTGATCGTAGTGGCCTCCAGCAAGGAGGGCAGTCCACCGCGACCACCACGGCGGCCCGCGATAGCCGCCGCACGGTGACCATTGATCAACCTGCCTTCCTGGTGGTTGTGGTGCCCGACCTAACCGGTGGGCGTCTCTCCGGACATGACAAGGATCTGCTGGGCCTGGCCCGGCGTGTGGCGGATGCCGACGCCGAACAGCCCGGCGCCGTGGTGGCGATCCTGTTTGGGGAGCATAAGGGCGAGGGGGGCGGCGAGCTTAAGGAGCAGGCGCTGGGCGAAGCTGGGATCGATCGCGTCGTGCATCTTGATGATGAGTTTTACGCAGGGTTTGCTCCCGAGGCACGTCTGGCGGCTTTAAGTGCCGTCGAGCGGGAGATGACACCGCGCTTCTGGTTATTGCCGGACTCACCCCTGGGCGGAGCTGATCTGGGGCGGCGGCTTGCCTTACGCCTGGGTGAACGCGCTGCCACCGGGGTGTGGCAGGTGGAAGCTGATAACGAGGCCCCTTTGGGTTGGCGCTGTACTGCCCGTGGCGCCGCTGGGAGCCTGGATATCCAGCGCCCTCTGCCGCGGGTTGCTCTGGCGCTGGCTGAGTGTGCCGAACCGGTGGATGAGACCCGGCATGCGGCCGAGCACCTGGCCCTGGCAGCGTCAATTCCCACCACTCTATCGCGCATTGAAGACCTGGGGCAGGTGGCGGTGGATCCCGCCGGCGTGGCGCTGGCCGAGGCTGAGTTCATCCTCTCCGGCGGCAACGGCGTCAAGCAGTGGGACGCCTTCCACCATGCCGCGAAAGTGTTGGGCGCTACCGAAGGGGCCTCGCGTGTCGCGGTGGACGACGGCTTTATGGCCCGCGATCGTCAGGTGGGCGCGACCGGCACCTGGGTAACCGCCCGAGTTTATATGGCGGTGGGTATTTCAGGCGCTATCCAGCACCTGCAGGGCATTCAGCGCTGCGACAAGGTGGTGGCGATCAATCTCGATCCGGGGTGCGACATCATCAAGCGCGCCGATCTGGCGGTGATTGGCGACAGCACGCAAATTCTGGCCGCGTTGGTGGCCATGGTGGAACAGCAGCGGGGAGGGCAGCGCGATGCAGCCTGATCTACAGCAGAAGCAACAACAACAGGGGATCGATGTGGCGGTGCTGGTCTCCATAGGCCGTCACCCTACCACCGGTCGTGCGAGGCGCGCCGAACAGGATGCCCGGGGCCTGGAGCTTGCGCTGGCCATAGAGGCCGAGCTGCCGGGCACCCGGATCAGCATGCTCCACGCGGGTTCCCAGGACGATAGCAGCGAAGCAGCTCTGCGCGGCTACTTAGGTATGGCCACAGGCGTCGGCATGGGGCTCGAGTCCATGACCCTGCTCGAGCAGCCCGAGGGCAGCGACGCCATTCCGGCCCTGGCGAAACATTTAGCCGCTACCTCGCCCCAGCTAGTAATCACCGGCGCCCGGGCAGAGCGCGGTGAAGGCTCTGGGCTTTTGCCCTATGCGTTGGCAGAACATCTCGGCTGGCCATTGGTTAATAGCTTGGCGTCGGTAGAAAAGGTGGAAAACGGCGTGGTAACGCTGCTTCAGGCGTTGCCAAGGGGCCAGCGTCGACGTCTCAAGGTGCGCTTGCCCGCCATCATCAGCGTGGATGAAGCAGCGCCGGCGGCGCGTCAGAGCGCCTTCGGCCCGGCGCGTCGAGCCACCTTTGCGATCACACCGACTACCCCTGAAGCCGACAGCGAGCTGGCCCAGTGGCATCTGGCCCCTGCACGTAAACGGCCTAAGCGTCTGAAAATTGTCAAAGCTGCGTCGGCAAGAGATCGATTCAAGGCGGCAGCTTCCAAGTCGGAGGGTAAAGGCGGGCAGGTGCTTACCGACGTTACCCCTGAGCAGGGCGCCGAGGCGATCTACCAGCTGCTCAAGGAAGAGGATGTGCTGCGCTGAAGTTGTTTGAACTTTAGGCTTTTAACCACCGTTCAGGCCCGCCCTTTGTGACGGGCCTGAACGGTTGCTCACGTTTTTATTGTCTATTGGCCAGCAAAGCCTGGATAAACAAGCAGAAAACCGCCCGCTGAGTAGGCGGGCGGTTTAGAGGTGATTAACTGGCGGTTTTTGGCACCGCGTTGAGCTGCTGCCACTCCTTGTGAAGCCCCATATAAAGACTAAAACACATTAGCAAGAGCACTAGCGTAAAGGGTAACCCTGTGGCTACTGCGCCCGCCTGAAGTGCGCTGAGTGCCGTGCTTCCCCCGCCGTAAAGCAGCGCACCGGCAATCACACCTTCCAGTGCGGCCCAGAATACCCGTTGGCCCTTGGGCGCATCGGTTTTGCCGCCTGCGGTGATATTGTCGATGACCAGCGAGCCTGAGTCTGATGAGGTAATGAAGAAGACCAGCACCAGAATAATCGCCAGCGTCGACGTTATGCTGGTCAGGGGCAGCTGTTCCAGCATATGGAACATGGCAAGCGAAACGTCGCCAATGCCGTTGGCCAGTTCACCTACGCCGTTTGAGGCTTGAAAAAGTGCCGTGCCGCCAAAGGCGCTCATCCATACCAGTGTGACCAGCGTTGGCACCAGCAGTACGGCGATCAGAAATTCACGCACCGTGCGTCCCCGGGATACGCGGGCAATGAACATGCCGACAAACGGAGACCAGGAGATCCACCACGCCCAGTAAAAAATCGTCCAGCCGTGGTACCAGGTGTCGTCCTCGCGGCCAATCCAGTTCGACAGCGGCAGAAGGTGGCCCAAGTAGTCCAGCGCCGTGGTGCCAATGCCTGTCAGAATCATCAAGGTAGGCCCCGCTATAACCACAAACAGAAGCAGCGCCGCCGCAATGACCATGTTGATATTCGAGAACAGCTTAACGCCACCGTCGATTCCCCGCCATACCGAGAACAGCGCGATCACCGTGACCACTAGGATGATCGCCAGCTGTGTGCCGATGGTATTGGGAATGCCGAACAAATAGGCGAGGCCTCCAGCTGCTTGGGTAGCGCCAAAGCCAAGCGAGGTGGCCAGGCCAAAGATGGTGGCCAGAACGGCAAGAATATCGATGATATGGCCTGCCCAACCGCGGGTTCGGTCGCCAAGGATCGGGTAAAAGGCGGAGCGAAGCGTCAGTGGCAAGCCTTTGTTATAAGCAAAGAAAGCGAGTGAGAGTGCCACCACGCCATAAATGGCCCAGGGGTGCAGTCCCCAGTGGAACATGGTTGCTCCCATGGCGGCGCTGGCGCCCTCTGGCGTCCCCGCCGGTGCATTCAAGGGCGTTCCATACCAGTCGGTGTAGTAGGCTACTGGCTCTGCAACGCTCCAGAACATTAGGCCGATACCCATGCCCGCTGCAAACAGCATGGCGAACCAGGAGGTGCGCGAGTATTCCGGCTTTGCATCTTTGCCGCCTAGACGAATCCGCCCGAGTGGCAGGCAGATCAGTACAAGGCAAAACACCACAAAAATATTGCCAGCAATCATAAACAGCCAGTCGAAGTGTTCAATCGACCAGTTTTTGGCAAGCCCTAAGTGAGTATTAGCAGCATCTGGATAGACCAGCGCGTAGATAATAAACAGTAGGATGGCTAGAGCGGAAAGCGGAAAGACGGGGTTATGAAAGTCCAACCCCAAGATCTGAGTATTGTCCTGTCCGGGCGACAGAACCGGGTCGTCGTTGTTATTCATTGGGTTTCCTTGGTGGCTCTTGTTAGGTATCGGATATGCGTCACCATCGCCGACGCTATGGATTGTTGGCCCTGTTGTGGAGGAGGAGTGTCGTGAAAGCGACCTCTATCTATCCATCTTGGTTAGGATGTCTTGAATAGATACGTGAGTGCCTTTTTGGGGTAAGTCCCAAGGTGCGGAGGGGATAGGGTGGGACAGCGCAATCAACCATCACGAACAGAACAATAAGCCACAGGAGCCAGCCATGAATGCAGCCAACCGCGGAGTGGTCTACAAGGGGCCGGGAGAGGTCGCCGTTGAGTCCATCGCCTATCCTGAACTCGCCCTCGGCAATCGCAAGTGCGATCACGGCGTGATTCTCAAGGTAGTTACCACCAACATCTGTGGCAGCGACCAGCATATGGTACGCGGCCGCACCACCGCACCATCGGGCCTGGTGCTTGGCCACGAAATCACTGGCCTGGTCGTCGAGTGCGGGCGTGACGTCGAGTTTATTCAACCCGGCGACCTGGTTTCTGTGCCGTTCAATATTGCCTGTGGTCGTTGCCGCAACTGTAAAGAAGGCCGCACCGGTATCTGCCTCAACGTCAATCCATCTCGCCCTGGCGCCGCCTATGGCTATGTGGATATGGGCGGCTGGGTCGGCGGCCAGACCGAATATGTCATGGTTCCCTATGCCGACTTTAACCTGCTGAAGTTTCCGGATGCCGATCAGGCCATGGAGAAGATCAAGGATCTGACCCTGCTCTCCGATATCTTCCCCACGGGGTTCCACGGCTGCGTAACTGCCGGTGTCGGCCCCGGCAGCACTGTCTATGTTGCCGGTGCTGGCCCAGTAGGTCTGGCAGCCGCGGTTTCCGCTCAACTGCTGGGTGCGGCCTGTGTGATCGTCGGCGACATGATCGAAGAGCGTCTTGCCCAGGCACGCAGCTTTGGCTGCGAGACTATCGATCTGACCCAGGACGGCGATATGGCCGACAAGATCGAGGTGATCCTCGGCGAGCGTGAGGTCGATGCCTTTGTCGACTGCGTGGGCTTCGAAGCCCACGCCTGTGGCTGCAATCACGGCAAAGAAGCGCCCGCGGCCGTGCTGAACTCGGCGATGTCGTTGACTCGCGCGGGCGGCCAGATCGGTATTCCGGGGCTGTACGTTACGGAAGACCCCGGCGCGGCTGACGATGCTGCCAAGCAGGGTGCTCTGAGCATGCGCTTTGGTCTTGGTTGGGCCAAATCACACAGTTTCCATACTGGACAGTGCCCGGTGATGAAGTACCATCGACCACTCATGCAGGCTATTCTGTTTGGCAAGGTCAATATTGCCGATGCGGTGAATGTCCAGATGATCACTCTGGATCAGGCCCCCCAGGGCTACGCCGACTTCGATGGCGGCGCTGCCAAGAAATTCGTCATTGACCCCCATGGCAGCTTGGCTTAATAACTTATTTAATATGTACTGAGTAACAAGGCCTGAGCAACAAGCCCTAATCCCTGCCTGAGGGCAGGTTAGTGCGACCCTAGACGGCGCCCCGAGGGGTGCCGTTTTTGTTCATCCGGTATAAAACCGATCAAGATAATAATGAGTACCCCATGACCGTCCAGACCGTGACCCCCAAGCGCCGCTTTCGCGGCAAGCCCCGTGGCCGTGATCTCGATCCCAGTCTTCTTGAGGGGTTGCGTGACCTGCTGGGCGACGAACGACAGAACGCCACGCTGCGCCGCCGCGACCTACTCATTGAACACCTGCATACCATTCAGGACTCCCGGGGCCATCTACTGCTGGCGGATTTGCGTGCCCTGGCGACTTACATGAACCTGCCCATGGCGACCGTCTACGAAACGGCCACTTTCTATGCTCACTTTGACGTCATCCACGACGATCAGTTGCCGCCGCCGGCAGTGACTATTCGCGTTTGCGATTCCCTAACCTGCCAGCTAGCCGGTGCCGAGACGCTCAAAGCACAGCTTGAAGCGAACGTGGATATCGAACAGGTACGGGTGCTGCGGGCGCCCTGCATGGGGCGCTGTGACACGGCGCCGGTAGCCGAAGTAGGGCACCATCATGTGCTGTTCGCCACCCAGGCGCGTATCGCGTCGGTGATTGAGACGGCACACTTTCACCCCGACCCTGTCGACTGGCAGCGACTGGACGACTATCGCGGCGAAGGCGGTATGGCCTTGCTTCAGGCCTGCCACAGCGGCAGCGTTACGGTAGAAACGCTGATGGAGGCGATGCAGCAGGCCAATCTGCGCGGCCTGGGTGGCGCAGGTTTCCCTACCTTCAAAAAATGGACGTTCGTGCGCCAGGAAACCGGCCCCCGCTACTGCGCTATCAACGCCGACGAAGGCGAGCCCGGTACCTTCAAGGATCGCTATTACCTGGAGCGCTCACCCCACCAGTTTCTTGAAGGGGCCCTGGTCAGCGCCTGGGCTGTAGATGCCGAGGCGCTGTATATCTATCTACGCGATGAGTACCCAGCGTTGCATAGCGTGGTGCGCGAGGCGATTGGGGAGCTTGAAGCTGCCGGCCTAGTGGCGCCGGGTTACATCGTGCTGCGGCGCGGCGCGGGTGCTTACATCTGCGGCGAAGAGTCGGCGATGATTGAGTCCCTGGAAGGCAAACCGGGCAAGCCCCGCCATCGTCCGCCGTTTGTGGCCCAGAAGGGGCTCTTTGACCGTCCAACGCTGGTCAATAATGTCGAGACCGTCTACTGGATTCCCATGATTTGGCAGCGCGGCGCGGAGGCTTTTTCTAGCCAAGGACGCAACGGCCGTGTAGGGCTGCGTAGCTTCTCGGTCTCGGGCCGGGTCAAACAGCCCGGTGTATATTTGGCGCCTGCGGGCATCACGCTCAACGAATTGGTTGACGAGTATTGCGGTGGAATGGCCGATGGCCATCGCTTGGCAGCCTACCTGCCCGGCGGTGCTTCGGGCGGTATTCTGCCCGCTAGCAAGGCCGATATCCCCCTCGACTTCGATACGCTTCAGGAGCATGGCTGTTTTATCGGTTCCGCTGCGGTGATCGTGCTCTCCGATCAGGACGATCTACGCGGGGTCGCGACCAATCTGCTGGCGTTCTTCGCCGACGAGTCCTGTGGTCAATGCACACCCTGCCGGGTGGGCACGGAAAAAATGCTCACCCTGCTCGAACGCAACGAATGGGATGCCGGGCTGATGACGCAGCTCTCCCAGGTGATGATCGATGCCTCCATTTGCGGGCTCGGCCAGGCGGCCCCCAACCCGGTGCTGGGGCTGCTCAAGGCTTTTCGCGGTGAACTTGCCGCCCAGAACGTAATCGTCAAGGGGTAGGGGGATGAACATGAGCATGAGCGAACAGACTCTAGGCACTAGCTTCACGCTGACGCTGGACGGCGTAGAAGTCAGCGCCCACCCAGGTGAAAGCCTCTGGCAAGTGGCCAAGCGCGCCGGCGAGACCATTCCCCACCTATGTTTCAAGGATGCCAGCGGCTACCGCGCCGACGGCAACTGCCGCGCCTGTATGGTGGAAATCGAGGGCGAGCGGGCGTTGGCCGCCAGCTGTCTGCGCGAAGCGGCCCCCGGTATGGTGGTCAAGAGCGCCAACTCCGAACGAGCCTATACGGCCCGCAAGATGGTCATGGAGATGCTGCTGGTCGACCAGCCTGTGCGGGAAGAGAGCCCCGACAGCTCAAGCCATTTCTGGGCCATGGTTGACCAGCTGGCCATTGATGCCACGGCGGTGCGCCGTAAGCTGCCCAGGCGCGACGAGCGCGCGGCGCCCACCGTGCACCATGTGGCGTCCCGGGCGGATAGCCTGGCGCAGGACAGCAGCCACTCTGCCATGCGCGTCAATCTTGACGCCTGCATCGAGTGCAACCTGTGTGTGCGCGCCTGTCGCGAAGTACAGGTTAACGACGTTATCGGCCTGGCTCACCGTGGGGCGGCGTCCAAGATCGTGTTCGATTTCGACGACCCTATGGGGGATAGCACCTGCGTGGCCTGTGGCGAGTGCGTTCAAGCCTGCCCCACCGGCGCCCTGATGCCCGCCACCCTGGTCGATCAGGCGGGCCGCGGCGATTCTGCCGTCGCCGACCGTAAGGTCGACTCGGTATGCCCCTACTGCGGGGTGGGTTGCCAGCTCACCTACCATATCAAGGACGATGAGATCCTTTATGTGGAGGGCCGCGACGGCCCCTCTAACGAGAACCGGCTATGTGTTAAAGGCCGCTTCGGCTATGACTATCCGCGCCATCCATC
Source organism: Vreelandella sedimenti (assembly GCF_013416325.1). Lineage (GTDB taxonomy): Bacteria > Pseudomonadota > Gammaproteobacteria > Pseudomonadales > Halomonadaceae > Vreelandella > Vreelandella sedimenti. Next base: position 41,636 of record NZ_JACCGK010000001.1, read on the forward strand.
CCGGCTGACCACCCCACTGATTCGCCGCGAAGGTGTCGCTAAAGGGATTGATCCAGACTTCGACCCCGCCAAACCTCTGACGCATTTCCGCGAGGCGAGCTGGGATGAAGCCCTGGAGGCTGCCGCCAGCGGGCTTGTGAACCTTAAAGCGGCCCATGGCCCTGATGCCCTGGCGGGGTTCGGCAGCGCCAAGTGTTCCAACGAAGAGGCGTGGCTGTTCCAGAAGTTGGTGCGTACCGGCTTTGGCTCCAACCATGTGGATCACTGTACCCGCTTGTGCCACGCAAGCTCAGTGGCGGCACTCATGGAGTGTATTGGTTCAGGCTCGGTAACCGCCTCCTTTATGCAGGCCAGCCAGGCCGACGTGGTGATTCTTACCGGCTGTAATCCCGCGGTAAACCATCCGGTGGCGGCCACCTTCTTTAAACAGGCCGCCAAGCGCGGTACCAAGATAGTGATAATCGACCCCCGTGGTCAGTCGCTGGATGCCTACGCCCACCTGAGCGTGCGCTTTTCACCGGGCGCCGACGTGGCCCTCTTTAATGCCATGCTGAATGTGGTCATCAGTGAAGAACTTTATGATACGGCTTATATCGCCGAGCATACCGAGGGCTTCGAGGCCCTGAAAATTCATACCGTCGACATGACCCCCGAAGCGATGAGCGGTCTGTGCGGCGTTGAGCCCGAGACCATTCGCGAGGTGGCTAGGCTCTATGCCAACGCCGAGCGGGCAATGATTTTCTGGGGCATGGGCATTTCCCAGCACACCCACGGCACCGATAACGCCCGCTGTCTTATCTCACTGGCCCTGGCTTGTGGTCAGACTGGACGCCCTGGCACCGGCCTGCACCCTTTACGGGGGCAGAACAATGTTCAGGGGGCGTCTGATGCGGGGCTGATACCCATGGTCATGCCGGACTACCAGCCGGTGAACGATGATCAGGTACGCGCGGCGTTCGAAGAGCTATGGAATACAAAACTGGATCCCACACCCGGCCTCACCGTGGTGGAAATCATGGACGCCATCACCGCGGGCACTATTCGCGGCATGTATATCCAGGGTGAAAACCCGGCGATGTCCGATCCGGATCTGGCCCATGCCCGGGCCGCCCTGGCCAAGCTGGAACATCTGGTGGTACAGGATCTGTTTGTCACCGAGACCGCCCAATTCGCTGATGTCATCCTGCCGGCCTCCGCCTGGCCTGAGAAGAATGGTACCGTTACCAACACCAATCGCCAGGTGCAAATGGGGCGTGCGGCGCTGCCGCTGCCGGGCCAGGCCAAGCCGGACTGGTGGATTATCCAGGAAATCGCCAAACGCTTTGGCCTAGACTGGAACTATCAACATCCACGGGACGTCTTCGCCGAAATGAAACAAGGCATGCCCTCACTCGACCATATCTCCTGGGAGCGTCTGGAGCGCGAGCAGTCGGTGACCTATCCCTGCCCAGCGGAAGACGCGCCGGGGCAAGACGTAGTCTTCAGCGATGCCTTCCCCACCGCCAGCGGCCGGGCGAAATTCGCGCCCACGCGCCCGCTGCCACCGGATGAGCCGGTAGATAACGACTACCCAACGGTGCTGACTACCGGGCGCCAATTAGAGCACTGGCATACGGGTTCCATGACCCGCCGTGCCAAAGTGCTCGATGATCTGGAGCCGGAAGCCGTGGCGAGCTTGGCGCCCGCTGAGCTTATCCGGCTTGGGATGGCGCCAGGCGATGACCTGACGATCACCACCCGGCGAGGAGCCATCACCCTCAAAGTAAGGACGGATCCGGGCATGCCAGAGGGTATGGTCTTCGTACCCTTTTGTTACGGGGAAGCAGCAGCGAATCTATTGACTAATCCAGCGCTGGATCCCTATGGCAAGATTCCGGAGTTCAAATATGCGGCCTGCAGCCTTGCCTCTGGCGGAAAGTTGCCCGCTGATGGTGGAACTATATAGATAGTGGATCGGCGCTTGTATTAAAGGTCTTTGACCAACCTGAGCGCGTCGTAGATGGCCGCGTGGGTGTTCCGGGACTCGACGGCATCGCCGATCCGGAACAGCTGGAAGCGGCCATCCGGGTTGCTAGTCACGGTCTGGGGGGCGCCCACGATCAGGTCATCGTAATTCACCTCGCCGCGGTTGCTGGCGTGCGGTTTTAGCTCGAAATAGATATCGGCCATCGGTGTGATGCCGTAGTTGACGACCACTTGGTCGATACGCCGCTCATGATCCCTATCCTGCTGGCCATGAATGGCATAGTCGCTGGTGATTCCGGCGAGCAGTTGGCTGCCGTCGCGCTGCACGGACTTCAGCCGGTAAGTCGGGGTGAAGGTGACGTTGGCACGCTGCAGGGAGCGCATGTAGGGCACCAGGTTCATGGCCATGATCTCTGCGGAGAAGGTGCGATCCGGCGTCATAATCTCGAGCTCGGCCCCCGCGGCGGCAATGATCTCCGCCGCCTGCAGGGCGGCATGGTCGCCTGCATCGTCGAACAACAATACCCGTTTGCCCGGCGGCACGTGCCCGGAAAGAATGTCCCAGGTATTGACGACTAAGTCGCTACCCATCGCGGGCTGATCTTCCATGGGGTAGCCGCCGGTGGCCACGATCACCACATCGGGTTTTTCGGTGAGCACGTCCTCGGCCTCGGCCCAGACGTTGTAGCGGATCTCGACGCCGAGTGCTTCGCAGCGCGCCAGGCGCCAATCGATGATGCCCAACATCTCGCGACGCCGCTCACTCTGCGCCGTAAGACGTATCTGCCCTCCAGCATCGCTGGCGGCTTCGAATATCACCACCGAATGGCCACGCTCACCGGCAACACGAGCGGCTTCCAACCCTGCTGGCCCTGCGCCGATAATGACGACTCGCCGTTGCTTTGCCGCCTTGGGAATGGTGTGGGGCATGGTGGTTTCTCGCCCAGTGGCGGCGTTATGGATGCAGTAGGCGGCACCGCCTTGATAGATGCGATCAAGGCAGTAGTTTGCGCCAACGCAGGGGCGGATCTCTTCCTCCCGCCCTTCGGCGATCTTGCGCACGATGTGCGGGTCGGCCATGTGGGCACGGGTCATGCCGATCATGTCGACCTTGCCTGAGGCGATGGCATAACGGGCAGTGGCGACATCCTGGATTTTGGCGCCATGGAAGGTGGGGAAGTCGATCTCGCGACGTATTTCGCCGGCAAAATCCAGGTGCGGGGCGCTGGGCATACCCTGGATGGGAATCACGTCGGTGAGCCCTGCATCGGTGTCGATGTGGCCGCGAACCACGTTGAGGAAGTCGATCAGGCCGCTACTCTTCAAGCGTCGCGATATCTCCATCCCATCGCCGGAGGTCAGCCCGCCCGGCAGCATCTCGTCGCCGGTGTAGCGCACGCCTACGATAAACGCTTCACCCACCCGCTGGCGAATAGCGCGCAGCACGTCGAAGGTGAAACGCAGTCGGTTATCGAGGTCGCCGCCATAAGGTTCCTCAAGGGTATTGGTCAGCGGCGACCAGAACTGATCCATCAGGTGGCCATAGGCCTGTAGCTCGATGCCATCAAGGCCGGCGGCATGCATTCGCTCGGCGGCATCGGCGTAGTCGCGGATCAGGCGCTCAATATCCCAATCCTCGACCTGCTTGGGAAAGGCGCGGTGGGACGCCTCGCGACGATGAGAAGGCGACACCGCTGGCAGCCAGTCTCCCTTGTCCCAACGGGTGCGACGGCCCAGGTGGGTGAGTTGGATCATCACTGCGGTGCCGTGCTCGTGACAGGCGTCGGTCAGCTCACGCATCCAGGGCACTACTTCATCCTTATAGGCGAGGATGTTATTGAACACGGGTGGGCTGTCCTTGGCCACCGCCGCGGATCCGGCAGTCATAGTCAGGCCAAGGCCTGCCTCGGCGCGCTCGACGTGGTAGGCCCGGTAGAGTGCCTTGGGCATCCCATCCTCAGGGTAAGCGGGCTCATGGGCTGTCATCATAAGCCTGTTTTTCAGGGTTAGATGTTTGAGCTGGAAGGGCTGCAGCAGCGGATCGTTAAGCATGGACAGGACGCCATTTTATTGTGTATTTAATAAATTTAGGCGCTAATGTTCATTGTTGTCAATTAAATGTTCATTGATGTACATTTCGAGGCGAGCATGTTTAACCGCTGGTACGGCTGGGAGGTAGGTGGTGTTAGCCGATCAGGCTTGCTGTGGGCTAGTAAGTGCCGGTTGGAGAATAATATCCATGGCGGGCATGGAAACGTTGCAATTCCCTGGATCCAGGTGGCTGGCCGGTGAAGATTTCGACATAGGTGGGGATGCGCTGCATGCGCACCTCGAGCGGTTCCTGGGTTTTCATCGAGATATAGCCGATCTGGGTTAGGTAGATGGTGCGGCCACGAACGTTGGCTGCCAGCGGATCATAGCCGTAGCGCTGGAACATTCGCGCCAGTGCGTCGATACGGGTGGCATCAGCCGCATCGATTTCACTCACTACTGATGCTGACTGTAGCGCCCAACTGCGCATGGCGAACTCTAGCGGGGAGTCGAACAGTTTAGGATCCAGCCAGCAGTCGAAGACATTGAGCATCGCCTCGACGATATTCTCGGCATAGGCTTCGGTCTGATGCACTAGCCCTTGGGTATTCTTTTCACGCCAGCGTGCGATCAGTGCCTCCAGCAGTGCCTCGCGATCCTTGAAGAACCAGTAGAAACTGGTTCGAGAAAGCTTTAGTCGCTTGGCCAGGGAAAGAATGCGCACGCTATCGACGCCTGATTCCAGTAGCAGCTCAAACGCCGCATCTAGCCAGACGTCTTGAGAACCCTTGGCAGCGGGAATATCGGTGGATGGCATTGAGCAGGTCTCTAAGAATAGTCTAGGAATAGTGTGGCAAAGTGTACACAGGTGTCTCTTATGTGTACACGTTGTCAGCTACTCTGGCTAAGTCCTAGTGACGGTAAACGTCGCTGCCTTGATCCTTCAAGTTTTAACCTTGGGCTAAGTGTAACGTCGGCGCATCATATCCTAGGTTCTCGAGCATGCGGGCGGCGTACCAGTCGATAAAGTCGATAACGCCGAACTCATAGGTCTCGGAGTAAGGGCCGGGTTGGTAAGCCTTGGAGTTAATGCCACGCTGGTTCTCTTCGGCGAGTTGGCGATCCTGGTCGTTGGTCGCATCCCATACTCGGCGGAGCTGCTCGGGATCGTAGTCAACGCCTTCCACGGCATCCTTGTGAACCAGCCACTTGGTGGTCACCACGGTTTGCTGCGGGCCAAGCGGTAGCACGCGAAATACCACCGCGTGATCGCCCATGAAGTGATTCCATGAATTGGGCAGATGCAGAATGCGCAGTGAGCCCATATCAGGGCTTGTTAATCGGCCCATTAGTTTCTTGCAGCCGGGTTTACCGTCCATTGTCATGGAGACAATGCCATCCAGCAGCGGCGTGCGGGTTAAGCGGTTGCGCTTGCCAAGTCGCATCAATTGGTGAGGAACCTGCTCCCGATCCCAGTCAGACTGTTTGCGGGCCACCAGAGCCTTGTAGGCGGGTGTTGCGCGCGGGTCGTCGGTGTCATCAAACTCCTGCAATGAGTTCAGCAGCTCGGGGTGAGCACCGTTGCAGTGATAGCACTCGCGGTTGTTTTCGATGACAAGCTTCCAGTTGGCTTGCTCGACGATACTGGACTCGACGGCGACCTTGACGTTGTCCATTTGGTACGGCACAAGGTAATGCTCAAGCGTTTGCAGAAAATCATCAATCGCCGGCGGTTCATCGCTCAGGTTGATAAAGATGAAGCCACCGGCTGTATGCACGCTGACCGGTTTGAGGCCAAATTGATCGAGTTTGAAGTCAGTGCCCATATCGCTACCGGCAAACAACAAGCGGCCATCAAGTTCATAGGTCCACTGGTGATAAGGACAGACGAGTTTGGCAACTTTACCCTTATCCTTTACACAAAGGCGCGAACCGCGGTGGCGGCAAACATTGTGAAACGCATGAATCGCGCCTTCACTGCCGCGCACGATGACGATGGGATTATTGCCAATATCCAATGTCATGAAGTTGCCCTTGGTAGGGATCTCGCACGCCATGCCGGCAAACAGCCATTCCTTTTCGAAGACCTCCTGCATATCAAGCGCAAACAGGCGGGCATCGTTGTAAAACGGCTGTGGAAGCGAAAAGGTATGTCCTCTTTCTTGCAGCATCTGAACCGTTGACTCACGCGCTGCAGCGAGTGGGTCACCCATCCGATTAGAAACACTTTTTTCCATTACCAGTATCCTCGTAAACCTCCGCTCCCCCCTCAAGGGCTGCGAATCGGCCGTTAGTCAAGATTGCGTATCTTGTTGTTCTGTTGCGTAACCTGGCGTTTGATTTCAAATATGGCCTGACGTCAGGCTTCGATTGTGTTGCAGGCGCTGTCTTGCCAATTATCTGCCCGCGACATTAGATGGCGTAGTGGCGACTAAAAAAGAGGTTTCTAAACGATAAAGAGTGGCACGAGGTAAGTGCGAGTCGCTGTCAGGTAAGTCGGTTGGCAGGCGCGTCCCCAAAATGCAGCTCAAAGGTGCTGACCGTATCGCAAATATGGTTCGGCGATGCATGGTGATTAAGGCTGGTCAGGCAGAGGCGACAATGACAACTAATTTTTTCAATCCGGTCACGACCCAAACCTGGACCAACGGCCGCCACCAGGTGCGTTGCGTCAAGGTGATCCAAGAAACCCAGGATGTGCGCACATTCTGCTTCATGGCCGAGCAGCCCGTGCTGTTCTTCTTCAAGCCCGGTCAGTTCGTGACCCTCGAGCTTGAGATTGATAATCAGCCGATCATGCGCTCCTATACGATTTCCAGCTCCCCCTCCATCCCTTACAGCTTTTCCATCACTGTTAAACAAGTGCCGGGCGGTAAAGTATCTAATTGGCTACACGCCAATCTGAAGGTGGGCGACGAGCTGGTGGTGCACGGGCCGGTAGGTAATTTTAACTCTATCGATTTCCCTGCCGAAAAAGTGCTGTTTCTCTCGGGCGGTGTGGGCATTACCCCTTTGATGTCCATGACACGCTGGCTTTTTGATACCAACGCCGCTGTTGACGTTGAGTTCATACACAGCGCTAGAGCCCCCCGGGATGTGATTTATCACCGCGAGCTGGTGCATATGTTTTCGCGTATTCCCGAGTTCAAGCTGCATATTATTTGCGAGAACAAAGAGGATATCGGCGAGGCCTGGGCCGGCTACCGTGGCTACCTTACCCAGCCGCTGTTCGAACTCATTGTGCCGGACTTTATGGAGCGGGAGATATTCTGCTGCGGCCCGACCCCCTACATGAACGCCGTCAAAAATATTCTTCGTGCCAACAACTTCAACATGGATCACTACCATGAGGAGTCGTTTGGCGCTACGCCGGTTGAGGTACGTGAAGATGTCCTTGAGCTGGCCGAACAGGCAGAGGTCGACGCCGAAAATGTCGACACCAGCGATCTGCACAGCATCGAATTCGCCTCTTCAGGGAAAAGTGTGCGTATCCAGGCGGGTGAGACGGTTCATGCGGCGGCGGCCAAGCTGGGTCTGCATATTCCCAAGGCTTGTGGCATGGGAATTTGCGGTACTTGCCGAGTGGAACTCAAGTCGGGAGAAGTGGAAATGGAGCATAACGGCGGTATTACCGATGAGGATGTCGAAGAAGGTTACATCCTGTCGTGCTGCAGTCGGCCTAAGGGGAATCTAGTCGTCGATTTTTAGCCCCGTCAAGCACCTTGCTGCCTAGTTTTAAGCGCCCTAAACGGCTACTTCCCGTCTAGGGCGCTTTGCTTTTTGGGCGGCGCCAGCCGTGTTAATGGCTAAATTTTGCCGATGTCGCAAATACATCGCGTGGTGACGTCGGCAAGCATCTTGGGCCCGGACTCCAACGATAGTATCGCGGTAAGAAAGCGTTGATAGGGACTTTGGTTGAAAACGGCCGGGGTTTATCAACATTAAAGAGTATATCCAGCACTTAATAAAAAAGTGACTCATCAGGAGGCGGTAATGCTTCAGAATAATTTTTCCCCCAATGCACGTTTGGCCAGTTACGACACGTTGCTTGCTGAAGCAATTGCTGAAGAAACGGTTCGCCAAGAAGCGCATATTGAATTAATCGCCTCCGAAAATTATACCAGCAAACTTGTGATGGAAGCGCAAGGTACACAGCTGACCAACAAGTATGCAGAAGGCTATCCAGGTCGCCGTTACTACGGTGGGTGTGAGTTTGTTGACAAGGTTGAAGCCTTGGCCATTGAGCGGGCCTGCCATCTTTTTAGTGCCAATTATGCCAATGTGCAGCCGCACTCCGGCGCCCAGGCCAATGCCGCTGTGTTCATGGCACTGGTATCGCCGGGCGATACAGTATTGGGTATGAGCTTGGCCCACGGCGGCCACTTAACCCATGGTGCTGCACCCAACTTTTCGGGTAAGCATTACAACGCTGTGCAGTATGGCCTCAAGCCGGAAACCGGCGAGATCGATTACGAAGAAGTTGAGCGCTTAGCTCGCGAGCACCAGCCGAAGATGATCATCGCGGGTTTCTCCGCTTACTCTCGTGTGGTGGACTGGCGGCGTTTCCGCGCCATCGCAGATGAGGTGGGGGCTTACCTGATGGTCGATATGGCCCACGTCGCTGGCCTGGTGGCCGCTGGCCTCTATCCGAGCCCGCTCCCTTACGCTCATGTGGTCACCACCACGACCCATAAAACGCTGCGTGGCCCACGCGGTGGCTTGATTCTCTCCGCTCATGGCGACGAAGCACTCTACAAAAAGCTTAATGGTGCGGTTTTCCCAGGCCAGCAGGGCGGCCCGTTGATGCATGTGATCGCCGCTAAGGCAGTGGCGTTTAAGGAAGCCATGAACCAGGAGTTTGTGCGCTACCAGCAGCAGGTGATCGATAACGCCCGAGCAATGGCCAGTGTGTTCGTTGAACGTGGCTATGACGTGGTATCTGGTGGTACCGACGACCACCTCTTTTTGGTTTCGCTTATCCGCCAAGGCATTACCGGTAAAGATGCGGATGCAGCCCTTGGCCGCGCGCATATTACGGTGAATAAAAACACGGTGCCCAACGACCCGCAAAGCCCCTTTGTGACGTCTGGCCTGCGTATTGGAACCCCCGCGGTCACCACGCGCGGCTTCGATGCCGAGGAGTGTAGCGAGCTGGCTGGATGGATCTGCGACATCTTGGACGAGTTGGCCGCAGGCAAAGACACGGCGTCCATTGAAGCCGAGGTGCAGGCCAAAGTAGCCGATGTCTGTGCCCAGCACCCTGTCTACGCTGAGTCCGCCGCCGAAGCCGTCGAATCCATTGCTTGAGAGGAGGCCCCTATGCAACGTTATTCTGGCTTTGGCCTGGTCAAGCACGCACTGAGCCACCACGAAAACTGGGAACGCCAGTGGCGTAACCCCACACCCAAGAAGCAGTACGATGTGATCATCGTCGGTGGTGGTGGCCACGGCTTGGCCACGGCCTACTACTTGGCTAAAGAGTTCGGCGTCAAGAACGTGGCGGTGATCGAGAAAGGCTGGCTGGGTGGTGGTAATACCGCCCGTAATACCACCATCGTGCGTTCCAACTATTTATGGGACGAATCCGCTGCGCTTTACGAACACGCCATGAAACTGTGGGAAGGGCTTTCCCAGGACCTTAATTACAACGTCATGTTCTCCCAGCGGGGGGTGCTTAACCTGGGGCATACCCTGCAGGACATGCGCGATATCCAGCGTCGGGTTAATGCTAACCGGCTGAATGGTATTGACGGTGAAGTATTAGACGCCAAAGGGGTGCAGGAGCTGGTGCCGATTATGGACTGCTCTGCGAGCGCTCGCTATCCGGTGATGGGGGCTTCCTGGCAACCCCGTGCAGGCGTGGCTCGCCACGATGCGGTGGCCTGGGGCTATGCCCGCGGTGCCGATGCCCATGGGGTGGATATTCTGCAGCAGACCGAAGTTACCGGCTTCAAGATTCGTGACGGTAAGATCTACGGCGTACACACCAACCGTGGCGATATTGAAGCCAAAACCGTCGGTTGTGTGACTGCCGGTAACTCCTCCGTGCTGGCCAAGATGGGCGGCTTTAACTTGCCGTTGGAGTCCCATCCGCTGCAAGCCTTAGTCTCTGAACCGATCAAACCTATTCTCGATACGGTGGTGATGTCGAACCAGGTGCATGGCTACATCAGCCAGTCCGACAAGGGCGACCTGGTGATCGGCGCGGGCATCGACGGCTATAACGGCTATGGTCAACGCGGCAGTTATCCCACCGTGGAGCACACGCTCCAGGCGATCGTTGAAATGTTCCCAATCTTCTCTCGGGTACGCATGAACCGTCAGTGGGGCGGTATCGTTGATACCTGCCCGGATGCCTGTCCGATTATCTCCAAAACGCCGGTGAAGGGTCTGTACTTCAACTGCGGCTGGGGTACCGGCGGCTTCAAAGCCACACCAGGGTCGGGGCATGTATTCGCTGCCAGCCTGGCCAAGGGGGAGATGCACCCCATCGCCGAGCCGTTCTCCATGTTCCGCTTCCATAGCGGCGCACTGATCGACGAACACGGCGCTGCCGGCGTGGCCCACTAGGGTTTATACGAGAGGAGTATCCGTATGTTCTATATCTATTGCCCCTACTGCGGCGAACACCGTGAGGAAGAGGAATTCCACCCCAAGGGTCAGGCGCATCTCGAGCGCCCCAAGGAGCCCGAGGCGTGTAGTGACGAAGAGTGGGGGGATTACCTGTTCTTCCGTGACAACCCCCGTGGCGTTCACCATGAAATGTGGGTGCATGCGGTGGGTTGCCGCAAGTTTTTCAACGTGACGCGTCACACCGTGAGCTACGAGATTCTCGAGACTTACAAAATGGGCGAGCAGCCGTCGATTACTGCCGACAGCCAAAGCCAGGCTCGCGAGGGCGCTGCGGTAAGCCAACAAGAAGGAGTGCGGGCATGAGCCAGTCCAAGCAACAAGTGTACCGCCTTAACACGGGCGGCCGTATCGATCGCTCCCGCACGTTGAGCTTTACCTTTAACGGCCAGCGTTACCAAGGGCACCCCGGGGATACCCTGGCTTCGGCGCTGCTAGCTAACGGTATCGATATCGTTAACCGCAGCTTCAAATACTCTCGGCCCCGCGGCATTGTCGCTGCGGGCGCCGAGGAGCCCAATGCCATCGTGCAGCTAGGCAGCAGTGAAGCGGCCCAGGTGCCCAATGTACGCGCCACCCAGCAGGCGCTATATGACGGCCTGACCGCCAGCAGCACCAATGGCTGGCCGAACGTACAGCGCGACCTGATGGGCCTGTTCGGCAAGCTGGGTGGGCAGTTTATGCCACCGGGCTTCTACTACAAGACCTTCATGGCGCCGGCCTCGATGTGGCTGACCTACGAGAAGTACATCCGCAAGGCGGCGGGGCTGGGTCGCAGCCCCATGGAAGCCGATCCGGATAACTATGATCACTTCAATCAGCACTGCGATGTGCTGGTCGTCGGCGCAGGCGCCGCGGGTCTGGCGGCAGCGCTGGCCGCCGCGCGCAGCGGCGCTCGGGTGATGGTGGCCGATGAGCAGGAAGAGATGGGCGGCTCGCTGCTGGCCAGCCGCGAAACCCTAGAAGGCAAGCCGGCGGATCAGTGGGTGGCCCGGGTGCTGGACGAGTTGGCGAGCTGCGAGAACGTCACGCTGCTGCCGCGTACTACGGCCAACGGCTATCACGATCACAATTTCGTTACCCTGCATGAGCGGCGCACCGAACACCTGGGCGATACGGCGCCGGTGGAAAATGGCCACCGTCAGGTACGCGCACGCCTGCACCGGGTACGCGCCGGTCAGGTGATTCTGTCCACGGGCACCCACGAGCGTCCGCTGGTCTACGCGGGCAATGACGTGCCGGGCAACCTACTGGCTGGCGCTGTGTCGACCTACATCCGACGCTATGGCGTGGCACCGGGCCGCAAGCTGGTACTCTCCACCAGCAACGACTACGGCTACCGCGCTGCCCTGGACTGGAAAGAGGCCGGCTGCAAAGTCGTCGCTATCGTGGACGCCCGCGAGGTGCCGGCAGGCGATTGGGTGGATGCCGCTCGCGCCCAGGGCATCAAGATTATTACGGGCTGCGCAGTTATCGAGGCGAAGGGCAGCAATCGGGTCACCGCAGCACGGGTTGCCAAGATCGATATTGAGGCTTTCAAAGTGACCGGCCCGGTTCAGGAGTTGGCCTGCGACACCATCGCCAGCTCCGGCGGCTACAGCCCGGTGATTCACTTGGCGTCCCACACTGGCGCGCGGCCGACCTGGCGCGACGATATTCTCGGCTTCGTGCCGGGGCTGGTGAAGGGCGTTCAGGCGTGTGGCGGTGCCAACGGCTGCTATGCGCTGGGAGACGTGCTGGCAGAAGGTGTCGAGGCTGGCATCAAGGCAGCGGCCGCCATGGGGCATGCCGTTCAGACGGTCACTCTGCCGAGCGCTGAACGTCTGCAGCAAGGGCCTGCGGTGGCGCTCTTCCAGGTGCCTCACGAGAAGCCCACGCTGCGCGGCCCCAAGCAGTTCGTCGACCTGCAGAACGACGTCACCGCGGCGGGCATCGAGCTTGCGACCCGGGAAGGCTTCGAGTCCATCGAGCACATCAAGCGCTATACCGCGATGGGCTTCGGTACGGATCAGGGCAAGCTGGGCAACATCAACGGCATGGCGATTGCCGCCCGTTGCTTGAATCGCTCCATTCCCGAGGTGGGCACCACGGTGTTCCGTCCCAACTATACCCCGGTGACCTTCGGCGCCATCGTCGGTCGCCACTGCCGTGATTTGTTCGATCCCGAACGCTACACCGCGCTTCACCAGTGGCACGTGGAGCGTGGCGCCGAGTTCGAGGACGTCGGCCAGTGGAAGCGCCCCTGGTACTATCCTCAGAAGGTGAATGGCAAAACCGAGACGATGCACGAGGCAGTGGCTCGCGAGTGTCTGGCTGTGCGCGAGAAGGTCGGTATCCTCGATGCCTCGACGCTTGGCAAGATCGATATTCAAGGGCCAGATGCGCGTGAATTCCTGGCGCGGATTTACACCAACAAGTGGGAGAAGTTGGCAGTCGGCAAGTGCCGCTACGGCCTGATGTGCAAAGATGATGGCATGGTCACCGATGACGGCGTGACCAGCTGTCTAGCCGAGAATCACTTTTTGATGACCACCACCACCGGTGGCGCGGCGGCCATCCTCGAGTGGCTGGAGTTGTGGCATCAGACCGAATGGCCGGAACTGGATGTCTACTTCTCTTCAGTGACTGACCACTGGGCCACCATGACGATTACCGGCCCGGAAGCGCGCAAGCTGCTCGCTGAGATCAGTGATCTCGATCTTGACCGCGATAGCTTTAAGTTTATGGACTGGCGATCCGGGAACGTGGCGGGGGTGCCTGCGCGTGTCTATCGCATCTCCTTTACCGGCGAGCTGACCTTCGAGATCAACGTCCAGGCCAACTACGCCATGCACGTCTGGCAGACGCTGTTCAAGCATGGCGAGAAGTATGGTTTGACGCCCTATGGCACCGAAACCATGCACGTTCTGCGCGCTGAAAAGGGCTTCATTATCGTGGGGCAGGAAACCGACGGCTCCGTGACGCCGGAAGACCTGGGTATGCAGTGGGCGATCGGCTACGACAAGCCCTACTCATGGATCGGCAAACGCGCTCTGACACGCAGTGACACCAAGCGTGAGAACCGCAAGCAGCTGGTGGGACTCAGGCCCAAGGATCCCAAGGTGATTCTCGAAGAGGGGGCCCAGATCGTGTTCGATCCTAATCATGCGATCCCCATGCCGATGGTGGGGCACGTGACCTCCAGCTACTACAGCCCGATCCTGGACTCAGGGTTTGCGCTAGCGGTGGTCAAGGGCGGCCATCAGAAATTGGGCGAGACGGTCTACCTGCCCATGGCGGACGGCCAGACCTTTGAGGCCGAAATCGTCAGTACCATTTTCTATGACCCCAAGGGAGAACGCCAGAATGTCTAACGCGGCCACCTTCGATACCCGTACTGAAACCGCTATCCCGGTAGAGTCCCCGTTAGCCTATAGCTATCGTCGCAGCGGTGCGCCCCAGGCCGGTGGCCCAAGCCGACTTCAGCTGCGCGAGCGGGCGATGCTGGGGCATCTGATCCTGCGTGGCGGCGCCATCGTGCTCGATGAGGCGGTGCGCGACGTGCTGGGGCTCAACCTGCCCGGCCAGCCTCAGACGCTGGTGCAAGATGCCAGCGGTGAACGTTCTATCCAGTGGCTTTCCCCGGACGAGTGGCTGGTGATAGTGCCCGGCGGCGAGGAATTCCCGCTGGAGACCAAGCTGCGCGAGCAACTGGGCAGCGCCCACTTTGCGATCAGCGACGTCAGCGGCGGCCAGACCCTGATCGAGCTTTCCGGCGAGGCGGCCCGCGAGCTGCTGATGAAAACGGTGGTCTACGACGTGCATCCCAGCCACTTCCCGGTGGGCAAGGGTGTCACTACCGTCTTCGCCAAGGCGACCACGATCCTTCGTCGTCCCAGTGAAGACCGCTGGGAGCTGGTAATCCGGCGCAGTTTTGCCGACTACTGCTACCGCTGGTTGCTGGATGCCGGGGCAGAATTCGGCATTAACGTACAACAATAAGCGGGCAGGCCGGAACTGCGTTCCGGCCGCTATACCTGCGGTTAACCGAGATACATGAACTATGAGCCGAATGAGCGATACCTGGATACTTGCCGCCCAATGCCCAAGCCGCTTGGGGACGGTGGACGTCGTCACACGCTTTCTAAAAGAGCAGCAGTGCTACATCACTGAACTCAACTCTTTCGATGATCGGCTCGGCGGGCGTTTTTTCATTCGTGCCGAGTTTCGCCCAGAGCTAGACGGGTTCCATGAAGAGAGCTTCCAGGCCGATTTTGCCGCGCGGGCAGGCGAATTCGACATGCAGTTTGAACTGACTGCGCCGGGTAAACGTACCGGAACCGTGATCCTCGTCTCGAAAGCGGATCACTGTTTGAATGATCTTCTCTATCGCTATCGCACAGGGCAACTGCCTCTGGATATTAAAGCGGTGATTTCAAACCACCCTGATCTGGAGCCGTTGGCAACATGGCACGGTCTGCCTTATCACTATCTGCCGATCAGCCCCGAGACGAAATTGCAGCAGGAAGCCCAGGTACGAGAAATCATCGCGGATACCGACGCTGAATTGGTGGTGCTGGCAAGGTATATGCAGGTGCTTTCACCTTCCATGTGTGAGCTATTAGCTGGACGGGCGATCAATATTCACCACTCGCTGCTGCCCGGTTTTAAAGGCGCTAAGCCTTATCATCAGGCGTATGAAAAAGGGGTTAAGCTGGTCGGCGCAACGGCGCACTACATTAATAATGACCTTGATGAAGGGCCGATTATTGCCCAAGGGGTCGAGCCTGTGGACCACACCCATTACCCTGAGGATCTGGTTGCCAAGGGGCGTGATATCGAGTGCCTCACCCTGGCCAGGGCGATCAGCTATCACTTGGAACGCCGCGTGTTTTTTTACGCCGGGCGTACGGTAGTGTTCAGTAATTAATGCCTTGTCAGCCTGCGCTCAATACATCATAAAACGTTTCAGGCAACGCCTGAGGTTACCTGTTTGTACGATACGAGGTGTTCCAATGCCTATCAGTGTCTTCGACCTTTTCAAGATTGGCGTAGGCCCCTCCAGCTCCCACACCGTCGGGCCCATGCAGGCGGCGTTTAACTATGTCGCCACGCTGCGCGAACACCGCCTGCTTGATCAGGTGGAACGCCTGGAGGTGCATCTTTACGGGTCGCTATCCGCGACGGGGGTCGGGCACGCCACCGATCACGCGATCATTATGGGGCTAATGGGGGAGCGCCCTGACAGGATAGACCCTTCGATGATTGGCCCCGCCATCCAGGCGCTAAAAGACAGCCAGTTATTGCCGCTGGGCCGCCAAATAGACGTCGATTTCGACTGGAAAAATGATCTTTATTTTCATGAAGAGAGTTTGCCCCACCACCCTAACGCCATGAAGCTGGCGGCTTTTACGCATCAGGGCGACTTGGTGTATGAAAATACCTATTACTCAGTTGGCGGCGGCTTTGTGGTTGAACAGGCCCAGGTGGATATGCCGCTGGACGATTTGGGTGGCGTTACCATTCCTTACAACTTCGATACGGCAGACGAACTCTTGGCGCTATGTAAAAAAGAGCAGCTCAGTGTCAGTCGGCTGATGCTGGAAAACGAGAAAGTATGGCGGACGGAGGAGGAGGTCAGAAACGAACTGTGGCGTATCTGGCAAGTGATGTGTGAATGCATCGACAATGGATTAACCCACGAAGGGATACTGCCGGGCGGGTTAAACGTTAAGCGCAGGGCTAAGCTGCTTCACCAGCATCTTCAAGCGGCAGAGCAGAACGATTGCCTGATCGCCTCAACGTTTTCAGCGATGGAGTGGGTGAATATTTTTGCCCTCGCCGTTAACGAAGAGAATGCCGCAGGGGGGCGCATGGTAACGGCGCCCACCAACGGCGCCGCAGGCATTATCCCCGCCGTCTTACACTACTATATGAAGTTTCAGCCCAACGCCTGTGAGAAAAACGTGGTGGATTTTTTGCTGGCGGCAGGCGCCATTGGCATTCTGTGCAAGAAAAATGCCTCGATCTCCGGCGCCGAAGTGGGCTGCCAGGGGGAGGTCGGATCGGCTTGTGCCATGGCAGCAGCTGGCTTGGCTGATGTGATGGGGGGAACGCCCGAACAAGTCGAGCATGCGGCCGAAATCGGCTTGGAGCACAATTTAGGATTAACCTGTGACCCTGTGGGTGGGTTAGTTCAGATTCCCTGTATCGAGCGCAATGCCATCGCAACGGTAAAGGCGATCAATGCAGCTCAGATGGCATTACGCGGCGATGGCACTCATTTTATCTCGTTGGACAAGGTGATTCGTACCATGCGGGATACCGGCAGGGACATGCTGGATAAGTACAAAGAGACATCCAAAGGTGGATTAGCTGTGAATGCTATTGAGTGTTAACAAGCCCTAGTAACGATGCAGCAACCCTCTGATAGCAACCCAATGGCTAGTGTGAACCACGTCAGGCTGACGCTTGCTCCGAGAGCGGTTGTAAAGCCGCATCCTGTTGTCGCTGATAAGCTTTGATGCGTTCAACCAAGTACTCAGCGTCAGCCGCCACACCAGAGAACCTCCCAGAGCCCCAGGTATGCAGCCATGGTAGGCCAATAAAGTAGAGGCCGGGTTGTTGGGTGACACCGCGTTTGTGTATGGGATGGCCCTGACCATTGAATACCGAGGCATCAAGCCAGTGAAAGTCAGGGCGAAAGCCGATGCACCAGATAATGGTGCTAATCCCTGCGTTGGCCAGATTTAGCTCGGAACGCTCTTGGTTCGGTTCCCAGCACGGCGTGTACTCGGGCGCTGGTGGGGCCTCGATGCCCTGGGAAGCGATATAGGCATCAATTCGCTGGTTTATGTTGCAGTAAACACTGTCGGCATGATCAAGGTTGGCTTTCAAATTATCGCGGAAGATAAAGTCCCCATTGCGGTACTCTTCTAATAGCCCGAATAGCTCCATACCTTCGAGAGCGAACTTACGCAGGTCGATTTCCCGGCCCCCATCACGCCCTGTAACATAGTGGTTGGTGTTATCTCTTACTCCCTCACGTAATGGGTGCTGATCGACCGACATCTCGTAGTAGCCCATTTCATCAAGCCATTCGACAACATCTTTGCCGCGATATTGACGCGCCACGCGCGGGGCATCACCAGTGGCGAGGAAGACTTTTCGCCCAGCAATGTGCAGGTCTTCGGCAAGCTGGGCGCCAGACTGGCCGGAGCCCACCACCAACACCGACCCCTCGGGTAACTGTTCAGGGCTTCGGTATTCCGCGGAATGTAGCTGGAACAACCGATCGGGCAATCGCTCTGCCATACGTGGAATGATAGGGAGATGATAACCGCCGGAGGCCACCACGACCTGATCCGCGCTAAACTCACCCTCGGAACTCTTCACTTCGTACTTCCCGTTGCTATTCAGACTGACGCGATTAACGGCAACGCCTTCGAGGGCGGGAGGCTGAACCTTGGCAGCAAAGCGGTCAAGGTAAGCGACGACGTCGTCTCGTTTCATAAAGCCTTTAGGGTCATTCCCGTCGTAGGGGTGATCGGGTAGCTGGCACTGCCAATTCGGCGTCACTAAGGTGAATGAATCCCAACGCGCTGTCTGCCAGCTATGCATTAAGCTGTGTTTCTCTATAACGAGATGGTCGATTGCCTGTTGTTGAAGGTAGTGGCTGACGGATAGCCCCGCCTGACCGCCACCGATGATAATGGCAGAATAGTGCTTACGTAGGTCTTTCATATCGCTCTCTCTTTGCAACGATTGATGAGATGTTTGATGTGCTAGTCGATGCGGATAATTTCGACCATGTCCTGCGGATTATTGCCAAACTGCTGGGCTTTGGCCTTGATGACCGTCGACTGATCCATGGCACTGGAGCAGAAGAAGCCGAATTTTTGTTCGACGCGCTGGCTGGCCGCCTCTAAGGCTGTGTCGGCGCGCTCCACAAAAGCATCGACGCTGAGACGCTCGCCGACCTGGAAGTACTCCTTTACGACGGTAGAGGGTGAGTAACACTGGTCTTCGCTGCCATCTGGCCAGCGAACGTGGAAGTGTATGGCTGGCATGCTCAAAGCTCCTGTTGGGGAATGGGCATTTGGGGGCGACTCAGCCCAGTTAATGGAGTCGTTGCAAGGTCATGGAACAACTGGCGATCATTGTCGGTTTCTACCCAGAACTGCGGTGAGGAAACGATCTCGCCGATCTGCGCGGCGGCGATGCCACGGGCACGGAAGCGCTCTAGCAGCATGGGGAGGTGCTCATTATCCGTGGTGAGCAGGTAACCGAAGCTAGGGAAGGTGCATAACCAGTCCTCCCAAGTGACTTTCTCGGGTTTCGGGATGGCGTCAAGGTTAATGCTCACACCTACATCAGCGCTCTCCATGAGCATTAAGGTGGTACCGAGGAGACCGGCCTGACTAATATCTTTGGCGGCGATAGCCAAGCCCGCTTCAGCAATACAGGGAAGTAGTTCGATGTCGCCACGCAAACGTTCAGCGGGCGCCGTTGTGGCCGCGTTCCAATTCAGATAGGGCGCTTGATAGGCGCCGCGCAGGTCGATAGCCGCCACTAATAATTGCCCAGGCCGCGCCGCAAAACTGCTCAGCAGGCAGTGGGCACGACCCAGGATGCCAACCGCCAATTGCGGCTGATTGGAGCGCAGGTTGGTGTGGCCACCGACGATGGGAATGCGGAAGGTGTCGGCGGCCTCACGCATGCCTTTGGCAATTAGTTCAGCGCTTTCTGGGTTATGGCTCCATAGGGCATTGACGATTGCCTGGGGCCGCCCGCCCATTGCGGCGATATCACTGACGTTAACCATCACCGAACACCAGCCAGCAAACCAAGGATCCTCGGCGACGAAGGCGGTAAGTAGCCCTTCTATCGCCAACAGTGTGTAGCCTTCACCGCTGGGAATGGCCGCGGTATCGTCGCCGTTGGGGTGCCAGCCATCGGGCAGTGCTGTCAGGTTGGGAGCGATCCGCGCGATGTCGGCCTTATGGGCAAGACCACTATAATCGTGCACTTTCTGGAGCAGTTCTGTTAGGTCGAGTCGTTGCTTTTGGCTCATGATGCTTGTCTCAGTGTGGGGGCTGAAAGGATCTTAAGCAGCCCAGGCGCCAGCTCAGCGAGAGGTTGGCATTGACGCCCAGGCAGAACAAAGCCGCTAAGAGGAGAGTGGCAAGGGGGGTAGTGGGTAAGGTCGGCCTCCATGACGACATGAGGTCGATCAAGGATTAACTCCTCTCCAATGCTTCGCCAGTGCAACTGTTGAAAAAGTGCCTCATTCTGGGCCTGTACCCGGGCCAAAAAGCGTTGGCAGCCCAATGCATGAGCGCTGGAGACGGCCAGCCGAATCAGCGTGGAGCCTAGGCGGACTTGGGCGCGGAAGGCTGGGTCAACAGCAAGACGCGAACCATGCCAGAGTCCAGGTTCTGATTCGTGAATACGCACCGTCCCCACCACTTGCTCATACCATCCTCCTGTGCACCCTAAAGCGACGAGTAGGTGGGCTGAGTCATCGATGGCATCTCGGTCGTCCTGATCAAATATTGCCTGCTCATCGCAGAAAACGCGCCGCCGCAATGCCAGTGCTTCATCGGTTTCCCAAGGCAGGCTCGCCCACTTGATCCGGTAGTTGGAATAGGCCGAATAGGCGTCGGATGTTGACATCATCGGGCACTCCTCTATTAAGCGTTTCGCGTGCTGTTAGCGCTCGTACTCAGACAACGTTGAACAGGCACCGCAACGCCCGCAGCCCGCTTTGATATCGCTAGAGCGCAACGCTGCGAGCTTGAGACGTCTGCCCAACGGCGCCAGGATCGACTCCATAAAGTCGGCGCTGGGCGGCTTATGATCTTCTAATGGCGTGCCGTTAATCGGCACGAACGGCACTACAAAGGGATAAACGCCGATTTCGATTAGGTGTTGGCAGGTTTCTAAAATGGCCTCGCGGGTATCCCCGAGCCCGGCAAGAATATAAGTGCTGACTTGCCCGCGGCCAAAGACGTCAACAGCATCGCGAAACGCCTGCATATACTCTTCGATGCCAACCTCGGCCTTGCCTGGCATCAGCGTTTTTCTTAGCGAAGGTGTGACCACTTCGAGATGCATGCCAAGGCTGTCAATGCCAGTTTCCTTCATGCGGGCATACCAAACGGGATCCTTCGGCGGCTCGCACTGACCTTGCAGCGGAAGATCCACGGCCGCTTTGATGGCCCTGGCACTTTCGCAAAGGACGCTGGCTCCTCGGTCAGGCGTGGCTGGTGTTCCGGTAGTCATGACCATATGTTTGACACCGTCGAGCTCGACAGCAGCCTTAGCCACCTCGGCCAGTTGGTTTGGGGACTTATGTGCAATGGTGCGCCCGGCTTGGAGTGATTGACCAATCGAGCAGAATTTGCAGGCTTTGCGCCTGCTCTCATAACGGATGCATGTTTGCAGTACCGTCGTGGCCAGTACATCGCGGCTATGCAATGTGGCGATATGCGTGTAGGGGACGCCGTCAGCGGTTTGCAGGTCGTAGAAGTGGGGCGTATCTGCAAAGGTAATATCGGCCATAGGAATTGTGTTTTCAGTTAGCCGATGCCCTTCATCACATGACTCTACGCTAAACGGTGAACGCCATGCCGACTGGGTATAGACGGGCACCATCATAGTGATTCCATCGATGGTTATTGCCTGATGGTCAGAAGGGCCAGCGCCGCCCCGTCGGCTGACATGCTCTTGTGATGCATCCTGCAGGCGTACGCCATGGGTTTGAAGTTCCGTGAACAAGCGTGAGCGATCGGCGAGATTACGCATCTTCATCTCCTTGGGCATTATGGCCCTGAGCGGAAGTGGCCAGTGGCTGGCAGCAGTGGGCGGGCATATCGTTAATGACTAGGCTCAATAGTTCAGGGCGGGCATAGTGGCCCACCGAATCCATCATTCGCTTACGCTTGGTAATCAGGGCGAAATCCAGGTCGGCAATGACGATGCCTTCTCCTTTGCGCAGCGGCTCGGCCAAGTGCTTACCTTCTGGCGAGATAATGGCGGTGTTACAGCCATCACGCAGAGCACGTTGTAGCGTGGTGTCGGGGGTAATGGATTCGATTTGGGAGTCGGTTAGCCAGCCGGTGGCGTTAACCACAAAACAACCCGCTTCAAGGGCATGGTGACGGATGGTCACCTCAATTTGATCCGCGAAGACTGGGCCGACCAGCGAGCCAGGAAACTGGCTGCAGTGGATCTGCTCGTGCTGGGTCATCAGGGCATAACGTGCCAACGGATTGTAGTGCTCCCAGCAGGCCAGGGCGCCAACACGGCCCATGGCGCTATCCACCACCTTCAAGCCCGAGGCATCGCCCTGGCCCCAAATCATGCGTTCGTGGTAGGTCGGCGTGAGCTTTCGGCGTTTCAGCAACAGACGCCCGTCGCTATCAAAGATCAGTTGAGTATTGTAGAGGGTGCCATGATCACGCTCATTAACGCCAAGCACGACGACGATGCTCAGGGTGCGAGCGCGCTCAGCGACAGCATCAGTGATCGGGCCTGGTACCACCACGGCCTGTTCATACAGCCGTATGTGCTCGGCGCCACAGGCCACGGCGGGGTAGACAAATGAAAAGTACGGATAGTAGGGAACGAAGGTTTCGGGGAACACGATCAGCTCAGCCCCCTTGCTGGCCGCTTCGTCGATTGCATCCAGTACCTTGACCAGCGTGCCGCCAACACTCTCAAGATCGGGAGAAAGCTGAGCGGCAGCGGCCCGCACTATGGTCGTTCCTGTCATGTTTACTTGTGCCATGACCGCTGCTCCCCTTAGACCGTCCAGGTATCGATGATCAGTGCATCGTCGCGCACGTGAAGCAGCTTGAGATCAAGCACATCTAATGGATTGATAGGGCGAATACCCTCAATGAGTGACGGTTCGCCATGACCATAGAGTGCTTGAAGAGCAAAGCGGCAGGCGTAGACCTTGCCCCCCTCGGCCATAAACTTGGTCAACTGATTGTTGAAGTTCATGTGGCCGGGGAACGCTTCATCACCCAGGGTGGGGAAGCCCCGCTGTACGCCCAAAGTGACCCCGGGGCCATACAGTAAGATGGATGTTTCAAAGCCTTTACGCAGCAAGCGCGTTGCTTGCAGCATATTCACGAAGCCGATCGACCCCTCAAAGGCAACCGTATGAAAAGTTACCAGGGCTTTTTCGCCTGGTTTCGCTTTTACGTCTTCAAAAACCTTCTCTTCGTAGTCGACCAGAAAATCGCCTTTCTTGTTGAGTGGTTGCGTCACTGTAGGCATGTCTAAGCTCCGTTTATTGCGAGTGGGAGAGTCGTTAACCGCCGTGCTTACACAAGCGGTACGATCAATACGGAGCAATCGACGTGCCAATTGATATGCTTATTGATCCAATCAATTGTCGATCATGTAGATCGCTCTAAGCCTAAAAATTGACTAAATTTTTTATGATAAAAAATCAAAAAAAGCTAATATTTCAAAAAAACTGTATTTTTCACCTATTTTGTGCACTATAAGTGTGTTTTGCACCATTAAGTACATATGCAATCAATTTTTTATTTGTGCAATCTTTAGCCCATCAGTGGTAAGTTTTGGGCGATAAGAAGGGTAGGTGACAATGTTTATTTAACGACGGGGAAGATATGCATACATCTGAGCTGGAACGCTGGCGAAAACGTTTAGATAAGGAGGTCAGCCAGCCAGCTTATCGTCTGGTCGCTGAATTGATTGCTGAAGATGTCGGTAGTGGTCGGCTGCAGCCCCGCGAGCGACTGCCCCCGCTGAGAGAGCTGGCGAGGGCTTTGAGTATCAATTACACGACGGCGGCGCGTGCCTATAACGAAGCTAAGCAGCGTGGCTTGATTGACTCGCATCCGGGCTCGGGCACTTTTATTAAAGGTAAGGCAGTGTCAGTGAAGCCGAGCAGTGGTTATGAGATGACCATGAACCTAATGATTGAGCCCGCGATACCGACTTTGATTGAACGCGTACGCGATAGCGCTATCTCGGTGTTGGCCCAGCGTGATCTTTACTCACTACTGCGTTATCAAACCTTTGGCGGCAGCCACCATGACCGTGTGGCTGCGCTCCAATGGCTGGATCGACGGCTGGACAACACGACGCTGGAACAGGTCTTGATATGCCCCGGTATTCACAGCGGCCTGGTTGGGCTGCTGATGCAGTTGGTAGCCCCTGGACAGCTAATCTGTGTCGAAAGCCTGGTCTACCCCGGCCTAAAGGCTATTGCGGCCCAGCTCGGGCTGACCCTGCATTCATTGGAGCGTGACTCCGATGGCCCGCTTGTTCGCTCCTTCGAGGATATCTGTAAGCAGGGTCAAGTGGCCGTTTTGTACATTAATCCCACCATCCAAAACCCCACGACGACGACTATTCCCTTGGGGCGTCGTGAAGCTTTGGCTGATGTTGCCTTGCGCTATAGCATCCCGATTATTGAAGATGATGCTTACACCATGCTCAGCGAAGAAAAGATCGTCCCTATTGCTAACTTGGCCCCTGAGCTCACTTACTATCTGACGGGAACTGCCAAGTGTTTCGGTCCCGGTTTGCGATCAGGATTCCTACACGCCCCCACCAAGCGACAGGCGCAGAGAACCGCTGGCGCGCTTCGAGCCACCTCGGTGATGTCCAGCCCGCTGATTGATGCCCTGATCACCGAGTGGATAACCGATGGGACGGCGGATGCCATGCTTAAAGCGATCCGTATCGAGGCCATTGCCCGTCTTGAGATAGCTGAGAAGATTCTGGGACGTCAGCGCATCGTGTCTGCCAAAGGTGCTTTCCACCTATGGCTTAAGCTGCCCAAGCACTCTGGCTGGAACCCTTCAGAGCTGGCGGTGCAATTACGTTCACATGGCGTTAGTGCGGTTGCCAGCGCTGCTTTTAGCACCGACAACCATCCGCCTGAAGCCTTGCGCTTGTGCTTCGGAGGTCAACTCACCCGAGACGGATGGGAAGAGAGGCTGCACTACGTAGCGGATATCATCGACCAGCCAGCTTATCTTTCATCTCTTACAATGTAATCCTGGCCCAACGGGGTTCGTGACGGTTTGGTCTTGGTTAGCCAGACAAAGAGCAAAAGTAGGTTACTGTCCATTATCTCCGTTGATAAAACGGACACCCCGCTTTGGTCGCTCATCGACGGTTAGCTCGAATACATCAGGACGGGAGTAGTGTCCGACCACATCAAAGTCATAGCGTGCCTGAACGAGCTGGGCGGTATCTACCTTCGCTGTTAGTAAACCTGACTGTTCGCGCATCGGCCCTGCAAGCACGTCTCCTAATGGGCCAACAATCAGGCTGCCGCCGCGAATCAGCGGGCGGTTGTTTTCCCAATCGGGCACTTCAATGCCAAGCTCGGCGGGAGAGGGTTGAATCTGGCAGGCGCTGACGACGAAACAACGCCCTTCATGGGCGATATGGCGCATGGATGCCTGCCAGACATCGCGTTCATCCACCGTGGGAGCGCACCAAATTTCAACCCCCTTTGCGTACATGGCGGTACGCAGTAGCGGCATATGGTTTTCCCAGCAGATAGCAGCACCTACAGTCCCCGCCTGGGTATCCACAGTGGTTAGGGTGGAGCCATCGCCTTGGGCCCAAATTAACCGTTCTGTGCCGGTTGGCATCAGCTTCCGGTGCTTGCCGATAAGGCCTTGTTCAGGGTCCAAGAACAGCGCCGAGCAGTAAAGCGAGCTGCCGTCACGCTCGATAACGCCGACCACGAGGGTTGCCCCGGTGCGTGCAGAGAGGCCAGTAAGGGCTTCTGTCTCAGGGCCGGGAACATCAATAGCGTTGGCAAAGTAAGCAGCGAAGGCATCACGGCCTTCGGGCAACCGATAGCCAAGCCGAGTACCGAAGATCTCCCCCTTGGGATAGCCGCCGAGAACGGCTTCTGGCAGCACCACCAGGGTAGTGCCAGCTTCAATAATCGCGGCTTCATAGGAGAGGATAAGGTCGAGTGTAGCGGCTTTGCCAGAGGGGAGTGAGCCAATTTGGAGTGCGGCAACGGTCGTTTGCGTCATGCTGGATACCTTTGGAATAAACGCGTGAGAAGTTAATGACAAAGAAATGCTATAAGCTGTAACGATATTAATGAAGATAGATGCGTTTCTATTTGTTATGAATAAAATTGATATCGCCAAAACTGACCTAAACCTACTCAAGGTGTTTGAAGCGCTTTATGAAGAGGGCAGCGCGAGCCGCGCAGCAACGAGGCTGGCGTTGACACAATCCGCGGTGAGTGCAGCACTGAAACGTTTGAGAGACGTTTACGGTGACCCGCTGTTTCAGCGTACCGGACGCGGGCTGGCGCCGACGTTGCTAGCTCACCAATTGAAACCCGCGGTGTCAGAGGCGCTGAACAAAATACGCCAAAGCCTTGCCATGGTGTCGCCCTCAGAGCGAAGTTTTGAGGGGCGTTCGGTGACAATAGGCCTTTCCGACGACTTTGAAATCGCCATTGGGTCACGTCTGATTGAGCGTGTGGCGTACACATTGCCAGGCTTGCGCTTGGTATTCCGACAGACTCACAGCCAGATGGTCGCTGATGCGCTGGCAGGACGTCGCTTGGATTTGGCGATTAGCTCCGGAGGATTGGCAAGAAGTGGATTGAGCCGATGTCTACTCGGCGAGGCGAGCTACGCTTGTGTAGTGGATCCTGAGCGCTGGGTGACAGCAGCGCTTGATATCGAAGGCTTCGTTTCCGCTGAACATATTCTTGTGTCATCTGGCGGCTTTGTGGGTATCGTCGATGAAGCATTGGCAGAGCGGGGGATGTCGCGCCGTGTCGTGGCTGCCACAACGCATTTTGCAGCTCTGCCGTACTTACTGAAAGGTACGTCAGCCATCGCAACCATACCATCGCACGCTGCTGCTATCGCCGCACTCACCGGTTTGCAAGTGTTACCTTCTCCGCTGGCATTGCGCACTTTTCCTATTGAAATGGGGTGGCGAACCGCTGATGGAAACGATGCGGTAATACAGGCAATACGGCCGTTGGTAGAGGAGTGTTTTAGTTCCACTTAGCCAATGTGATTGGCGCTCGGTATGGCGCTTTTGTGTGAACACGGCTACTCAACAGGCAGTTGATCTGATCCGCCTTTTTAGCAGCTTTCTGAGCCTATACAGATGAGCAGTGTGCAGGCATAGTCACAATGTTAGTTTGAAAACTAACAAATATTCCGCTTGATCAGGTGCGTTTCCATTTAAAAGGTGTCGATTAATATGTTGATATATATTGTCTTTTTGATGATCTTTGTGGGCGTGACCGCTGCTCTGTATCAGGTGTATGAAATTCATTACAATATCAACGTCGGTAATGATAAGAAGTTGTCGAAGGCCGATAAAAGCCGCTTAAAGGTGCTTTCTGACCAAGCTAAAACCGCCCAGCAAAACCATGCATGGGCAGATTTCGATCAAGTGGCGGCCAATGCCTTGGGCCCTGAATTCAATCGGGATATCGCCTTGGTAGCGTTTTCTGAAGGGGAAGCAGGCAACTATGCAATCCCTTTGCTGCGGCGTAAAAGGAGATTGAGTTTTAACGGCGATCCAGATGGGGCGGAGAGAAGCCACATAAAAGTACGCCATTTACCGTTTTGGAAAACAACGCTGCCACATATCAATATACGAGCAGCGTTGATTACCCTGGTGATTGTTAATTGTTTCATGGTTCAGCTATTAGCCGCCATGACTATCTACATGATTAGCTATCCGATATCGACGCCTTTGCTGGCCTGGCTTAACGAACCCCTGAGCGTCATGCTGGTTATTTATGCATTTATCTTTATGTCACTGCTTGTTTCAAAGTTTGATAGGTATATGCACGACCTTTATCAACTTGGAAAGTTGTTTAAGAAAAAGGCTGTTTAGGCATCGGTGCAGCGCGCAATCTCATTAGCCAGCTGTTCCAGTAGCGCATCGTAAAGGCCAGCATCCAGCGTTAGACCCACACACAATGAATCCATGACTCCGATATAAGCCGACGTATCCCCAAACACGTTATTGACCATCTGCGGATTGAACTGGGGTTCACTGAACACGCTGATCGGTGCGGTAAGGCCCTCGTCGAGTCAGGTGACCATTGCCTCGCAGCAACTGTGTGCCCCAGCACCTGGATCCCAGCCTGCCCATGACGCGGTGGCGCGCAGTGAGTGGAATTGGTGAGTGTGTTTGGTCTTACCTGGTAGATCGGAGGGCGAACGATTGTTGGCCTTCCCCGCAGCGCTTGTTTAGGATCAATAGCGAACCTTAATAACAAAATAGCGAGCCGTCTCATGAAGCCAGAAACCATTGCTCTTCACCATGGCTATTCCCCGGATTCACAAAACGCCGTGGCGGTGCCGATTCATCAAACCACGTCGTTTTCATTCGATAACGCGCAGCACGCGGCGGATCTGTTTGACCTGAAAGTCGAAGGAAACATTTACTCACGCATCATGAACCCGACCTGTGCCGTGTTGGAGCAGCGGGTAGCCGCACTGGAAGGCGGTATCGCCGGGCTAGCGGTGGCATCGGGAATGGCGGCGATCACCTATGCGATCCAGACCATTGCCGAAGCGGGCGATAACATTGTCTCGATCAGCGAGCTGTATGGCGGTACTTACAATCTGTTTGCCCACACCTTGCCGCGCCAAGGCATTCAGGTGCGTTTTGCCGATAAAGACGATATGGATGGCATCGAAGCGCTGATCGATGAGCGTACCAAAGCGGTTTTCTGTGAAAGCATTGGTAACCCCTCGGGTGGAGTGGTTGACCTAACAAAGCTCGCCGAGGTGGCGCATCGTTATGGGGTGCCGGTGATTGTCGATAACACCACGGCGACGCCGTTCTTATGTCGGCCGATTGAGCACGGGGCGGATATTGTCGTCCACTCGGCGACTAAATATATCGGCGGTCACGGCACCACGGTGGGCGGTGTGATTGTTGATTCGGGCACCTTTCCCTGGGCTAAACATGCCAGTCGTTTTCCGCTGCTCAATGAGCCTGATGTCTCCTATCATGGTGTGAGCTATACCCGCGATGTGGGCGATGCGGCCTTTATTGCCCGCGCCCGGGTGGTGCCGCTACGCAATATGGGGGCGGCGCTCTCTGCCCAAGCAGCCTGGAACCTGCTTCAGGGGTTGGAAACATTGTCACTGAGGATCGAGCGTATCTGTGTCAATGCCTTAGCGGTTGCCAAGCATCTGGAAAGCCATCCGTTGGTCACCTGGGTGCATTATGCTGGCTTGGAAAACCATCCGGATCATGCGTTGGCCCAACATTATATGAACGGCCATGCTTCGGGGATTCTTAGTTTTGGTATTGAAGGTGGGCAGGCCGCTGGTGAGCGCTTCTACGATGCACTGGCGCTGATTCTTCGCTTGGTTAATATCGGCGATGCCAAAAGCTGCTCTTCCATTCCCGCCTCTACCACGCACCGCCAACTCAACGAGAAGGAGCTAAAAGCCGCTGGTGTCACGCCGGATATGGTGCGGCTGTCGCTCGGAATCGAGCATATCGACGATCTGCTGGCGGACATTGATCAAGCGCTAGCGGCCTCTCAAAGATAGTCTGTTCCGTGCCCGTCATCTCAATACCATAAGCCAAGAGATGGCGGAGGCTAACCATCAAACGCCCTTAGATGCCGCCAGGGTATACAAAAACTCAAGCCCCAGCGTCGCGGCGGCAAGCGAGGTGATGTCGCCGTGATCGTAGGCGGGGTTCACTTCCACCACGTCCATACCGACCAGCTCCATGCCTACCATACCGCGAATTACTTTCAGCATCAGGTCGGTGGACATGCCGCCGCATACCGGTGTGCCGGTGCCTGGGGCGTAGGCGGGGTCGAGGCCGTCAATATCCAAGGTAACGTAGGCCGGGTGATAACCCACGCGGGCACGGATGCGCTCAAGCACGGCCGCAGCTCCGTGTTCATTGACCCAGTCCGCATCCAACACCTCGTAAGGGTGGTTGTGGCGGTCATAGCTGGTGCGAATGCCAATTTGCAGCGAGTGCTCAGGCACCACCAAGCCTTCTTTTAAAGCGTGGTGAAAAATAGTGCCGTGGTCAAAGCGCGTGCCTTGCTCGTAGGTGTCTGTGTGGGCGTCAAAATGGATCAGCGCCAGCGGGCCGTGTTCCCGGGCGTGGGCGCGCAGCAGCGGCAGGCTGATGTAGTGGTCACCGCCCAGAGTTAGCATCTTTTTGCCCGCGCTTAACCAACGGTTGGCGTGAGTTTCCAGATTATCGACCAGACTTTCGGGCTCACCATAGGCGTAATCAACGTTGCCTGCATCGCACACCTTGAGGCGCTCTTCCAAGGTGAAGTTCCAGGGCCAACGCTTGCCTTCCCAGATCAGGTTAGCGGTACTTTGTCGAATAGCATTCGGCCCCATGCGGGTGCCTGACCGGCCCGAGCAGGCCAAATCAAAAGGAACGCCACTCACCACAACGTCGGCGTCGGTTGCCTTGGGATCCGTTGCTTTTGCTACGCCCATAAAGGTAGAAATCACATCTCCATAAAGACTGGGCATGGTTTGTGCAGACATAGCTTGTGGGTGGGTCACCGGTGTGATTCTCCTTGAGTGCTGGATTATCGCTGATAGTCGCTGGTGGGCGAATGAGAGGCAGACAATAAGCAATTTCTAGTAATAAATTAAATGAATGTTTAGAATTTAATCATTCGTAACATGAATGATGAGAAACTATGCGCTCGCTACGCCATTTCGACCTGAACTTGCTGCTGGTATTTGAGGCGCTGATGCGCGAGCGTCACGTCACTCGCGCGGCAGAAACGTTGCATTTAAGCCAACCCGCCTTGAGCCATGCCTTAAAACGGCTGCGTGAATCGCTGGATGATCCGCTGCTAGTGCGCACCGAAAACGGTATGCAGCCGACATCCCGGGCACTTGAGCTGCTGCCCGTGGTGCAACAGGCGCTAGCGATGCTACGCCAAGGTCTTGCGCCCCCCGCGATGTTTACGCCTGCCAACAGCACGCGACGCTTTACGCTCGCCACCACGGATTACTTTGAAGAGGTCATGTACCCGCTCTTTTTAAGCCAGCTGTTGGTCTATGCACCGGGCATTAGCTTTTCCATTGAGCTGATTACCCCAGATGTGCTGAGTGAGGGGCTGGAACAGCGCCAAATCGATATGGTGGTAGGGCTGGATAGCCAAAGCGCGCTGCCAAGCGGTGTGATTCAGACGCCTTGGATGGATGAGGAACTGGTCTGCCTGGCTGCTACCCATAATGATCGCGTGGGCGATGTGCTAAGTATTGGTCAGTTTTCTGATGCGCTCCATGTGGAGCTGGCGGATATTAGCGGCCTGCGCCCCAGTAATATCGATAGTTGTCTTGTTCAACACGGCTTAACCCGCCGGGTCATCTCTAAAAACCTCAACTATATCGCCGCGGCGCGGGTGGTGGCGCTGACGGAAGCGATCATGACGCTCCCACGTCAAATGGCTGAACGGTTCGTTGCTATGCTGCCGGTGCGTTTGGTGGAGCCGCCTAAAGAGCTACCGACGCTGAAAACGACGCTGATTCAGCATGGGCTGTACGCCAATGACCCTGCTAACACATGGCTCTATCAGTCACTTACTGAGTTTGCTAACGAATTTAGACGTTGAGAGAGCGATCATGCACACTGTTCAATGTGCTGCTAGTCAATGTAGTAATTAAACAACCCTGTTGTATCAAAGGTTGAATAGTATCTGGCAGCCACCCCGTTAGATCCTAGACTGCTATTAAGGCGTTATCACGGACGCCGTTAAAGGTGCAGGCCCATTGAGCAACTGCGGCACTGCAATAAGGTTAAGCAAGGGAGAACAAGAGTGAAAATAGGCGCACCGAAAGAGAGTGCCCGGGGGGAAGCGCGCGTCGCGCTGACCCCTGAGAGCGCTAAACAGATCCAGAAGCTGGGCCATGAGTGCCTGATAGAAACCGGCGCTGGCTTAGCGGCGGGCTTTAATGACGACACTTATCGTGATGCGGGCGTTACCGTCGTGGCCAGTGCCGATGCGCTCTGGAACGACGCTGAGATTGTCATTAAAGTCCGCGAGCCCTCTGATGAAGAGGCCGAGCGGCTGCGGGAAGGCCAAACCTTGATTGCCTTCTTCTGGCCGGCGCAAAACGAAGCGCTGCTGGAAAAGTGCAAGGCCCAGGGCGCCACCGTTATTGCTATGGATATGGTGCCGCGGATTTCACGAGCGCAGAAGATGGACGCGCTCTCCTCCATGGCCAATATCGCCGGCTACCGGGCGGTGATCGAGGCGGGCAACAACTTTGGCCGCTTCTTTACCGGCCAGGTAACGGCAGCAGGTAAAGTGCCCCCAGCCAAGGTGTTGGTCATTGGGGCAGGTGTGGCCGGTTTGGCGGCGATCGGCACGGCCACCAGCCTGGGCGCCGTAGTTCGCGCCTTTGACGTGCGCCCCGAGGTCTCTGAACAAATCGAATCCATGGGCGCGGAGTTTCTGTTCCTCGATTTCGAAGATAGCCAGGACGGTTCCGAAAGCGGTGGCTACGCCTCTCCCTCAAGCCCGGAGTTCCGCGAAAAGCAGCTTGAGTGTTTCCGCGAGCAGGCGGCCGATGTGGACATCGTGATTACCACCGCGCTGATTCCTGGCCGTCCCGCGCCCAAGCTGTGGCTGGAAGATATGGTTGCAGCGATGAAGCCGGGTTCGGTGGTGATCGACTTAGCAGCCGAGAAGGGCGGCAATTGCGATCTCACTAAGCCAGACGAGCGGGTGGTGTCGGATAATGGCGTAGTGGTGGTCGGTTACACCGATTTCCCCTCGCGCATGGCCACACAGGCATCGCTGCTTTATGCCACCAATATTCGCCATATGCTGACCGATCTAACCCCCGAAAAAGAGGGCGTGATCAATCATAATATGGAAGATGATGTGATTCGTGGCGCGACGGTGACGCATAAGGGCGAAATAACTTTCCCGCCACCGCCGCCCAAAGTCAAAGCGATTGCTGCCGCTAAGCCGAAGAAGAAAGAGAAGGCGCCCACGCCAGAGGAGAAAAAAGCCTCTGACCTGGCCACCTTCAAAGCGCAAACCAAACGCCAAGTGGGTTTATTGGCCGTCGGTGGTGCGCTGATGCTGCTATTGGGGCAAGTGGCACCGGTGTCGTTTATGCAGCACTTTATTGTCTTTGTGTTGGCCTGCTTTATCGGCTTCCAGGTGATCTGGAACGTAAGTCACTCGCTGCATACACCGCTTATGGCGGTGACCAACGCAATCTCGGGCATCATTATTTTGGGGGCGATTCTGCAGATTGGCTCCGGCAGCGCCGTAGTGGGCGTGCTGGCGGCGATCTCGGTGCTTATCGCATCCATCAATATCGTGGGTGGCTTCCTGGTGACACGCCGGATGCTGGCCATGTTCCAAAAATCCTAAGCGGCGGAGAGACGATATGTTAGGTCAAGGATTCGTATCTGCCGCGGCGATCGCGGCAAGCGTACTGTTTATTCTGTCGCTAGGCGGCTTGAGTAACCAAGAGAAAGCCAAGCGGGCCGTGTGGTACGGCATCGTGGGTATGGGGTTGGCAGTGTTGTTTACCGCCCTAGGGCCGGGTATTGGCGGCTACTGGTGGTTAATCCCAATGATGGTGATTGGTGCAGGTGTCGGCGTCTATGTGGCGGGCAAGGTCGAGATGACCGAAATGCCTCAGTTAGTGGCTGCGCTGCACAGTTTTGTCGGCTTGGCCGCGGTGTTTGTCGCCTGGAGCGCAGATTTAGAGCGCCGCCGGGTGCTGGCGGCACAAGCGGCCGATGGCGTTATGCAGGAGTTTTCTGCGTTTGCCGCGCTGGTCGCCACTAAGGCGCCTGACGAGCTCACCTTTCTGCAGATTGAAGTAGTATTCGCTATCTTTATCGGTGCAGTGACCTTCACTGGTTCGGTGGTGGCGTTCGGCAAGCTGGCCGGTAAAGTCGACGGTAAACCACGCCAACTGCCCGGCGGCCATTTGCTCAACGCCGGAGCGGCGGTGCTGTCACTGCTATTGGCGATTTTGTACCTCAACGGGGCAGGCTTCTGGACGCTGCTAGTGCTCGCAGCGCTGGCGTTCTTTATTGGCTACCATCTGATTATGGGTATTGGCGGGGCCGATATGCCGGTGGTGGTCTCCATGCTTAACAGCTACTCCGGCTGGGCGGCGGCGGCGGTCGGCTTTACGCTCTCCAACGACCTGCTGATTGTCACCGGTGCGCTGGTGGGCTCCTCCGGTGCGATTCTTTCTTACATTATGTGTAAGGCGATGAACCGCAACTTCGTCAATGTGATCCTAGGCGGCTTTGGCGGCAGCCAAGGCCCAGCGGCGGAGATCGAAGGCGAGCAGGTGGCAATTGACGCCGGCGGCGTAGCGAGTGCCCTGAACGATGCCGATAGCGTGATTATCGTGCCGGGCTACGGCATGGCTGTGGCCCAGGCGCAAACCGCAGTGAGCGATTTGGTGCGTAAACTGCGTACAGCGGGCAAGACTGTGCGCTTCGGTATTCACCCGGTCGCGGGCCGCTTGCCAGGGCATATGAACGTTCTGCTGGCAGAAGCCAAGGTGCCTTACGATATCGTGCTGGAAATGGATGAAATCAACGACGATTTTGCCACCACCGACGTGGTGATCGTGATTGGCTCCAACGACATCGTGAACCCTGCGGCCGAGGAAGACCCCAATAGCCCCATCGCTGGCATGCCGGTATTGAAGGTATGGGAAGCCAAGCAGGTGTTTGTCAGCAAACGCGGCCAGGGCACCGGCTACTCCGGTATCGAAAACCCGCTGTTCTTCAAAGAGAACACACGGATGTTTTATGGCGATGCCCGGGATAGCCTGAATACACTGCTGCCGTTGATTGATTAGGCCTTTATAACTTTTAGCTACCCATGCAACTTAGCTATCCATGCAAATTAGCTAGACGCTAGGTTACTAAGAGCCATTAAGTACTGAGCCCGCGAGCAATCGCGGGCTTTTTAGTTGTGCGCCTGACAGGCTAAGTCCTGCGCGACTGCCCATGGGGCGATGTCGATCAGTTCGGCGTCCATGTCGCGTTACTCCAGTGTATTGACCGCATAGCGGGCGAGCCGGATGCCAACTCGTCAGCTTGGGTGAATCGATCTCTCATCGAGTATCGTCCTCGGCAGCGTGAACCAGATACAGGTGCCTTTTCCCGGTTTGCTCTCGATGACGAGTTGGGACTCGTGGCGCTTCAGCACTTCGGAGACGATAGCGAGCCCCAGCCCGGTGCCTTCACCACGCTCACGTCCAACCGTGGTGCGATAGAAGCGCTGTGAGATGAGGGGGATTTCTTTTTCGGGGATGCCGACACCGGTATCTCTGACCCCGATCTTGAGCCGGGCATCGTCGAACTCGAGAATTCGGATCGAGACCGTGCCGCCGGTGTTGGTGGCGGTGATGGCATTGTCGACCATATTGGTCAGCGCGTGATCGATCAGTTCGATGTCGGCGGAGACCTCGGCTATCGCCGCCTGGTTCTCCACACGAAGCTCAATGCCTTTCTCCAGCGCGCGAGGGTGGAATTTACCTAGAATGTCGTTGGCCAATTCGGCGAAGGAGAACGTGCTTGGGCATAGCGGTCGGCCAGCGATATTGGCGCGTGACATTTGAGAGAGCTGGTCGGCCAACTGGGCCAGTCGCTCCACGTTGGCGCGAATGGCGTCCAGGCCGCTGCGTGTTTCATCGTCGAGAGGCCTGCGATCCAACTGCTTGGCGTAGCCCAACAGGGAGGTCATCGGCGTGCGGAATTCGTGGGACAGGTTGGCGATGAGTTCCCGACGCTGGCGGTCGGTATCGTGCAGCGCCTCGACCTGGGCTTCGATGGTGGCCGCCATGTCGTTGAAGGCACGCCCGACCCGGCCGATTTCGTCGTCGATCGACTCGGGACTGCGCTGCCGGTAATCGCCCTCGGCAAAGTGTTGGACGGTGCGGGTCAGCCGGGAAAAGCGTCGCGTCAGAAAAGCGAAGAGGGCCAGCCCCACCGCCAGCGTCAATGCCAACGCCACGCAACCTGCGATGAGCAGCGTGCGCGAGATGCTGCTCGTCTGCCAGATGTTGGCCATCGAGACGTCT
Source organism: Vreelandella sedimenti (assembly GCF_013416325.1). GTDB lineage: Bacteria > Pseudomonadota > Gammaproteobacteria > Pseudomonadales > Halomonadaceae > Vreelandella > Vreelandella sedimenti. Next base: position 77,332 of record NZ_JACCGK010000001.1, read on the forward strand.
GTGTTCGCCTCCAGTTGCACCATCAGATAGCCCGATTGCTGCTGCGGGCCGTAGGTGATCGGGGCAACCGAAAAAACGCCCTCGTCGCCCCGGCAGGGCATGTCTGCGTAGACCGGCAGCATGGGCATGTCGGAAAGCAGTTCGTCGATAGCACCCCGGTCGATCCGGCGGCCTAGTCCACAGCGGTCGGGGCCGTAAGCGCCAACCACCGTGCCGTCGGTGTCGAGCGCGTAGAGCGAGAGCGCCGGATTGATGGTCATGACCTGCTCTACGGCCGCTCGAGTCGAGGGGGCGTCGACGCCGTCGTCGAGCGAATCCTGCAGTACGCGGGTCAGGTGATGGGCCATGTCGATCTCATTGCGCTGCAGCCATTCGCGTCCCAACTGGTTGAACTGATCGACCGCCACCAGCGTGGTCGTGGTGGAGAGTGCGATCATGCTCACCAGATAGACGAACACGATGCGCGCGAACAGGCTGCGGTAGGTTCTGCGCAGCGATTGGCCGAGGCTCATGGGGCGTTCTCGTCGGAGGCTGATGCCGGGGCGACGGCGGCGTCGGTGAACCGGTAACCGGTACCCCATACGGTGAGAATGTACTCGGGCCGCGCCGGGTCTGGCTCTATCTTGCTGCGCAACCGATTGATGTGCGTATTGACGGTGTGATCAAAGCCGTCGAATTCCGGGCCCCATACGGCATCGAGCAACTCGCTGCGGGAAAATCCCTTACCAGGGTGGCGGGCAAAGAACACCAGTAGGGCGAACTCCCGGGTCGTGAGTTGAATCATGTTTCCGTCGAATTTGACGCTGTAACCGTCGATGTCGATCTCCAGCGCCTTTATCTTCATAAGCGTCGACGACGTACGCTCCTCCATCGCCTTTCGACGACGCAGAAGCGCTTGGATTCTCGCCAATAGGATGTCGGTGTCGAATGGCTTGGTGATGTAGTCGTCGGCACCGATTTCCAGACCGACGACCACGTCCCGCGTTCCGGCGAGCGCCGTCAGCATGATGATCGGAATGGTGGCGTCGTGAGAGCGAATGTCTCGACACACGGCGAGACCGTCGATGCCCGGTAGCATCAGATCAAGAACGACGAGCGAGGCATTCTGCCATCGATGCAAGGCTTCTTCCCCGGTCGAAACCCAGGTCGGCTGATGGCCCGCCTGTACGAGAATGCTCGTTAATAGCCGACCGATATCGGGATCGTCCTCGACGCAAAGTATCGGGCACGACATATCGGTTCTCCTCTAAGTGAGCTGTGAATCCTAGCCCAGTGTACCTCGTCAATCATCACGGAGACGTTATCACCGAACGTTATGATTCCGTGATGATTGAGCTGAATTTCCTGTTTATCTTGGGCAAGCCGTGTCGGACCGGACACGGTTTGCCTAGATAAATCAGGAGAGAATCATGACCCGCACGACACCCAAATATCTACTCGCCTTGAGTGCTGTACTGCTGAGCGGCGGCCTTGCCTTCACCACGCTCGCCAGTGCCCAGACCGACAATATGTCCCAGGACTCGATGAGTCAGGACGGCATGAGCCACGATGATGGCATGAGCCACGACGACGGCATGAGCCACGATGATGGCATGAGCCACGACGACGGCATGAGCCACGATGATGGCATGAGCCACGACGATGGCATGAGCCACGATGATGGCATGAGCCACGACGACGGCATGAGCCACGATGATGGCATGAGCCACGACGACGGCATGAGCCACGATGATGGCATGAGCCACGACGATGGCATGAGCCACGATGATGGCATGAGCCACGACGACGGCATGAGCCACGATGATGGCATGAGCCACGACGACGGCATGAGCCACGATGATGGCATGAGCCACGACGATGGCATGAGCCACGATGATGGCATGAGCCACGACGACGGCATGAGCCACGATGATGGCATGAGCCACGACGACGGCATGAGCCACGATGATGGCATGAGCCACGACGATGGCATGAGCCACGACGATAGCATGAGCCATGACGAAATGAGCAGCGACTCCATGGAGCATGCCAACTAAAAGTTGCGGTCCGGCAACCAGGCGCTGTCTGGTTTGCCGGACGCCTTCGTTTCGAGGTCAATATCATGTCTGAGTCTGTCAAAGCTACGATCGATAGTGACTCGACCGGTAATGTGCCCGGTGCGCCGGCCACACGAGTGATCAAACGACATACGTTGGCGACTCGTCTGTGGCATTGGACGAATCTCGTTTGCCTGATCGTGTTGCTGATGAGCGGTTTGCAGATATTCAATGCACACCCCGCGCTTTATTGGGGGGAGCAATCCGATTTCGCCAACCCTTTCATCGCGATCCATGCGCGCACCGCCGAAGATGGCGAGCGCATGGGCGTGGTTCGCATCGCTGGGCAGGCATTCGACACCACCGGTGTACTGGGGCTCTCCGATGACAACGGCCAACTGCGCGAACGGGCCTTCCCCCGCTGGGCGACGTTGCCGGGGGACAAGTGGTTGACGATGGGGCGCAACTGGCATTTTCTGGCTGCGTGGATCTTCGTGCCGCTGGTTGTCGCGTATCTGCTCTATACCCTGCTGGTGCCGCAACGACGACGGGCGCTGTTTCCAACGTGGGTGCAGTTGAAGAACATTCCGCGGACGCTACTTGATCATGCGCGGCTGCGTTTTCATCACGAAGCTGACTACAACGGTATCCAGAAGCTGACCTATCTTCTGGTGCTGTTTGGGTTGCTGCCAGTAATGATTCTGTCGGGGCTGACCATGGCGCCCAGTGTCAACGCCGCCTGGCCGTGGCTCACCGAACTTTTCGGCGGACGACAGAGTGCTCGCACCTTTCATTTTCTCTGTGCAACGGCCCTCATTGGCTTTTTCGTCGTGCACATCGCGCTGGTGCTGGTATCCGGCGTTTTCAACAACCTGCGCTCGATGGTAAGCGGTCGCTACCGTATCCAGGTAGAAGCGCATGACGGATCGGAGCCGAAGCATGACTGACTCAAACACCAGACTCTCGACATCACCAGAGCCTGACCGCGCTCGACGGCGACTACTGGGTGGCCTGTGCGCGTTGGGGGCTGGCACCTTCCTCACCGGTTGCGATCGACTGTCGGAAAGCGCACCCGTGCGCGCGACGCTGAGTAACGTCGAGCAACTCTCTTACAAGGCCCAGCGTCTGATCGCCTCGCGCCAGGCACTCGCCAAGGAGTTCGACGAGAGTCAGATCGCGCCGGTGTTTCGTCCCAATGGCACCACCAACCCGCAGGAGGATTACTATCGTGCCTGGGTCGAGAATGGATTCGCCGACTGGCGTCTGACCATCGACGGGCTGGTCGAAGAGCCGATGACGCTGTCGTTGCCGGCGCTTCGGGAGATGGCTTCACGAACCCAGATCACTCGTCACGATTGTGTCGAGGGTTGGAGCTGTATCGGGCAGTGGACCGGCGTTCCTCTGGCGGATCTGCTTGATCGGGTGCGTCCGGCAGATACCGCGCGCTTCGTGGTTTTTCACTGTGCAGATCACACCTACGGTGGGTCGGATCTGTATTACGAGAGCCTCGACATGATCGAGGCGTATCATCCGCAGACGCTGCTTGCCTACGATCTCAACGGCGAACCGCTACCGGTGGCCAACGGGGCGCCGATCCGTCTGCGCGCCGAGCGTCAGTTGGGTTACAAACAGGCCAAGTACGTGATGCGCGTCGAACTAGTGGAAAGCTTCAAACAGCTCCACGGCGGCAAGGGAGGATATTGGGAGGATAGGGGCTATGACTGGTGGGCGGGCATCTAGGCGATGACCGCCGAGCGCGTGAGGGCTTCACTTTCGGCTCGTCGTACAATCTTTAACATGCTATCTGTTGCCTGAGGTTCCGATACTTCCGCTCGACGGCCGGGCCGACTAGATTCTGTGCAGGGCACTGCTACTCCTGCTATGGTCGAATACCCCCTTATGTGTTGAGCAATCGCAACTATGAATCAGCGCCCCAATCCCCGAGTACTGCTGCGTTTGTTGGGTCTACTGCGCCCCTACCGCACGCGGTTGGCTCTGGCTGGCCTAGCGCTACTCATGGCATCGGGAAGCGTGCTACTGCTGGGGAATGGGCTGCGCTTAATCATCGACCGCGGTTTTCTGGACGCGGATGCGCAGGCGCTAGCGCAAACACTGGCCCTGATGCTGGTGGTAGTGGCCGTGCTGGCATTTGCCTCCGCACTGCGCTACTACCAAGTGACCTGGATTGGCGAGCGCTTGGCTGCCGACCTTCGCCAGCGAGTGTTTGATCATTTACTCACTTTAGAACCCAGCTTTTTCGAGAGCGCAAGCGACGGCCGCGCCGCGGGGGAAATTGCCTCACGGCTGACGGCGGACACCAGCGTACTGCAGAGCCTGTTTGGCTCCTCGGTATCGCTGGCGCTACGTAATCTGGTCATGCTGGTGGGCGCCGTGGTGCTAATGCTGGTCACCCAACCGTGGCTCTCGGCGATGGTGCTGATTGGCATCCCCGCCACTCTGCTGCCCATCATGTGGTACGGCCGCCGGGTGCGGCGGCTTTCGCGCACCAGTCAGGATCGCGTGGCCGAACTAGGTCGCTATGCTGAGGAGGCGCTGAGCGGTATTAAAACGCTCCAGGCATTTACCCACGAGGCGGTGGATAAAAGCCACTATGGCCAGCGAGTTGAACAGGCCTTTGGCAGCGCCGTAGAGCGCACCCAGCAGCGCGCCTGGTTAACCGGTGTCGCCATGCTGGTGGTGTTTACCGCGGTTGGCTTAATGCTCTGGCAGGGCGGTCAGGCGGTGCTAAACGGAACCATGAGTGCGGGCGAGCTATCGGCGTTTATCTTTTACGCCGTGCTGGCAGCAGGGGCCATTGCCACCCTGGCCGAGGTGGCAGGGGATGTACAGCGTGCGGCAGGAGCGGCGGAGCGCTTATTGGAGCTGCTCAATACCCAGCCCGCTATCCAGTCGCCCGCAAATCCGCAGAGCCTGCCAAGCCCTTCGCGAGGTGAGATTACACTGGAGAATGTCACGTTTACCTACCCCGGCCGGGAAACCCCAGCGCTTGAAGGGTTTGATCTGCATATTAAACCGGGAGAACGAGTGGCTGTGGTGGGGCCTTCGGGGGCGGGTAAAAGCACGCTCTTGGCGCTGCTGCTGCGCTTTTATGACCCTCACCAGGGGCGTATCAGACTCGATGGTGTCGATGTTCGCACCATAGACCTCGCTGACTTGCGCGATGTCATGGGGTTAGTGGCGCAGGAACCGGTGCTGTTTAGCGGCTCGGTGGCTGAGAATCTTCGCTATGGTGATCCTGAGGCTGATATCGATAGATTACGCATTGCCGCTCAGGATGCCAGCGCCCTCGACTTTATCGATGCGCTTCCCCAAGGTTTTGACACGCCCCTAGGCCCCGGTGGTGTGCAGCTCTCCGGAGGCCAGCGTCAGCGGCTCGCTATTGCTCGGGCGCTGCTTAAAAATCCTGCGGTACTGCTGTTAGATGAAGCCACCAGCGCCTTGGATGCGGAGAGTGAGCGGCTGGTGCAGCAGGCGCTGGATCGACTGATGGTGGGACGCACCAGCATCGTGATCGCCCACCGGCTGGCTACCGTCATCGCCGCTGACCGCTTGCTGGTGCTTGATGGTGGGAAACTGGTAGCGGCGGGCACTCACGCGGAATTGCTCACCACCAGCGCGCTCTATCGTCATTTAGCCGCGTTGCAGTTTGGTGGTGAAACGTTATAAAACGATTCTTTTAAAGATGGGGATACCGATGTCGAGCTTCTTTCAGCGCCTTAATGCCGTAAATGCCCCTTCGATTGGTCTGGGCTGTATGAACCTCTCCCACGGTTACGGCAGCATCGTGCCGGAAAGCGCAGCCCTACGGGCGCTGGATGAGGCCTTTGATATGGGCTATCGCCACTTCGATACCGCCACGCTGTATGGCGCCACGGCCAATGAGAAGGTGGTCGGGCGCGCCTTGGAGGGCAAGCGGGACCAGCTATTTCTGGCCAGTAAATGCGGCATGGCGATGGACCCTGAGTCAGGCATGCGGGTGATTGATGGCCGCCCGGAAAACCTGCGCAAGCAGTGCGAAGCAAGCCTTGCGCGCCTGCGTACCGACCATTTGGATCTCTACTACCTGCATCGCTTGGATCGCCAAGTCCCCATTGAAGAGAGCGTGGGCGCGCTGGGGCGCTTGGTGGAAGAAGGCAAAATTGGTGGCGTGGGGTTATCGGAAGTCTCTGCGCTAACGTTGCGCCGCGCGGTCGCTGAGTACCCTATCGCCGCAGTGCAGTCGGAATACTCGCTGTGGACGCGCAACCTGGAAATCGCCCTAATTGACGCGTGCCGCGAAGTGGGAGCTGCCCTGGTGGCGTTTAGCCCGTTGGGAAGAGGCTTCTTAACCGGTGCCATTCAGGATCCAGCGCGCCTAGAGGAGGGCGATATGCGCCGTAACATGCCGCGCTTCAGCGCCGACAACTACCCGCATAATCTAAAACTATTTGAACATCTTGCGTCGCTGGCGCGGGCCTTAAACGTCACGCCGGGGCAGCTGGCACTGGCGTGGCTGAAGGCCAAAGGTGGCGATATTATCCCCATTCCCGGCACTCGCTCCGCTGACCACATGCGCGAAAATTTAGCCGCGGAAACGCTGCACCTTGATGTCACCACAATGCAGCAGTTGGATGCCATGATGACGCCAGAGCAGGTCGCAGGGGCTCGCTACAGCGAGGCGCAGCAAGCGGATATCGACACCGAAGAGTTCACCCGTTAGCAGTGTTAAGCAGCGGGTATAAACAGCAGTGATGGATAAAAACTATTAGAGTAGTCACAAAAAGCAAATTGTGCCTATGAGGGATCTGCTTTAAAACAGTACCAAGTGAGTGAAGCTTCCTTTACTGCGCTACGAGCAGAGCGTTAGTACTATCGTAAGCGTTAGGGGGCTCACCGACAGTCGACTTGGTAGCCGCTCTTTTCAACATACCCAAGACGAACGCAACCAAGACAAAAGCAGTTAAGACACACTGAAGTTAGAGGGAGAGAGCTATGAGTGGTAAATGTCCTGTAATGCATGGTGGTAATACCTCCACAGGCACGTCTAACAAAGACTGGTGGCCGGAAGGGATTAATCTAGATATCTTGCACCAGCATGACCGCAAAACGAACCCGATGGATGCTGATTTTGACTATCGGGAAGAGGTCAGAAAGCTCGATTTTGACGCGCTGAAGCAAGACGTTCACACGCTGATGACAGATAGCCAATCCTGGTGGCCTGCCGATTGGGGCCATTACGGTGGCCTAATGATCCGTATGGCGTGGCACTCTGCGGGTACTTATCGTCTGGCCGACGGCCGCGGTGGCGGCGGTACCGGTAGTCAGCGTTTTGCACCACTCAACTCCTGGCCGGATAACGTTAGCCTTGATAAAGCGCGCCGTCTGCTGTGGCCGATCAAGAAAAAGTATGGCAACAAGATCAGCTGGGCCGACCTGATGATTCTAGCCGGTACTGTTGCCTACGAATCAATGGGACTGCCTGCCTACGGCTTCTCGTTTGGTCGCGAGGATATCTGGCACCCGGAAAAAGATATCTACTGGGGCGATGAGAAAGAGTGGCTGGCACCTTCCGACGAGCGCTACGCGGACGTTGAAAAGCCGGAAACCATGGAAAATCCGCTAGCTGCGGTTCAGATGGGTCTTATTTACGTTAACCCTGAAGGTGTTAATGGTGTGCCCGACCCGCTGAAGACCGGCCAGCAGATACGCGAAACCTTCGCTCGTATGGCGATGAACGACGAAGAGACCGCAGCGCTTACCGCTGGTGGCCACACTGTGGGTAAGTGTCACGGTAACGGTGACGCGGCAGCACTGAGTGCTGAGCCCGAAGCGTCGGACGTTGAAAATCAGGGTTTGGGCTGGGGCAACCCCACGATGGATGGCAAAGCGAGTAATGCCGTGACATCTGGCATTGAAGGCGCCTGGACAACCAATCCAACGCAGTTCGACATGGGCTATTTCGATCTGCTGTTCGGCTACGAGTGGGAACTGCGCAAGAGCCCCGCAGGCGCTCACCAGTGGGAGCCGGTAAACATTAAGGAAGAGGACAAGCCGGTTGACGCCAGCGACCCCTCTATCCGTCACAATCCGATCATGACCGATGCGGATATGGCCATGAAGATGGATCCGACCTACCGTGCCATTTGTGAAAAATTCATGGCGGATCCGGAGTACTTCAAGCAAACGTTCGCTAAAGCATGGTTCAAACTGACCCACCGTGACCTAGGTCCGAAATCGCGCTACATCGGCCCGGAAGTGCCCGCTGAAGACCTAATCTGGCAGGATCCTATTCCGGCTGGTAGTACTGACTACAGCGAAGAAGTCGTTAAGCAGAAAATCGTCGAGGCCGGCCTGAGCATCAGTGACATGGTCAGCACCGCTTGGGACAGCGCCCGCACTTACCGGGGTTCTGACATGCGTGGCGGTGCCAACGGTGCACGCATTCGCTTGGCGCCTCAGAAGGATTGGGAGGGCAATGAGCCTGAGCGTCTCGCCAGCGTATTAGCAGTGTACGAGAAGATTGCCGCTGGCACCGGCGCTAGCCTTGCCGACGTGATTGTTCTGGCCGGTAGTGTAGCCATTGAACAAGCCGCCAAAGCTGCAGGTTATGATGTTCGCGTACCTTTCCTGAAAGGGCGTGGCGATGCTTCTGCCGAGATGACCGACGGCGAATCGTTTGAGCCGCTAGAGCCGCTGGCTGACGGTTTCCGTAATTGGCAGAAGAAAGACTATGTAGTGAAGCCGGAAGAGCTTTTGCTGGATCGAGCTCAGCTGATGGGACTGACAGGGCCGGAAATGGTCGTGTTACTTGGCGGTATGCGTGTACTCGGCACCAACTATGGCGGCACCAAGCATGGCGTGTTCACCGACCGTGAAGGCCAACTGACCAACGACTTCTTCGTCAACCTGACCGACATGGGCAACACTTGGAAGCCGGTGGGCAAAAATGCCTATGAGATACGCGACCGTCAAACGGACGCTGTTAAGTGGACGGCTACCCGCGTTGACCTGGTGTTCGGCTCTAACTCGCTGCTGCGCTCCTACGCGGAAGTCTACGCCCAGGACGATAACGACGAGAAGTTTGTTAAAGACTTCGTCGCCGCCTGGACGAAAGTGATGAACGCGGATCGCTTTGACGTCGCGTAAGGACTAAGCGCTTTAGTTCTTGTAAGTAAGCCTGCATCTTCGGATGCAGGCTTTTTTCTTAGGCGCTCACTAAAAAGCACCCTAGCGGGTGCCTTTTAGCCTTATTAATGATGAGACATTAGAACTCTTCCCACTCCGCTACTTCATGCTTTTGCTGAGTGGCCTGGGGAGGGCGGCTAGGCGCTTGAGGTAGTCCAGTGGCTGTCCGTGCTTTATGTGCTTCCGTATAGGGTAGCGCAGAGTTCTCAGCGCCGCCTTCACTGAGCACAAACTCGCTCATCAGTTGATCCAGCCGTCGCGCATTGTCGCGCATATTGGTGGCAAGGTTAGCGCTCTGACTGACCATGGCAGCATTCTGCTGAGTCATCATATCCATTTCTGCCACTGCGGTATTGACCTGCTGGATGCCCGCGGTTTGTTCCCGGGCGCCAGCGGCAATCTCGGCAATCACATCCGACACCTGAGTAACACTGTGGCGAATCTCCTTCATACGATCAGCCGCCGCCTTGACGATATCACCGCCTTCTTTTGAATGACTCACGGACATATCAATCAGTGCACGAATATCATGTGCCGCAGATGCCGAGCGACTGGCGAGTGTGCGGACTTCGCTCGCTACAACAGCAAAACCACGGCCCTGCTCGCCGGCGCGGGCAGCCTCCACCGATGCGTTGAGTGCCAATATATTGGTTTGAAATGCAATTGAGTCAATCAAGCCAATAATGTCGCTTATTTTATTGGCCGAATCACTGATCGCGGCCATCTTGGCTTCCATTTGATTCATCGAATCGGTGCCGCGCTCTGAGGCACTGGCGGCTTCTAGCGCGAGGCTATTCGCCTGTTCAGAGGCCTGGGAGGTATGCGCTACCGTGGAGTGAATTTGCTCCATTGAGGCAGACGTTTCCTGGAGATTAGCCGCCGCTTGTTCGGTACGCGATGAAAGCTCATGAGTACCATCCGCCATATCGCTGGCATCGGATAATACCGTGCGAGCGTTTTGGCGCACTTCCTGAAGGGTAGACTGCATACGCTCGACAAAGGCATTAAAGCCGTGGGCGAGGTCGCCAATTTCATCCTGGCTTTTGGCTTCTAAACGGCGCGTTAAATCACCTTTTCCTTTGGCAATATCAGCCATGGCACTGGCGGTATGCTTGATGGGGGCAAGTGAGCGCCGCGCCGCATAGGCAACCACCACTAACAGCAATGCTAATAGCAGTCCTCCCGCCAGCAGCAGCGACTGCAGCAGGCTGTTAGTCACGGTCGTAAAGGCGGTGATGGGTACGGTGACCCCTACCACCCAGGAAGTGCCTTCCACCGGGCTCCACATGAGCACGGTCTGCTCACCGCTGGGTATGGTTATTTCACCGGAGCCCGCCGTGCCGCTGAGTATTTGCTGACTCAATGCATCCAGGCCTTGGTAGCCCTGCTGGTCGGCATCGGTGTAATTGAGCGACATGCGATACTCTTCAACCGGATGAGCAATGACTTGCCCTTGGCTGTCGATTAGCCAGCCGTAGCTGCCATCGCCAACATTAATATCAGAGGTAATATCAGATACGGCGGCCATGGAAACGGTCATGCCCAGCAGTCCCGCTCGATTGCCACGTTCATCGAATACAGTATCAGCGACAATAGCCGTTGGCAGGCCGCTAACCATGGAGATAACCGGATCGCTTAGCAGACTATCCTGGGTGCCGTCAGTCACTAAGGTTTTGAAATAAGGACGTTCGGCTATCTCCAAGTTGACGCCTGCGTGAGTTAGGGTCGCTCCGGAGGCGTCAGCAAAGAACAGTGACTCGATGGTGCCCCCCGGCGGGTAACGCTTTTCAAGCCAATCGCGGTGAGACGCAAGCGGCACGTCTTCCACCAAACGCTCATCCTGAGCAAGTACTGAGATCCAATTACGGTACCCAGTAATCCAGCGGCTGATTTCATCTGCCCGTGCTTCTACCTGCCGCTTACCGGCATTATCAATTAACGCAGGAATGGCCTGATTAAGCTGTTGATTGACGACAAAGCCTAAAATAACGGCTACCACTAAGAGAGGTATAGCGACAGCGACCAGCAGTTTCTGCGTCAGTGAAAGACGAGAAATTTTTTTCATTTGTTGCCTCGATATGTTGGCCAGAAGCAGAGCACGAGGATGTTGATGAGTGCCATGCTTTGACTGTTTAATGGTTCCCTAGGTGTTATTCTTACTACCGCTAATCAATAACGGCCGATCCTGCAATTGCTTAAATATTTGAGGTTATTAATATCTTTTGGGCTAGCATAGTAGTGTTGAGCTAAGAGTCTTTTTTGGTTTTTAGTGTAATTTTTGTTGTAGTTTTGTGTGGCGCTTGCGTGCTTCTTGTATTTTTTAGTGATTTTGTTAAATCATCGGGGTAGTCGACGTCAGTGCACACACCTGGGTCGTTGAGAGAGACATGAATAACACGGTTACTATGCTTTTTGATGACAGGACTTGCACCCCTGTCGTTTTCTAAAAGTGCCAGTTCGTGCCAGAATTCTCTACCAAAAACAACAGGATGCCCAGGATTCCCTTGATGTAGCGGCTGTACGATACTTTCTGGAGTGGCCATTTTTGTTAATACACTGCATGTCTCTTCGCTTACCCAAGGGAGGTCGGCTAGCCATACTGCGGCAGCACGATAATGATGTATGCTTTCATCGCTGCAGAGTTGCCTAAAAGCATCGCTAATACTGTAACCAAGTCCTAAATGACTGCGCTGACTAATAACAGTGTGATTCGCTGGTGTAAGGCCGAGTAACTGGGGATTATCTTCGGGTTTAATGACAACGCGGCTATTAGAAAAATTTTTCTGAATAGTTTGTAAAGTGGAACTAAGTAGTGTTTCTTCATTGCCGAGTCTGGCGATTCTTTTATCGCTGCCAAAGCGGCTTGATTGGCCTGCCGCCATCACGATGACCATGATATCGCTACAAGGCATGGCGTGCTTTTCCGCGAGAGAGGCGAGCAATATCGGCCATCACGGCTAGCGCAATTTCAGCGGGTGTTTTGCTACCCAGATTAAGCCCAATGGGCATGGCAATTCTTGCTACTTGGCTTTCCGTCAGGCCGCCAGAACGTAGCAGCCGTTCGGCACGCTGCTGTGATGTCAGCTGAGAGCCCATAACGCCAATGTAAAAGGCTTCCGTTCGGACGGCTTCGATCATCGCTAAATCATCGATACGCGGGTCGTGGGTCAAGGCCACAACGGCGGTATTGGCATGGCAACCGCCAGAGGCAATAAACACTGAGGGCAGTACCGCCTGCACTTCCACACCGGCGACAGTAAAGTTTTGCCTAGCTTCGTCTCTGGGGTCGCAGACAATCACTTCAAAACCAAGCGTTTGGGCAAACAGCGCACAGGGCGCAGAGACTGAGGAGATCCCCGCGATAATCAGCCGTAGCGCAGGGCCTATGCGAATATTGACGCTAGCTGTATCGAAAGTAACGGTGGGCTCGGTGTTATTCGATGGGTTAAAGCGCTTGCTGCTGCCATCCAGGGTGATGCAGCGGGTTAGCGGTTGGCGACCCAGTAACGTGGCATGCATCACTTCTAAGTGAGTGAGGTTTTCGGTGTTTGGCGCTAGCCGTTCAACCAACACTTCAAGGCGACCACCGCAGGGTAAACGAATATTCGCTGAACCAGCGTCACCGCCATAGCGCACCCGTTGAACCGGCTCGTTAAACTCACCATTTTGAAGCCTTGCGATAAAGTCTTCTTCGACACAGCCACCCGACAGTGATCCCAGATAGTCGCCTGTCGAACATGCGGCCAGCATGGCACCCGGCTCCCGGGGAGCCGAGCCAAAAGTTTTCAGAACTGTGCATAGCCAAACGGTCAGTCCCTGATTGGCCCACTTCAACGCGCGTTCGATAACCTTTATATCAAGGTGGTGCATTAACTAGCCGCCTCCATGGGGAGTCGAAAGGAGGCTTTCAGTACGTCGCGAATGGTGTCAGGGGTAAAAGGAGGATGGGTAAAGCGTACCCCCGTGGCATCAAAAAGCGCGTTGGCAATCGCAGGAGCGCCGGGTAGTGAGGCGGACTCTCCAACGCCGAGTGGGGGCAGTTCAGGGCGATCAAGCAGCATGACGTCGATGGGAGGAAGCTCCGAGAAACGCAGAATAGGGTAGCCGCCCCATTCTCTGCTGGTCGGTAAACCATCCTCAAAGGTTACCCGCTCCTTTAAAGTGCGGCTGAGCATCTGGATCACATTGCCATGCACCTGATGGCGAACGCCGGCGGGGTTCACCATCAAGCCCGCATCCTGACCCACATATAAGTTCTCGACGACAACCCGCCCGCTCTTCACATTGACTTTAAGCTCAATCACCCAGGCAGCGAGCGCGGCACCAAAGCCTGGAAATTTACTATGTACGTACTGGGCGTAAGCGAAGCCTCGGCCGTAGCGCCACTCGCCATCGCTACTCGGATTGGCGTTGGCGGTGTAGGGTTTCCAGTTCGCACGTTCGGCTAACGCCTCGACAAGCTCGCAGGCGCGGTTATCGGCTAAGAAGCGTAACCGGTAGGCGACAGGATCTTCCCCCGCCAAGTAGGCGAGTTCATCAATATAGCTTTCGTGGGCGAAGGTGCTGGGCAGCGCCGAGACACCACGCAGCCAGGAGGCACGAACCAGCGTCGGGACGTCGTCGCACACTATTTGGCGATGAGGATAGCGGTAGGGCGGCACCGACGTTCGATCTCCCATCTCAAAGGGGATATCAATAGGTGAGGCAGCACCGGTCAGCAGTAGTGTCAGGGTGGGCGCACTGTTAGAGGGGTAGCGCGTATTAAAGCGATAGCCTGCTGGACTGCCATCTGCGTTTAAGCCGCCCTGGATGGCCATATACTGAGCAGCCCCTTTAGGCTCCCAGGTGTGCTCCTGCTCACGGGTTAGTTGTACACGGACAGGACGGCCAACCGCCTGAGACAGCAGCACGGCATCCGCGCCAACGTCGTCGGCGCAGTTGCGACCATAGCAGCCCGAAGTTTCCATGCGGGTAATGGTGATAACGCCTTCATCCAAACCGGTAAGGCGGGCGAGGTCGGCGCGCAGGCTGTGTGGATTTTGGGTGCCCGACCATACGTGAAGACCATCTTCATTGGCATCAGCGACGGAGCACGAAGGGCCAATGGAGCCATGCAGTTGGAAAGGCCACACATAGTGACGATTGAGCGGATGTTGTGCGGCGGCTAGAGCGCTGTCCAGATCACCCTCTTCGAGGAGTATGCGCTGCTTGCTGGGCAGGTCGAGCAGTGCTTGCTCTATGTTGTCCAACTGAGGCAAGCCTTCGATTGGGCGCCACTGGATCTTTAGCTGTTTGGCTGCGGCAGCAGCCTGCTCTTCACGCTCGGCCACCACGCCAACAAAGTCACCGACCACCACGACGCTTACCACACCTGGCAAATGCGCCACAGAGCTTTCATCTACCGCGATTAAACTGTTGCCAATAAAGTCGCCGCTATCATGGCCTACATAAGGCGGACGAATCACTCGCCCATGCAGCATGTTGGGCAGACGTAGGTCGTGGATAAAGGTCAATTGCCCGGTGGCCTTGGCGGGTATATCCACGCGGGAGGTCGATTGGCCGACCAGGGTATAATGGCTGACAGGCTTAAGCGGCACCTCATCGGCAAGCCTTAATGCATGACGGGTGCCCCGCAGCAACTCCCCATAGCTAACGCATGGGCGATCCTTGTCATTTGGCGTAATAGTTCCGTGAGTATGAACAGTTTCGTGGGTATGAATCGTATCGTTGCGATAAATAGTGCCGTCCTGGCAGCTAAGTAGCGAGCGCTCAGTGTCAAAGTGCTTTGCTGCCAGTGTTAATAGATACTCCCGCGCCTGTGCCGCAGCTCGGCGTAAAGGCTCTGCAGTGATCTGAATCGACGCACTGGCAATGGTGGGGCCTTGATTGGGGGCTTCAACGGAGTTGCCCAGCACCATGGTGACGTCGTTGAACGCGATGCTAAGCTCTTCTGCGACAATTTGAGCGAGCGCCGTGCGTATGCCAGTGCCCAGGTCCACGTGGCCGTTGAAAGCCACGATATGACTATCGCTCAGCACGGCAATGAATATCTCAGGCTCATGTGGAGTGAAGTTTGAGTGTGTACCTGGCTGTCCGGGCGCGGGCTTAGGGGGCGTAACCGGGTCGCGATAGATCACCAGAACATCAGACCCATACAGCAGTGACTCTCTTGTATAGTCTGATTTATCAGCCATGTCTGCCTCCCTCGCTCGCGTTTAAGATGATCAGTGCGGATGAATTTTAGGTGATGAAAGAGCGATAACTAAGGTAAAATTATAGCGTGTACGCCATAAAAGCATGATGAATTGATCCAGCGCAAGGAGTATTTCATACGTTGATGCATCATTTTGTTAACCAGTGCCATACTCGATACACGACGTCGCCAATAGATTAAGGATATGGAATGACAACGGATAGTGCGTTCAAACACTCGTCTTCCGGCGAGCACTCTACGCCTTCAGAGCAGGGGTATGATTTCTCTGAGCAAGTAGGGCATCTACTGCGTAAAGCCTACCAGCGGCATACGGCTATTTTTCAGCGCTACAGCAACGATAAACAGCTCACGGCCATTCAATTTGTAACGCTGTGCACGGTGATGGAGCGCGGCCCCAGCTCGTTAACCGATATCGTCAACGCTACGGCGATTGATCCAGCCACTATCCGTGGCGTCATTAAACGTCTTAAAGCGCGGGGGTGGATCTCGCTAACCACCGACCCCAATGATCAACGCAAAGTCATGGTCGTGATCACCGAGCCCGGGGAGACATTAGTAGAGGCTATGGTGCCCAGTGCCAAGCAAATTAGCGATCAGACCATGAAAAATCTCAACCCGGCAGAGCGGGTTGCCTTAATGCATCTGCTGGAAAAAATGAACGCTGATTCTTCTTTTACCTAATCGGCTTATCAAAAAGGTACCTTTAATCGCTGTAGGTCGCTTTTAAAGCGAACCCACAGTGGTGCTATGAAAGGTAGGACTATAGCAAAGATTGATAGGGCTAAGAGACTCATTGCTATTGGGCTATTCAGGAACATATCCCAGGAGCCGCGCCCCAGAATAAGACTGCGCCGCAGATTCTCTTCTAGGAGCGGCCCCAGAATGAGGCCGAACGCCAGCGGTGCGCTCGGCAGCGATAGAAGATGCAGCAGATACCCCAGTGACCCGAAAAATAGCATGATATAAACATCAGCCATGCTGTTACGGATGGCATAGGCGCCGACAACACAGAGCAGAGCAATGCCGACCAGTAACACATGGGAAGGAATGCGTAGAATCAAGGGAAGCCAGCGCATCATTAAAAGACCAATGATGAGTGTCAGAAGAAGCGCAATAAGAAAGCCTGCATAAATGCTGGAAACCATTTGCGGGTTTTCGGCAAACAGCATTGGCCCTGGACGTAAACCATGAATCAATAGCGACCCCATCAGTACCGCTGTGATGGCGTCTCCTGGCACACCCAGTGTCATCATGGGAATCATGGTGCCGCCTATGCTCGAACTGTTGGCAGCCTCTGGAGCAACTACCCCCTCAATTGCACCCTGACCAAATTGCTCAGGGTGTTTGGAAAAACGCATTTCCTGGGCGTAGGCAATTGCAACCGCGATGGCCGACCCCGCGGCAGGAATAGCGCCAACAAAGGCGCCAATGAGTGAACCCCGTAGCATGGATTTCCAGCGTTTCAGTAGTGACCTTACTTTCATCTGAGTACGCTGTGTTGCTTTCATGTTTACCGTAGGTGCAAGCCTGATGAGAGGCATGAAGGTGTTTCAGTACTTCGGCCAAGCCAAATAATCCTACACAAAGTGGCACCAACTCGACTCCCCCTTGCAAGAGGCGGGTGTCAAACGTGAAGCGGGGAACATCGGTTAACGTATCGAAACCTACCATGCCGCATATTAGTCCAATGGCACCTACCAGTAAGCCGCGAACGGTGGTGCCGGGAGATGCATACGCTAAGAGAACCAGACCAAAGATGGCGACAGCAGCGAATTCAGGGCTGCGAAAGCTCATGGCAACAGATGCAAGCAGGGGCGCAATAATGACCAGCAAGCCCAGCCCAAATGCGCCACCTATCGTTGAGGCAACCAGCGCATAAACAAGCGCTTCTCTGGCTCTGCCTGCCTTGGCCATCGGGTGACCATCCAGTTGAGTCACAATGGCACCCGGTGTGCCTGGAATATTGATTAGAATGGCAGATATCGAACCTCCGTAAACACTGGCGACAAAGACGCAGAGCAAGAATAGAATCGCCAGATGGGCCTCCATGCTGAAACTTAGCGGTAGCAATATGGCCAGTGCCATCGTAGAGCTAACACCCGGTAGTGCACCCAGAACGATGCCTAATAGTGCGCCCAGAGCGGCAAGCGATAAGCCCCAGGGCGAAAGAAGCGTACTTATCAGGGCAGTAATAAAACTTTCAATCAGCATGATCGGCTCCTGAGTTGGGCATCACAATGGGACGTCGAGCAGTGTGATAAAAATCACATAGAGACTGGTACATAGCAGGCTAGATATTAGGCAACCCAGCAGCGCAGCTTGGACGACCCGTCGGGTACGGCGGTACCCCAACCAGAATAACCAGGGTGTTGCTATGGCAAGGGCTGCAGGTAAGAAGCCCAGCCATTGAACAATGCTTGGCAGGAGAGCCAGGGTTCCCAGAAGTGCCGCCGCATGAAGGTGCTGACTTATGGGCGGAAGGGGGTGTTCAGCTACTTCCGACAGAGGGCTTTCTAAGGGTTGGCCGCGGTTTTTGGTGCGTTTCACCCATCGCCAAACGCCCTTCATCAGAATCAGCGTGCCGCCGGTTAATAGCAGGCCCAGTGTGACCAGGGGGAGTAAGGCGGGGCCTGGATCTAGCCCTCGGCCCAGGCTATTCATGAGGGCCGGACTGTTGACGACGCTAACCAGTCCTACCAGAGCGAACCCACAGAAAAAAGTACCACAGGCTATATCGCGCCAAGCGGCGACTGACCGAAAAGCTGAAGTAGTCATCGGGTGTACTCCGCTCAAGGCTAGCGTGTCAGTGAGTCATCCACTAGGTTGGACTCGGTAAGAATCGCGTAAACCTCATCGGCACGCTGCTGCAGGTAGTGCTCCGTCTCATCTTGTGACTTGGGTTGAATCACCAAACCAATGTCATGTGCGGCGTCTTGAAACGAGGTGTCCTGAAGTAGCTCATAGAACATTCCAGCCAGTTTGTTCCTGCGCGCTTCGGTCACTTCACCGGGAAGGTAGAGCATGAAGAAATCCTCCGCGATGAAGTCATATCCCTGCTCCTTGAAAGTGGGGACTTCGGGCGCGAAAGGATGGCGTTGTTCTGCCGCAACACCCAATAAGTTGAGCTGCCCTGCATCATGTTGATCAGCCAATAGTGGAATAGGCAGCAGCGCAGACATTACTTCGCCTGAAAGCAGTGCGGAAACAGTAGGAGCGTAACCTTGGTAGGGAATCTTGGTCAGTTCAACATCGAACTGGTTTTCAAGCATGGCAGCGGCAATGAAGGAGAAGCCACCGGGAGAGTCATTGCCGTTTATGATGCTGCCTGGCGCCTCCTTCAGCGTATTGAGGTAAACTGATATATCCGCAATATCCGTGTCATCAGTGACCGCTAGAGCGGCAGGTTCGGGGCCAATAAATACTAAGGGTGTGAGGTCATTCAACGCAGTGGCGTTGGGATTCATAAAACTCTGGGCGATAGCATGGGTACCCATAACGCCAACGGTATAGCCATCGGCAGTGGCATCTGCCACATGCCTTACGCCTGTGGAGCCTGCCGCACCGGTGACATTCTGGACGACTAACGGTACCGAGAAAGTTTGGCTAGCATGCTCAGCCATCAACCTTGCGGCAAGGTCATAAGCTCCACCCGCTGGCCAGGGAACAACAATGTTGATGGGTTTTTCAGGGAAATCATCAGCCACCAAAGGTGCTGTCCACTGTAGGCCTAGCAGCAGGGCGGATGACATGATTAGATGTTGTGCTTTCATGATAGTTACCTATGTGATTCGTCAGGGGTCAACGCGGTGTGTCTTATAGTTAGGGATGTTTGCTGGCGTGCGTTGATGCCTTTTTTTCTCCTCTTCTCTGATGCTGCAGCAGGGCTCTAGGGTAGCGTGGCTTTGCTGCAGCAATGGGCTATGTGTTGCTCGGGTTGGTCAATAGATGGTTTATAGCCAACTGGCTATCGATGACATCCCCATATTTGCTATCGATATCAAACAGGTTTGCTTCATGGGGTGCGGGGTGGCGGTCGCCTACGCAATCACGTACCACCATCACCCGAAAGCCGTGCTGTACGCCATCAACAGCGGTGGCGCGAATGCAGCCGCTGGTGGAGCAGCCGGTGATGATCAGTGTATCGATACCCATGGCGACCAGCGTGGAGGCGAGCGAGGTGCCAAAGAACGCGCTGGCATACTGTTTGGTCATTACCAGCTCATCTTCACGGGGGGCCACCTCGGGGCAGAACTCGGCGTAAGGATTGCCCGCCACCATCGCCCGCATGACCGGCGCCTTCTTGACCCAAATGCCGCCATCGATTTGATCCGGGGCGTGATAAAGGATGTTGGTGTGGATAACAGGCGTGCCAGTGCGCCGTGCGGTATTGAGTAGCGGAGGCATATTGGCCACCGCATCCACCACGCCCTGGGCAAATAGCGGCGAACCTGGTGTGGTGTAGCCTTGCATAAAATCAACCACCAGCAGCGCGGGCGTTTTGCCAAAACCGATGCGCCCATCCCACACGCCTCGGTAGTTGTCCGTGGCAGTGTTATCGCTAACGCCATCGCTGTTATCAGTCGTGTGTGGTGACATGGTCGTCTCCTTAATCAGCACACTATATCGTCAATAAGTACCTGATCTCGTTAGTAAGCCCCTGACAAGAGGGCGCCCGCGCCCGGTACGATGGGCTCCAGGTCGAGTGCCTTGAGCATGGCGTAGGTGGTAGCAATCGCGGCGGTAACCACCGGCTTACCGGTCAGGGCTTCGACCTTGGCGACGGCCGGCAGCGATGGCATTTGTACACAGGCCGACAAGACGATAGCGTCCACGTTACTTAAATCGAGACTGGCGACGATCTCGGGGAGATTGGCGGGGTCGTGGCGAGCGACATCCAGGTTATTAGGGATCTCAAGCGCTCGGTAGTCGAGCACGTCAATGCCTTCCTGGCGGATGTAGTCCACCACCATTTCGGTCAGCGGCTTCATGTAGGGGGCCACTACCACCACGCGCTTGGCTTTCATCACACCCAGGGCATCAACCAGAGCACCGGCGCTGGTGACCACCGGCGTGTCGCAGCCGTTCTCTTCGGTGCGGCTGCGCAAACGCTTTTGCGACTCTCGGTGGTAGCCGGGCCCCATCGCCATAATGGCAACCAGGCAGGCATACCCCATCACATCCACTGCGGCATCGGAGAGTTCCAGGGCACAGCGATCAGACTCCGCATCCATGGCAGCCAGCTCGTCCTTGCTGACGTTCTTCATGCGCATGCGGCTGGAGTGGAAGGTAAAGCGCTCCGGGCGGATTAACTGCCGCGCCGTAAGCATGGCGGGTATTTCGGTCTCCATGGTGATATTGGAGCTGGGGACGATCTGGCCGATACGGTAGCTTTTGATCTCGTTCTTTATATAGTTGCTGGTCATGGTATTTGGCCTCTCTTAGAGCTCGCTGCCCAGGAAGTCTTCAAACGCGGCAAAAAAACCGTCGAAGTCATCCCAGGGAATCATGTGACCCGCTTGTTCCGCGGTAGAAATACGAACCGTCGGTAGAAGGGCGCGTATTTCGGCGCGATCTTCATCCTGGATAACACCGCCTTTGCCTGCACACATCAGCAGCGTGGGCACTTTGATAGCGGGGAAATCCTGGTGGATATCGACGCTGTGGAACTCTTCAAAGGCCTGAACGATGGCGGGCTCAAAGCAAGTGTGTAACCACTCGGCGCGTAACCGCAGTTGCTCGTCGCTCCAGGTGGGGCAGTAGTGGCGCATGGTCTCGATATCGGCACCACGTGTGCAGTCGCGAATCGAATCCACGTACCAGGGCAGCTTGCTGGGGTACTCACGGCGTCCTGGCCCTGAAACCGGTGGGTCGATAAGTACCAGTTTGTCGATTCCCTTGGCGCCGCGACTCATGGCGCGTAGCGCAAAGCGCGCACCCATGGAGTGGCCCGCCAAAATGACATTGCTTAGACCCAGCGCATCGATAAAGGCGATCACATCGTTGGCGCAGGTGTCGGTGTCATAGGCGAGGTCAGGCCCGGTGGACGACAAGCCGCGTCCACGGACATCCAGCACATAAGTGTCAAAATGCTGACCGAGCCGCTCGGCCACAAAACGCCAGGTGATGGCCGGGCTGGTAATGCCTGGTATCAGTACCAGTGGCTGGCGCGAGGTCTCGGCGCTGTCACTGAAGCGCAGGTAGTGCTGACGAATACCATTGGCGTGCACGTTGGCGCCATAGAGATAGGTGCTGCTCATGCTGGGCTCCCTTGACTGGTTGGTTGCTTCAGCGGTACTTCAAAGGGGTCATAGGCGAATACCCAGGCCGGGTCTTCGTCTTCCCGTAACCAGGTATTGTCGTGGGAAACCTGCTGAACCCGCGAGGCGCGTTCAAAACGGTTGGTGCGGTAAAGTTCGAATGCCTGCTGGTAGTGCTCGGCGCCTACTTCCTCCAGGCAGCGTACCAGCATGGCGGCATCCTCGATGGCCATGGCAGCGCCCTGGGCCATATGAGGCTTCATCGGGTGGCAGGCATCGCCCAGCAGCACCAGTCGATTTTCATGCCACAGTGGCAGCGGGTTGCGCTCCAGTAAGGGCCATTTGGTGACGGTTTCAGTGCAGTCAATCAGCGCTTGTACGGTGGGGTGGTATCCCTCGAATGCTTTGCGCATCTCTTCCCTTGAGCTGTCGACGAAGGAAGTGCCGTGGTCCCAATCGGGTTCAGGCACGCCGGTCACGTAGTAATACTCCTTCTCGTCGCCGGTCACGAAGTACACCATCATGTGCCGGTCTTCCGACCACCACTTCACGCAGGCTTCGAAATCCAAGTCGTATGCCTTGAGTTTTTCGGCAGAGATAATTGCCCGGTGAGCGACCCAGCCGCTATAGATCGGAGCCTCTGGACCCAGCAGCTTCTCGCGCAGGCGCGAATTGACACCGTCTGCACCGATTACCAGGTCGGCCTCTTCCGTCGAGCCGTCAGCGAAGGTCATGACGACCTTGCCGCCGCTGTCGTCGACATCGACCAGGCGCTTATCGAAATAGAGGTTGTCCTGGTCGAGGGTGCTGACCATCAATTCGTGCAGATCACCACGGTGTACGGTGATGTAGGCCGCCCCATAGTTTTCGCGAGCAAACTCGCCTAGCGGGATACGTGACTGATACTCGCCGGTCATACCGTTGCGGCTAAACCAGTAATCGGGGTGTGAGCCCATGGCATTGAGCTTCTCCTCAATGCCGATCCGGCGCATCACTTTCATCACGTTGGGGCCAAGGTGAATGCCTGCCCCAAGGCGCGCAAACGCTGGTGCCTGTTCGTACACCTTGGTGGGGTAACCTGCTTTCTGCAGTAGCGCGCCTGCAGCGGCGCCGCCCAGGCCCGCGCCAATAACGGCTATGGTGGGTTTATTGTTCATATCCTGGTTTCCTCGCTGTTTTATTCGCCTATCACTCGTTTCTGAATGCGTTCGTGAATGCTATAAAACAACGTATACACCATTTATTTTTTGGTCAAGAATTAGTTTCGAAATTATTTTTTAACGGGAACAGGACGGTGTTTATAAATAAATATATGAATTTAATGTAGTTATTGTTGTTTTTTGGTTTTATGCAAAAACTTGAAAAACGTGTGCATTGAGTGCTATACGTTTATTAGGCTTATTTTTATAGCGTATGCACCTTTAATGCTCGATGGGTATTAGCTCTGCACTTAGCTGGTGCAAGTCGATTGGCCGGATGTGAAAGGTAGATGAAAATAGGCTGGTTTAAGGTGCTACGAAGCGTGTTTGACAGGCAGTATTTATTAGTAATATCTAAGTCATATCCAGGCCCTATTCAGAGCAAGAGGGCGGGCTTAACAATAACGATGATGATCCTCTATGACGCTAAAGCTAACTATCAATGGGCAAGAACGCGAGCTGGCCGTGCCGCCGCAGACACCATTGCTCAATGTGTTGCGTAACGACCTGGCGCTCAATGGACCCAAGTATGGCTGTGGTTTGGGCGAGTGTGGGGCATGCAGCGTATTGATTGATGGCATGGCCGCACGCACCTGCGTGCTGCCCGTGTCCGCTGCCGTTGGCCATGAGGTAACCACCCTTGATGGTCTTTCCCAGGGCGGTGAGCTTGACCCTGTACAACAAGCCTTTATCGATGCTCAGGCAGCCCAGTGTGGCTACTGTTTGAACGGCATGATCATCACTATTCGTGCGCTGCTAAATCATAATACCCAACCCTCTGCGCAGCAGATTCGCACCGCTTTAGAGCATAACCTCTGCCGATGTGGCACCCATGTTGAAATTCTCCAGGCAGCAGAGCGTGCCGTGGTCATTAACGCGGCCGCGTTGCAGGAGGCGTCTCATGAGTGAAGGGTCGATGCTCCATGGCCAGCAAAAACAGGCCGGCATCCCCGCGCTGCTAGCGCAGGCACGTTTTGGTGTCGTCGTGCGTCCACCTTACTACCAGTGGAATGATGAGCGTTTTGAGAGTGATCGCTTAGTTGGCGTCGATAGCAGCAGCATTGCCTCACTATCTGGATCTATTGAAGTCGTGGTGGAAGGGAATTTTGTGGGGGTGGTTGCCGATAGTTTGGCCTTGGCGACCGATGCTGCTAAACAGCTGAAGGTTGAGTGGCAGGCCGTTCACCAGACGCCCGAAAAAGCGCCTGAAAGCGATCAAGCGCCCTCTGAATCGCCTCTTGTTAAGCCTGGCCAGTCGTACATGCATTCGAACCATGGGTATGGCTGGCCGAGTCGCATGCGCTGGGGCAATCACCCCAGCTGGGTAATTGCCGATTGCCGCGACCAACAATTGAGTGTGTGGGGGCAAACCGTCACGCCAGCAGCGCTTAAGCAGGATCTAAGCCGGTTAACCGCGCTGGATATTAGCCAGATTGAGCTTTACAGCGTTGATGGTAAACACGCATCCAATCAGGCCTCAGGGTTGGGCCGCCATTGCGGTGACGATGCTGCCCTGGATGCGGCGTTGATGTCGCGGACGGTGGGCGGCCCGGTAGCCGTTTGGCTCGATGCCCGCTACGCCAAGGATGTTCAGGCATTGGGCCAAGCGCAGCGAATTACCCTAAACGCGGATATTGCCAGTAGTGGTGAGATAGCCCGTTATCACTATCAGCAGGCCAATCTCACGGGTGAAGTGGCTGCCGTAGGATTGTTGTTAAGTGGTAGGGCCGCGATAACAACGTCCAGCGCTGAGGCCACCGCCGGCGAGCAAGACACAACGCCGTTCTCACCCTATGTATTTCGCGACCAATACCTTGCCGCACGCTCCCAGTCAGACTCGCTCTCCACCAATTCCACCTTGATGGGTATACAGCAGACGTTCGCTCGAGAATCTTTTTTAGATGAGGTTGCCCGCGAGAGTGACCAAGACCCTGTCGCGCTGCGACTTCGACATCTTGACGATGCGCGTGGTATTGAGCTGATTGAGTCCGTTGCTAAACGGGCCGAGTGGCAAAGGGCAGCCAGTCCATCAGCAAACTCTTTACCCCAGGATCTACTGCGCGGGCGGGGCTTTGCCTACTCTCAACTGCCCGATCGGAATCAGCGCGTGGAATCGGGAGTGCGCTCTGCCTGGATTGCCGATGTGGAGGTCAATCGTGTTACCGGCGATGTTCAGCTTACCCGTTTGGTCGTTGGTCAGGACGTCGGCTCTGATGTGGATACTGATCGCCTTCAGCAAACGCTACAGGCCCGGGTCTTGGGTGAAGCGCACCCCCTTTTGGGGCAGGCGCCTAGCTTCGACGAGTGGGGTGACGGCAGTCGTACGCTGACTAAAAGTGAATATTCAGCAGGATTACCAACCACCGCTTCTTCGCCAAGCCCTGTTGAGGAAGGTGTTAATCAAACCGCCGGTGAAGACGTATTAACCGGTGCGGAGCTATCACCGGGGGTTGCGGTAATAGCCAATGCGCTTTTTGATGCCACCGGCCTGCGTTTTCGCCAACCACCGTTTACCGCCAAGCGCGTGCGCCAGGCACTCGAAGCTTCGTCCACAGAGGAAGCAGGTCTCCCAATTAAATTTAAACAGCCGCGATCCCTGAAGCGTCGCTGGTTAGCCGCTGCAGCGTTCACCACCATTGCGGGCACTGCGGCCATGGCATGGCCGTGGAAAGGGGCCATTGCGCCTGTCTCTCGGCCAGCCACCAACCTCTATTCCGCCGAGACCATTGAGCGCGGGCGACTCGTTGCGGCTGCAGGCGACTGCGCGGCGTGTCATACCACCGAAGGTGGCGTAACCAATGCAGGTGGGCGTGGGTTTGAGACACCTTTCGGGACGCTCTACAGCACGAACATTACGCCGGATGAGGCGACGGGGATTGGTCAGTGGTCTTACGCAGCCTTCGAGCGCGCCATGCGCCACGGCATTAGCCGTGATGGCAGCCACCTTTATCCCGCGTTTCCCTATACGGCGTTTGCCAAGGCCAGTGATGCCGATTTACAGGCGCTTTACGCCTACTTAATGGCTCAGACCCCCGTGTCGACTGAAAAAAAAGCCAATGCGCTTACTTTTCCCTTCAGTGTGCGTAGCTTAATGGCAGGCTGGAATACGCTTTATCACGATGCAACTCCTTTCCAACCTGACCCCATGCAAAGCGAACTGTATAACCGGGGGGCCTACCTTGCCGAAGGGTTAGGCCACTGCAGCGCCTGCCATAGTCCCCGCAATGCCATGGGGGCTGAGAAAAGCGGCGAGGCGTATTTTGCCGGTGCCTTTGTAGATGGTTGGGAAGCACCACCACTGAATACGCTGTCGCGTGCGCCCATCCCGTGGAGTGAAACATCGCTTTACGACTATCTGCGCCACGGTGAATCTGAACTTCACGGCGTTGCCTCTGGCCCTATGGCCCCGGTGGTAGCGGGGCTGGCTGAGCTGCCTGAATACGATGTGCGGGCTATTGCTCACTATGTGGCCGCCCAGATGCAGGCACCCACGGGGAATAGCGATGCGGCTGTGGCGGACGCTACGCAGCGCGTGACCAGTGCAGCCGTTAGCTCAACAGAAATGGAGGCAGGGGAGCGGCTCTTCGAGGGCGCCTGTGCGGCGTGCCATGTCGATTCTGGCGTTCCTACCTTTTCAAGGGCGAGCACTAATCTGGCGCTGAATACCAATTTGCACAGCGATCATCCCGATAACGTTATTCAGTCAATTTTGGGCGGTGTTCATGCCGAACACATTCCTGGTATTGGTAGCATGCCAGGCTTTGCCGACAGCTTTAGTAATACCCAGGTCGCTGATTTGACGACCTATCTCCGAGCGCGTTTTGCCCCAGAGAAAGCGCCTTGGCAAAAAGTAAAACAACGTATCGAAGATATACGCCAGCCTCACCACAACAACACTCACTCTTCTCCCTGACGTAATAAAACGAGGTGGATTATGAAACGCAGTAAATGGATATGGCTAGTATGGGCAGTGGTCCTGCTGAGCTACCTGATGCCTTACACCCTCTTGAGCGGGGTCGCGCTCTGGTACGGCAGCTTCCTGTTTTGGATGTTGGCAGGGCTGGTCATCATTGCGCTGAATGTGTTTATCACTAAGGATTTTGAGGAGCACAGCAATGACTGAATCACTCATCTGGTGGTCCATCGCCATCTACTTATTGATCGCCATAGGCATTGCGATTATGTCTCGCCAAGGCCCTTCCGAAAGTATGTCGGGATACTTTCTGGGTAACCGACAAATGAACGGCTTTGTCTCGGCGCTGAGCTACAGTGCCACGACGTATAGCGCATTTATGATGGTGGGCTTGGCAGGTCTTACCTATGCCGGCGGCGTTGGCGCGCTAGGCTTTGAAATCATCTATTTCGCCGGTGTCTCTCTGGTGGCTGTTTTCGGTCCAAAATTTTGGGCAGTCGGCAAGAAGTTCGGCTATGTGACGCCCAGCGAGATGCTGGGCCACCGCTACAACAGCAAACATGTGGCCATGGCTGTCTCGATTGCCAGTTGTATCTTCCTGATTCCCTACTCGGCCGTTCAGCTCGCGGGTGTTGGTTACCTGTTGCAGGGGATTACTGATGGCGCGATTACCTTTACTACCGGGGTGGTGCTGGCCACTGTCATCGCCATCTTCTTCTCCTATATCGCGGGTATTCGTTCGGTGATGTGGACCGACTCGCTCCAGGCCATCATGATGATTGTCGCCTCAACCCTGGTGGCCTTCCTGGTGATCCAGGGCTTGGGTGGTTTCGGCGCACTATTCGATACGCTGGCAACGGAACATCCGCAGTCACTCACGGTGCCCGGCCCTGGCCTGTTCAGCTTTGTCACTTTCCTGGGGCTCACCATTCCCTGGTTCTTCTTTAGCATCTCCAACCCACAGGTCAGTCAACGTCTGTTTATGCCCTCCTCGCTGCGCTCCATGCGCCACATGCTGATTGGCTTCCTGGTGTTTGGTTTTATCTACACCATGGTCTCTGTGCTGTGGGGCTTCTCTGCCTTAGCCGCTTTCCCAAGTCTTGCAAGTGCAGATTTAGCCACGCCCACGCTGCTGGCCTCGGAGTTTGTTCCGCCAGTATTGGGGGTGATCGTGATGATCGGCATCATGGCGGCCGCGGTCTCTACTATCGATTCGATCATGCTGACCCTGGCGTCCATGGTTTCCCGAGACGTCTATGCGAACGTTAAACCGAACGTCAGTGAAAAGCGCCAACTGCTGGTGGGCAAGTTCGTGGTGCCGGTGATTGCACTGATGGCGCTGGCCTTTGCCGAGCTGCAGCTTGACCTTATTGCGGTGCTGTCGGTGGCTGCTTCCTCTGGTCTGGTAGCCATGGTGCCCGCCCTTATCGGTGCCTTCTATTGGAAGCGCGGTACTGGCGTCGGTGCACTGGTAAGCGTGGTGGGCACCAGCGCCTTTGTACTGCTGATGTATGCCACTGGCAATTCACTGCTGGGCCTGCCCGCTGGCGTTTGGGGCATTGTGGTCGCTAGTGTGCTGTTTGTTGGCGTTAGCCTTATGACCAAGCCTCATCAAGCCTCTTCGGACGCCTTCTTTACCGCCATCGCGGAAGAGCTGGGTAAAAAGCGCCGTACTACCTCCGATCAAGCGACGAAGGCGGCGGCTGCCTAATTGATGTTCAGCTTTGAACCGATAAAACCATAGAGCGCTTGGTGTGCCCAAAGGCGAGCACGAGCGCTCTCAGCTAACACTTCCCGGTACGCTATAGCTGTGCTTTCGCCTGGGAAGTTAGGAGACTTTATGGATCACGCAAGCTTTGCCGAAATTTGCCTCCATCAGCTAAAAATGTCCGGCGTACATGAAGGCGAGAAACTCGTCGTACTGACTCAGGGCAGCGAACGCCTTGATTATGCGGATGCCTTTATGGCGGCGGGGCAGCGTTTAGGTGCCAATATGTATCACATGCGGTTACCCGCGCCGTTACCTACAGGTGGCTGGGCCGTGGGAACAACGGGGCTTGCTAGCATGCCCGATGCGGTGGAAGCGCTTAAAAACTGCGACATGTTGATCGATTGTATTTTCCTGCTGTTCTCTCCCGAACAAATGGCGATCCAAGCCGCGGGCACGCGCATATTGACGGCGGTTGAACCGCCAGAACTGCTGGCCAGAATGTTGCCCACCAAGGAGCTAAGGGAAAAGGTCGAACTGGCCGCCGCGCTGCTGGAAAAAGCCAAAGTGATGCGCATCACCTCGCCCAATGGCACTGATGTTACCTACCAACTGAATACTTATGAGACGGTTGCTGAATATGCCTGTACCGACGAACCGGGGCGTTGGGATCACTGGCCCTCTGGCTTTGTGTTCACCGGCGGTGATGACGATGGCGTTGATGGCACCATTGTGGTGGCGCCGGGCGATATTCTGCTACCTCAGAACATGTATGTCAGAGAGCCCATTACCTATACCATTGAAAAGGGCTGGATTACCGATATACGCGGTGGGCTCGATGCGGAGCTAGTGAAATCCTATATGGATAGCTTTA
This sequence comes from Vreelandella sedimenti, assembly GCF_013416325.1. Taxonomy (GTDB): domain Bacteria; phylum Pseudomonadota; class Gammaproteobacteria; order Pseudomonadales; family Halomonadaceae; genus Vreelandella; species Vreelandella sedimenti. Next base: position 106,718 of record NZ_JACCGK010000001.1, read on the forward strand.
ACGACCCGCGCGGTATGGGCATGAGCCATGTGGGCTGGGGCATGAACCCTAATGCCAAATGGCATCGCATGGTGCCGGGAGAGTTCCCAGGCGGGATGGGGATGGAGCCGCGCAGCTTTTATGGCAACGTAATGTTCTCCACCGGCCCTAACAGCGAACTGGGCGGGACTAACGATACCGCCTGTCATCTGGATATTCCCATGCGCAACTGCTCGCTCTTCCTGGACGATGAGCCCATCGTCATTGATGGCGATATCGTCGTTAAAGAGCTGCAAATGGACAAAAATTAAATCTTTGATAGCCATGATATTTATGAAAGTCCCTGCTTAGGAGCTTTTAGGCTGCTAACAAAGTCAAAGTGTATTTTTGAGAACTGATCCAGCATCTAATAACTACTAAAATAGGGCGATTTTTTACAATCTGAGGCACCCAAATCGGGTGCCTTTTGCGTTTCTGGGTGGGAGGAGGGGTTAGAGCATTTCCCACTCTGCCGTTTCCAGCTCGCTGCTCGTGACGGAAGAGCATCCATTAATGAAGCTTGCGCTATCGAGTTGGACAGGCTCATTGGGTAGAAGCACCCTCAATGTCGGTAATGGCTTGGCGGATTTGCTCCAGGATCACCGTTGTGGCCATCGGTAGTGGACGGTCAGCGGCGACGCACAGCGATAGGTGTGACCTGACTTGGCGATGGTCAGTCAGTACGTTAAAGGCGAGTTCCTGTTGTTCGACTTCTCGGGCAATGTCCAGACGCGTTAAAAACGCAACGCCCAACCCTGATCGTGCTAAGGACTTGATGGACAGAATGCGGTTGCAATGTGCCAGGGTGGAAAATTGTAGATCGGTCGTGTCCAGCAGCCTTTGCAGTGTGGAACCAGCAAACATCTCGGTATCCGGCCGAATCAGCGGGAAGGGGGTGCAGTCTCGCAGTTTAAGAGATGGCTTTTGAGCGAGCGGATGGCTTGGCGCAACAACTGCGCCAAAGGAGAGGTTAACTTTTTCAACAAATCTTACTTTCCGTGTGGGTGGTGCGTTCATGCAAATTCCAATATCTGCCTCACCCGTTACAACCTGTTCCAGGATATTAGCGGTGACCCCCGTGCTAATGACGAAGCGCACCCTCGGAAAGCGTTTACCAAAGCGATGCAGGACTTCTGGAAGAACCCGGTCAGTCATCGACTCGATGGTTGCGATACGGATTTCTGCACTGCCCGCCCCTCTGATGTCCCCCAGGTAGCCCACCAATTGACGCTCATCGCGCTGCCACTGGCGCACCTGATAGAGAATGATTTCACCCGCGGGAGAGAGTCTCATGCCGCGTGGCATGCGTTCGAAAAGGGGTACCCCCAGCTCATCTTCCAACTTCAGGATCTGCCGGTTGACGGCTGAAGCAGCGACATGCAAGTGGTCAGCCGCCTTGCGTAATGACCCGTGACGAGCCACCTCTTCGAAATAGCGTAAAGACAACAGAATTAATGACATCTGTGATGGCCCCGTATGGCTGGTCAAACATATAGGCGTTTAACTGTAGCATTTTTAGCAACAGTAGTATCGAAAATTGGTTATAGACCAGTACGGTAGGAGGTGCATAAGATAAGGCCATTGCTTGTGACGTCGCTTTACAGGGGAAGTGTAGGTCACGGATATGAGGGCAATGTAACTGGATCATTCTCAAGGGTAATGACTGATGAAAGGTAAAAGGTTGACGTCCATTCTGACCGTCGAGGCTATGTCAAGTGAGTGCATCTCGGCGCAACACATTGGAATAAATAAAATAAAGGCTTGGCCAATGAGGAGCTTATGATGGCTCAGTCACCTCACTTCTTTTGGCGGGTTGCGCGACAGTCGGGGGCCGTTGTCTCGATCCTGTTTGTCCTTCTGGTCTGGACGCTCTTCTCAGCGCTGAACATTATGCCGCAGGCGATTCTGCCTTCGCCCGCCTCCGTCTGGTCCGCGACAGTCGAGATGGCCGAGAACGGTACACTTGGCCGCGACCTCACGGTATCGCTGTCACGGGCGACGATAGGATTTTCGATTGGCACCAGCCTTGGCGTGCTAGTCGGGCTGCTGACTGGTCGTATGGCACTGATGCAGGTGCTACTAGCTCCGGCGCTAACACTGCTACGCCCGATCCCCGCTATTGCTTTGGTTCCATTGGCCATTGTTTGGTTCGGCATCGGTGAAGGCTCAAAGTATTTCGTTATCAGCTATACCGTGTTCTTGACCGTCTGGTTCAACACCCATCATGGGATGCAGTATGTTCCCGACATCTATCTGCGCGCGTCGCGTTCACTTGGTGTGTCGCGGGCACGCGAATTCCTAACCGTGATTATTCCTGCCGCTGCGCCTTATATCCTTGCCGGCATTCGACTGGGCGTCGCTTTGGCCTTTCTCAGTCTTGTCGCGGCAGAACTTTCGGGGGCCTCGTCGGGGATCGGCTATCGCTTGCAAGAGGCACGGCAATATATCCGCACCGACCGTATGTTCTCGCTTCTTATCATTCTAGGCATTCTAGGTGCGGTGGCGGATGTGATCGTCCAGCGCATCGGCCAACGCCTGGTCCACTGGCAGCAGGGGTGATCGCCATGACAAAGCAAGTAACCCAGGGCCATGTCTGTATAGACGATCTGTCCATCACCTTTGACGTACGTGGCGGCTCGATGGTCGCGTTGGCGCCAACCTCGCTGGAATTGTCGCCGGGCAGCTTTACCGCGCTGATTGGTCCGTCGGGATGCGGCAAGTCGACGTTGATGAATGCGGTTGCGGGCTTCGTGCCTGCCACCACCGGGCGTATTACCATTGACGGTGCGCCGATCAACGGCCCCTCGGATAAGGTCGGCGTAATCTTTCAGCAGTATGCGCTATTTCCCTGGTTCACTGCGCTCGATAACGTGCGGTTCGGGCTGAAGCGGCTGAAACTGTCGAAATCTGAGGAGCTCGACCGTGCCCGCGCCGCCATCGCCGAGGTGGGACTGGAGGAACATGCCCAAAAGTACCCACAGGAGCTTTCCGGTGGGATGAAACAACGCGTCGCCATTGCCCGTACCTTCGCCTTCGGGCCGCAGGTCATGCTGATGGATGAACCCTTTGGAGCATTGGATGCGCAGACCCGGCTGGTGATGCACGACCTGCTGCTGAGAATCTGGGAAAAACACAAGGCAACAGTGCTGTTCGTTACCCATGATGTGGACGAGGCGCTGATTCTGACTGATGACATCCAACTAATGTCTTCGGGGCCGGGGAGGATCATCAAGCACTATCCGTTGGCCGAACCGCGCCCGCGCAAGCTCAACCGCGACAATGTTCATCTGCTGGAAACCCGCGATGAGATCATCGCGCTTCTACATCAATCCCACTAAATGAGGTTCACCATGCGCTTTCTGAAACCTGTTGCCGCCGCCGCTGCATTCCTGATCCCGCTGCCGGTCATGGCGCAAGATATCGTTTTCGGCTGGAATCCCAACCCCTCAACCCCCCAGGTTGATGTTGCAATGGTCAACGGCTATTTCGAGGATGCCGGTCTCGATGTGAAAATTGTCCCCTTCGTTTCCGGGCGTGAGGCTTTCGAGGCACTGCTGGGTGGGCAGGTGGATGTAGCTTTCATGGCCGAATTTCCTGCTGCTACCGGCATTCTGACCAATCAGCCTTTTGCTATTGTCGCCGATCTGACCCGTTATCAGGGCATGCGCATCATCACCAAAAATGAGCCGCTGGACTCGGCCTCCGACCTGGGAGGTAAACGGATCGGTACGTCCATTGGCACCAATACCGACTTTTACTTATCGAACGTACTGGCATCCGAGGGTGTCGAGGCTGAGATTGTTAATGCGGCGGCCTCTGACTTGGTAGCGGCACTAGCACGCGGCGATGTGGATGTCATCGTGCCTTTCCCCACCTATTACGGCCCCGCCGCTGAGACGCTTGGTGATAGCTATCAGGAGTGGCGAGCCCCCGGATACCAAACCCACTATGTTTTGGCTGTAAACGCCGACATGAGTGAGGAAAAATCCGCTGCCATGGAGGATTTCCTCGGCGCCCTGGTTCGAGCGAATGCTGAGGTCGCGGCTGACCCTGAGGCGGCAATGGATGCTACTGCCGCTGCCATGCAGGGAATCGTTGCGCCAGAGGTGCTATCCGATCTGTGGGCCGACAGCGTTTTTGATTTGCAGTTGGGCTCCGACCTAGCTGAGCTCCTGCATAGCGAGACCGAATGGATCCTATCGCAAGGAGTGATTCGAGGGGAGGTGCCGACGCTTGAGACGGTCGAATCCTTCTTTGATCCTGCGCCCCTTAGTGAGGTAGCACCTGAGGCGGTCGATCTTGATTAACGTATGCCCTCTGCCCATCACGCCGCCTGCCGAATATTGCTGGAGCCCTTATGATTGATCTTCGCAAAGCTTTTGAGACAGGTGGTGCACTGATTCTTGCCCCCGCTTATTTGCTGCTGGATAACGGCCCCCAGCCGGGCAAGGCGGTTTTGATACGCGAAGGGGTCTTCGCCGAAATCGGCGAGCCCGAAGTATTGGTGAAGCGTCATGCGGGTGCAACGTTAGTACAGCTACCGGAGCATCTGGTGATGCCCGGCTTTATCGACACGCATACTCACCTAACACAATCGCTGGGGAAGTCGCTGGTGTTCGGTGAGCCGTCCGAAATATTTCGCCGCATCTGGGTGCCGTTGGAGGGTAGCCTGGATGAGCATATGGTCTATCTTTCCTCGAAACTCGCTGCGCTCGAATGCTTACGTGGCGGGTTTACTGCCGCTGTCGATGCTGGCACACGCTCAGCGGGGCATATCGGAAGGTTGGTCGAGGCGGCCCGCGAAACAGGGCTGCGCCTTGTTGTGGGCCAGATTTGCAATGACCTGGGCGGTGCAGCCCTGCGACCTGAGCGTAATGAGATCATCCGAATTGCAGAGGCGCATCTGGCTGCCTTCGCAGGTGACCGATTGGTTCACCCATCGCTGGCGATCTCGATTCCTGAAGCGGGTTCGGACTGGATGCTCAAGCGAATTTCGGACATGGCGGCGGAGGCGGACGTGACCTTCCAGACCCATGTGAATGAGCATCTAGTAGCGGTAGAGCGCTCGCTAGTTGCTAATAGCCGCCGCCCCCTAGAACATCTAGACCATATCGGCGCCTTGGGGCCACAGGCGCTGATTGCGCACTCGACGCTGATCACCCCGCATGAGATGAACTTGCTGAAGGATAGCGGCACTGCCGTGGCCTATAACCCCGTTGCCTCCGTCTGGAAAGGGAATGCCATTGCGCCCGCCCTGCAGTTGCAGGCACTTGGCATCCGTTTTGGTCTGGGCACTGATGGCACGCGCGCCGATGGGTTCCGCCTGATGGATGCGGCAGAATCACTTCAGCGCGCGGGTTATGGCCTTGCCTCGGGAGACAGTTCCTGTGGTGGGGGATGGCTATGGCTGGAAGCGGCCACACGGATGGCCGCCGATGCAGTGGGCTTAGGCGCGGTGACCGGACGAATTGCACCGGGGTTGGCCGCCGACTTCCTGCTGGTTAACCTTGAACGTCCTGAGTTCACACCGTCACATGATCTGACATGGGAACTGGTGCGTTATGGCAACCGTGACCAGATCGACGCTGTGTTCACTAATGGCAGACTGCGCCTATTGCACGGCTGGCCGGTTGATTGGGATGCCCGTGAACTGATGCGCGAACTCCGTGAGCTTGCTGTCCCGGCTATTGCCGCTGCGCCGGTCACTCGTATTCACCCTACAGCAGACAGCATACTTGCGGGGCGTTCATGACGTTATCGCTGCTAGGACTGCTGTGGGTAGTGGTGATGGTGTCCGCGATGGTGCAAGGCACTGTTGGGATCGGCTTTGCCCTGATCGTTGCACCGGTGTTTGCCATGGTTGATCCGGTCTATCTTCCGGTTACGCTTCTTGTCCTGATGTTGCCGCTCAATGCCCATGTGGCGTGGCGCGAGCGAACGGCTATTGATTGGCGCGGCACTGGCTGGATTACGCTTGGCCGTTTTCTGGGCACTTTCGCAGGGCTGGCCTTATTGCTGGCGTTGAGTGTGCGACAGATGGAGATCGCTGTCGGGCTTTTCACTATCCTCGCCGCGCTGGTTGCTCTTTTCGCGCCGCCATTTATGCCGCGCCGAACATCAACCACTAGTGTTGGCTTGTTCACCGGTATCAGCGAGACCGCGACCGGAATTGGTGGGCCACCGCTTGCACTGCTCTATCAGCACGCACCGGGCCCACGCCTGCGCGCGACTGTTGCGGCCTGCTTTCTGATCGGAGAGGTTTTCTCGTTGATCGTGCTGGCTCTTGGCGGCAGGGTCGGCCGCGATCACCTTGTCGCGGCCGCCCTATTGATACCGGCGGTGATCCTGGGCAGCTTTCTGTCGCGTTATGCCCACGCCCACATCCCGGCGGCGCGGCTAAGACTTGCCGTCCTCTTGCTCTCGATCCTTGGCGGCCTTGTCTTGATCGCCTGATTAGGAGTAGTAAGCTGATCCTCTTGGTCGATGACAATCAACTGCTGGGTTATGCAGCGGCTAATCCCAGCTTGCCAGTTGGTTTCGGTACTGCCCCTGGGCTTGGCTGGCACCGGTCGGCGTCAGCCACACCTTGGTGCCGGGCAAACACTGGGCCAGCGTAGCGCAGGCGATGGGGGTGAGGGCACCTAGACGCGGGTAGCCGCCGATTGTCTGGCGGTCGTTCATTAGCACGATGGGCTGGCCGTCCGGCGGTACTTGAACTGCTCCCAAGGGAATGCCCTCGGAAATAATGCCGGTGAGTGAGCCGTGAAGGGCGGGGCCGGTGAGGCGTACGCCCATCCGGTCGGCGCGGTTATCCACTGTCCAGGGTTGGTTGAACGCCTGGAACAGTGCATGGCCACTGAAGGAGGCAATTTGCGAGCCGAGCACGATGGGTAAGCGGCAGCCAGACGCCGGCATGCGCGGGCCCTGGCTGTCAGGAATGCGGCGCACCGCTGGAGCGGCGCCGTTCCAAGTTAAACGATCACCCACTTTTAGGGGTTTACCATCTTCGTGCAGGCCACCCAGCTGTTCGCGTGCGGTGCAGGCGCGGCTGCCCAGCACCTCCGGCGCATTCAATCCACCAGGAAAGGCGAGATAAGCGCGCAGGCCCTGGCGCGGCTGGCGAAACACCAAGCGCTGGCTGGGCAGTAGCTTAAAGCTGGTATTGGGGGCGAGCGGTTTGCCATCCAACTGGGCATCCAGGTCGGCGCCGGTCAGTGCCAGGCGCACTTCGCGTTCGGTTTCAAAACTCAAACCGCCGCCCATGACGATTTCCAGCGCGGCGCTGTTTAAAGCGTTGCCCAGCAACCAGTTAGCCCAGCGAAAAGAGATCCAGTCCGCAGCGCCGCCCTGAGTAACGCCTAAGTGGCCGACGCCAAATCGACCGGCATCTTGGATAAGCGCCAGCGGCCCTGCCTGTTTAACCACTAGCCCTTTTTGTGCTTCATTCATGGCGACTTGGTTCATGGGCGCTCCTCCATGGGCGTGGTATCGCCACCGTCGGCTTCAAACTCTTCGCGGGAGATCGCTCTAAAGCGCACCTTATCGCCGGGGCGAAACAGTGGCTCGCCACGTTTGGCATGCTCGAATAGCGGCACGTTGGTGCGACCCAGAATATTCCAGCCGCCCGGCGAAAGCAGCGGATAAATCGCGGTTTGGCGATCGGCAATGCCCACGCTACCTGCAGCGACTTTGCGGCGCGGCGTTTTTAAACGCGGTGTGGTCAGCGCTTCATCCACTAAGCCCATAAAGCCGTAACCGGGGGCAAACCCCAGCGCGAACACACAGTAGTCGTGGTTGCAGTGCTGCTCGATAAGCTCGTCGACACTCAAACCAGCGCGTTTGGAGACCAGAGGCAGTTCGGGTCCGACACTTTCGTCGTACCACACGGGAATGTCGTGTAGCTCACCCGCCTGGGTGTCGACAGGTTTGAGGCCAGAAAGCGCCTGGTTAATCAGCGTGAGAGCCCCGGCGTGGTTCAGCTGTTGGCAGTCGTAATGGACTAACAGCGTGGTGTAAGAGGGCACTAGATCAATAAGCGCAGGGCCGAAAGCATTGCGCAACGCTTGGTCGGCGCCAATTACCCAGGCCATATTAGCCTCATCGATGGTGTCGAATAATCGCACCATCAGGGCATCCATGGCGGCGGTTTCAATGCGCATTTCAATATTGGGTTTCACGCCTGCTCCAGCGCCTGAAAGGCCTCACGAATAGCGCGTACGGCGGCCACTGACTCCGGGTTGTCGCCATGAACGCAGAGCGTATCGCAGGCTAACTGCAGCTGCGTGCCATCAAGCGCGGTGAGCGGCTCGCCTTTGGCCAACATTACTGCTTGATTGACGATGGTGTTCTGGTCGTGGTGTACGGCGTTAGGTAGGCGTCGAGAGGCCAAGTGGCCGTTGCCATCATAAGCGCGATCGGCAAAGGTCTCGAACCAGAGGGTAATGCCTATTTGTGCGGCCAGCTCGCGGTGTGGTTCAGGGTCGGCGGTAGACATAATCATTAACGGCAGGCTGGCATCATAAGCACGTACCGCGCGCATGACGCCTTCGAGCAGTGCCGGGTTGGCGGCCATATCGTTGTACAGCGCACCATGAGGTTTGATGTAGCTCAGTTGGGTGCCTTCCGCTTGGCAGATACCCGCCAAAGCCCCCACTTGGTAGAGCACCATATCTTCCGCTTCTTCCGGCGAGCAGGCCATTGAGCGGCGGCCAAAGCCCATCAAATCCGGGTAACCCGGGTGCGCGCCAATGCGGGTGCCATTTTGTACCGCTAGCTTGACGGTGCGGCGCATGACATGGGGGTCGGAGGCATGGAAGCCGCAGGCGATGTTGGCGCAGTCGACGAAAGGCATCGCATCGGCATCCAGGCCGAGGTGCCAGTTGCCGAAACTTTCGCCCATATCGCAATTAAGCAGGGGGATGGCCATAGCGACTCCTGTGTCGATGCAGTGGGTGCGTTTGATTGGTTAGCGCTGATTGTAGTCCACCACCAATATATGAACATGGCTTGCCCAGTGCCAATCGTTTTTGGCGATACTAACTATCGGGTGCTTCTATCATATTGTTATTTATTGGAAAAAGGGTTGACGCTTGGGCACGATACGCTTATCACATTAGGAGCGGGGCGTGATAATAACGTTGGTGAAATAGCGCTACTGGGAGTGGTCTTAAAGTTGCATAGTAATCAGACCATCATGAGCATTAGCACTCCGCAGCTCTCTTTACGTGTCAGCTCGACAGCGATTTTTTACCCCAGAAAGTCATTTGCAGGCGAGTCACTATGCTCGATTTTAAGGAACTTGAGGCGTTCGTATGGGCAGTGAGGCTCGGCTCCTTCCGTAAGGCGGCGACCCGCCTGCACCTTACTCAGCCCTCTGTTTCTGAGCGTATTTCACGCTTGGAAACCACGGTAGGAGAGTTGCTGCTGGAGCGTGCCGCCAGGCCTATTCAGCCTACTATGCGAGGCCGCGAGTTCTTTGTGCACGCTGAGCGGATGCTGCACCAGCGTGACGAAGCGATGAAGCTTTTCGATGACGAAGAGGCATTTTCTGCACCATTGCGGCTCGGCACGATTGAAACCATCGCCCATAGCTGGTTTCCCGAATTTATGCGCCGTTTAACCGAGCGGTATCCGCGTTTGACTATTGAACTGACGGTCGATTACTCACCGGTGCTCAATGAGCGGCTACTGGGCAACGAATTGGATATTGTCTTGGCGATGAATGGCTATTCACCGCAAAAGCAGATCGAGTACGAATCCTTGAGCCCTTATGAAATGGGTATGTTTGTCTCTCCACGGCACGTCAAGCAGTTGGGCGAAAGTGCCGACACTTGGGGCAAGCAGTTGCCGTTTATTTCATTTGGTAAGCAGGCTCGCCCCTATGCAGAGTTAGTGAGTTATTTAGCAGAACAGGGAGTCGCTAATCCTCGTATCCATAGCGTCAGCACACTAATGACCATTGTACGAATGACCACCGAAGGGCTGGGGATTGGCGCGCTGCCTGTCGCCACTGTGCTGGATGAATGGCAGCGAGGGGAGCTCTACCGTCTCTCGCTACCGGTGCCGTTACCGGCCATGCACTATGATGTGATATGGCGCAACGCTAACCATCCGCGCTTTTGTCGCGGCGTTGCCCGCTTGGCCCAGCAGTGTGCCTGCAGCTATGCCCAGGCGCGCCGTGCCGATATGACAACAACACTTTTCTCCGGGCGCTGGGTTACCGCCAGCGCCTCCTCTGGTACCACCGAAGCAATGCATTAGAAGCAACGCACTATTAGAAGCACCATACTATTAATAGAAATAAGAGGGTTCTTACGATGCGCAAGACAATCACGACTTCACTGCTACTGGCGACCGCCTGCGGTTTAACGGTGTCGGCTCATGCTGCGGAATGGACCATGGCCACGCCTTACGGTGATGCCAGCTTTCATACCCAAAACAACAAGCAGTTCGCTGAGGACGTGGCCGAAGCTACCGATGGCGAGTTAACCATTACCGTACATAGCGGCGGCTCGTTGGTATCGCATGGTGAAATTAAGCCGTCGGTGCGTCGTGGCACTATTGATGCAGGTGAAGTATTCCTCTCGGTTCTTTCCAATGACGACCCGATCTTTGAAGTTGATACGCTGCCAGGTGTGGCGGGTAGCTACGACGACGCCTACGCGCTGTGGGAAGCCACCAAACCGATGATCACCGAGCTGTTTGCCTATGAAGGGTTGATTCCGCTCTACGCAGTCGCTTGGCCTGCACAAGGTATCTATACCTCTGAACCTCTTACTGACCCTGAGCAGTTTGAAGGCTTGCGCGTTCGTGCACCTAACATCAATACCCAGCGCTTTGTCGATAACCTGGGCGGTAGCCCCACCGAGACCGAAGAGTCTGATATACCCACTGCGTTTAGCACTGGCCGTGTGGATGCCATGATCACCTCAAGCTCTACCGGTAACTCCATGGCGGCGTGGGATTACGTGACTGATTACACCGACGCTAACCTGTGGCTGCCAAAAAATATCGTCTTCATTAGCCAACGCAGTTTTGATGGCCTGGATGAAGCGACTCAGGAAGCTCTGATGGAAGCCGCCGCTGAGGCTGAGAAACGTGGTTGGGAGATGAGCCGCGAAGATAACGACGCCAGCTTGGCTGCACTGCAAGAGAACGGTATTTCAGTTTCCGAGCCAAACGAAGCCGTTTCAGAGGCGCTTCAAGCAGCCGGTGACCAGCTGTTTGAAGATTGGCAGTCCCGTGCTGACGATGAAGCCAAAAAGGCGCTGGAATCCTATCGCGAGCAGCGCGACAGCTAAGCGCTATTTAGCCTAAACACGGTTTAAGCTAAGTACTTTTTAACTAGGCTCTATCGTGATGGTTTCCGCAGGGGCGGTGATGTTGGCGCTGTCCCTGCTTTTTCTACGCGCTTTTCCTAAGTACGTTTTCTAAGTACGTTTTCCCGCGTGCTTCGTGAGGCTGCGAACATGACGTTTAAATTCGACAAACTCTATCGCCTGGGTGCTTGGGGTGCGGCGGCCTGCATGGTTGCCATTTGCACGCTGATAGCGCTTCAGGTGACCTTCCGCCTGGTAGACGCCTTGCTGGTGCTCGTGGGGCTGAGCCGCCTGGGTATGAGTATTACCGGCGTTTCGGAAATTGCTTCTTATCTATTGGTGGGGGCGACCTTTCTGGGGTTGGCTTACACCTTTGTGCATCACGCCCATATTCGCGTGACGTTGTTGATTAGCCGGCTACCGTCGGCAATCCGTGTGTGGTTTGAAGTGTTTGGTCTCATCATTGCCCTGGCGATCAGCCTAATGCTTAGTTACGGCCTCATTGGGTTGGCGAGGGAGAGTCTGCAATACAACGATGTCTCTTCAGGCTTTGTGTCGATTCCGCTTTGGATACCCCAGCTTGTGCTCGCGACCAGCGTAGGGCTGCTCTGTTTGGCGTTGGCTGAAGCCCTGTTTATGGCACTACGGATTGCCATTCGCGATCCTGCGAGTTTTCGTGAAGCGACGGCCCCAGATGAAAGCGAGGGCCACTAAATGGTGACGATAGCTATGTCTTGGTTGAGTACGTCGTCTGTGTTGAGTACGCAGCGGTTAACTGGGTCACTGTTAACACTGCTTCTGCCGTTTAAATTGGAGAGATCCTTGTGCTGCTACTAAGTCTCGCCACCATTTTCACCCTCGTGGTTCTGCTAGGGAGCGGGGTGTGGATCGCCTTTGCGTTAATCGGCACTGCCTGGATAGCGCTAGAGTTCTTTAGCTCTTTCTCGCCGGGCTCTATTTTAGCCTCCGATTTTTGGGGCGCCAGCTACGGTTGGGATCTCACTGCGCTGCCTATGTTTATCTGGATGGGGGAAATTCTGTTTCGCTCTGGGCTTGCGGACAATATGTTTCGTGGCCTGTCGCCCTGGCTGAACCGCCTGCCGGGGCGCTTACTGCACACCAATATTATTGGCAGCGGCATGTTTGCAGCGGTGTGCGGCTCTTCGGCGGCCACCTGTGCCACGGTGGGCAAAATGACCCTGCCAGAGCTCGAGCGGCGGGGTTACGACAGCAATATGGCGATTGGCACCTTGGCCAGCGCCTCCACTTTGGGACTTTTGATTCCACCCTCCATTGTGCTCATCGTTTACGGTGTGGTCACCGAACAGTCGATCTCCAGGCTGTTTATGGCCGGTATTGGCCCGGGACTGATGATCCTGGCCATGTTTATGAGCTACCTCATTTTGTGGGCGTTGCTCAAGGGCAACCGTGAAGGGCTTACCGGCGAAGATGAATCCGGTATGAGCTTTGCTGAAAAGCTGCGCAATACCTGGTCGCTGGTGCCTATTCTGCTGTTGATCGGCGGGATTATCTTTTCGATCTATGGCGGGTTAGCGTCGCCTACTGAGGCCGCGGCAGTCGGTGTGGTATTGTCAATCGTGATTGCGCGCTTTAACGGTCACTTTGATCGCAACATTTTTAAAAGCTCGCTGTTTGCCGCCGTGCGTACCGCCTGCATGATCGCTTTTATTATTGCCGGTGCGTCGTTTTTAACCTCGGCGATGGGCTTTACCCAGGTGCCCATGAAGCTGGCGCAGGCGATTGGTGAGATGGGGCTGTCACCTACCATGCTGCTGATTGCGCTTACCTTGCTGCTGCTGGTGATGGGCTGTTTTCTCGACGGTATCTCGCTGATCCTACTCGTCACCGCGATTATTATGCCGCTGGTGAGCGCCGCTGGGTTCGATCTGATCTGGTTCGGTATTTATCTGGTCGTGGTGGTTGAGATGTCCCAGATTACCCCGCCGGTAGGCTTCAACCTGTTCGTGATCCAGGGGCTAACAGGTAAAGATATTCTGACCATTACCAAAGCCACGCTGCCGTTCTTTCTACTCATGCTGTTGGCGATTGCCTTAATGCACATCTTTCCGGGTATCGCGCTCTATCTACCCGAGGCAATGACTCGGTGAGGCGTTTATAAAAGAAAAAGTGTTAAGCATGAAGTAGAAAAACAGCGCTGGCCGGAGCGCTTGATAGCATGCATGCTCTGGCCAGCGATTTAAGATTGAGTACGGGATTGTTTATTGAGCTTTTTGAAAGAAATGTTTTTGTTGAATCCGTCCGGGTCGCTGTACCCTTTACGCAACATCGTTAATGCTTTGTGTTGGGCTTCTCTGCGGCTATTGAGTATAAGCGTATGGTTTAGCAAGAGCTGCTGAGCATTTTCAAGCAGCTCTTTGGGATCAATAGCCGCGGGGGTGTCAATCATCAGTGTTTTAGTGATCAACTCCATTTTGGGCTGAACTTCTTGTAGAACGCTTTTAAATGACAGAGAGGGCACATCCGCGGTAGTGCTTATATCGGCTATCAGGATGGCCAGCTGTTCTTCAGGAGCGCTTGATAGGCAGGCATCCGCCGTGGGGCCGGATAGACGAACACACATCTCCATTAAGCTATCGCTTTGATAGCGGGCATGACTAAAACGTATGGTGTTGACCATCGCCGATGGGAGCCCCCATTTGGCTGCCAGCCATGCCCCAATGACGGTGTGGTCACCACCAAAGTAACGCTGCTCCTCTTCAATAAGCTGGGTATGGGAGATAGCACTATCACTATAGAGTTCGTCTGCTTGCTCGGGGTAGGTCGCACTCAGTGCCAATATGCCAATATCCTGTAGCAGCGCTGCTGTAAATGCATTACCTGCCTGTTTAGGGCACGCTTGTTCAGCAAGTTGGCGCGCTATCAGCGCAGACATAATAGACCGCCGCCAAATATGAGTATGCTGAGGCCCTTTACTGGGGTACTGAAAAAGGTTAAAGCTCAACACCACCGTTAACGTTGCATCTAGACCTAAACGCTGGATAGCCTCAAGACACGTTTGTGTCAAACTGGCGGAGCGGGTGTGGTGGACGCTATTGGCGAGCGATATTAACCGAGTGGTCAATGCTGGATCATGCTCAATGGTATCGGCAACATCGTTGATAGTTGCTTTTGAAGATTGCGTTAATCTGAGGATGCGTAATGCGATTGAGGGAAGCGAAGGTAAGCGTTGGCACTTGAGAAAGTCGCTGATCAGAAAACCAGGCAGTGCTTCAGTTAGCATTCCATACAGTGATTCATCCTTGGTCGATGTATTAGTCACGTTATCTCCTGCGCACTTTGTAGCGTAGCTGCCAGCCATCATGAGGTGATGTCCTAGTTTTACCATATACCCAGCTAGTGTTGACGTTGTTATAGTTGAAGAAGAGCGGTTTATGCTTTGTAGGTCGCTATATATACTTTATGAGGTCAGTGGCAGGCGCCCAAGTTGCTTCAGAATTAAAAAAAGTGAGTGCAAAAATGCACACAAAGAACGACGCGGCCGATATATTCCGCCAATTGGCAGAAGGCGTAGGGCACAGTGGGAGCCCGCGTTTTTATGCCACGTTGGTGGAGCGCTTAGCGACGATACTAGGCGTTGATCATGTGTTAGTCGCCGATGTTACTCAACTGCACCAGGCTGAAACATTGGCTGTCTGGTCAAATGGGGGCTTGCTCAGCAATATTACTTATTCGCTGACCGGTACTCCATGCGAAACCGCTTTGGGGCGCGAGTGCTGCCTTTATACGCGTGATGTTCAGTCACGCTTTCCTGACGATAAACTGCTTTGTGAACTGGGTGCCGAAAGCTATTTGGGGCGGGCGCTCTATGCGTCGGATGGCTCGCTGATTGGCCTGTTAGCGGTGCTCAAAAACGCCCCCATGCAACTGGGTGAGTTAGCCAATGAGATACTACGCATCGCCGCCGCCCAGGCGGGGGCGGAGCTGGGCAGACAAAAGGCGGAGCAGGCATTAAGAAAGAGTGAAGAGGTCGCACGGGAAAGCGAGCGCCGTTTGGATACGCTGCTCAACCATCTTCCGGGCATGGCCTATCGCTGTCTGAATGACCGCAATTGGACTATGCAACTGGTGAGCCAAGGGGCCGAAACGCTGACCGGGTACCGGCCTGACGAATTGCAGGGTAACCGGCTGATCAGTTTTGCTGCCCTGATTCATCCAGATGATCAGGACAAGCTCTTTCAGGAGGTACAGTTGGCCATTGCCAACAGAGGCCCCTACCGTGTGGTCTACCAACTGCGCCATCGCGACGGTGGTTACCGCTGGATGTGGGAGCAGGGTCAGGCCGTCATGGATGAGGCGGGCGAAATCGTATGCTTGGAAGGGTTTATCTCTGATGTGACCGATCAGCAAGAGTCACAGCGAGTGCAAAACGCCGTGGTTCAAGTGGCTTCTACGGTCACGACCCAAGTCGGGGATGGTTATTTTCAGCAGTTAATTGCAACCTTGGTCAAGGTGCTGGAAGCCGACGCGGGCTTTATTGCATTGCTGCATACTTCACCCCAGGGCGATAAAAATGTCTATGGGCAGGCAACGACTGTCAGCATGGTGGTTGACGGAGCTCAGCGAGAACAGCACTCTTTTGCGCTGCGAGGCTCGCCCAGCGAGCAGGTGGTGCTGGAGCGTGAAGCAGTCATGCATGATGGCCCGCCGCTGTTATTACCAGGCACACTGCTACCCACAAGAGCATGGATTGGGCGGCGTTTGGATAATGCCAACGGCGAGGCCATTGGCGTGATGATGGTGTTTTATCGACAGCCGCTGACCACCAATGCGTTCGCCACCTCTGTGCTGCAAATTCTTTCGACCGGGGCTGCGGCAGAGCTTGAGCGTCGGCGCGACCATCGTCACATGCACCAGTTGGCCTATACCGACAGTACCACCGGATTACCCAACCGCGTCCGCTTTATGGAGTTGCTAGCGCAAATGTGGCAAGAGGCCCAGCAAGGCAAGCATGGGCTTTCTCTGCTGTTATTGGATATCCGCCGTTTTAAAGAGGTCAACGATCTGCATGGTCACCAAGTGGGCGATCAACTGTTGGTGACAGTGGCCGATCGTTTAGCGAAGATCAGCCACTCATACGGTTCGCTGGCGCGTTTATCAGGGGATGAATTTGCCCTGCTGGTGGCCAGTACCACCCCCCGTGACATTGGCAGCCTGGTGGAGCAGCTACGCTTAGTGGTGAAGCCGCCGCTCCATTTGGAGCGGCGCGTCTTTCATCTCGATGTCAGCATCGGTTTTGCTCATTATCCGCAGGATGTGAGCGAGGCGGGCGAACTATTTAACGCTGCCAGCATTGCCCTTCATCACGCCAAGCGGCGCGAAAATAGTATCTGTCCCTACTCCCAAACGATGCGTCACGCGCTGCATCGGCGCCAACAGATGACCGAGCGACTCAGCGCGGCAATCACTGAACACACGTTAGAGCTCTACTTTCAGCCCCAGGTGAACCTTACCAGTGGCCAGTTGACCGGTGCAGAAGCCCTGTGCCGCTGGCACGATGCTGAGTGGGGCTGGGTGAGCCCCGGCGAGTTTATTCCCCTGGCCGAAGAGCGCGGTTTGATTCGTGCCTTGGGGGACTGGGTGCTGGAAGAGTCCGCAAGACAGCTAATAACATGGCGTAACCAGCCTGGAGGAGAGTTGCCAGGGAGGCTATCGATCAATATTTCCGCTCAACAGTTTGCCGATCCTGATCTTACCCGCCACATTGCGCAACTCACCGCCGGCGTTTCGTCGAGTGCTATTGCCCTGGAGCTCACCGAAAGCGATTTTATGCGTGACCCGGATCAGGCCGTTGAGATTACCCACACCATGCGCCAAGCGGGCTATGCACTCTCTATCGATGATTTTGGCACCGGTTACTCGTCGCTTTCTTACCTGCGGCGCTTCGCCGCCGACGCACTGAAAATTGATATTTCCTTTGTGCGCGAAATGCTCGAAAACAAAAATGACCGCACCATTGTTCAGACCATCATCGCCATGGCAAAAGCGCTAGAGATGAAAACCGTGGCGGAAGGCGTAGAAACGCGCGACCAAGCGAATTTGCTTGCCGAAATGGGGTGCAATGAGGCGCAAGGGTACTGGTTTGGCCGTCCCCTGCCTGCCGATGAGTTTGCGATGCAGTGGTTAACTACTTAGCCTTCTATTTGCTCATCGTCGTCTTCTATTAGCGTCATCGTCTTGTCATCACCTTTGGCATACCCTACGCGCCGCCAACCCGCGATGAAAGGAGTGCTCCCATGCGCCTGGCCCTGTTTGATCTTGACGACACCCTCCTGGACGGAGACTGCAGCGACCGCTGGAATTTATGGATGATAGAGCAAGGCTGGATCAGCGATGCCGAAGCGTTTATGGCGCGGGCGGAGCAAATGCACCAGGCCTATCATGCGGGGAAGCTAAAGCTTGAAGAGTATTTGGCCATGACCCTAGCACCGCTGCGAGGGCGCAGGGTGAAAGATGTGCAAAAAGAGGTCGAGCGCTTTGTGGCCACGCACCTACAACCGCGTATTTTTGAACAAGCCTGGGCCTGCCTGGAAGCGCACCGCCAAGCAGGCGATACCCTGGTACTGATTTCCGCCTCGTCACGGCATCTGGTCGAGCCGATAGCGACCACTCTGGGTATTGAACACGTGCTGGCGGTAGAGCTAAGCGTGGAACACGGCATCAATGAAGACGCGCGCTATACCGGTGGCAGCGAGGGTATTTTTTCTTATCGCGGCGGTAAGGTGCTGCGTTTAAAACAGTGGCTGGCCGAGCAGCAGTTCACCCCTAGCCACACTACTTTCTACTCAGACTCCCGCAACGACCTCCCGCTGTTGCAGTACGTGGATTGCCCTGTAGCGGTCAATCCCGATCCAGTGCTTGCTGAGGTGGCTAGCGTTGAAGGTTGGCGGCGCTTAGACTGGCGGGCTCCCCCGAGCGCTTCGTCGCCTAATGCTCTGCCAGGAAAATCGGCGCATGTCTGATGCCTACTATCTAAAGTTAACCGAACAGCTTCGTACCTTGATCGACCAAAATGCTGCCCTGTGGGAAGGAAAGCTCCCTGCAGAGCGGTCATTGGCCGAGCGCTTTGCCACCACTCGTGTGACCCTGCGCCAAGCGCTTTCACAGTTGGAAATGGAGGGCTTAATCCACCGCAGCAACCGGCGCGGCTGGTTTATTTCCCCCGCCCGTTTAGTTTACGACCCCACCCGTGACGCGGGCTTTAATGACTATGTACGTGCACAGGGGCGGCAGCCGCGAACGGCAGTGTTGAAGCTGGAAACCCGTGCCCATCTGCCTGCCGCGCGGGCACTGAACCTGCCGGATGACCAGCCGTTTCATCATATTCGCCGCCGTCGCTATGTGGATGATCGCGCCGTGCTGGTGGAGTCGCTGTGGGTGGTGCCAACGTGCGCCCCAGAGTTGCTGGACATCTACACCGGGCAGTCGCTGTGGGGGCTGCTGCGCGAACGCTGGGGGCACTACTTAGCCAATCGCTCTATCCGCATGGTGTCTGAAGCGCTTTCGCCGATTGATGCCGAAGAGCTGCTGGTGGCACCCGGCACCGCCGGGCTGAACATTAGCCGTGCCATTTTAGACGATCAGCAGCGCCCCATTGAGTTTGACGAGGAGCACTGGCTCCACGACTCACTGTGTATCAGCGTGGAACTATCGGGTCAGCGCTAGCGGCGACAACCTGGTCGCGGTCATCACCCCTTAAAAAAACGTTCAAACAAGCGTCATCGCAGTGTCATTTAACGCCTTCAGACTTCTGGTCTATACCAATTAGCCAGGAGACTATCATCATGATGCCACGCCGTTTATTCCCTTCAACGTTGCTAGCAGGCGCTGCTGTTGCGCTTGCCTCCAACGCCCAAGCAACTGAATTAACGGTGTATACCGCCGTTGAGTCGGACGACCTGCAAAAATACGCTGAACGCTTCAGCGCGGCCCACCCGGATATCGATATTAACTGGGTGCGCGACTCCACCGGCGTGATTACCGCCCGCCTGCTGGCCGAGAAAGACAACCCCCAGGCCGACGTGATCTGGGGCCTGGCCGCTACCAGCCTGCTGGTTCTGGAAGAGGAGGGCATGCTGGAGCGCTACGCTCCCGCTGGCGTTGAGAATCTCGACCCCAAATTTGTCGATGTGGCCTATCGTGATGGTGAAGACCCGGCTTGGGTTGGTATGGACGCCTGGGTCGCTGCTATTTGCTACAACACCATTGAGGGCGAGCGCCAGGGCGTGCCGATGCCGACCTCTTGGGAAGCTCTCACCCAGCCAGAGTTTGAAGGCCATGTGATTATGCCTAACCCCAACTCGTCGGGTACCGGCTATCTGGATGTGGCCAGCTGGCTGCAGCTATGGGAAGAGGATCAGGGCTGGGATTATATGGATCGCCTGCATAGCAACATCGCCCGTTACACCCATTCTGGCTCCGCCCCTTGTAGCCTGGCGGCCACCGGTGAAACCGTGGTGGGCGTATCATTTGCTTTCCGCGGTGCGCGCTTGAAGTCCCAGGGGGCGCCTATTGAAGTTATCTTCCCTGAAGAAGGGCTGGGCTGGGATATGGAAGCCGCCGCTATTATGGCCGGTACCGACAAGCTGGAAGCCGCGAAAACGCTCATGGACTGGGCAATCTCCCGCGAGGCCAACGAACTGTATAACGAAGGCTATGCAGTGGTTGCCTACCCAGGTGTGGCACAGCCGATCGACAATTACCCTGCTGATATCACCGACCTTATGATCGACGCCGACTTCCAGTGGGCTGCCGTCAATCGCGAGCGCGTACTGGCCGAATGGCAGCGCCGTTACGATGGTAAAACCGAACAATAAACCGCGATCAGTTGCCCCGGCCATGCGCCGGGGCTTGGAGATGTTATGCACACGACAATGACATCGCTGCTGGCGGCCGACACACCAACGGTGATGACTCCCACTACTTCCCATTTAACCATTGAAGCAGTCACTAAGCGTTTTGGTAGTTTTACCGCGCTGGATGGTATTTCCCTGACCATTAACGAGGGCGAATTTGTCTGCTTTTTGGGACCCTCCGGCTGTGGCAAAACAACTCTGCTGCGCACCATTGCGGGTCTTGCCCAGCAAACCGCGGGCACGCTTATTCAGCGCGGCGAGGATATATCCTCGCTGCCCCCCCAGGCGCGGGATTTCGGCATTGTGTTCCAGTCCTATGCGCTGTTTCCCAACCTCACGGTGTTTAACAATGTGGCCTATGGGTTGCGTAACCGGCGGGTAGAGCGGTCGCACATCCATGCTCGGGTTAATGAGCTGCTCGCGCTGGTGAACTTAACCGGCAGTGAAAAGAAGTACCCGGCGGCACTTTCCGGTGGGCAACAGCAGCGCGTTGCGCTGGCGCGGGCACTGGCCACCGAGCCCGGTCTGCTGCTGCTGGACGAGCCGCTTTCGGCGTTGGACGCCCGGGTGCGGGGCCACCTGCGCAGCCAGATTAAAGCCCTGCAGGCGCGCCTGGGGGTGACCACAATCATGGTGACCCACGACCAGGAAGAGGCACTCACCATGGCCGACCGCATCGTGGTGATGAACCACGGCGTGATCGAGCAAGTGGGTACCCCAGCCGAGATCTACCACCAGCCTGCCAGCGCCTTTGTGGCCTCGTTTATCGGCAGCATGAACTTCCTGGAAGTGACCGCTCAGGGCGATAACCAAGCGCTGCTGGGTACCACGTCCTGCGCCTGCCTATCGCATACCCTAAAAGTGGGCCAAGCCGCCCAACTGGCTATTCGGCCTGAAACGGTGGCACTTAGCCGCCAAGCGGGAGCGCTGAATGGTGAGGTGATCGGCATCGAGTTTTTAGGTCCCTTTCAGCGGGTCACTTTGCGCCTAACGGATGCTGACCAAACGCTCATTGCCGATGTGCCTAGCCGCGATAGTACCGACCTATGCCTTTACCAGGGGCAGGTTCTAGGTATTCACCTGCCCGCCGAAGCCGCCCGTCTTTACCCCGCCGGGAGCAGCCAGCAATGATGGCCGAGAGCTTTGTAAAATCGGCGACCAAGCCGTCGCTAGAGTCGTTGATCCGCTTATTGGCGTTACTCGCTGGCGTTGCGTTGCTGGTGGTGGGACTGTTATTCCCACTACTGACCATGCTGATCAAGAGCCTGCAAGACCGCGCCGGCGACTTTATCGGACTGGCCAACTTTGCGCACTACTTTCAAACCCCGACGCTGGTCAATTCGATTGCCAACTCGTTGCGGGTGGCGTTGATGACTACCGGTGTGGTGGTCGGGTTAGCGTTTTTATGCGCCTACGGGATCACCCGAACCTGCATGCCGGGCAAGCGGTTATTTCGGATGTTGGCGATTCTGCCCATTTTGGCGCCATCGCTGCTGCCCGCTATTAGCCTGGTCTATCTGTTTGGCAATCAGGGATTTCTGCGCGATTTACTGGCCGGCCAGTCGGTTTATGGACCCATCGGCATTGTCATGGGTATGAGCTTCTGGATATTCCCTCACGCGCTAATGCTGCTGACCACCGCGCTGACCAACAGCGATGCGCGGCTCTACGAAGCGGCCGACGCGCTAGGTACCCCAAAGTGGCGTACGTTTTTGACTATTACGTTGCCCGGCGTGCGCTACGGGCTGATTTCCTGCCTGTTTGTGGTGTTTACCCTGGCGATTACCGACTTTGGCGTGCCTAAAATCATCGGCGGCCAGTTCAGTGTGCTGGCCACCGACGTCTATCGCCAAGTGGTGGGGCAGCAGAACTTTCAGATGGGGGCGGTGGTGAGCGTGATTCTGCTGCTGCCTGCAGTGCTCTCGTTTATCGTTGACCGCTGGATTCAGCGGCGCCAAGTGGCGCAACTCTCGGCACGGGCCGTGCCGTGGCAGCCTAGCCCCAGCCCGCTGCGAGATTGGATATTTACACTGCTTTGCTACACGGTAGCGGGCGTCATTCTGCTCGTCATCGGTACAGCGGTGTATGCCTCGCTGATACAATTCTGGCCCTATAACCTGTCCTTCACGCTGGAACACTACACCTTCCAAGGCATGGCCGATGGTGGCTGGGGGGCGTGGTTTAACTCGCTTAAGTTAGCGTTTAGCGTGGCTTTGGTGGGCACGCTGGTAATCTTCTTTAACGCCTGGCTCATCGAAAAGAGCGAGGGCTATCGCCCGCTGCGCCAAGGGCTGCACTTTATGGCCATGCTGCCCATGGCAGTGCCTGGCATGGTGCTGGGTCTTGCCTATATCTTCTTTTTTAACCAGGCAGGTAATCCCCTTAACTGGCTTTACAGCACGATGGTGATTCTGGTGCTCAACACGCTGGTGCATTTTTATACGGTGTGTCACCTCACCTCTGTGACCGCACTCAAGCAGCTTGACCCTGAGTTTGAAGCGGTGGGGGCCTCACTAAAAGTGCCGTTTTGGACCACGTTCAGCCGCATCACGCTGCCGGTGTCCCTGCCTGCTGTGCTGGATATTTCGGTCTACCTATTCGTCAATGCCATGACGACGGTGTCGGCGGTGGTGTTTCTCTATAACAGCGATACGCGGCTTGCGTCGGTAGCGGTGCTGCACCTGGATGAAGCTGGCTACTTTGCCAGCGCTGCGGCCATGGCGGTGCTGATTTTCCTGACATCCTTGGTGGTTAAACTGCTGCATGCGGTACTTACTCATGTGCTGTTAAATAACGCTCAACGCTGGCGCTTGGTGAGCTAGACGACACCTAGACAGCCGCTTTGCTTGCGATTAAAGTGTTTAAAAAATCTGGTATATACCAAAATGACTAACTCAATCAAAGAGCCTTATCTGTTAACCCCGGGGCCGTTGACCACCTCCCACGCGACCAAAGCGGCCATGCTGCGTGACTGGGGCTCCTGGGATGACGACTTTAATCAGGTAACGGCCGACGTGCGCACTCAACTGCTTGCCATGGCGGAAGCGGCGAGCGGCGAGTACGCCTGTGTGCCCATGCAGGGCAGCGGCACCTTTGCCGTTGAGAGCGCGCTGGCTTGCGCTACCGACCCAAATGACAAAGTACTGGTGCTGATGAACGGTGCCTACGGTAAGCGTGCCGCTCAACTGCTCCATATGATGGGCCGCCGCTACGTGACGCTGGATAAGGGTGATTACCTGCCACCCCAGCCCAATGAAGTGGCGGTGCTACTGGAGCAATACCCAGAGATTACATCGGTATTTTTAGTCCATTGCGAAACCAGCTCGGGCATTTTGAACCCGTTAGAGGCGATTGCAGAGGTGGTACACACTCATGGTAAAACACTCATCGTCGATGCGATGAGTTCATTTGGCGGCGTACCCATCAGCCTCGCGAAAACACCTATCGATGTGCTGGTTTCCTCTGCCAACAAGTGCATTGAGGGCGTGCCAGGATTTGGTTTTGTGATTATTCGCAAAGCGTTGCTTGAAGCAGGAAAGGGGCGAGCCCACTCGCTGAGTCTGGATCTCTACGCCCAGTGGGAATATATGGAACGCACCGGTCAGTGGCGATTTACCCCGCCCACCCACACCGTGGTGGCCTTTCAGACTGCGCTTGCCCAGCACCGGGAAGAGGGCGGTGTGCGAGGGCGCTGCGCGCGCTATACCCGCAATCGTGATGCGCTGGTAAAAGGCATGCGGGCGATAGGCTTCGGCACGCTGTTAGAAGACGGATGGCTATCGCCGATCATCACTACCTTTTTAAGCCCTAACGACCCAGCGTTTGAGTTTAACGCTTTCTACGCGGCGCTAAAGTCGCGTGGATTTTTGATCTACCCCGGCAAGTTGACCGAAGTGGAGAGTTTTCGTATCGGCTGTATCGGCCAACTGGATGCGGCGGTAATGGAAACGCTGCTGGTGGCTATGCAAGACGCGCTGAGTGAGATGGGCGTCTTCCTTTCTTCACACTCACGGAGCGCATAATGCAGTATCAAACGCCTCAACGCCTTCAGGCGATTATCTGTGACTGGGCGGGCACGCTGGTCGACTTTGGCTCCTTTGCGCCTACCCAGATCTTTGTTGAAGCCTTTGCCGAACTGGGCGTGGCGATTAGTCTGGAAGAAGCTCGTGGCCCCATGGGCATGGGCAAATGGGACCATATTCGTACACTCTGCAATCACCCAGACATCGCCGAACGCTTTGTTCAGGCGTTAGGCCACGCGCCTTCTGATGACGATGTAACGGCGCTTTACGAGCGCTTTATGCCGCTGCAGATTGCCAAAATTGCCGATCACTCGACGCTGATTCCCGGCGCGCTAGACACCTTAGCTACGCTGCGTGACCAGGGGCTTAAGATTGGTTCTTGCTCCGGCTATCCATTAGTAGTGATGGAAAAAGTTGTCGCCCTAGCAGCGGCCAACGACTTGCAAGTAGATCATGTGGTGGCGACCGATGAAGTGCCTAACGGGCGACCACACCCCTCCCAGGCGCTGGCCAATGTGATTGCCCTGGGTGTTAGCGATGTCGCCGCCTGCGTTAAAGTCGATGACACCACGCCGGGCATTCTTGAAGGGCGCAGCGCGGGCATGTGGACGGTGGCGCTTACCTGCTCGGGCAATGCGCTGGGGCTAACCTATGCGCAATATCAAGCGTTGAGTGATGCCGAGCGCCACGCCGCCCACGAGCGGGTGGCCGCGCAGTTTGCCCCCTCAGCACCGCACTACTGCATTGAGACCATTGCCGAGCTACCCAGCGTGGTCGATGCCATCACTACACGTCTTCAACAGGGAGAGCGTCCTTGAGTCCAGCCGCGCTTGCTCTGGTGCTGGTCTCGGTATGTATGCACGCCGGATGGAACGTGTTGGGCAAACGCAATGCGCCGTCGTTAGCCTCTTTTACCCTGGCTTACGGCGCGGGTGGGGCGGTGATGCTGCCGCTGGTGTTGCTTGGGCCGACGCTCACTGCGTTACCAAGTGCATTCTGGGGCTGGTTGGCGCTTTCGGGATTATGCCAAATGCTCTACATGGGCGGCTTAGCCTGGGCCTACGCGAGAGGGGACGTTAGCGTACTCTACCCCATCGCCCGGGCATTGCCGGTAGTGCTAGTGCCGCTGGTATCCATTGCGCTGTTGGGTAGTCGGGTGCTGGATCGCTGGGACGGTCTTGGCATGGTGCTAGTCGTGGCAGGCGCGCTCTGCCTACCCCTTAGCCATCCGCAGGCGCGTAGGATATCCACCTATCTCACCCCGGCCATGGGGTTTGCGCTACTAGCGGCAGCAGGCACCGTAGGCTACTCGCTAATCGATAAGCAGGCCCTCGGGCTAATGCAGGGGGCAGGGCACAGCGGGTTAACCGCCGGGGCGGTGTTTATGGTGCTGCAAGCGCTGATGACGCTCACCTGGGCGGTACCCCTGCTGGCGCTGCTGCCCGCAGAACGGCGCCGGCTACCCGCGCTCCGTCAGCAGGGATTTACCATGCTGATCGTTACCGGGTTGATGATGACCTGCACTTACGGTCTAGTATTAATCGCCATGGCGCTTACCAAAGAGGTGAGTTATGTGGTGGCACTGCGCCAGCTGTCTATTCCTGTGGGCGTATTGATGGGCGTGCTATGGCTAAAAGAGCCTGCCTCCAGGGCGAAAGCCGTAGGCACGCTGGTGATGTTGGCGGGGCTGGTGTTGGTGGTGCTTTAGGTCAGCGATAACTATTTCAGCGCCTGCCAAATTAGATTAAAACCGACCAAAAACATGGCTAAAATCACCAATCGATAAAACAGCGCTTCGTTTACACGGCTTTGTAGCCAGAGGCCGTTGCGCACGCCGATCCAGGCGATGGGCACTAGCAGCAGCGACGCCCAAGCGCTGGTGACGTTGATCTCACCAAGCCACATATAAGGGGCCAGTTTAATCACGTTGACCACCGCAAAGGATACCGCGCAGGTGGCGATAAAGGTCTCTTTAGAGAGTTTGCGCGGCAGTAGATACACGTTTAGCGGCGGCGCTCCCGCATGGGCCATAAAGCTGGTAAAGCCGCAGACGCTTGCTGCGGGTAGGGCCCAACGGGAAGAAATGGGCTTTTTGGCGACGGGCTTGAGTAGCATGTAAGCGGCGAACAGCAAAGTGATAACGCCAAGTGTCAGGCGCAAGCCCTGCTCGCTCAGGCTGCCAAACAGCAGCGTGCCGACTGCCACGCCAATGAATAAGCCCGGCACAAAGCGCCAGACTTCGGCGTTTGATTGCTTGCCCCACCATGCTTTCACCGCAAACACGTCCATCACCAGCAGTAGCGGCAGTAGTAAGCCCGCTGCCTGGGCGGGGCTGATCGCCAGCGCCATTAGCGGTACCGAGAGCGTGCCAAAACCACCCGCAAAGCCACCTTTTGAAACACCGGTCAGGTAAACGGAAAATGCAATTAACAACCAGGCGATGACGGAGTAGTCGGGGAGCATTGAGGCCTCTGGATACGCAAAAAAGTGAACCACAAAAAAGCCCCGCATTAGCGGGGCTAGTTAGCATAACATTAGATAAATGTTAGCGGGCGAAGTGTCGTTCCATCAAGCGTTCATTAGCCACTCGTGGTCGGGGTCGTTGTGAAATTTCCATACCCGCTTGGGCCCCGCCATCACATTTAAGTAGTAGAGCGAGTAACCATGAGAGGCGCCCACAGGGTGGTAACCCTTGGGAACCAACACACAGCAGCCGTTTTCCACCGCCATCGTCTCGTCTAGGCTGCGATCATCGGTATAAACGCGCTGAAAGGCGAACCCTTGTTCAGGGTTAATGCGGTGGTAGTAGGTTTCTTCCAGGAGTGATTCCTGGGGTAAGTTATCCACATCGTGTTTATGGGGTGGGTAGCTCGACCAGTTACCCGCGGGTGTGAATACTTCGACTACTAATAGGCTATCGGCGGGCTCGGTTTCCGGCAGAATATCGTGAACATGGCGGGTGTTGGTGCCCTGGCCACGGGTGCTTTGCTTGATATTGTCAGGCACGATGAGCCGTGGGGCATGGTTGCCATGCCCAGGGGCGGCGCACACCGCTAGCTCTAAGTCCGTTGTCGCCTCCACCGAGTAGCTAACATGGTCAGGCAGGTAAACCGCATAGGGCGGAATCTGCTCAAAAATATCCATGCGCTCGCCGATGTCGTCAAAACGGTGCTCGCCGCAGACCACATTGGCGCGACCGGAGAGCAGCACCAGGCAGATTTCCTGATCATCGCTGCTGGCCTCCAGGCGCTGGCCTTTGGCGAGTTTATGCACCCGAAAGCCAACGTGCGTCCAGCCAGCCGATTCAGGGGTAACGTTAATCACGCTGCCTTGGCTGTCTGGGGCGGTGGGGCGTACCAGTAGGGAAGCCATATGTCGCTCCTTCTGATGGCTAGCTGCTCTGTTGGCAGCTAGCCGTTTACGATATGAATGGTCTGAAAAATAGGTACATTGGTGT
Organism: Vreelandella sedimenti; assembly: GCF_013416325.1. Taxonomy (GTDB): domain Bacteria; phylum Pseudomonadota; class Gammaproteobacteria; order Pseudomonadales; family Halomonadaceae; genus Vreelandella; species Vreelandella sedimenti. The sequence continues at coordinate 134,427 of NZ_JACCGK010000001.1, forward strand.
CTGTTTACACCGAGGCGTCGAGAAGAATTTTGCGCCCTTCACGCAATGAACGCTCCGCTGCATCGGCTAAGCGCAACGCCTCTAAGCCATCCTGGGCACCTGCGAGTGGTGCACGTTTCTCTTGCCAAGCGGCAACAAAATCACCAATTTCAAGTTGATAGGCCTGGGCATAGCGCTCTAGGAAGAACCACTTGGGTTTCTCCTCCACCTGCCCCGCTTCACCAGTGAAGCGCAGACGGGTGTCGCTTTCGTTTTGGGCCTGCAGCATGCCTTGGCTACCAAAGGCTTCGATACGCTGATCGTAGCCGTAGCAGGCGCGTCGTGAGTTGCTGATTTGGCATAGTTTTCCGCTGGCCGTGGTGAGAGTAACCATCGCGGTATCCACGTCGCCCGCCTCGCCAATAGCAGGGTCAATAATGCTGCTACCAACGGCAAAGACACTTTCGATGGGTTCATCGAGTAGCCAGCGCGCCATGTCTAGATCGTGAATCATCATGTCCCGAAACAGGCCGCCAGAATCGCCTATATACTCAGCGGGCGGGGGAGAGGGGTCGCGGCTGATGATAGTCAGCGTTTCCAGCGCGCCAATACGGCCTCCGGTAATCGCTTTTTTCAGTGCCGCAAACTGAGGATCGTGGCGACGATTAAAGCCTAGTGCACAGGTCACTGGATGCTCACTGAGTACCTGCAGAGCATCTCGCGTGCGGGCTAAATCCAGGGCGATGGGCTTTTCGCATAGAACCGCCTTGCCCGCGCGTGCGGCACGCTCCAGATACTCCGCGTGGGTGGGCGTGCTTGAAGCAATCAGTACGGCATCAATGGCGTCGTCCGCGAAGATTTCATCCACAGAGACCGCTCGGCTGGCGTACTGCTCGGCCAACGCTTCTGCGGCAGGCTGATGAAAATCAGCCACGGCGGCCAGCGTAACGTTCGGGTGCGAGTAAATGGCCTGGGCGTGCACCTTGCCGATGCGTCCAGCGCCGATGAGTGCGAGTTTCATAAGCTCTCCTGTTTTGTTTTTGCTGTTGGCTTGTTTCTGGTGTTTAGGCCTTGCGCTTTTTGTCATGGCCTTTTTCTTTGTCGCGTGTTTTGTCTTGCCGCACGCCCAGGGCAATTGCCAAGGTCTGGGTCAAGCAGAGCGACGCGGTCAAACTACGGAAACTTTTCACTTCGGCTTCGTTGACCACGAAGACGACATCCGCGAAGCGGGCCAGCGGGCTGAGATTCGAGTCGGTAATCACCACAATAGGTAGACCGCGCTGATGGGCATCCTCGCAGGCTTTTTGGCTCTCTTCGGCATAGGGAGAAAAGCTGATGGTTAACAGGGCGTCATGTTGGCTCATAGCGCGTAGTTGCTCGCCGTACATCCCTCCCAAACCATTGACCAGCAGCGCAGGTTTATCCACATGCGCTAAGGCATAGGTCATGTAGCTGGCTACCATGAAGCTTCGTCGTGCGCCCATCACATGAATGGCGTGCGCCTTCTCAAAAATATCCAACGCTTTTTCCAGGCTCTCTGGATTAATGCGGCTGGGTAGCTGCTCAAGCACGGCGCGGTTGGCATCGGCGAATTCCCATAACAGCTGGGTACTATCCGGTGTTTCTCCGGTGGCGCTGCGTACCGCACGGATTCGCTCGGTGTAGTTAGGCAGCTCATCGACCAGACGGCTGCGAAACAGCTGCTGCATTTCGGAAAAGCCCTTAAAGCCCAAGCTATTGGCCAAGCGAATTAAGGTGGATGGAGTGACATCTGCCTGCTCGGCAATTTTGGCCACGGTCGCTAAAGCAACCTCCTGGGGGTGATCAAGCATAAAACGCGCGGTTTGCTGCAAACGTTTGCTTAGCGTGGCGTACTCGGCAGTGATCAGAATTTCCAGCTCACGGTAGCTTTGTGGTGGCTGCGACATACAAATTCCTTAGCGTTAACTCATGTACCACTCATTCACTCATGCACGACTGGGAAGTAGCACTGAGCAAAGTGGCTGGCTGTCATGCAGTCTAGTTGATTGGAATAAATATTCCATTTATACCAAAGTATAGAATAAATAATTTGCAGTAATTGCTACTTGGAACCTATATTCCATAGCGCCAAGGCATTTAATGTCACTTCCCTACCAACAACGATAACGTTAAGAGGAATTATTTATGGCACGTCTATCTCAATGGCTTCTAGCCTCTGCCGCCACCACGGCATTAATGGCAGGTGCCGCACAAGCACAAGCACAAGAACCGGAACAAGAAGCGAGCCGTTTCGTCATGGTGACCCATGGTGTCCCCTCTGACCCTTTCTGGTCAGTGGTGAAAAACGGCGCAGAGGCAGCTGCTGATCTCGTGGGCGCAGAGCTGGAATACCGTGCACCGTCCACCTTTGATATGGCCAAGATGCAACAGCTTGTACAGGCGGCGGTAGCGTCTCAACCAGACGGTTTGATCCTTTCTTTCACCGACGAAAATGCCCTGGGTGGTGCTGTACAAAATGCTGTCGACAACGGCATTCCAGTGATCACCATTAACTCCGGCGGCGACGTGGCAAGGGATTATGGTGCCCGGCTGCACATTGGGCAGAGTGAATACGAGGCGGGCAAACAGGCCGCCGAGCGCATGCAGGAACTGGGCGTTGAGAAAGGCGTCTGTGTTAACCATGAACAAGGTAATCAGGGACTTGATCAGCGTTGTGATGGATTTGTCGAGGGCTTTGACGGCAATGCTGAGCAGCTAGCGACTACCTACGACCCCACCAATATTCGCAATGCCATTGTCGCGTACCTCAACGAGAACAGTGATGTGCGTGGTGTGCTGACCTTGGGTGCATTGGCCGCTGATCCGATGATTCGGGCCATGCGCGAGCAGGGGGCAACCGATATGTTCACCCTCGGTACCTTTGATCTATCACCCGGTATTTTGGAGGCTTTGGATGCGGGGGAGCTGGACTTTGCGATCGACCAACAGCAGTACATGCAGGGCTACTTGCCCGTTATGTTCCTCGATCAGTTCGTCAAGAACGGGCTGCTACCCGCAGGGGATGTTGCCACCGGCCCAGGGTTTGTCACTCAAGAGAACGCTGCACAGGTCATTGAGTTGAGTAGCCAGGGCATCCGTTGATAACTACCTAATCGGAAAAGGCTCGGCGGTGTCGAGCCTTGGGAGTCGGTCACCATGAATTCCACTGAAACGAAACAATCGGTTGCGCCAGCAACGGTTGATCAAGATGAGCGTATCCAGAGAGTCTCTTTCTGGAAGAAAGCGCTTAATCGCCCGGAGTTGGGAGCGCTGGCTGGTGCCGTGTTGGTGCTTGCCTTTTTTATCGCTGCTTCCAGCGGCACTGGGATGTTTACCCCAGCGGGTATTATTAATTTTCTTGAAGTCGCCGCTCAGCTCGGCATTATCGCCACGGCGGCTGCGTTGCTGATGATCGGCGGAGAGTTTGATCTTTCGATAGGTTCGATGATTGGCTTGGCGGGCATTCTAATTGCCATCCCTGCGGTGGAGTATGGCTGGCCACTATGGGCCGCTATTTTATTGGCGTTCGCCTGTGCGGGCCTGGTGGGCTGGATTAACGGCAATCTAGTCAATAAAACGGGGTTGCCGTCATTTATCGTTACCTTAGGCTTCCTGTTCATTCTGCGTGGCCTGGCTATCGGTACTAGCCGGTTGTTGACGGGACGTACTCAGGTGGGGGGAGTGCAGGATCATATCCCCGGAGATTGGTTCGCGGCGCTTTTCTCTGGAGAAGTCGCTACGGGACTATTTAGCTGGATGGCGGCAAATGGCTGGATGGCGACCAACTTTGCGGGCAACCCCACGGTCACCGGCATTCCCGTCTCGATTGTCTGGTGGCTGGGCTTAACCGCTGTAGCGACTTGGGTGCTGCTGTGCACGCCTTACGGCAACTGGATCTTCGCCAGCGGCGGCGATGCCAATGCGGCGCGCAATTCGGGCGTCCCCGTCCACCGCGTCAAGATTTCACTGTTCATGTTCACCGCTTTCTCCGCAACCATCTTTGCCTGCATTCAGGTGATGGATACCGGTTCGGCGGACACCATCCGTGGTCTGCTAAAAGAACTGGAAGCCATTATTGCCGTCGTCATTGGCGGTGCTTTGCTGACCGGTGGTTATGGCTCTGCTATAGGTGCAGCGCTGGGTGCGCTGATCTTCGGTATGGTGCAAATGGGCATTTTTTACACTGGCGTTAACACGGATTGGTTCCAGGTTTTCCTGGGCGTGATGTTACTGGTGGCGGTGCTATTCAACAATTACATGCGCAAAAAGGCGATGGAGGCTAAATAACATGACTGCACGCACTCCAATGATTGAAATGCGCAGTGTCAGCAAACACTTCGGCAGCGTTATCGCCATCAGTGATATCTCGATGCAGGTCTATTCCGGTGAGGTAATGTGCCTGCTGGGGGATAACGGTGCTGGCAAGTCAACGTTGATTAAAACCCTTTCCGGTGTTCACCAGCCCACCCATGGCGAGATGCTACTGGATGGAAAACCCGCTCGTTTCAAGTCCCCGGCTTATGCACTAGACGCCGGTATCGCCACCGTTTTCCAGGATCTGGCGATGGTGCCTTTGATGTCGATTACCCGTAACTTTTTTATGGGTCGCGAACCGACGGTAGGTTGGGGGCCTTTAAAGCGGATTGATTGGAAATATGCCGACCGGGTTGCCAAAGAGGAAATGGCTAAAATAGGTATCGATGTACGCGACCCAAGCCAGCCAGTGGGTACGCTTTCAGGCGGGGAGCGCCAGTGTGTGGCGATTGCCCGTGCCGTCTATTTTGGCGCCAAAGTGCTGATCCTTGATGAGCCCACGTCAGCGCTTGGTGTCAAGCAGGCCTCCGTCGTACTACGCTACATTGCCAAAGCCCGCGCCGATGGCCTTGCGGTCATCTTTATTACCCACAACGTTCATCATGCTTACCCAGTGGCCGATGCGTTCACCCTATTGTCACGCGGCGGCAGTTTGGGCTCCTTCCGCAAAGAAGAAGTCAGCCGCGAAGAAGTGCTCAATATGATGGCGGGTGGCGCTGAGCTTGAAAGCCTGGATGCGGAGCTTGCGGAATTCCAGCGGGACGATAAAGCCAAGAAGGCCAGCTTAGCCGATCAAGACACTCAGCCTGCGGATGAAACAGGCAGCACTGAACCCCCTTCACCGCGAACGGCGAGCGGCTATTAAGGAGCCATGATGACTAAACCTACCCCATCATCCCCGTTCACGCTGGCCGTTTGCGCTGAAATGGTTTTCCGCGATTTACCCGTGTTGGAACGAATTAAGCGCATTTCTGATTTGGGCTTTCAAGTCGAAATCTGGGACTGGACTAAGCACGACATTGATGCACTGGCCAATAGCGGGGCGACGTTTTCATCCATGACCGGCTATGTCACCGGCACCCTGGCGGATGCAGCTGGGGCAGATGAACTGCTACGCACCTCCGCTCAGTCGGTCGAGGTAGCAAAGCGCCTTGGCATTCCGCGCCTTAACCTTCACGGCACCGGGCTAGATGGTAATGGGTTGCCCGTTCAGCCTTGCCAGCAGATGACTGGCGCTATGTGGCTAAAAGCCCGCGACACACTCAATCGACTGGCGGATCTGGGCGAGCAGAACGACGTCACCTTTGTGCTTGAAAACCTCAATACCGACGTTGATCACCCCGGTGTGCCGTTTGCGCGCTTGGAAGATGTTCTAGCGCTGGTGGAAAGTGTTGATCGGCCCAGCTTGCGCATTATGTTGGACGTTTATCACGCCCAAATTGGCGAGGGTAATCTGATCGAATTGATTCGCCGCTGCGGGCCGTACATTGGTGAAGTGCAGGTGGCTGATGTGCCTGGGCGCTGCGAACCGGGGACTGGCGAGATTAACTACCCGGCCATTGCCAAAGCGCTGAACGACATGGGCTACCGAGGCACCGTAGGGCTGGAAGGCTGGGCCTCTGGCGACGACGACCTCGCGCTCGAGCGATTCCGTGCTGCCTTCTCAATTTAAGCAGCGGTTGATAAGCCTTATCGATTGCCACCCAAGACGCTTGCATGCCCAGTGCCATCTTGTGACCAGTACCACGAATTTGTGACGTGGGGAGACATTTATGCTGAATAACAATAGTCAACACCGACCGCTTGACCTGATTTGCCTGGGGCGCGTGGCGGTTGATCTCTACGCCGAGCAGATTGGCAGTCGCCTGGAAGATGTAGCCAGCTTTGCCAAGTACCTCGGCGGCAGCTCGGGCAATATGGCCTACGGCACTGCGCGCCTAGGATTAAAATCCGCCATGCTCTCGCGAGTTGGCGACGAGCAGATGGGCAACTTCGTGCGCGAAGAGCTGGAGCGGGTGGGGGTAGATACCACCGCGCTACAAACCGACCCTGAGCGCCACACCGGCCTGGTGCTGCTGGCGTTAAAAGATCGCGAGAGTTTTCCACTACTGTTTTATCGCCGTGACTGTGCGGATATGGCCATCGACGCCGACGCTATTGACCCTGAATATATCGCCCGGGCCAAGGCGCTGGCGATCACCGGCACCCACCTTTCTACCGATACCACCCGCCGAGCCTGCCGCAAGGCACTGGACGCCGCCGCCCATTATGGCGTGAAGCGGGTGCTGGATATCGACTATCGCCCCGTGCTGTGGGGGCTGACTAACCCTGGCGATGGTGAAACCCGTTTTATCGCGGATGAAAAAGTCACTACAGATCTTCAACGCTGGTTGCCAGATTTTGATCTAATTGTAGGCACCGAAGAGGAGTTTCATATTGCCGGCGGCAGCACGGACACTTTAGCGGCCCTGCGCGCGGTGCGCGAGGTTAGCCAGGCCACCCTGGTATGCAAGCTGGGGCCCATGGGCTGTGTGGTATTTGAAGGTGCTATTCCTGAACGCATTGAAGACGGCATTTTAGTTAAGGGCGTACAGGTCGAGGTGCTCAATGTACTGGGCGCCGGAGATGCCTTTATGAGCGGGCTGCTACGTGGCTGGCTACGCAATGAACCCTGGCAAACCAGCGCGGGTTACGCCAATGCCTGTGGCGCGCTGGTGGTCTCCCGCCACGGCTGTGCCCCGGCCATGCCCACAGAGGACGAGTTATTCGATTACCTGGCACGCCGCGATGAGGTGCCCCGTCCGGATATCGATCAACGCCTGAATCATTTACACCGCGTCACCACCCGAGTGCCCGTTCAGTGGCCTGAAGTACTCGGGCTGGCGTTTGACCACCGCCGCCAGCTCACCGATATGGCCCGCGAAGAGTATGCCGACAGCGCGCGGCTGCCAGCACTTAAAAAACTCCTGGTCACCGCCGCCGAAGAGGGTGCCAAGCTGGGCGGTATTACCACCCCCGCGATTCTGGTAGACGACGTATTGGGTCAAGACGCGCTCAATCAAGCCAGTGGAAAAGGCTGGTGGATTGGTCGACCGGTAGAGCTCCCAGGCTCACGCCCGCTGCGTTTCCAGCATGGCGATGATTTAGGTGCCTGCCTGCGTAACTGGCCTAGAGAACAGATCATTAAATGCCTGGTGTTCTACCACCCTGACGATGAAATCTCACTGCGCCTGGAGCAGGAGGAGCGGCTACGCCAGCTCTACCAGGCGGCCTGTGCTTATGGGCTGGAACTGCTAATTGAGGTCATTCCCCCCGCGAACATGCCCAATGACGACACTACCTTGCCGCGCAGCCTTCAGCGGCTCTACAACCTCGGCATTCGTCCTGACTGGTGGAAACTACCTGCCATGTCAGATGCAGCCTGGAAGGCGGCGAGTGAAACCATTGAGCGCGAGGATGCTTACTGCCGTGGGGTGGTACTGCTCGGGCTCGACGCCCCTATGGACGAAATGAAACGCGGCTTTAAAGCAGCGGCCAATCATGCCTGCTGTAAGGGGTTCACCGTTGGCCGCACGCTATTTGCCAGTGCGAGTCGTGATTGGCTGGCCGGGCGTATCGACGACGCTAGCTTGGTAGAGCGGGTCGCCCAGAACTATGCCGAACTGATAAAAGCGTGGCGGCAATTAAGGCAGGCGCAGCCGCAAACCCTGGCTAACACCGAGGAGGCGTAAGATGAGCACCATTCGACTCACCATGGCCCAGGCGCTGGTCAAGTACCTCGCCGCCCAGCGTATTGAGGTTGATGGCCAAGAGGTGGCGCTGTTTGAAGGCGCGTTTGCGATTTTTGGTCATGGCAATGTGGCGGGAATGGGTGAAGCGCTCTATCAGGTAAAAGACACGCTGCCCACCTTCCGCGCCCATAACGAACAGTCCATGGCCCACGCGGCGATTGCTTTTGCTAAAGCCAATGGCCGCCAACGGTTAATGGCTGCGACCAGTTCCATCGGCCCAGGTGCGACCAACATGGTCACCGCTGCGGCACTCGCTCACGCCAACCGTTTGCCGATCTTGCTGCTGCCGGGGGACACCTTTGCCACCCGCGAACCGGATCCGGTATTGCAGCAGGTGGAACATTTCGGTGACCCGACCATTACCGTCAACGACTGTTTTCGCCCGGTATCGCGCTACTTCGACCGTATTAATCGCCCGGAACAGCTGCTGACCAGCTTACCCCAGGCGATTGCCACCCTGCTTGACCCTGAGCACTGCGGCCCCGCGACTCTGGCGCTGCCCCAGGATGTGCAAACCTTTGCCTACGATTACCCGGAGGCGTTTTTTGCCCCCAAGGTACATCGCATTCGCCGCTCGCCGCCGGATGCTTACGAGCTTCGTCAAGCCATCGCCGCGCTGCAACAGGCCAAACGCCCGCTGATTATCGCCGGTGGCGGCGTGCATTACGCTGCTGCCTGCGACGCCCTGGCAGAGTTTGCCAAAGCGCGCGGCATCCCTGTGGCTGAAACCCAGGCGGGGAAGGGCGCACTGGCCGATAGCCACCCTTGCGCGGTGGGTGCCATTGGGGTGACCGGCAGCGCAGCCGCCAATCAGTTGGCGGAGCAGGCGGATGTCATTTTGGCGGTGGGCACGCGACTGCAAGACTTTACCACTGGCTCACGAGCACTGTTTGAAGGCAGCGAAAAAATGCTGATCGCCCTCAACGTTGGCCGTTTCGACAGCCTCAAGCATCAAGCGCTGCCGCTAAGCTGCGACGCCTTGGTCGGGCTGGGTCAACTCGACGCGGCGCTGGGTGAATGGCGCGGCAGCAATGAATGGCGCGAACAAACCGGAACGCTCAAGCGCGAATGGGCCGAAATCGTGCGCCGTGTGACCGCCGACCAAGGGCTGGCGCTGCCTACCGATGCCCAGGTGATCGGCGCCGTCAATCGTCAGGCAGGCGACGATACCACCGTGGTATGCGCGGCCGGTGGCTTGCCCGGCGAGCTACATAAGCTCTGGCAATGCTCAGGCCCCGGCAGTTACCACGTGGAGTACGGCTTCTCCTGCATGGGCTATGAAATTGCGGGCGGGCTGGGCGTCAAGATGGCCAAGCCCGACAACGAAGTGGTGGTGATGGTGGGCGACGGCAGCTACCTGATGCACAACTCGGAGCTGGCGACCTCGGTGATGCTAGGCCACAAGCTGATTGTGGTGGTGTTGGATAACCGCGGCTATGGCTGCATCAACCGCTTGCAGCAGGCCACAGGCGGCGCAGGATTCAACAACCTGCTGCAAGATTGCCGCACTGTGGAGGCTGGCGCCCCCAAAACTGATTTTGCCGCCCATGCCAAAGCGTTGGGCTGTGAGTCTGAATCGGTAAGCGGCATTGCGGAGCTGGAGCAGGCGCTGGTGCGCGCTCGCAGCGCCACCTCGACCTATGTGATTGCTCTGGATACTGACCCATTACCCAGCACTCAGGAAGGCGGTGCCTGGTGGGACGTCGCCGTGCCCGAGGTTTCCGAGCGTGAAGCGGTCAATAAAGCTTATCAGGGCTATCGCGAGGCCAAGCAGCGCCAATGCCATTAATACCAACAAACATAATCACAAGGAATACGCTATGCCAACGGTTACTTTAGGCATTAACCCGCTCACCTGGACGAACGATGACTTGCCCAGCCTGGGTGGCGCAACACCGCTGGAAATCTGTTTGAAAGAGGGGCGCGAAGCAGGCTTTAGCGGCTTTGAACTGGGTAATAAATTTCCCCGCACGCCCGACGCTTTGAGTCAGGTGCTTAGCGCTCACGACTTGGTGCTCGTTTCGGGCTGGTACTCCGCACGCTTGCTGGAGCGCACTCCTGAAGAAGAGATTGAAGCCATTCAGGATCATATGAACCTGCTCAAGCAGTGCGGCGCTAAAGTAATGGTGCTGTGTGAAGTCACCCATTGTGTACACGGCGATCAGGAGCGCCCGCTCTCCCAGCGTCCGCACCTTTCCGAGCAAGAGTGGCAGCGCCTGCTGCATGGCCTGGAGGTGGTGGGCGACTACCTGAAGTCCCAGGGCATTCAACTGGTGTATCACCACCACCTGGGCACGGTGATCGAAAGCCAGGCCGACGTTGAACGCTTGATGGACAACACCGGCGAAGGCGTGGGGCTGCTGCTTGATTTTGGCCATTTGCGAGGTGCTGGCGGTGACCCGCTCGCCGTCGCCAAACGCTACAGCCAGCGTATCCATCATGTGCACTGCAAAGATCTGCGCTTCCCAGTGCTGGACGCGGTACGCAACCGCGACAAAAGCTTTTTAAACGGCGTGTTAGACGGCCTGTTTACGGTGCCGGGGGATGGCAATGTGGATTTCCTGCCCGCCTTAACCCACCTGTGCGAACAGGGCTACCAGGGCTGGTTAGTGGTTGAAGCCGAACAAGACCCGGAAGTTGCCCATCCGCTGACATATGCCCGCCTCGGTTACCGCAACTTACGCCAACTTGCCGAGCAGGCAGGTTTCGACATTGCCAGCTAAAAAGCACCCGCCGCCTTTTAATCAGGAGCTCGTATGAAGACGCTATCCCACTATCTCAATGGTCAGCTCTCTGCCGGTCAGAGCCAGCGCACGTCGCCGGTTTATAATCCGGCGACCGGTGAGCAAAGCGCCCAGGTGGCGCTGGCCACCGCCGATGAGACCCGCGAAGCAGTGCGCATCGCCGATGATGCCTTTGTCGCTTGGTCAAAAACTTCGCCGCTAAAGCGCTCGCGCATCCTGTTCAAGTTTAAAGCGCTGGTTGAGGAGCACACCGATGAGCTGGCGCGACTGATTTCCAGCGAACACGGCAAGGTGTTTTCAGACGCCAAAGGCGAAGTGACCCGCGGTCTGGAAGTGGTTGAGTTTGCCTGCGGCATTCCCCACTTGCAGAAGGGCGAGCACTCCATGAACGTCGGCACTGGCGTCGATAGCTACTCGATGATGCAGCCGCTGGGCGTGTGCGCAGGTATCTCACCGTTCAACTTCCCCGCCATGGTGCCCATGTGGATGTTCCCCATCGCCCTGGCTTGCGGCAACACCTTCGTCATGAAGCCTTCAGAGAAAGACCCCTCTACGCCGCTGCGTTTAGCCGAGCTGCTTAAAGAAGCGGGTCTGCCGGATGGCGTCTTTAATGTCGTCAATGGTGATAAAGAAGCGGTGGATGTACTGCTCACCGATGAGTGTGTTCAGGCGGTAAGCTTTGTGGGCTCCACGCCCATCGCCGAGTATATCTACGCTACCGCATCCAAGCATGGCAAGCGCGTTCAGGCCCTTGGCGGTGCCAAAAACCATATGGTGATCATGCCCGATGCAGATCTCGATCAAGCCGTGGGTGCCCTGATGGGCGCGGCCTATGGCTCTGCTGGCGAGCGCTGCATGGCGATTTCGGTGGCGGTGCCCGTGGGCGAAGAAACCGCCAATCGCCTGCGCGAAAAACTGGTGGCCGAACTGGATAAGCTGACGGTCGGGCCTGGCCTAGTCGATGGCCCGGATAACGATATGGGGCCGCTGATCACCCGCGAGCACCGTGACAAAGTGGCAGGCTATATCCAAACCGGCGTGGATGAAGGCGCAGAGCTAGTGGTCGACGGTCGCCAGACAACGATTGACGGCGCAGGCGATGGCTACTTTATCGGCGGCAGCCTGTTTGATCATGTCACGCCCTGCATGCGTATTCACTCCGAGGAGATCTTCGGCCCGGTGCTGGCAATTACCCGCGTGGCGAGCTTCGACGAAGCGGTCAGCATGATCAACGCCCACGAATACGGTAACGGAACGGCGATCTTTACCCGCGATGGCGATGCGGCGCGCCAGTACTGCGAGCAGATCCAGGTCGGCATGGTCGGCGTTAACGTACCGATTCCAGTGCCCATGGCGTTCCACAGCTTCGGCGGCTGGAAGCGCTCGCTGTTTGGCCCGCTGCATATGCACGGCCCGGACGGTGTGCGTTTCTACACCCGGATGAAAACCATCACCCAGCGCTGGCCCAGCGGTATTCGTGAAGAGACCAACCACTTCACCATGCCGACCATGTAAACAGTCTACGGGGGCAAGACACCAGTCAACGCCGGGCCCAGCCCGGCGTTATTGTTTTAAAACCGGCCAGTGTATCAGGTGATGAGGGCAGGTTTCCGCGAGGGCGCTGTGAACCCGTCCATGGGCGCTACTTTCGCCATCTATGGCGAAAGACCCTCGCTTCAACCTGCCCTCACACCCCTTTCATCGAGTGCTTGTAAAAACAGTTATTTTTTTACCGGCAATGAACTTGTTAACAGGGATAACGATAATGAAAACCCTCAAAATTGGCCTCATCGGCACCGGCTTTATGGGCAAAGCCCACGCCATTGCCTTTAACGCTGCGTCCAGCGTTTTTGAGTTACCCGCCAAACCCGTTTGCGAACTGCTGGCGGATGTTGATCTTGCCACCGCGGAGAGCCGAGCGCGAGCTTGGGGATTTGCCCGCGCCACCGATGACTGGCGCGCTCTGGTGGCCGACAGTGTCGTAGATGTGGTGGATATCTGCGCGCCTAATTTCCTGCATAAAGAGATGGCACTGGCTGCCATTGCCGCTGGTAAGCATGTTTACGCCGAAAAACCGCTGGCGCTTAGCACGGCAGACGCCAACGAGATGGTCGTCGCGGCTGAAAAGGCGGGCGTCAAAACCCTGGTGGGCTTTAACTACATTCGCAATTCCGCCACCCAGCTGGCCCGCCAGATTGTTGCCAGCGGCGATATCGGAGAGCTGATTCACTTTCGTGGTCGGCACAACGAGGATTACCTGCTCGACCCGCAAAAGCCCCACGATTGGCATACCAAGCGGGCGACCGCAGGCGCCGGTGCGTTAGGTGATGTGGGGTCGCATATTCTCAATATGGCCGAGTTTTTAACCGGGCAGCGCATTACCGAGGTTTGCGGCCAGCTACAAACCGTTATTGCTTCGCGCCCCAATGCTAATGGCAGTGGGATGGCATCGGTGGAAAACGACGATCAAGCACAGGCCATGCTGCGGTTTGACCAGGGATTAATCGGTAATATCGAAACCTCCCGGGTGGCTGCTGGTCGCAAAATGGGCTTGGCCTACACGCTAACGGGCACCAAAGGCGCCATTGTGTTTGACCAGGAGCGCATGAGCGAGCTGCAGCTATATCGCCATGGCGACGCCCATGGCAGGCGCGGGTTCACCACCCTGTTAGCGGGCCCCGAACACCCTGACTATGCGGCCTTCAGTCCCGCACCGGGCCATGGTCTGGGCTATAACGATCAGAAGATTATCGAAGTGCGCGACCTGGTGGAAGGTATCATCAACGATCGTCCCCTCTATCCAGACTTCAGCGAAGCCGCGCGGGTTAATCGATTAATAGATGCCATCGAAAAGTCAGATCAGATGGGGCAGTGGGTGATGGTATAGTCGTTGCTACTGCACTAAGCGTTTGGGCCTTTCTATAAAGGCCCAAATGCCGACTGGAAAGAAAAAATCACAAAATAATCAGCGTCGCGAGCCCTAAGAATGAAAGAAATCCGACCACATCGGTCACAGTCGTCAAAATAACCGCACCGGATAACGCGGGGTCGATCTGGAGCTTTTTCAACACCATGGGAATGAGTACGCCGGATAAGTTGGCGAGACTCATATTGATAAAGATGGCCAGGGTGATCACCAGCGTGATCATGGCGTCGCCAAACCAGAGATGGGAAATCAAGCCGACCACTAATGCCCAAACCAAGCCGTTACTCATCCCCACCCACATCTCTTTGTTATATAGCCAGCGGACGTTGTTACCCGCGAGCTGCCCCAGCGCCAGGCCGCGTATAACCACAGTGAGCGTTTGGCTACCAGCAATACCTCCCATGCTCGCTACCACCGGCATCAAAATGGCCAGCGCTACAATTTGATCTAATGCCGCTTCGAATTGCCCGATAACGAACGCAGCTAAAAAAGCCGTTAACAGATTAATACCCAGCCAAATGCCACGACTTTTTGCACTGCGTAAAACGGGCGTGAAGACTTCCTCTTCGTTACTGACGCCGGACATATGCTTTAGCGTCATGTCAGCGTCGTCTTGGGTAATTTCAAGTACGTCGGCGGCGTTTAGCTGGCCTACCAATAACCCATCGCTATCGCAAACGGGCACAAAGGGCAGCTCTTTAGAACGCAATAACGCCGCCGCATCACTGACTTTCATTTGATCATTTAGGGTGAAAAAGTCATCCATATAATCATCAACCACCGCATCTTGTGGTTGCTTGATTAAATCAATCAGGGTCAAAGTGCCGAGTAAGCGTTTGTCCTTATCCGTAATCATGATCTGCTGCGACTCATCGTCGAGCAGATGGTGGATGCGAATATAGCGCTGCACGGCCTCTAACGACACGCCCTGTTTTACATTGACTGTCTCGGGATCCATGTAACGGCCAACCACGTCATCGTCATAGGCGTGAAGATTCTCAACCTGGGCGCGGATCTCTTGCTCTAAGCTGGCGTAGACGCTGGTTTTTATGGCTTCATCAGCAACATCTAAAACTTCAGCAACTTCTTGAGCATCCAAGCCTTTAACAATTTCTTCTACATCGCTGGCCGATAAGTCTTCGATGTAGTCAGCACGGATGTCTTCGTCAACTTCGGCGAGAACCTCGCCGATAAAGTCGTCGGGAACATACTCCCAAAGAAAATCTCGCGTTTTAGCCGGGAAGGACTCCAGTGTTCGCGCGATGTCTAAAATATCGAGTTCAGAGAAATACGCTTTTAGTGCCGTTGTGTCTGGGTCATCTAGCAGGTTTTGAAGGTGGAGTAGCTGCTCTTCGGAATTGGTGTATTTTTCATCATCGCGCATAGAGTCCGTCCTTGTTGGAAGCTAAATATTAAAGAAGTGCAAACTCCTGGCGGCTCGCTTTATGAATGTTATAGACAGGTATGGTTGAACGCCACGCGAACACCATAGGCCATGCGCTGCTGGGCAGAAACGGGCGGTACGTCGGTGCCAATCATCTCATCATCGGCGTCGGCCCAGGTCAGTGTCCCGTGGGTGAAACCCAACGGCGCCAGCGCACGGCCAATCCACTGCGTACCGGTAAAGCGTTGCGTCTCGCCATTCTGGTCGGTAAGCACGCTGATGGCGTTACCCTGATGCAGGCGAACGATGTACCAGCCCCTATCGAGCCCGTGTACTTCGATCTCGGGCAGCGGTGCTGGGTAGTGGGCAAGTTCGTCAAGGGTGAGATGGGCGGGAAGCGTTGAAGACATGGCGTATCCTCATGAGTGAACATCTTATACGCCAAGACTAAAGGGTGTGCATTATTTGTACAGCAGTAACCGCCTGATCGGCGTCATTGAGGCGCTGGATCAGACGGTTCGAGGTAGGTGTTTTATTACCCGTTTCTAAATAGGAAACTATAGGCATTCAGCGCAGGTACGCCGCCTAGGTGGGCATAGAGCACTTTTGAGCCAGCGGGAAATTCACCGTTGCGCACCATGTCTATCATACCGTGCATGGATTTGCCTTCGTAAACCGGGTCGGTGAGTACGCCTTCCAGGCGGGCGCATAGGCGAATAGCTTCCAGTGTACCTTCATTAGGTAGGCCATATTCTGGGCCGCCGTAGCGGGTATCAAGTATCACGTCGTCATCGGCGATGCCACCTTCTAGCTCCACTAGTTCTGCGGTGTTGCGAGCTATACGCAGGATCTGTTCGCGAGTTTGTTCGGGCTTGGCTGACGCATCAATGCCAATCACTCGCTGGGCACGGCCATCTGCGGCAAACCCCACCACCATGCCTGCCTGGGTGCTGCCGGTGACCGAGCACACCACAATATAGTCAAACGTAAAGCCCAGCTCGTTCTCCTGCTGACGCACCTCTTCAGCAAAACCTACAAAGCCTAAACCGCCGTAAGGGTGCTCGGAGCAGCCAGCGGGAATCGGGAAGGGCTTACCACCGCGCTGGCGAACATCCTCCATCGCCTGCTCCCAGCTGGGGCGAATGCCGATATCGAAACCCGCGTCATCCAAGCGCACATCGGCGCCCATAATCCGTGACATCTCGATGTTGCCCACGCGGTCATACACTGCATCGGAGTAGTTAACCCAGTTCTCTTGCACCAATACGCACTGCATACCCAGGTGAGCGGCCACCGCGGCAACCTGGCGGGTCTGGTTGGATTGAATACCACCAATCGATACCAGCGTATCGCAGCCCTGCTTAATCGCTTCGGGAATCAAGTACTCCAGCTTGCGGGTCTTATTGCCACCAAAGGCGAGGCCGCTGTTGCAGTCTTCGCGCTTGGCGTAGAGCTCCACTTCACCGCCTAAATGCTCGCTTAGCCGCTTGAGCGGCGTAATCGGAGAGGGGCCAAAGGTAAGCGGGTAACGTGGGAAGCGTTCGAGGTTCATAGCAATCTCCAGCTTGAAAACATTGGGTGCGATATAGGGCGGCTAAGGTTGTTGTGAACAATTGGCGTGCTTTCTGCTATTAATAGTAAGTGTTAGCTATGATTTTTGTGTTGCAAAGTTGGCTTGTTTAAAGCAATAAAAGTTGATATAAAATGTTTTATATGGTTTTAAATAGTGTTTTTTGATAAAAAAGGTAAATAATAGTGCGCTCAAAATCCTCCCGTTCACGCCCTGAGCCTGATGATCAGGCCACTGAACTAGACCGAACAGATCGGCGTATTCTTAAGCTGCTTCAGGAAGATGCCACGCTCTCCAATGTGGCGTTGGCAGAGCAGGTGAGTTTGAGCCCGGCGGCGTGCTTACGCAGGGTGGAAAAGCTCAAGCGGGATGGGGTGATCAGCCGGGTGGTGGCGCATTTAGACCCGGAGCAGCTCCAGGCAGGTATGGTGGTATTGATTGGCGTAGTGCTGGATCGCTCGACGCCGGAATCCTTCGCCGCCTTTGAAGAGTCGGCCCAGAAGGTGTCAGGCTGCATGGAGTGTCACGTGGTGACCGGGGAGTTTGATTACTTCATGCTGGTGCGCACCCGGGACAGCCAAAGCTTTAATAGGCTGCACGCCGAACAGCTGCTCTACCTACCCGGGGTACGCCAGATCCGCTCGTTCATGGGGCTGCGGGAGGTGGTCTCGACCCATAAGGTGCCAATTTAGTCGCGTGTTAAGGCGAAGACGAAGGCTCTGGCCGGGTGGCCAACCAAACGGCAGTCAGCACCAGTAGGGCGATCACGCCCCAGCGAGTCCAGCCGGGGCCGAGTGACCAACTGGTGATCAGCGCACTCAATGCGATCATGCTAACAGCCGCCAACTTAGCGCGCCTGGGTATCGCGCGCTCTTGTTCCCAGTTAACCAGTAGGGGGCCGACATAGTGGCGGGAGCGGATCCAGGCTTCAAAACGCGGTGAGCCTTTGGAAGCACAGTAAACCGCTATTAGCATAAACACGGTGGTAGGCAGCAGGGGTAGAAAAATGCCTAGTACTCCGATGCTAAAACTCAACCCTGCCAGAATTACCCACATGAGGCTGATCAGTCTCATTCTTGCTCCCCAATTGGCACACGGTGATGCCTATATTGCCCGTTACGTATGGATAAGTATGGACTTATATGAGGGCTTTGCCACTCGACTCGTTGGCTGCTGAAAGCCGTCTTAAGGCGCCAGGGCAAGCAGGGGCTTGCCGTGGGTGCCGCCCTCAATGCGCTGCAGCTCGGCCGCGTAAATCTTGGCAATGGTCGCGGGGTTGAGCACTTGGTTGGGTAGGCCATGGTCAATACGCTGCCCTTGATGCAGCAGCCATACCCGGTCAGCGTAGGTGCTGGCGAGATTCAGGTCGTGAAGCACGCAAACAATGGCCATGTGGTGCTGGGTGGCCCAGCTGCGTAGTTGGCGCATCAGCCGCTGCTGCTGGCCGATATCCAAGGCGCTGGTCGGTTCGTCCAGCAGTAAAATACCGCCCTCCTTGGCGGTGGGAGAACACCTCGAAAGTAGCTGGCAGGCGCCTCGGGCGATCATCACCCGCTGGCGTTCTCCGCCGGAAAGCGAGAGCACGCTGCGCTTGGCGAGGTGGGTAATATCCAGGTCGTCAAGTAGCGCCGCGACCAGAGATTTGGACGGGTTACTGCCTAGGCTCAACAGCTCGTTAGTTTGCCAGTCAAAGCCAGGAAGTTCCTGCTGGGCGACCAGCGCCCGCCGGTTGGCAAGCTCGGTGATGGGCCATGCGCGCAAGGGTTTGCCATCCAGATGTAGCTCGCCCTGTTCGGCGCTGCGAAAGCCCGACAGCATACTGAGCAGCGTGCTCTTGCCCGCACCGTTGGGGCCGACAATGGCAAGCAGCTCGCCGGGTCGAATCGTGCCGTCTAGTGGGGCGATAGCGGGAGTGTTAGTCAAGCCAGCCTGATGGAGCGTTAGCATGCTCGGTTCCTGCGCATCAGTAGGTACAGGAAATAGGGGCCGCCGAGCAGGCTAGTCAGCAGACCCACGGGGATTTCTGCCGGGGCAGCGATGGTGCGGGCTAGCGTATCAGCAACGACCAGCAGCAACGCGCCGCCGAGCATTGAGGCGGGCAGCAGCAGCCGATGGCTAGGCCCTAACCAAAGCCGCAGGCAGTGGGGTACCAGCAGGCCCAAAAAGCCAATCACGCCCGTTAGCGCTACACATAGGCCTACGCCCAGCGAGGTCGCGACCACCACCCGGTGTTTTAAGCGGCTTGCATCCAGCCCCGCCGCATGCGCGGTAGCTTCGCCTAGCTGGAGCAGGTCGAGTTCACGAGCGCTACGCATTAACAGCCACAGGGCAGCGGCAATGAGTACCAGGGCGAGCGCCGTGGTGCGCCACAGGGCGTTAGTGAGCGTACCCATGCCCCATAAACTAAGCTGGCGTAGCTGTTCATCGCTGGCGATAAAGGCTAAAACCCCACCGCCAGCCCCGGCTAGGGTGTTGATGGCCAAACCAGCCAGTAAAAGGGTCATTACCGCAGCACTGCCGCCGCCCTGGCGCTTGGCGATGCCAAATACGATCAAACAGACGCATAAGGCGCCCAGGAAACCTGCCGCAAACTGACCGTAAAGGCTGCCTGCGCCGCTGTCTTGAAAGAACACAATCCACAGCGCTACAAATAGCCCGGCACCACTGGCAAGGCCGAGCAGGGTGGGGTCTGCCAGCGGGTTACGAAACAGTCCCTGCATGGCGGCGCCGCTACCGGCAAGCATCGCCCCCACCGCTACACCCAGCAGTAGGCGTGGCAGGCGCAACTGCCACCAAACTTGCACACTGAACGGGTCTTCCTGGCCGCGGAGTACTTCCCAGAGCGAGATACCCAGCGCGCCAGAGGCGGCAGCCCAGACTAAGGCCAGCAACAGCGCAGCGGTTAATCCTGCGAGCACGCGGGTTGTGCGGTTAACTGGAATCAGCATGCGATAGCGGTAGGCATTAAGTATTGCAATCATGGGCTTATCAGAGCAGTGGCGGTTATGCCTAGTAGAGCTTCGACGTCCTGACGCAAGGTGAGCAATTGATCAGGGGCACGAGGGCCAAAGCCCAGCAGCGCTTGGTCGTTAATCACGATAAATTGCCGTGCGCGGCCTGCAGGTGTTAACGCCATGCCGGGCAGTTGCCATAGCGCCGCTTCACCGCCCATTGCCGCCAAGCCCCGTTCCGAGACAACCACAATCTCCGGCGCCTGCCGAGCCAGGGCTTCGGCGCCCACGCTGTGGTAGCCCTGCATCTCGGCGAAGGCATTTGCCAGGCCCACTGCTTCGAGCGCGGTATGCGCCGCCGTGTCGCTGCCTGCCGCCCGGGGTGTTAAGCCGCTATGCTGCATGATAAACATGGCGCGAGTGGGGGGTAGAGCAGACAGGCTGGCTAGCCGGTCAAGTTTGGCGTTCAACGCGTTTGCCAAGGCCTCTGCCGCGTCGCGACGGTCAGTTACTTGGCCGACGGCGCGGACTTTATCGGCAATCGCATTAAGGGTGGGCGGTGCGCTGATGAGCTCTACGCTGACACCGACAGCCCCCAACTGCTCAAGCACTTCCTTGGGGCCTGCGTGCCCGGCGGCTAACACCTGGTCAGGTTTAACCGACAGGACGCTTTCAGCGGAGAGCTGGCGCAGATAACCCACCGAGGGCAGCGCCGCCATAGACGTTGGATACACCACCGTGTCATCCCGAGCAATGACATTAATGTTGGCCTCCAGGGCGGCAACGGTTTCGGCGATATCGCCGCCCAGCACCACCCAACGCTCGTTAGCATGGGCCAAAGGTGTGCCAGCCAGTAGCCATCCCAATACAGCTATCCCCAACAATCGCGTCTTTATATAGTAGGAGGTCATGCCACCGCCTCTTGGCTGCCGAGTTCATCCAGCAATTGCCGCCACTCGCGGCGCTCCGCCCGGCCTTCCTGGCGTTCCGCGTAAAGTTGCAGCACTAGCGAGCCTTCGGTATCGAAGGCCTCGATGCTGGTCACGCCGCCGTCGCGGTTGGGTTTGCTAACTTGCCACACTTGGTCAATCGCAGTGTCATCAAGGTGCAGGGTGAACTGCTCGCCAAAAAGGTTTAGCCAGCCGCGGGCGCGTTGAGGGGCGGGCAATGTGCCGGTGCGTATTTGCACGCAGCCGGGGCTAGCGACAAACAGCATCAACGGCAGCGCGCGAAGGCTGGCGTGCTGAAGCACTGTTTCCAGGGAATTGACGGGCAGCGTTTGGGTGTAGCGTCCTTCCATTAACTGGTTGGCCTCAATACGCTCCAGATGATGGCGCTGGAGGAGGGCAAAGAACTGGTGCACATCGCGCATCGCGCCCCACTCGCTAGCGAGGGTCGGCGCTTCGGGCAGTGGGCGGTTTAGGCGGGGCATGCTTTGGGTAAATGCCGGAGTGTCCCGGGTGCCCAAGGCCGCTAAGGCACCCCAGGGACGCGGCAGTGGGTTCTCCAGGGCAAAGCATTTGTGAACGGCGCAGCCATGTTGATTAAATATCTGCAGGCTCCAGCGCCACTGCGCCTCTTGCGCACTGGTGGCCGGCATAGGGTCACGAATCAGGCAGGCCCAGTGCCAGTTCGTGTAGAGCAGCCGTAAATCCAGGCCGCCAGGGTCGAGCAACAGGCCAGTATGCTCCCCGCCGCTTAGTTCAGGGTAGTCGCCGGTTTGCTCTAGCACGGCCAACCGGGAGCGGGTCAACGCCTTAACCCGCCCCAGTTGGGGCAGGTAGGCAGCGATATCGCTGGGCGAGAGCGGCAGCGTCCATACGTCACGGCCTAAACGGGCAGCCTGTAGCTCGCCTTCACTGATCGATAAGCGTTCGGCAATCTCAATGGCGGGAAGGCGCGGCTGCGCGGCGCGCGCCGCATCAAGGGCTTCGATAATGGCGATCTGTTGGGATGGAATCATAACGCACCTCTTTTATGGTTCACTGGTTGGGTTTACCACTGCCAGTTGAGGGTGGCGAACAGGCTGCGCCCATCGCCTAGACTACCGTCGGGGCGGTACCACACCTTGTCAGCCAGATTGGCAAGGCGCAGCGAGGTATCCACGGCCGGAGTGATTTGCCAAGCGAGATGAACATCGTGCAGGCCATAGCCGGGCAGGCGTTCATCGTCGCCCTGTTGATCGAAAGACTGGGCAAAGCGCGCTTGCCAGCCGAGGCGCACATCGCTGCTGTACAGTGCCACCTCGCTACCCAGGGTCGCTTCCAGCGGTGTTTGACTGCCCAGTGGTTCGCCAGAGTCGCGGTCTTTACCGGAGACTTCCGAAAGGCCCACAAAGCTAGCGAGTAGCGGGAAGGCGCTGGGCTGCCAGGTCACTCGGGCGTCATAGCCCCATAGCTGGGCGCGCTGAACGTTCACTGCCTGGGTGGTGCCCGCCATGATGTCGACGTGGGTGTCGATAAAATCGTCGGCGCGGGTGTCGAAATAGCTGGCACGAACCTGCCAGTCGCCCTGATGCCAAACCACGCCGCTCTCCCAGGTATGGCTGGATTCCGGCGACAGGTTGGGATTGGGAATCCAGTAGTTATCTGGTGTACAGAAGAAAGGCCCGGCGCAGAAGCCGGCGAAGTGGCGCTCGTTGGCGTAAAGCTCGGAAAGGCTGGGGGCACGAAATGCTTCGGCGTAGCCTGAGAACAGCATCAAGGCGTCATCGGGCCGCCAGGCAAGACGAAAGCGCGGTGACACTTGGTCGTGGACGCTATCGGATTCATTTTGGCCGCTGGCGTCGTAACGGTCGTAGCGGGCTCCCAGGCCAACGTCGAACTGCCCGGTGCCGCCATCGGCTAGATATCGTCCTGCGCTGAGTGTGGTGTCGAGATAGGCTGCCTGGGTGTCGATATCGGCGTTGGGGAAGCCATTCGCTTCGCCATCTGGCCGTTGGCGTGCCTGCTCCAGCTCGGCGCCGAACACCAGTGTTTGCGAGAGCCAGTCGTGATCCATGCTGTGGTAGCCGTCGCTCTGGAGACCGGCCCGCTCTAGAGTGCGGTTGGCATGGGGCTCGTCAATATCCTGCTGGCTAAAGGTAAGCTGCGAAGTGATTTCGGTGGCAGCGCTGGGCTGCCAGCGGTGGCCCAACTGGACGTTGTTGCTTTCCACATCGCGGTCACGCAGCGGATTGCTGGCATCGGTTGAACGCTGCTGTGGGTTGGCGGGCTGGGTGGCGCGTTCGTCGTAGTGCTGCCAGCTCATAAACAGCCGCTGGTCGCCGCTTGGCTCCCAACCGCCTTTTAGTAGCAGGCTATTGAGCGTTGCATCTTCTTCGGCTTCATCGCCCCCGGCGCGGCGAATATCGCCGGATTCACTGCGGCCGATTGAAAACAGGCCATCCACCTGGCCGTTGGCGGTATCGCGGCGGCCAAAGGCCGTAAGGCTCCCCCGCATCTCGTCGCTAGCCGTCGCACCGCCTACGGAAAGGCGTACGCCGCTATCTTCGCCGGGAGCAAGCAGGTCGTTGGCATCCACACTGGTGAAGCTGACGACACCGCCCATGGCATTGCTGCCGTAAAGACTGGAGAGCGCACCGCGCGCTATCTGTACTTCTTGAATTAAGCCAGGGTCGAGGAAAAAGTTGCCGATATGGCCGGTGGAGATATCCTGACGAACGCCATCCAAACGCACCAGCACTCCTTTGCTGCCAAAGCCGCGCATACTCAAAGTTTGGCCATTTCGACGCCCTTGGCCAGCCACATGCAGGCCGGGTTGGCGGCTAAGCACGTCTTCGACTCGGCTGGCGGTGGCCAGTACCGCATCATCGCGATTAATAATATCGATAATCAGCGGTGCCCTGGAAAGGTCAGTAGGCGCCCGGGTGCCGGTGACCGTCACTGGGTTAAGCTCGGCGTCGTCTGCTTGAGCGGCTAGCAGTGGGAGCAGCGTTAAACAGAGGCCACCAAAAGCGCGTGTGTGGTGCATAAGCCAGAGATTTCCAACAGGGTTAAGTGGAAGAGGTCGCTGGCTGGGTGCGATGGGCTACCTGGCTTGCTTTGCTGTATAAATCTTTAAATTAATCAGGGGCTAAAATATTAAGAGCTTTAGGCGTTAAGGATTAACTTGCCGCTTTTAGTACGGCGCAACACATAGCGGCGCTGTTCATGGTGGATAACCAACTGGTCTGAGTTGCCAAGTAATTCTCTGCTATCCACCTCGCGGGGCGTCGAGACCGGCGTATCTCCCTGGCCAGTGCCCTTAGCGGGTAACTGCATGAGAGAGTAACTCCTGTGTTAATGATAACTATTAGCGTTAATTTAGCAGAGTTGCAGACATCCCTCAATAGGGTTTGGGGAGTAAAGGTGACTAGCATTCGACCTTTCTTCATCTAAATGCAGGCGCTCCGTCATCGTGCTGTCATTGAGCCTCTTTAGTGTCTCCTAACGTTCAATCGTTGACCTACAAACGATCAGGGGGAGACTAAAATGAGTAAAGAGATCGAAGATCATCGCCTGTTTAACCACAGCGGCAACCAACCTTTCGTGGAGGTATTGGCGCGCCATGTATCCCGGCGTGATGTGATGCGCGGTGGTTTGAGCATGGCGGCTGCCTCGATGCTCAGTTTTGGCGGTGCTGCTCAAGCGCTTGCCTCAAGCAGCAACCACAAAACAACCCTGACACTGGCGTTTGAGGCGGTTCACGGTTCACGCACCGATGCCGTGGTGGTGCCGGAAGGTTATGTTGCCCAAGTCTTGGTGCCGTGGGGTACACCGCTGAACCAAAATGTTGCCTGGCAGCCCGAACAGCCGATGACCGCTGAGCGTCAGGCGGAGAGTGTGGGCATGCACCACGACGGTATGGCCGGTTTTGCCCTGGATACCGACAACGCCTCGCGCCGTTTTGTGCTGGCGCTCAACAATGAGTATATCGACCAAGCAGCGCTATGGGCGCCTCAAGGAGGCCCCACTAATGCTGATGAGGGCCAGCGGCCGGCAGCGGAGTCGCGCACTGAGATCAACGCCCACGGTGTCACCCTTGTTGAGGTCGAAAAGAACGCCAGCGGCCAATGGGCGCATGTGCCAGGTTCGCATTATAACCGCCGCCTCACCAGTGCGACGGTGATGGAACTTTCCGGGCCAGTGGCGGGCAGTGACTACGTCAAAACGCGCTTTTCACCTGAGGGTACCCAAACCCGTGGTACCAACAATAATTGTGGTAACGGGGTAACGCCCTGGGGCACCTATATTGCCTGTGAAGAGAACTGGCCCAATGTGTTCGTTAATCATGGCGAACGCTTCCAGGACGACGCGCGGATTGGTATTCCCACCGATAAAAGCCGCTATGGTTGGGATACTTCGGAGGGAGACGCCTCTGAACAGAATGACGAATTTACTCGCTTCGACATTACCCCGCGCGGCGAGCGTGCTGAAGATGATTATCGCAACGAAGCACGTACTTTCGGCTACCAGGTGGAGGTCGATCCTTATAGTGATGCATTGGCGGTTAAGCGTACGGCACTTGGCCGTTTCCGCCATGAAGGGTGTTGGTTAGGCAAGCTGGAAGCCGGTCAGCCAGTGGTTTACTACTCGGGCCACGATTCCCGCAACGAGTACGTATATAAATATGTTTCTGATGCTGCCTGGGATCCCGCCGATGCCAACCGCCCAGGTGAAGAGTACGATCGTCTTGCCATTGGCAACAAATATATGGATAACGGCACCCTCTATGTGGCTCGTTTCCATGCCAATGGCAGCGGTGAGTGGCTACCGCTAACGCCCAGTGCTCAAACGCGCGATGGTCGCACGCTGGCGGCGGCGTTGGGGCTAGCCGACGACGATGCGGCAGGTATTATCATCAACACCTGCGATGCAGCGGATTTGTTGGGCGCCACGCCAATGGATCGTCCTGAGTGGGCTTCCGTCGATCCGGCATCCGGTGAAGTGTATCTCACCCTCACCAATAACACGCAGCGCACCGCTGAAGAGACAGCCCCAACTTACACTAATGACGGTGAGCATTTGGAACAAGCAGGTGTTGGTTACGATTTAGCGCCCACTAATGCTGCCAACCCTCGCGCCAATAACGAAGCGGGGCATATTATTCGTTGGCGCGAAAGCCGGTTGCCCAACGCCTTTACTTGGGAAGTGTTTGTGTTTGGCGCGGCCGCTGACGATGCGGATAACCACTCAGGCCTGACAGAAATGAATCAGTTCGCCAGCCCCGACGGACTCTGGTTCGACGAGCGAGAAGACGGTCAGGGGATCCTCTGGATCCAGACCGATAACGGTTATGATGGGGTAACCGAGTACACCAACGATCAGCTGCTTGCCGTGGTACCTAATGGGCTAGACGACATCCAGGGAACCGGCCCGGTGATTAACAGCAGCAACCAGCAACAGCTTAAGCGCTTTGCGGTAGGGCCGAACGGCTGTGAAGTTACTGGTATTTTTGCCACGCCGGATAAAACCGCGCTGTTTGTTAACATTCAGCACCCCGGTAACTGGCCCGCGGATGGTAGCGAGTTAGTGCAAGACGCCACCGTTGCAGCCAGCGGCCAAGTACGCCCTCGGGCGTCGACCGTTGTTATTCAAAAACGCGATGGCGGGCCGATAGGAGTTTAAAAGCAGGCGTTGAGCGCAAAGCTTAGTAACTATATGAGGTGCTTAAAACGCTATTAAGGGCTTCATTAAAAGCTTCGAACCTCTCACAGGTTCGAAGCTTTTTTGATTCTAGGCCTGCTGAACTTGCCGCTTTTTCTGCCGGGCTTCTAACGCGTGAATGGCATCGACCTTCAGTGGAAGCTGGCTGGCCCAGAGAATATCTTCGCGGCTATGACCAATATCCCGCAGTAATTGGTCGTCGTGGGTCAGTAGCGGCACTATATGGCGGCGGAAAAGCCAACGCCGCCGGCAGTGCCACCAGGCCATATCGAGCGCGCGAATTAACCTCATTGACGGCATGGCAGGCATGTAAAAATGCAATTGTGGTGGCTTGGGCGGCGGCGCCAATTGGCGAGCTTTTTCCCAGGCGTTATGGGCATGTTGGGCTGGGCATTCACACTTCATCGCGCACCTCCTTTTCTTCACAACGGCTATACAGTATGCGGCGGCTGGGCACCGACTGAACCGATGTGATCTGTGATTAATAAGTGGGAGGGTCGCGACCTCTGTTTATCAGCTTGGCGCTTTGCCTTGGATCAATCAAACGAAAAGATCTACACTGAGTGTTAAGATTTTCTGAAAGGTTGGCGTAATGAATCAACTATCGACTATGGCTCCCAGCCGGGCTGTCTTACCGCTACTGGATAGCGAGGTGCTGCGTACCTTTGTGACAATTGCGGAGAGCGGCAGCTTCACCCGCGCCGCCCAGCAGCTGTTTCGTACCCCTTCCGCGTTAAGCATGCAGAT
The DNA here is from genome assembly GCF_013416325.1 of Vreelandella sedimenti. GTDB lineage: Bacteria > Pseudomonadota > Gammaproteobacteria > Pseudomonadales > Halomonadaceae > Vreelandella > Vreelandella sedimenti. The sequence continues at coordinate 161,501 of NZ_JACCGK010000001.1, forward strand.
CAAACGCCTGGAAGAAACGCTCGGGCAAACGCTGTTTGTGCGCGAGGCGCGCTATGTGCGGCTTACTGCCGAAGGTGAAGTACTCCTGGGCTACGGACGGAGGCTGCTTAAGCTCAATGCCGAAGCCGTCACCCAGTTTTTAGCCCCCGCCATAGAAGGGCGCGTGGGGCTGGGGATAACCGACGACGTGGTAGGGCGTATCCTGCCCACTGTGTTGGCTCAGTTTGCCCGCTCGCACCCAGCGGTGCAGGTCGATGTCGTGGTGGGGCGCAGCAAAGATTTGCTCGCCCAGCTGGATGATGGAGAGCTCGATCTTGCGCTGGTGATGAGCGTAGAGCCTGGTCAGGCGCCACGCGGCGACATTGTTCATAGCGAACCGTTAGTGTGGGCGGGCCGTGAGGATGGTGTTGCCATACAGCGAACGCCACTGCCAGTGACCTTGGCCCAACAGGGGTGCGCGTGGCGTAGGATCGCGCTCAACGCCCTTGATCATGCCGGGGTTAATTACCGAATCGCATACTCCTGCGACCATTGCGCAGGGCAGGAAGCCGCTATGCTGGCTGACCTAGCCGTGACGGCTTTTCCAAAAAGTTTGATTCGACCACCGCTCAAGCGTCTCCACAACGAATCACTGCCACCGCTAGGGGATTATCAAGTAGCGCTGGTGAAGCGTGCAGGCAGTGGTGATGCCAGCGAAGTGTTGTCCGAGCGGGTGGTGGAGGCGTTTCGTGAGGGGTGAAGGCTAATCCTCCATTAAGGTACGAAGCGGGAGTTGCTCTTTATTGATAGGCGTCTTGATAACGATATAGCTGAAGTACTTTTCAATGCCGATTTCGTCCTCAATAAGTGCCTCCATCACTCGTTGGTAATGGGCGATGCTGCGCGCTATAAAGCGCAGTAAATAGTCATAACCGCCGCTGATAAGGTGGCACTCCATGACTTCATCGGCCTGCCGAATTTTTTGTTCAAAGCGTAGAAAGTCTTCTCGATGGTGATCTGACAGGGTGACCTCCGTAAAGACGGTAACGCTTTCCATCATTTTCGATAGATTGAGTCGGGCTTGAAACGAAGTGATATAACCAGCGGCTTCTAATCGTTTGACTCGCTGTAGGCAGGGACTGGGCGATAGCCCGACAGCATCGGCCAAATGGACGTTGGTCATCCGTCCATCTGCTTGAAGCTGAACAAGAATATTTATGTCGATACGATCAAGACGAACGCTAGCCACCATGTAAAGTCCTTTACTTATTAGGGGGCGGTGGAAGTCGCCCCGCGGTTTTTGACTAATACCTTTGTCTAAAGCAATTCTCCGCGTAGAGCAAGCTGGTGTTGATAAATAAAATCACTTAGCGAGATAAATGACTGCGTTTGGGGATGCTCGGCTTTGGCACTGCGCGTGATACGGCAGTGCCCGCCTCGGCTATTCACTGATGGGGGGCCAGCCGTTAAGAGCAGAACCTGGCTATCCGCCTCCATCTCCCGCAGCTTGGCACGCGCGGCCACAAAGCTGCCGGTGGTGAGCCGCTCACTACCGGAAAGGCCAATGCGCTGATTAAAAGCAAAGAACTCCTGCTCATTCAGGGAAGTGACTACTCTGAGCTGATAGAACTTGCGCAGGTAGTGGATAGCGCCAGGGGCATCTTCATAAAGCGATCCAAAGCCCAGCGCACTGGCGAATTCAATTCCTTGTTGCCAATCTGCCTCCAGCCCCCAACGGCTCGCCAGGGTGCGATAGACCGTGCAGTGGGCAGAAACGGCGCCCATCTGCTCATCCGTCAACTCGTGCAGCGCATGCACATAGTCTGCTAATACCTGCTTCTGTGGTGGCGGGTTGGGCAGCATCGCTAACAGTGGCGCTAGGCCCCGCACAATGCCTCTATCCCGATCAATCAGCACGCCATGGGCATCCATGCATAGCGTCGTATAGTCAGTCAATGGCATGATGTCCTGCTCTCCCGGCGTTGGCGATTAACAAGCATTAGTGCGTGGCGTTGGATAGCGCGTTGGCCAAAATCTCTAGTGCTTCGTCGGTTTGCTGGTCGCTGGTAGTCAGCGGTGCCAGAAAGCGGATCACATTGCGGTATACACCGCACTTAATCACCAGCAAACCCGCTTCACGACAGTGATCAATGACCTGTTGCACTAGCGCAGCGTCTTCAGGTGTTACCCGTGGGCCCTTGAGAAACTCGATAGCAAGCATCGGGCCTTGCCCACGTACCTCGGCAATCACAGGATGCTTGGCTTGCAGCCGACGCAGCCCTGTTTCCAGGCGTTTTCCCATGGCGATACCACGCTCAAGCAGTTGCTCGTCTGCAAAAATATCCAGCACCGCCAGTGCTGCCGCGCAGCTCAGCGCGCTGCCCCCATAGGTGCCGCCGAGCCCACCCGGTGCGGGAGCTTGCATGATCTCAGTGCGCCCAACCACGCCTGAAATCGGCAAGCCTCCGCCCAGGCTTTTAGCAACAGTGACAAGGTCAGGCTGAATATTGCTGTGTTCAAAGCCAAACATCTTGCCCGTGCGCCCGAAGCCGGTCTGAATCTCATCGGCGATCAGCACGATGCCGTGGCGATCGGTTAAATCGCGAAGCGCCTGCATAAACGCGACTGGGGCAGGAAGAAAACCGCCATCACCCTGAACGGGCTCAATCAGGATAGCGGCAACCTGGTCGGGTACGACTTCAGTGGCGAACAGCGTATCCAGCTCGGCAAGCACATCCTCACTGCTAACACCCCGCAGCGCATCCGGGTAGCTAACGTGGTGAATAGCGGGGGCAAAAGGGCCAAAGTTTTGCCGATAGGGCTGGCTCATGCCGGTTAGCGTGGTGCCCAGCAGCGTGCGTCCATGAAAGCCACCGCGAAAGGCAATCACGTTGGGGCGTCCCGTGTGGGAACGGGCAATTTTGATGGCGTTTTCCACCGCTTCAGCGCCGGAGGTAAAGAGCACGCTTTGGTAGGCGTTGTCACCGCCGACCAACTGAGCCAGCTGGCTAGCCAGTTCTATATAGCCTGGGTAGGCCGCCACCTGGAAACTCATATGGGAAATACGTTCCGCCTGGGCCTGAACCGCAGCGACGACGCGGGGGTGATTGTGGCCTACGTTGAGTACGCCGATCCCGCCGACAAAATCCAGATAGCGTTGGCCATCCGCGTCGAAGACTTCGCTACCGCGAGCATGGGAAATGACAATAGGATGGGCATTGACCACACCGCGGGGAATGCACTGCTCCCGCTGGCGTAGCATTGAGTGAGAAGGGTGGGCATCGGTATTCATCTGCGGGCTCCTTAAACATTGTCGCGATATAGTCACGATGGTCATGTTGTGGTGTGTTGGCGCTGCCTTTAGAACGTGGAGAGCGAACGCCAACACCCATACGTTTTTGAGCTTACCGCTGTTAGCAAACCAGATACGCTTGGCATGGCGTCAGCAACCGCGTAATCCTTCGTATTGTCTAGCTTGTGCAGCATGATTCACTGTCATGGGGAGCGCAGTGTAATCTGCGCCTTAAGCGTCGATTTAGACGCACTGCTTCGCTCCACAGCCGCCAAAACGGTATCCGCTGCCTCTCAAACCACCGTAGGATGACGTTTTAGCTAAGGAGACGCTGCTATGGCACTTCTGTATAAATCTGACCCGGTGCGCGGCGCCCGGTGGAAAGAACTTTTTGCCCAACACGCGCCGGATATTGAGTTCCGCCAATGGCCCGATATGGGTGACCCGGACGAGATCCGCTACTTGCTAGCGTGGATGCCCCCGGAGAACATAATGGCGTGCCTGCCGTCCCTTGAGGTGCTGTTTGCCACTTCCGCGGGTGTCGATCAGTTTGAGTTTGACGCACTGCCTCCAGAGCTGCCGGTCGTGCGGATGCTCGACCCTGCCATTGAGCGCGGAATGATTGAGTACGCCACCTTTGCAACGCTATGGCTGCACCGCAGGATGGGTGATTATGCGCGCCAGCAGCGCGAGGGGCAGTGGCAAGCGCATATGCTTGTGCCCACCGAAAAGCGGCGTATCGGGATTCTTGGCTTAGGCCAGTTGGGCTGCGCTATTGCCACCCATCTAGCTGGTTACGGTTTTGACGTGAGCGGGTGGGCGCGTTCGCCACGAGAGCTAGCTAATGTTCATTGTCATAGTGGTGAGGAAGCGCTGGATGGGTTTCTGGCCTCAAGCGATATTGTGATCTGCGTGCTGCCACTGACCGACGCCACCCGAGGAATCCTCAACGCAGACCTATTTGCGCGTATGCCTAAAGGTGCGGCCTTGATCAATATTGGCCGTGGTGAGCACTTGGTTGAACACGACCTGACGCAAGCCCTCGACGACGGGCAGTTAAGTGCGGCGGTATTGGATGTGTTGAGCGAAGAGCCGCCCGCCGACGATCATCTCTTCTGGCAGGACGAGCGTATTTTGCTGACGCCCCATGTGGCCGCGATGACGCAGCCCGATAGCGCTTTCCCTGTCCTGCTGGACAACCTGCGTCGTCATCAACGCGGCGAACCAATGGTTGGGCGTGTCGATCTGCAGCGTGGTTACTAGAATAGCGTTTCCCAGTCGCTCGCCCTGGGTATCGGCGAGCGACTGGGGTGATGTCAGCGGTAGTTATGTGTACATTAGCTCAGTCCGCCCATATGAAACGCTTTCTCTTCTAAATATTCATCTAGCCCTTGGCGAGCACCTTCACGGCCCAGCCCCGACTGTTTCATACCGCCAAACGGCGCTACTTCCATGGAAATGGAACCGGTGTTGAGGCCGACCATACCGAATTCCAGCGCTTCGCCAACCCGCCAGGCACGGCGCACACTCTCGGTAAAGAAGTAGGCGGCTAGCCCGTAGGGTGTTGCGTTGGCAATGCGGATGGCGTCTTCTTCGCTGTCAAATTGCATAATGGGCGCAACGGGGCCAAAGGTCTCTTCCTGGGTGACCAGCATGGCTTCGGTTACCTTGGTGAGCAGTACCGGCGTCACAAAGCGATCCTGGCCACTGGGCACCTCGCCGAGCACCCGTTCCGCACCATGGGATAAGGCATCATCGAGATGGCGGGCGACTTTGCTCACCGCCTGGTCATTGATAAGTGGGCCGATAGTGGTGCCTTCCTCCATCCCGTCGCCACAGCGCAGCGCCGCGATTTCCGTCGCCAAGCGGGCGACAAAGCGGTCATGGATGCCGGATTGAACCAGAATACGGTTAGCGCAAACACAGGTCTGCCCGGCATTGCGGAACTTGCTCGCCATAGCCCCGGCGACTGCGAGTTCCAGGTCAGCATCGTCAAACACGATCAGCGGGGCATTGCCGCCCAGTTCCAGGCTGAGGCGCTTTATATCGTCGGCACTCTGGCGCATCAGTAAGCTGCCCACCCGGGTAGAGCCGGTGAAGGAGAGCTTGCGCACGGTGGGGTTGGAGGTCAGTTCGCCACCAATCCCTTCGGGCAGCCCGGTAACAATATTGATCACCCCCGGAGGAAAGCCAGCACGCTCCGCGAGTATCGCCAAGGCCAGCGCTGACAGCGGCGTCAGTTCTGACGGTTTGATCACAATCGGGCACCCCGCCGCCAGCGCCGGGGCGCACTTGCGGGTAATCATGGCAGTAGGGAAATTCCAGGGCGTAATCGCACCGCACACGCCTACCGGCTGCTTGAGGATCACAATGCGGCGATCCGCGCTGGGGGAGGGGATCGTCTCGCCATAGGCACGCCGCGCCTCTTCCGCAAACCACTTGATAAAACTTGCGCCGTACTGGATCTCTCCCCGCGCTTCGCTCAGCGGCTTGCCCTGTTCCAGGGTCATTAATATCGCCAGATCGTCGCTGTTTTCCAGTATCAGCGTATACCAGCGTTCCAACAGTGCCGCGCGCTCCGCCGCGGTGCGGGCACGCCAGGCAGGCCAGGCTGCTTCGGCGGCTTCAATGGCACGGCGGGTTTCGCTGGCGCCCAGGCTGGGCACTCGGGCCAGTTCTTCGCCGGTGGCGGGGTTAGTGACGGTGAGCGTGGCCCCATCGTCGGCATCACACCACTGGGCGTTGATAAAGGCCTGCTCGCGTAGCAGGTCATGGTCATTGAGGGGCAGCGTCGGCATGCTTTTCTCCTTGTTATCAATAGGTCTAGGTCATCAATAGGGGCTAGTGTTTAAACGGGCGAAGTTGACGGCTGTGTATGGGTCGACCATTGGCACGCCTCCAACCAGCCTGGTTGGAGCTCAGGCACCGAACCAATCAGCTTGCGGGTGTAGTCGTGCTGGGGGTGATTGAGAACCGTGCTGCAGGGGCCGAATTCCACACACTCACCCTGGTAAAGCACCATGACGTCGTCGCACAGCGAGCGTACCGTCGAGATATCGTGGCTGATAAACAGGTAGGCAACGCCAAGCTCACGGCGCAGTTCTGCCAACAGTTCAAGAATGGCAGCACCGACGACGGTATCTAACGCCGACGTCACTTCATCGCAAAGAATCAGGTCAGGTTCCGCAGCGAGCGCTCGGGCGAGATTGACGCGCTGTTTTTGGCCACCAGAAAGCTCGCTGGGCTTGCGGTCGAGCAGGGTGCGCGGCAGTTTGACCAGATCCATTAATTCTTCCACTCGCTGTCGGCGAGCATCGCGACTCATCTGGAAATAGGTTTCCAGCGGTCGGTTGAGTAGTCGCCTAACCGTGTGGGCTGGGTTGAGCGCATTGTCGGCGCTCTGAAAGACAATCTGGATACGCCGAAACTGCTCTGATGTGCGTCCGCGCAGCGTGGGAGATAGCTCCCGGCGGTTGAACTGTACTTCACCCCGTGAAGGGGCCACCAAACCAGCGACTGCCCGGGCAAGCGTCGACTTGCCTGACCCGGACTCGCCAATCACGCCTAGGGCCTGGCCTCGATCAATCCGCAGTCGAATGTGATCAAGCACGATATTGTCCGGTTCGCCGCTGCGGTTACGGTGCCCATAGCCCACTTGCAGATCATCAATGCGCAACAGTTCGTCGCCGCTGGACGCAAGTCTGGAGGGCACGCGGGTCTCCGGACGAGCCGCCGCCAATAAGCTACGCGTGTAGGCATGGCCCGGCTTGTCCAGAATTTGCCCAATGGGCCCTTGCTCCTGCTCTTCACCTGCTTGAAGCACCAAGACGTGATCAGCAATCTGTGCGACGACAGCGAGGTCGTGAGAGACGTACAGCGCCGTGGTACCACGCTCGCGCATAACTCGCTTGAAGGCCCGCAGCACATCGACCTGAGTGGTCACATCCAGTGCGGTGGTGGGCTCATCCAGAATCACTAGCGCGGGGTCGGTAATCAAGGCCATCGCGGCCATAAGACGCTGTAGCTGGCCGCCGGAGACCTGGTGAGGGTAACGGTCGCCAATATGTTCAGGGTCGGGCAGGGCCAGCTCGGCGAATAGTTGAATGGCTTTCTGCTGGGCTTGCTGTCGATCCATAACGCCATGGATCAGCGCGCCTTCGATGACTTGATCCATTAGCCGGCGCGAGGGGTTGAAGGCTGCGGCTGCGCTTTGGGCGATATAGGTCACCCGGTGTCCGCGCAGCGCGCGGGTTTCCAGCGCAGGCAGCGTGAGTATATCGGTCTCGCCCAGTTGCACGCTGCCACCGGCGATCCGACAGCCGCGCCGGGCGTAACCCATCATGGCCAGCGCAATAGTGGTCTTGCCCGAACCGGACTCGCCGATCAACGCCATCACCTCGCCTGGCTTGAGCGCAAAACTAATCTGGCTGACGATCGTGCGCTCAACCTCTCCAGGCGGGGTCGCACAGATATCAAGATCGCGTACGATCAGTGATTCACCTTGCATAGCGTCACTCCTTCTGGTTATCGCGGCTGTTCGAGAGACTGTCGATCAACAGGTTAGCGCCGACGGTTAATGAGCCAATCGCCAGTGCCGGGGCAATCACTGCCAGCGCCCCCTGGCTAAGACCGCCGATGTTTTCACGCACCAGAGAGCCCAGGTCGGCGACCGGCGGCTGCACGCCCAGACCCAGAAAGCTCATGCCACTGAGCAGCAGGACGATAAACACAAAGCGCATGCCCATATCGGTGAGCACGGGTTGGATCATGTTGGGAAAGATTTCCACAGCGGCGATGTACAGCCGTCCTTCTCCCCGGGTACTAGCGACCTGCACGTACTCCAGGGTGGCGAGATTTTTGGCCAAGCTATGGGAAATGCGGAAAGAGCCCGGCGCATAGCTGAGCACTGCCGCCAGGATAAGCAGAGGAATAGAGGTGCCAAAGGCGGACACCATCACCAGGGCCATCATTTTGCTGGGGATCGAGATGAGCGTGTCGAATACCCGGCGGATACTCTCTTCAAGCCAGTGCGGCAGTAACACTGTTAGCATGCCAAAGCCCGCCCCAACCAGAGTTGACAGTAACGCGGCCACCAGCGCCAGCCCCACGGTATAGCGCGCTCCTGTCAATATACGGCTGAGCATATCGCGACCCATGTAGTCGGTGCCGAGCAGATGGGCAGCACTTGCCCCGCCGTATATCTGATCAGATACAAAGGCCCCCATTGGGTAGGGTGCAAACAGGGGCCCAAATATGGCCACTAATAGCCAGAAGCTAAATAAGCCAAGACCGATCCAGCGGGTTAGTTGCAACCGAGAACGATTGCGTTGTTTTGGTGAAGTAATCGGCAGGCGACTGCCCGCCATGGCATGTTGATGCGTGTTGCCCTTGGCGGATGGAATTACCTTGGTGTTATTCATCGGTTTCTCAGCCTCGGGTTAGAGAGGATCGCGCACAGGTCGGCCAGCATGACCAGCAGCAGATAAGCGCCGCAAAAGATCATGGCGCAGGCCTGTACCAGGGCGAGATCCCGGTTGGAAACCGCATCGACCATTAAGCTGGCGATGCCTGGATAGTTGAAGATGGTTTCGACAATAATGACGCCACCGAGCAGGTACGAAAGACTCAGCGCCACTGCGTTGGCAATCGGGCCGACGGCGTTAGGCAGCGCATGACGCAGCACGCGCCGCATGGGCGGAACGCCTTTGAGCCGCGCCATCTCAACGTAAGCGCTGTCGAGTTGGTCGATTAAAGCGGCTCGGGTCATACGCGCCATTTGAGCAATTAATACGCTACACAGGGTGAGCACCGGCATGGCGTAAACTTTCATAAAGGCGCCGAAACTGTCGACGGTGGAGACATAGGAGAGTGCCGGTAACCAGCCGAGTTGCACGGCAAAAATCAGCACCGCCAGGGTGGCGACCAGAAACTCGGGTACCGCCACCATCGACAGGGTGATCAGGTTCAGGGTGCGGTCAAGCACGCCACCCCGGCGCATGGCGGCAGCGATACCCATAGTCAGCGCCACAGGGACAGAGATAGCGGTGGTAATCGCGGCTAGCAGTAACGAATTGGGGAGCCGGTCATTGACCAACTGTATGACATCCACGCCATTGCTAGCGGAGCGGCCCAGGTCGCCGGTGGCAAAGCCACTCAGCCACTGCCAGTAGCGCAGTAAGGGCGGCTGATTAAGGCCTAGCTGGGCACGCAGCGCCTCCACCTGTTCCGGGGTGGCAAACTGCCCCAGCACCTGCTGGGCGGTATCGCCTGGCAGCAGCGAGGTAATCGCAAAGATCACCAGCGATACCAGCAGCAGGGTAATAAGACTGGAGGCCAAGCGACCTAGCACCAGTCCAAAGAGAGAGTCGCGCATCTTTCTTCTCCGGCTCAAGGGCCATGTTGATCATCACCAGGGTAGAAATTAAACGCCCTGGTGATGATGTCCATGGCCTGTGATCACAGTAGGGAGAGCAGGAATTAGCCTTTCCACCAGATATGCTCGGCGAACATATAGCCCATGAAGCTGCCCAGGGGGACGGTGCGATCCATCCCGCCAATGCGCCCATCAAAGCCTTCGATGCTGCTTAGGAAGACGGGGATGCCGATGCCGCCCTCTTCATGAATCATGGTCTGCATATCGGCATACATCTGCTTGCGGGTGGCCTCATCGGGTTCACCTCGGGAGGCAATCACCAGTTGATCGAACTGCTCGTTCTGCCAGCCGGATTCGTTCCAGGCAGCGCTGGAGAGGAAGAACTGGGAGAGCAAAATATTCGCCGTGGGGCGCGGGTTGATATTGCCGAACCCAAGTGGGTGCTTCATCCAGTGGTTCGACCAGTAGCCGTCGGAGGGAACCCGGTTGATATTCAGGTTAAGCCCTGCCTGTGCCGCGGACTGCTGGAGTAGCACGGCCATATCTTCCGACGAGGAAGCCGCAGGCGACGCCACCAGCGGTACTGTTGCTCCACTAACCCCCGCCTTGGCAAGCAAGGAGGCGGCCCGCTCCGGGTCGTACTCGCGCTGGGGTAACCCATCGAAGTGGTAGGGGGAACTGGAGATAATCGGCTGATCGTTGGCAACCTCGCCATAGCCGCGCAGGGCGACGCGTTTGATCTGCTCGCGGTCGAAGAGGTACTTCATCGCCTCGCGGAATTCGGGGCGACTGGTGGGCTGTTGGTCAAAGCGCATGACAAGGTCGGTGTAGTTACCGGCGTTCGTCGCTTTTACCTGATAGCCGTCACTGGTTTTCAAGCGCTCTGCGGAGTTGCCACTGACTTCATTGATCATCTGCACATCGCCAGAGAGCAGTGCATTGACCCGTGACGATTCGTCGCTAATCCCCACCACCTCGATGGAATCCAGGTAGGGATAGCCATCGCGCCAGTAGTTCTCATTCCGAACGCCGATCGAACGCACGCCGGGGGTAAACTCTTGACACTTAAAGGCGCCGGTACCCAGCCCTTTCGAGAAGTCGGTGGTTCCATCGGCCACAATCACTAGGTGCGAAACGGCCAGGATAGAGGGCAACTCGATATTGGGCGAGGAGAGGTTGAGCTCGACACGCTGATCATCCAGGGCCCTGATACTGTCGATTTGCTCGACCATGGAGGCGACCTTTGAACCGGTGGCAGGGTCTTTATGACGCATGATCGAAAAGATCACATCCTGGGGTGTCAGTGGTTTGCCATCGTGGAAGGTAACGCCGCGCCGCAGGGTAAAGATCCAGTGGCTGCCGTTATCGGTATTCTCAAACGACTCCGCCAGGCAGGGCTGGGGCGTCAGATCTTCATCGTATTGGGTTAGGCCGTTATAAAACATGTAGGCGCGGACATAGTCGATGGCCGTCGCCCCTAAGGCGGGATCCAGGGTGTCTTTCGTGGACGCCGAGTGTGCCGCGACGCGAATACTGCCGCCGTACTGGGGTGTTGCGCTTTCGCTGTCCGCCGCCCAAGCTGAAGAGAAACCGGGAAAGGCGCCAGACGCGGCGGCAAAGACACCCGCCGCGCCAATAACTTTCATGGCCTCGCGTCGAGACAGCCCGCGCTGCATGGCGTTGTAAACCTGCATGCTTTGTTCGGGAGAAACAAACAGATCATTAGGATTTTTTTCACGTGTCATAAGCCTTCTCCTTACTGCGATTAAGTGTTTTTGTGAGTCTGGCAGCGCGTGCTTAGCTTTTTTTATAGCCATTTCTGTTAGTGGCTGTTTTTGTTAATAGCTGTCTTATTAATAGCTGTTTTGATTAGTCGCTCTCTTGGTGTGTCTTGTTAGCAATGTGCGGGCTAGGATGGTGGCTTAATGCAATCGATCCTGTAGTCGGTACCAACTGCCCACCAGGGGTAAAAACCACGGTTTTCCAAAATGACCGGGGATAGCTGGCCACTTGGTGTCCTGCCAAGGATGGTTTTGGCGGTTGCCCAGGATAACGTCGCCAAGCACATGCCCCATATGCACCGACATCTGTACCCCATGGCCGCTATAGCCCATGGCGTAGTACATGCCGTTGTGCTGTCCTGCATGGGGAAACCGGTCTTTGCTCATATCGACCAAACCACCCCAGCAGTAGTCGAGACGCACCCCTTTCAGTTGGGGAAAGGCCTCTTCCAGCCCCCGGCGCAGTATCTCGCCGCTTTTGGCATCCGATTGGCTACCGGACATGGCAAAACGAGCCCGCCCGCCAAACAGCAGCCGGTTATCGGCGGTAAGGCGGAAGTAGTGACCGACAATGCGACTGGTGACATAAGAGCGCCGCTGGGGAAGAAACTGGGCACACTGCGCTGCTGAAAGAGGCTCGGTGACGACGATAAAACTACCCACCGGTACCAGACGGCGGCGAAACCAGCTCAGCGGGCCTGTTTGCGATGCGCCGGTGGCCAGTAGTACGTTTTCGGCGCGAATATCGCCACTGGGTGTGCCTAATCGATACGCTGATTTCTCACGGGTTAAGCGGGTCATCGGCGTATGCTCAAAAAGATGCGCGCCATGACTGGCCGCCGCTTCGGCTAAGCCGATGCCAAAGCGGCCCATATGCATTTGGCCACCGTTATGTTGCAGCAGTCCGCCATAATAGAGCGGCGAATCGACCTCCTCTCTAACGGCGGTTGCGGAGAGCATCTCTACGCCGCTATCCACATCACGGCGAATGGCGTCGCAGGTGCGCGCAAGTTTGTCGTAGTGTTCCGGCTTAGCCGCCAGTTTTAGCTTGCCGTGGCGCAGGTAGTCGCAGTTAATGGTCTCTTCGGCAATCACCTGCTCGACGCTGGAGACTGCCTCGGCGTAGGTGGTGTAGTGGGCAATCGCCCGCTCGCGGCCAAATTGTTCGACCAGACTGGCGTAGTCTTGGGCCACGCCGGTGTTGCACTGGCCGCCATTGCGCCCTGAAGCTTCACCAATGAGTTGGCTCGCCTCCAGTAGCGCTACACGGGCACCGCCTCGGGCTAGCGTGCGGGCAGCGGATAGCCCGGTAAAACCACCGCCAACCACTGCAACATCGTAGTGCTCTTGAGTGAATGCCTGCTGGCCCGCGCTAAAGGTGGGAGCCGTGGACAGCCAATAGGAGTTTAGTTGCATGGGCGACTCCTGCACGGTTCGCGCAACAGACGGCTTAAAGACCGACGAGTGCTGGCAAGTCGCGGATATCGTTAATTTTGGTGGCCCCATAGCCGTCGCAATAGGGTTCGTGATTGCGTGCCACAAAGGCTTTATTCTTAATACCCATTAGATGGGCTGAAATAAGGTCGTAGCGGAAACTTGATGAAACGTGCAGAAGCTCATCAGGGTGGCAGTCCAAGCTATCGATCATGGCTTCGAAGGCGGCTAAACGGGGCTTATAGACTTTGAACGTATCGGCAGTGAAAACCTTGTGAAAAGGCACCTCAAGCTTTTGCACGTTAGCCATGATTTGGCTGTCATCGGCGTTGGAGTAAATCACCAGGGGGATTTTGTCGGCAATTTTCGCCAGTCCCTTAATCACGTCTGGGTGCGGGCCCCAGGTGGGTACGGCCTGGTAATACAGCATGCCTTCGTTGTCACGGTATTCGATGCCCCAACGTTTGCAGGTGCGTTCAAGCGCCGCGCAGAGAATCTCAGCGTAGGGCTTCCACTCGCCGAGCACTTCGTCATAACGGTAGGCGCCAAAGTCTTGTACGAAACGTTCCATGCGTTCTGCATCAGGGATACGATCGGCAAAAATTTCGCGCGTCATGCGCCCCATCTGGAAGTTGGTGAGTGTGCCGTAACAATCAAAGGTGATGTACTTAGGGCGCATAATCTCGCTCATGTTGTTTGATCCTCTTTTGTCATCATCGTGGTGGTGGGAGAGTTCTTAGCGCAGCCACTCATTTCATTACAGCATTCTCGAGCAGGCGCCAGACGCTGAAAGTGCGCGCCTGACTAACACAAACGCGCTTTTTTTTTGGCCCATGCAGCACACAATGCGGCGGCCCATTTACATCATTTCTGGCTGGCGGATACGACTGCCATCGGAGAAACGTTTGATGTGGTAAGGGAGGGGATTAACCACCGGCGCGGAATTGGTGGCTAAATCAGCCGCTAACCGGCCGGCCCCCGGGCCAATGCCAAAGCCGTGGCCGCTAAAGCCAGCGGCGACGATAAAGCCGGGGATGGCATCCACCGGGGAGATGATCGGTATCATATCCGGCGTGGTATCGATCATGCCGGCCCAGGCGCGGGCAATATGGACACCTTTGAGCGCCGGGTACTCGGCCTGCAGGGCAGCCAGGGCAGCACGTGCCTGAGGAATGTCAGGGGTGGGGTCAAGCACGCGCTGGCGCTCAAACGGCGATACCTGATCAAACTGCCAGCTACCCGCCGCTTCTGGCCCATTGAAGAAAGACGCGCCAATGCGGATTTGCAGCTTTTTGGCTAATTTGCTTCGGTAGGCGGCGTAGAATTTGCTCGCATAGCGAATCCCTTGGGGGCTGATTTCCACCCGGCCAAGCCCTGGCAGCGCCAAGGTGTAGCTGCCATCCAGGCGGCGGCGCAGTGCGACCTTGGGGGTGATCAGACAGCCCGGTGTGACCTCCGGCGCGGCGGTGGTTTGCAGTGCGGTGCCCATGATATTGGCCGAAGGTAGCTCAACGCCGTGGCGACGGCAGAAGCGAGAACTCCAGGCCCCGCCTGCACAGATGACCGTCGAGGCTTTGATCAATCCGTGCTCCGTCCAAACGCCGCCCACACGCCCGTCATGCAGGTCCAGGCCGCGCACCGCACAGTTTTGGTGAAGGTAGGCGCCGTGTTCACGGGCCCCAGTAGCGATGGCCGAGCAGGCCATCGAGGGCTCGGCCTGGGCATCGCTGGGCGACCAGACGCCACCAATGCAGGTTGAGGTAGTGCCAGGCGCCCGCTCACGGGCTTCTTCGGCACTCAACATATGGCTGGTAAAGCCCTGTTCCTGGGCCTGTTGCCCCCACGCCTCCCATTTAGCAAGGCTAGCTTGGCTATCGGTGGTGTAAACAATGCCGTTGCGACGAAACCCCACGTCGCGCCCAATCTCGGTGGAGAACGCTTGCCAACGATCGAGGCTATACATGGCTAGCGGCAGTTCGAACATATCGCGATTCTGCTGGCGTACCCAGCCCCAGTTGCGGCTTGATTGCTCAGCGCCGATAAGCCCCTTCTCCAGCAGCGCCACCGATACCCCTTGGCGAGCCAACTCATAGGCGGCGGTCGTCCCCACAATGCCGCCACCGATAACCACCACATCAACCTGTTCGGGCAGGGCAGGAGAGTCGTGCACGGCGTCTACGTTGATAAACATGCTTGCTACCTCTATTTGGTAGATAAAGTAACCATCGAATTCGCTGCGTCACTCACTGGTCGAGATCAATCAGCACGCTTTTGTGCTGCAGGCAGGCGTCAAAGGCGGCACGGCCTAGATCACGGCCTACGCCTGAGCGCTTATAGCCGCCAGTGGGCAGAATGTAGTCGTTGCTGCGGCCGTAACGGTTAACCCATACCGTGCCCGCCGAAAGTCTGCGCACTGTGCGCAGCGCGCGCCCCAGGTCAGCGGTATGAATGCCAGCTGCTAAGCCGTAAACATCGTGCTCGGCCAGCGCTAACGCCTCCTCTTCACTCTCGAAGGTTTGAATGGTCAGCACCGGACCGAAGATTTCTTCCTCCACGGCGGGATTGTGGCGGTCGTTCGTATGCAGCAGGGTGGGTTGGTAAAAGTGGCCGCCATCATTGCGTTCAAAGCGCTCTCCACCGCCCAGCAATTCAGCGCCCGCCTCGCGGGAGCGTGCCACAATGGATTCAATGCGGGTCAACTGGGTAGCGGAAATAATCGGTGAAAACCAACCACCTGTTTGCCAGGTAGGGCCAGGGGTGAGGGCGTTAAAATGCTTGCTCAAGCGCTCAATCATGGGCTCCAACAGTTCGTGTTGGATCAATAGCCGTGAGCCTGCGACGCATACTTGCCCAGCGTTGCCGGTAATCGCCGCAGCGAGGGTTTTAGCGGTGCGATCAATATCCGGGATATCGGCAAACACCAGTTGCGGGCTCTTGCCACCTAGCTCCAGGGTGACCGGCTTGGGTCCGGTTTCTGCACAGGCGCCCATGATGGTGCGCCCTGTCACCGTTGAGCCGGTGAAGGTGACCTTGGCCACATAGGGGTGACGGCATAGCGCGTCGCCGGTCACGGGGCCATTGCCTTGAATGACGTTGAACACACCTGGAGGCATGCCCGCCTTAATGGCTAACTCGGCCAGCCGCACGGCGGTGAAAGGGGTCATCTCGGAGGGTTTGAGCACCACTGTGTTGCCTGCGGCCAAAGCGGGGGCGACTTTCCAGCAGGTCATGCTGAGGGGAAAATTCCAGGGCGCGATGGCCCCGACGACGCCCAACGGCTCGGCAATCTGCATACCCAGATGGTCGTGGGCGGTCGCTGCTACCTCGCCGCCGTGCTTGTCGGCGAATTCCGCAAAGAAGCGAATGCCCTCAGCGGTGTAGGGCACATCCCAGGCCCGGGTCTGATCAATCGGCCGGGTGGAGCCGAGGGATTCCAGCGGGGCGAGATAGTCAATATCGGCCTCAATCAGGTCTGCCCAGCGGCGCATGATGCGTGCCCGCTCCCGCGGCGCGCAGCGTGACCAGTCGCCGCGCACAAACGCTTGGTGAGCACTGGTGACGGCATCATCGACGCGATTGGCATCGGCCATGGGCAGTTCGGCATAAACGGCGCCGTCGGAGGGGCGGGATACGCTGAGCGCGCTGGGGTCAGTTACGCGCTGTCCCTGAATAAAGTGCGCACAGGGCAAGGCAATGCGGGCAGGATCGAAACTTGGCATGAGAGTCCTTGAAGGTAGTCCAATAGTATTTTCGTTTAGCTACCATCCTAGGTCGGATGACCCAGCATGGGGTGCTGAGTACAGGGCGTTTGGGCGCAGGTGATGCGCTCACCTATAGCAGTGACGGTTAAATCTGCTGAATTGCGCAAAGCGACCTTTACGACGTGGCACAGCGCTTGCGCGAGTGCCAAAGTAGCGGCAAACCGATCAACCCCAGCGCAAGGAAAATAGTGCGATGCCCCACTCCTCTTCGATGTCTGCTTCTGCTAACCCTCCCTCCCGCTTTGAACGTGAGGACTTAACGTGGCGAACCATGACCCTGAACGATCTTGAGGCGGCGCATCGCCTGTCGTTCAAGCTCGGCTGGCCTCACCGCATCGATGATTGGCGCCAGATGCTTGATGTAGGAGAGGGCGTCGTGCTGGAAAGCGTCGACGGTGAGTTAGTGGGAACCGGGCTCTGTTTCAACCAAGGGGCTGTGGCTAACCTGGGGCTGGTGATTATTAGCGACGAGTGGCAGGGCTGGGGGCTCGGGCGCGAGATGATGACGCGGCTGATGGCCCTAGCGGGCAAGCGGACGCTGCTGTTGGTCGCCACGACCGCAGGCCTGCCCTTGTACCAAAAACTGGGCTTTGAGCCCTGCAATCGGATCTGCCAATACCAGGGGAGGGTCACCGAGGTTCCGTCTGCGCCGCTGCAGCCGGGTTTACGCGCGATGGAGGCAAGCGATCAGGCGGCGCTGCTCGCGCTCTCTCCCGACAGCCCGGCTCATGCGGTGGCCGTTCAATCTGCTAACAAAGGGGTGGTGATTGAAAATGCGGGCGTTATTGAAGGGTTAGCGCTAAAGCGTACTTATGGGCGCGGTGAGCATATTGGCCCCATTCTAGCGCGCAGTGCCGAACAGGCTCAGGCGTTGGTATTGGCGCTGTTGGCGGACGCTGAGGGTGATTTTATACGCATCGACTTAGTCGATCCCGACGACGATAGCTGGCTGACGGCCTTAGGACTTAACTGCGTCGACCAGATTACCCGCATGCGCTGTGGCGATGCCGTCGGGGAAGGGCCACTAACGCGCTTTGGCTTGATTACTCAGGCAATGGGTTAGCCTTGGAGGCATCTTATGGACGCTAATATAAGGGATGCTGCCAACGCCATCGCTACTCAGCTCTATGCCCAACGGCGTGATTTTCATCGCTACCCCGAGCAGGGATGGATGGAATTCCGCACCGCCAGTCATGTGGCTGAGAGGCTTAGCCAACTGGGCTTTGCCGTTCAGTTGGGGCAAACGGTGGTGAGTGAGCGTGCGCGAATGGGCGTGCCTGATATACAAACGCTGAACGAAGCATTGGCGCGTGCGCGCACTCAGGGTGCTGTTGAGCGCTGGTTGCCTGCCTTGGAAGGGGGCTTTACCGGCGTGGTGGGTACACTGGATACACAGCGACCTGGGCCAACCCAAGCATTCCGTTTTGACCTTGATGCGCTGCCAATCGTTGAGTCCACTGAGGATGATCACCGTCCTTACCAGGAGGGTTTTCACTCGCTCAATCAAGGCTCTATGCATGCCTGCGGTCATGATGGCCATGCCACTATTGGGCTGGGGATGGCGGAACTGCTGTGCCAGTTTTCTAGCCAGCTGTGTGGCAAAATAAAATTGATTTTTCAACCCGCCGAAGAGGGCGTTCGAGGCGCCCAATCCATGGTCGAAGCGGGAGTGGTGGATGATGTTAATAGGCTAGTTGCGACGCACTTGGGGCTCGGCCATGCCAGCGGCCATGTAATTTGCGCCGCCGATAGCTTTCTTGCCACCACCAAACTGGATGCGCACTTTTCAGGCACAGCAGCCCACGCCGGCGGGCAACCAGAGGTAGGCCAAAATGCCTTGCTGGCGGCAGCCCAGGCTGCTCTTGGTTTGCATGCCATTGCCCCCCACAGCAAAGGCGCTGCGCGGATTAATGTTGGTCAACTGCATGCCGGTAGTGGGCGCAATATCATTGCCGATAGTGCGCTGTTACGGCTGGAAACCCGTGGCGCCACAGCGGATATAAATGGCTACTTGGAAAGTCGTGCCCTCGAGGTACTAAAAGGCGCTGCCGCTATGCAGGGAGTGAGTGTCTCTATTGAACGCGTAGGCGCTGCTAGTGCATGTGCTGCCAGCCCTGAACTGGTAGAAAAAATTGCTTCTTGCCTCGCCGGTTACTCTGGTATCACCCAGTTAGCGAGACACGATATAACGCCAGCGGGCTCTGAAGATGCCACCTCGCTAATGACTAGAGTAATGGAGCGCGGCGGCCAGGCAACCTACATGATCTTCGGTGCTGATCTTGCGGCTGGTCATCACCACGCCTGCTTTGACTTTGATGAGTCAGTGATACCACTGGCAGTAGGCGCGTTGCTGCAGATAGCTCTTGATCCTTAATAGATTAACTTTGTGACAAAACGAGACAAATTTACAATGCCAAGAAGGATAAAGTAGCTCGCATTCCGCTAACGTGGTGCCGCACTCAATTCGCTGTCTCCTTCATAGGTAAGGTTGGTTTCCCAGCTATCGCTGCTAACGGCTATCGCTGCATGAATACCGGCAGTATCGCCTGCTTTGAAGGCAGCATAGATAGCCTTATGGTCCTTCAAAGCGGTTTCCGGTAGTGAGCGCATGGAGGTTTCCAGTGCGGCTTCGATCAGTTGCAATAAGGTTTCGCCGACGCGGATGGTCATGGGGTTATGGGTGCTGTGCAGAATGGCGCGATGGAAGGCAATATCGTGCTTGGAGGTTTGAGCACCCGCTCGGATGGCTTCTTCCATGGCGTCGATACTCTGCTGAATACGTTGATGATCTTCTGCTGTGGCGCTATGCATGGCTTGAAGGGTATACGCTGGTTCAAACATAAGACGGAATTCCAATACGTCCCGTGTCATGCCTCGCGCCAGGATCATCCCGAAAGCCATCGGGTCGACGAGCGGCGTGCCTGGTTCACGGCGGATCATGGTGCCTTGGCCCCGTTTGACCTCAACGATCCCTATCGCTTGCAGCATCTTGATGGCTTCACGCACGCTGGATTTACCAATGCCCAGGGTGTGAGTGAGCTCCGTTTCCGAGGGCAGGTAATCCCCTGGCTTGAGGTCGCCTCGTATAAGAGCGCTTTTAATACGCTCTAGCAGTTGCAGCGCAACTGAACTGCGATCCATCGAATCCCCAAAAGAGGTTGTACTGGTCGAGTTAATCTCGGGCTGGCGTTTAAAACTCATGTGGGCCTCGCGTGGCTCATCGGTGTTTCCTGCATTTTATCAATGCCCTAAGCCTAGCGGCTTAAGACAGCCGTTTGCATATATTTAAAAGAAATATTCTTATCTTCTATTGTTTTATGTGACTGCCTTGCTAATGGTTTGTTCTTTAGTCTAGTCTGAAATCAGACATCTGATGTCTGTTGTGTGTGGCAAAAAGCATAAAAAATGGGAACCTGAATGACAAAAAAGCACATCGTGGTATTGACCACGGGCGGCACTATTGCCAGCAAGCCCAGTGACTCAGGGCGAAGCCAGTCAGGGGCTTTAAGCGGCGAGCAGTTACTGGATCAGGTAGCGCTACCGCAGGGTGTCGATGTCACGTTAGAGGTGATGTCGATCCTGCAGAAACCCAGTAATGCCGTCACTCTCGCCGATCTTGCTGAACTCCATTGCCAAGGGCGAAGAGTATTGTCGCGAGCCGATGTGGACGGTCTGGTGATCACCCACGGTACCGATACCTTGGAGGAGACCGCTTACTTTTTATCGCTCACGCTTCCAGCGGATAAACCTTGTGTCATCACTGGTTCCCAGCGGGCGCCTCACCAGTTAGGTACCGACGCCTTTAAAAATATCTGCGATGCCATCGTGGCGGCGGTCAGCCCCCAACTGAGTCAGCTTGGCTGTGTCTTGGTGTTCAACGAGTCGCTATTTGCTGCGCGCTATGCCCGCAAAGTGAGCAGTTTCCAGTTGCATGGATTTGACGCCCCCGGCGCTGGTTCGCTGGGGTATATCGACGGTCAACGGCTCAAGCTTTATCACACAGGGACGTCGATTGAGCCCCCCATTGAAGGCTGGGGTGTTCCGCTGCCGCGTGTCGATCTACTGCCCGCCTATCTGGATGCCTCGCCAGCACTGCTGAAAGCCTGCGTGGAGAGTGGGGCGAACGGGGTGGTGATCGATGGCTTAGGCCGGGGCCATGTGCCACCTGGCTGGATGAACGAAATACGAGCATTGATTCGCGCAGGTGTCCCTATAGCGGTAGTGAGTAGTTGCGCTCAAGGGCCGGTGAACACCAGTTATGAGTTTAGCGGCAGCCTGGCTGATTTGGTCTCGGCTGGGGTGATCGCGCTCAACGATATCAGTGCACGCAAGGCAAGGCTTGCACTTGCCTTGCTGCTGAGTAGTACCCCGCGCGAAGCGCTGGGGGATGCGATGGAACGCTTAATGGCGTGAGCGGCCTTTTAACCTTGCTCAACTGCAGTAACAGGAAACTAAAAAGCAATTCATCATAACTAAATAAGGTGCTGGACATGAAACTAACGCTGACAAAAGCCACCCTCTCTGCTGCTATTGCTGTCGCTTCTCTAAGCGCGGCTCAACTCCATGCGGCCGACTATACCTTCAGCTTCGCTCACGTATTGATTGAAGAGACGCCGAACGGCCAGGCGGCGCTGCGCTTTAAAGAGGAGGTAGAGGAGAAGTCCGACGGTCGTATCGAGATTAACGTGCTGCCGGCCGCTCAGGTGGGTGGCGACGTTGAAATCATTGAGCAGATTCAGATGGGCCTGGTCGATATCGGTATCCCGCCAACGGCCACCCTGGGCAACTTTGAGCCGCGCATGCAGATTTTGGATCTGCCGTTCTTGATTGCCGATTACGACACCATGGTGGAAACCCTGGATGGTGAAGTGGGCCGCGAAATCCTCGATACCCTGAATGGCCATAACATGTACGGCGTCAACTTTTGGGGAGCGGGTTTCCGGCATATTACCAACAATGATCGCCCGATCGAAAACCCAGAAGATATGGAGAGTATCCGCATGCGCACCATGCAGGCGCCGATCATCATCTCCACCTATGAAAACCTGGGCGCTAACGCCACCGCTATGGCCTTCACCGAGGTTTACAACGGCCTGCAGCAGGGCGTGGTGTCGGGGCAGGAAAACCCACTGGCCAACATCTACACCATGCGTTTCCATGAGGTGCAGGATTATCTCTCGCTGACCAATCACGCTTATCACGCCTATGCGGCGGTAATAAACCAGGACTCCTGGGACTCGCTGCCGGAAGATCTGCAGGCGGTGATGCTGGAAGCCTTCGATAATGGCCGAGACACGTCCCGTGCGCTAACGCTGCAGGACGAAGAGACCATCATGGAAGAGATCAAAGACGAAATTGCGATCAATGAGCTCACCCCAGAGCAGCGCAACGCCTTTATTGAAGCCAGCATGCCGGTGCACGAAGAGTATGAAGAAATCGTCACCACGGAGTTGCTGCATAAGGTATATGACGCCGTGGGTATCGAGTATTGATCCAACGGGTCGGCTAAGACTTAGCTCTTCTCTTCTTACCCCTTTCAGGGTGTGGATATCTCATGTTCGAAGCGCTCAACAAATGTCTTGATCGCTTGGAGAGTGTGGCGATGGTCGTTTTCATGTCGATTGCGACCATCCTCACTACCATCCAAGTCGTGTATCGCTACGGCTTTAGCGGTTCGCTATTTTGGGCTGAAGAAGTCGTTATTTACTCCATTATCTGTATGAGTTTTGTAGGCGCCAGTATGGGTGTGCGCCATGGCACGCATATTTCGGTGGATGTGCTGAATGCCATTGCCTCGCCCGCTGTGAACCGCTGGCTGCACATGATCGCAGCACTGATAGGTATCGTGTTCGCAGGCTTTATGACCTATTACGGCTTTGTTCTCTATTTCAGCACGCTGGATCGCGGGCAGTTAACCGCCGCACTTCGCCTGCCGATGGCATGGTTCTATCTGCCGATTGGCGTTTCTGGTGTGCTGCTGATTCTGCGTTATCTATGGGTCATCAATGAAGTCTGGAAAAAGCCTCCGGTGAGTCTTTCCGAAGAGCTTGTGGCTGAGTCGGATAAGCTCATTTAACCCTGGAGGGCGACCATGATTACTGCATTATTACCGATCTTTTTTGCCGTTCTACTGCTCGGGCTGCCCATCTTTGCTTCCTTGGCATTGGCGGTGTTTCTTGCCATTGAATTCTTTGGCGCCACCAATCCGGTCATCGTGCCGATGCGCATGTTTACCGGCATGAACAACTTTTCGCTGATGGCGATTCCGTTCTTTATTCTGGCGGCGGAGCTTATGCGGATTGGTGGGCTTTCCGACCGGTTGATCAATCTTGCCAAGGCGTTGGTAGGGTGGGTGCCAGGGGGCTTGGCAGCGGCCACGGTGCTGTCATGCCTCTTCTTCGGGGCCATTTCCGGTTCAAGTCCCGCCACGGTGGTGGCGATTGGCTCGATCATGTTCCCGGCGCTTGTCGCTGCTGGCTACGATAAGCGCTTTGCGATTGGGTTGATCGCCACTGCTGGTACCTTGGGACCGATCGTGCCGCCGAGTATTGCGTTGATTATCTACGGCTCAGTGACCGGTACTTCGGTGGGGCGGCTGTTTGCAGCAGGTCTGCTGCCCGCTATTGTGATTGCCTCGATTCTCATCGCCTACTGCATCGTCTTTAGCAGCATCAAAGGCTATGAGCGCGCTCCTTTCCCTTCGCTGCGGCAAATTTTAGTTGCCTTTAAAGATGCTGCCTGGGGCCTGGGACTGCCGGTGATTCTACTGGGGGGCATCTACAGTGGCGTCTTTACCCCGACCGAATCGGCGGCGGTCGCCTGTGTATATGGTCTGTTCGTCGGCATGGTGGTCTATCGCACCATTAACGTAACGGAACTGGTGGGAACGTTAAGAAGCTCTGGATTGATTTCCGCGACGCTGCTGCTGATTACTGCAGGTGCCTCTGCTTTCTCTTGGCTGCTCGCCATTACCGGTACGCCTAGCCAACTGGCAGGCGAGGTGCTGTCGTGGACAGACGATCCGTTTCAGGTCATGGCGCTGTTTAATGTCGTGATGATCGTTGCTGGCTTTTTCCTCGATAGCGCCTCGGCCATCATTGTGCTCTCGCCGCTACTGCAGCCTATTGCGGCCCAGGTCGGCGTTGACCCGGTGCATTTTGGGGTGATCACGCTGATCAACTTCTCGGTGGGGATGATTACGCCGCCGGTAGGGTTGAACCTGTTCGTCGCTATGGCGATCTCCAAGATGTCGCTGCAGGAAGTGTTCAAGGCCTGCTTACCGCTGATTGGCTTGATGCTGTTAGCGCTGATCATCATCACCTATATACCGTGGCTGAGTACCTGGCTGCCCTCATTAATCTATTAACAGCTGGCTTAATGAAGCTAAACAATAAGGACAACGAACCATGAGCAATACGATTGAACAAGCGGTGGCGGAGCAGGGCCTTACGTTACCGGCGATTCCAAGGCCGCGTGGCCTGTTTCTACCCTGGTCCCAGTTGGGCAGCCAGCTGTTTTTAGCCGGGCAGATTTGCGAGCGTGACGGTGATGTTCTCTATCCCGGCAAGGTGGGGGCTGAGTTCGATCTTGAAACCGGCAAGCTGGCGGCCCAGGCGTGTGCCTTGAACCTGCTGGCCTCGTTAAGCGATGCCGTGGATGGCGATTTTCCCCGCGTGGTGCGCTGCGTGCGCATGAATGGTTTCGTCAATGTGGCGCCGGGCTTTCACGATGTGCCGCTGGTGATCAACGGGGCATCAGAGCTTTTTGTCGCGCTATTTGGCGATGCAGGGCGTCACGCTAGAACCGCCATTGGGGTGGCGACACTGCCCGGCAATGCGGCGGTGGAAGTCGAAGCGATTTTTGAAGTGCGTTAAGCATCCAAAGAGGTACGTAAAGCATGCAGGATTCACCCATTTTTCTACCGTTACGTGAGCAGCGCGAGCGTCTGCGGGCGGGCACGCTGACCGCTACCGCGCTGGCCGAAGCGGCAGTCGCTGCTTATCAGCAGCGCGGCAAACACGACCATGCCTACCTCACCTGGAACGGTGAGCAGGCACTGGCAATGGCAAAAGCTGCCGATGCGGTGCTCGCCCAGGGTGGTGATGCGGGGGCGCTAATGGGCTTGGCGGTATCGATCAAGGATATCTACGCCGTGACCGGGCTGCCCACTTATGCGGGCTCTTCTCAACGCCTGCCGAAGCGTTGGGAGCGGCCCGGCCCAGTGGTGGGCACGCTATTGAAACAGCTACCTTCTGTTATGGGTAAAACCCACTCCGTTGAGTTTGCCTTTGGCGGCTTGGGCACCAATGCCCATTGGGGCGCACCGCGCAACCCCTGGGATGCACATCAGCACCGCACGCCTGGCGGCTCAAGCTCCGGGGCGGGTGTTTCACTGGTGGGCGGTACGGCAAGTTTGGCATTAGGCACCGATACCGCCGGTTCAGTGCGTATTCCCGCCTCAATGACCGGCGTAGCGGGATTGAAAACCACCGCCGGGCGCTGGTCGACCGAGCAGATCGTACCGCTTTCAAGCACGCTGGATACCCCAGGGTTACTGGCGCGTCGGGTAGATGACCTTGCCTTTGCGTTCGATGCGTTGGATGGCGGCCTTAGCGGTCAGGATGATCGAATGCCAGCAACACCGACGCTTGCCGGGTTGACCTTTGGAGTACCAGAAACGTTTTTCTGGGACGACTGCAGTCCAGGTATCGCGGAAACCGTACGCGGTGCCATTAAGCAGCTGGAAGCCGCCGGGGCGCGAATAGTGACCCTCGAGTTGCCTGGCATCGACGAAGCGTACGAACTCTTCAAGCTGGGCGGTGTGGCTGCGCCGGAATTGGCGGCGTTTCTAAACACCGAGCTACCCGAGATGATTGATTCCCTGGATCCTAACGTCGCCGCCCGCGTTAAAGCGGCAGATGACATGCCTGCCTGGGAGTATGTGCGTCGTCGCACGGTGCTGGACTCGCTTGCCGCCTCTGCCGCCGCTCGCATGGCCGATGTAGATGCAGTCCTTACTCCCACGGTGGCGATTACCCCGCCCACTATCGAGAGTCTTCAGCCCGAAGGTGCCTATCCCAAAGCCAACATGCATGCCCTGCGCAACACGGTGATCGCTAATTTCCTAGGCCTGTGTGCCTTAACGCTGCCGGTTGGGAAAGACGCCGCAGGTATGCCCGTTGGCCTGCAAGTGCTGGCCGGGCCGTGGCAAGACGCCAGCCTGCTGGCAATCGGTCAGGCAATTGAAAACGAGCTGGGATCAGGCTTGGAGATTCTTGGTCAACCACCAGCGATATGAGCGTTGAGGCGGCCTAAGTACTCCCGCCGGTTTGGAGCGTAAAGCCCACATCGTGCTGGCGGCGGTAGACGTTTTTACCGCTTAGCCGCCGAATGAGTTCTTTGGCGGCTAAGCGGCCCATCTCTTCTCTGGGTGAAAGAATGGTCGTGAGCTGAGGAGTTACGTGCTGACCAAGGGGCAGGCCGTTAAACCCGGCAATGGCGATATCCCCTGGAACGTTTAGCCCTTGACGTTGAGCAGCCAGCAGGGCGCCTGCCGCCAAGTCGTCGTTGGCAAAGTGAATGGCTTGGGTATGAGGGTATTGCGCGAGAACTTGGGCCAGCCCTTCAGCGCCCGCCTGTAGGCTGCCTAAGGTGTCTAGTTCCAGTAGTGGGGCGTCGATCCCTTTCTCCTTTAGCACCGCTTTATGGCCTTCGTAGCGCATGCTGGCGCGATAATCCTGCGAGAGCCGTGCGCCCACATAAACAATATGGCGGTAGCCTTTGTCGAGAAGATGGTCGGCCATGCAGCGGCCTGCCGCCACGTGATCCAGCCCAACGTTAAGATCCATGCCTTTGCCCAGCTCCATCACCTCCATAATGGGGTGATCCCAGTTCGCCAGCAGCGTATGGCACGCCTTGTTATGGCGCAGCCCAGCGGTGACCAGTGCAGAGCATGACCAGCCCAGAAAAGTGCGCACCAATTGATACTCGCGGTCTAGATCGTAGTCGGTGTTACCCAGCAGTATCTGGTAGCCCTCGGCTTCCAGCGTTTCCTGCAGCCCCTTGATGACCTCCACAAACACGCTATTGATCAGCGACGGCACAATCACCGCAATCAGCCGCGAGCGGGAGGAGGCCAGGCTACCGGCTACCAAGTTGGGTACGTAGCCCAGTTTCTCTACGGCTTGTAGAACACTCAGGCGTGCACTATCGCTGACCTTATCAGGGTTGTTCAGTGCTCGAGATGCGGTAATCGGTGATACCCCTGCCGCTTGCGCCACTTGGCTGAGCGTGACTTGGTCGGAGCTTCGGCGCTGCCTGGCAGGGCTGGGAGAGGCAGCGTTGGGCGAGTCTTTAGACATTGGTCGCACGTCCCTGATTTTCAGCTTGTCGTAACGCCAACAATAATCTAAAACGAATGGTAGCGCTATCATGACAGCGCTACCATTTAGCTTCTAATTGCACCGCGACGATAGCAACAAACACAACAACGTTCTCAGTAACAGTCTCAACAGCCGTCTCAACAACAGTCTCAACAACCAAGAGGTGCCGTTAGGTGAGCCAACACGATAAGCAATCACTTCAAGTAGGTCTTATTGGCCTGGGCGCCATGGGCATGGGTACGGCCACCGCTTTGCTCAAGCAGGGATTTAATGTGACCGGGTGTGATATTTCCGCTGGGGCACGCGATGCCTTCGTGGCAGCAGGGGGGCAAAGCGTAGCCACTCCTGCCGAGCTTGCTCACTGCCATATCGTGTTGGTGGTTGTCGTTAACGGGGCGCAGGTTGAGCAAGTGCTGTTCGGTGAGCAGGGGGTGGTAAGCCACTTGGCCCGGGGCAGTCTGATCATCCAGTGCGCCACTGTGGCGCCCAGTCAGGCCAAACAGCTTGGTGAGCGTGTGGCGGCAGAGGGGTTGCTGCTGCTGGATGCGCCGATTAGCGGCGGTGCTGCTAAAGCCAAAAGTGGTGAACTATCGGTAATGGCATCCGGGGCAACGGAGGCATTTACCTACGCCGAAGCAGTGCTAAACGCCATGGCTGCCAAGGTTTATCGCCTTGGCGATGCGCCTGGCGTTGGCTCAAGTATGAAACTGGTCAATCAACTGCTGGCAGGTGTGCATATCGCCACCGCCGCTGAGGCCATGGCGCTGGGCATTCGTATGGGACTCGACCCAGAGGTGATATATGACGTTATTACCCACTCGGCGGGCAACTCCTGGATGTTCGAAAACCGCGTGCCGCATATCCTGAGTGGTGACTACACGCCGCTTTCTGCGGTGGATATCTTCGTCAAAGATCTCAACATCGTGCATCAAACCGGCCGCGAGCTGGCGCTGGCAACGCCGGTCGCTTCAAGCGCTCTGCAGCAGTTTACCGCTGCCAGCGGTGCAGGTTTTGGGCGCGAAGATGACTCGGCGGTGATAAAAGTCTACCAGCGATTATCGGGCATCGCGTTGCCAGAAGCTGCCAACGACGCCCAGGGAGCCGAATAAAATGGGGATGGGAGCGAACATCGTACTGGGCGCCATTGCCGATGACTTCACTGGAGCGACCGACCTTGCCAATAACCTGGTGCGCGGCGGTATGCGCTGCCTGCAGGTGATTGGCGTGCCTCAGCAAGAGGTCGACCTCACTGATATCGATGCGGTAATCGTGGCGCTGAAATCGCGTTCCTGCCCGGTGGACGAAGCCGTGGCGGACTCACTCGCTGCCCTTGAGTGGCTTCGTCAGCAGGGCGCCCGGCAGCTGTTCTTCAAGTACTGCTCCACCTTTGACTCCACCGACCAAGGCAATATCGGCCCGGTGGCGGATGCGTTGCTGGAAGCTCTGGGTGCGCACCAAACAGTGATGGTGCCCGCCTTCCCGATTAACGGCCGTACGGTCTACCAGGGCCATCTGTTTGTGGGCGACCGCTTGCTCAACGACAGCGGTATGCAGCACCACCCACTGAACCCCATGCAGGACGCGGATCTCGTGCGAGTACTCTCCCGTCAAACGCCGCACCCGGTGGGCTTAGCCAACCGCGCGGTTCTGGTTCAAGGCGCAGAGGCGACCTGTGCTCACTTAACGATGCTGGCAGATCAGGGAGTTCGCCATGTGATCTGTGATTCCTTGGACGAACAGGATCTGGAAATTCTGGCTGAAGCTACCGTTTCACTGCCTTTAGTGACCGGCGGTTCTGGTTTGGGGCAGGCGTTGCCCGCCCAATATCGTGCACAGGGCTGGCTGGGCACGATCAGTGAGCCGGGGCGTTTATCGCCTGCCTCGGGTGGTGCGCTGGTGCTCTCCGGCAGTTGCTCCCGTGCCACACTTGCACAAGTAGCGGATTTTCTGGCCCAGCACCCTGATGGTGGCTTTGCCCTTGATCCCTTGGCGTTGACCGAAGGGGGGCAACAGCAGGAACAGGCGCTGGCCTTTGCCCGCAAGCGTTTATCTCAAGAGACGCCGGTACTGCTCTATGCCTCGGCTGATACTGAAAAGGTTAACGCAGCCCAGCAAGCCCTTGGCGTTGCGCATGCGGGTGCGTTAGTTGAAGAGGCGCTGAGCCAGTTGGCTGTCAAACTTGTAGAGGAAGGCGTGGGCCGGTTGCTGGTCGCCGGGGGCGAAACGTCAGGCGCGGTGGTCTCAGCGTTGGGTATTACCACCCTGCGCATCGGTGAGCAGATCGACCCTGGCGTGCCCTGGACGCAAACTTTAATAACGGGTCGCGATGTGCCGCTGTCGCTGGCGCTGAAATCTGGCAACTTCGGTGGCGTCGATTTCTTTACCCGGGCGTTTGAGGTGCTGGAATGAGCATCCACTTGCATCGCCATCCCCAAAACAGTTTGCGGGAGCAGATCAGCACTCTGGGGAAATCGCTGTTTGACCGCGGCCTGACCATGGGCTCCAGCGGCAATATCAGCGTGCGTCTGGATGACGGCGGCTGGCTGATGACACCCACCAACGCCTGCTTGGGGCGGCTGGATCCTGCACGGATCTCCCATCTGGATAACAACGGCCAACTGCTGAGTGGCGATAAGCCTACCAAAGAGCAGTTTTTGCATATGGCGATGTACGAGGAGCGCCCGCAGTCCGGTGCGATTGTGCACCTGCACTCCACTCACTCGGTGGCGGTCTCTTGCTTGCCTGATGTGAATCCCTGCGACTGCATACCACCACTCACAGCCTACTACGTGATGCGGGTGGGGAAACTGCCGCTGGTGCCGTATCACATTCCTGGCGACCCCAAGCTGGGCGATGCAGTGCGGGGATTAGCGGGCAAGCATAGCGCGGTGCTGCTGGCTAACCACGGCCCAGTGGTGGCGGGGAAAAACCTTGAGGCAGCGGTCTACGCCACCGAAGAACTGGAAGAGACTGCCAAGCTCTATCTGCTGTTAAGGGGCGAGAACCCAAGAGGGTTAACACCCGAGCAGGTGGCCGAGCTTGAGGCACGTTTTCCACGGGATTAACGACGCACTTAATAATGACGTACTTAACAACAAGAGCACCACGATGATTCGATTAGCCGCCAACCTCAGCATGCTGTTTAACGAACACGTCTTTATGAGTCGCTTTGCTGCCGCTGCGGACGCGGGCTTTAAAGGCGTTGAGTACCTGTTCCCGTACGCCTATACCGCCGATGAGTTAAGAGATGCGCTGAATAAAAACCAACTGGAGCAAGTGCTGTTTAATCTGCCGCCAGGCGATTGGGATGCAGGTGAGCGGGGCTTAGCGAGCTTGCCGGGCCGAGAAGGAGAGTTTCGTGACTCGGTGATTGAAGGGCTACGTTACGCCGAAGCGCTCAACTGCCCTCGGGTGCATGCCATGGCGGGGCTGCTCCCGGAAGACGTCGATGCCGCGATCCAGGCTGAACACCACGCTACCTATATCCGCAATCTACGCTTTGCTGCGAGTGAAGCGGCCAAGGTTGGTCGGGACATACTGATCGAGCCGATTAATACGCGCGATATGCCCGGCTTTTTTCTCTCTCGCCAGGCGCAGGCGATGGCGGTATTGGAAGAGGTTGGGGCAGAAAATCTAAAGCTACAGTTTGATCTCTACCACTGCCAAATTATGGACGGCGACTTGATTCGCCACCTTGAGCGCCAGTTCAGCGCCATAGGGCATATTCAAGTCGCAGGCGTACCCGGGCGCCACGAGCCGGATGTGGGAAAGGTGCATTACCCGGCCATCTTCGAGCGCTTAAGCGCGCTGGGCTATAACGGCTGGATCGGCTGCGAGTATCGCCCCCAGGCCGACACTCGCGCGGGGCTGGGGTGGGGCGAGGCGTGGGGCCTAATCACACGCTGATCGGCACTCACTAATCTGCCCCAACTGAATGAACAATAACAAAACTACAACAGGATCCTCACGATGCATATTGCCATTACCGGCGCAGCCGGGTTTCTCGGCCAGCGTTTAGTCAACCAATTGCTTGAACGCGGTGAGCTTTGCCAGCAGCCCATTACGCGCTTGACACTGATTGACCAGATCGAAGCGCCGCAGCCTGCAGCGGAAAGCGTTGCTGTGACATCAGTGGCGCTGGATATTACCCAACCCGGCGCGCTGGATAGCGTGTTAGAGCAGCGACCCGATGTGATCTACCACCTGGCGGCGGTCGTAAGCTCCGCCGCAGAAGCCGATTTGGAACTCGGTATGCGGGTTAACTTCGATGCCACGCGGGCGCTGCTGGAAGGCTGCCGGGAACAGGAGCTATCCGATACTCGCTTGATTATGGCCAGCTCCGTGGCGGCCTACGGCGGTGAGTTGCCGGAGGTACTGGATGATATGACGGCACTCCATCCGCAAAACTCCTACGGTGCACAAAAAGCCATGTGCGAGCTGCTCATCAACGATTACAGCCGCCGAGGGCTCATTGATGGTTTAGTGCTGCGCCTACCGACGATTGTGATTCGACCCGGTCGGCCTAATGCCGCGGCCTCCAGCTTTGCCTCCAGCATTCTGCGTGAGCCGCTCAATGGCGAAGAGGCGGTTTGCCCGGTGCCTACCGAGCTGCCGATGTTTGTGATGTCACCGGGCAGAGTGGTGGCGGCGCTGATCCATGGTGCGGAAGTGCCGAGCGAAGCCCTGGCCACTTTTCGCGCCTTTATGCTACCCGGCATTACCGTCACGGTGGCCGATATGCTGGCAGCACTGCGTGATGTGGCCGGCGAGAAAGCGCTTTCGCTGGTACGCCATGAGCCTGACCCGCGCATTGAAGCCATTGTGGCGAGCTGGCCTGCGCGTTTTGAAACCGCGAAAGCCAAGCAGCTTGGTTTTGTGGGCGATGATAACTTTAAACAGATTATTGATGCGTTCGTTACTGAACCGTCGTGAGTTCCGGTCTGCCACACTCGGCAGGCAACAGCCTGGGGCGACGTTACCAATAGCGTGTGTCGCTCCACACTCCACCCTCACAACAACATAAAGAGGGCACTTCAATGACTAAGCAACACTCTACAACGACACCAACACTTACACGCCATGCCCTGGTGGCGGCGATTAGCGGTATTGCTACCGTTGGCATTGCACTACAAGCCCATGCGGCGACGGAAGTGAACCTGGGGCACACCCTTTCTGACAGCTCTCACTATTCAGTGGGTGCAGATGCCTTTAAAGAGACGCTGGAGCGTTTGTCTGATGGCGAGTTCACGGTGACCGAGCATACGTCGGGGTCGCTGGGCGGCGAGCGGGAGATGATCGAAGGGTTGCAAATCGGCACCGTCGATGTGGTGATTACCTCTACCGGCCCGCTAGGTAACTTTGTTCCCGAAACCTATGTGCTCGACCTGCCGTTCCTGTTTGAGAACTACGACCAGGCGCGTTGCGTGCTGGATAGTGAGCTTGGCGACGAACTACTGGAAAAAATGGGCGATCACGATTTGGTCGGCTTAGCTTGGACGGAAAATGGCTTCCGCCATCTGACCAATAGCCAGCGAGAAATCGCCACACCAGCAGATGCCGAGGGCCTTCGCGTTCGCACCATGGAGAACGAGGTGCATCAGGAGGCTTTCCGCCAGATGGGTGCTCGGCCAACGCCGATGGCCTTCCCGGAACTGTTCACGGCACTTCAGCAGGGCACCGTCGATGGTCAGGAGAACCCGATTACGGTCATCGTCGCCACCAACTTCTGGGAAGTGCAGGATTACCTATCGCTAACCGGGCACGTCTATTCGCCGGCCATCGTCCTGGGGTCGCCGATTCTGCTAGACGGCTTAAGTGACGAAGAGCGTGGCTGGTTTAGGGAGGCTGCTGTCGCATCTGCTGAAGCAACCCGTGAAGAGGTCTCGCGACTAGAGCGTGAAGGCGTGGCGCTGCTGGAAGAGAACGGTATGACGGTAAAGACCGACATTGATGTTGCTCCTTTCCAGGAAGCGGTTCAGCCCGCCTATGAGATATTTACTTCTGAGTACGGCACCGAAATGCTGGAGCGCATTCAGGACAAAGCCAGCGGTTGCTGAGCGCTTCTTCCTCCCCGGCCTTCGGCGTAGCCGAAGGCCGCTTTGGCATGGTGATCTCTTATGCTAGCGGTATTTCTTCGTTTTGAGCATCAGTTAACCCGGCTCGCAATGCTGATTGCAGTGGTGATGCTGGCGATATCGGTAACCCTCAGCTTTTATCAGGTGCTCACCCGATTTGTGTTTAACGCTCCTTCTACCTGGACGGAAGTCGCCTCTCGTGCCGCCATGATCTGGTGTGTATTTATGGCCGCTGCCGCCACCTTTCGGGGTGGTTACATGATGGCGGTGGAAGTCGTTTATAAAGTGGTCCCTGCGCGTTTTCTCACCCTTTTAGAGGTACTCATTGTGGTGTGCTGCCTGCTGGTGCTTGGGGTGCTGATCCATTACGGCATCCAAATGACGATGCGGGTGAGCAATCAAACCATGTCGGGAATGAATATTTCGATGTCGTGGGCCTATGCGGCGATTCCCACGGGCTCCTGCTTTGCCATTGTCGCCGTGGTGGCGAGGCTGCTCGCACAGCTCACTGGCCGGGAAAAGGTAGGTCCTGAAAATAGCGAGATCGTGCCGGAGGTTGAAACATTCCATGGCGCGCCGCGACCTGACCGGGAGGTGCAGCCATGAACATGGTTATCGGTCTGTCGCTGATCATCCTGTTTACCTTCGGGGTGCCGATTGCGATTTCCATTATCCTGGCCTCGATTATCGGTATCGAATTCTTCACACGTCTGCCGTTGCTGCTGGTGCCACAGCAGATGTTTATCGGCATCGATAAATTTCCGTTAATGGCGATTCCTTTTTTTATCCTAGCCGGCAATCTGATGGCCGCCGGGGGCATCTCACAGCGCCTGGTGGATCTGGCGAAGTCCATCGTTGGCCGCGTGCAGGGCGGGCTGGCCATGTCCTGCGTACTGACCTGCATGATGTTTGCGGCGGTGTCCGGCTCCAGCGTGGCAACGACCTTCGCTATTGGTGCCATCCTGATTCCTGCCATGGTAAAGCATGGCTATCCCAAGCCGTTAGCCGCCTCCATACAAGCCTCTTCTGCAGAGCTTGGGGTACTGATCCCGCCCTCCATTCCATTGATCCTGTACGGCGTGAGTACCGATACCTCCATCGGTCAGCTATTCCTGGCGGGTATCGGCCCAGGCATACTGATTGGCAGTGCGCTGATACTCTTTCTCTACCTGTTCTGCAAAGTGCGTGGCTACGGCAAGGACGACTATAAAGACAGCACTGGCTTTATGATCTCGGCAAAGCGCGCCTGGGTCGCGATGCTGATGCCGGTGGTCGTGATTGGCGGTATCTATGGCGGGATATTTACCCCGACTGAAGCCTCCGCCGTGGCCGTGTTTTTTGCGCTGATCGTGGGAGGCTTCTACTACCGTGAACTGAAGGTCGATGACCTGTGGCCGATTATGCGCCAGAGCGTTGTCTCAACAGCTGCCGTCATGCTGATTATTGCCGCCGCCTCGCTCTTCAGCTTTCTGCTAAGCCGAACGGGGCTGCCCGCGCAAATTGCCAATCTGGTTACCAACACCATCAATGATCCTCTGATGTTTTTGCTGGTGGTCAATGCATTGCTGTTAGTTGTCGGCATGTTTATCGAAACTTCCGCCGCTATTCTGGTGTTGGCACCGATATTGACGCCCATCGCCATTCAGTTCGGTATCCACCCCGTTCATTTTGGTCTAGTCATGGTGGTTAATCTGGCGCTTGGCATGATTACGCCGCCGCTAGGCGTAAACCTTTTTGCTGCCTGTGCGGTTGCCAAAATATCGATCGATCAAATGCTGCCATGGCTGTTGCGCTTTGTCTTGGTGGTGCTGGCCTGCCTAATGGCGATCACTTACATGCCATGGATTTCCATGGGGCTGGTGACTGCTTTTTACGGTTAACCCCGCCGTTTTTAGCGTCAATAAAACAATCATAATAAGAGGAGTGCGATATGCCAGATGCATTAACGTTGCCACCGCAGCAGGCGCTGGTGGCTGGAGAGTGGGTGAACACCACCACAACGTTACAGGTGGAAGCCCCGGCCAGTGGCGAACCGCTGACCCGTATCGCCCGTTGCCAAATAGGCGATGTAGAAGCGGCGGTACAAGCCGCACGGCGGGCCTTTTCTGGCCAGCTAGGCGAGTGGGCCCGGTGGTCTGCAAGGCAGCGCAGCGAATGGTTGCTACGCTTTGCAAATATTATCGAGGCGCATCACGAGCAACTGGCACAGCTTGAGTGTGCTGATACCGGGAAGCCCTTGACTCAAGCCAGGGGCGATATTGGTGCTTGCGCACGCTACTTTCGCTTTTATGGCGGGGCGGCGGATAAACTTCACGGTGAAACCATCCCCTTTGAGACCGATTTCGCGGTCATGACCTTGCGTGAGCCCTATGGCGTGTGTGCGCAAATTATTCCCTGGAATTATCCATCGCAAATCTTCGGGCGCTGTGTGGCCGCGGCGCTGGCCGCGGGTAATACCGTTGTGCTTAAGCCCGCAGAGGATGCCTGTTTGAGCGTATTGCGTTTAGCGCAACTGGCAGTGGATCATGGCCTTCCGGCGGGTGCACTCAACGTGGTGCCAGGGCTTGGTGCTGAAGCGGGCGCTGCCCTTGCTGCCCACCCAAACATTGATCACCTCTCCTTTACCGGCTCGCCAGAGACCGGCACCCATGTCGCTCAGGCGGCCGCGCAGCACCATGTACCCGTCACCCTGGAACTTGGCGGTAAGTCTCCCCAATTAGTGTTTGCTGATGCGGATCTTGATGCCGCGCTGCCCGCAGTAGTGCGCGGCATTATTCAGAATGCTGGTCAGACCTGCTCCGCAGGCAGCCGTTTGCTGGTGCAGAGGGAGATCGCTGAGAGCGTGGTTGCTAACCTCAGCGAGCGCTTCGCTGCCCTGCGCTGTGACGCCGGCGAAGCGGACGTTGACTGTGGCCCACTGATCAATGCGCGTCAAAAAGCCAA
Source organism: Vreelandella sedimenti (assembly GCF_013416325.1). Classification (GTDB taxonomy): domain Bacteria; phylum Pseudomonadota; class Gammaproteobacteria; order Pseudomonadales; family Halomonadaceae; genus Vreelandella; species Vreelandella sedimenti. The sequence continues at coordinate 197,520 of NZ_JACCGK010000001.1, forward strand.
GCTGGAAGCGCGCTTGGCGGCCGCCGAAGCCGACGGTATTCGCGTGGCGGCAAAAGGCCAGTTAGCGGCAAGCGCGCCAAGTGGCGGCCACTTCGTAGTGCCTCAACTACTCACTGATATTCCTGCTGGGCATGAAGTGCTTCAAGAAGAGTTATTTGGCCCAGTGCTGGTGGTGCAGGTGTTTGAGGACGAAGCGGAAGCGCTGGCGCTGGCTAATGCCACCGATTTTGGCCTCTGTGCCGGTATTTGGACGCGCGATGGCGGCCGTCAGCTCCGTTTGGCCAAAGGGATTCGCAGCGGTCAGGTATTCATCAATAACTACGGTGCCGCCGGTGGTGTAGAGCTACCATTTGGTGGCGTTGGCCGCTCCGGACACGGCCGGGAAAAAGGCTTTGAGGGCCTGCGAAGCTACACACAGATTAAAACTATCGCGATCAAACATTAACGGACGAACCAGCTTTAAGGTGATAACAATGACATCAGTCAGCCAAGTAGGCATCGTCGGCGTGGGCCTCATGGGCCATGGGATCGCCAGCAGCCTGCTACGTGCAGGCCATCAGGTCAGGTTTCTGAACCACTCCGGTAACCAGCCAGTAGATGACTTATTGGCAGCCGGTGCCATCTCGCTGAATACAGGACGAGAGGTGGCCCAGAGTGCTGAGGTGGTGATTCTGTGCGTCACCGGCTCACCTCAAGTAGAAGCCGTGCTGTTTGAACCCAACGGCGTATTAGCGGGGTTAAAGCCCGGATGTGTCGTGGTGGATTGCTCCACTGCGCTGCCCAGTTCAACAGAAAAAGTCGCTGCCAGAGTCACAGAGGCTGGCGGGCGCTTTATGGATGCGGCCATGACGCGCACGCCGAAAGAAGCAGCGGAAGGGCGACTCAATTTGATCGTTGGCGCGCCGAAGGCGCTGTTCGATGAAACACTGCCTCTGCTGCAGGGCTTTGCCGAAAATATTGCCCATGCGGGCGATGTGGGCGCGGGGCATACTCTTAAACTGCTGCATAACTTTGTCTCTTTGGGATTTTCGGCAGTATTGGCCGAGGCTACAGCGGCATCTCGTAAAGCGGGTATTAGCGATAGCGCATTGCTGGAGGTATTAGGGGCTGGGGGCGGAGGTGGCGTCGTGCTCGAGCGGCTGCGCCCCTATATCGCTGATAATGACCCTTCAGGCTTCAAGTTTACCGTTGCCAATGCCAGCAAAGATCTTGGTTACTACCACACGATGACCGAAGACCTTGCCGTGGAGGGGGGGATCGCTGAAGCCGTCCGCAACCTGTATACATCGGTTGAAGATCAAAGCCTGCCAATACCCGCGCTAATCGGTGTGCTAGAGCGGCGTTAAAACAGATAGTGATTTCTCAATGAGCTGTGCTTGACCTAGGTTCCCCATACGCTGCCAAAAACACATTCACGGCGCTGCTGATTTGGCGGTGAAGCTCTTCATCGCTGGGCAGTTGCCGTACGCCCATGCTGACTTCTGTGACCAGCATACCCTGCCACATGCTGCACAGTTGGTCGGCTGCAATGGAGGGCGAGCCAAGCGTTAAATGCCCGGCGCTGGCCAGTCTTTCTAACTTCTCTTGTAGCCATTGTTGCATTGCCCAGGGGCCCGCCTCGAAATAAGCCTTTAACAGCTCCGGGTACTGCTCGCCCTGGGCGCTCATTGCTCGCTCAACCGCCAGCACATGGGGCTCCAGCAAAAAGTGTACTAAGCTCATGCCGACTTCGATCAGTGATTGGCGAACCCCCTCGTGGGTATCGGGCAGTTTATCTAACCCCCTGCGGATGGTTTCGGTTTCGCGCCGTATCACACTGCCAAACAGTGCCTCTTTGGTCATAAAGTGACCGTACACTGTGACTTTGGAAACCCCCGCTTCTCGGGCAACGGCTTCCATCGTTACCCCCTCTAAACCGTGGCGAAAAAACAGACACGCCGCCGCATCCATCATGGCATTCCGTTTAGCCATATCCTTGGGTCGTCCAGCGCGGCGTTTTGGTTCAGGCGGTGTATGTTGAGAATCTGTCATTCGGTGCAGTCCGTGCCCATCGAGTAAATAAATATTGAACGTGAGCGTACACATATTATAGTGAACGGTATCGTTCAAGAATAAACCATTTCGAGGCCAGCATGGGCACTCCTCTAAAAACTTCCTGGAACCACCTGTTTCGCGGCACGCTGGCGGCGCTGTTGATGGTAGGTGCCACACTGGCGACGGTGTTTTTTCTCTCCAGTCAGCACAGCAGTGCTCAGCAGGCCCGCCAGCAAGGCGCTGATAATGCCCTGCTACAGGTGGCGAGCAAGGCTCTGGAACAAGCCGAACAACTGCAACGCGATGTGCGCTTAACCGGCCGTGTGGTGGCGCGCCAGTCGGTATCGCTGGCGTTCGAACCCGCGGGGCGGGTCAGTGCTGTGTCAGCAGACAGAGGCGATGCGGTTGAACAGGGGGATGTGCTTGCCACGCTGGATACCCGTCGATTGGAAAGCCGCTTAGCAGAGGTAGCTGCACGCAGTGAAGAAGCCCGTGCCAGCCTTGCTCTGGCTCAGCGCCAGGAGGAGCGTGAAGCGCAGCTAAACCAGAGTAACTTTGCCAGCCGCACGGCGCTGGATCAGGCCCGGACAGATCGACTGACCCTCCAGGCTCGCCTGGCGGCGCTGGCAGCCGAGCGCGATAGCCTTACCGCCGATTTGGATGACAGCACGTTAAAAGCGCCCTTCGCCGGACGAGTGATCGAGCGCCATGTCAGTGTCGGCAGCTTGGTGAGTAGCGGCACTACCGCTTTCGATCTTATCGACGTCGAGCAGTTAGAAGCGCATCTTGGCCTACCCGCAGCGCTGGCCGCGACGTTTACTCCCGATGAGGCCGTTGAATTGATGGTGAATGGTGAGGAAGTCAGCGGTGAGGTACGTGCCCGACTTCCTCAGGTGGATAGCGACAGCCGCACCCAAACGCTGGTGGTGTCGCTGGAAGCCCCAGATCACGCCGTGCCCGGCGATCTGGCAGAGCTGCGCTACAGGATCACAGAGCCCGCAAACGGATACTGGGTGCCGTTGGATTCCCTGCAAGCCGCCGACCGTGGCCTGTGGAACGTATTGGTGGCCGAGCCGTTAGAGAACGATCACTACCGTGTGGCCCAGGCCAGCGTGGAGCTACTGCATAGCGAAGGCGACCAGGCCTTTGTACGCGGCACGCTGGCGCCGGGCATGCGGCTGATTACCGGTGGCACCCACCGTGTAACGCCAGGTCAGCAGGTCACGCTAAGCGAGGAAGTGGCCTATGAATCGCCTTGAGTGGTTATTTAACCGTCGACTGTTAGCGCTAGCCCTGGGCCTTCTCGTTGTCGCCGGGCTGTCGGCCATTCAAACGTTGCCTCGCGCGGAAGACCCCCATTTGGTGGCGCGAATGGCTACCGTGTTTGCGCCTTTTCCTGGTGCGACCCCCGAGCAGGTCGAAGCTTTAGTGGCGCGTCCCATTGAGGATGAGCTGCGCACTATCGCTGAGATTAACGTGCTGGAATCCACCTCACGCCAGGGCATTGCGGTGATTAGCCTTGAGCTTGAGGATGCCGTGACCAATGTAACGCCGGTGTGGAGCCGCGTGCGCGACAAGCTGGCCGATGTCGCCCCTACCCTGCCTGACGGTGTGCAAACGCCGGAACTGCTGGATGATCGGGGCTACGCATTTAGCATCGTGGCCGCATTGCGCTGGACACTGGATACCCCGCCCAATCCCCAACTGATGGAGCGCTACGCCGAGCGTTTGGAAGCAGCGTTTAGAAACGTCCCTGGCACGGAGTATACCCACCGCTTCGGCGTGGCGGGGGAGCAGGTAGAGGTGAGGGTTAACCCGCTTGAACTGAACGCATTGGGGCTCTCCGTCGGGCAATTAGCGGCCACTATTGAGGCAAGCGATGGACGACGTACCGCAGGTGAAGTGGTCACCGACGGCCACCGGCTGACAGTGGGGCTAAGCGGTGAGTTTGATGCGCTCGATAGGCTACGCGAGATAGAAGTGACGACTCGGCAGGGGCATACCGTAAGACTTGGCGAGTTGGCTGAGCTACGCCGGGGCGTGCAAGACCCGCCCGCCTCAGTGGCACTGCTTAACGGCGAACGAGCGGTGTATGTCGGCGCACGTATGGCTACCGGCCAGCGAATTGATAACTGGGTGGAAAAAGCACAAGAGCAGTTGGCGGTGTTCACCGATGAATTGCCTGTCGGCATCGCGGTTGAAGAGGTTTTCGAACAGGCCAGTTACACCAACCAGCGCTTAAGTGACGTGGCTGGAAGCCTGCTGATGGGGCTAGCGCTGGTGGTGGCGATCCTGTTCATCACCATGGGCTGGCGCTCGGCGGTGACGGTGGGGTTGGCGATTCCCGCCACGGCCCTGCTCACTCTGGCGCTCTTCCAGCCGCTGGGTATCGATATTCACCAGATGAGCATTACCGGTATTATCGTGGCGCTGGGGCTGATGGTCGACAATGCCATTGTGATGACCAACGCCCTGCGCGAGCGCTTTTTGAAAGATGATTCAGCGCTTGCCGCTACCCGGGACACATTACGCCACTTAGCGGTGCCGCTGCTGGCCAGCACCTTAACCACCATATTGGCGTTTATGCCGATTGTGTTGATGCCAGGCCCTGCGGGGGAATTCGTAGGGCCCCTGGCCATGGCGGTGATGGTCGCACTGGTAAGTTCTTATCTGGTTTCGTTGCTGCTGGTGCCTGCGCTGTCACCCATGCTGTTAGCCAGGGTCGCTGATAAACCTCCAACGCCTCGAAATAACGGCGTCAGTGGGATGCTCAAGCGCGGCTTCCGCCGTACGGTACGCAGCGCGCTGCGTCACCCCTGGGCCGCCATGATCATCACCCTGTGTGTGCCCGTGGGTGGCATGGCGTTGATGCCCACGCTGGACGTGGCGTTTTTTCCTCCCGCAGACCGCGACCAGTTTCACATCGAGGTGCGCCTGCCCCCCGCCAGCAGTATGACCAACACCGAAGCACTGGCCCATGAAGTCGATGCCATGATTCGTGAGCTGCCGGGCATCACCCGCGTCTCGGCGTTTGTCGGTGAAAGCGCGCCAATGATGTACTACAACGTGCTTACCAATGAGGATAACAACCCGGCATTTTTGCACCTGATTGTGGACACAGCTTCTTTACAAATCACTAATGAACGGGTGCCCGCCTTACAGCAGGCGCTTGATCGGCATTTCCCCCAGGCCCAAAGCGTAGTGCGCAAGTATGAGCAGGGGCCGCCGTTTAAAGCCCCGATTGAGCTACGTGTCTATGGTGATGATCTGGCAGTGCTGTCATCGCTGGGACTTGAGCTAGCGGGCCTAATGCACCAACTGCCTCAGGTGACCCATGTGCGCGCCGGCATGCAGCGTGATTTGCCCAGGTTAACCCTGGATATCGACCACACCGCACTGAGTGATGCGGGGCTAACGCCGCAGCGGCTAGCGGAACAAGTGGGGGCCGCGCTCTCGGGGCAATCAGCAGGCATGTTGCTGGAGGACACGCAGCAACTGCCGGTGCGGGTGCGCTACGCCGATGAGTGGCGCACTAACGCCGAACAGCTGGCGGCGCTGCGCCTGGTCAGCGATCAAGTAGCTGAGGGACTGCCACTGGCGGCGGTGGCAGAGGTGTCACTCACGCCTGCCTGGAGCGTGATTACCCGCCGTAACGCTGAACGGATGCAGTTGGTACAAGGGTACCTGGTGGCCGACGCTCTTCCGGCGGTCTCCATGGCTCAGTTGGATGCCAAGCTTCAAGCAGCGTTGGCGTCAGGGGCGTTTCAATTGCCCCCTGGTTACCGAATCGAAACCGGTGGTGAAGCCGCCGAGCGAGATGACGCCGTGGGCAAGTTGCTTGCCTCGGTGGTGCTGCTGGTCATAGCCATGGTGGCCACCGTGGTGCTGGCATTTAACTCCTTCCGACGGGCCGCCATTGTGTTTATTGCCGGCGCCCAGGCGATGGGTATGGGCATTGTGGCGCTGCTCCTAAGCGGGCATGCGTTTGGTTTCGTGATTATCGTCGGCATCATGGGGCTGGTGGGGGTAGCGATCAATGCCACCATTATCATTATTGCTGCCTTTGATGACGATGAAGCCGCCCGCCGAGGCGATATCGATGCCATGCTGGCGGTGATCAGTGGCCCTACCAGTCGGCATATCGTTTCGACCACGGTCACTACCTTTGCAGGCTTAATTCCGCTGATGTTGGCCACTGGTGGGCTGTGGCCCCCATTCGCGCAAACGGTTGGTTTTGGACTACTCTTGGCGACGCTAGTGTCGTTTTTCTTTACCCCTGCCCTTTATCGGCTGTGGGTATCGAGATCTGTTGACGTTGAGCCTCATGATCGCACGACTATTTTACAAGGATGAGTAAAATAGAATGTATCAACAATCGGTCAAAAGCGTAATGAAACGAGTGGATAACGCCCTTTATCTAGTCAAAGAGAAAGGGCGTTATCGCATTTCAACGGGTGGCCTATTAAAATCGGCGCAGCAGGCTTAAGCGGGGTCGCGATCTATAGCAAACGCTGACCATGCCTGACGAACGGTCATAATTTCCAAGCGGTTGATGTTGATATGGGCGGGCAGCGTGGCCAAGTAGTAAAGCTGCTCGGCGATATCTTCCGCTTGAAGTGGCGTCGTACCCCGGTAAAGTGCATCCGAAGCGGCCTGGTCGCCTTTAGTCCTGACCAGCGTAAACTCGGTTTCTGCCATGCCGGGCGCCAGGTCAGTGACTCGCACGCCAGTACCTAACAGGTCGCAGCGTAGGTTGTAGCTGAACTGTTGAACAAAGGCTTTCGACGCGCCATACACATGCCCGCCCGGATAGGGCCACTGTCCCGCCACCGAGCCGAGATTGAGAATGCTCGCGCCTTTACCGGTTTTCAACAGCAGCGGCAGCGCTGCGTGTGTCACATTGACCAACCCCGTGATATTGGTGTCGATCATGGTGTGCCAATCCTCTAGCGCCACCTTTTGCGCCGGCTCCGGTGCCAGAGCTAACCCCGCGTTATTGATTAAACACGTCAGCGGCAGAAACGCTTCCGGTAAGTTGCTAATGGCGTCAGTCACCGCGTCACTATCGCGGACATCCAGCGCCAGCGTTAGCACGGGCACCTGCTGGGAAAGCTCCTCCTCAAGTGATTTGAGGCGCTCTACGCGTCGCCCGGTTAAAATCAATGACCAGCCCGCTTTGGCAAAGCGCTGGGCAGCCGCTTTGCCAAACCCTGATGTCGCTCCGGTGATAAGTACGCTAGGCATTGCAATTTCTCCACGTTATTCAAATGATTAAAAGTCGATGGGTCGAGTTCTGACATCACTGTAAGCAACGCTGGTTCAAGCCTTTAGAGCCAGTTCGTGCCTGTGACTGTGACATCACTCGTCTGTCCCTCTGGTATGTAACGACTGGCCCTACAGCCTAAACGGTTGACTCACTAGGCTGGCAAGCACGCTATTTCTTAACGGATTACTTAGGGTGCTTGCTATGAATACCAATATTGCCGCTTCACATCCACCTAAAAGCGGCGTGGATAATACTTATGTACACACCTTAGATCGCCAGTATGTGTTCCACTCCTGGGCACAGCAAGGCAGTTTAGACCCGATGGTGATTGCAGGGGCTGAAGGGTGTCGCGTATGGGACTATGTGGGGCGCTCGTATCTGGATTTTAGTAGCCAGTTAGTCAATACCAATATCGGCCATCAGCATCCCAAGGTGGTTAGCGCGATTCAAGCCCAGGCTGCGAGCCTGTGTACCATTGCCCCCGCCCATGCCAACTTAGCCCGGGGCGAAGCAGCCAAGCGTATTATCGCCAAAGCGCCCGCTGGCTTTAGTAAGGTGTTTTTCACCAATGCGGGGGCTGATGCCAACGAGAACGCCATCCGTATGGCGCGCCTTTATACCGGGCGAAGCAAAATACTATCCGCTTACCGCTCCTATCACGGCAATACCGGTTCAGCGATTGCCGCCACCGGTGATTGGCGGCGTGTGCCCAATGAGTATGCCAGCGGCCACGTGCACTTCTTCAACCCTTATCTTTATCGCAGTGAGTTTTGGGCGCGCAATGAAGAGGAGGAGTGTGAGCGGGCGTTGCAACACCTGCGCCGGGTGATTGAGTGCGAAGGTGCTAATGCGGTGGCGGCCATCCTGCTGGAAACCATCCCCGGTACTGCTGGCGTGCTGTTACCTCCGAAGGCGTATCTTCAGGGCGTTAGAAAACTCGCCGATGAGTTCGGCATTGTGCTGATTCTAGATGAAGTGATGGCCGGCTTTGGTCGCACGGGGCGCTGGTTCGCTTTTGAACATTACGACATGACGCCGGACTTAATCGTCTTCGCCAAAGGGGTGAACTCGGGCTATGTGCCTGCCGGGGGCGTGATTATCTCTGAACCCATCTCACGCTATTTCGATGACCACTTTTTTGTCGGCGGTCTGACGTATTCCGGTCACCCGCTGGCAATGGCGGCGATAGTCGCGACCCTGGATGCGATGGATGCAGAGGGCGTGGTTGAAAACGCTGACGAGGTGGGTAATGGCCCGTTAGCCGCAGGCTTGCAACAGCTTACCGAACGATACGCTATCATTGGTGATTGGCGGGGTGTTGGTGTGTTCCATGCTTTGGAGCTCGTCAGCGACCCGGTTTACAAAACGCCACTGCCAGGGGCGGAAGTGCTGAAACTCAAACAGCAATTAATGGAAAACGGACTGCTGGTCTTTACCGTTGAGAACCGCATCCATGTGGTACCGCCGTGTATCGTAACGGCTGCTGAAGTAGAGGAGGGTTTAGCCATCTTGGATCGCGTGCTGAAAAACTATACGGCATCACGCTAGATGATAGGTTAAGTACTCAGGGCGTTATCGTAGGCTAGGCCCAGGCGCTGTATGCCTGGGTCGATACGTTCCCTCTCGATGGCGCCAAACCCTAGCCGGAAAAAGCGCCGCGGCGGGGCGGCATCGAAGAAGTGCTGGAAGCCGGGTTCAATGAGCACACCCCGCTGGGCGGCATGCCAGGCTAGCCGCTGAGTGTCTATGCCCGCATCCGCTTCCATCCAGAAGGCGCTGGAGCGACTACTGCTGTGACTGAGGCAGCCGGGCAATGCCTGATCAATAGCGAGCCGCATCGTGTCGCGCCGCCGGTCGATTTCCTCCACATGAAGCTTGAGGTAGCGCTCGTAATAGCCTTGAGAAATAAACTGCGCCAGCTGGTGCTGTAACGCAGCGGGAGGGTGTCGGTACATCATACGGCGCAGCGCCCGCAGCTCGTCAATCACTTCAGCATCGGCCACGACATAACCCATGCGCAGCCCAGGCGAGAGCGCTTTGGATAAGCTGCCCATGTAGATAATTCGGGCGCTCTGCGCGCTGGCTTTGAGGGCTGGCAGCGCGAACTGGTCGCCATGAATCTCGGCGTCGTAGTCATCCTCAATCACGATTTGGTCGCGATGGGCTAGCTGGGCCAGCAGAGCTTCGCGTCGCTCGTGGCTCATGGTCACCCCGGTGGGCACCTGATGACTGGGCATGACGTACAGATAGTCACACTGCTGAGACCCCTCAAGACGCATGCCTTCCGTATCCACTGTTTGCAACTGCAGGCTGGCACCGCGCTGGGCAAACACATTCATTGCCTCGCGGTAACCGGGAGTTTCTAGCGCCACACGGGTGCCCCGATGGCAGAGCAGCTGAGCAATCAAATAGAGTGCATTTTGCGTCCCCATGGTGATCAGAATCTCTTCTGAGCGAGCAAAAATTCCCCGGCGCGGCAAAATACGTTTTCGCAATTGCTCAATCAGGAGCGGGTCGTCCTGGTCAATACGATCGCGCAACCAGGGTTTATCGCGCTGTGAGCTTAGTAAACGCCGAGAAACATCGCGCCACTGGGCTAACGGAAAAAGTCGCGTATCTAGCTGGCCGTAAATAAACGGATAGGCATATTCCGACCAATTACCGGGTTTGAGAATGCCTTGGTAGTTAGTAGGGCGCTGAGCAATGCGTTTGTGCCAGTTTGGTGCGCTTATTGCGCCGTTATTGGTTTCGGTTAACGCTGTTAGGGATGAATTAAGCGTTGATTGAGGCTCGTTATAATCAGGGTGTAAATAGTAGCCGCTACGAGGGCGACTTATTAAATAGCCATCCTCAACCAGCTTTTCGTAAACAATCGCCACCGTATTACGCGAAATACCCAGCTGTTGCGAAAGCTTGCGGCAGGAGGGTAGCGCGTCCTCGCTGGGTAAGCTTCCCATACGAATCGCTTCCAGCAGCGTTTTGCGTAGCTGTTCTTGCAGGCAGGCGCCAGCGTTAGGGTCGACCTCAAGACACAGTGATGTCATGCACTTCTCCTCTTCAAAACCCTGGCCGTCTAGCCTATTCACTCAAGCATCTCTCCTTAAACAAAGCATCTTTCGTGCCAGTTCTGTTGTCGGCAGCGGCTATCGGTAACTGTCCTTTTAATTTGCGCTAACTGGCTCTAATCGCAGAGAGGATAAAAATCTAGGGTGAAGTCAGCTACTGCAAACAGTGGGGCGAGCGATTTTTTGACTGCTTTTTCTAAAAATGTATTTTTTAAAAGCGTATTTTTGAAAACCTAGGGGATATCAGACGATGAAAAAAATAACTGCCTTAGCCTCCGCAATAAGCATCGGGGCACTTGCTTTAAGTGCGTCACTGACCGTTGCCGCTGCGGATTTAGATGAAATAGAGAGCCGTGGCTATATGAGCGTGGCCACCGAAGATAACTACGCGCCGTTCAACTTTATGAGTGGCAGCGATCCCGATGGTTTTATCAAAGATATATTGATTGAACTGGAGGAGTACGCTGACTTCGACATCCGCCAGGATATTTTGCCTTGGACGGGGCTTTTGGCCTCGGTTTCATCGGGCCAATACGACATGGCGCTTACCGGCGCGTCGGTGACCGACGAACGCCTGCGGGTGTTTAACTACGCGCCGCCGTTTGCCTCGGCACAGCACTTTTACATCAAGCGGGCAGGTGATGACCGTATCAACAGCATTGAAGACTTAAGTGGCATGACCCTGGGTGTTCAGGCGGGCAGTGCACTGCTATCGCGCCTGCCAGAGTTGGAGGTCATGCTGGAAGAGAGCGGTGGCGAGCTGGGCGACGTGATGGAGTATGAGGCCTATCCAGAAATCTACGCTGACCTGGCCAACGGTCGTGTCGATTACGTGATTAACTCTATCGTGCCGGTTAATGACCTGATCCGTGAGCGCTCTGACGTATTTGAAGCGGGCCAAGCCGTCTCCGGCCCAGGCTTCGTGGCCTGGCCGATGCCTAAAGACAGCCCAGAACTGCTGACCTATATCACCGACTTTATGAGCCACCTGCGTGATTCTGGCCGCCTAGCCGAGCTGCAGGAAAAGTGGTTTGGCGAGTCCTTTGACGACCTGCCGACAACCCCTATCACCTCAGTGGAAGAGTTCCACGAAATGGCCGGTATGTAAGCCATCACATTCGCCTGCCGCCCGGTATGGGCGGCGGTTTTCTTATAGCGAATTAGGGGGTGAGCATGGACAGTAGCGCATGGGGGCTCCTTATCCAGGGGGCCTGGACAACGCTTTGGATCTCCGGCATATCCATCGCCATCGGTGTGGTAATGGGGTTGCTGATTGCCTTGCTAAGAGTGGCCAAAATCCCTGTTCTGCATCAGCTGCTAGGCGTTTATATTAGCCTGGCGAGGGCCACGCCATTGGTTACACTGGTGCTGTTTATATTCCTAACCGCACCGACCATGGGCATTAATCTCAACCGCAATGTGGCCGGTATTATCGCGTTAACCCTCAATACCACTGCTTTTAACGCTGAAATCTGGCGCTCTGCATTTAACAACTTCTCTAAAGAACAGCGCGAAGCGGCCCTGGCCATTGGCATGACTCCCTGGGTTTATTTCCGCCGCATTATGTTACCGCAAATAACCATTACCAGCCTGCCAGGGTTGGTGAACGAGATGTCATTTCTGATCAAAGGCAGTCCCGCCATTGCGGTCATCGGCGTGGTAGATCTAACTCGAGTGACCAACCGTATTTCGGCGGTCACCTACGACCCTTTGCCGCCGATTTTAGCGGCTGCGGTGCTGTACATGCTGATCATCAGCCTGCTTGTCTGGCTTCAACGCCTGGCTGAGCGCAAAGCCAGTCGGTTGGCCGTCTAACTTGGCCATTAAGAGGGAGCCTCTATGAGTAATTGGGACATTCTTTGGTCGTCGTACGATGTGTTTTTAAGTGGTTTTTATAACACCTTAAAGCTATTTGGTTTATCCGCCGTGCTGGCTTTTTTAATGGGCAGCGCCATGGTGTTTTTATTGGAGGGTTCCCGCCCACGGTTAAAGGTTCCGCTGCGGATTTTTATCGATGGCATGCGTATGCTGCCATTTTTGATCCTGGCCTACCTGCTGTATTACGGCTTACCCAGTGCAGGCATCCGCATGAGTGCCTGGACGGCCGGGATTATCGCCCTGGTGATCTACCATGGCGCATACTTCGCGGAGATTCTGCGCGGCTGCCGCGCTACCTTCGCCCAAGGGCAGGTAGAGGCAGCCATCGCTCAAGGGTTTTCGCAGCCCCAAATGTTTATGCGCATTATCTTGCCGCAGCTAATTTTGAAAACCCGCGGTTTATTGGGCAATCAGTTGATTATCCTACTCAAAGACACCGCCTTTCTGGTGATCATCACCGTGCGCGAACTCACCGCGGCGGCAAGCAGCCTGTCGAGCACCTACTTCATTCCTATGGAAGCGTTCATCGTGGTGATCGGCTTCTACTGGCTGATCAGTATTGGTTTAGAACTGTTTATCAAAATGATTGGCCGTTTTGGCGCCAAGCGAGGATTCGAAAATGCCTGAGACCGCCGCTGTTAGTATTCGTAATCTTTCCAAAAGCTTCGATGGCACCGAAGTGCTGCGGGATGTATCACTGGAAGTGCAACCCGGCGAAGTGGTGAGTATTTTGGGATCATCGGGTTCGGGTAAATCTACCCTGCTACGCTGCATTAACTGGCTTGAGCAACCCGACCGGGGTGACATCCGTATTGCTGGTGATCGCATCGGCGTGAGTGACTCAGGAAAACCCATGTCGCGCCGTGAGCTGGCAGGCATGCGTGCGCGACTTGGCATGGTGTTTCAGGGCTTTAACCTCTGGCCTCATTTAAGCGTGCTGCGCAATGTCACCGAGGCGCCTATTCATGTTCAGGGGCTAAGCAAAACCGAGGCTGACGAGCGGGCTATGGCGCTGCTCGAAAAAGTCGGCATGGCTGACAAGCGTGAACAATACCCTTACACGCTCTCTGGTGGTCAGAAACAGCGGGTGGCGATTGCGCGGGCACTCGCCATGCAGCCTAAGGTGATGCTGTTCGATGAGCCCACTTCAGCCCTCGACCCCGAACTGGTGGGGGAAGTGCTTGGGGTGATCAAAGACCTCTCCAAAGAGGGCTACACCATGGTGCTGGTGACCCACGAAATGGAGTTTGCCCGGGCAGTCTCCGATCAAGTGGTCTTTCTCGACAAAGGCATCATCATTGAAAAATCCCACCCCAGCGAGTTTTTTGAGAACCCTAAAACCGATCGAGTACGGCGCTTTCTGGAACTTGAAGCACCAGCGGTGTGAACTCACTGAATCTGGCGCTGGCTAGATCATTACCCCAACTGCCTGCGCCAGCGGCTCTCTATGGTATCCAGCTCTGCCGGGCCGTACTGTGCATGATCATGCGGCCCGTAGTAGGCCCATAATTGATCGCCGTAATCGAAGTGCCACCACTCGCTGGGCAGGTTGGTGAAGCCTTGTTGTTGCAGGGTGTGATAGAGCAGGCGGCGGTTATCCCGCGCCTTATGTTGCTGCGTGGTAAGCATTTCCAGCTTTTCGAAATAGTCGCTATGGGAGGCGGGGAGCGCTTCATCAAACAGGGTGCCCATATCCAGCGGCAGGCCATCGGCATCACAAAGCGTGACATCGACGGCACCGCCGGTGAGGTGCGGGCTGGGGGCTAAAGGATCGCGGCTGGGCACCGAGACAAACTCTCTTGTACGCTCCAATAGCTCCGCTTCGCTGAGATCTGGATGGTGGTGGTGGATGGCTTCATGCAGGGTATCGAACAAGTACTGCTGCACCCGCCATGGCCGCCAGCCATCCAGTACGATCAACCCGATGCCCTCGGGTAAGCTACGTGCCGCAGCGAGTAGCGCCCGATAAACCCCCTCACGAACGAAACACTCTGACACCGCACCCGGAATACCCAGCCGAGCATAGGCGGGGAACACGCTGACCGGTGCCGGGGCGAGGCTCATCGGTACCAGGCGCTCGCCGTTATCTTCAATAGGCGCACGGCGCAACTGCTCCCAGCAGGGGGCTGGGTGGCTGGGTATAGGCGGCAAGGCCTTCAATAGTGTGCTCAAAGGCATTATGTTATCCAAGCAGAGTGTTATCCAAGCTGGTTATCAAAATCAGGTTATTAAACTGGTTGTCAAAATTGAGTAGGCAGCCACAGCGTCAGCGGTGGAAAAAGAATGAGGAGAATAAGCACCGCAATTGCCGTCAGTACAAAGGGCCAAATGGTTCTAAATAGCGACACTATCTCAAGCCGACTAACCGCGGCGGCCACGAACACACAGGCGCCCAGCGGTGGCGTGATCAACGCAATGGTAATGTTCAGTGTGATGATGACGCCCAGATGAATGGGGTCGATACCCGCCATCATAGCCACCGGCGCAAAGATCGGCGTCAGTAGCATCAATGCCGACACCTCTTCCATAAACATGCCCGTGATGAAGGTGATCGCACTAAGCAGCAATAAAATAACCACGCTATTGTCCACGTAGGGTGATAGTAGGGATACAAATTGCGTAGGCACTTGCGCATAGGAGAGCAGCCAGCTAATCGTCGCCGAGGCCGCCATGATGAGAAAAATCGCCGAGGTTAAACGTGCCGTATCAAGGATGGCTTGCCAGCACTCTTTCAAGCGTAAACCACCCAGCACAAAGCCACATAAGGCCACATACAGTGCTGTCAACGCGCCCGACTCTGTAGGCGTCACAAAGCCCAGCACGATGCCAGCAACAATAATAAAGGGAGCGATAAGCGCAGGCAGAGCGGCTGCGAAGGCTATGCCAAGTTGGCCGATTGAGGGCAACTGGCCACTTTTGGGTAATCGGTGGCGCCAGGCATACCAGGCGTTCATGCCCATAAAGGCAACCCCCAACAGCAGACCCGGAACCACGCCCGCCAGAAATAGATCACCTACTGAGGTGTTCGTCAGTGAGGCGTAGAGGATCATAAAGATACTGGGGGGAATAATCGGGCCGATCAGCGAGCTACCGGCAGTCAATCCTGCGGCAAAGGCTCTTGAGTAGCCCTCCTTCTCCATGGCAGGTACTAACAGCGACCCCAGTGCCGAGGTGTCCGCCACCGCTGAGCCATTGACACCAGCGAAGAAAACGCTCGACACCACGTTGACGTGGCCCATACCGCCCCGCAAGTGTCCCACTATTAGTCGGGCGAACCCCATCAGGCGCTCGGTTAAGCCGCTGACGTTCATCAGGTTGCCAGCGAAGATGAATAACGGAATAGCCATCAAGGAGAACACATTGATACCGCCAAAGAATTGCTGGGGCAGCATACGTGGAATCATCGAGGGGTCGACAAACAGAAAGCCCACTATCGCGGTGGTCAGCAGTGCGATGAACAGAGGAAGTCCAAGCAGAACGTGGCCGAGGAAAACCACCAGCATCGTCACAATCATAAGGTGTCCTCAACGGTTTTTAGCGGCGCGGGGCCATAGAGAAGCGCATGCCAAGCCAGTAATAAAAAGCCAACGGGTAGCGAGAGGAGGGGCACCGTGCGGCTAATGCCAAGTCCTGAGGTGGTAAACATGCTGACGGAGAGTGCATAGCGATAGCTGATCCAGGCTCCCCCCGCTGCAATCAGTAGGGTGAGTAGCCACTGGTACACATTCAGCAAACGCGCGAAGGGGGTTGGCAGCAGCTTCTCCAACAGGCCAACGCGCATGTGACCCCCTTCCGACCAGACGGTGCCAGCCGCGAGCATCACGGTGGCGATAATCAAAAATCGCGATATCTCATCTGTCCAAATAGGGGCGCCACCGGCGATGTAGCGGGCAAACACCCCAAACAGAATGGCCGCAACATTGAGGCATAACAGCGCGCCCGCCAGGGTTAGGGACACCGGGCGGCTGATCGCCAGTAGACGGGATCGAAGTGTATTAAACATGGCAGCCTTCCATGAAGTACAGAAACGTTAAGCACTAGAACATTCAGTACTGGGATATTAAGTACTGGAAATAGAGGGCCGGTAAGATACCAGCCCCTGTTGTTAACACCGTTAGTCGAGCAGTTCGCTCATGCCTGCATCTTCCAGCGCCATATCGATCCAGCGTTGCTCGATATCACGTTCTTCAAGCCATTCAAGATAAGCGGGCTGGCCAATGTCACGGAAAGCGCTGAGCTCCTCTTCAGAGGGGAGAATCACTTCCATGCCTTGCTCTTCCAGGTAGGTGATACGCGCCTCAACCTGTTCCTCGTTGTGCTCACGGGCATTGTGATTAGCTTCGGCGACGGCCTCCATAAAGGAGCTACGAAGCTCATCGTCCCAGCCTGCGATCATGTCGCTATTGCCGACAAGGAACTGGTTGGAGTACTGGATATTGGCCAAGGTCAGATAGTCCTGCACTTCGTAGAGGCTGCCCAGGCTGATATACATCGGCGGGTTCATCTGGCCGTCCGCTACCCCTGTGCGCAGCGCCATGTAGGTCTCTGTCCAGGGGATGGGAGTGCCGGAGGCACCGAAGGATTCATAGAGGGCTACCTGGCTGGGATCCATGGCCCGGAAACGCAGCCCTTCGAAGTCGTCAGGGTGACTGATAGGCCTTTCGTTGTTGGTGAATGCCAAAAAGCCCCCCTCTTCGACGACCGCCAGCATAGCGACACCAGCACGCTCCTGCAGAGCATTACTGACTTCCTGCCAATACGCTCCTTCATCGAAGAAGCTACGCGCCGCCGCAAAGTCGTCGAACAGAAACGGAATAGCGCTGACGAAGATCTCATCAACGAGAGGAGAGACGCCTGCAAATGACGCCACGTTGAGCATGGGCGTATTCATGGTTTGTTCCATGCGCTCCTCTTCATCACCCAGCATGCTATTCGGGTAGAGCTCAAGCTGTATCTCACCGTCAGTTTTTTCGTCTACCAACGTTTTAAGGTTCTCTGCAAAGACGTGGACAGCATTCTTTTCCGGGTCAGGGGCGCCGTTATAGCTCAGATTAATCGTGGTAGCCGCGAAAGAATTTCCCGCCATCAAGGCAGAGCCAATCAGGCAAGCTGAGATGAGTTGCTTGAGTGAAAAGCGTTGAGTCAATGTAGGTTGAGTAAGCACAGGTTGTTTAAACATAAGCTGATTACACATAGATAGTCTCCTGGTTTATTGTCGTGAGCTATGAGGCGCTAAGGGCATGTTATTGGATTTATAAGGAGTGCTTACATAGAAGACTATGTATTGAGGTGTTGACTATGCAATACCTAAACTGTGGCTTTTATTGCAACAGTCGTGGTGCATCGGCGGAGAAAAAGCGCATGCCTTTGTGCAAATGATCGATGCAAGTGATTGAGGCGACCGGGAGTTCCTGCCCTTTCAGACTAACAATTTGTGCCCGCGTACCGTTCATCACCGGGTACTGCATCGGTAGTGTGAAGATCTCACCGCGCTCAATCTCATCCGCTACGGTGAGTTCGGGCATAAACGTAACGCCGATGCCTGAGCGGACGAAATTCTTTAGCACCGAAACAGAGTTGGTATGCAGGCGTGCTTCAAGATGAATGCGCTCCTGGTGGGCCACCATATTGACCATTTGCCGCATACCAAAAGGGTTATCCATTAACGCCAGGGGCCACTCCTTTAAGTCATGCAGCGTTACCGGGCGGTTAAGATCACTTAGTGGGTGATTGGGGGGCACAATAACATCGAGCGGCTGGCGCGTTTCCACGTGGCAGAAAAGTTGCGGGTCTACCGGCGGTGCATAAAGTAGCGCTATATCCACTTCGCGATCTTTGAGTAACGACATCGCTTCGTTGACACCCGCCATGCGAATTTCGACATTGATACCTGAAAACGCTGACATAAAAGTGCCTAACGGTGCGGCGATCAGGTCAGCGATAAACCCTTCTCCGACGGCAATACGAACTTCCCCTTTCGTTAGGCTTTGAAGTGCCATTAGCTGGGAGAGCACCGCTTCTTCTGAAGCCCGCTGGGCATGAAAATGGTGCACCAGTAGCTGGCCCGCTGCGGTTGCGCGCATCCCTCTTCCGTGCCGCTCGCATAGCTGTGTATCCAACTCTTCTTCTAGTGCTTTTAGTTGGCGGCTAACGGCAGATGCATCGACGTTCAGGTGGGCCGCGGCGCGCCTGAGCGAGCCGCGGCGAATCACTTCATTGAGGTAGGTTAATGCACGTTGGTTAAACATAAAACACGCCTGTCGTGGAGTGTTTTATATCTTACCGGAAGCCTGTCCGGACATGTCACGATTGGGATTAGATTAGCGGTTGGGTGGCTTGCTGTGAGTGAACGTTTTTATCCTCTACTGCATCTGCAAGCATATCCGCGGTGATGGCGGAGAGGGTCCAGCCCAGGTGGCCGTGGCCGGTGTTGTAAAACACCGTGGGTAATTTTCCGCGGCTGACTTTGGGCATCATGTTAGGGAGCATCGGGCGCAGGCCCGCCCAGGGTACGACCCGGCGGGTGCTGACGCCGGGGAAGCACTCTTCGACCCAGCGGATTAGCGGGCGGATACGGTTGTCGCAGATATCGCGGTTATAGCCGTTAAACTCGGCGGTGCCCGCAATACGGAATCGGTCATCGCCCAGGCGGCTGGTCACCAGCTTGGTTTCATCATCGAGCAGGCTCACGGTGGGCGCTGCCTGTTGGGAGGCGGCGTCATCGAGCTGCACGGTGATTGAATAGCCTTTTACCGGGTAGATATTCACACGGTCACCAAGCTTGGCAGCCAGGGCGCGGCTGCCCACTCCGGCGCATATCACCACGCTATCAAAGGTTTCGCGCACCGGCTCACCGTCAGCCTCGCCTTCAAGCGTGGCGGTGATCCAGGCGTGCTGTTGATCGGCGCCGATATCCTGGACGCTATGACCATATTTAAGCGTTACGCCGCGGCGCTCGGCGGCTTGAGCCAGGCCGTGGGTAAACTTATGAATATCGCCGGTGGCGTCGCTTTCGGTATAGAAGCCGCCGTAGTAGTTGCCCGCCAGTGTCGGTTCGATGGTGCGCATCTCGTCAGGGGTGACTGCTCGGCGCTCCAGGCCGCCTTTGCTGAGCAGCTTGGAGACCTTTGCGGCGTGGTCATAACCCGCTTTGTCGCGGTAGATATGCAGAATGCCTTTCTGCTTGAGGTCAAAGCCGATCTGCTCGTCTTTCGCCCACTGAAACAGGTGCTCTCTGGCCGCAATGGCCAGTCGCGTGGTCTCGGTGGTGTTGGCAGCGTAGCGGGGTATCGAGGCGATAAATTCGCCAAACCAACTGAGCTTGTGCCAGCTTGGGCGGGGGTTAACCAGTAGCGGGGCGTCGTTTCTGAGCATCCAGCGCAGCCCCTTGATCACGGTTGGCCAGTGGTTCCACACTTCGGCGTTGGAGGCCGAGAGCTGACCGCCGTTGGCGAATGAGGTCTCCATGGCGGCGTAACGATGCTTTTCAAACACGGTGACGTCGTAGCCACGTTTGGCCAGGGCGTAGGCGCTGGTAATGCCGGTGATACCACCACCGATAACGGCAATACGTTGCATAACTCTCTCCAGATTGTATGAGCGTCGGGAATACCACCTAACGGCGTAACTGCTGCTGGGCGTACCCCTTCCGTCATGGAAC
This sequence comes from Vreelandella sedimenti, assembly GCF_013416325.1. Taxonomy (GTDB): domain Bacteria; phylum Pseudomonadota; class Gammaproteobacteria; order Pseudomonadales; family Halomonadaceae; genus Vreelandella; species Vreelandella sedimenti. The sequence continues at coordinate 217,423 of NZ_JACCGK010000001.1, forward strand.
CTGAGAGATTCACGCACTCGCTGGCGCGCTTGCTCCTTCGGTGGGCTGAGTGACGCAGTCATCAGCCGCTCTTCGGAAAGTGATGGTGATAGCGGTCCGGTTGCCTGAGAGTTTCCGGGGCTGTTGCTCCTTCGGCGCTGGCGTCATCGGTTATTGATGCGCCAAGCTCTCCCGCTATCACGTTGTTGCTGGCTTTTAATGTAGATAGTTTTTTAATGTGATTAGTTTTACGCGATCAGTTTTAGCATGGAAGACGACCATAGTTGTGAACGCTTATTCCACGGGGCTTATTCCAAGGACTCACTCCAAGGGCTCACTCCAAGGGTTTTATTCCACGGGCCGGGCACGCTGGATGATTGCCGCGCAATCCAGCCCGGTGGTTAGCGTGCCTGTATTGAGGCCACTGCGGTCGGCAAGCCGACCAGCGCAGAATGCATCGGCCACATAAGCGGGGGCGTGCTGAACCATCAGGGCGCCTTGTAACGCTAGGGCCATGCCGTCCGCCAACTGGCGAGCACGGTACTGGAGCGCTTGGGTATCCTGCATCTGTCGCTGTAATTGGTGGATAAAGCGGTCAAGATGCCCATTGGCGCTTTGCGCTTTGGCAAGCTCGGCGAAGTAAGCGTCAAGCACTTCGGGCTGTTTTTCAATCGCGCGCAGGATATCCAAACACTGCACATTTCCGCTGCCTTCCCAAATGGCGTTGATGGGCGACTCGCGAAACAGTCGCGCCATTATGTGGGTCTCCATTACACCGCTTCCGCCAATCACCTCCATTGCTTCGTAAGCGTGGTGGGGCGTGCGTTTACAGATCCAGTACTTGCCGACGGGGGTGGCGATTCGCGAAAGCAAGCGCTCATGCTCGTTGTCCTGATGATCCATGGCGCGGGCCATACGCAGCATTAAGGTGGTGGCGGCTTCGCTCTCAATGGCCAAGTCAGCGAGTACGTTCTGCATCAGCGGCTGTTCGCTGAGCCGCGCCCCAAAGGCATGCCGATGAGAGGCGTGGTGAATGGCCTGGGCGGTGGCTTGGCGCATTCCGGCAGCTGAGCCAATCATGCAGTCGTAGCGGGTCATGGCGACCATCTCGATGATGGTGCGCACGCCGCGTCCTTCATCGCCCACCATCCAGGCAAAGGCGCCCCGCAGCTCGGTCTCGCTGGAGGCATTCGATACGTTGCCCATTTTACGTTTTAGCTGCTGTATATGAAGCGGGTTTTTACTGCCGTCGGGCCGCCAGCGTGGCAGCAAGAAACAGCTTAAGCCGCCGGGCGCCTGTGCGAGCACCAGGAAGGCATCGCACATGGGCGCCGAGACAAACCACTTATGGCCGACCAGTTCGTAGGCTTCTCCTGGCCCGCCTTGATCAATCGGGTAGGCGCGGGTGGTGTTCAAACGCACATCGGAGCCCCCTTGCTTTTCGGTCATTGCCATGCCGAGAGTGAGGCCCTGTTTCTCGAAATAGGGGACGTTGCGCGGGTCGTAATGTGGGGCGGTGATTTTAGCGCCCCAACTCTCAAACAGGCTGGGTTGATGGCGCAGCGCGGGCAGGGCTGCAAAGGTCATGGTAATCGGGCAGCCATGGCCCGCTTCTACCTGGGCCTGTAAAAAGTAGTTGGCGGCCCGATAAACATGCGCACCGGGCTGAGGGTTTCGCCAGGGGCTGGCATGCAAGCCGTGCTCTATCGCCGTTTGCATCAGTTGATAATAGGCGGGATGAAACTCGATCAAATCGACCCGATGGCCTTGCCGGTCGTGGGTCACTAACTGGGGGGAGTAACGGTTGGCCTCAACCCCCAAAGCAATCGCCTCAGCGGAGCCCGCCCACTGGCCAAACGCCTTGAGTGGGGCATCGTCGTCAGACCCGCTTTCACGGTTAACGCCTTCCTGAAGAGCACGATCAGCTATGTAACTATTGTAGTTTGCAAGCGTCGGCGGCTGGTTTTCCACCTGATGGGTATTAGCTTGGAGTTGATCGGCCAGGGGGTAATGGTGGTTCATGGTAGGCACCTAGCGCGTAACGACGATAAGGGTGATTGTTTAAACGAACATTTTACGGTTCATATATTTTGGAGCGCTTATGAGAGCGTAGTTGCTGGCCGGAAAAGTCGCTAAAAACGGAGGGCGAAAAGGGGTAGGGATGGATCCTGCTTTGCTCAGTCAGCGTATTTAACCGACAATGCCGCTTATCCTTCTCAGTCATGGGTACTATCGATGCAAGCAAACGCGATGCAGACAAACGGCTTTTTTGACGAAATTGGCGAAACTATCGGCGAAGCTATCCGCGTGGTGGTGGAGTTTCTGTTAGGCATTTTCACCAACTTCTTCGGTGCGTTCGGCGATTTCATCGATGGCCTGACACGTTCGCTGGGGATCAACGATTCCTTTTTCAGCATTGCTGTATTGGTGATTGGGCTGCTGATCCTGTGGGGCGGTTTGCGCGCGTTTCTGCGTGGCTCGCTAATCGGCGGTATTGTACGTACCGTATTGGGGCTGTTTATTCTTTCGTGGTTGATGATGTAGACCTGGAGAGGATTTTATCCTTCTATCTAGTAAGACGAGCGAGTATGGGGTTTGTTTATAAATTTTTTTGCAAAAAATGGCTAATAGGTAAAAAGCAGCCGGTGAGATCAAAAACGCCTCAGTTGCCTCTCTAGCGCAAAAATATGCGTATCCTCCGCACCCAGCTCCCGCAGCGCCTTGGCGAGGTTGACCAAGTAGTCGCGGTTGGGGCCGCTGGGCCCATGGGCGTTGGCAATTTGCTGGGCGATCTCATCAAGCGGTGCGTCGCCCAAAAAGGCCGGGTTGTCATCGCTGGCCAGATAAATAAGCCCTTCGCTCTGTTCTGTTCCGTTGCCTTTCTCGTCCATAAACGTCAGCGGTACTTTTTCCCGCAAATAGCCGTTCTTCTCCCGCACATCCAACGGCGCGAGCACTTCCGGGGCAATGCGGTAGGCCATGCCGTGGCAAATCGAATCTTTGGCGCGGATCAGCGTTGCCACCCGCCCAGGCGCTTCAGGCGTGCCGCGATGATCGTGGGAGCCCTGCCAAAATCGCCGCTCCCAGCCGTGTATATACGCCGGGCGGCGCTCCAGGTAGGCAAAGTCAGCTTTCCAAATCAACGAGCCGTAGCCGAATAGCCATATAGCCGCATGGCCTTCGAAGAAGTTTCTTTGCTGGTTAAGTGCAGTGGTATCAAGCATCGGTATCAGGCAACGTTTTTAAGACACATTTTTCAAGTAACATGAGGGTCAACGACGGTGTAAAACCATCATCTTAACATGTCACGGTTGATCACCCACCCGATAGACAAGACCACGACTGGAGGCTGCCATGCGCGCGATTTTTCTAGTGGATAACGGCTCGCTACGAGCGCAGGCAACGCTGAATTTACGCCGCGTGGCGGCTTCGCTTAGCGGGCTTGTAGGCGAAACCGTGCAGGCGGCCTCGTTACTGCACTCCAACAAGATTCCTGCGGATGAGGTGGGAGGCATTCCCGCCACTACCCTTGGCCCTGCCGCTGAATGCAGTGCTGAACAGGGGGCAACGGAGATTATCGTGCTGCCATTCTTTTTTGGCCCCAGCAAAGCGCTGACGGGCTATCTACCCGAGCGTATGGCCACGATGCAGGAGCGCTTTCCCCACGTTAAGGTGCGGGTGGCCCAGCCCTTGGTGGATGAGTACGGCGATAACGACCTGCGTTTAGCCCACCTGCTGGCCGATAACGTGCGCGACAAGCTGCGCCCAGGTACTAAGCCCCATGTGGCGCTGGTGGATCATGGCAGCCCGATTCCTGAGGTGACCGCCGTACGCAACCGCCTGGGGGGGCAGCTTAGTGTGCTGCTATCCGATGACGTAGCGTGTGTTGCCGCTGCCTCCATGGAACGGCGCGAGGGTGATGAGTACCGTTTTAACGAGCCGCTACTGGAAAACTTGCTGGCGCTACCCGAGTTCAAGACAGGCCCTGTTATCCTGGCGATGCTGTTTCTTTCGCCGGGGCGTCACGCAGGGGAGGGCGGCGATATTGCCGAGATTTGTGCAGCGGCTGAACAGCAGTATCCAGGGCTTTCCGTTACCACGACGAAGCTGGTGGGGGAGCATCAAGGGATCGACGATATATTGCACTCGCGACTGCGCCAAGCGCTTGATGATCAACGCTTTCTACTCGATATCCCGGCAATCGCCTGACGCCACTAGGGTTTGATGGGTGAATACACGCCTAATAGCGCGTAGAATCGCGAGCCTTTCTATTCGTTGTAAGCTGTCGTCGTTACTGACAATGCGCTAACCAGGGCTCCTTTTGTGATCGCTACCGCCAATATCACCATGCAGTTTGGGGCCAAGCCCCTGTTTGAAAATGTCTCCGTTAAGTTCAATAACGGCAACCGCTACGGCCTGATTGGCGCAAACGGCTGTGGCAAATCCACTTTTATGAAAATTCTCGGTGGCGATTTGGAGCCCACTTCTGGCCAGGTGATGCTGGATAGCAGTACACGGCTGGGTAAGCTGCGTCAGGATCAGTTTGCGTTTGAAAACGAGCGCGTCATCGACACCGTGATCATGGGCAATGTCGAACTCTGGTCAGTGGCTGCCGAGCGCGAGCGTATTTACTCGCTGGCAGAAATGAGCGAAGAGGATGGGATGGCCGTTGCTGACCTGGAAGTGCGCTTCGCCGAGCTGGACGGCTACACCGCCGAGCCCCGTGCAGGTGAACTGCTACTGGGCTTGGGCATTCCCATTGAGCAGCACACCGGCCCGATGAGTGAAGTCTCTCCCGGCTGGAAGCTGCGCGTGCTGCTCGCCCAGGCGCTATTCGCTGACCCGGATGTACTGTTGCTGGATGAGCCGACCAACCACCTGGATATCAACACCATCCGCTGGCTGGAAGATATTCTCAAAGCGCGCAGCAGCACCATGATCATCATCTCTCACGACCGTCACTTCCTGAATAGCGTCTGTACCCATATGGCGGATCTGGATTACGGCGAAATTACCCTGTTCCCGGGTAACTACGATGATTACATGACTGCCGCCACCGCCGTTCGTGAGCGTCAGCACTCGGATAACGCCAAGAAAAAGGCCCAGATTGCCGAGCTGCAGCAGTTCGTGAGCCGCTTCTCCGCTAACGCCTCGAAAGCTAAGCAGGCTACATCTAGGGCGCGTCAAATCGATAAAATCAAGCTGGAAGATATCAAGCCTTCCAGCCGCGTAAGCCCCTTTATCCGCTTTGATCAGGCGAAGAAGATCCACCGTAATGCCGTCAATGTGGATGGCATTACCAAGAGCTATGATGGCAACAAGCCGCTGTTCGAGCGTCTTTCCATGACCGTGGAAGCCGGTGAGCGCATTGCGATTATCGGCCCCAACGGCATCGGCAAAACCACGCTGCTGAAAACCCTGGCGGGCGAGTTACACCCAGATGCTGGCGAAGTGAAGTGGACCGAAGCCGCTGAGGTGGGGGGTTTTGCTCAGGATCACAGCGACGACTTTGCCGTTGATGCCACGTTATTTGAGTGGATGTCGGCCTGGACTCAAGGTGGCGAGCAGGTGGTTCGCGGTGCCCTGGGGCGGATGCTGTTTTCCAGCGACGATATTGGTAAATCGGTGAAGGTCATTTCCGGTGGCGAGCAGGGGCGCATGCTGTTTGGTAAGTTAATCCTTACTCAGCCCAACGTAATGCTGATGGATGAGCCGACCAACCACCTGGATATGGAGTCTATCGAGGCGTTGAACCTGGCCCTGGAGAACTACCCCGGTACGCTGCTGTTTGTGAGCCACGACCGCGAGTTCGTCTCGTCACTGGCCACGCGTATTATTGATATGCAGCCGGAAGGCATTGTCGATTTCAGCGGCAGCTACGACGACTACCTGCGCAGCCAGGGAGTGGTGTGACGCTGTTTTTGTCAGCATAGCTCTGTAAGTCTATTCGCCGATAATTTGCTCAAAGGTGCTGTCGGTGGCGAGTTCGCGCTCGTCATTGAGCATTTTGCCGCTAAACACCGTCTGCATCTCTTTGGCGAGTTCTACGTAGACATGCATTTGTTGATTACGTCGCTTACGTAGCGGTGGTTTCACTAATAAGCTAATACCTTTGATGGGCTCATGGGTTTCCCCGCGCAGTAGGTCAGGCATTTCCCCTGGTGGAAAGGCGTTGGCGATAGTGACTGGGTTGGAAGGCTGTTGGCCGTCGATTAAAAATATCTTCTTGAGAGCGTCGTAGTGAGCGTCTTTCTCCCGTAGCCACTGGGTTAGGCGCTCGTCTGAATCTTCACTAGGCTGATCAAAGATAATAAAAAGCGAATGCTGTTTAACTTTTTTAGTTGGCTTTGATGGTGCGGGGGTGTCAGGTTCTTGGGCTTCTTCAGAGCCGTCTACTTGTATCGGACGAGGGGCAGCGGCTTTCGCTTTCGCTGCGCGCCGTCGGCGGCGCCAGGGCACAATGACATAAATAAATATCGCTGTTGCCATTGCGCCTAATACCAGCGATGCGAAGGCGAGTACTATTATAGTAGTGGTGCGATCCATACTCTCAGAATCCTTTTTTAAATCAGCGCTCAGGCTTTATTTAGCCGAAAAATAGTGGCATTGAGAGCTAGCGCAAGTGCTACCCAGAGCCAGTAGGGCACCATAAGCCACGCGGCTAGTATGTTCACCTGGAAAAACAGTGTGATGGTGACCGTAATTAGTGCCAGTAACACCATGATATCTACCAGCGCAGCGACAATTTGTTTACGCCCAAAGAACAGCCATGACCACGCGGCATTGACCATAAGTTGCAGCGCGTAAGCCGCTAAGCTTGCTGAGCGCCATGCTGAGTCATCCGCCATATAAATACGCCATGCGGCAATAGCCATCAACAAATACAGTATGCCCCAAGCGATAGGAAAAGCGATATTCGGTGGTGTCCAGCTTGGCTTACTTAGTTCGCGGTACCAACCGTCAGGCCGAAAGCGCGCACCAGTCGAGGCGGCAAGGCCGACGAGCAGCAGTGATACCAGCAGCGCTAATAGCGAAGCAAGCATTCATCACCTGTGTGTTCAAACGAAAGAATCAATAGCCTAGCAGCGTTTATCTAAGAGGCTCAACACAAAGTAATCAAGAGCCGCAATGAGCCAATTGTATTGCCTGAGTTTACCGTGTTCGCGCAAGGCAGTATTGTTTTGTCAAACAACCTGATGAAGTGCTGCTCATGAAATACTGCTCAACAACTGGTGATATCGATAGCACTTTTCTGGCAAGTGCGGGAAGTGCAGCTTGGCATCGGCATATGGCGAGCTTGGTACGCTCATCGGGACAACGCGATTTCCCCATTCGTCTGGAGCAAGTGCTGCGCGCGATAACCGGGTTCGATACGATTCTGATCAATACCTACAAAGGGCGTCATAGACCACTACTGATTCATGATGATTACCCGTCAGAAAATCGCCCCCAAGCGATAGATCGCTACCTCAGCGGTGCGTATTTATTGGATCCTTTTTTTACCGCCATGAGTGGTGGCCTGGATAGCGGTGTCCACCGGTTGCGGGAGCTAGCCCCTGATCGTTTTGAGTCCAGTGATTACTATGCCCACTATTATCGCGCGTTAGGATTGGCGGATGAGGTTGGTCTCTTCGCACGTGTGGGGGATGATGTCTTGATGGTGGTATCGCTGGGCTTTCAGGCAGAAGCTCCCTTGAAACGACGTGCGTTGCAGGTGTTAAAGAATGTGGTGCCGATGATCGAAACCTTGTTGATGGAGTTCTGGAAGTGGCAGGGCGTCCTCTTCCAGCCGACATTGGAAAAGGACGCCCCGGTGGAAGCTGCCTTCGCAAGCTTTGGCCGGGAGGTTTTAACCGCACGTGAACAGGAAATCGTTCGTCTGTTGCTCGCGGGGCACTCCACCAAATCAGCAGCCCGGGAACTGGATATCAGCGATGGCACTGTGAAGGTACACCGTAAGCATATTTACCAGCGTCTGGATGTCTCCAGTCAATCGCAGTTGTTCCAGCTATTTCTTGAACACGTGGCCCTCATTTCCCGGCAGTTGAGAGGTTAGGGTGCTAGGTTCTTAGCGCCATCCAGATGGTTTTGATCTCGGTATACTCGTCAAGCGAGTGAAGCGATTTATCCCGCCCATTACCGGATTGCTTAACCCCACCGAACGGCACTGTCATGTCCGGGCCTGCCCAGTTGTTAACGTAGACTTGCCCGGAGTGCAGCTTGCGTGAGACGCGCATAATACGATCAATGTCCTGGCTCCAGACGGCGGCAGCCAAGCCGTAGTCGCTGTCGTTGGCAAGCGCCAATGCCTCTTCTTCGGTATCGAAGCCAAAGACAGACAGCACCGGCCCGAAGATCTCCTCGCGACCTATCGTCATGGCTGGGGTGACATCGTCAAACACGGTAGGGGGAATAAAGAGCCCAGGGCCATCTAAAGGCTGCCCGCCCGAGCGTAGCGTGGCACCTTCTTCTTTCCCCTGGCGGATATAATCAAGCACCCGCTGGTATTGAGTGTCATCCACCATCGCCCCCATAAAGCTTTGCGGGTCGAGAGGGTCGCCCGGTTGCATGGTTACCGCAGCGTCCACCACTTTCTCGACGAAGGCATGGCGGATGCGGTTTTCCACCAATAGCCGCGAGCCAGCGATACAGACTTCTCCCTGGTTATGAAAAATAGCCGCGGCAGCATGCTGAGCTGCGGCGTCCAGGTCTTGGCAGTCGGCAAAGATGATGTTGGGGCTTTTGCCACCGCACTCCAGATAAACGCGTTTCAAATTAGACTGACCCGCGTACTGCATGAGCTGCTTGCCCACTTGAGTGGAGCCGGTAAAGGCGAGGCAGTCGACCTGCATCGACAGGGCCAGCGCTTTACCCACGGTATGGCCATAGCCGGGGAGTACTTGAAACACCCCGGCGGGCAGGCCCGCTTGTTGGCTTAGTTGGGCAAGGCGTAGCGCTGATAACGGCGACTTTTCTGACGGTTTGAGAATAACGCTGTTACCGGCCGCTAATGCCGGTGCAATCTTCCAGGCGGTCATCATCAATGGGAAGTTCCAGGGAACTATGGATACCACCACCCCGAGTGGCTCGCGCACAATCAAGCCGAGGTGATGATCACCCGTTGGCGCCACCTCACCGTACAGCTTATCGATACTTTCGGCGGTATAACGCAGGCAGCCAATGGCGCCGTCGATATCCCCCAGCGCACTGGTAATCGGCTTCCCCATGTCCAGAGTGTCCAGCAGGGCAAGCTCGTGTTTGTGGGCCTGCATTAACGCTGCAAGTTCAAGCAGTGTGGCTTTGCGCTGGCTTGGCGCGAGGTGCGACCACTCTCCTCGGTCGAACGCCTGCCGGGCCGCGTGGGTAGCAAGCTCGGCATCGGCGTCATCGCAGCTGGCGATCTCAGCCAACACTTCGCCGGTGGCTGGGTTCACCGTGGAGAGAGTGGCTCCACGCTGCGCATCGACAAAGGTGTCGTTGATATAGGCGCGGGTTTCAAAGGAGAGTGTGTCTGCCAGTGCTTGCCACTCGGCTAGGTTCGTGGGGGAAGTTGTGCTCATTGGGTAGCCTCAAGATAGTTAGCGTTAAACAGTAGCGCGTCGCACAGCACCTGGGTGCCAAGTGCACACTGCTCTGGCGTTGAGTACTCCGCTTCGTTATGGCTGATGCCATCGCGGCAGGGAATAAAAATCATCGCGGTGGGCGTCACCCGTGCCACATACACCGCATCGTGGCCCGCACCACTGAGCATACGGCGGTAAGCAATGCCTCGCGCCCTGGTCGCCTGTTCGATGGATGCAATGCAGTGGTCGTTAAATGCCACCACCGGGGAGTTCCAGAGGCGTTGCCGCGTCACCACGACACCAAAGGTCTCTACCAAGGCGTCGAGCTCGCCATGGAAGCGGGCCTCCAGCGCGTCTAGTTGATCATCGTGCACATGCCGAAGATCGACAGTCATGGTGACCTGGGCGGGAATCACGTTGCGAGAAGGCGTATCGATCTCCAGGCAGCCAAAGGTCACCTTGCTGTCACCGCTGGTGTCGGTGGCGGCGATGGCGTATAGCCGATCAATGAGCCGGGCAGCCGCAGCCAGGGCGTCGTGACGATATGCCATTGGGGTGGTGCCCGCATGGGCAGCGTTACCTTCAATCGTCAGGTCAAACCAGCGCATCCCTTGCACCCCGGTGACCACACCGATGTCTAAGGCCTCTTCTTCAAGCACCGGCCCCTGTTCGATATGCAGTTCCAGAAAACTGGCTAACCGAGGCTCGCCAATAGGCAGGCTTCCCTTCATGCCTGTCTCCTCAAGGGCCTGTCCAAAACTGATCCCCTGTTCGTCCTGGCGAGCAAGGGTCTCCTCCACAGTAAACACCCCCGCATAAGTACCGGAAGCCACCATTGCGGGGGCAAAACGGCTGCCTTCCTCGTTCGTCCAAACGATCAGCTCCAGCGGGCGCTCGGTAACGACTTGCTGGTCGTGCAGGGTGCGAAACACTTCCAGGCCCGCGAGAACCCCCAACACGCCGTCGAAACGACCCCCTTTCGGCTGTGTATCCAGGTGGCTGCCGACAGCTGCGGGCGCCAGATCGTCACGTGTGCCGGGCCGACGAAAAAAAAGATTACCCACTGCATCACTGCGCACGTGGCAGCCAATATCGGCGCACCACTCGATCAATTGCTGCCGGCCGGCAGTATCTTCGAGTGTCAATGCCAAGCGGTTGCTGCCGCCATTGGGGGTAGCGCCGATCTCAGCCATCGCCATTAAACTTGACCACAGTCGCTGGCCATCGATGGACACTTGCATGGCGTGTCTCCTGTTGTGTTTGTTGGGTTAAGGAGATCCACCATAGGAGGCCTTTCGCGCAGCCGATATACCCCAATGGGGATATATTCCTGACACTGTTTTCCCCGCTAGCCTGTGAAGCCACCTCTACAACGGCTTCCTAATAAGCGAGGGCATAATGATGACTCAGCAGCAGGCGCAAGCCTCTTACGATGCGCAAGACCTTTGGCAAAAAGATAAAAATCACTTTATTCACCCCTTCACCGACTTCAGCTTGTTCCATGAAAAAGGCTGTGACTTGATTACCGACAGTGATGGTATCTATGTCGAAGACGTACACGGCAACCGCTATATCGATGGGATTGCGGGCTTGTGGTGCGTCAATGTAGGTCACGGCCGTGCCGAAATTGGCCAGGCGATGGCCGAGCAAGCCACACGCATGGCCTACTTTTCCACTTTTAACAATCTCTCCAATGCCCCGGCCACCGAGCTGGCTGCCAAGCTCGCAGAGCTGGCACCTGCCCACTTGAACCATGTGTTTTATAGCTGCGGCGGGTCAACGGCGAACGATGCCACCATCCGGCTTGTGCATTACTACTTCAATCGCTTGGGCAAGCCTTCGAAAAAGCGGATATTGTCGCGCACCCACGCTTACCACGGCACCACCTACATGGCGGCGAGCCTGACCGGTATCGCCAGCAATAACTGGCAGTTCGATACGCTTGATCTGGTGACCCATCTGAGCGAAGCCAACTGCTATCGCCGTCCAGAGGGGATGAGTGAGGCCGAGTATTGTGATCACTTGGTCGACGAGCTCGAACAAACCATTGACCGGCTAGGGGCGGATAACATAGCGGCCTTTATTGCTGAGCCCATTATGGGCGCGGGCGGCGTATTGGTGGCACCGCAGGGTTACCATTCCTGCGTGCAGGCCATATGCCGTGCCAACGATATTCTGTTCATTGCTGATGAAGTGGTGACAGGCTTTGGTCGTTTAGGGCACTTCTTTGCTTCAGAAGCCGTGTTTGAGACCCAGCCCGATATTATCAATGTGGCGAAAGGGCTTTCATCTGGGTATGCCCCATTAGGTGCAACGCTGATATCTGACGCTCTTTATGAGGTATTAAGTACCCCTCAAGGCCCCGGTGGGGTATTGAGTACCGGCTTCACCTATTCCGGGCATCCCGTTAGTTGTGCTGCAGCGCTTAAGAATATCGAAATCATTGAGCGTGAAGGCATTTGTGAGAATGTTCGCGAAGTTGGCCCCTATCTTGAATCCAAGCTCAAAACGCTCGCCTCTCATGAAACGGTAGGTGATATACGTGGCAGTCATTTCATGATGGCGATTGAAAATGTGGCTAATAAAACAACCAAAGAATTACTCCCCGTTGACGCGCGCGTAGGTGACCGCGTGGCTGCTGAAGCACAGAAACGTGGTTTGATTATTCGGCCGGTTGGCCATCTCAATATCATTTCTCCGCCCTTGATCTGGACGTGCCAAGTAGTCGACGAAGTCGTAGCGATTCTTGATGACGCTTTTGCCGCCACCACGCGCTCACTTAAAGCGGATGGTTACCTATAAACACTGCTATGAGAGGCGGGCGTTAGCGCCCGTCTTCAGTAGTGACCTACGACAACGATAAAGGGGAATAACCAATGGAAGAGTATGGAATTTTAAGCCTTATACCCACGCTAGTGGTTTTAGTCATGGCGATTATTACCAAGCGCACGATTGAGTCCCTTCTGGCAGGTGCGCTGGTAGGCTTATTAATGTTTCAACCCCTCAATGTCATTACCCAAGGGTCGGATATACTGCTATCGGTATTGGGTAATGACACGGTGACGTGGATTATTCTGGTGTGCGGGCTATTTGGTAGCTTGATTGCCTTGCTGGTAAAAACGGGCGGTGTGTTAAGTTTTGGTGATGCCGTTACCCGGCGCATCCATACCCGTCGACAAAGCTTGTTAGCGACGTGGGGGCTGGGACTAATAATTTTTGTCGATGACTATCTCAATGCGCTGACCATTAGCGCTTCCATGAAGAAAGTCACTGATCGTTTTAACATATCCCGTGAGAAGTTAGCGTATATCGTTGATTCCACCGCAGCGCCAATCTGTATTCTCGTACCTTTTTCTACCTGGGCTGTGTTCTTTGCAGGTTTGCTGGAAGAGAACAATATCGCTGGTAACGGCATGGAGCTGTACATCCAAGCCATACCATTTATGTTTTACGCCTGGATAGCGGCGGCGCTGGTGCCCTTAGTGGCACTGGGCATTATCCCCAACCTTGGCCCAATGCGAGCAGCTGAGGCCCGCGCTGAAGCTGGCCAGCTGCAACCAGATGGCGCTGACGACAGCGCGTTGGAAATAGAAGATACAGGCAAAAAACGCCCTCATCTGCTCAATTTTCTGCTTCCCATTGCGACGCTGATTTTCTTCACCTGGTATTTTGAGATTGATGTACTGAGAGGCGTGATTGTGGCGCTTGCAGTGACGCTAGTGCTTATCGCGGTGCAACGGCTGTTAAGCTTCAATGATACGTTTGACACCGCGCTGGATGGCTTCAAAGCCATGATTATGCCACTCGGCACGCTGGTGGCTGGGTTTGTGCTTAAGGAGGTCAATGACCTACTTGGCTTAACCAACTATGTGATCGATAGTGTTCAGCCTTTAATGACCGCGGGTATGCTACCGGCGGTTGTCTTCGTCACCATGGCCTTTCTCGCTTTTGCGACCGCCTCCTTCTGGGGACTGTTTGCCGTGGCGATGCCTATCGTATTACCGCTTGCCAGTAGTATGGATGCGCATATGCCGCTCGTGGTGGGGGCTTTAATCTCCGCCAGTGCCTTTGGCAGCCACGCCTGCTTTTACGGTGATTCTACCGTCCTTTCTGCCCAAGGGGCGGGGTGTACGCCAATGGCCCATGCGTTAACGCAACTTCCCTATGTCTTAATAGCCGCTGCCGTGGCAACGGGCTTCTTTATAGTGGTGGGGAATATATGAAACACGCGCCGACCTTTCCTACAACGGCCACCGAACCTCTGGCGGGTGAGCCAACACCCAGCGCATTAGGCTTTTCAATGCCGGCGGAGTTTGCGACTCATGCAGCCTGCTGGATGCTGTGGCCACAGCGCCCAGATACATGGCGCTACGGTGCGAAGCCCGCTCAGCAAGCCTTTGTGGATGTGGCTGTGGCGATTGCTGAGAGCGAGACGGTCTTCGTGGGGGTTAACGATGAGCAGTATGAAAATGCCCGTAACCAACTACCTGCGCATATTCGAGTGGTTGAGCTGTCCAGCAATGATGCTTGGATGCGCGATGTAGGGCCTACCTTCATTACCCATCCCGATGGGCGACTCGCCATGGTGGACTGGGAGTTCAATGCCTGGGGCGGGTTGAAGGAGGGACTCTACTTCCCATGGGACAAAGACAAGCGGATTCGTTGTAAAATCAGTGAAATGCTGGGTATTCAACGCTTCGAGGCCCCGCTCGTACTAGAGGGAGGAGCCATTCATGTGGATGGTGAAGGTACGCTTATCACCACGGAAGAGTGCTTGCTGAATCCTAACCGTAATCCGGAGATGAGCCGCGCCACGATCGAACACTGGCTGCAGGAGTATTTAGGCGTCAGTCACATCATCTGGTTACCACGTGGCTGTTATCTCGACGAGACCGATGGCCACGTGGATAACCTGTGCTGCTTTATTGCGCCTGGCCATGTGGCGCTAACGTGGTGTGAGGATGAGCAAGATCCCCAGAGCGCTATTTGTCGGGAAGCATTGCGTGTGCTGGAAAATGCCACGGATGCTCAAGGCAGGCGGCTCACTATCCATAAACTGCCCCAGCCAGGCCCGCTCCATATTGCCGACGATGAAGCCAGTGGGATTGATCGCCTGAACAGCTCGCATCCCCGCTTACCTGGGGATCGCATGGCAGGTTCTTACGTCAACTTTTATATAAGTAACTCGGTCATTGTAATGCCCTTGCTGGATCCTCGTTACGATGAAAAGGCTAAAGGCATTCTATCCCGGTTATTTCCCACGAAGAGGGTGATCGGCGTTACGGCAAGAGAAATACTGCTTGGCGGCGGAAACATTCACTGCATCACTCAGCAGCAACCACGAGTGTAGCGTTTCGCAGGAAAAACGCCCTGTTCAGTCACAGGCTGAACAGGGCACGGTGATAAAAATCACTTTTGGCCGTTACTGGATACGGTCATAGCCATTATCCATAAATGGATAGTCGGTGTAACCCTTCTCATCACCTCCATAGAGCGTTTCGTGGTTCGGCTCGGTGAGTGGGGCGTTGACGGGGAAGCGCTCCGGCAAGTCGGGGTTAGCGATGTAGGGGCGTCCAAAGGCCACGGCATCAGTGGTGCTCTCGCTGATGCGTTTCATTCTCTCTGGTACTCTTGCTGCTTATTACCAAGGATGTTGTTGATAGCATGTTAAAAAATGCGCCTCAGCGCCGCCCTTATCAGGTGGCGGAAACCATTAAATGTTGGATCGTAGATAGGCATCTGAAGCCAGGTGACCGGCTACCTAGCGAGTCGGAGCTGATGGAGACCCTGCAGGTGTCGAAAGGGACAGTGCGCGAGAGCACGCGAGTACTGGAAGCCCAGGGGTTGGTCGAAACTCGCACAGGGCCTGGAGGCGGCGCTTTTGTGCGTGAGATGAGCGAGGCCAAAGCGGTATCGCTATTAAGTAATTACCTATTTTTCAAAGAAATATCAATCAAGGATATCTATCAGATACGCTTGGCGCTAGAGCCTGAGCTAGCCGCTTCGTTAGCGGGGAAAGTGGCCGCCAGCGATATGACACGCTTACGTGAAAGCCTGCACAGTTACGCAGACCCTGCGGACGATAGTGAGACTGAGCGTCAGCAACACCTTGATTCGCTGCATTTCCACCTAATGCTCGCTGAACTGGCCGGTGGCAATCAACTGCTGACATTTATTATCCGCTTCACCATTCAGGTGCTCTCTGATCTGACGATTTATCACCGTCTCTATGAGCCAGTTACCCACGATTTAGGACAGACAGGCTGTCGCTATCATGCGGAAATTTTGGATGCCATTGAGCTGGGTGACGCCGAAAGCGCCTATAACATCATGCGCGAGCATATGCTCGATGCCCAACAAGTGATGAACCAGCAGGAGGCTCAGGTGCGCCGAGGCTTCTTACCTGAGCCACTAGCGTAACGAGCTAAGGGCGGAAAACGCTATGGACGTGGCAACTGCTGTAAAAATGTCATTATTACTCGCGTTGCGATTTCGCCGTCTTCGGCGGTAATAGCTTCGTCTGGGTGGTGGCTAAGCCCATCTTTACAGCGTACAAACAGCATGCCGATATCGGTTAATGCCTGCATCGCTAAGCCATCATGGCCAGCGCCGCTAAACATTCGCTCTGCCGGTTGGCCAACCTGGGTGCACGCCTGTTCGAGGGCGGTCATCATCCAGTCCGCACAGGCCACCCCATCGGCGCTGTAGGTGTTTTCAATATTAATGGTTAATCCACGGCGTTTCGCCACTGTCTCCAAAGCTGCTGTTACGGCTTCCCTTCCAGATTGGCGAGTAGCCGACTCTGGGGAGCGTAACTCTACCGTGAACGTTACCAGGGCGGGGATCACATTGACCGCGTTGGGATGAACATCGAGTCTGCCCACCACGCCGACCAACTCATCGGTATTCTGCAGTGCGCTATCGATGGCATGCACCATTTCCGCCGCGCCGACTAGCGCGTCATGACGCATGTTCATTGGCGTAGTACCTGCATGACCGGCCTTGCCGCTTAGCGTGACCTTGTGGCGTTCAATACCCGTTAGCGCCGTGACAATGCCCACCGCATGATCCCGCTGCTCCAGGATTGGCCCTTGTTCAATATGTACTTCTAAAAATCCCAGCGCATTGGCAGGTTCGCGGGCGGTAGCGGGGATGTCCTCAGGCGTGCAACCGAAGGCTATTAATGCCTCTCGCAGAGAGATTCCCTCGGCATCCTGGGCTTCCAGTTGATCGGGTGTCACGCTTCCAGCCAGCGCCTTACTGCCGACCAGCGTGGTAGGGAAGCGAACGCCCTCTTCGTCGCCAAACGCGACCACTTCTATCCCGAAGGGCAGCGTCACGCCATCGCGTTTAAGCGCTTCCAAGGCCAATAGCGGTAGGGCCACACCCAGCATGCCGTCGTATTTGCCGCCTTCTATCACTGAATCTTGATGAGACCCCATAATGAAGGTTTTCTCACCCGCTTGAGCTTTGGGGCAGCGACCCACAAGATTGCCGGCGGCATCCAGTTGGGGAGTAAGCCCCGCATGTTCCATCCAGCGGCTGATTAGCGGCAGTACCTGACGATGCGCCTGGGAGCAGAACAGTCGTGTGACACCGGGGCCTGGCTCAGAGTATTGGGCAGCTTCGTCCAGGCGATCAATTAATGCCTTTCCCAGCTCGCCTTGATTAAAAGCAGTGTAAGCAACCGTGTTGGTCATAAACTCTCCAATAGGGGCTGGCAGAGGGGCCAGCAAAAGAGTAGAAATGCTTTTAGCGCAGCGGCAGTTGACGCCAAAAGGCTTGAAAGTTCTCGGCCATAAACTCATCGACTAACGCCCGCAATGCGCCTACGACGTCCTCCGACCAGTCGATGCGCAAATCGATAGGCGCTTGATGAAAAGATTCGATACGCAGCGCGGCCGAGCGTGCACCGCGTTTATCGCCGCCCGCTGATAGAGCAGCATCGAGAGCGTCAATAAGATGCGTAAGCAGATGTTGGTCGTGATGAATAGGGAAGCGGGGCGATTCGTTGCGTTGAATGGCAGCGCTGCTATTAGTGGCGCTAAGGCGTAAAAATTGCTCTGCAAAAATTCGCACGACTTCGGTGCTCTGCAGCATATTCCCAGCGGCAGCGACGCTGGGAAAGCAGGTTTCAGCCACTTCAGGCACATTCTCTGCACCTGAATGTACTGATGTGCGGCCCTGAGAATCCATCACCAAGCATTGGCGGAACCCTGAGTCGTTGTCCTCGCTAACGGCGGCGCGAAGCGCCTGCCGGGCACTTGCGCCTGCGGCAAGTGCTTCATATATCCGAGCTGGGTACCACGGGTTGGTAAAGCGCCCTTGGGTGACGCATGCCCCAGTGCCTCGCCAACAGTGATGCACATAGCCTCCCACCGCCACTCCGCCTGTAGCGGTGATGGCCGCGACGGTGCCTGTGGCAGGATTGCAATGAACGAGAGAAAGCGTCATCGCGGTTTCCTCTATTGTTCAGTAACCCACCAAGTGGCCAATCACCAACCCTACCCAGGCTAATACATACACCAACGCCATAAAGGGCATAATCGCCTTCAACCACTGGGCGTATGAGACGCGACCCAGTGCCAGCATGGCGAGTGTGCCGCCAGATGTGGGAACAATCAGGTTCGTTAAACCGTCGCCGACTTGAAACGCAGTGATCATCAGTTGACGGCTCATACCCACAAGATCCGCCACTGGAATCAGAATGGGCATTGTCACCAGTGCCTGACCGGAACCGGAAGGTATGAAGAGGTTGATAATACCCTGCACTACACTGGCCATAATTGCGGAAAATATTGACGGAATGCCGTCGATCATGGCGCTCAGCGAGTTAACGATAGTGTCAATAATCACTGCTTGCTCAAGAATGACCTGAATAGAGGCCGCCACCCCGATCACCAGCGCGCCTGCGGTTACGCTGGCAGCACCCTCCATCATCTGTTTAACAATACCGTTGGCCGATAGGCCGTTTAAGGCGCCAATGATGATCGCCAGGAGCAGGAAAGTACCTGCAATTTCATTGATATACCAACCGCGAGTGAACACGCCAATGAGCATAGCGACCAGACCACCCACGAACACGACCATGGTCAGAATGTTTCGCTTGGTGAGAGAGTATTCGCTAAGCGGTTTGCTCAGCGCTTCCGCGTTATCCGGCTCTTCAAACTCCATTTTGACGACGCGTTTGCAGATATACAGCGAGAGCAGTGCCAGTGACGAAAGCACCAGCAACGTACGCAGCCAAGCGCCAGAGAAGGTCGGCAGTTCCGCGATACCTTGAGCAACCCCAACGGTATAGGGATTGATGGGCGAGAGTGCAAAACCGATCCCAATACCACCAACGGCCATAGCGGTACCCACCAAACTGGAGCAGCCAATGGCGCTGGCGATGAGAACCGCAATGGGGACTAATGCAATGTTGTTTTCAAACCCGACGGCGACACCAAAAAAGCCGTAGATAAAGGTACCGACGACAATAATCACGTTACGCCGCTCAACGCCAACACGGTTAACCGCTACGCCGATCGCGTTCTCTAACGCACCGGTCTTTTGCAAAATATGAAACAGACCACCGGCGATAAAGACGATGAATAGATACTGCGAGGCGGAGATAAGCCCTTCAGGAATCGCCACAAAAATATTGAAGAGTGGGATGTTGGCAACGTCTTCTAAATAGGCAAAAGAGCCCGGCACCACCACCGTTCGGCCATCTTGGGTAACTCGTTCAAATTCACCGGCGGGGATAATAAAGGTCAGAAAATAGGTAGCAACCAGAATAATAAAGATTAGCACCATGGGGTCGGGAACCGCCTGATACCACTTTTTACGCGAGCCAGAGGCTGTCGCGGTGTGTTGTTCAGCCATGAGGATACCCTTGCTTGTGATGTGTCTCAGCGTTGACGCTCGTTGGCGTCTCACCTTGAATTTATCATGATAAATAGCAGGGTCAAGCAAGAGCTATTTTTTAGAAGCACAGCGAGCTTCGACCAAACAGTCTGCCAACTACCGGACAATTGCATTTACATGCACCGTTCTACATCATGAGGTTAACTTAAACGTTATATGGCCTTACACGTGCTGTATGACGTCAACCAAACGCTTGAGCAGGCGGCATGACACCTAAACTCCCCATCAACATTGATGACTTGCTCCATCACCGCACGGTGGAAAGCGAACGCATTGAATACAAGGAAGGATGGAACCCTGAGTCCATCCTGCATACCTTGTGTGCCTTCGCTAATGACTTTCACAATTTGGGTGGTGGTTATGTACTGGTGGGCGTTGCTGAAAAGAATGGCCAACCGCAGCTACCGCCTGCTGGTCTGTTACCGGAGCAAATCGATGCTATTCAAAAAGAGCTGTTAAATCTTGGGCACTCAGCGATTGCGCCGCACTATCACCCGTTAACCGCGACCTATGAGATCCAGGGCAAAACAATTTTGGTGCTATGGGCTCCGGGCGGCGAAACACGTCCCTATAAAGCTAAAACCAGCTTGAGTAAGAAGAGTGATTGGGCCTATTACCTGCGCAAACATACCAGCACGGTAAAAGCATCGGGGCGGGATGAGCGCGAGCTGCTAAATTTGGCGGCAACCGTGCCCTTTGATGATCGCTATCGCCAAACGGCGAATTTAAGCGATCTTTCTCCCTATTTGATGCGTGATTTTTTGCACGACATTAGCAGCGAGTTAGTGGGTGAAGCCCGAGACCTGGATATTGAAACCCTGGGCCGCCGAATGAACGTGGTTGGTGGGCCAAGCGAAATGGCTTTTCCAAAAAATGTAGGGCTTTTGTTCTTTAACGAGCATCCCAAGCAGTTTTTCCCCGCGACTCAGATAGATGTGGTGTATTTTCCAGACGGTGCCGGTGGCGACCACTTTGAAGAGAAGGTATTTCAGGGGCCACTGGGGCGTATCACTCGCGATGCATTAGACTACATTAATCGCAACTATCTAAAAGAGGGCGTAACAAAACACGCTGATCGCCCAGAGGCCGAGCGTTTCTGGAATTTTCCGCTGATCGCTATTGAAGAGGCGGTGGTGAATGCGGTTTATCACCGCTCTTATGAAATTCGTGAGCCCATTGAAGTTCGTATTGATGGTCAGGAGCTTGTGGTGCTCAGCTTCCCAGGGCCAGACCGCTCTATTCGATTGCAAGACCTGCAGGCAGGTAAAGCAGTCAGCCGCCGCTACCGCAACCGGCGTATCGGCGAGTTTTTAAAAGAGCTGGATTTAACCGAAGGCCGTTCAACGGGCGTGCCAAAAATTCTTCGGGTGATGAAGGCGAACGGCTCTCCGGCGCCAGTGTTCGAAACCGACGATGAACGCAGCTACTTTTTAATTCGCTTACCCGTTCACGAGGGATTTTTGGTCGATCAGGAAGCAGAGGTCAAAGTCACCCCCGAAGTCACCCCCGAAGTCACCCCCGAAGTCACCCCCGAGATTTTACGTCTGCTCAAATCCTTTGAAGGTGAGGTGGGAAGAGCTGAGTTGATGGCAGCGTTGGGGCTACAAGACGAGAAGCATTTCAGAGAACGTTATCAGCAAATCGCAATGAAACAGGGCTTAATCGAGATGACGGTTCCAGACAAACCTCGTAGTCGCCTGCAAAAATATCGATTAACAGACCTAGGTAAGCAAGTGCTTGCCACCAAGAATACGCATCAATAAACACCGCCCTTATCACTTCCAAGGTCTAGAGCTTTTCTATTGCCTGCTATCTTGACACCGGGGGCATGCTGGCAAGCGCCAATAGATACTTCTTCTGGCCTCTCCAATGCTCGCTCAATTCCACTTCGTCCAAGGCCAACGCCGTTTGGCGGGAGTGTCGATCTGCTGGAGAGCACTAGAGAGCGGCAGCATAATGGCACCCAGTTGGCGATAGCAGACCGCGCTGCTGAGTACCCCTGGGCACTGTTTGAGTAGCAGCTCGCACTGTTGCGAGGCGATATAGAGCTGTTCGGTGACGGCTGGGGCAAACAGCGGCTTGGACTGTTGGCAGCAGCGAGTGAGCTCCCGCGACAGCATGGAAAGCATGCTGGTATCCATCCAGCAGGGCAGCGGGTCTTCCAGGCGGCCGGCAATAGAGTGCTGCACCGCTTCAAAAGAGGTGCGCAAAAATATGACCGTTTGGCGAAGTTGCCGCTGCTCGCTAGTCATTCCACTGCTCCCTCACGCTGGTTGCTTCCTGTGGGCATAATGTGGGCATAGACCCGACCATCTACTATCTGAAATAAAGAGAGTGTTTCTCATTTGCATCTTTGTTGACGATAGCGCTACTCCATCGACCTGTCAATGCTATGGCTATAAGGCGCAGTAGCTTATGAGCGCGCCTCAAACAGCTGCCAGTCGTTATTGGTCAGTGGTTTTGCTCCATTTTCAGTAACCACCACGGTGTCGCTTATTCCAACGCCCCACTGGCCGGGCACACGTAGGCAGAGCGGCAGGTGGAAAACCATATTTGTTTCAAAAGTACGCGCCTGTCCTTTGGCGATAAAACCGGTGCCCTCCACCCAGCTAGGTGGAAACTGCGCGCCCACGGCGTAGCCAAATACACCGGAGAAGAAATACTGGTCGCGCTGAGGTGCGAGCAGGGCGTCGGCAGCCTGGGCGGCGGCATCAAAGGTGTTGCCAGGCCGCATGGCGCTGCACAGCGCTTCAAAAATTGAGCGGCATAGATCCCGGGTAGCGGAGAGAACTGGGCTTGGCACGCCTGTTACCGCGGTGCGCATCATGGGGGCGGTGTAGCGTTGATAAGCGGCGCCAAACTCTAAGAAAACCGGCTCATTGGCCTGGATAACACGCCGTTTATGGTTGACGTGAATCACGCCAATGCGGTGCCCGCTGGTCACAATGGGCTGCAGGCTCATAAACTCGCTGCCGTTTTCGAGCAGCGCTTTGGCGCCTACGGCGGCAATATCGTTGTCGGTCTTACCGGGGCGAATGCTCTGTATTGCGGTCTCTAACCCGAGAGCGGTGATTCGGGCACTCTGTTGCAGCATATCGAGTTCGGCAGGGCTTTTTATAAGTCGAATCGTATCGACCACTGCGCCTGCTTCGCTAAAACGCTCACGGCCAATAGTCTGCATCAGCGCATCGATCACTCCAAAACGCAGCCCGCTGCTCCAGCCATCAATACCAATTTTCGAGCAAGGAGAAAGCAGGTCTGCCAGCGGCGTGACGATTTCATCCAAGTTTTCCCAGCGGTAACCGATGATCTCATCGACCCGGGCGGTGACTACCGCCGCACCGGTTTCAATCGAAGCGACTTGTAGCACTAGCCGCGCTTGAGTGCAGACCAGGCAAGCGTGCACCGAAACTTCAAAGGTGTGGTAGCCGGTGAGGTAATTAATATCGGCGGGGTCGGTAAGCAGCAGCGCGTCTAATCCATGCTCTGCCATACCCTTGCGCACCTTATCCAGGCGCACCTGGTATTCGGCAGCGGGAAAAGGCAGTTCACTTTGAGCGAGTGTTTCCGCAAGGGCTGTGCGGTATTGGTGGTAATCCATAGCGACCTCCATTAATAGGTAAGGTCAGTATAGGCACCTGCTTTGAGCTCGCTTTTATCTCCCTCAACGCTAGCGGGTGAGCAGAAAGAGCCCTTGCAGAAAATAGAAAACCCCAATACCGGTCACGATCCAGCGCGTCCAGGTGCGGAAGTTGGCATCGGTGAGGCGGTGTAAAATGCGGTTGCCGGTGTGGGTGCCAAAGATCGCAAACGGCGCCGCTAGCAGCACAATGCCCCATTCGCCGGTACTAAGCGCCATGGCGGCGCTGAGATAGAAGATGATTTTAATGCTGTGAGCCACTACCTGAATCATTGCCTTGGTCGCCACGACTTGGCGGCGATCCATGCGTGAGCGCACAAAGAATATATCGATTAGCGGCCCGGAAACCCCTGCCGCTATCGTCAAACCGCCAGAGGCGATGCCGCAGCACAGCGCGTGGCTGGCGCGGTTGGCATCCAGGTGAAACCAGCGCTTGGGCATCCATACCAAAATCGGCATTAGGCCAATCAAAAGTGAGACGCTGGCGGCGTTGGGGCTGTAGTTGAAAAGCAGAAGCAGGCCCGCGGCGCTTAGTACGCCCAGCGTCATAAAAGCGACGATAGGCCAGACAATATAACGTCGCGATAGCCATGCTCGCGACCCATTCGCCGTAAGCTGTATAACGCCGTGCACCGCCATTGCCGTGCCTGCGGGAAAGATCAGCAGCAGAAACCACAGCAGTACCAATCCGCCTGCCATACCAAATACCCCGGAGAGCATCGAGGTAAAAAACACCACGCTAACAAAAGCAATGCCTATCCATAGGCTCATAGTGTTCTTCCTTAACTACGACAGAATGGCCAGACCTGGTAAAACTTGCGGCATTGAAACTCCGCTTCGCAAGCATTGAGCTGGGCTTGGTAACGGTTAGCGCGAGCTGCTACTTGTCTCCCCGCGCTCAATACCTGTGGTTTGCTGCGGTAAGAACCCCGCTGGTAGCCGCCTGCGCCTTCGTGATAGGCGTAGTAGAGGTGCTCAGGATTGGTTAGCGATATGCCTGCTTGCTGCTGGGAACGACGGTTGTACCAGCCAATAAAATCCGTGGCGTGTTTCATATGAGTACGCCGGGCAAACAGACTGCCCGCTTGATCCTCATACTCCTCCCAAACGGGGTCTTGGGCCTGGGCGTAGCCTTTGGCAGAAGAGGGGCGGGGGCCGGGAATAAAGCCTAAGTAGTATTTTCGATCAGGACGAATATGGCTCCGAAATGAAGACTCTTGCTGGATAAATGCCATCTGAGTGGCGATCGGTGTGCCCCACTTCTCCTCTGACTCCTGGGCATAGTCGTACCAGCTTGGTTGCTCGCGGAATATCTCGCAGATATTACTTTGATCCTGGGGCGGGTTGGGCGCAAAGGTGGCGCAGCCGGAAAGCAGAGTTAAAAGGCTCAGCGTTACCCATAGGCGCAGCTTAGTGAAAGCCGCTGGGAAGCAAGACGAGAAATCAGCGCTAAAGTACTCAGTGATACCTTCAACCGGGTGACGCATAGCAAGTCCTTGTGAATTATCTTTTGTGGATTAGTTCTTGTGAATAGGCTTTTGTGAACAGTCTCTTGTGGATAAGCCCTTGGGAGCCTGTGGGTAAGTATTGGGTAACTGTATTTTATCAATAGTCCTAGCTCGCCCTAGCGTAACAGTGCCTCCAAACAGCGGCGCAGCCGTTGAGCTTCGCGCACTAACGTTTCACCCGAAAGCATGCCCACCCCCATTACGAGACCAGATCGTGAGTCGACCTTAGCGCATACCGGACTCAAAGGACGCACAATTAAGAGCTCTTTTAATAGCGTTTGAGCAATCTGTACGTCATTGATATGCGGCTCAAATTCGACGCATAGGCTAATAGCACTGCTCGGCGGCGAAACGCTGCGCACCTGCGGCAGCGAGCGCAGTTGGTCATGCAGCACCTGTTGGCGTCCTAAGTAGTCGCGCTGAATGCGTCGGCACCAGGCATCTAAATCGCCATCAAAAATAAATTGTGCCAGTACGGCTTGATCCAGCATGCGTCCTTCGCGGAATAGTTCACTGCGCAGGCGGTTAATTGGCCCCGCTAAATGACGCGGAACCACTAAATAACCTAAGCGCAAACCTGGAAACATCATCTTGGAAAACGAGCCCACCAGCAAGTGGCGCTCCGAGTGTGGGTCGAAGAGCAGGTTGGAATGGTCGTCGCGGTTAAATTCGTAATCATCTTCGACAATATAAGCAGGATCTAATTCATCGCATAAGCGCTGTTTATCCACCGCACTGGTAGGCACGCTGAGCGGGTAATGGTGCGAGCCGGTCAGGTAAGCCAGCTTTACTGGGCCAGGAGCAGGCGGAAGTATGTGCCCCTGACCTGGCAGCCACGCCACCGGTTCGATTTCCAAACCTGCGGCGGTAAACACGTTGCGCGCTCCCCAATAGCAGGGCGACTCCATGGCAACAGTGTCGCCCACATCAGCCAGTGCCACGGCGCTTAGCTCAATGCCGTTATGGGTACCGTCAGTGATGATGATCTGTTCCGTGTCGCAACTAATATTGCGCCAGCGCGCCAGAAAATCGCGTATTGCGCGCTTTAATGGGCCGTAGCCACCGGTGGAGTAGGAGAGCAGCAGGGCGTTTTGCGGCACCGTCACGCTGGCGTAGAGCTGCCGCCATTTACGCATCGGGAACTGGGCGATATCGGGAATGCCGGGCACGAAGGCGCCGCTTTGAACAGTACTCGCCCCCGGCCAACGCAATACTCGTTGTGCACGTTTTGATAGCTGCACACTTGTGGGTTTTGAGACAGCAGGGGCCGACACTTTGCAGCTCCAAGTGCCACTGCCATGAGAAGTCGTAAGCAGACCCTCTTTAAGCAGCGTCGCAACGGCTAGTGACAGTGTATACCGAGCAACACCTAACGCTGACGCTAGTTGCCGGTGAGAAGGTAGGCGAGTCTGATTAGGCCACTCCTGGGTAACCGCTTGTCTAAGCGCTTGCTCAATTCGCACTTGCTTACTTAAGCGTTCAGGTTGTTGCGCATAGTGTTTTACAAGTTGTTGTACAGCTGACTGGCCATCCATCCTTATCCTCACCGTCACGATGTTCACCAATTTTCCAGTAAAACAGAAAAGTGGTCTGGTTGAACGCAAAAGTGGTGCATTCGCCTGCAACCACATTACTGCTAGCGTGCACGCAGTGTTATTAATCAGGAGAAGACCATGAGCTTTATCGAACAGTGGTTGCACGATGCGGTTCCAGCCTTGGTGGGTGGCGAGCGGCGTACAGGCCAACAAACCTTTGCGGTGGATAACCCCGCAACTGGTGAAACCATTGCACGAGTTGCGGATATGGGTGCCGACGATGCCCGTGACGCGGTGGCCGCCGCCTACAACGCCGGTGCCGCCTGGCGGGCCACGCCAGTCAAACAGCGCTCAGCACTGCTACGTCGCTGGTTTGAGCTGATTCATGAGCACGCCGACGACTTGGCCCGCCTGATGACGTTAGAGCAGGGTAAGCCGTTGGCAGAAGCCAAAGGCGAAGTGATCTACGGTGCGTCGTTTATTGAGTTTTTCGCCGAAGAGGCCAAGCGCATGGCAGGGGAAACCCTGCCCAGCCATGGCGCGGATAAGCGCCTGCTGGTACTACGCGAGCCGATCGGCGTGGTGGCGGCGATTACCCCGTGGAACTTCCCGCTGGCGATGATCACCCGTAAGTGCGCCCCGGCCCTGGCCGCGGGCTGCACCGTGGTGATCAAACCCGCTGAAGCCACGCCGCTCACAGCACTTGCCGCGGCTTACCTGGCGCTGGAAGCGGGCCTACCTGCGGGCACCATTAACGTCATTACTGCTTCTAAACCGGCCGCCGTGGGTGAAGTGCTCACCACGGATTCACGGGTGCGCAAAGTCTCGTTTACCGGCTCTACCCCGGTGGGTAAGCACTTGCTGGCCCAGTGCGCCAGTACGGTGAAGAAAACCGCGATGGAGCTGGGTGGCAACGCGCCGTTTATCGTTTTTGATGACGCCGATGTGAATGCCGCCGTTGATGGCGCCATTGCCTCCAAATTCCGTAACGCCGGACAAACCTGCGTCTGCACCAACCGCTTCCTGGTGCAGGACGGGATTTACGATGCGTTCATTGCCAAGCTCACCGAGCGGGTGAACGCGCTAAAAGTCGGCGACGGCCTGGCGGAAGGCAGCATTATTGGCCCGCTGATCAACCAAGCAGCGGTCGACAAGGTGCAGCGTCATGTGGACGACGCCTTAAACCAAGGCGCGCGGCTGCTGTGCGGTGGCAAACCCCACGCCGCAGGCGAGCGCTTCTTTACCCCCACGGTGCTGGCGGATGTCACCACCAAGATGGCCGTGGCCGACGAAGAGACCTTCGGCCCGGTAGCGCCGGTGTTTCGCTTCCAGCGCGATGAAGAGGCCATCCAGATAGCCAACGATACGCCGTTCGGCCTGGCGGCGTACTTCTACGCCACCGACTACCGTCGCATCTGGCGCACCATGGAAGCGCTTGAGTACGGCATGGTCGGCGTCAACGAAGGGCTGATCTCCACCGAGCTGGCGCCGTTTGGCGGCGTGAAAGAGTCTGGGTTGGGTCGTGAAGGCTCACACCATGGGTTGGATGAGTTTACTGAACTTAAATATGTCTGCGTTGGCGGCCTCTAAAGAGAACGATGATGACTAACCAAGAATTGAATGACCTGAAAAACCGCTACGTGGCCAACGGTGCTGCCACGCCGACGACCCAGTTTGCCGAGCGCGCTGAAAATGCTGAACTGTGGGACGCCGATGGCAACCGCTGGATCGATTTCGCCGGTGGGATTGGCGTGCTGAACCTGGGCCATCGCCACCCAAAAATCGTTGCCGCCGTCGAAGCGCAGCTCAAGAAAGTTATGCACACCAGCGCGGCGGTGATCTCCTACGCGCCCTACGTACAGCTGTGCCAAAAGCTGTGTGAACTAAGCCCGGTGCGCGGCCCTGAGCGCAAAGCGATGCTGGTCAATACCGGTGCCGAAGCGCTGGAAAACGCAGTGAAGATCGCTCGCGCCGCCACTGGCCGCACCGGCATTATTACGTTCGATGGCGCCTTCCACGGCCGCACCATGATGACCCTGGCGATGACAGGCAAGGTGCTGCCCTACAAGAACGACTTCGGCCCGATGCCGGGCGACGTGTTCCGCGCACCCTTCCCGAACCCGTTGCACGGCATCAGCGAAGAAGCGTCTTTGGATGCCATTCGCACGCTGTTCAAGACCGATATCGCCCCGCACCGCACGGCGGCCATTGTAATTGAGCCGGTACAGGGCGAAGGCGGCTTCTACATAGCCTCACCGGACTACCTGAAAGCGCTGCGCGCGCTGTGCGACGAGCACGGCATTCTGCTGATTGCTGACGAAGTGCAGTCTGGTTTTGCTCGCACCGGCAAGCTGTTTGCCCTCGAACATAGCGGTATTGAGGCGGATATTCTCACCACCGCCAAAAGCCTCGCTAACGGCATGCCGCTGTCGGCTGTTGTGGGCACCGCCAAAGTAATGGACGCTTCCGGCCCTAACTCACTAGGCGGCACCTACAGCGGCAACCCGCTCTCCTGCGCCGCGGCGCTGGCGGTGATTGAGGTGATCGAAGAGGAGAATATTCTTGAGCGCAGCGAGCAGATGGGCAAAATGCTCGCCGAGCGTTTCGCGGTATGGGAAGAGCGCTTCCCCGCCGTGGCCCAAGGCCGCCAGCTCGGCGCCATGGCGGCGTTTGAGCTGCTTGATAGCGACGGCAAACCGGATGCGCAAATGACCGGCGCGCTGTGCGCCAAAGCCCGCGAAAAAGGCCTGATCCTGCTTTCCTGCGGTTTCTACGGCAACAGCATCCGTATTCTGGTACCGCTGACGGTGTCGACTGCGGTGTTGGAAGAAGGTTTGAGCATTATTGAGCAGTCTTTGGAGGCGCTTAGTTAATAGCGTTTAAGCATCACAAAGCCCGCCCTCGTCAAACAGCGAAAGCTGCTGGCGATGGGTGGGCTTTGCTTTTTTAGCGCGCTGAGCGGATGGCCGCCGCTGGCTGACGAGCTTATCCACAATGGCTTTGCTGGCTTCTCTGGCTTCCGGCGTACGACGGAGCTCATACAGCATCTTTTTCCAGTGGCGCGCTTCGGCTTCAAAGTCGTGGGGCCGCGGGTAGTGTTCTCCAGGCTGGAAACCAAACCGCTGTTGCAGGCTTTCGGGCAGCGCCCAGGGCTTGGCGCGCCGTGCTGTTGGCACCATGCCTTGACGCTAAGATCGCGGACAAAGCTCCAGGCGTTGCCTGTCTCTTCATGAGAGTGAAGAGCAAACTCGCCGTAATGGGTTTTCAGAGCGTTCAGCAAATCGACAATATCGCCTTGCCAAAGACACAACGGCAGGCCCAGTGTTTCCAATGCGTTTGAAAGGTCTATCAGTGAGTCAGCGGCAAACTGCCAATGGCGCAGGGCGCTGTCTTGCGCTTGCCACTGTCCGGGTTCAATGGCGAATACGGGCAACACTGGGCCAGCCATGGCGGCGTTGGCAAGCGGCGCGTGATCATGAATACGTAAATCGCGTTTGAACCAAACGACCTGGATAGGTGCCTTAGCCATTAATAATACGGATACCCGACGGTTGAGAGCTATTCGCCGCTAAGTCTATTCGCCACTATGCCATGACGTTACCATCAAGGTAGCGTTTGCGTAATCAACCCAGCAGGATCAACTCTGCAGGGACAAACCCGTAGGAGAGTAATGATGTATATCGCTATGAACCGTTTTCGGATTGCCCCAGGCCGTGAAGAGGATTTTTTAGAGGTGTGGCGTAACCGCGACTCTCACCTGGATGAAGTGCCGGGCTTCAAACAGTTCAAGATGCTGCAGGGTGAAAGCCAGGAAGATCACACCGTGTTTATCTCCCACAGCGTATGGGAATCGGAAGAAGCCTTCCGCGCCTGGACTAAGTCAGACGCATTCCGGAAGGCCCATGCCAATGCCAAGTCACCCGAAGGTATTTATCTTGACCCGCCTAAGTTTGAAGGTTATGAGGTAGTGCTGTAAGGCATGCCCAGCTAAAACGAAGCAGACTGTCAGCGGGGTGGCTGCCCCGCTGTTAGCGTTCACTAAAACAACGCTAAGCCAATAGACAGCAGCACGCTGTAGAGCAGGGTTGAAATGGCTGTTTTCTTCAGCATATTGGTTAGCATCTCGCCATCACGGGTATGGCTTAACGTTCTGGCCGCATCCGTCAGTGGCTTGGCCACCAGCAGGCAGCTCCACCCCAACAGCGGTACCGGCAGGGCAACCAAGTAGATCAGGGTAAGCAGCAGCGCGATGCCCAGCAGCGCCCAGTGGTAGTTAATCGCGTTGGCGCGGCCAAGCCGAACTGCCAGGGTGATTTTGCCATTGCGTGCATCGCTTTCGATATCGCGCACGTTATTCACATTGAGCACGGCGGTTGCTAACAGCCCGCAGGCGGCGGCGGGTAGTAACGGCAGCCAGCTTAGCTGGTGGGTATGCAGGTAATAGGTGCCTAGAACGCCTAACAGGCCGAAAAATATGAAGACGGCAATATCGCCCAATCCACGATAGCCATAGGGCGTTCCACCCAGACCAACGGTATAGGTCACGGCTGCCAATAAAGAGGCGGCACCTAGCAGCAGGAAAGTGACAATCTGTCCCCACTGGTTGCCAAAGGCGGTCACCAGCAATAACAGCCCTAACAGCGCTGCTACGATTGCCGTAATAACCATCCCGGCGCGCATTGCCTGTGGCGTCAGCAAGCCAGAAGAGACTGCCCGAGACGGCCCAATGCGTGATTGGTCATCGGCGCCGGAAGCCGCGTCGCCATAGTCATTGGCTAGATTAGAGAGTACCTGTAGCGCAATGGCCGTCAGCAGGGCAAGCAAAAGCAC
This sequence comes from Vreelandella sedimenti, assembly GCF_013416325.1. Lineage (GTDB taxonomy): Bacteria > Pseudomonadota > Gammaproteobacteria > Pseudomonadales > Halomonadaceae > Vreelandella > Vreelandella sedimenti. The sequence continues at coordinate 248,387 of NZ_JACCGK010000001.1, forward strand.
CGCGCCATTAAAGGCGTCCACGCTAGCCGCTAGCCCAGTACCCAATAGTATAGAAGCGCACGCCAGTGGAAGTGTTCGGGGGCGAGCGGCTAGCAACCAGGCTTGGTAGTGGCGGCGCTTAGCGAGTCGTTCCATTATGACGATATTCCTCGATTTTCGTTTAAACATTGTCTGGCATGGCAATTATCAAGCATTCGGCAATGTATGATTAACTGTTAAAAAGTAGACTTAAGTCAAAGCAAATCGTGTCGCCTTGCCCCACACTGCAGGAGCACCACACCAAGAGTTTACGCGATGTTTGGTGACTTATTTAGACAATGCAAATATGCGTCGCTAGTCACGCTTGCCTAAAAGGCGAAATATGCACTCCACACACCCTATTGAAGCTCTCAAGTACCAGCTTGATACACTTAGTGATAGCGCTAAAAAAGGGTTTATGCGCCTAAGCACTCCCTGTCAGGTGGATAACCTGATGGGGTGGCTAAGCGTGCAGAGCGTTTATCCCCGCCTCTATTGGAAGGCGCGTGATACGAACGCCGTTGAGTGCGCGATGTTGGGGGCGATTAAGGCGTTTGATTCGTTAGCGGCGCTGCAGGCGGACCTTGCTGCGCTGGCTGAAGCAGGCGGCCAACAGCCCAACTATTTTGGCGGCATGGCCTTCGACCCTGGTATGCCGGGGTGGGAGCACTTTCCAGCTTGCCACTTTTTGCTGCCGCGTATCGAGCTTAAACGCCATCAAGGTGGCGCGACGCTATCACTGAATCTACGTTTCGATGACCGTTCCTCCTGTGCCGAAATCGCCCAGGCTTATGCCTGTTTAGACGCGTTGGTAGCAGAGCAGCCGCTGCCTCGCCTGCAGCCTTTGGTTTACCAGCGTGAAGACCGCCCCAGCCAACAAGAGTGGGCGGCTTGGGTGGGGCAGGTGACGAACCCCGACCACTTAGGGCATACGCCCAAGGTGGTGCTTTCCCGTGAAACGCGCCTGACAACATCTGAAACGCCTAACCCTTGGGCACTACTGTCACGCTGGCAGGCCGGTGCCGCTGACTGTTTTCACTTTGGCATCCAGTTGACACCCCATGAGGCGTTTATCGGCTGCCCGCCGGAGCAGTTATATAAGCGTGACGGTCGGCGTTTAATCACCGAGGCGCTGGCAGGCACGACGCGCCGAGGGCGTGACGCCGGGCAAGATCAGGCGTTTGCCGCTGAGCTACTGGCAGATAAGAAAAACACGCTGGAAAACCAGTGCGTTTATCAGCAAATTCTGACCCAGCTTGAGCCGCTTTCTTCACAAGTCCAAATGGGCGAGGCGCATATTATTAAGTTGCGCTCTTTGCAGCATATTCGCCGTCTGATTCATGCTGAATTACACCACAGCGTCACCGACCAGTCGTTGCTTTCCTCACTGCCACCGACCCCGGCGGTGGGCGGCGTTCCCCGCGAGTCGGCGCTGGCGTTTATTCGACAGCATGAGCGCCATCAACGCGGCTGGTACTCGGGGGTGTTTGGTCGAATCAGCCACGCCAGTAGCGACCTCGCCGTGACCATTCGTTGCGCCTATATCGATTCAGAAATGATCCGTCTTTATGCCGGTGCCGGCATTGTGGCGGGCTCCCAGGCGGACGAAGAGTGGCGCGAGCTGGATACCAAAATCGCCGATATTATGTCGCTGCTAGGGATGGGATAACACACATGGCAACACTTGTATTGAGCGGCTTTTCGCAAGAGCACGCCACCTTTAATCATGTTTGGTCGGCGCTAATGCTGGAGGAGCTTTATCGCTTGGGCGTGCGCGATGTGATGGTGGCGCCCGGCTCTCGCTCATCACCGTTGACCATGGCCGCCAGCGAGCATGCCGGGTTGCGCTGCCACTGCCATTTTGACGAGCGGGGGCTGGGGTTTATGGCGCTGGGCATTGCCCGGGGCAGTTACCGGCCCGTGGTTGTGATTACTACCTCAGGCACCGCCGTGGCCAACCTCTATCCGGCGGTGGTGGAAGCCAACCTGCTCGGCGTGCCGCTGATTGTGCTCTCCGCCGACCGCCCCATTGAACTGCTGGATAACGGCAGCAATCAGGCAATCGACCAGCGGGATATGTTCTCCCGCCACACGATTGTTCACCACGACTTGCCGCCGCCCGATGCTGAGATAAAAGCAGCGTTTCTACTCAGCACTATTGATCAAGCCGTCGACCAGCAGCGCCGTATGCCCGGGCCGATTCACATTAACTGCCGTTACCGCGAACCGCTTTATCCCGGCAACTGCCTGGTGGATGGCAGTGATTATCTTGCCCCGCTGGGGAACTGGCTGACGACGTCAAAGCCGTGGAGTGATTGGCCGACCCGCACGGCGATGCCAACTGTCAAAAGCGATTGGAAAGCGTTTGCACAGCAGCGTGGCCTGATTGTGGTTGGCAGGATTGATGACTCCCAGCAGGCGCAGCAGATTGTTGAGCTATCCAAGCAGTTGGGTTGGTCGCTACTGGCCGATATACAGAGCCAAATTCATTTTGACCCTCACAATCTGATTCACTTTGATCTGGCGCTGCATGATGAGCGTTTCAGCGCTGAACTCGCCCAAGCAGAGGTGCTGCTGCAGTTTGGTGGCCAGTTAATTTCCAAGCGTCTAACGCAATTTATTGCCCAGCAGCCGTGGCAGGATGCCTGGTTGGTTGATCCGCTGCCCCAGCGGCTGGATCCTGACTACTGCGTTAAGCGCCGTTTGATATGCCAGCCTGCCGACTTTATCGCTGATTTGCCAACGCACACTGAACAATCGCCTTGGCATCAGCTGGCTAGCCTTCAACGCCGCACTAGTCAGCTTGTCGAGGAGCGCTGTACGACCTTCTCAGAGTTGGGTGTTTGCCACCAGCTCGCGCAGCAGGCTGAAGGGCAGCTTTTCGTAGGCAATAGCCTACCCGCGCGGCTAATGAATATGCTGGGTACGCATCGCCAAACGCCCTTGCAGGTATTCGCCAATCGCGGCGCCTCGGGCATCGATGGCTTAATCGCTACAGCGTTTGGACTCAGTTGCACCTGCTCAGAACCCACTACCATTGTGCTGGGCGATACCAGCGCACTGCATGATCTCAATAGCCTCGCACTGGTAAAGCAGGCAGCGCAGCCTCTGGTGGTGGTGATCCTTAATAATGATGGCGGCAGTATTTTTCATATGCTGCCGGTGCCCAAGCGGGGCGATCTGCTGGAGCGCTATTACCGCCAGCCCCATGGCTTGAGCTTCGAGTATGCGGCGAAGATGTTTGGGCTTGGCTATTCAGCACCCAACTCATTGGATGCCTTCTCGGCAGCCTATACAGAGGCTCTGAAGGCGGGCGTTACGTTGATCGAGATTAACGTGCCCCATCAGCAGGTAGCTGATGGTCTCAAGGATCTTGGTGAAGAGATTCGGGGGGAGCCGCGTGAGCAGTAAACCGCAGGCGCCGACTCTGGTACTGCTCCACGGCCTGTTGGGGGATCGTCAGGACTGGGATGAGGTCATCGCTGACTTGGAAGGCGTCAACTGCCTAGCGTTGGACTTGCCAGGCCACGGTGAGAATCACCAGATACGGGTGGCCTCGTTTAAGGCGTTTCATCGTTGGCTTTGCGACACATTGATATATCGAGGCGTTAGCCGCTACTGCCTTCTGGGTTACTCCCTGGGCGGGCGTTTGGCGCTGTACCATGCCAGCCGTCAGCCGCCGGGGCTGGAAGCGCTCTGGCTGGAAAGTGCCCACCCCGGGCTGCCTGCCAGTGAGCGCTCTGCCCGAATTGCCCACGATGAACGCTGGGCAACACGCTTTGAGCAGGAACCATTGGAAACCGTACTTGCCGACTGGTACCAGCAGGCGGTATTTGCCGACTTAACTGAGGGCCAGCGCGGTCGGCAGATTCAACGTCGGCTAGCGAATCGTGGGCCAGCCATCGCCAGCATGCTGCGGTCAACTTCCTTGGGTCATCAGCCGTCACGATGGTCATGGTTGGAAAATACCACGCTTCCGGTGAGCTACTTTTCGGGGCAGCGGGACGCCAAGTTCCACACTTTGGCGTCTCATCTAGCAATGATGGCCCCGCACCTGCGCCATATCACGCTGGAAGGGGGCCACAATCTTCATGCTGAGCAACCAGAGATGATCGCTCAGCAGTTCAATGCCTGGTATCGCACGCTAGGCTAATGTTTATCAGCTGATCAGCATTAACCAGGGCAGGCCGATCACCAGCCAAACCACTAGATATAGCAGCCCGAAGATTGCTCCTAGGCGCCAAAAGAGTGCGCTGGGGAGGTAGCCGCTGCCGTAGTAAACCGGGCTTGGCCCAGTGCCGTAGGGGGTGAGAATGCCCATAAAGCCAAGTGTGGGTAGCAGTAGCAGAACAAACATCTGCATATCCAGACCGGCAATGCCTGATGCCGCTGCCAGAATCACCGGCAGCAGGGCGGTAACGTGGGCCGTCACGCTGGCAAAGAAGTAGTGCAGTAGATAGAAAATGACCACCAACGCCACCATGGCCATTAGCGGGTTGAAGTGGCTTATCTGACCGCCCACCACATTGCCAAACCAGTTAACGAAGCCGACTTGGCTGAGCCCGCCCGCTAGTGCCACCAGGGTGGCAAACCATACAAAGGTATTCCAGGCTGCTCGGTTATCGAGAATATCGCTCCAGGTCACAATGCCGGTTAACAACATGCCGCAAATCACCAGTAGACCCACCAGCGATCCAGAGATAATGTCGCCCGCAAAAATCCATAGCAACAGGGCGGTGACCACCATCATGACCAGCATTATTTCATGGCGGGACAGTGCCCCCAGTTTGGTTAACTCCTGGCCCGCCCAGTCGGAGATTTCACTACCCGCTTTCACTTCAGGCGCGCATAGCCAGTAGCTCAGCAGTGGCACCAGAAGCAGCAGCAGAATGCCTACCGGCGCGACGGCCATAAACCACTGCCCCCAATTGACCTGGATACCGGTAGTGCTTTCGGTTAACGCGATCGCCAACAGGTTGGGCGCCAGGGCGGTCAAAAACAGCGAGCTCGTTACGCAGGTAGACGCCAGGGCTGTCCACATCAAAAAGCTACCCATGCGCTTCATGCTGGGGTCATTGGGGTGCGAATCGTAAAGCGGCGGCAGGTTGCGAATCACCGGATAGATCGTGCCCGCACTACGTGCGGTGTTCGAGGGCGTAAAGGGTGCCAGAATGCCATCGGCAATCATCACCGCGTAGCCAAGGGTTAGCGTGCGTTTCCCCATTGCCTTGACCAGCCAGAGTGATATCCGCCTGCCGAGCCCGGTTTTTTCATACCCCAGGGCAAACATAAAGGCACCAAAAATCAGCCAGACGGTGGAGTTGGTAAACCCCGACACTGCCCACGAGAATGCTTGGTTAGCAGCACTAAATCCGTCGGTCGCCAGTTGCTCCGGTGAGAACAGCACCCACCGCGAAAGCAGTGCCACCAGGGTGACGCCAACCAGACCCACCACGGCGCCCGGTAAGGGTTCAAGAATAAGACCAACGACACAGCCGAGGAAAATGGCTAAAAAGTACCACGCATGAGGAGCTAGCCCCGGGGGTGTGGGTATCAGCGCGATGATGATAGCGACGGCTAGCGGCGCTAATAGCTTCCATCGCGGTGAGGGTTGAGCAGTGGTCGTCATGCAGCACCTCTCTTGAGTTCTGTCTAGCTGTTTTACTACTTGGCGGATAGTTTCTGCCCTGTAGTGAGTGGTTTGAAGAGTAGTGGCCGAGGCAGGCGGGGAACAGCAATATCCACTCGATTTGCCACTTGCTTGATTCACGTCAATAGTTCTTTCGACTAATGAGCAGGGCCTGCCAGGGGCGTGGTAAGTTCGAATAATGAAAGGGCACCGAAGAGTGTCGCTACCACCACCTGTGACTTGGCTAATGAAGGGGCTTTTCATGCAGCAGCGAGATTTCGATATCGTGATTGTCGGTGGGGGTGGCGCAGGCTTGCGCGCTGCCATCGGGGCCGCTGAGCAGGCCAAGGAGCAGGGCACTCCCCAGCGCATAGCGCTGCTGTCCAAGGTTTACCCCATGCGCTCCCATACCGTGGCGGCTGAAGGCGGCGCTGCCGCCGTCACTAGTGCCGAAGATTCCCACCAGGCGCATTTCGATGACACGGTGTCAGGCGGTGACTGGCTGGTTGAACAGGGCGTCGTCGACTACTTTGTTCATCACGCTTATCAAGAGTTGGTGCAGATGGAGCGCTGGGGCTGCCCCTGGAGCCGTAAAGACGATGGCCAAGTGCAGGTGCGCCGCTTCGGGGGTATGAAAACCGCCCGTACTTGGTTTGCGGCCGACAAAACCGGCTTCCATATGCTCCACACCCTGTTTCAGACCTCGCTGAAGTACCCAGAGATCGAGCGCTTTGATGAGTTCTTTGTGCTCGATCTAGCGGTACATGAAGGTGGCGTGATTGGCGTGATTGCGCTGCAGATTGCCACCGGTGAACTGACCCTGCTACGCGCTAAAGCGGTGATTCTCGCCACCGGCGGCGCGGGGCGCTTGTTCCGATTCAATACCAATGCGGGCATTGTCACCGGCGACGGTATGGCGATGGCTTATCGTCACGGTGTGGCGCTGCGAGATATGGAGTTTGTTCAGTACCATCCCACCGGCCTGCCTGGCTCCGGGATTTTGATCACCGAAGCGTGCCGTGGTGAGGGTGGCATTCTGCTCAATAAAGAGGGCTATCGCTATCTGCAGGATTACGGTCTTGGCCCGGAAACCCCGTTGGGCAAGCCGGAAAACAAATACATGGAGTTGGGGCCGCGGGACAAGCTCTCCCAGGCCTTCTGGCAGGAACAGCAGGCGGGCCGCACCGGCAAGTTTGGCGACAGCGACGTGGTTTATCTCGATCTGCGCCACTTGGGTGAAAAGTATATTTTGGAGCGCCTGCCGTTTATCTGCGAGTTGGCTAAATCCTATATCAATGTTGATCCGGTGAAAGAACCCATTCCCATTCGCCCGGCGGTTCACTACACCATGGGTGGGATTGAGACCGACCCTCAGTGCGAAACCTCCATTGCCGGGCTTTACGCCGCCGGGGAGTGTGCTTCTGTTGGTTTGCACGGTGCCAACCGCCTGGGCTCCAACTCGCTGACCGAGCTGCTGGTGTTTGGCCGCTTAGCCGGTGAACAAGCGAGCCAGCGAGCGGCCAAAACCGAGTGGGCTGATGAGCGCTTGCTGGAAGCCCCTGGCGATCGCCAACAAGCCAAGCTGTTGCGGCTCTGTGACGGAACCGAGGGTGCAGAGAATTGGGTAGCACTCAAGCACGCCATGGTGCAAGCCATGGAGAGTGGCTGCGGTATTTACCGCACTGAAGAGGGCATGCGCCATTCGCTGGATACCATGCGTCAGCTACGTGAGCGCTTTAATAAGGTTCGCGTTAACGATACCAGCAAGATATTCAATACTGAGCTACTGGAGTGTCTTGAACTGGAGTGTGGCCTGGATATTGCCGAAGCCTCTTGCTTAGGGGCGCTTGAACGTCGTGAATCCCGGGGTGCCCATCAGCGCCTGGATGAAGGTATGCAGAAACGCGACGACGTTAACTACCTCAAGCACAGCCAAGTGTTTTATCAAGGCGATGCCCATGCCGAGCTACACTGGCAGGATGTCGATGTGCGGTTTTCCGCCCCGGCGGAGCGGGCTTATGGCGATGCGGGCAAGGGGGGCAAGGCATGAACACCCAGCAGATCAGCACCAAACAAATCAGCGTTAAACGCTATTTGCCAGACAGTTCGGCTGAGTCCTACTGGCAGCAGTACGAACTGCCGGTGGACGACAGCACCTCTTTGCTGGATGCCCTCAACCACATTAAAGAACAGCTCGATAGCACGCTGAGCTACCGCTGGTCGTGCCGGATGGCGATTTGCGGCTCCTGCGGGGTCATGGTGAATGGCATTCCCAAGCTCGGCTGTAAAACCTTCCTGCGCGATTACGAGGGAGATATTCGCATCGAGCCGCTATCCCACTTCCCGGTGCAGCGGGATTTGGTGGTGGATATGGCGATATTCCTTGAGCACCTGGCCGCGGTTAAGCCCTATCTGATCGATGACAACCCGGTAAAACCGTATGACCCCCAGGCGCCGGAAACCTATCAGCAGTCCCCCGAGCAGCTCGCCCGCTATAAGCAGTTCGCTAACTGCATTAATTGTGGCCTCTGCTACTCAGCCTGCCCGCAGTTTGGGTTGAATCCTGAGTTCCTTGGCCCGGCGGCGATAACGCTGGCCCACCGCTACAACCTGGACAGCCGCGACCACGGCAAGAAGCAGCGTATGGCCGAACTTAACCGCCATGAGGGGGTGTGGAGCTGCACGTTTGTGGGCTTTTGCTCCAAGGTATGCCCCAAACACGTTGACCCGGCCGCTGCGGTAAATCAGGGCAAGGTCGAAGCGGCCAAACACACACTCATTGCGCTGTTCAAAGGGTAGGGGGCAACTAGGTCTCGCTGCCGTGCGGCAGGTTTCCGCGAGGGCGCTGTGAACCCATCCGTGGGCGCTACTTTCGCCATCCATGGCGAAAGACCCTCGCTCCAACCTGCCCCACTCAACGATATTGGATCTCCGTAACCAACCGAAATAGCCCTGTTAGAAAAGTGTAGGAGATAAGATATGGATAAATCATCATCGCAACGCCTACCGCCACTGAAACGCAACTGGTGGCTCAAGCACCGCTTTTTTAAACTCTACATGCTGCGTGAAGCCACGGTACTGCCGCTGCTGTTTTTCACGCTCTGCTTACTCGCCGGTATGGTTGCTCTTCTGCAAGGGGCAGAAAGCTGGCAAGGGTGGATCGCCTTTATGGGCTTTCCCACCGTATTAGTGCTGAATCTTCTCGCGCTGGCCGCCAGCCTGTTTCACGCCGCCACCTTCTTTGTGCTGTTCCCACGGGTAATGCCGCTGCGCATCGCCGGACACAGCCTGCCTGATAAGGCCATTGTTGCTGGGCAGTGGGCTGGCGTAGTAGCAGTCGCGCTGCTGTTTTTCTGGCTATTCGGGAGGGCCTAAATATGGAAAAGCTAGCCATGAATAAACCAAGCATGGGCAAAAACAGCACTCAGCACAAACAAGCTTTTGATGAGCCGCTCTGGTGGGGACTGTTTAGCGCGGGCGGCGTCTGTTTTGCCGTCTTGCTGCCCGCTGTGATTCTCTTTATTGCCGTTCTACTGCCCCTTGGCCTGCTGCCCGCCGAAGCGTTGAGCTATGAGCGGGTATCATCGCTGCTGTTCAGCGTGCCGGGCTTCCTGTTTGTTGGGGCGGTGGTCTGTTTGCCGCTTTTTCATGCTGCACACCGCTTGCGCCATGGGATGTTTGATATCAGCGTGGGCAATGACGCACTCAACAAAAAGCTAATGTACGGTAGTGCTGCGCTGTTAAGCACTGTAGCGCTGGGTCTAGTCGTCGCAGGCATGCTGGGTTAAACGGCTCGCTGTCAGTATTTCGCCCCAACAGATAAGAAGAGATAGGCATGATTAACGGACTCACTGAAACGGAACTCTATGCGCCGGTAGAGTGGCAGGATCGCTCAGATGGCTATCAGGATATTTTGTACCACACCGCTGCCGATGGCATTGCGCGGATCACTATCAATCGCCCCGAGGTACGCAACGCCTTTCGCCCGCTAACGGTTAGTGAAATGGCCCAAGCGCTGAATTGCGCCCGCCGCGACAGCTCTATAGGCACCATTCTGCTCACTGGAGCAGGCGACAAAGCGTTCTGTTCCGGCGGTGACCAGCGCATTCGCGGTGACTATGGCGGCTACCAGGATGAGGAGGGCACCCACCACCTCAACGTGCTGGATTTCCAGCGCGATATTCGCACCTGCCCCAAGCCGGTGGTGGCCATGGTGGCGGGCTACGCCATTGGCGGCGGCCATGTGCTGCATCTAATGTGCGACCTGACCATTGCCGCCGACAACGCGATTTTCGGCCAGACAGGCCCTAAAGTAGGCTCCTTCGATGGCGGTTACGGCGCCTCTTATATGGCGCGCATAGTGGGCCAGAAAAAGGCCCGGGAGATCTGGTTTCTGTGCCGCCAGTACAGCGCCGACCAAGCGTTGGAAATGGGGCTAGTCAACCACGTGGTGCCGCTAGACGAGCTGGAAAAAGAGAGCGTGCGCTGGTGCCGGGAAATGCTGCAGCACAGCCCCATGGCGCTACGCTGCCTAAAAGCCGCGCTCAATGCCGACTGCGACGGCCAGGCCGGGCTGCAGGAACTGGCGGGCAATGCCACCATGCTCTACTACATGACCGAAGAGGGGCAGGAGGGGCGTAACGCCTTTAACGAAAAGCGCCGGCCAGATTTTTCCCGCTACCCGCGTAACCCTTAATGCAGCCAGTTTTCAAGCATAGCCTAGCGCTCTACCGCTACTCTCTACCGTTCCGCCAGCCGGTGACGTTTAAAGGAAAGCGGCTGGTGAACAGAGAAGGGCTGCTAATTTCCATTAACGGGCAGTGGGGCGAGATTGCCCCGCTACCAGGCTTTTCGACTGAAACTCTGGCGGAAGCTGAATCCGAAAGTTTGGCCTGCTTGGCTGCCTTAAGAGGAGGCGAAAAAGTTTCCCCAACGCTGCCATCGGTGCAGTTTGGTTTTGACTGCACCCAGCGCTCGTGGCCAAACAATCTTCCTGCGCCTTTACCGCCCTACCCACTGTTTCAGGGCTCACCTGCGGCGCTGATTCAGTCTCTTTCAACCGTCGATTGGCTAGCATCGCCACCGTCTCGGCTCAAACTGAAAGTGGCACGCTATGCTATGGAAGAGGAGCTGGCGCTGATCGAACAGCTGGCTGCCCGATTACCCAACACCAAGCTGATTCTGGATGCCAATGGCGGTTGGACGCGGGAAGAGGCCCAGCGCTTCTGTGAGCGCCTACCCCTTGCGCAAATCGACTACCTGGAAGAGCCCTGCGCTGGCTTTGCTGACACCGTCGCCGTCGCAGAAGCCACCGGGGTGGCCATGGCCCTGGATGAAACGCTATCCCGCCGGGAAGAGTGGTACTGCCACCCGCAGCTCAAAGCCTTGGTAATCAAACCCACGCTGATCGGCTCGCTAAGCGCTTGCGAGGCACTCGTTCAACGGGCACGGGCGGGTAATCTACGCGTGGTGATCTCCTCCAGCTTTGAATCCGATCTTGGCCTTGGGCTGCTTGCTCGGTTGGCCAGCGAATGGGCGCCCATTGAGCCGCCGGGGCTGGATACGGGCCATTGGCTTACCGAGCGCGTGACCACGGCAAGAAGCGAAGTGATGACAGAAAGCTTGCACTGTCTCTCTAAAATGGAAAATTCAGCGTGAAAGATACTTGTCCCATCCACTACTGGGCCAAAGAGACCCCGGAGCATATTGCGATAGAGGCGGGTTCAGTAAAACTTAGTTATCAAACGCTCAATCGCCGCGTAGCGTCTCTAGCGCAGCAATTGGCACTGAAAGGTTTTGTGCCAGGTGATCGGCTAGTCGTCCCTGCCAAAGGCTCGCTTGAATCCTTGCTGCTGGCGTGGGCCTGCCTGCGGGCCGGGGTGGTTTTCTGCCCGCTTAACCCTGCCTTTCCTGTTGCCCAGCAGCTCGGCCTGGCCAAGCGCTTGCAGGCTGGCCGCGTTTGCCAAACGGAAAGTGACACCGATTACTCTTCACAGTTAACTTCTTCACAGCTAACGCCGATCACCCTGGACTTCCTGGCGGAAGTTGGCGCAGGTGAGCCGCCAGCGCTTGATGGCAGTCAGCTCTGCAACACGATTTTTACCTCTGGCTCCAGCGGCACGCCCAAGGCGGTGCTGCATCGCGTTGCCAATCATTTGGCCTCCGCACGCGGTTCGGCGTCGTTTATTCCCGTTGATCAAAACAGTGGCTGGCTACTCTCGCTGCCGTTGTTTCATATCGGTGGCTACGCTATTCCGTTCCGCGTTTTTCTCGCCGGTGGGCGGGTTATTCTCGATGACGAGCCGCACACGCTCCCCGCGCGTCTTGAGCAACAATCGATTACCCACCTTTCCCTAGTGCCTACTCAGCTTTGGCGACTGCTGAAAGCGGGCTTTACACTCAAACACACCCAGTTGCGGGAGCTGCTGCTGGGCGGGGCGGCGATACCCGCTCCGTTGGTGGCGAAGATGACATCACTGGGGCTAACGCCAAAGGTTAGCTATGGGCTGTCCGAGATGGCCAGCCAGGTTTGCACCGGCATACCCACAGCGCCGGGCGTCGTCGGTAGGCCGCTGCCGGGTCGTGAAGTGAGGGTTGTTGAGGGTGAGATACAGGTGCGTGGTGAGACCCTGTTCTGCGGTTATTTGAATGACGGCGTGGTTGATTCAGCCCTCAACGACGAGGGCTGGTTTGCTACCCGCGACAAAGGGCTCTTCACTTCGGAAGGCTCGCTGGTGGTGGAGGGGCGGCTCGATAACGGTTTTATCTCAGGCGGCGAGAATATTCAGCCGGAAGCTATCGAGCAGTGCTTGGTCGACCACCCCGGCGTTGCCCAGGCGCTAGTGGTACAGGTGCCCCACTCGGAGTGGGGGGAGCGCCCGGTGGCGTTTATCGATTGGCATGGAGAAGCCGTGACAGAACAGGCGCTAAGTGCCTGGGTTCGTGAGGCGCTACCCGGCTTTATGGTGCCCGACGCCTGGCTAGCCTGGCCGCCAGGGGTGGGCTTTAAACCCTCCCGCAGGCAGTTCGCTGAGCTGGCGCGGGGGCTGGTTAACCATTAATTGGGCGGTGTCAGCGGTGGCAAGTAGCGTTCAAGTAGCTGGGCGGCATGCAGCACCTTGAGGTCTTGGTATTTGCCCGCCACAAGATGCAACCCTACCGGCAGCCCTTGGCTTTCCAGCCCACAGGGCAGTGAGGCGGCGGGTTGCTGGGTGAGGTTAAAGGGGTAGCTAAACGGCGTCCAATCCATCCAGTCGCGATAGCGGTCACCCGGTGGTACGTTGTGACCTGCAGCGAAGGGCGCAATTGGCATGGTGGGCGTGACCAGCAGGTCATATTGCTCATGAAACGTCGCCATATGAGCTGTTAATTCACTGCGTTCTCGTCGGGCGGCGAGGTAGGCGGAAAGCGGTACATCTTGCCCGCGCCTGGCGATATCCAGAAACCCGGGGTCGAGTGCCGCCTGCTGCTGTTCGTCTAGTTTTTCGATTGCTTGAGTGGCTCCCGCAAACCAGAGCGTATTAAACGTTTTGAGTGGATCGCTAAAGCCAGGATCAACACGCTCCACCGTGGCGCCAAGCGCTTCGAGATGACCAACGGCCTCCGCAACGCGCCTAGCAATATCGGGGGCTACGTCTACATAGCCAAGGTCAGCACTAAAGGCGATTCGCCAGCCGCGTAGATCCGCAGGGGGAGGCGTTAGCCAGTCCGGCCCAAGCGGATTGCCGGAGTAGCCATCCCGAGCATCGGGCTGCGCCATTACGCTAAGCATTAGTGCGCTATCAGCCGCGGTGCGGGTCATTGGCCCCAAGTGAGAGAGCGTACTCATGGTGCTGGCGGGCCACTGGGGCACCCAGCCAAAGGTCGGTTTAATACCAAAGGTGCCGGTAAAACTGCACGGTATGCGGATAGAGCCCCCGGCGTCGCTGCCTTGGTGCAGTAGGCCGAGGTTCAGCGCAGCGGCGGCCCCCGCGCCACCGGATGAGCCACCCGGCGTGAGTTGCGTATTCCACGGGTTGCGAGTGGTACCGTGGAGTGGGTTATCGGTGACACCTTTCCAGCCAAACTCCGGCGAGGTGGTCTTGCCTATCACGATAGCCCCGGCGTTACGTAGATGTCGGCTGATCGGTGCATCTACCTCCCAAGGGCCATCCGGTGACGTGGTCGTCGAGCCCAGCCGTGTGGGCAGGCCTTTGGTTAGGGTTAAATCCTTGATGGTGACAGGTATTCCGTCCAGCGGGCCAAGCGGCGTACCTGCCTGCCAGCGCTGTGCGGATGCTGCTGCCAAACGCCGGGCTTCTACCTCGTTCACACAGGTAAACGCATTTACCTTGGGGTTATCGCGGGCAATCCGTGCCAAGCAGTCATCAACCAGCGTTTCTGGCGAGAGCGAACCCTCACCGAAACGTGTTAATGCGTCGACTGCTGTTAGGGTTTCAAAAGAGTCAGCCATCGTTACTCCCCACTTTCTACACCGGCAGCATTTAGCATGGCGTGCAGTAAAACGTTACAGCCTGCGTGAACGTGCTCCGGTGTGGCGCTTTCGATCTCGTTGTGACTGATGCCATCCTTGCAGGGGATGAAGATCATCGCGGCGGGAGCAACACGGCCCACAAACATCGCATCGTGGCCTGCACCGCTAATGATATCCATATGGGAAAGTTCGAGCTGCTTTGCACTTTGGCGTACTGCGTCCACGCACGCTTTGTCGAAGTATTCAGGGGCGAAGTTGGCAGTGGGTTCCAGGTGGTATTCAAGGCCATGGCGCTGACAAATCTCCTCAACAGCGGCGGTGACTGCCTGACCCATTGTCTCAAGCGCTTCAGGCTCCCAGTGGCGCATATCCAGGGTCATTTTGACCTGACCGGGAATCACGTTACGCGAACCGGGGTGCAGCGTCATACAGCCCACTGTGCCACGCCCGTGGGGCTGATGATCAAAGGCGATACGGTTGAGCGCTTGGGTGACTTCGGCTGCGCCCATCATGGCATCCCGACGTAGGTTCATCGGCGTAGGGCCTGCGTGGGCTTCAAGTCCGGTCAGCGTTAAGTCGAACCACTTCTGCCCAAGCCCGCCGATCACCACGCCAATGGTAGTGTCGGTATCTTCCAGGATCGGCCCCTGCTCAATGTGCGGTTCAAAGTAAGCTTTTATCTCATCTGGTGAGACATTATCGCTACCGCGGTAGTGAATGGCGTCCAGGGCATCGCTTACCGTGACGCCATCGGCGGCGGTGCGCGCCATCATGGCGTCAAATTCCAGCTCGCCGGTGAATACGCCGGAGCCCATCATGCAGGGCGGAAAGCGACAGCCCTCTTCGTTGGTCCAGGCTACTACTTCGATAGGGGATTGCGTGGTGATGTTGTGTTGGTTAAGGGTGCGAATCACTTCCAGGCCGGAGAGCACGCCGAAGCAGCCGTCGTACTTGCCGCCGGTAGGCTGGCTATCCAAGTGGCTGCCTGCCATTACCGCTTTAGCGTTAGGGTCGCTGCCTTCCCGACGAGCGAAGATATTGCCGATATTATCGATACGAATCGTGCAGCCCTCTGCGCGACACCATTGAATAAATAGATCACGTCCCTGACGTTCTAGATCGGTAAGCGCCTGACGATTGACGCCACCTTTAGGGGTGGCGCCCAGCTTGGCCATCTCCATTAATGCTTCCCAGAGGCGGTCACTGTCTGTACGTAGGCTGGTGATATCAGATGTTGGCGAAACGTAGGTGTTCATCTCAGTATCCTCGCAAGGTTAAACGGACAGGTTTTCCGTTGGTAAGTCATGTAGCTTGGATCGATGGTTCTGAATATTGGGAGAATCATTGCTGATCAGCATTTGCGCGGCCATTTCAGCTTCCAGCGCGCTCATGTGGTGCTCGGCATCGGCCATATGTTCGGCCATTACCTGACGCACACGCTGAGTATCTTCAGCGCGGTAGGCTTCCACCAGCTGGCGGTGGTAGTCCTGATTGGCGTGATCGAACTGCTTGCGTTCGGGAACGTAGGCTTTTTTGATCACCACCAAGTCGCGCAGCATGTCGTTTAAAAACTGGCACATAAATGCGAGCAAAGAGTTAGGGCAGACACGGGCCAGCAGTTGGTGAAATTCGAGCTCCAAAAAGCGCTGGTGTCGGTGATCCTCTGCATCGCTCGCGCAACAGGCGCAGGCCGACATATTGGCTTCCAACTGCTGGAAGTCGTGCTCGGTTAGCCTTCCCACTACTGACGCCGCCAGCTCTACTTCCAACAGTTTGCGCAACTGGTAAACTTGCTTGCCATCCAGTTGCTGGAAATGCAGAAAGTTACGCAGCATGCGGCTGGCGGGCTCCATGCCTGGCTGATTAATCACCGCGCCCCCTCTAGGCCCGGTTTTTAAGGTGATCAGCCCCTCAACCTCAAGGATCTTGAGCGCTTCGCGCACAGTGGCTTTGGCACTACCGTAAAGCTCCATCAGCGCTTTTTCGTTCGGCAGCCGATCACCTTCCCCTAATGACTCGGCGGCAATCCAGCGCTTGATATCATCGCTAATCAGCTCGGCAAGCTTGGGTCGGCGCTTAGCGGCTGAACCAGTGGTTGAAACTGTCTTTGAAACTGTCTTTGAAACAGGGGCTTGAGCCATCAACCCACTCCTTATTTGTAGTTAGCGGCGTTGGTCGTTTCTTGGGTGTATGCAGGCAAGCGCTCGGGGTGGTACTCGGCATCATAGTCGTAGCGTGCCTGGGTAAACCGTTCCACTACTGCTGTATCGCGGCGGTGCAGCGCATGGCTTAGGCCCACAAACAGCACCGCATTCAGCAATAGCCCCCAAATACCTGCGTGGTAACCAAAGGGGGCACTTAGCGGGCCAAAGGTCATCAGTAGTACACAGGCAACGCCGGCCCAAAGCCCAGCGAGAGCCGCAGTGGGGTGGGCTTTTTTCCAGGTGATAGCACCAATGGTAGGAATAACCAGCTGTGCGGTACCTGCCAGCGCAGCAATGCCAATAGTCACCAACACGCCGGGAACGGTTAGCGCCATGATATAAGCTGCCAGAGAGAAGCCTACTAACGATAAACGACCGATATAAACGATCCGTGCCTGGCTTGCTTCACGGTTCACATAGCGCTTATAGATATCCATCGTCACTACGGTGGAAACCGCATGAATCTGCGAATTCGCTGTAGACATGGCAGCAGACGCGCCCGCCGCCATAATCAGCGAGGCAAGCAGGTAGGGGGCATACTCCATCAGCATGATGGGCAGAATTTGATCGGGATTTTCTACATTGGGCTCAAGCAGCACGCCGGAGTAGCCAGATAGCACCGAACCCACATAGGCAAAGGCGGCTAAGCCAAGCAAAAAGGGCATTAAGTTAAACAGCTTGCCATGTTTGACCGAGTACATGCGCAACCAGATTTGTGGGCCCATAAAAGCACCAATAGCCGTAATGGCAAACAGCGAGAACCACATGGGGTATCCCATCGTGCCGTTAGGCCCTGGCATGGTGAGGTGTTCAGGAGATGTTTGCTGAAGCTGGCTAAATAGCGCTGCTGGCCCGCCTACTTGGGTGGAAATATAGTAGCCTGCGTACATCATGCCGAAGAACAGCAGAGCCCCATAAATTACGTCAGTCCAGGCGATAGCACGAATGCCGCCAATCCATACGTAGATAATAATAATGAAGTAGAACAGCAGCGCGGCGAGCCAGAAAGGAATCAGCCCACCCGAGGCGACTTCGATTAAATAGGCGCCGCCAGTTAGCTGTATTTGTAGATAGGGTACGGTAAAAATCAGTGTAATAGCGGCAACGGTAATACGCAGCGCTTCGCTGTTATAAAAGTCACCCATTAAGTCCGAGGGCGTTAAATAGTTAAATCGTTTGCCTAAAAACCAAACCCGCTTACCAATCCAGTAATACATAAAGCCAAACAGCAGGTTCCAGGCTAACGCGGTAAGAAATACCGGCCCATTGGTATAGAAGGTGGCATTAGAGCCGAGGAACGCAAACGCACTCCACCATGTCGCCGCCACGGTGAAAAATACCGCAATACTGCCCATGGCGCGGCCTTGAACAAAAAAGTCTTCACTGGTTTCTTGCGATTGGCGTGCTGATAAAACCCCCACCATCAAGGGGATAATCATAAACGCCGCAATAATTAATAGACTGCCGGTCATGTTTAATCCCCCGTCTTAGTGTTGTTTAGTGGCGCTTTCCGGTGTCGATGTTGGGCTGCCCCAGTTGGTGAAATAGGCCACCAAAAAAAGCGCCGTTAGCACAAACCACCAAAACAAGTTCCATACCAACAAAAAGGGGATACCCATCAACAGGGGCTCTATGCGGTTAGCCAACATAATGACGGGGCTTTCCAGCATAAAGAAACTGAAAAGCATGACGCTGTAAATCGACAGCTTGAGGGGAGTTAAATATTTCATAGCGAGTTTGCCCTATGTCCATAGTGAATTGTTTATATTGAGTTTGTGAGCGGTATTTTCAGTACGCAGCCACCAACAGCGAGCTTCTTGGAAGCAACGTTATCGGTGCCAAGTACTGGCTGGGCGTGCTCCATGGATTTGTTGTATTTATTCGTATAAATATAATGAGTAGATGCTTTTTTAACCGGCGTCAAGTTCAAGAAGCACGTCAAGATGCCTTGTTACGTATAGATTCTCTAACGTGAACAAAAGAAAAGCGTAATTTTATAAACGTGTTTGCTGGCGCATGCTGAGACCAAGTCTTATAGCGATGGAGCTGGACAGCATGTTTGGAATAAAAAGCAAAACGAAGCCTGAAGCATCGAGCTCTTCTATGGAGGAGGGGTCTTCTAAAACGGCGCTTAATCAGCACTACTGGATGCCGTTTAGTGCTAACCGCGACTTCCATGCCAATCCGCGGGTTATCGCCGGGGCGGAAGGGCGCTACTACATTGATGACCAGGGCCGTAAGCTGTTTGATTCGCTTTCCGGGCTATGGACCTGCGGTGCGGGGCATAACCGTGAAGAGATACAGAAAGCCGTGGCGGCGCAGCTAGGCAGTCTCGACTTTGCACCTGGTTTTCAAATTGGCCATCCGTTGGCGTTCAGGCTGGCGGAAAAGGTTGCAAGCCTGACGCCTGCCGGGCTTGACCATGTGTTTTTCACCAACTCGGGGTCAGAAGCCGCAGATACCTCGGTCAAAATGGCCAAGGCCTATTGGCGGCTAAAAGGTAAGCCAGAGAAGACCCGCATGATTGGCCGCGCCAAGGGCTACCACGGGGTCAACATTGGCGGCACCAGTCTGGGTGGGATCGGTGGCAATCGCAAACACTACGGTCAGTTGATGGATGTAACTCACCTGCCGCACACCCTTCAAGCGGGTCACGCCTTCACCCGTGGCCAAGCGGAAACCGGTGCCGAGCTTGCCGATGCATTGCTCGATCAAATCGCTCTCCATGATGCCTCCACCATTGCCGCGGTAATTGTTGAGCCGATGTCCGGCTCGGCGGGGGTAATTGTACCGCCGAAAGGTTACCTGGATCGGCTGCGTGAGATCTGCACTGCCCACGACATCCTGCTGATTTTCGATGAAGTGATTACCGCCTTTGGGCGCAGCGGCGCGACCACAGGCGCCGAGGCCTTTGGCGTCACGCCGGATATCATGAACGTGGCGAAGCAGATCACTAACGGCGCAATTCCCATGGGCGCGGTGATCGCTTCCAGCGAGATTTTCGATACCTTTATGCACGCCGGTGGCCCCCAGCACGCTGTTGAGTTTTCCCATGGCTACACCTACAGCGCCCATCCGGTGGCCTGCGCGGCGGGTCTGGCGGCGCTTGAGATGATGGAGCGTGAAAACTTCCCTGCTCAGGTCAGCGCCATCGCACCTACCTTTGAGCAGAAGCTACACGCCTTGAAAGGGCGCAATCACGTTGTCGATATTCGTAACTACGGCTTAGCGGGTGCCATCCAACTAACGCCCCGGGAAGGCGACCCAACGATCCGTCCCCGCGATGCTCACATGGCGCTCTGGGAAGCAGGCTTCTACGTGCGTTACGGCGGCGACACGCTGCAGTTTGGCCCTCCCTTTGGCACCACCGAGGCCGAGCTAGAGCGGCTGTTCGACGCCGTGGCCACCACCCTGGATGCGTTAGCCTAAGATTCGCTGGCATAACCGACTGACCTAAATTTCAGAGAGTTTAAATATGAGCGTTGTTTCCCACCTGATTAACGGCGAGTTAGTTGAAAGTAAGCGTACGCTGGATGTCACCAACCCCTCCACAGGCAAAGTGATTCGCCAAGTGGCGGATGCCAATGTCGCCGATGTAGAGCGCGCCATTACCGCCGCCCAAGAGGCGTTTCCCGCCTGGCGCGATACGCCGCCCGCTAAGCGCGCTCAGGTGATGTACCGCTTTAAGCAATTGCTTGAAGAGAACGCTAACCGATTGGTACAGCTGGTCAGTGAAGAGCACGGCAAAACTCCCGAAGACGCCATGGGCGAACTCAAGCGCGGCATTGAGAACGTCGAGTACGCCTGTGGGGTGCCAGAGCTGCTCAAAGGAGAGTATTCCCACAATGTAGGGCCAGGCATTGATGCCTGGTCAAACTTCCAGCCATTGGGTGTGGTGGTGGGCATTACCCCGTTTAACTTCCCCGCCATGGTGCCGCTGTGGATGTACCCCATGGCGATTGCCTGTGGTAATACTTTTATATTGAAGCCTTCGGAGAAAGACCCTTCGGCGGCCATGGCGGTAGCCGAACTGCTTCAAGAAGCGGGGCTGCCCAAAGGTGTAATGAATGTAGTCCACGGCGGTCGCGAAGCGGTGGAAACGCTGTTGGATGCCAAGGCCGTTAAAGCTATTTCCTTTGTCGGTTCAACGCCAGTGGCTGAGGCGATCTACTCTCGTGGTTCCGCCGCGGGTAAACGCGTTCAGGCGTTGGGTGGGGCGAAGAACCACGCCGTGGTGCTGCCGGATGCCGACCTGGAAAACGCTGCCAACACGCTGATGGGTGCGGCCTATGGTAGCTGCGGGGAGCGCTGCATGGCGATCTCGGTAGCGGTATGCGTGGGTGATGAGACCGCAGACCGCTTGGTTGAAACCCTACTTCCTAAAATCGCTCAACTAAAAGTTGGCCCTGGCACCAAGCGGGATCTGGATATGGGGCCGCTGGTGACCGCTGAGCACCGGGATAAAGTCCTCGGCTACATCGAAGATGGCGTAAAGGCTGGCGCGACACTGGTTGCCGATGGTCGCGACCTTCAAGTCCCAGGCTATGAAGAGGGTTATTTCGTGGGCGGCTGCTTGTTCGATAACGTCACCGCCGAAATGCGCATCTACCAGGAAGAGATCTTTGGGCCGGTGCTTTGCGTGGTGCGCGTGGGTAGCCTGGATGACGCCATGCACCTGATCAACGACCACGAGTATGGCAACGGCACTTGCCTGTTTACCCGCGATGGCGAAGCTGCCCGCCGCTTTACCGACGGTATCGAGGTTGGCATGGTGGGCGTGAATGTGCCGCTCCCGGTGCCCGTGGCGTACCACAGCTTTGGTGGTTGGAAGCGCTCGCTGTTTGGGGATCTTCACGCCTACGGGCCGGACTCGGTGCGCTTCTATACTCGCCGCAAGGCGGTCTCCCAGCGCTGGCCGTCGGTGAGCGAGGCCACCCGGGCCGAGTTCTCGTTCCCCAACAATCAAAGTTGACGTCTTAGAGTAACTAGGACATCTTCTCAGCACCGTCGCCCTGCGATGGTGCTTTTTTTGGTGCGTACTTCAGACGTATAGGGACGAGAACAGCGTGGCGAGAACCCAGGACGAAATTCGGCAAACCAACGTAAAAAAGATTCTCCAGGCGGCAGAGCAGTTGTTTGCCGAAAAAGGCTACGCAGGTGCCTCCATGGGCGAAATCGCACAACTGGCAGAGATCCCCAAGTCCAACGTGCACTACTACTTCTCGACCAAAAATGCGTTGTATCAAGATGTTCTGTTAGAGCTTCTCGAGGTGTGGAAACAGGATGCGCTCTGCTTCGAGCTCTACGATGACCCCCGCGTAGTGCTCTCCACCTATATCCGCGCCAAGATGAACCACTCTCGCAATCGCGCTCATGGCTCAAAAATATGGGCAGCCGAGGTGATGCAGGGCGCGCCTATTCTTAAAGAGCGCCTGCGTGACAACCTCTACGAATGGGCCAAGCTTAAAGAGTCAAAAATTCGCGAATGGGTGGAGTCCGGGCAGATCAACCCCGTCGAGCCTTCCTATCTGCTCTATATGATCTGGGCCTCCACCCAGCACTACGCTGATTTTGACTACCAAATCTACCTGCTCAACGACGACCAACCGCTGGATGACCTGCAGTTCGAAAAAGCTGTACAGTCGGTCACCTCGGTGATATTGCGCGGGATTGGGCTGACGGCTTAGCCAAATAAACTAAAAACCGTTTTAATTTTTACTGGTAATTAAGTGGTTTAAAAAAATTTTCAATCTGAAAATGCTTATGTTGGTAGTTTTTATGTCATCAAAGCTTTGTTTTGACTATGGTGATTTTTTGAGCATTGTAATAGGTGATTGAGGTCAACGCAGCCAAAATAGTCCTAGTGATGGTTTCACAAAGCTCGCTAAAATAGTCGAGACAAAGTGCTATTCGTATTTTTAAACAGAGAGGGAAATGTGTGTTTCTAGCATTTAATGATAATGAGAAAAGCGAGCGAGCCGAGCAGGGTGGATTATCTAGCGTTGCATATGAGGCCATCATGCAAATGATCCTCGCTCGTGAGCTATCGGGGGGCGATATTGTCCAAGAGAGGCGCTTGGCAGATGAGCTTGATATGTCACGTACGCCTGTTCGTGAAGCCCTAAGACGCCTTGAGGCAGAAGGTTGGCTGATACGATTGAATGCTCGTACTATCGGCGTAAAAAAAATTGCCATCAATGAATATGTGGCTGCGCTACAGGTACGCGAGTTGCTTGAACCAGAAGCGGCGGCCCTAGCGGCAGCTAAGTCGAAAACCAAGGTGATCGCAGACTGGGTGGAAAAACTCAACTTAATTAGTAGCTCCAAGCAGTTAGGGCCCAAGCAGCAGTGGGAATTTGATCAGACGCTTCATATGGGTATTGCACAGGCAACAGGGAATGAAGTGCTGTTCAAAATTATCTCCGAGCTGAGAAAGACAACACAAATATTCGAAAACCAGACTCTGCCCGCTAGAACTTTTCCAGGTTATGACGCCCATATGGCCATTATTGAAGCCATCGTAGAAGGTAATCCTGAAAAGGCGCGTAAGGCCATGCACGATCATTTGCGTGAAACGAAGAGAAATATTTTTGAAGCGATATAATTTTTAGTTAAGGTTGCAAGTGCTAATCTGGTGCGCAGTGGCCTACAGTTAAGCGTTAGAAAAGCTTTTTTTAGCTTGTTGATGAAGTTCACAAGTTAAAAAAGTCTTCAAAAACTCACAAGTGCACATCATTTGTGCAGTTCGATTTTTCCCTCACCGTTTTGGAGCATAACAGCAAATTTGCTTACCCAGCATTATGATTTGACAGCTGGTATACCACTGGTCTACAAATGGACTGTCAACGTCTAAGAGAGATAATTATGAAAAAATCTATAGCTGTTGGGATTGTTGCACTTGCCTCTGTTTACTCCACGTTTTCTTGGGCTGAAAGCATCGTGCTGAGAGCTGGGCACTCGGCCAATTTAACTGAGCCTTATCAAAAAGGCTTGGAGAAGTTTGCTGAAGTTGTAGAGCGCGAAACAGACGGTGAAGTTACAGTGCAGATATTTCCTAACAATCAGTTGGGTAACGAGCGCGAAATGATTGAGGGGTTGCTTTTAGGTACTCTGGATATTGCTGTCCCCACTAACGGTGTCTTGACCAACTTCGTTTCTGAACTGTCGATTTTCGATCTGCCTTTCCTGTTTGATGACCGTCAGCACATGTATCGCGTTATGGACGGTGAGGTAGGCGAGCGCCTAGCCGACTCCATGCAAGAGAGCAGCTTCAAGCTACTGGGCTTTTACGAGGCGGGCGTTCGACATATCGTGACCAAGGAGCCAGTTAACCGTATCGAAGACCTGGAGCGGCAAAGCATTAGAACCATGCAGATTCCGGCCCATGTTGCCGCTTTCAACGAGTTTGGGGCTAATGCCTCGCCGCTTGCCTACAGCGAGCTTTATGCGGCGCTAGAATCCGGTGTGGTGGATGGCGCTGAAGCTGCCTTCACCAACTATCAGGCGCAGCGATTTTACGAAGTAGCGCCATACCTTGCCGAAGTGAGCTGGACCACGTTGGTTGCGGATCTCATCATGTCTGAGGAGCGCTTCCAAAGTCTGCCCGAAGATGTGCAGCAGGCTGTGATGATTGCAGGTAAAGAGTCCGCTCAATACGAGCGACAGGTGTATGCCGAGATGGACGCGCGCATCCGTGAAGAGCTTTTAAGTGCCGGCGTTGAGTTTACCCAGCCTGAAATCGAACCCTTCCGCGAAAGGTCTCAGGCGGTCTATAGCGAATTCGTCGATACGGATCAGAAGCAAGAGCTTTTGGACGTCATTGAGCAACTACGCTAGCAGTTTAGAGAGCCAGGGCTATTGATATAGCCCTGCTACTTCAGGGGGTAATTATGGCACCTATAGTGCAAGTGGCTGAGCGAGTGCTGCACGGTATCAGGTTCTTGATTGCCGTATGTGTCGTTGTCCTTTTCAGCTATATGGTCGTCGCAATACTGACGCTTGTGGCAGGACGGTATGTCTTCGGATTTTCCGTGGCTGGTGCGGCAGAAACGGCTACCTTCGCCCAGATATGGGTTATCTTTTTGGCCGACGGTATTGCCATGCGTGAAAAGTTACATATTGGCGTTGATATCCTGTATGACGTTTTGCCCGATATCCTCAAGCGAATTACCGCACTTTTTATTCTGCTTTTGGGCAGCTGGTTTTTATGGCTGGCTATTCTCGCCAGCCAGCGGCTACTTCAAATTGGTCAGATTCAGACTTCGTCGGCATTGGGTATTCCCATGTGGATACCTTATCTCTCCCTGCCGGTAGGGCTTGGCTATTTCTTCCTCGAATTCAGTATTGCCTATTTAAAGAAGATTTTCGCTAAAGAGTGCGCTGACAATAATAATGAGGAAACCGCATTATGATCATGGTCATGGTGTTATTCGTACTGCTTTTAATTGCCGGTGCCCCCATCGTTTTTACCATGGGCGTCTCGGCGAGTCTTGTGCTGGTGGGCGAGGGGATACCTAGCAGCATTATTCCCCAGCGTCTGTTCGCGGGTCTGGACAGTTTTACCATCATGGCCATTCCGTTTTTCGTCCTGTCAGGGCTTTTGATGGAGCGCGGCGGTATTGCACGTCGCATGATCGATTTTGCAACCGCGCTGGTCGGCTGGATTCGAGGGTCGCTGCTGCTGGTGTCCGTCGTATCGGGCACTGGCCTTGCCGCCGTGTCGGGTTCTGGCTCTGCGGATACGGCGGCCACCGCCTCTCTAATGCTGCCCGAGATGAGAAGGCGCCGTTACGATATCGACTTTGCCGCCGGTTTGATGGCCGCGGCGGGCTCTCTGGGGCCCGTCATTCCTCCCTCCATCATGATGATCGTGCTGGCCTCGGTAGGTAATGTCTCGGTAGGCGATATGTTTATCGCCGGTGTCGTACCAGGGTTTTTAATGGCGCTGGGGCTGTTGCTGGCGGGGTATTTTCACGCCCGGCGTTATGGCGGTGTGTATAGCCAGGTGCAGCCTTTCTCCTTGAAGGAACTGGGGGCGACCGCCTTGAGGGCCATTCCGGCTTTTCTGATGCCCATCATCATCATCGGAGGTATTGTCGGGGGCGTTTTTACTCCGACCGAAGCCGCCTCGGTCGCTGTTGCGACCGGACTTCTGGTGGGGCTCTTTATCTATAAAGAGCTCAAGTTTCGTGATCTGCCTCGCCTGATACTGCGGGCGGCGAGTATCTCGGCATCCGTGATGATGATCATTGCCGTGGCGAACATTTTCTCGTGGCTGGTCGCCAGAGAAGGCGTGCCCCAACTGCTTGTGGGTTTTCTGCAGTCTTTGTCCGACAATCCCTGGGTATTTCTGGCTCTGCTCAATGTCGGGCTGATTTTTGTCGGCATGTTCATGGAAAGCATTGCCGCCATATTGATCCTGGTGCCGGTGTTGATGCCCGTGGCGCAGAGCTACGGTATCGACCCGCTGCATCTGGGCGTGGTGATCATCATCAACCTTTCCATCGGCATGATCACGCCGCCCTACGGCATCACGCTGTTTGTCGCCAGCAGTATCGCCCAGCGCCCCATCATGCGCGTAGCGGGCAAAATCATCCTGCCCTTGAGTTTCATGCTGGCCGTGCTTCTGCTGGCGACTTACGTCCCATCTGTCGTGACCGCCTTACCCGATTTATTTAGAACCCGTTAACGTTGAGTCGGAGAATTAAATGTCCCAGTTTGCTGGTACTTATAGTGTTCTTATTACACCTTTCGATAAAGACCTGGAAGTCGACGTAGAGAGACTGCGCACGTTTATCGATTGGCAGATTGAGCAGGGCATCCACGGGTTGATCCCGCTTGGTAGTACCGGTGAATTTCTTTCAATGACCGACGACGAGCGCCGTCTGGTGGCCAAGACCGTGATCGATCAAGCCGGCGGTCGCGTTCCCGTGCTGGTAGGTACCGGCGCTGAAAATACCAATGATGTTATTCGTTACAGCCAGGAAGCCGAACAGCTTGGCGCGGACGGACTGATGATCATTCCGCCTTACTACAGCTGTCCCACCGAAGTCGAGCTCTATCACCACTACAAGCAGGTATCCGACGCCGTCTCGCTGCCAATTATGATCTACAACAACCCCAATGCGGCCAACGTGGACATGATGCCCGAAACGGTGGCACGGCTTGCCGAGATCGAAAACGTGGCTTACATCAAGGAGTCGACGCTAGAGATTACGCGCGTGCGCGACATTTTGAGGCTATGCGGCGATAAGATAGGCGTGTTTGGCGGGGTGCTGGGGTTTGAATCCTACGTGGAAGGCGCGATCGGCTGGGTAGCCGTTGGCTCCAACGTTATGCCTAAGGAGTTTGCCGATCTATACACCGCCACGGTGGTGGAAAAGGATCTGGATCGCGCCAGGGAGGTGTATCACCACATTCTACCGGTCATTGATTTCGTGTTCGGCCATCGCTACGTATCCGGCACCAAGGCGCTGCTCGAGTCGATGGGGAAAAGCGTTGGGCATCCGCGTCCTCCGCGGCTTCCCTCGCCCCGTGAAGACAAGGTGTGGGCTGATGACATCGTTCGCAAGCTTTCTTTGAAATAGGAGGCTTTAATGGACGCGCTGGGAAGCAGGATATCTAAAAAAGCTAAAGAGATTACCTTTACTTTCGAAGGCGAGGAGGTCAGCGCCGTTGAAGGTCAAAGCCTGGGGGCTGCACTTGTTGGCGTGGGGCACCTGTCTCATCGGGAAGGCCGCCTGGGGGGAGTCCATGGTCATTATTGCGGCATGGGCGCGTGTTTCGAGTGCCTGGTCAGCGTTGACGGCCACTCCGGTGTGCGCGCCTGCATGACGCCTGTTCAGCAGAATCAGTCGGTCAAGCGCCATCCCTACAAAACCCCGTTCGATATCGAGAAGCAGCGTCAAAGCGCTGTCCGAGCAGCGTCGTCTGAGGTGGTGACGACCGATGTGCTGGTCATCGGGGGAGGGCCTGCCGGTTTGCAGGCCGCGCTTTCGGCGCGGGAGGCGGGGGCGAGCGTACTCTTGATCGATGAGCGCACAAGTCTGGGTGGTCAGTATTTCAAGCAGTTGTCATCGGCCTATTCAACACAAGACGGCAATGCGCCGGATAAGCAGATGCAGGCGGGTCGTGCGCTAATCGATAAACTCGAAAAAGCGGACGTTCAGCAGTGGCGCAATACGCTGGTCTGGGGAGCGTTTCGTGAGCGTGCCGATCAGCTTCAAATCGGGGTCGAGCGAAACGGCCAGGCGCTGATCGTCGAGCCCCGGTCCATTGTCATTTCCACCGGCGCCACCGAGCGGCCCTACCCCGTACCCGGCTGGACGCTTCCCGGCGTGATGACCACCGGCGGACTGCAAACGCTACTGCGCTCCTACCGCACGGCACCGCCCGGGCCTATTCTGGTCGCGGGCAACGGGCCGCTCAACCTGCAGGTCGCGGCAGAACTGGTTTCGGCGGGCGTCGAAGTGGCGGGGGTAGTGGAAAGTGCAAAGCTGACGTCACTGACTGCATTTACCCAGACCGGGCAGGCGACTCGCCATGCGCCGTCCTTGATCGGCGCCGGGCTTGGCTACCTGCTTATCCTCAAGCGTGCTCGCATACCTATTTTCGATGGCTACGCGATTGCGGAGATCAAGGGCGAAAGCGCCGTCGAAAGCGTAGTGCTGGCGCCGGTTACTTCCGTGGGCGAACTGGGGCAACCGACCCGGCAGCTTGACGTCAAGGCGGTAGGTCTTGGCTATGGCTTCCAGCCGCAGGCCGAAATCAGCCGGCTGCTAGGGGTCGAGCACCTCTATGCGCCCGCCACGACTTCAGCCCTCAAGGTGCTTTCAGCTGAGCGCGCGGCGGACGGCAGCTGCAACGTCGAGGGCGTTTTCGTTGCCGGTGAGGCTGGCGGATTCGGCGGCGCCCAACTGGCCCTCGCCCAGGGGGCGCTTTCGGGCATTGCCGCTGCCAATCACTGTGGTTATCACACGAATGCTCCCACCTCGACATGGCAGGCCCGACAGCGAAAGCATCGACGTTTTCAAAAGGCGCTGTGGGGCGCCTTTGCATCGCCGCTCAAGCCGCTGGCGGGCGTTACCAATGATACGATCGTCTGCCGCTGCGAAGGCATTACCGCCAAAGAGATTCTGAGTGGGCGCGATGCGTGTAGCGACGTGGCCTCGATCAAACGTCAGACCCGCGCGGGCATGGGGCGCTGCCAGGGGCGCTACTGTGCCTCGACGGTTAGCATGCTGATCGCCACCGATAAAAAATTGAGCAGTCAGTTTGATCTGCCGGCACCGCAAAATCCGATCAAGCCGGTTGCCATCGGGGCCCTGGCCATCGAAAAGGGCGAGTGGGCCGGGCACCGGCGCGTGATGCCGCCGGTAATGCCTGCTCGCCATCAGCCTACCGATTATCGACCCCTTATCGAGGTCGACGTGCTGGTGATAGGCGCCGGCGTTGCTGGAAGCTCTACCGCTATGGAGCTGGCTAAACAAGGGGTGGAGGTGGCGGTACTCGATCGCGGCCTGCCCAACGGGCAGGCATCTGGCGCCAACGCGGGCAGCCTGCACGTTCAGCTGCTGTCGTTCGACTTTGGCGCGAAAGCCGAAAGGGGAGGCGGTCCCGCCGCCAGCACGCTGCCGCTTCAAAAAGCCAGCGCCTCGCTTTGGGAGGCCTTGGCTTGCGAGCTCGATAGCGATATCGAGTTCAAACGCAGTGGCGGCATCATGGTGGCTGAAAGCGACGCGCAGATGCGCTTTCTTGAAAGAAAAGCGGCGTTGGAGCGCTCGCTGGGAATCGATACACAGATTGTTGGCCGCGGCGATATCGAGCGTAAGCTGCCCGCGATTACTGATGCTGTGGTCGGAGGGGCGTGGTGTAGCGAGGAGGGGAAAATTAACCCGCTGCTCGCCACTCCCGCCCTGGTTCGGGCGGCCAAGCAGGCCGGGGCTCGCTTTTTTACCGGTGATGGGGTTCACAAGGTGGAACATACCAACGGCAAGTGGTTGGTCACCACCAGTAGCGGCTGTTGCTATCGGGCGAATAAGGTAGTGAATGCCGCCGGCGCCTGGGCGGGGGCGATCGGCAAACTAGCCGGGGTGCACGTACCCGTTCATGCGGCCCCTTTGCAGATGATCGTCACCGAAGCCGCCGATCCCATCGTGGATGTGCTACTTGCCCACGCCGACCGCCACCTGACGTTGAAGCAGGCGGCCAACGGAAACGTGATCATTGGTGGCGGATGGCCGGCGGGGCTGAGTATTCCCTTTGGCTATCAACGCCCGCTTTTGGAAAGTATCGAAGGCAACCTGTGGGTTGCCCAGCACGTGCTGCCAGCGTTGAATCAGCTGCGCGTGTTGCGCACCTGGGCGGCGATCAATATCAACATAGACGGTGCGCCCATATTGGGAGAGGTACCTCACCGCCCGGGCTTTTACAACGCCGTCACGTCCAATGGCTTTACCCTGGGGCCGTTGGTTGGGCGTATCACGGCGGATTTGATTACGCGTGGCAAGAGCGATTGGGATCTAACGCCTTTTTCGCTCAATCGTTTTGAAGGGCAGCCGGTCACATGAGCGTGGTAACTATGCCAGCACAGCGTCCGCTTCACGGCATTGCCTGTATGCTCGCCGCTGCAGCACTTTTCGTGGGCATGGACTCTCTGGCCAAGTATCTGGGCGATCACTACTCGCCGGTGCAGCTGGCGTGGTCGCGCTACAGCGTTCACCTGATCGTGCTGGTAGCACTGCTGGCCATCATGGGGCGGCTCACTCGGGCCGAGCTCGAAAGCCGTGCGCCCTGGGGTCAGTTTGGCCGGGGGTTGCTGCTGCTTGGCGCCACGCTGTTTGCGTACCTGTCGGTGCGGGTTTTGCCGCTTACTCAGGTCTACGTCGTCAACTTCAGCTCACCGCTGATCGTCACGCTACTGGCAATACCGCTTTTGAAAGAGAAGGTCGGCGCCAAGCGCCTGCTGGCGGCCGTGTGCGGATTCTCAGGCGTCTTGATTGCCGTACAGCCCGACGTGGGAGGCCTGAACGCCAATCTTCTGTTGCCGGTCGGCATGGCGGTCTGCTTTGCGCTCTATCAATTGGCGACGCGCTAC
The DNA here is from genome assembly GCF_013416325.1 of Vreelandella sedimenti. Classification (GTDB taxonomy): domain Bacteria; phylum Pseudomonadota; class Gammaproteobacteria; order Pseudomonadales; family Halomonadaceae; genus Vreelandella; species Vreelandella sedimenti. Next base: position 278,806 of record NZ_JACCGK010000001.1, read on the forward strand.
TTTGCCGCCCAGGATTCAGCGCTTACGTCACTGTTGTATACCGCCACCGCTGGCGGCCTGGTGAGCACGCTGGCGGTGCCCTTTTTCTGGGTACCTGTGCAAAGCGAAGACATTGCCTTGTTCGTGCTGATTGGCGTGCTAGGGGCGCTTAGCCATTTCGCGCTGATCGAGGCCATGCGGTCGGCCTCAGCGTCTCTGGTATCGCCTTTTTTATATTCACAGCTTATTTGGGCCACGCTCATTGGATACTGGTTTTTCGGCGACTATCCCACTAAAGCCACGTTTATCGGGGCAGGCCTTGTCGCTATGGCAGGTGGTTACCTCATTATCAATGAGCGCCATCAACATTAAATAGGGAGAAAACTTATGAGTGAACAAACGAAGACAGTTTTGATGTTTGTTAACGGTCAGGCGATGTCTGGCGGAAGTATCAATTTTGCTTTAGAGGAAGCCAAGTTTCTAGGCGCCGTTAATACTGCTTCAAAGTATCGCTTTTACTCTGTGCGCGACGAGTTTCCTGGACTATGGCCTGTTGATGAAGGCGGGCAATCTATTCCAGGGGAGATCTATGAAGTCACTTATGCGCAGCTCCGAGAGTCATTGCTTCCCAATGAACCTTCTGAATTGGAACTGGGTGTTATTGAACTTGAAGATGGCAGTGGCTCTTTGAGCATGAAAATGCGTGCCGAGGAAATCGATGGCGATGATGTTGTGGATATTAGCGACCAAGGTGGCTGGCTTAAATATCTCGCTACCAAAAAAGTATAGCTTCTAACAGTTGCTCGAACATCGAGTAAAGATAGCTGAGCTAGTGAAGTTTAACGTATCACTATAATAGTAAAGGCACCTTTTATGACCGGATTTGATTTGATCATCCGTAACGGAACCGTGGTTACCGCAAGCGATACCATGCTATGCGATGTCGGTGTCAGAAACGGTAAGGTGGTGGCATTAGCGGACAAGTTAGGCGCGGCAGATCGGGAGATTGATGCCACCGGTTTACTGGTCATGCCGGGTGGCATTGACAGCCACGTGCACCTGGCACAGCCGACCAGCGATGGCAGCGTCATGGCTGATGATTTTGAGTCAGGAACGCGTTCGGCGGCTTGCGGCGGAAACACGACAGTTATCCCTTTCTCCCTTCAAGAGCGAGGAAAGTCGCTTCTTAAGTCGGTCGAAGAGCATCACCAGCGCGCAAAGGGCAAGTGCTATATCGATTATGCACTGCACGCCATTATTACCGACCCAACGCCTCAGGCGCTTGAAAAGGATTTACCCCAGGTGGTTCAGGACGGGGTTACGTCGGTCAAAATTTTCATGACTTATCAGGACATGGCATTAAACGATGCTGAAATCTTTAAAGTGATGGAAGCAACCCGTCGCGAAGGGGCTCTGACTATGGTTCATGCGGAGAATTTCGACGCTATCCAGCAGATGACCGAGCGCCTTGAACAGGCAGGTCAAGCGGGTCCACGAGGCCATGCAGAATCACGACCTATCGTGGTCGAACGCGAAGCTACCCATCGCGCTATCAGCTTTGCCGAGCTGGTGGATGTGCCGTTATTTGTCGTGCATGTGTCCGGTGGTGATGTCATTGAGCAGATCGAGTGGGCTAAGCGCCGTGGCTTGCCCATCTACGCTGAAACGTGTCCTCAGTATCTAACGCTAACTGCGGACGACTTGGACAACGCCAATATGGAGGGGAGCAAGTATGTCTGCAGCCCGCCGCCAAGAGATAAAGCCAACCAGAAAGCCTGCTGGGATGCGCTGGCAAGAGACGTTTTTTCTACATTTACCTCTGACCATTGTCCATTTATCTATGAGAGCGACACTGGTAAGAAAAAAGCGGGGTCTGATACCAGTTTTAAGTATGTACCCAACGGTATTCCTGGTGTTGAGACGCGTTTGCCAATTCTGTTCCGTAAAGGTGTCTCGGAAGGGCGCATCAACCTGAATCAGTTTGTTGCTCTATCGGCGACGAACCATGCCAAGGTGTATGGCATGTATCCTCGCAAAGGCACCATCGCCATTGGTTCCGATGCAGATATCGCTATTTGGGATCCTAACAAATGCGTAACGCTATCGCAGTCTATGCTTAACCATAATTGTGATTACACCCCTTACGAAGGCATGGAGTTAAAAGGCTATCCCGTCACTGTAATTTCCAACGGCGAGGTGGTAGCAGAAAACGGTCGGCCGGTAGGTAGCGCCGGTAAAGGTAAGTTCATCTCTCGAGGTAAATCAAGCCTGATACCTACATAACGGGTTTGTGAGGCCTGAAACATTGAGTGTTAGTGAGCGAAGGCATCAAGACTCCAAATACAAAGGAATTATGAGCGCTTTATAACAAGGAAGGAGTGTCGGCGCTTGCAACACCGCCAACCATGGCATCTTCTCAGCACCGTCGTTCCGCGCCGGTGCTTTGTTTGGTGTCTATCTGATCTACCTGCTTAACGACGACCAACCGCTGGACGACCTACAGTTTGAAAAAGCCGTTCAGTCGGTGACCTAAGTGATTTTGCGAGGGATTGGGTTGACGGCGTGAGCAGCACTCAACGACTGAGCTGCACCGACGCATCAAACTTATGCCGCTTACGCGACAGTAGCGTGCGGAACTTGCGCAGGTTGTCATCGCCATAGAGCACGCGATCACAGAAACTGTCGTACTCATCTAAATCAGCGACTGTCACGATTAATACAAAATCACACTCGCCGGTTACCTGATAGCACTGCTTCACTTCAGGGGCGCTCAGCGCTGTTGTTAAAAAACGCTGGTAGAGTGATTTGTCATCCCTCTCCATGGTGACTTCCACCACCATGTGAAGGCACTGCCCTAGGGCGTCAGGGTTGATTAGTGCCACCTCACGCTCAATTATTCCAGTATCGCGCAGTCGATTAACCCGCTTTAAACAGGCAGAGGGTGAAAGCCCTATCTCGTCCGCTAGCGCCTGGTTGGCCAGGCTGGAGTTACGCTGAAGCTGGTCAAGGATTCGTCGATCAATGGCGTCCATGAAATAAAATGTCTTTTCTGAGCTCATAAAGAACGAATAGTGATTGTTAGTACGCAATTGAAAAGAATATTCTGCGCCAGCCCCATTATCATAACCGTTGTTCAAATGATGGCAACGGGGGCTTGATGCAGATAAAAATTCATCATCTATGGGCTTGGGTAACTCACCTATTACAAGACGCGCTGCGCGTGTACCTGAAGCTGCTCAAAATCCTGATTCCAGCATTGCTTATCGTCAAAGCATTAGAGCTCTTGGGTGTTATCGGCTGGCTGGGAAAGGTATTAGTTCCCTTAATGAGCATACTCGGTTTGCCCGAGCAGTTGGGCGTTGTGTGGTCGGCGGCGCTCTTTACCAACTTGTACACCGCCATTGCGGTATTTCTCCAAGTAGCTGGTGATATGCACTTGAGTGCCGAGCAAGTGACAGTGCTGGGTGCATTAATGCTGGTAGGATACTCAATTCCTGTTGAGGGGGCCGTTGCCAAGCGCGCTGGCGTACCGTGGTGGGCTACGTTAGTTCTGCGCGTAGGTGGGGCTTTGTTGCTTGCTTGGCTCTTGCACTGCTTCTATTCGTATTTTGGTTTGTTGCAGCGCCAGTAGCATTGGTATGGCAACCAAGCTTGCCGACAGCGCCAACGCTAAGCAGTTGGGCTATTGCACAGCTTGAAACGCTAGCGCTGATCTTTGTGATTATTTTAGCGCTGATTGTGCTCCTAAAACTTCTGAAAAAGCTCGGCCTGGAGCGCTGGATTCATCTTGGCTTGCTACCGCTCCTCAAGCTATTAGGTATTGGCCGTTCGGCAGCTAATGTAACGGTGATTGGTTTTACGTTGGGATTAAGCTATGGCGCAGGGCTGCTGATTCGGTATGTGCAGAACGGGGTGCTTAGCAAGCGCGATAGCACGCTTGCACTGTGCTTTCTCGGCCTCTGCCATAGCGTTATAGAAGACACGCTGCTGATCTTGATGCTGGGCCGATATAGCGGGCATTTTATGGGCACGGTTACTCTTTGCCATTATTGTTACCGCTATGATTGCCCGCTGGCCTAAAACCACGATCAACAATCAATAGGCAACTACACTGGCTACCATTAACGCAAAATATATACGCCCAAGCTGATAAAAAAACACTGTCCACTATTCGATTCAGCCACTTCACTCGTAGCGTTTTGCGGGAGATTAATCCCTCTCCGAGCCTACCTGCTCAGCAATCAAACACAAAAGCTCGTACATAACGGTCGCGCCAAGCAGGGCCGTGTTGCCGCTGGGGTCGAAGGGTGGGGAGACTTCCACTACATCGGCGCCGATAAGCGGTAAACCGCGAAAGCCGCGCACTAGCTGAAGTGCTTGCAGGCTGGTGAGGCCACCTACTTCAGGGGTGCCGGTGCCAGGGGCGAAGGCGGGGTCGATGCTGTCGATATCGAAGGATAGATATACTGGGCCATTGCCTATAACGCGGCGTGCTTCAGCGACCGTCGCTTCAATCCCCAGCGCATCCACTTCCTCCATAAACATCACCCGCATGCCGTTCGCTGCGGAGTAATCCCAGCCCTGGGTGGTGTTTTGGGCACCGCGAATGCCGATTTGCACCGTGCGTTTGGGATCGATAAGGCCCTCTTCGCAGGCGAGCCGGAAGGGACCGCCGTGGTGAAATTTCGAGCCTTGAAACTCGTCCCAGGTGTCGGTGTGGGCATCGATATGGATCAAGCCTACCGGGTCATCGGCTGCCAAGCCGCGCAGGATGGGGTAGGTGATGGAGTGGTCGCCCCCGGCGCTTAGCGGGATAACCCCTGCTCGGCGAATAGCTGAGTAATAAGCGGCAATATCATCAGAGACCTGCGCAAGGTCGTAGATCGATGAGAAGCGTACATCGCCGATGTCGGCAATGCGTGCCTGAGCAAAGGGATCCAGCCGGGTAACATGGTGCAGGCTGCGCATCATGCTCGACTGGTTGCGAATCTCCCGTGGGCCATGGCGAGCGCCTGGACGGTTGCTGACACCGCCATCAAACGGGATGCCCACCAGGGCAATATCAAGTTCCTTCAATGTGTCGGCTAGCGGTGCTCGCAAGAAACTGGCTATTTCGCGGTAGCGCGGCTCATGGTGGGGTAGATAGTGTTCGCCAGTGGCGGCATTGCGGCGAGTACCGTCGGTGCCTTTAGCCATTTCGCTCTCCTTATCGGGTTAAGCTCGCCAAGCTGGCGGCCAGTAGTTGAGTGCCCGCCACGGCATCATCGAGTTCGGTATGCTCATCAGGGTGGTGGCTAAGGCCATCGCGGCAGGGCACAAACAGCATTGCCGTCGGGCAGTGTTTGGCGAGGTGAATCGCATCGTGAAAGGCACCCGATACTAGACGCGGTGCGGGCATGCCCAGCTCGTGGGCGGTATCATCAAGCAGGGCGGTGAGGGTCGCGGGAAATCCGACGGGATCAACCCGCGATAGCGGGGTCAGCGTGGCGTTGCAGCCCGCCCAGGACTGCTGAGCGAGGTCACTGAATTCGGCTTCCAGCGCCTTTAGCGTGGCGGCTTCGGGGTGGCGCAAATCAATAGTGAAGGTGACCTGGTCGGGAATGGTGTTCACCGAGCCGGGGCTGACGGCAAACTTACCAATGGTAAATCGCACACGGTCTTCCCCATCCCGGGCAGCTTCCCTCAGGGCAGTTGCCAGCGCACAAGCGCCTTCCAACGCATCACGGCGCGATGACCGCGGTGTAGTGCCCGCGTGGTTGGCGCTCCCGGATACGGTGACTTCAAACCAACTGACACCCTGGATACCTTCGACCACGCCCACGGCAGCACCTTCACGTTCCAGAATCGGGCCTTGCTCAATATGCAGCTCAAGAAAGGCGTGCATCGGCGTTGTCAGCGGGCGGCGGGGAATGCCTGCTGAATCCAGTTTCGTCAGACATGCATCCAATACACTCCCCAGGCTGACGCCTTCGCTGTCTTCAATCTGGCGGGTTTCCTCCAGACTGCGTACGCCGCAGAATACCGCCGAACCGGAGGTGCCTGGGGAGAAGCGAGCGCCCTCTTCATTGGTCCAGCTCACCAGCGATAGAGGACGGCGTGGGTTAAAGCCCGCCTGTTTCAGTGCACGTAGTGCCTCGAGTCCTGCCAGCACGCCCAGCGCACCATCGTACTTACCCCCCGCCGGTTGGCTATCCAAATGACTGCCTGTGACGACAGGCTCAAGCGCGGGGTCGCTACCGGGCACATCAAGAAACACGTTGCCGATAGCGTCTACGCTTGCCTTGGCACCCAGGGCGCTGGCCTGCTCAATCAGCCATAGCCGTGCGCGGGTGTCATTGTCATCAAGTGCTAGGCGTGCCACGCCGCCATCTGAACGGCCGCCCATCATCGCTACCGTTGCCAGGTCATTGGCTAGGCGTTCTGGACTTACCGCTGCAGCGAGGGTCGCCAGGTCGATAGCGGGCTTGTCGGTTGGCTCATTACGGCGGCTTGTCATCAGGCTCTCCCAGGCGATGTTTATTCGTAGACTTCGAAATGTACCTCGACAGGTACGCACTCTGCTCCATTGATGGGGATAATGTCTTGCGGGCAGGCGGACATGGCCACGATACAGTCCATCTCGGCGCGTAGCTCCACATAGTCACCGGGTTTGGAAACCGGCGGGCACCAGTCGACTTTCATCTGCTCATTAACGGGAATATTCATCCATAGGTTGAGTGGCTGGGGAACTTCGGGAGTGTCCACACCGATCGCTTTCAGGGCTAAGCGGAGATTATCGGCACAGCTGTCATGGTAACCCTCGACACCCAGTGTCATGTAACGAAACAGGTCGCAGGCGGCCATTAGCGTGTCGTGAATACCCGGTGAAGTGTCGGCAGTGAGGGTCATGATTGGGCGGCGACGGTTACTTATCAGCGGATCGCCGACGCGGGGGATCAGTGCGCTCAACCAAGCACGCCCGTGTTCCCAGGACATGAACTCGTTGACGTTGTCGCTGCTGAACGCCCATGTATCGCACACTTGGGTACCATGGGTATTGATAATGCGGATGGTTTGACCTGCTTTCAGGCGGACTGCCCGTCCACCGCGGGCAGCGACTTCGTAGCGTTCACCCAGTACCGGCGTGCCGTCTGGGGAGATCGGTGTTTCCAGCGTATGGTTGTGGCCGCAGGGCTCGCTGTTGCTGCGCGGCAGTTGCTCAATGCGAGCGTGGTCAAAGCGTGAATCAGCGTTCATCGGGTGCTCCTTGATCAATAGAAAAGTCTTGCATTGGGGTGGTTGTTGCAGGCATCGCTAATCGATGTTGCGCTCGCGCCAGGTGTTGAGAAACTGCTGAAGGCGTTCGCTTTTTGGCTGACGGAATAGCGTGGCGGGTGGGCCGCTCTCTACGACGCGTCCCTGATCCATAAAGATCACACGGTTGGCGACATTGGCGGCAAAGCCCATTTCGTGAGTGACGATCACCATGGTCATGCCATCGGCGGCCAGCTTTTTCATGACATCCAGCACTTCACCGACGAGTTCAGGGTCAAGCGCCGACGTGGGCTCATCAAAAAACATCACTCTGGGTTTCATGGCGAGCGCCCGCGCGATCGCCACTCGTTGCTTCTGGCCACCGGAAAGGCTCTCAGGGAAATGGCCTGCCCGATCAGAAAGGCCGACCTGCTCCAGCATGGCCATGCCTTCCGTGTCGGCTTCCTGGCGGGAAAGGCCGTTGACCAGCCGCAGCGCTTCGGTCACGTTCTCCAGCGCGGTGCGATGGGGCCAAAGGTGAAAGTGTTGAAATACCATGCCCACTGGCGCACGTACGTCGTCTACGCGCTTTTCGCTGGTGCGCACGCGTTTGCCGTTGCGGTCCTCATAGCCCAGCAGTTGGCCGTCGATATACACGCTGCCATGATCATAGGGCTCCAAAAATGCCAGGCAGCGCAGCAGTGTTGATTTGCCGGAACCCGAAGGGCCAATCACACAGACCACTTCGGAAGGAGCGAGACTGAAGTCGATATCGGTCAACACTTCCAGGTCGCCAAACTGTTTGCTGATGCCGTGCGCCTCAACAATCGACTTTTGGCGCGGGGGCGATGATGGCGAGAGCGTGTCAGCCATGGGCATGGGGAGTGGCTCCTTGTTGAGAGGCAGGGCGCGGTTGACGATTGGCCAGGCGTTTTTCCAGCGCATAGCCACCACGGGCAATCAGTTCGATCATTAGCCAGTAGAGCAGGGCAACGGCCAAGTAGGGCTCGATGACTTGAAAGGTCTGGTTGACGATCGTGGTGGCGTTTTTGGTCAGGTCGTCCACCGAGATGATCGAGATCAGGGCGGACTCCTTCACCAGAATGATCAACTGATTGGTGCCAGGCGGCACGATCAAGCGTGCCATTTGCGGAATCTGAATGTGTGTCAGCGCATGCCAGCGAGAGATGCCGAGCATCCGCGCCGCCTCCAACTGGCCCTTGGGAATCGACTTGAAGCCGCCACGATAAATTTCCGCAAAATAGCCAGCACCATAGAGGCCGAGCCCCATAACGCCTGCGACGCTGGCGCTCAGCGTCAAGCCGATGCTGGGGCCGCCGTAATAGAGCAGAAACAGCAGAATCAGCAGAGGAGTGCCGCGGCAAAGCTCTACATAGCAGGCGACCGGGTAGCCGAACAGGCGCGGGTTGGCGAGCCGCAGCGCGGCGAGTACCAGTCCCAGCGAAAGCGCCAGTAGGCAGCCTGTAAAGCAGATCCATAACGTGTTCCAGAAACCTTGCAGGATCAGGCCACGCACTTCCCATAGCAGGGTAATATCAAACATAGCGGGCACTCTCCTAGTCGGTGGCCAAACCGCCGGTCATCCGGCGTTCCAAGTGAGCGCTGAGTAGTGCCAGCACCAAATTGACCGCGAGATACAGCAGCGCGGCAGCCAAGTACGTTTCTAGCGGTTGAAAGGTGCGTGAGGCGATTTGCTCGCTAACGCGCATCAGTTCAGTGACTGCGATCACCGAGATCAGCGATGAATTCTTGAGAATCGTGATGATCTCGTTGGTCAGGGGTGGCAGGGTAAGGCGAAAGACCTGAGGCATGATGATGCGCCTGCGGGTTTGCCAGGAGGAGATGCCCGCCATGCGCGCCGCCTCGATTTGCCCTGCGGGAATATGGCTGATGCCGCTGCGGAAAATTTCCGACTGGAACGCTGCCGTATTGAGGGTCAGGGTCAATATAGCGGCTGAAATCGGCGCGATCTCAATGCCGACTTCGGGCAGCAAATAGTAGACCAGCAGCAGTTGCAGCAGGATGGGGGTGCCGCGCCAAAAGCTACGGTAAAGTCCGCAGGGCCAGCGTACCAAACCATGGCGACTGGTCAGGCCGAAGGCCAGCAAGACACCTAGCACCAGGCCCAGGGCGATGGCGGAAAGCGAGACCACCAAGGTGGTGGCCAAGCCTTCAAGCAGCACAGGGTAGTGGTTGAGCAGGATCTCAAGCATGGGTCATCCAGAAAGCGAAGTAGCGCGGCTCGGTTAACGTCAGGCTGTTTTACTCAGCCGCTGGCAGTTCTAACGGTAAATCCATTGGGCTGCCGAACCACTTCTCCTGGAGTTCATCCAAGGTGCCGTCTTCATTGAGGCGTTGAATCTGCTCATCCATAAAGGCATTAAGCGACGCGCTCTCTTCGTTATCGCGCCCGGCCCAGGAGAAGTAAACCGGGTCACCGAAGGTGCCCACGACTTCAAACACATCTGGACGGGTGCGTTCTGCTTCGAGCAGGTTGGGGAGACTGTTGATCACCACATCGACACGCCCGGTTCCCAGCTCGGCATAGGCTTCGTCAACGCCTGTATAGGTGCGAATGTCCTCAACGGGCGTGCCCGCTTCCTCTAGCTCGGCGGCCAAGGCTTCCAACGCATCCAACTGCGCCGAGCCCGCTTGGGCGGCGGCCACCTTACCGGCAATATCCTCCGGTGAGCTGATACCCTCTTCACCGGCGCGTTTAAGAATCGCCATGGTGGCGTCGGCAATCGGGGCGCTTAAGTGGTAGCGTTCCATGCGCTCCGGCGTGGCGGTTACCGAGGTGATCACGTAATCAAACCGTTCGCGCTCCAGTCCCGGTAGAATGCCTTGCCAGGGCAGGTCCATGCGGATCAGTTCGACGCCCTCAAGCTCGGGCATGATGTGTTCCATGATATCGGCGGAGTAGCCGACAATTTCGCCATCTTCAATATACTCAAACGGCGCAAAGCGGGCTTCCGTGCCTACGGTAAAGGTGCCTTCCGAGCGAATATCATCAAGTAAGTCACTGTGGGCGGTGGTGGCGAAGCTGACGCCAAGAAGGAGGCCAGCGGTAATGGTAGGGATGCGTTGCATGGGGATGCTCCTTGGAGTAGTGAGGCTCGAACCAGCGGCGAAGGCCAACTGAACAAGAACCCCTTGAGTTAAGCAGGTGTGATGCAACAATAAAATTGCTATCTTTCGATGTTCATACCCGTTTTATTGATGTTATTTGCACTAACGTGGAGCATGCCGATGAAACTCTCCGCCGCCGATCTGAAAAGCCTTTCCGTGTTCCTTGCCGTCACTGAACATCGTGGATTTGCTGGTGCCCAGACGGCACTGCACATGAGCCAGTCCGCGGTGAGTTTCCATATCCGCGCGCTTGAAGAGCGGGTGGGGTTTACCGTTTGTCGTCGGGGTAGGCAGGGGTTTGAACTGACCGAGCGAGGCGCCATCGTCTATGAGCGTGCCAAACTACTGCTCTCATCGGTGGACGATTTTGATAGTGAAATGAGCGAGCTACGCAGCTCGGTCTACGGCACGCTGCGGCTAGGGGTAGTCGATAACACCATTATGGATGTGGATCTTGATTTGCAGGGGGTGATTGGCGAATTCCTGCGCAAAAACCCCAAGGCGCGCCTCAACATTACCGTGGGCAGCCCTGACCGCTTGATTGGCGACATTGCCAATGGTGAGGTGCAATTGGGCATTCTTCCGGAAACTGCGCAAATGGAGGGTTTGCAGCATCGGCAGGTCTATACCGAGATGCACGGTATCTACTGTGCACGGCGGCATCCACTATTTGAGCGGGATGGCCACCAGATGACAGTGGAAGAAGTGATCGAGCATCCGTTCGTGGTCAGGCCCTATGCCAATTTGCAGGAGCTTGAGAGCTTCCCCAATGCGCAGGTGGGCGCCCATGCATCCAATATGGAGGCTCAGGCGCTGTTGATCTTGAGTGGCCACTTTATCGGCAATCTTCCCCATTACTATGCCAACCATTGGGTCGAGCGAGGCGAGCTCAAGGCACTACTGCCCGGGCAAGTCGAGATTGCCTCTCCCTTCTGCGTTGTCACCCGGGCCGGGCGGCGTCCCTCACTTATCGTACGCACCTTTATTCAAGAGCTGGTGGCCCGTCTTTGGCAGCAATCGCATCTGGTCGAGGCTTATAAGGGGGATGAGCTGTTTAAAACCTCACCGACGCCTGAAGGCTGACTTCCAGTGGGTCGCCGACCACTACGCGCGTACTGCCGCCGCGGGAGGGGTAGTAAGTGGTGTCGAACAGGTTCTTGGCATTAAGCTGCAGGTTCAGGCCACCGTAGCTCATATCATAAATATTCTGGTCGGTGACCACCGAGCCGCGATACACATCGCTCAAATAGTCCCGGCGGTGTTCGTGATCAATCCCGACGGTCAGGTCGTGGCGCATGCCAGCCAAAGTGGCGGTACTGGTGGTTTCCCCGGCGGTGTATTGCACACGGCGGTAATCGACTCCACGGTGCGGGCCTCTTCCAAAAACGACACCGGCTGTTTGCTGGCCAGGCTAGAGTGCTGGGCGCGATAGCTCTGCGGAGCTACATCGGTAAGGCGATCCGAGGTGACGATCAGTGTTTCTGAAGCGGTCTCATCGGTTTGTTGAGCATAGACATAGGGCAGCGGATTCAGAAGCAGCATCGGCGAAAACAGTGCAATGGTTCGAGAGCGGAACATGAGTGGTATCGATCCTTCTTATCGTCAATGGGTTGAGTGAGCAAGCGTTATTGAGCGTTGAGGGTGGGTGCCCCAGAAGTGACCTTCGCGACTTAGTACTGGCGTGGTGGGGAGCAGGGCGTCGAAGGTGGCGGCCGGGTCGAGGTCACTAAAAAGCGCGGGGTGCAGCCACTGGGTAATACGCTCCAGTGCCACGATGGCGAGGGGGCCTTGGTGGAAACCGTGCCAAAGGGCATAGAATCGCTCTTGCTGAACGGCGTCGAGATGCTGCCAGCCGGGCAGTTCTTGACTGAGCGAGCGCAGGTCTTGGGCAACCTCTGCATCGCTAACCCCCAACCCCACGCTGATACCATCCCCCGCTGCCCACTGCCCCGCGGTATTGATAACGACCTCGGGCGGGGGGCTCAGTACCCATTCGTTGCTTAGCGTCGCCGAAGCGCCGGGGGTTAAAGCATCGGCGATATTCTTGCCGCCTGCCCGCGCGACCAGGTCGGCCAGCCCGTTTCTTAAATTGGTACGGCAGCAGTCAACTTTTACTCCAGGGGCGATATTGATCAGTACCCTGGGCGGTTCAGAGGGATTCTCTGCTAGCTCCAGCTCTGCCAAACCCTGGTCGATACGCGCCAAGCGCTGTTCAATCAGAGATATCATACGGTTGACCCGTGGCGTCGCGTTTAATGCCTCGCCTAAAAGAGCCAGGCTTTTGGCTGTGTTTTCCAACAGGTGACGGTTAAAGTCGATAAACAGGTAGGCAATATCCAACTCGTCGAGTAGCCGCGCCAAAGGGGAGCCTTCAACACTGCTGGCACGTGAGAGATCAAACAGCATCAGATCCGGGGCCAGGTTCAGTAGCGCTTCGCTATCGAGCTGGGGGTCGCGTGTGAAAGCGTAGGCAACTGGGCAAGCGCGGGCCACTGGGTAGTAAAACGCTGGGCCATGGAGGGGTCGAACACGGCCAGCGGATAGGCCCAGCCCGCCAGATGCTCTGTCGGATTGTCCAGCAGGCTGGTCAGTGTATAGAACTGGCGCGGCTGGGTAAGGAATAGGCGTGATGGCGGCGCTGAAAGCGTTACCTGGCGCCCGGCGAGGTCGGTCACCGTTTTAGGAAAGCCTTTAGCAACGTTCTGGTAAACGTCCGCCCGTGAGACGAGTGCCCAACACACCAGCCCATCGACCAGCGCTTTACTGGCGATTGAGGCTAGCGAAAGCACCAGTGTCCCCGCCAGGGCGCTGCCCGGTAAGTAAAATCGGTGATCTTCACCCAGCGACAGCCGGGCCATATGCGGGCCTACTAACCCGATAAAACCGATAGTGCCCACAAACGCGACCGCCGCAGCGGCAAGCAAGCTCACCCGCAGTAGCGAGATAAGCCGCAGACGCTCTACCGCAATGCCGAAGCTGCGTGCGTGTTCATCTCCCGAGCGTAGTACCGTCATCGCCCAGACAATGACCTGCTGAATCGGGCCTTGAGCATGGGCATCAAACATCAGCGCGATTAAATCAGCCATTGGGGTGTGTGTAGGGCCAGTGGCGATATCAGCCAGCAGGGAGATGACCAAGGCGATAGCTAACCCTGCGACAATCAGCAAACGAGTAACAATAAAGCACCGTTAGCTGGATGCCAGCGGAGCAATAAGCGGCGAAGAGGCGGGCATGATAAAGGTGATTTCAAATGTGAAACGAAGGAAACAAGAGGAGTCTTATTTGCGATTAAAACTCATTCGTGATTGTATTTCCATCCTTTAGTCGTAGTCTTGTCAACTGCTGGGAAACCTAGCGCCACCTGATTGCGGTGGTGCTTCCTCTATGCTCTATTGAAGCGCTAGGCTTTATTAAATCGATACGCTTTATTTAAGCAGTTTTTGGCATACACTTACTTTTTGTTACATAAAAATATAAAGGAGCTCATTATGACTGATATAGCCGCTTTGCTTGGCAGTGACGCCGATAGTTTGCTTAATCACACATGCCAGGGCGTACCCCGTGAGAGCTTGCACCTACCGGGCCCAGACTTTATTGACCGTGTTATGGCGGATAGCGACCGCAGCCCAGCGGTGCTGCGCAATATGCAGAGCTTGTTTAATCACGGCCGTTTGGCGGGCACTGGCTACCTTAGCCTGTTGCCGGTAGATCAGGGCATTGAACATTCGGCAGGCGCCTCTTTTGCCCCTAACCCACGCTACTTCGATCCGTCCAATATCGTTGAGCTGGCACTCGAAGGTGGTTGTAACGGCGTGGCATCGACGCTGGGTGTTTTGTCATCGGTGGCGCGGCGTTATGCCCACAAAATCCCGATGATGCTCAAGCTTAACCATAACGAAACGTTGAGCCATCCGGCGATATACGACCAGACGCTATTTGCCGATGTAGACCAGGCCCACGACATGGGGTGCGTGGCGGTGGGGGCGACGATTTACTTTGGCTCCCATGAGAGCCGTCGGCAAATCATGGAGATTAGCGAGGCCTTCGAGCGAGCTCACCAATTGGGAATGGTAACGGTCTTGTGGGCTTATTTACGCAATCCAGCCTTCAAGCAGGACGGCACTGATTATCATGTAGCAGCCGACCTCACCAGCCAAGCTAACCACATGGCCGCAACCCTCAAGGCGGATATCGTCAAACAGAAACTGCCTGAGAACAACGGCGGTTACCGTGCAGTAGGCTTTGGTCATACGCACGACAATGTCTACAGTGAGCTAACCACTGACCACCCCATCGATTTGGCCCGCTACCAGGTTGCCAACTGCTTTATGGGCCGCGCGGGTTTGATTAATTCCGGCGGGGGCTCCAAGGGGCACTCTGATCTCGGCGAAGCGGTGCGCACGGCGGTGATCAATAAACGTGCCGGTGGTATGGGCTTGATTTCCGGACGCAAGGCGTTCCAAAAACCCATGCCGGAAGGCGTTGAACTGCTGCATGCGATTCAGGATGTCTATCTCGCTAAAGACGTTACGGTTGCCTAATGGCTGGCAGTTGGCTAACCGTAGGCCTTAAGCGAGCACCAGCAAACTCGATGAATATTAAATAATCGTCGTATTGAAATGTTTAAAACGGCATACGCTTAAGAAGCTATATCATAAGTGGAAAGCCAGCAGCACGTATTACTGACCTTACCTCGTGCCCTATACCAGGGCACGGCACAAACCCGTTGGTAAGCGGCTCGCCTGATGTTTTTTACGACGGGTTGGCTGCCGCAAGACTAGACGATAAATCTGCTTGTGGTAGTCCTATCACCCACGAAGTTTCGCCCACCGTACTCGTCAACGGTAAACCAACTGCGGTTCTAAGCAGTGTTGCTGCCCACGGTAATGTCGTAATAACCGGATCGGGGACAGTCATCATAGGTAAATAGTGATTTCTGCCTCTACTGATAGAGCGCTGACGGCCGTTAAAAGAATCCCCAAAAAATTGCCATCCAGACCCTTGAAAATCGACTGACCGCTCCTATTTTTTACATCGTAGAGGCTGCTTCTGTGGGATACGTAAGAGGCTGCCTCTTATGACAGTTCTCACAGTCTGCTTAACGTAGGAGGTGTTCGATATGTTCGATGATCTCAAGCGTTTTGAAACCGGCTCGCCTCGGCAGTTTGACTGGTTTAGTCAACTGTTGGACGGCTTCTTCCCCGATGGCAATGCGATGGATATTCGCGCGGTGCCGCAGGGTAGTTTCCCGATGATCAATGTGGCGCGTAGCGATGATGCCGTGCGTGTGTATGTGTTTGCTGCGGGGTTGGCACACTCTGATCTGACCATTGATATCCAAGACAATGTGCTGACACTTCGTGGCAAGCGAGACTCTGTGACGAGTGGCAATGAGGATGGCAGCTCGCGCCCGGTATTTCGCCGTGAGCGCGCCAGCGGTGAGTTTGTAAGGGCGATTGCACTCCCCGATGGCTTAGATGCCGAGCGGGCAGAGGCACGCCATGCCCATGGTGTGTTCGAGATCGTGTTGCCTAAACGTGAAGAGCTCAAGCCGCGGCGTATTGATGTTCAGGCGGCGTAAATCATGTTTGTTAACCTTGCATAAGGAGGGATAAATCATGAATAACGTTGTTCGTTCATCCAATCACTCCCCGCTTTTACAGCGTGGCGAGGAGCAACGTTCTCAAGAAACTCTGCTGCCAGCGGTGGATATCATTGAGGAGTCTAACGCGCTCAAACTGGTGGCGGACATGCCTGGCGTTACTAATGAAACGTTGAAAATAGAGCTCGACAACAACGTGTTGAGCTTGGAGGGTGAGATAGCACTAAATATGCCCGAAGGGCTGAGCGCGCTGCACGCCGAGGTTCGCGGCCAGCGTTTTGCGCGGCGTTTTAACCTCAGTCACGAAGTGGACAGTGATGCCATTACCGCCACTCTCGTCAACGGCGTATTGACGCTAACGCTGCCCAAGAAAGATAGCCACCGCACGCGCCGTATCGAAGTGCAGGCGGCCTGAAGCCTGGCCTCCGAGTAAAACTGAGCGAAAAGCCGAGTGTCCGCTAAATGGCGGGCACTCTTTTTTGCGAGTCGACTGGCTATCGTTCCAGGTAAAACTCGCCTTTACCCACCACTTTTGCGTTACCGCCCACCGCCACAAGGCCGAGCTTAATCTCGCCATTGGCAGCGGTATGGATAACGCTGGGCCGCCCCATTTCAACACCCTGATGAATCTTGCACTGTAAGTTACCTTGTTGCAGTGACGCCAAATAGCCGGTTAAAGCCGCTGCAGCGCTGCCGGTGGCGGGGTCTTCGCAAATGCTGGCATGCATACAAAACATGCGGCTGTGAACTACCGTTTCTGCCCCGCCTTGTTGTGCAATCACATACAGGTAAATCTGGATGGCACTGCTAGGCATAACAGCACTTGCCCAAGCCGTCGTAGAAATACGCACGCTCTCTAACGCTGCCACGTCAGTGAGTTCGATCAAATGAAAGGGCAGCCCGAAGGATGCAATCACCGGATCCCCCATCACCTGATGGATGTCCAATCCCAGCAGCTCAACGGCAGTGGTGCGGTCAATAGTGCTGTCTGTGATCATGGCGGGT
The DNA here is from genome assembly GCF_013416325.1 of Vreelandella sedimenti. Lineage (GTDB taxonomy): Bacteria > Pseudomonadota > Gammaproteobacteria > Pseudomonadales > Halomonadaceae > Vreelandella > Vreelandella sedimenti. Next base: position 295,775 of record NZ_JACCGK010000001.1, read on the forward strand.
TGGGCAGTCTTAAACGTTGCCCTATCTTGTTCATAATTAACCACTAGCTCGCCGATGGGAGGCTGGAGCACAACGCCTTGCTCGCGGTTCACTAAACCCAGCTCCCTTAGCAGATGCGCAGTGCCTACCGTGGGGTGGCCTGCAAAAGGTAGTTCACGAGTCGGCGTAAAGATCTGCATCGGGTAGTGATTCGGTGCAGTGGCAGAACTTAAAAACACCGTTTCAGCAAGGTTAAGCTCATTGGCCAGCGCCTGCATGGTACTGGTTGCCAACCCATCAGCCTCTAGAAACACCGCCAATGGGTTGCCGGTAAATGGCTGGTCGGTAAAGACGTCGAGTAGGTAATACTCAGCGGTTTTCATAAGGCCCCTCATCTAGTGGTGTATGCTTCCAAAACGCTTTATGTCCCTCTTTGAGCGCCTGCATACGGTCAATGCCGATATCATCAAGTAGCCTGTCATCAAGCGCCAGTAACTGGCGGCGGCTACGACGGTAGTGACGGTACTGGCGCAGTTGAGACCTTAGCTGATAACGAAGCTGGGTGAGGCTGAAGCGTGGCATGGCTAATCCTCCGTGTTATATGCCCAACCAGATTACTCAGTGCTACCATTTGAATACAGATATAGGGTTTACTGTTTTTAGGATACAGAAGGGCGTTTTATACCTCTGTATGGTCGCTGGTTAGAGTATCTGTATCGTTATCAGGCTGTGTAGGAGGATGAGTGTCATGACACGCTATGAAGAAGTCGCTGGCATTTTGCGGGAGCGTATCGAGCACGGTATTTACCGTGTAGGTGATCGGCTGCCGTCTATTCGCGCGGTGTGCCAGGAGCTGGACGTTAGCATTTCAACGGCTCAGGAGGCCTACCGCCAACTAATGGACGTTGCATTGATCGAGTCTCGACCAAAGTCGGGCTACTTCGTGCTGCCTAGCCGCGTGCCATCGGTGTTGCCGTCGGTCTCACGACCTGCGCAGCGCCCGTTGGATATTTCTCAATGGGATCAAGTACTAGAGCTTGTCGCCACTCAGCGTGATGACGTACGGCTGCTTCTGGGGCGCGGCATACCGAATTTTGATTATGAGACGCTGCGACCGCTGTCGAAGATACTCGCTGGCCTTCATCGTAGTAATGACCTGCATGGGTTCAACTACGACAAGTTGAACGGTAGCCCTGAGCTTCGCCAACAGGTAGCGCGGCTGGCTATTGCCTCCGGTTGCTTGCTACACCCAGACGACATTATGGTGACGACCGGCTGTCAGGAGGCACTCTCGATTGCACTGCGCACGCTAACCCAGCCGGGTGATGTGGTGGCTGTCGATTCGCCCAGCTTTTACGGCACCATGCAGATACTCAAGGCCAACGGCTTAAAAGCGCTGGAGATACCCACCGACCCACAAACCGGCATCAGTCTGGAGGCCCTGGAGCTAGCGTTAGAGCAGTGGCCAATCCGCGCGATACAGGTCACGCCCACCTACAACAACCCGCTGGGTTACACCATGCCTGAAGCACGCAAGCGGGCGCTTTTTCAGCTTGCTCAACGCTTCGATGTGGCCATTATCGAAGACGATATCTACGGCGACTTGTCATTTAGCCTGCCAAGACCGCGCACCGTGAAATCCTTCGATGACGACGGTCGCGTGATGCTGTGCAGTGGCTTTTCTAAAACCGTGGGGCCTGGGTTACGGGTGGGTTGGCTGGCGCCAGGGCGCTACCGTGATCAGGCACTGCATATGAAGTATGTCTCCACCGGTGCTTCAGCCACGCTGCCGCAGCTGGCAGTGGCGGAATTCGTCGCCAAAGGGCACTACGAGCGCCACATCCGTTACGCCACCCGCCAATATCAGCGCCAGCGCGATATCATGATCAGTTGGGTTCAGCGCTACTTCCCCAAGGGCGCGGGAATCAGCTACCCCGAAGGCAGTTTTTTGCTATGGATAGAGCTACCCGCCGCCGTGGACTGCGTACGCCTTAACCAACGCTTGGCGCAGCATGCTATCCACGTGGCGCCGGGGTCGCTGTTTTCCGCCTCGGGTAAATTTCGCCAATGTCTGCGTCTAAATTATGCGTTTACGCTAACCCCTGCCATCGAAGACGCCGTGCGCACCGTGGGAGAAATTGCCACTGAAATGGTGGAAGAAGCTCAGGCGCATGCGGTGAATTTAGAATAGTCAGGCACGCCCATTTATAAAGGAATTAAAAGTCGTATGAAGAGGAAGGTGTATCACGGTCTGTTGGTAGAGAACCCTCAGTTTTCGAGGTACCCATGCGTCGTCATTCTCTGATCTACCGATCATTCGGAAGGCCGCTTGAAACATTGAACTTGGAAACCTCGGAAGTTCCACGCTTGGGCCAGAGCAAGCTCAGGGTGAAGATGTTATGTGCTCCAGTGAACCCGTCTGATCTGATTCCCATCAGCGGTGCTTACTCGCACCGTATAACGCTTCCCGCGGTCGCCGGCTACGAAGGGGTGGGGCGTGTTATTGATGCACCTAGACAGCATGCCTCTCTGATCGGAAAGCGAGTGCTCCCATTACAAGGCGATGGCACTTGGCAGACGATTCTAGATTGTGATGCGGCACTCGCAGTACCCGTCCCCGATACCATTTCTGACGCCGTTTCCGCACGGGCCTACATTAATCCCTTGGCTGCCCTGACCATGCTTGGGATTTGGCCTGTCGAGGGAAAGCGTGTTCTTCTCAGTGGAGCGGGTTCCAATTGCGCTGACTATCTTGGGGCGTGGGCGTATCAGCACGGTGCCAGGGAGGTTGTCGGCATATACCGCTCCGAGAGTCGAGTTGCCCGCCTGGAACAGCTCGGTATCAACCCGGTCTCGATTCAGGATATGCCCCTGATCTCGCGTGTGGCCCGCGAGTCGGATGTGGTGTTCGATGCTTTAGGGGGGCCAGTTGCGGCGAAAATCTTGCAACTCATGGCGCCGGGAACGACGTTTATCGCCTACGGGTTATTGACGGGGCAGGCGATTCAAGTGGATTCGAAACCCAGTGCTCTCTATAGGAAGTTTCATTTGCGCGACCCTTTGTCCAGGATGTCCGCGGAAGTTTGGCAGCAAAAATTCTTGGCTATCTGGGAGCTTTTAGACCAGTCAGCGATGCCAGGTTATCAAGTGTTTCCAGGTCAGTACTGGCGGCAAGCTGTCGAGAGGGCGCTTTGCCCGAGTGGCCAGAAGGTGCTTCTGGACTTGTCCACTCTTGGGCAATGAAAGCTGCTTTATGTCAGATCCATAAACGGATTGTAAGCGACTTCCCAGTAATGACCTTCTGGGTCGCGAAAGTAACCGGAATAACCGCCCCAGAACACTTCTTTCCCAGGTTTTATAAGCTCTGCACCGGCGGCAACTGCTTGTTCAAGCACTTGGTCAACAGCCGCTTGGCTGGCGACATTATGAGCCAACGTTATACCGCTGAAACCGCTCGGTGCATCATCAGAAATGCCGATGTCTCTGGACAGCGCTTCACGTGGGAAAAGTGATAGCCAGGCCCCTTCCATTTTGAAAAAGGCGACTTCATCGCTGTCCGTTTCATGCTCTGGCAGGCCCAAGCCTTCACGATAAAAACGGATGGCGCGTTGCAGGTCATGTACACCAAGGGTGATCAGACTGATTTTCGGCTTCATGGGCGCTCCTAATAAATAGCTTTAGCCGGGTCTCTGAAACTGCTGCCGCGATTGCTCTACGCGTTCGCGTGTAATGCAGCCCAGCGAGTGGTCGTTGAGCAGCCCCATGGCCTGCATAAAGGCAAAAGCGGTGGTGGGACCGAAAAATTTCCAGCCGCGCTTTTTCAGTTCTTTCGCCATTGCTACGGATTCGGGCGAGGTGGTCTGAGTCTGTGGTGTCGCTAATTCGGTCGGCTCATAGCGCCAGAAAAAAGCGGCCAAAGAGCCTTCCTGCTCAACCATTTCCTTTGCACGTTGGGCGTTGTTGATGGTCGCTTCGATTTTTCCACGGTGGCGAATAATGCCTGCATCTTGGAGCAAACGCTGCACATCATCTTCATTAAAGCTGGCGACTTGATGGAAGTCGAAGTGGTGAAAAGCGGCGCGAAAGTTGTCGCGTTTATTAAGAATCGTGCGCCAGCTTAAGCCCGATTGAAAGCTCTCTAAGCAGAGCTTCTCGAATAGCCGCTGATCATCGTCTACCGGGAAGCCCCACTCATTATCGTGATAGGGCAGAAATTCTGCCGCGCCTCCACACCACTTGCAACGGGGATGCCCATCGGGGGCGATAAAGTCGTTGTCCATCAACTGCTCACCTATTAATTTAACCACTCTTGGGCAGTACGCCACAGGCATATGCCGATGAAATAAACCGATGTAATCCCCCACCCCCATAATGCCCAGGCGGCGTGCTCGGGGCTGGAGAGTACTAACGATGTTGTACATGCGCACCACACGAGTGTGACGGTGATATTGAGCGGCATGAACTGGCGCACCCGAAAGGGGTGAAGGAATTTCATATTAGTCACGGTGAGGATGGCCAGAAAGGTGATAGCGGCAAAGGTGATAAAAGGCGGGAAATCGAGAATATAGAAATAAGCTGCGGCGATATTCCAGGCGGCAGGAAAGCCAACGAAGTAATTATCCTGGCTTTTCATATCAACATTGCAGAAACAGAACATCGATGACAGCAGAATGATAAATACGGATAGCAGCCCTAAATAGGGCGGTAATGCAATAAAGTAATAGATAAATAGGGCGGGGATAAAGGCCCAGGTGAGGTAATCGATGACCATATCGAGGGTTGAACCATCGAAATGGGGCAATATGGCCTTTACTTCATACTTGCGGGCCAGGGTGCCATCGATTCCATCGATCATCATCGCGGCGCCTAGCCAGAGGAGGCAGGCTACCGGGTTATCGTCGACCAATGCGAGCAGCGCCATCGTACCGAGCAGCACACCGCTGGCGGTAAATATGTGCACGCTCCATGCCTTCCATATCGAGGCGCGGGATTCTGTGTGCGAAGTGAGTAATTGAACCACATTAACCCCATTGGGAACGTGTGGTCCCCTTTAAATTGAATTTATAAATAAGCCTGTAAAGAAAGATACACTACTACAAGAATGCTTCCAGAGAATATGTCGGAAGCATATTCTGTGATGACGTGATTGATACCGGGCTTCACACGCTACGCATCCACTAATGGTGCAAACACTGCCATGCCTCACTTAACCACTCACCTGCGTTTATTAGTTCGCTTTCAGTCGAGCCCGCATAGCCGAGCACTAACCCAGGGCGCTGATTCTCGGAAAGGTAATAGCGGGAAAGTGGAGAAAGCGTAATGCCCGCTTCACTGGCATGGTAACGCCGCTGGGATATTGGTGGGAGGGTGTTACGTAAATTAGTCGAGGTGCTGGCGCATTCTCCGGGGCAAGTGACGGGTTTAACCCTTCTTTATCGACGGGGATGGGCGTTACCGTTAATCCCGACGCCAGAAAACAGGCCTGGGCGCCACCGTAACCCGGCTCCTCCATCCAAACCGAATCCCCATGATCGGTGAGTAGTTGGGTAATCAGTTCAAACGCCTGCTGGGCTCCTTGGGTAATCACAATCTGTTCTGGCTGGCAACGCACCGCGCGAGAGAGCCTTAGATAGTCACAAAGAGCCGCTTTGAGTACAGGTAGACCACCGCTGGTTTGATAATCCATCCATGCCATTTCCGCGTGATAATAGTGACGCCGTAGAAGGCGCTGCCACTGCTCGTGGGGAAACAGGTCGAGCGCCGGGACGCCAGGGGCGAAGGCGCGATGACCGTGGCTCAACGTTCCGCTTAGTGTTAATAGCTTGTTACCCCGGCTTGAGAAGCGAACAGGCAAAGGTGGTGGAAGCTCGGCTCGGGTTAACAGCGCGGGGAGGTTTGCCACATAGAGCCCTGCTCCTTGGCGGGCAATCAGTAACCCTTCCGCCAGTAGCCGATCCATGGTGGCCAGCACCGTATTACGGCTAATACCCAAAGCGCGAGCCAAGTAGCGGGAAGAGGGAAGCGCATCGCCAGCCGTTAGCTCACCATGTTGAATCCACTCCTTAAGCGAGCAGTAAAGCTGCTGAACAAGCGTGGCTGCTTCATTCGCAGTTAGCCTTAGCGCTAGCGCCTCCGCAATCCAGTCGCTGGCAGCGTCACGTCTTTTCACTGGTTCCCTTAATTTAGCGATAAGTGGCTCTTTATCGTAGACCACTATAGCGGCAAGCTGTGTTGAATAACCATCCAAAGGGAGCAGTCGTTATGGTTAATGTTCGTTCGGCGGTACTCAATGACTTAGAGCCTCTTAGCGCATTACTTGATGGCTATCGTCAGTTTTATAAGCAGCCGAGTAATATTCAAGCGGCGCGTGATTTTTTAGATCAGCGCATGGGGCTAGGGGATTCATTCATTCTGGTTAGCGAGAATTGCGAAGGCATGCTCACCGGTTTTGTGCAGCTCTACCCAGGTGTTTCCACGGTGGGCTTAAATGCTCGCTGGACGCTAAACGATCTCTTTGTGCTACCGCAGTGTCGCGATAAAGGCACCGGCAGAGCACTAATGGAGGCCGCTACCCAGCTCGCCCATGACCACGGCGTCTCACGTTTGATACTAATGACCCAGGTTGAGAACGAGCGCGCCCAGCACCTTTATGAATCATTGGGCTGGCAGCGCAACACCGCTTTTTACGGCTATTTACTGGACGTTAAATAATAAAAGGTTATAGATGCGTGCTTAAGTGGCATTTTCTGGCAACTTACACACATCCACCCATTCGGCATTGACTAGCTCTGCCAAACGCTTGGGGCTTAGGCGTACAGCGCTTGTGGGCGAACCAGCGGCGGGCAGCACTTCGTCATAGGCGTGGAGCGATTCATCGCAGTAAACCGGCAGGTCGGTGGCGAGGCCAAAGGGGCAAACGCCGCCAACCGGGTGGCTGGTGAGTTCCATCACCGTTTCGGCGTCGAGCATTTTGGCCTTGCCGCCGAAGGTATCGCGAATTTTGCGGTTGTCGATACGCACATCGCCACTGGCCACAATGAGTAGCGGTTTTTCACCGACTTTGAACGCTAGGGTTTTGGCAATTTGACCTGGTGCTACGCCATGGGCATCAGCGGCAAGTTGTACCGTGGCAGTACTGGTTTCAAGTTCTTCGATGTTTACATCCGTCGCGTGCTCGGCAAAAAACTGGCGAACGGTTTCGATGCCCATTTTGGATTCTCCTGATTATTAACAGTCGGCATTAACATTCGTCGGTAATATTAGACGGTTCAATGACTAATCTAACGTGCCTTTGGCGGATTAGCTAAGCCACTGAGGCGTGGTGATTTTGGCAGGCTCACGCTGCATGATGATCTCGCCGTGGCGTACGGAAAGCAGCACTTCGCCTTGGGTGCGCAGCACGCTGTAGTCATCCTCGCCATCCAACAGGTTGAAGCTGGCGGGTTTGCCGACCTCGATGCCGTAACGCTTTTCAATATTGAGCGTGCGGGCGCTGTTGTCGGTAATCAGTGAAAGTGCCTGACTGAAGTCCTTATAGCCCATCATTTGGCAGATATGCAGGCCAAAATCCAGCGTTCGCAACAGCTTGCCGTTACCCAAGGAGTACCAGGGGTCGAAGATGGAGTCCTCGGCAAAGCAAACGTTAATGCCTGCTGCGTTGAGCTCTTTGACGCGCGTCACGCCGCGCCGTTTCGGGTAGGTATCAAAGCGCCCCTGTAGGTGGATGCTTTCGGTAGGGCAGGAGATAAAATTAATACCCGAGCGTTTTAGCAGCAGAAATAGCTTGGAGCAGTAGGCGTTGTCGTAAGAGTGCATTGCCGTGGTGTGGCTGGCGGTAACGCGGCTACCCAAATCATTAAACAGCGCCTCGCAGGCCAGTACTTCGAGAAAGCGCGAGTTGGGGTCGTCAATCTCGTCACAGTGCACATCCACCAGGCGGTCGTACTTGATCGCCAATTCGATCACTCGCTTCATGGAGGCCACGCCCAGCTCGCGGGTGTATTCGAAGTGGGGAATGCCGCCTACCACATCGGCGCCGATCTCTAGTGCCTCCTCCATCAGCCGATCTCCGCCTGGGTAAGAGAGCAGGCCATCTTGAGGGAAGGCGACTACCTGAATATCAATTTTATCTTTCAATTCATCGCGCAAGGCGCACAGGGTTTTAAGCCCAACCAGGCTAGGGTCGCTGGTATCGGCGTGGGTGCGCACAAACTGAACGCCGTTGCCGATTAGCAGGTTTAGGGTTTTAAGCGCGCGTTCGCGAATATCCGCTTCGGTGAGCATGGGCTTGCGTTCGCCCCAGCGCTCAATGCCTTCAAACAGCGTGCCGCTCTGGTTCCAGCTGGGCTCACCCGCGGTAAGGGCGGCGTCTAGATGAATGTGTGGTTCAATAAAGGGTGAACAAATGAGCTTGGCGCCCGCATCAATCTGCCCCTCGATTGCGGTTTGCGGGGCATCTTGCACGGTAATTGCGGTGAACGTGTCGTTCTCAATCTCAAGTCGGTAAAGCTCGGGGCGCTGGCGAAGGCGGGCATTAATGATCTGCATGGGCATATAAAAAGGGCTCGCTTATTGTTTAGCAGTAGAAGGGAGTGTATCGCTCAGCGTAGCGTGGTTTAAACGAAGCAGCACGGCGTAGCTGCCTGCTGCCACCGCCACACCCACCAGTGGGGGGAGTAACGGGGAAAAGTAAGCCGCGCCTGCACCGATGGCATAGGCAGCTAACCCGCGACGATTGAAATCGGGCAATGTAGCGGATGCAAGCGCAGGGTAGCGGCCTTTATGCTTAAGCCAAAAGTCCGCCATGATCACTCCGCCCATGGGCGGTATAAAGGTGCCGAGTAACACCAGAAATGGGATGAGTAGGTTATACATGCCGCCTTCCGCCAGCACCGTGCCAATCGCCGCGCCGCCCACAGTGACCAAACGACGCTTTTCGGTGCGCAGCAAATTGCAGCCCGCCACGGCGAAGTTGTAGATAGTGTTGTCCTGAGTCGTCCAGATATTCAGGAACAGCATCAGCACGGCGATGGTGACAAAGCCCTGAGCGATCAATACATCCACGATATCCGCCTGCTGGTAAATCATGGTGCCAAGTGCACCGGTCAGCACCATTAAGCCGTTACCGACAAAAAAGGCCGCCAGGGTCGCGATCACGGCAATTTTCGGCGTTTTGGCGAAGCGGCTCCAGTTAGTCGCTTGAGTGCCGCCACTAATAAAGGTACCGATAATCACGGTAATCGCCGCTGCTATGCTCATGCTTTCCGTGGGTGTTTGCTGGCTTAGTCCCGCAAAGCCGCGCACATCCACCAGGCCGGTAAACAGGCTGATGACGATAAACAGCATCATGGCGGGGACAGCAAAGCGCGACAGCCAGTCCATACCTTTATAGCCAATCATGGCGGTCACGCAGAAACCAAACCCAAATAGCACCATTAAGGGGATTTCCAGCCATTCAGGCATCCCGGTGGTGCGTACTAACACTAAGGCAATCGTGGCAGTGCCCCAGGCGTACCAGCCGATCTGGGTAAAACCGAGAATAAAGTCGGAGAGTTTGCTGCCTTTTTCGCCGAAGCAGAAGCGCCCCATCAGCACCGAATTGAGCCCGCTTTTACAAGCAATATAGGCGAGGGCTGCCGCATACATCCCCAGCAGCAAGTTGCCAATCACTATGATCCATAGCAGTTGGCCAACCGGAAAGGCTTGGCCTAACGTGCCGCCCGCCCACATGGTGGCAGTGAAAAACGTAAACCCAAGCAGTACTGCCGAGGTAGATAATAGGCCCTTTCGGGCGCTGCTAGGGACTTCACTGAGTGGATAGTCAGAATGATGCATCACGCTCTCCTAATATAAATCAGCGAACCTGTTAGCTATTTATAAAGCAAGAGATATGCCAAAAGAGTAGGTCAATAAGAATGATTACGCTTGTTATTTTTTTAAGACATGCCAACTCATTTTAATGATACTTTAGTAAATAAAACCTAATTGTTTGTGTACGTTTGTCGAATGAAATAGTGGTCAAAAAAGCTTGTTTGTTAAAGCAATGGTCGCTTATTGCGATTACGCCCAGATACGCCCGCTGCAGCTATAACCTTGAAGGAACCGGAGTAGATGCCAGAACCCCAGCATAGGAGTGCTTCACTGCCTTCGGCTAGACTTCGTTGGCATCATACCCTGGTGGGTAAGGTGGTGATGTTTATGCTGATGGGTGTGCTGTTTGCGTATTTAACGGGGGCGCTGTCGGGTTTTTTTATGGTTGAACGTGGAGCTCGGGAGCAGTGGTTGCGCGAAGCGCAGGTGAATGCCCAGATAGTGAGCGCGACTATTAGGCGTATTTACACGTCCGTGGCGGTTCAGACAGATGGCACGGGTCAAGTCACGCATATCATTTCCCAGCGCCCGATTGGCGATGAAGAGTCGGTTCTGGAAACTGGGTTTAGCCCGATTGATGTATTAGCGTTAGCAAGTGCACAAACACGTAACAATGTATGGCTGTTCACTAAGACATCAGAAGGTTCTCTCACCGTAGTGGCAGATGCGCTTAATACACCATCAGACTCACCTGCCAACTTGGCGGTAGATACATGGCAAACAAAAGCGGATGCCGTTGATTTTTATGTTGGATTTGCCAGCATTGGCAATGAAGAGCACTTCATTAGTTCGCTGCCCATTGTTACTCCTGATGGTCAACTGTTAGGCGTGCTGGTAGCCACTATAGGCCAGAAAGATGGGCTGTATCAGATGCGTAATGATCTGATCAGTAAAGCATTTGTAGCGCTACTGGTGGTATTGGTCGCAACAGCCCTGCTAGTCACTATTTTGATGCGTCAGTTATTTACACCTGTGCCGATATTAATTAGATCGCTCACCGAAATCGCTAAAAACCAGACCGCTGACAGCACGCCTTATACTGACCGTAACGATGAAATTGGCCGGATGGCAAAGGCCATAGATGCGCTTCGTAAGAAAGTCATTGAGCGTGAGCACTTACTTGAAGTTAAAGACGAAGCTCTCCGCTTTCAGCATCTTGCTCATCATGATGAGCTGACCAAATTGCCCAACCGCGTGCAATTAAATAATGCTTTAAAAACCGCTGTGCACTCACTGCTTCAAGGCGACGTATTTAATGTCATGCTGTTTGATCTTGACCATTTTAAAGCAGTTAACGATAGCCTGGGCCACGCGGCGGGTGACGCTCTGTTAGTTGAAGTCAGTCAGCGGGTACAGAGGCTACTGACCGACAATGATTTGGTGGCGCGCCTAGGCGGCGATGAGTTTGCCATCATTCAAGGCGTTGTGCGTAGTGCTGCCAGTGAGGCAAAAGTACTGGCAGAAGCGATTGTGTCTACTCTACGTGAACCGTATCAGTTTAATAATCAGGAAATTAACATTGGAGTGAGTGTTGGCATTGCAACCGCGCCCGCGGATGGCCGCAATAGCCACGATCTGCTACGTCACGCAGATCTGGCGCTCTATGCGGCCAAGGCGCAAGGGCGCGACCGCTATATGCTCTATGCCGCAGGGATGACAATGGGTTCCGGGATCATCGAATAAAGGTAAGCCTATGAAGTGGCTAGTAGCGTTATTAATGACTAGTGTTATGTGGCAAGATGTCACTGCTAGTGAGGAGATCGCCTCCTCGCCGACGTTGTCGCGTATTGCGTCTGCTGGTGAGATTGCTATTGGCCATCGTACCAGCGAAGTCCCTTTCTCCTACCTAGTCAACGACCAGCCAATAGGCTATGCGATCGACCTGTGCTTAAACGTCATCGAAGGTCTGGAGAAAACATTAGGCTTAGGTGATCTCAAGGTAACTTATGTGCCGGTAACGCCTGCAAATCGGTTCATATTAGTACGTAATGGTGAAGTGGATATCGCGTGTGGAGTGACCACCAATACCCCTGAGCGCCGCCGTCAAGCCGCTTTTTCATATCCTCATTTTCTGACCGAAACGCGCTATGTATCCCTCGCCGAGCAGCATATGGACAGTTTGCAGGATTTGGCGGGCCGCAGCGTGGTATCAACAACAGGCACTATCAATATTGCCCAGCTCAACGAACTCAATCGCACCGAGGAGCTAACTATAGCGGTAATGCTAAGCCGTAATCATGAAGAAGCATTTGATATGGTGGCTTCAGGACAGGCTTCCGCGTTTGTGATGGATGATATTTTGTTAGCTGGTTTGGTTTCGTCTGCCGCTGACCCTGCCGCTTTTCATATTTCCCAAGCAACACTGAGTAGTGCCGAGCCCTATGGCTTAATGATGCCGCCTGATGATCCTGTTTTTGTTGAGCTGGTCAATAAGGAGCTGCGTAACATTTATCAGAGCGAAACTATTCACACTCTTTATGAAAAATGGTTTTTGCAGCCGCTCCCTCCCGATAACCGAGTATTGAACTTGCCGCTAGCGCCAGCGCTTGCCGCTATTTTCGCCAATCCTGAGCAGTACATAGAGTAGAGGAGGTGTGTTATGCGCCGAAGTTTATTGCTTGGGTGGTGTAGTTTGCTGGTAATGATGTCTGGTGGAGAGGCAGCACATGCAACGACACCTATCGATTCGCTTGAACGCATAGAAGCAACCGGAGTGTTAAGGGTTGGCTATGGGGATACAGCGCCATTCTCTTATTTAGATAATCAGGGTAACGTCGTTGGTTACTCTATCGATATTTGCCAACGCTTAGCGAAACAGCTGCAAGTGCAATTAGGTCTGCCTTCTCTTGAGATAGCCTATGTGTACCGTACACCCAGTAACCGGGTGCAACTGCTCAATAGCGGCGATATCGATATTGAGTGTAATGCCAGTACTAATACACAACAGCGGCGGCAGAGCGCGCAGTTTGCGCTTAGCCATTTCTTTGTCTCGGCGCGTTATGTGGCCCTGAAGGCAAATGGCTTTACCACCTTGGAGGACTTGGCCGGGCGTAGCGTGAGCGTGGCGCGTGGCACCGTCAATGTCAGCCAGATCAATCAGGTAAATCGAGAACGTCAACTGAATTTATCGGTGGTGCCCGTAGATACATTGCAGGAAGCGTTTGATTTAGTTGCTGATGGACGTGTAGCGGCTTTTGCGATGGATGATGTATTACTGAGCACAATGATTGCTGAGTCCGATCACCCTGACGTGTACATGCTTTCCGAAGAAGCCATTACGTCGATAGAGCCTCTCGGGTTTTTAATGCAATTGGGTGACGATGCCTTTGCAGCAGAGGTAAATAAGGCCCTCCAACATATTTATACCAGTCCGGAAATGCCGTTGCTTTACGAACGATGGTTTCAGCAACCTCTTCCTGGCAAAGACATTACGCTTAATGTACCAATGAGTGCCGTCTTGGCTGAACACTTTATCGCCCCTCGCGAGTTGGATGTGGATTAAGCGTATTAAGAGTCAGTAGGGAGAAAATACCTCCTCTCAATTGGGCTGAAATAGTGTTTTAAATGCCTATAGTTATCAGCGCTTTAAGATTGGGTTCAGACTCATACGGTTTGAGTGTTAAATAGACCACGCATTAACGTTTCCACGATGCCGCTGCTCTCATCCGCCAGAGAATGCTGCTGGGGATCCTGCAGCCAGTCGAAACATACGCCAATCAAAAAGCCATGAAATTGGCGTCGGGCGCTGGCTGGGGTTAGGTCAGCGCGTAAAGTGCCGGCTACTTGGGCCTGTTCAAACAATTGCTCTACTCGCGCCTCTGCGTGCTCAGAGAGTCGAGTGATCATACAAATCCGCGGGTGTTCCTCTTCCAGTTTCTCGCAGCGATGCAACACGATGGTGGCTGCCCGCTGCAGTGGCAGGTCGTGGGAAATGGCTGCCAGCGAGCGCAGAGCAATGTCGCGCAAGCAGTCTGCCGGTGCTGAGCCTAGGCGCTCCACTACCTCATCGACAATTTCATCCAGAGGGACGCGCACGCGTTCCAAGAGTGCATCGAACAATGCAGCTTTGTCTTCAAAGTGCCAATAAATGGCTCCACGTGTCACGCCTGCTGCCTGGGCGATGTGCGCCAAGGTGGTACGCGAAACGCCTTGGGCTAAAAAGGTGGTCTCTGCCGCGTCCAGAATGATTTCTCGGGTACGTTCGGCGTCGGCCTTACGACGGGACATAGCGGCTCCTATTATTAAAATAAGCGGTATTTTGGCAGTGATGGATAGCAAAGTCGCGGGTGGGTGATTATTATACACTTCACTGACATTCATGAATGTCAGTGAAGTGACTATATTATTCAACTTGTGTTCTGAGTGCAGGTTTAAAAATCCTCACTGACCGCCATCAAGGAGCCTCTCGTGGCTGTTACTCTTCTCCGTTCATTGCCCATCATACTGGCTCTGCTCGTGCTAACGGGCTGTGAGCAACCCCAGGCGCAGTCCACTGATCCAACACGGCCAGTCAAGTTGCTGACACTGCAGTCGGCAAATGCTGCTGCCTTACGGCAGTTTTCCGCGCGGGTGGAAGCTTCTACGCGCAGCAATTTGTCATTTCGTATGGCCGGGGAGTTGCTGGAGCTCAATGTGAGCCCCGGCCAGCGGGTGAGCGAGGGCGAGGTGATTGCGCGCATTGATGATCGCAATGTGCAAAGCGAACTGGACAGTGCCCGCTCGCGCTTGGAGCTAGCCGAGGCAACGTTAGAACGCATGCGCTATACCCTGCAGCGTGGGGCGGTCAGCCAATCCCAGTTTGATGAGTCGGAAAGTGAGTGGCGGGCCGCCCGGGCCACCTTTGAGCAGGCCCAAGAGCAGGTCGAGCATACAAAGCTACGCGCCCCTTACGATGGTGTGATTGCCCAAGTGCCAGTGGATAACCGCCAGATAATCCAAGTGCAAGAAACGGTCGCGGTGATCCAGCAGCCAGGGCAGTTAGACGTGGTGTTTCATCTGCCCGAGCAGATTGTGCAGCGCATACCGCGAAGTAATGGAACGCCCTTCGGTGATGCGTTGGCGTTTGAAGTGCGCTTTGGCAATAGCGATAAACCCTATCTCGCCCAGCTAGCCTCTTACACCACCCAGGCCAGCGCGCAGAGTTTGGCTTATGAAGTCACCCTAACGCTGCCTCAGCCGGACGATATCACCCTTTTAGACGGTATGAGTGCCAACGTGCGGCTCGATTTGAGCTCGCTGCAAACCGAGAATAGCGCCCCGCTGTGGCTACTGCCCGCTGACGCGGTGAGCTATGTCGGTGATGATCCCGACCAGGCCCAGGTATGGCGATTCATCGAGCCGGAAAGCGTTGAAGCGGTACCGGTAGAGGTCGGTCGGTTAACCTCAAGCGGCCTGGAAATCAGCGGAAAGTTGGCAGCGGGCGATCGCGTTGTGGCGGCCGGAGCCCACCGTTTAGCCGAGAACACCAGGGTGACCCCGTGGGAAAAAGAGCAGGGGCTTTAATATGGTCGACTACTTTCTACGCCACCGAGCGGCCAGCTATTTAATGACCGTGGTGCTGCTGGCGGGTGGCGCGCTGTCGTTTTTGGGCATGGGCCAGTTGGAGTTCCCCGAATTTACCATTCGCAATGCGTTGATCACCACGCAGTACCCTGGTGCGACGCCTGAAGAGGTAGAGCAGGAAGTCACTTCGACACTCGAAGAGTCGATCCAGGAGATGTCATCGATCAAGCGGGTCAGCTCGGTGAGTTCTGATGGCCTATCGCAGATCACCGTTGAGCTCGAAAGTACGGTGCAGAACGAGGAGTTGGAGCAATTATGGGATTCGCTGCGCCGTAAAGTACAGGATGCCCAAGCCGCGCTTCCGCCGGGGGCGAGTCAATCCCGCGTAAACGACGACTTTGGCGATGTATTTGGTTTTATGGTCAACCTGACGGGCGATGGCTATAGCATGCCGGATCTGGCTGACCATGCTGATTTTCTCAAGCGCGAGCTCGCTTTGGTGCAGGGCGTCGCGAAAGTGTCGCTAAGCGGTGAGCACGAAGAGCGCATCTATATCGAAGTTGATCGGGAACGCCTGCGCGCACTGAATATTCCGTTAACACGCCTTCAGCAACTGCTTGAGACCCAAAATGCAGTGGCAGACTCAGGGCATCTTAAACAGGATGGCCGCCGTTTTCGCATCACACCTACGGGTAGTGCGGCAGATATTGAAGCTCTGCGCGCCCTGATTGTCAGTGAGGGCGACGGCGAGCTGGTGCGGCTGAGCGATATTGCCGATGTGAGCCGTGAGCTGGCGGAGCAGCCCCAGCAGCTTTACCGCGATATGGGCAGGCCGGCGATCTCGTTGGGCGTCTCCTTTGAAAGCGGGGTGAACGTTGTCGAGGTGGGGGAACGGCTACAGCAGCGTCTGGATGAACTGCAAACCCGCACACCACTGGGTATGGAGCTGAACGTCGTTTACAACCAGCCCCAGGTGGTCGATGACGCTGTATCCGGCTTCCTGGTCAGCTTGATCCAGGCAGTGGCCATTGTCATCGTGGTGCTAATGCTGTTTATGGGCTGGCGCAGTGGTCTGTTAATGGGCTTTATCCTGCTGATCACGATTATCGGCACCTTCATGTTGATGCGTTTTCACGGTTTGCAGCTGGAAAAAATCTCGCTGGGTGCGTTAATTATCGCCCTGGGAATGCTGGTAGATAACGCCATTGTGGTCACCGAAGGCATGCTGGTGGGGTTAAAGCGTGGCAGCACGATTCGCGATTCTGCACACCAGGTGATCCGCCAAAATGCCTGGCCCTTGTTGGCCGCAACATTGATCGCGATTGCCGCCTTTGCGCCCATCGGTTTATCGCCTGACACCACCGGTGAGTTTATCGGCTCGTTATTTTTCGTGCTGCTCTACTCGCTACTGCTGAGCTGGATCACGGCGCTGACGTTAACGCCGTTCTACTTCAAGCTGTTTTTCCGCAATGTTGCTCCCGGCGATGGACAGGAAGACCCCTATAAAGGCGTGGTTTATCGTTTTGTAGGCCGCGTCATTATCACCGGTATTCGTTGGCGCTGGTTAACCTTGGCGCTGATGGTGGCGATATTGGTCGGCGCGGTGGTCGGCTTTGGTTCGGTTAAAAATGCCTTCTTTCCGGCCTCTAATACGCCGATCTTTTTTGTCGATTACCGCACACCGGAAGGTACCGATATTCTCGAAACCCAACGCCGCGTTAGCAAACTTGAAGAGAGCGTGATGGAGATGCCGGGGGTTCGCCACCTGACCACCACCGTGGGCGGCGGAGCACAGCGCTTTACCCTCACCTATTCCCCGGAAGACCGCTACGCAAGCTATGCGCAGTTGATAGTCGAAACTGATGATAAGGCGACCCAGCATGACCGCATGGCCGACGTTGAGAAAGTGCTTGAGCGTGACCATAGCGATATTGACTATAAAATCGCCCCGTTGGAGGTTGGCCCTGCACCGAAAGCCAAACTAGAGGCACGCTTCTACGGCAGCGACCCAGCGGTGCTTCGCCAGTTGGGCGATCAGGTTGAGGCCATGTTCATCGATACACCGAATATGACCAGCGTGCGCACCAGTTGGCGTAACCGTGTGCAGGCGATTGAGCCCGTTTTTCTTGAAGATACTGCACGTAGGCTGGGTGTGACCCGTGAAGACCTGGCCAGCACCCTGGCTCTGAGTACCAGTGGCAGCCAGGTGGGCATTTACCGCGACGGCAGCGACCTGATTCCGATAGTGGCGCGGGCAATCCCCGAACAGCGTCACGATGTGGATAACCTAGGCTCACTTAACGTCTGGAGCGCAGAGCAAAACCGCTATATCACCGCCGAACAAGTCATCGGCGATATCACCACACAGGTGGCGGATCCGCTGATTATGCGCCGCAATCGCGAACGCATGCTGGCGGTGTACGGTGAGCCGGATCCGCTAAGCGGGGTGACCGCAGCCAGCGTATTGGCCGACATTCGCCCACGGGTGGAGGCCTTGGATCTACCGGCAGGTTACCGGTTGGAGTGGGGTGGTGAGTTTGAGACCGCTGGCGAAGCGCAGAGTGGGTTATTTTCCTCGCTGCCGCTGGGCATAGTGATGATGTTTATTCTCACTGTGGTGCTGTTCAATAACTTCCGCCAGCCGTTGGCCATTTGGTCGCTGGTACCGCTGACGATTATTGGCGTAGTGGGCGCTTTGTTGGTTACCGGGTTACCCTTCTCGTTTATGGCGCTGCTGGGCACGCTGAGCTTGATCGGTATGGTGATCAAAAATGCCATCGTGTTGGTAGAGGAGATCAACGTGCAGCTGCCGCTGCACCAAGACCGCTACCACGCAGTGGTGCGAGCCGCCGTCAGCCGCGTGCGCCCGGTCGCCATGGCCGCGCTGACCACTATGTTGGGAATGATCCCGCTGATTAGTGATGCCTTTTTCGCCAGCATGGCGGTCGCGCTGATCGGTGGCTTGGGTGTCGCCACGCTATTAACCCTGATAGTGCTGCCGGTGGTTTATTGCGTGCTGTACCAGATTCGCATACACCCTGATAAATAACCTCACGATGCCTTCCTTCGCCTTAGCCGTGGCTTGGTCAAGCCACGGCTAAGGTGCTCTTCACCGATACTTTAACGTCCGCCGTTTACGCCTGCTTGCAAACCGTTTCTATTTCCATTCATTAAAATAATATTCAAGTCAGACTAAAGTCTATGCTGTCCAGGCCTATAGAAGTATCTCGTTAAAAATATCGGTAAATTTAGGTTAATCCATTCACTACGCTATTTGCTTAACGATTCAGAATACATACTCTGCACTAATACCGAAGTTACGCCCTGGTTGCGTATAGCGGTCAGCCCCAGAATAGTCTGTCGTGATACCTCTTACGTCATCCCACACCCAATATTTCTTGTCCAACAGGTTGAAGATGCCGCCACGCACTGTTAGGTGATCCCCTAGACTCACGTGCCCGGTCAGGTCGTAGAGCTGATAGGCGGCGGGTGCGTACGCATCTTCTGCGTCGTGGGCGCTGACCTGGTTGACGAACGTTCCCGCGAGCTCGCTACCCCATTGCTGATTGGGGTCTTCGTAGCCGAGGGAGACGACGGCCTGAATGGGCGGGATGGATTCTATCGCGCTGCCATCTTCCAGGTTTTTACCTTCGATATAGGCTGCTGCGGTGCGGGCATACCAGCCATCATTGACGCCGATGGCCTTATTTAAGTCCAGCTGGCCCTTGAATTCGACGCCTCGTATGATGGCGCGATTGATGTTCTCGGTGCTGTATTCTCCAGATGGATAGTTCCCAGGGTCGATGCTCACCGAGACCGAGCTCTCGATAAAGTCGCGGTAGTCAGTGTAGAAGCCCGTAAGTTCGGCATTGCCTAAGTTGCCTTGATTACGGATTCCCACTTCCACAAAACGGCTGTGCTCATCGTCAAGATCGGGATTGGCGACGATTCGATAGCCTCTTCCTGCGTCGTAGTCGTAGTAAAGCTCTTCATAAGAAGGTGCTCGGAAGCCGAAGCCGGTCTTACCGAATAGCTCGGTGCTTGACGCAATATTCCAAGTGCCTCCGATCTGGCCGGTCAACGCCTGGCCTTCGGCGCCATCGTAGGATTGCGGAGTAAGGTTGTCGTTGTCGAGATCGTACTCATAATGGTCGAATCGAAGTGCTGGCGTCAGGCTGCCGCGATCTTCTGCCAGCGATAACCGATCTTGAAGGTAGAGTCCAACACGGGTAGCGGTACCCGGCGGTGAAAAGCGTGATTGTTCTACCGTATCGGCATCCAGATTGTAATCTTCGCTGAGACTCTCATAGTCATCGCGTTTGAGTGTTAGCCCATAGGCCAGTTGCTGTGGAATGCCGACGTCGATCTGCTTGCTGAAATCCGTCTTGAGCTGCCAGGTGGTCTGGTCGAAGTCGCGATTGATCAAGCGATTGTAGCCGTTGTAGACCATCGAGCTGTCGTTGATCGTCTCGGTTTGTTGCCAGTCGATTTGCCAATGGAGTGCATCAAACAGAGGGCTCTTATACTCGGCATCCTGATAGATACCAAGCCGATAACGCGTTAGCGTATCGGCACTATAATAATCGCCGTATCGGGCATTTTCCGAAGAGAAAAGATGTAGGTCAGACGTTGCTCGATACTTTTGTGCGACCAACCCAATTTGCCCGCTATTGTTGAACTTCTGAAGTTTCAGTAGAACATCATAGTTATCCACATCACCAGGGTCAGGAGTGGTGCGTTCATCGCCCTGGGTCTGGTCGTTTTCACCGCTGCCGATGTAGTTCTCGGTCGCTTTGCTATTGCGATTGGTGGCAATTAGCAAGGATTCATAATCGCCCCGGCGAGCAGCAAATGTAACGTTTTGGAAGAAACCATCGTTGTCACTACGATAGCCCGCCTCAATGCTAGCATGGGTGTCGTCCCCGCTTGGGGCGAGGAAATCTTGCGGCGAATGCAGCTGTAATGAAACCGAGCTGAAGCCTGATCCCTGTTGGGCATTGCCGCCCTTGACCACCGATACGCTGGAAAGAGACGAGACATCGGTGCTCAGGCGACCTGTATCGAGATAGCTCGAGGTCGGGCCATAGCTTTCGGCCATCTCAAGGCCATCGAGCTGAAGCGAGATCCGGTTTTCGTCGAGTCCGCGGACGTTGAAGCCGGAGAGACCAAATCGGCCATTGTTGGTCGTCAAGATGCTGGGATCGTAGCGAAAGAGATCATCGGCCGAATAAGCGACGGTATTTTTTAGCTGTTGGGCATCAATCTCGCTGACTGAACCTTCTTCGTTAGCGGTTTTTTCGGTCGCGGTGACCAGCCGCTCAGCAGTGACCTGAACATTGGAGAGTTTAAACGCCGACTCATCGTTATCACTGACCGCTGATGCAGGCGTGACTGATAGATCATCTGCCTGTACCGATGTTAAGGGTAATGGGGAAGCGATAGTTAAGGGAAGAAGCGCGTAACCGAATAGTTTACAGGAAGACGCAGGGAGTGGTTTCATTCGATTTCCGTCAAATAGAATTGATTTAGATTAACGCAAGTTAATGATAATAGTTTACAGTGGTGATCTGCTGTCAATACCAAAACTTGCACCAATTGAGGAAATAGGTGGAAAGCAAAACGCTAGCGGCTAGAAAAAAATGACTCGCTTCAGAACCGAGTCGGAGGGGGCTAACAGCAACGCCACTTATTTAACGCTGGTGGCGTTGCTGGATTAGTTGAGGGCTTCTTAGTTAAGCGTCTAGTTAACGGATTAGTTAAGCGCGGCGGAAACCTCTTCAATCTGCAGACGCAGGCTCTGTAGGCCACCGCCAGAGAGGTACCACAATGCAGGGGTGAGCATAACAACCCGCGCATTATCTGCACCGGCGTCTGCCAGCGTTTGGCTCAGGCTATCCGCATCGGCGGGTTCATTACCAATCGCTGCACTGCGGTCAACGACCAGTAATATCTCTGGATTGATCTTGGCAATCGCTTCAGGGGAAAGCGGGGTAAAGGTACGGGTGCCACGGGTTTCTGATGTCACGCTGTTGGGCATCTCAAGTGCGTCTACCTCCAGTACCTCGTGCACCACGGGGTGCTGATTCAGCATCAGGTTCCCGCCGTTGTGGGTTACCACCAGCGTGCGGGGAGCGTTACTTAGCGCTTCGCGCTGGGACTCAATCTCGGCGTGCAGGATTTCAAGCGCCTCTTCCGCTTCGCTTTCCGCGTCTAAGCGGCTGGCCAAATCGCGAATATTGGCTTCAAAAGCGGCCAGGTAATCGTCACCTTGCAGGCTGGTATTGAGCAGGGGAGCAATGTCGCCAAGCTCCTCTTCCCACTCACCCTGGCGGCCAGTGTAGAGAATCAGGCTAGGCTCGCTTTCGCCAAGAGCATCCATATCCGGTGAGCGCAGGCCGCCAATATCGGTGACGTCATCGGCTGCATACTGCTCAAGATAGCCAGGCAGGCTGGCTTTCGGTACACCCACTACCTGCTCGTTTAAACCTAGCGCATCCAGCGTATCCAGACTGCCTAAATCGAAGGTGGCGATTCGCTGGTCGGCGCTCACGGTGGCGCTGGCAGTTGCTAAGAGTATAGCGGTGGTAGTGATAGCGAACTTCATAGGGTTTCCTTTTGTGAGAAAGTATTTTATATGCTATTAATTCTCATATTCTCAGGGATGCTGACTTTTGTCGCTACTGGGTGATGGAACAGTATGTTGCAGAAAACGCGACCGCCCTCACAAACTGAGGGCGGTGGGTAGCGCTAACGACTGTTTAAAAAAGTGGGTCAAGAGGTTAAGAGGCGACCCTGAAAGGATTGCGCGGGTCGTTATCCCAGGCCAGGAAGGGTTGGCCGGTTTCCTGGGGCACCATGGTGATGCAGTTCTCCACCGGGCAGGTTATCTGGCAAAGATTGCAGCCCACACACTCCTCTTCGATCACTTCATAGCGGCGCGATCCGTCCTGCTCGGTGAACTTGGCAATCGACTGGTGGGAGGTATCCTCGCAGGCGATATAGCAGCGGCCACATTCGATGCATAGATCCTGGTCGATCTTCGCGATGGTTTTGAAGTTGATGTCTAGGTGTTTCCAGTCGGTGGTTTGCGGTATCGCCTTACGGGAGAACGCCTCGATGGAGTCGTAGCCTTTTTCCGCCATCCAGCGTGAGAGGCCGTCTTTCATCTCCTCCACAATCCTAAAGCCGTTGAGCATCGCTGCCGTACACACCTGCACGCTGCCAGCACCTAGGGCGATAAACTCCGCCGCATCCCGCCAGGTGGAAATGCCGCCAATGCCGGAAATTGGTAGCGTTGGTGTCGCCGGGTCGCGGGCGATTTCCGCCACCATATTCATCGCGATGGGTTTGACAGCGCTGCCGCAGTAGCCGCCGTGAGTGCTCTGGTGGCCGACGGTGGGCTTGGCGACCATGTTGTCCAGGTCGATGCTGGTAATCGAGTTTATGGTGTTGATCAGCGACACCGCGTCGGCCCCGCCGCGCAGCGCCGCCTGGGCGCCCACGCGAATATCGGTAATATTGGGCGTCAGCTTCACGATCACCGGTTTGGAATAGTGCTTTTTGCACCAGTAGGTGACTTTCTCGATCAGGTCGGGGTTTTGGCCCACCGCCGCGCCCATGCCGCGCTCCGGCATGCCGTGAGGGCAACCCAGGTTGAGCTCGATGCCGTCCGCGCCGGTGGCTTCTACTAGCGGCAGAATGTAGGCCCAGGCTGCTTCATTACAGGGCACCATAATGGAAACGATCAGCGCACGATCGGGCCAGTCCTTTTTCACCTGGGTGATTTCTTTAAGGTTGATCTCCAGCGAGCGGTCGGTAATCAGCTCGATATTGTTAAAACCGATCACCTCGCGGTTTTTGCCGTAGTGAGCCGAATAGCGGGAGGAGACGTTCACCGCGGGTGGCTCTTCGCCGAGGGTTTTCCACACCACGCCGCCCCAGCCCGCCTCAAAAGCGCGCACTACGTTGTAGGCTTTATCGGTAGGCGGGGCGGAGGCCAGCCAGAACGGGTTAGGGGCTTTAATACCGGCAAAGTTAACCGAAAGATCAACACCATTAACCACGCTGTCGCCGCTGTTTTTCTTTCCCAGTGGTGTAAAAGTGAGTGTGTTCATGCGGCCTCCTGCTTGGCGACAAGCGCCTGATGAATGGCGTGAGCTGCCAGTTTGCCGTGTTGCACGGCCTGAACGGTAAGGTCTTGACCGGGCTTCACACAGTCGCCACCGGCATACACATTGGGCAACGAGGTGCGGAACATTTCATCGACGTGGATGCGCTCGCCGTCCCGGGCAAGCTCAGCGGCGGTGGCATCGCTTAGGCTCGCGCCTTCGAAGCCTTGGCCGATAGCGGTGAAGACAGCATCGGCGGCGATCTCAAAGATCTCCCCCGTAGGGGTTAAGCGGCCCGCCTGATCGTGGGTCTTGGCAAAGCGCATGCCCGTCACGCGGCCTTGATCATCCAGCAGAATCTCGTCGGGCTGAGCCCAGGTCACCATCCGCACGCCGTTGGCTTTGGCAATCTCTTGTTCATGGCCGGTGGCGGACATGGCTTCAATGCCGCGACGGTAAATCAGCGTTACCTCCGTAGCGCCTAAGCGGGCCATTTGGGTGGCCATATCGATGGCGGTATTGCCAGCGCCAATCACGATACAGCGCTTGGCTACCGCAAGGCTGCCTAGATCGTCGGTTTGGCGGAGAACCTTGATGTAGTCTACCGCAGGCATCAGGCCGGGTGCTTGCTCCCCGGTTAAACCCAGGGCACGGCTGGCGCCCAGGCCTAAACCGAGAAACACGCTATCGTACTGCTTATGGAGCGTGGCAAGCTCCAGGTTTTCGCCCAGCCGTTGGCCGTACTGGATCTCGATGCCGCCAATTTCCAGCAAAAACTCGACTTCCTTGCGGGCGAAGTCGTCGGTCATTTTGTAGCGGGCAATTCCGTATTCGTTGAGCCCGCCAGGCTTTTGCTCAGCTTCGAAAATCGTTACCTGATGCCCGAGCATAGCCAAACGGTGGGCGCAGGAGAGCCCCGCTGGGCCGGCGCCGACTACGGCGATATGGCGGCCAGTGGTGGCGGCGCGTTTAAACGGGTGGCTATCGAACTGCATGTTATCGGTGGCGTGGCGCTGTAACAGGCCGATCAGTACTGGCTGGCACTCGGCATCGTGATTACGCACGCAGCTGCGTTCACAGAGAATTTCGGTAGGGCACACCCGGGCGCAACTGCCACCTAGGATATTGGCTTCCAGAATGGTTTCCGCCGCGCCGTTGATAGTGTTCTCGCTGATCTGGCGAATAAAACTAGGAATATCAATATCCGACGGGCACGCTTCGACGCAGGGCGCATCAAAGCAGTAAAGACAGCGCTGGCTTTCGATCATCGCCTGGCGCCGGGTTAACGGTGGGTGAAGATCACTAAAGTTGCTTGCAAGCGTAGCTGGGTCGTAGGTGTCGACCTCTTTTGCGCTGGGTAGATGGATCAGTTGGCTAATCACGGTAGAGCCTCCGCTGTTTTATAGAAACAACAGTTATTAAGCGCCGGTTATCGTTTAACGGCGACTGGGGCGTTAAGCTCGGCACGCTTGGCGAGCAGCTCGAATACACCGGGGTAGGCGGGGCGCTCCAAATAGCGGCCCGCACCGCGCTCGGCGCGCAGCTCACCATCCCGCCACACCCATTTGCCCTTGCTAATGGTGTGACGAGCAATGCCGCGCACCGTTTTGCCCTCGAAAATGTTGAAATCGACGTTCTGGTGGTGAGTTTTGGCAGAAATCGTCCGAGTGCCGTTGGGATCCCAAACCACGATATCCGCATCGGAGCCCACTTGAATCGCACCTTTGCGCGGGTAGAGGTTGAATATCTTGGCGGTGTTGGTCGATGTCAGCGCGACAAACTCCTGGGGCGACAGCTTGCCGGTGTTGACGCCTTCGTCCCATAGCACGGCGAGGCGGTCTTCGACGCCTGCAGTACCATTGGGGATCTTGGTGAAGTCATCTTTACCGGCGGCTTTCTGATCGGCGCAGAAACAGCAGTGGTCGGTGGCGGTAGTTTGCAGGTTTCCCGACTGCAGGCCGTGCCAGAGCGCTTCCTGGTGGCCCTTGGGCCGGAAGGGCGGGCTCATAACGTGGGCGGCGGCGCGGCCCCAGTCGGTATCCTGGTAGACGCTATCGTCGATGAGCAGGTGCCCGGCTAAGCATTCGCCATACACCGGATGGCCTTGTTGGCGGGCGTAGGCAATTTCATCGACGGCATCTTTGGTGGATACGTGAACCAGATAGATCGGTGCGCCCAGGGTGCTGGCAATGCGAATCGCCCGGCTGGCTGCTTCGCCTTCCACCTGGGGCGGGCGCGAAAGCGGGTGGGCCTCTGGCCCGGTCATTCCCTGGGCGAGCAGTTTTTGCTGCATGTGATAGACCAGCTCACCGTTTTCGGCGTGAACCGTAGGCACCGCGCCTAGCTCCAGACAGCGCGAGAAGCTTTCCACCAGGATGTCATCAGTGGCCATGATCGCGCCCTTGTAGGCCATAAAGTGTTTGAAGCTGTTCACCCCGTGTTCATGAACCAGGGTGCCCATTTCCTCTCGCACGCTATCGTCCCACCAGGTAATCGCCACGTGGAAGGCAAAATCGGTGGCGGCTTTTTCCGCCCAGTCTTGCCAGGTTTCGAAGGCCTCAAGGAGCGACTGACCCGGCTGCGGGATCACGAAGTCGATGATCGAAGTGGTGCCCCCGGCCAAGGCCGCGGCGGTGCCGGTATAGAAATCTTCGCTGGCCACGGTACCCATGAACGGCAGTTGCATGTGCGTATGGGGATCAATGCCGCCAGGCATCACCAGTTGATCGCTGGCATCGACCATTTCACACCCTTCAGGGACATCTAGATCGGTGCCAATCGCATGGATTTTACCGTCGACACACAGTACGTCTGCGCGGTAGGTGTCGGCGTGGGTGACCACGGTGCCGCCCTTGATTAATAAGCTCATCGTTCGCTCCTGTTGTTTTTAACTAGAAAATTTAACCGGCAATCTGTTTGTTGCCAGCAAAATCATTCCCCGTCGGTTAGGCGGGTATAGGTTTCCGGGCGGCGGTCGCGGAAGAACTGCCAGTTGTTACGCACCTCGCGCACCATGTCCAAATCGATCTCGTGCACCAGCAGCTCATCTTCGGTTTCGCTGGCCTGGGCTTCGATTTTGCCGCGGGGGTTAACGATGTAGCTGGAACCGTAAAAGTCACCGATATTCCAGGGTGCCTCGGTGCCTACACGGTTGATGGCGGCGATAAAGCAGCCATTGGCGGCTGCAGAGGCAGGTTGCTCTAACTCCCACAGGTATTGGGAAAGCCCGGCCACGGTGGCGGAGGGGTTGAAGATTACTTCGGCGCCGTTGAGTGCCAGTGCACGCCAGCCTTCGGGGAAGTGACGGTCGTAACAGATATACACCCCGATTTTGCCGTAGGCAGTATCGAACACTGGCCAGTTGGACTGGCCTGGCTTGAAGAAGAATTTTTCCCAAAAACCGGCTACTTGGGGAATATGGGTTTTGTGGTACTTGCCTAGGTAGCTGCCGTCAGCGTCGAACACGGCTGCGGTGTTGTAGTAAACACCGGTTTCAGTCTCTTCATACACAGGCACGATGATCACCATGCGGTGCTCGGCGGCTAGCTTCTGCATCATCTGGCAGGTAGGGCCTTCCGGTACCCGCTCTGCGGCGGCGTACCACTTACCGTCCTGGCTAGGACAAAAGTAGGGCTGGTTAAACACTTCCTGGAAGCAAAGCACCTGCACGCCCTGGTCAGCTGCTTGCTGAATCATTGGCAGATGTGCCTCGTTCATGGCGTCGCGAATAGCTTCTGGTTCAAGATCGGTGCTGGTTTTCAGGCCCATCTGAATCAACCCGATTTTCATCTTCTGCATGAGACGCTCCCTCTGAGTGTTGATGTTTAGCGTATGTTTGTAGTGTTCTTGAAACTAGTTTTGTAAAGCTGACGAAATAGACAGCTTTTGTTGAAAGTAGCGCTGGGTAGATGGTTTTAGCAAGTCTTTAGAGGAGATTTGTTAAATTGTATTTAACTCATTGAGTTTGCTTGTTTTTATTGTTCTATGTTGCGCTATTCACTTTTTTGGTGAACCTTTGCACTGTTTTGGGTTGTCTTTTAATTCATTTAAAATCAATTGCTTGTTATATTTCATAGGGCTTTATTTAGTTTTTTGTTGTTTAAAGTTGGTGCAAATATTTTTTTTGATCTAGCTTTGTTTAGTTGGTTTTTGTTTGAGGGTGGGAAGATGCAAAGATAAAAAGCTAACAATAATATTGTTGTCCATAAAGGCAGCTTTTTAATCAATGAGTTAATTGACCTGATTTTTCAAGTAGGCATGCTTATTGCTTGTTTTCTAAGAGCTGTGGCTTCTAAAAGCCATGATTTCTAAGCGCCTTTTTGAAAAGCTCCACTGGCCGTGGGAGCTAGGCAGCGCAATAACGCAATGCTGAGGAGATAAAAAATGACCGAAACAACCTCTCAGATGGTGGATCGAGGTGGGCTGATAGAGCTAGATGTAGGGGACGATGTACGCAGTAGTTCGCGCTTTAATGAGGATATTGCGCCTACCCAGGCCAGCGAGCGTACTTGGAGTAAGTGGAATATTGCGGCACTCTGGGTAGGCATGTCGATCTGCGTGCCCACATATACGCTAGGCGGGGTATTAACTGCCTACTTTGGGCTGAGCGTGGGGGAAGCGCTGTTCGCCATTCTGTTAGCCAACGTGATCGTATTGATTCCTCTTACTTTAAATGCTTTTCCTGGAACCAAGTTTGGCATTCCCTTTCCGGTAGTGCTGCGCTCATCATTCGGTATTTTAGGCTCCAACATACCCTGCTTGGTGCGCGCTTTGGTAGGCTGTGGCTGGTTTGGTATTCAAACCATGTTTGGCGGTCTAGCCATTCATCTGCTGCTTTCCGAATTGATTCCCGCTTGGGCAGCGCTTGGCGGCGTAGGTGAAGTGATCGGCTTTTTTGTCTTCGGCGCGATGAACCTCTATGTGGTGATTCGTGGGGCAGAGTCGATTAAATGGTTGGAAACCCTGGCGGCACCGTTGCTGTTGGCAGTAGGGGTTGGCCTGATGGTGTGGGCGTGGCCGCATATGTCGATGAGCGAGCTGCTAGCACAGCCGCCGTCGCGGCCTGAAGGAGCGTCGGTTTACGGCTACTTCTTCGCGGGCTTAACCGCCATGGTGGGTTTTTGGGCCACGCTGTCGCTGAATATTCCCGATTTCAGCCGCTTTGCCAAAAGCCAAAAAGATCAGATTGTTGGTCAGGTAATTGGGCTGCCGCTAACGATGTTCTTCTTTGCTGCGCTGGGCGTGGTATTAACTGCGGCGTCTGAGACGCTGGTGGGCCAAACCGTTGCCGACCCGGTACGTTTGATTGGCTACATCGATAGTCCCTTCTGGGTGGTATTGGCGATGCTGTTGATCATTATCGCCACGATTTCTACCAATACGGCTTCTAACATTGTGTCGCCTACCAACGACTTTCAGAATATAGCGCCTAAATTGATTAACCAGACGCGTGGTGTGCTAATGACCGGCGCGGTGGGCGTGCTATTGATGGGCTACGATCTTCTGCAAAAAGCGGGCGTTATTCCGCCTGGGGTTTCGCTTGAGCAGATGTACTCCAACTGGCTGTTGGGTTACTCCAGTCTGTTGGGGCCCATCGCGGGCATCATGGCGGTAGATTACTTCCTGATCAAAAAGCAGCGTTTGGATGTGCCGAGCCTGTACATGGATAGCCATGCCTATCCTGCGGTGAATATCGCCGGTTTCATCGCCTTCGGTGTGCCTGTGGCGCTTACTTTACTATCGCTGTTAACTGGCACCATGAACTGGTTCTACGACTATGGCTGGTTCACCGGCTCGGCGCTGGGGGCCATCGTTTATTTTGTCGCAAGCCAAGTGCTGGCGTCATCACCTCAGGTGGGGCCTGCGCCGATAATGGCCAATGAGGCAGCCGAGCAGCGTTAAATAGCTTAATCCCGGCTTCGTGCTTTCTATCTTAGCTGCTTTTGATTAAACGTAGAAACGCATCGACCACTCGGTTGGGGCGGCGGTCATGGCGGGTAATCAGTACAAAGGGGATGCGGTAGTGCTGCGAGTTGGCATGTAGCGCCCGCATCTTGCCCGCCGCTACCCACTGGGCTGCGACGTGCTCAGGAAGAAAGCCGATAAAGCGCCCGGTAAGAATCAAAAAAGCAGCGCCTTCGCGATCGGATGCCGAAGCTCGCAGGCTTAGCGCGTCATGCGCCTGTCGGGCCTCAATCGGTAGCGGATAGCGGGGTGAAATAGCCGAGTGTTGGGCGATATCTGCACAGCGAAGCGTATCATCATCCTCAGTAAACAGCGGATGGCCAGCCGCGCAGTAAAGATACGATGGCTCATCGTAGAGGTGCCGCGCTTCTAAGCTGGTAGGCAGGTTCACTGAAGGCACTACGCCGACGTGCAAGTGGCCATCCATGACGCCCCGAATGACCGCGTCAGAAGGCTCCATATGAATGTGCAGCGTTACCTCATGCTCCGGCGCGCTAAGCTCTGCCAGGGCGTTGGTCACGTGCATGGCGGGTAGCGTTACCAGGTTGTCGGTGATGCCGATATTCAACTCGCCCTTAATCGTGTGATGCAGCGCGTTAACGTCGCTTTTAAACGTTTCAAGCGCGGTAAGTAGCGTTAATCCTGCCTGATAAATCTCTTTACCCTCTTCGGTTAAACTAAACCCGCCACGTCCTCGCTGGCAGAGCGAAAACCCCAGTCTCCCCTCCAAATCGTTCATGTGCTGGCTAATCGCCGAACGACTAATGCCCAGCGTGGTTTCCGCCGCGGTAAAGCCACCGCACTCAACGACCGTCTTAAAAATACGGATTAGGCGTATCTCGTAGTCGCTCATTTGGCCCAGCGATGCCATAACAATTTCCTGGTAGATAGGCTATCCATGCATAACGTTACGCTTTTCAGGGCATTAACGGTGATAAAAACTGATATACATCCTAAAAGCACCGCGGCACTATCGGATAAAGCCACGTGTCAGCGCGTGTTATGTATCATTTTTGGTTACTTTTTACACTGTATCAGGTGTCCCACTGGGTTTCCTGGATAAGGCTTCTGCGCGATGTCCGCTACCTCCAATGATGTAAATGATGATGTATTGAAAGCCACCAAGACTTACCGCCAACAGCGCCGCCATGTAATTGCGTTATATCTACTAGCACTGCTTGTCATGATGGTGCTTTTCGGCTGGCTGCTGAGTGAACAGTATCGGCAAGAAATTGAGGCCGCCGAGTCGCGGATTACCGCCCGCGCTAATGTGGTTGCTGAGTGGGCAAAAGGCGTATTTGCACAAAGCGGGCAAGCGCTTTTTGGGCTTGCTGAGATGCTAACCCTGCAAGGCATGCCAGATAGCGATAATGCCCAGGCCCTTCAGCGCTCACTAGAAAACCTGACTCTGTATGTGCCCATGGTGGACGAAATCGCTGTGTTGAGCGCCGAGGGCCGAGTATTGGCGAGTGGCCGCAGCAGCCGAAGAGCAGGTGCTGATATCAGCGATACGACGTTTTTTAATGCCTTTAAGCAGCCAGGACAAGAGGAGCTGATTACCCCGCTTTACTGGTCTAGTAGTGATCAACGCTACTATTTGTACCATGGCCGACGATTAGAAACCTCGTCCGGCGAGTTTGCCGGGGTGGTTATCTCTAGCATTGTGCCTGAGGTGTTTGCCGACGCCCTGGAGCAGATGAGTGTCTATGACGGCGAGAGCATTGCCCTGGTCGACCCCGGATTGAAGTTTATTGCTCGCTACCCGCCCCCCGAGAGGCCGTTTTCGATCGGCAGTCAAATTGAGAGCCCAGAAACGGCTGAGTGGCTTACCCGTGGTGAGTCCACATGGTCGATCAACATTGACTCCCCTATTGATGGCCGAACACGGCTGTTTCGCATGCTGAGAGTAGGCGAGTATCCGATGCTGGCCGTGGTCGGCGTTGACCTTGACGAATTGCTCTCGGCCTGGCGGCAGCGCGCTTTGATTTTAACACTGGTGATTGCCGTCATTGCCCTGTTGGGGGCTTGGGGGGCACGCCATTACCTGAATCGTATAGCGTTGTCGCATCAATTGCGCCAGCGTATTGAGGAACGGGAGCAGGCCCGTGCCGAGGCCCAAATAGCCGCTGCCGCCTTCCAGACGCACTTAGGCATCCTTATTACTGATCCACAGGGCATCATTCTTAAGGTGAATGAAACCTTCAGCCGCATTACCGGCTATAGCGAAGCTGAGATAGTGGGTAACAATCCGCGCATGTTTAGCTCTGGACTACAAAACGCCGCCTTTTACCGCCGTTTATGGAAGCGCGTTATCAAAACCGGCAACTGGGAAGGCGAGATATGGAACCAGCGTAAAAATGGTGAACTATTTCCTGAGTGGCTAACCATTAGCGCTGTCTACAGCGTTGAGGGTACCTTAACTCACTACGTGGCCACCATGAGCGATATCAGCGAGCGTAAAGCCGCTGAGCAGGAGATTCATCAGCTAGCGTTTTATGACACCTTAACCGGGTTGGCCAACCGGCGGCTGTTTATGGATCGCATAGGTAATGCCCTTAAAGAGCTTCAGCGCCATCAGCGCTGCGGCGCACTGCTATTTATCGATATCGATAACTTCAAACAAATCAATGACACCCTGGGGCACTATGCGGGTGATCAAGTATTGCAGAGCGTTGCTCGGCGGATGGGGCAGATGTTGCGCGATACCGATACCTTGGCGCGACTGGGAAGCGATGAATTTGCGGTATTAATCGAAGGCGTGGATAGCAATTACGCTCAAACTACCCGGCTGGCAGAGCGAATTGCGCACAAGCTGCTGGCAACTCTTAACGAACCAATCACCCTGGCCGAAGAGAGCATCACGGTGACGGGGAGTATTGGTATTGCGATCATGGTCAGCAATGAGTACGGCGTGGATGACTACCTGCAGCAGGTAGATATGGCGCTCTTTCAGGCTAAGAACAACGGCCGCCATGGCGTGTGCTTTTTTGACCCCTCGATGCAGGCTGCGCTGCTGGCCCATGTGAAATTAGAGGCGGATCTGCGCCAAGCGCAGGCCAGCCAGCAGTGGCAGCTCTATTATCAGCCCCAAGTGGATCACCATGGCGTGATCACTGGCGTTGAAGCGCTGCTGCGCTGGCATCATCCCGAACGCGGCATGGTGTCACCAGGTGATTTCATTCCGCTGCTGGAAAGTAATGAGCTGATAAACGATGTAGGCGAATGGGTGTTGGAAGATGCCTGCTATCAATTAGCGCGTTGGGCGCAGCATCCACGGCTAAGCAAACTGACCATATCGGTGAATATTAGTCCGCTTCAGTTTCGCGATGAGCAGTTTCTGGCTCGCGTAGAGGGGGTATTTGCGCGCACTCAAGCGCCGCTTCAGCGGCTCAAACTGGAGGTGACCGAGTCACTGTTTGTGGAAGCGCGAGACGACGCCAGAGATAAAATGCTTGCCCTTAAAGCGCGAGGGGTACGCTTCTCTTTGGATGATTTTGGCACCGGCTACTCGTCCCTGGCCTATTTAGCACAACTGCCGCTGGATCAGCTAAAAATCGACCAATCCTTTGTACAGCAGGTGCTCGAAAGCCAAGCCAACGCAGCGATTGTCGAGAGTACCATTGCCTTGGCAGAGAGCCTCAATCTAGAGGTCATTGCGGAAGGCGTAGAGACCAAAGCGCAGCAGGCGTGGCTACTGGCGCACGACTGTCACGCATATCAAGGCTATCTGTTTGGGCGACCAGTTACCGCAGATGCAATCGAGAGATTGATGACGGGCGCTTAACCCAGCGTCAGTAAGCGGAGTTGGCCTTCGATATCGAGGGCGGGGCTCGTATCGGGAAGGATGACTTCCAGACGAGAGTCTTGCCGCCACGCGCTGCTTTCAACGCTGAGCGTGCCTTCGGCGCGGTTAAAGCGTTTCCAGCCGCTATCGGTATGAAAGACGCCTTTAATGCGCGCCTCTCTGGGTAGTTCTCCCAAACATCTGGCCAGGCTATCCAAATCGAATCGCTCGCTTGGGTGCCAACGTAGCCCCGTGCTGGTGTAGCCCAGCGAAGTGCCGGTTTCACACTGGGGCTTGCCGGGCGGGGGCGGGAGATCAAAAAATGCCCCCTCCACACTGGGTGTTGCCGCCAACTGTTGGTGGCTGGCGGGTACGTTGATATCGCTCCCTTCGGCGCGTCCGCTCTGGGTCAACAGTCCTATGGGTAGTTCGCCTTGGGGAGCTTCTTGCACCCATTTACGCGGCGGCCAGCGCTGCGCCACAAACGCATGAGCGGCGCCTAGCTGCTCGGGCGTGCTCTGGTCAAGCATGGTGAGTGCCACGGCATCGGCCATATCGAGCTGGTCGCGGAAGGTGTCGTGCTGTCGAGCGCGGGCGTCATCTAATCGGCGTGGGTCGAGAGTAGCAATAATATCGCGTACCTCGACCACTTTCTGGAAGGCTTCCCCACGCAGTAGATCCAACAGGCCTGCCGGGTGGCCAAGGCCTGAGGGCTCGATGATTACCCGGTCGGGCTTGCTGCGTGCGAGTAAATTCACCAGCGCCGCTTGCAGTACAAAGGCGAGCTGGCAGCACAGGCAGCCGCCGGGCAGACCTTTCACAACTATGCTGTTACGGACGTCAAACATCGCCTGGTCGATGCCGATTTGACCAAACTCGTTGACCAGGATGGCCCACTTTTCATCCACAGGCTTCTGCTCGATGAGGCTGTGGATAAGCGTGGTTTTGCCGCTGCCGAGAAAGCCGGTAATGATATGCACCGGCACTTTTGCCAACCTTTCTGACGCTGCCAACGCCTAGCCTCCTGTCATATTCATAAAGCGTACTACCTGCACATCGCCATCGGTGGTGAAGTGATGGCGTTCCGGCTTAAGCGGCAAGGCGTTGATGATCGCCTCTTTTAGCGCCTGCATATTGCCGGGGTGACGGCGCAGCACAGCGCGAAGATCGACCGAGTGTTCGTTGCCTAAGCACAGCAGCAAACGGCCTTCCACCGTCACGCGCACCCGGTTACAGGTATCGCAAAAGTTGTGGCTATGGGGGGAAATAAACCCAACCCGGCTGTCGCTATCGGCCATCTTGAAGTAGCGCGATGGGCCGGGTGTGGTTTCGGTCGTGGGGATCAGTGGATAGCGCGTTTCGATCAATTCTTGGACATCGTCACTGGAGTAGAAGGTTTCCGCCCGAGAGTGGTCAGAAACATCGCCCAGCGGCATTTCTTCGATAAAGCTAATATCGAGGTTTTCCTGGCGCGCAAAGGTGACCAGGTCGATTACTTCGTCGTCGTTGCGACCTTTTAAGATCACCGCGTTGAGCTTGATGCGTTTAAAGCCCGCTTCCTGAGCGGCATGAATACCGTCGATGACTTTGGCTAAATCACCGGTGCGGGTGAGTTGCTTGAAGCGTTCAGCATCCAGCGAATCCAGGCTGATATTCAGCCGGCGTAAACCGCCGGCGTACAACTGCTTGGCGTGTTTACGCAAGCTGGCGCCGTTGGTGGTCATGGTGAAATCGTTAAGGCCTGGCATCGAGCCGATTTCATCGACTAATTGTTCAATACCCCGACGCACCAATGGCTCACCACCGGTCAGGCGAATTTTTTCCACGCCGAGTTCGGTAAAGGCCCGCGCCACCATGGCGATCTCTTCCAGCGTCAGTACCTGGGCGCGGGGCAGGAATGTCATCTCCTCGCTCATGCAGTACACGCAGCGGAAATCGCAGCGATCGGTGACCGAGATGCGCACGTAGCTAATGCGCCGACCAAAGTCGTCGATCAGTTGCTGGTCAGCGTCTGGCTGGGCAGATCGCTGCTGGTTAGCTTGTGGTTGTGCGGGTCGTTGCTCGGTCATAGCCATCCCGTTAGTGGTTGTATGCTGACTACCTCGCCCGGCTGCGCGCCTGCCTGGTCGTCGGCAAGCTCAATCAAACAGTTAGCAGCCACCATCGAGGTTAAAATGCCCGAACCCTGGGCGCCGGTACTACGCACGAGTAGCCGTCCTTCGCTATCAGTATGGTAAACGCCACGGATAAAGTCAGTACGCTTCAAGCGGCTTTTTAAGAGACTTTCGGTAACGGCATAAAGACGGTGTGGTGGCGCCAATGGCTGCCCATTAAGCCGATCTAACAGCGGTGAAACAAACTGTAGAAAGGTTACCATGACCGCCACCGGATTGCCGGGCAAGCCAATAAACGGCGTGCGCTTTTCGCACAGCCAGCCGCAAGCCATGGGGCGCCCAGGTCGCAGCGCTACCCGCCAGAAAGCTAAGCGGCCTAACTGTTCCAGAGCCTCACGAGTAAAGTCAGCCTGGCCAACGGAAACGCCACCGCTGGTGATCACCAAATCGCTCTGCTCGGCGGCCTGCTCAAGCGCCGTTTTGAGGGCGTTTAAATCGTCTGGCAGAATGCCCAGGTCAATAACGTCGGCGCCGTGTTCGGCAAGCAAACCCATCAGAGTGAAGCGATTGGCATCATAAATCCCTGCCTGGGGCAGCGGTTCGCCGGGTGTGATCACTTCATTGCCAGTGGAAAAAATCGCTACCTTTGGGCGCTGACTCACGCTGATCTCGGCATAACCCAGTGACGCCAAAAGCCCCAGCGAGGCGGCATCAAGCCGTGTTCCTGCAGGAAGGGCTGTGTCGCCGAAAGCAATATCCTCGCCGGCCTGGCGGACATGTTGGCCGTGCTTGAGGCGTTCTGGCGACTCGATGATCACATGCCCAGGTTGCTCATCTAACGGTTCGCGGAGCTGTTCGCTCATCACCACTGTATCGGTGCCCGGCGGCAGTGGGGCACCGGTGGTAATGCGTACACAGTGACCGGCAGGTACTAATTCGCGGCGATACTGCCCGGCCAATACCTCACCGGCCAGCGGCCAGTGGGTTTGCTTGGCTCCAACACCTTCTCTGGGCAAGGCTAGCGCTACGCCGTCCATGGCCGCGTTGGTATTTTGCGGCACGTTAATGGGGGCTTTCACGGTTGTGGCCAATCGGCGACCATGAGCTTGCGCCAGCGGAATCCGTTCGCTGCCCAGCGGGCGTTCAATCAAGGTGGCGAGCGCCTGGCGCGCTTCATCCACGCTAAGCATCTGCTCGCCAAGATCGAAGCAGGAGAGGGTCATTTCACCTCCTTGCTCGAAGAACCCATTAGTACTTTTTCCAGGTGCAGCTTTTCTTCCTCAGTATTAAGGTTAGCAAAGGCATCAGGGCAGTCCGACATATCAACCTTGCACCAAGCATGGCGAGCGTACCAACGGTCGATCTTGCGCTCGCCCTCGGCCAATGTGGCGGCCAAATCATCGGCCAGCGAAGTGCGCAGCAGCGCAACTACCGGGTGAAGCCGATCTCCGTCAAAGGCCACAGCGATATCATGCTGGCCAATACCTTTGACCATGCGTGCCACTAAATCGTCAGGTAGGGCAGGGGAGTCGCAGGGAACGACCAGTAGCCACGGCGTTTTTGCCGCCCGTAGGCCGCTATAGATCCCCATCAACGGACCTTTAAAGCCGCCTTCGGCACCGTCCATTACAAGATCAGCTATAACGCGATCGGCGAAAAAGCGGTAGGCGTCAGCATTGCGGTTGGCGTTAATCAGTAGCTCGGCCACCTGGCCTTCAAGGCGCTTCACCACATGGCCGACGAGTGGCAGGCCCGCAAAAGGCTCCAGCCCTTTGTCACGACCGCCCATTCGGCGCCCTTCGCCGCCCGCGAGAACCATGCCAGTGAGGTCGTGAGTAGGGGTCATGAGCTTGCCTTTTTTGATGAGCGATATTCTTGCGATGAACGGGCATGGGATGGACGTGGTGGAATAGCGTCCAGGGCTAAACGGTTTTGGGTATTGATCGCTTGGAAATGGCGCCCTTTGGCGCGGGCAATTAACATCACGCCGAAGCGTTCGGCCAGTTCGACGCCTTTTTGGGTGACGCCTGAGCGAGAGACCAGCACGCTAATGCCCATTTGTGCCACTTTGAGTACCATTTCGGAAGTCAGTCGCCCGGTGGTGTAGAAAATATCCGCATTGGCACTGTCGGCCTGTTGTAGCCATTGACGCCCCGCCAAGGTATCCACCGCGTTATGCCGTCCTACGTCTTCAACAAAGTCGAGCACGTCGGTTTGCTGGCACAGAGCGCAGCCATGAACGGCGCCAGCGCTGCGGTAGGTCTCGTTGTAGGCGTTGAGGTTTTGCAGTAATTGATAAAGCGTGGATTGTGCCAATGGAGTATCGGGCAGCGCCGTGAGAGCGGTTTGGTCGAGCAGTTTACCAAATACCGTGCCCTGGCCGCAGCCGGTGGTGACCGTGCGGGTACTTAAGCGTGCCTCTAAATCCTCGGGCAGATGGCGAGTAATCACTACCGCAGCTTCTACTTCCCAATCGACTTGCACGGCTTCTAAATCAGCTGCGGCGTTCAGCAGCCCCTGATTGCGCAGATAGCCGACCACAAGAGCCTCTGGATCGTCACCCAGGGTCATCAACGTGACAATTTCACGCTTGTTGAGATAGACCGTCAACGCTCTTTCAGCGGCAATCGCCTGCTGGCGCGCATCACCATACTCGTCAACGATGCTGATCTCGGTGGTGGCCGGTAAGCGGGCTCGGCTTAACTGAAGGGCGTGCATCCGCAATCCTCACTGCTGATATGAAAGCATCTGACCCTGATAAAATACCTGAGCAAAAAGGTCAGAGTTGACGATGATGGCGCTGGAGAGGCTTACTTGTCTACCTGTTCGACTGCTATCCGTTCAAAGTCTAGGTGCTTCTCTCAAGTACTGTGCTCAAGTACTGTTCTTGAGTACTTTGCTTAGATACTTCGCTAAGGGGTTTAACGCGATGTCTGATAATTTACGTTCACTGAGTATTACCCTGGTCGCCGAACCGAAGCAGGTGAAAAGCTTTACGCTGACCCAGTGGCGTATTGCAGAGCTTACCCTGGGGGATCAGGGCCCCAATGTGCTTAACCTGCAGCTGTCGATGACCGAGCGTGCTGCCTACCGTTTCAACCTTACGTCTGCCACCCCACGGCTATTTGTGCGGGCGGGGTTTACTGGGCAAACGCCCAAGCCTGATGCGATTACCGCTAGCCAGGACGTGGCAGCCGGTTGGATGGACGGCGAGCAGCAGGTGCTCGAAGCACCCATGCCCATGGCCATTCAGGTATGGATTGAGAGCTACCTCGCACGTCACGGCGAAGCGCCGATGGAAATGCGCAAGAAAAAACGCAAAGGAGCGGGGCGCGCCAAAGAGACCCCCACCAAGGAGCAGCCGCAATGAGCCGCCTAGAGCGCTGGTCGCGCCTAAAACGCAACGTTCCCCAAGAGCAAGGTGCGCCGCCGGTTGCAGAGTCCGTTGATGAACTAGCGGCCAAATCGGAGGGTTCACCTGATGCCATGCAGGAAACGCCAGAGCAGTCGCTTTCAGAACAATCGCTTTTAGAGCAATCGCCTTCAGAACCAGCACCTAAGCCCGGCAGCTTAGACCACACTTTGCCCGACCCTGAAACGCTGGAAGCGGGCAGCGACTTCAGCGCCTTTATGGTGCCAGGAGTAAGCGGAGCCCTGCGGCGTCGTGCTTTGAAACGTCTGTGGGCCACCGGCAACTACAACGTTCGCGACGGCCTGGATGACTACGATGCCGACTACAATCAGCTGTTAAAGCCCATGGGCTCCGAGCTCGCCAGCAAGCTGCGCCGCTGGACGCATAAAGTGGAAGAGGTGGTTGATAAATCGCTAGACGATGCTGAGCCCGAATCCCCAAAAGAGCTGGCAGCCGACGAACAGACAAACGAGAATCCGGTCGCGTTGGAGGACGAGTCCTCAACATCTCGCGCTAGCAGTGGCAAAATTGTCGAAAACACCTCTCTAGACGACCAGTCTGATTATTTGTCTGGTACTAAAACGAAGACATGATATCGGCGCTAAACTATTAAAAGTCAGTATCTTAGATGCTTTAGAGATGTGAGAAGTCGCCAGCGTTGGCAGCGTTGACGGTAATGAGGTTGGCAAAATCCTGCGTTACACATAGTCTGAACTTAGCTTTAACGCACTGTTATGCCACAATAGTTAATCATTATTACTCAAAAATATAATAAGAATTATTCACTGACCGTGAGAACGCATGAACCAACGAATCCAACTGGCGTCGATAGACGACCAGCGCAATGCCGAGGCGCGGGAAACGGTACGCCGACGTATCTCGTGGCCAGCTAACCTAACGCCTGCTAATGTGACCTATCACAGCCGTGGTCATGCGCTGTTAATAGGTACCGAAGCCGACGTTCATCCTGCCGCTTGCGCTCTACAGGGGCGCGGCTTGGCATCGCTTACACTACTGGTCACTGAGTCTGACGCGAACACCCCAGGTAACGATGCTGTCGGTCCTCTCGGGTCTAGCGAACCGCTGATCACCCAGACGCTGACCCAGGGGCAATTCAGCCAACTGCGTATCAATGGCTACCTGGGTGCCTTTAGCGTTCAACTTGACGATGAAGATGCGCCGCTGGATATTGCTCGCGCGCTGATTGAGCGTGACGGCTTTGACTTGATTCTTGACCTTGCTTCGGCTTCTCATACCCAGCGCTGGGAACTGCCGCCCCCTGGCTATGTGGTAATGCAGTGGCAGAATGTCGAGCAGCGCAACGACATCCTCGACGATTTTGTCGGGCTGGTGGGCGAATTCGACAAGCCGCGATATTTTCAGGTCAATAGCGACTTATGTGCCCACTCCACCAGCGGCAACATTGGCTGTACCCGCTGTTTGGATGTTTGCCCCGCGGATGCCATCTCTAGCATTCAGGGACGGATTGAGTCACATATTGAGATTGATCCCTTTCTCTGCCAAGGCGTGGGAAGTTGCACCAGCGCTTGCCCTACGGGCGCTATCGAATTTCGTCTACCGGAAACGCGCCGCCAGCAAGATACGCTCTCCGCATGGCTAGCAGCCTACCGCGAAGCCGGTGGTCAGGTGCCGGTGCTGCGCTTTATTACCCATGACTCACAAGATGCCGAGCGCGCTGCGGGTGTAATGCCCGCAGGCCATATCATCGACGCACCGTTAGAAGAGCTGGGGGCCGCGGGTCACGACCAGTGGCTAACCGCTCTGGCCTCCGGGGCCGCTGAAGTACGTATTCAACTTCATCCCAATATGCCTGCCCGCTTAAGTGCCTTTTTGACCGATCAACTCACTCAAGCGCATGCCCTATTGGACGCACTAGGCCATGATCGTGCCCGCGTAAAGCTGATCGAGATAGCCGATGATGCAGGCCGAGATGCGCTACCGGCACTCACGCCGTTGACAGAGTCACCGCTAAGCCTGCCCGAGCCAGAAAAGCGTGCCCGCTTGAACCGTGTGCTAGCGCGGTTGACCGAATTGGGTAACCCCAGCGGCGAGCGGGCTGCTATGCCAGCAGGCGCTGCCTACGGCACCATTCAGGTGGATCGCGATGCCTGCACGCTGTGCCACGCCTGCGTCAGCAATTGCCCAACGCCAGCGCTAAAGTCGGGTGGTAAAACCCCCGCGCTGAGTTTCCTTGAGGCGGATTGTGTGCAGTGCGGCTTGTGTGAACAGGCCTGCCCGGAAGATGCGATTACCCTGATGCCCGGCTTCCTGGCATCCAATGCCCGCGAAACGCGTCATATCTGCCACGAAGAAGCGGCCTTTGAATGCATCAACTGCGGCAAGCCGTTTGCCACTGTCAGCACGGTAGCTACTATTAAAGAGAAGTTGGCCAACCACCCCTACTTTGCTGGCGAAGCGATAATTCGTCTGGAAATGTGTGAAGACTGCCGCGTTAAGGATGTTTGGAAAACCATGATTCGCGATCCCGACGCGCAACTGAAGGTATAAGCCGATGACGGATGCACTGCCCACGCTGAAAGAAGCGGATGCGCTACGCGCCGATATCTACCGGCTGTTAGCCACGCTGCTGCGCCAACCACCGGATACTGAGTTACTCAACTGGTTGGCTGAGCTAGCCATCGAGCAAGATGGCAGCCGCTTAGCAGAGTGCTGGCAGTCGCTGGCAGTCGCTGCCGCCGATACTGAACAGGGCGGCGATGACGTTGAGCGACTCCAACGCGCCCACTTTCGCCACTTGGTGGGGGTGATTCAAGGTGATGTAGTGCCTTATGCCTCCTGGTACCGCAACGGCGAACTGATGGAAGCGGCGCTGGTGGCGCTGCGCCAAGACCTAAAAGTACTCGGCTTTGAACGCAGTGAGCATACTCGGGATCCTGAAGATCACTTGGCGGCTCTGTGTGAAGTCATGGCGATGCTGATTGACGCTGAAAGTTCAGAGCAGGGCTATTTCTTTAGCCAACATTTAGCCCCTTGGGCGGCCAGCTGTTTTGCCGACCTGGGACAGGTAGACAC
The DNA here is from genome assembly GCF_013416325.1 of Vreelandella sedimenti. Classification (GTDB taxonomy): domain Bacteria; phylum Pseudomonadota; class Gammaproteobacteria; order Pseudomonadales; family Halomonadaceae; genus Vreelandella; species Vreelandella sedimenti. The sequence goes on from NZ_JACCGK010000001.1 coordinate 337,562, forward strand.
CGCTTTCTATGCAGCGCTGGGGCAGTTAGGTAGCGCTTTTATGGAGAGTGAGCAGGCTCGCTTAAGCGTTGATGCGGGCCACACCCCGGTGCGGATCGTTGAACCTTAGCGAAGGCTCCATAAAAACATTAGTAAAGAGCTAAAATCAGTATAAGAAGCTGCATAAAAGACCCTGGATAAGAGCATGCTAGAGGAGAATCTCATGCACAAATCACATAATCCTGAGCGCCGCCGGTTTATGAAGACCGTTGGGTTGGGAACCGCCGCTGCTGGCGCCGCAGCGGCAGTCGGTCATGTCACTCTGGCACAGGCTGACACTGCCCCGGTGAAAAACGAAAAACCAACGGTTAACTACCGTGAGACTGATCACGTCCGTGCTTATTACGCCTCGCTGCGTGACTGACGGCGGAATGCCAGGAGATTTGCCATGCGCTTAACTCGCAAAACAGACACCCCCAAGGCCTCCGGGCTGGGTATTTCCCGTCGCCAGTTCCTCAAACGCAGCGGCGCTGCCACCGGCGGTGTGGCCGCTGTAGGTTTCATGGGCGCGCCAATGATGCGGCGCGCCGAATCGGCTGACAAAACCCCCGTATTGGACTCGCCGGTCGAGACCAAGCGCACTATCTGCTCCCACTGTTCAGTAGGTTGTGGCGTTTATGCCGAAGTTCAAGAGGGCATTTGGACTAAGCAGGAACCCGCTTTTGATCATCCCATCAATCGCGGCGCGCACTGCGCGAAAGGTGCTTCGCTGCGCCAGCACGGCCACTCCACGCGGCGCCTTAAGTACCCGATGAAGTTAGTCGCGGGTGAGTGGGAGCGTATGAGCTGGGATGACGCCATTAACGAAATTGGCGACAAACTGCTTGAGCTGCGCGAAGAGCACGGCCCGGACAGCGTTTATTGGCTGGGCTCGGCGAAGTTCAGCAACGAGCAGGCGTACCTGATGCGCAAGCTTGCTTCGCTGTGGGGCACCAATAATACTGACCACCAAGCGCGTATTTGTCACTCCACTACCGTGGCGGGCGTGGCGAATACTTGGGGTTACGGGGCGATGACCAACTCGCTCAACGACATGCATAACAGTAAGTCGATGCTGTTTATCGGTTCTAATCCTAGTGAAGCCCACCCGGTGGCGATGCAGCATTTCTTGATCGCCAAAGAGCGCAATAATTGCGACATCATCGTGGTCGACCCGCGCTTTACCCGTACTGCTGCCAAGGCCAACAAATATGTGCGTCTACGTCCCGGTTCGGACGTCGCCTATATTTGGGGCTTGTTGTGGCACATTTTTGAAAACGGCTGGGAAGACAATGAGTACATCAATCAGCGCGTTTACGGTATGGATGAAGTACGCGCTGAAGTCGCCAACTTCCCGCCCAGCGTTGTAGAAGAAGTCACCGGTGTCCCTGAAGCCGAGATGTACGATGTCGCGAAACGCCTCTCCGACAACCGGCCCGGGTGTGTGGTCTGGTGTATGGGCGGCACCCAGCATACTACCGGCAACAATAATACCCGCGCTTACTGCATTCTTGAGCTGGCGCTGGGGAATATTGGTGTGGCGGGCGGCGGCGCTAACATCCTGCGCGGCCACGATAACGTACAGGGCGCAACTGACCTTGGCCTTGGCTGCGATTCATTGCCGGGTTACTACGGTTTGGCGGAAGGTGCCTGGCAGCACTGGGCGCAGGTATGGGATCTCGACTACGAGTGGCTTAAAGGCCGCTATGACGATACCGAATATGCCGATGGTAAGCCCATGTACACCGCCGGTATTACCGTGTCGCGCTGGGTCGATGGTGTGCTCGAGGAGGACGAGAACATCTCCCAACGTACCGCGCTGAAAGCGATGTTCTACTGGGGCCACGCGGTTAACTCCCAGACCCGCGGCGTCGAGATGCAAAAAGCGATGCAGAAGCTTGAGATGATGGTCATCGTTGACCCTTATCCCACCGTTGCCGCCGTAATGCACGACCGCAGCGACGGCGTTTATCTGCTGCCAGCGGCCACCCAGTTCGAAACCACAGGCAGTGTCACCGCGACTAACCGTTCAATTCAGTGGCGTGACCGCGTGATTGAACCGCTGTTTGAGTCTAAACCCGACCACGAAATCATGTACCTGTTTGCTCGTAAGCTGGGCTTCGGTAATGAGCTGGTCAAGAACTACCAGATGAACGGTGACGAGCCGCTCATCGATGACATTCTGCGCGAGATCAACAGCGGTATGTGGACGGTCGGCTACACCGGCCAAAGCCCAGAGCGCCTCAAAGAGCACCAGAAAAACTGGCACACGTTCAGCTTCGAGAACCTGCGCGCAGAGGGTGGCCCGGCGGATGGTGATTACTACGGCTTGCCGTGGCCCTGCTGGGGCACGCCAGAGTTCGGCCACCCAGGCTCGCCTAACCTTTACGATACTAGCGTACCGGTGATGGAAGGTGGTATGGGCTTCCGCGCCCGTTTCGGTATCGAGCGTGACGGCGTCAACCTTCTGGCGGAAGGTTCAGCGCCGGTGGGTGGCGATATCGACGACGGCTATCCAGAGTTCAACGACCAACTGCTCAAAGACCTAGGCTGGTGGGACGACCTGACCGCCGAAGAGAAGCAGGCGGCGGAAGGCAAAAACTGGAAAACCGACCTCTCTGGCGGTATCCAGCGTGTCACGATTGAGCATGGCTGTGCGCCCTACGGCAACGCCAAGGCACGCGCCGTGGTCTGGACTTTCCCCGACCAAGTGCCGAAGCACCGCGAGCCGCTTTACACCACCCGCCGAGATCTGGTTGAACGCTTCCCCACGTGGGACGATTTCGACTCCATCATGCGTCTGCCGACCATGTACAAAACCATCCAGGATCGTGACAACACCGGGGATTACCCGATGATTCTCACCTCAGGGCGACTGGTAGAGTACGAAGGGGGCGGGGAAGAGACGCGCTCTATGTCGTGGCTTGCCGAGCTTCAGCAGGAGATGTTTGTCGAGATCAACCCGGCGGACGCCAACGACCTTAGCATCAAAGATGGCGACGATGTTTGGGTTGAAGGGGCTGAAGGGGGCCGTGTGAAGGTCAAAGCCCTGGTCACGCCTCGCGTCGATCGTAACGTGGTGTTTATGCCGTTCCACTTTGGCGGCATGTTCCAAGGCGAGAGCCTGCGTGACCGTTACCCGGATGGGTCTGATCCGTACATCATCGGTGAAGCGGCCAATACCGCCACCACCTATGGCTACGACCCGGTGACACTGATGCAAGAGACCAAGTGCACCATCTGCCGCATTGAGCGCGCTTAAGCCCCGACCGACCTGACAGCACGACGGTGTGGGAGCCATCCCGCACCGGCATGAGGAGAACACCATGGCTCAAATGAAATTTATGTGTGACGCCGAACGCTGCATTGAGTGCAACGGCTGCGTCACCGCCTGTAAAAATGCCAACGATGTCGAGTGGGGCATTCAGCGCCGCCGCGTGGTCACGCTCAATGACGGTGAAGCGGATGAAATGTCCATCTCTGTCGCCTGCATGCATTGCGACGATGCTCCTTGTATGGCGGTGTGCCCCACCGACTGCTTCTACAAAACCGATGACGGCATCGTGCTGCACGACAAAGACCTCTGCATCGGCTGTGGCTACTGCCTCTACGCCTGCCCGTTTGGCGCCCCGCAGTTTCCCCAGCAGGATGCCTTTGGTGAGCGTGGCAAGATGGACAAATGCACCTTCTGCGCGGGCGGCCCTGCCGAAAGCAAAGAAGAAGAGTACGAGAAGTACGGCTCCAACCGCATTGCCGAAGGTAAACTGCCGCTGTGTGCTGAGATGTGCTCTACCAAAGCGCTACTTGCCGGTGATGCCCAAGACGTGGCCGATATCTTCCGTCAGCGTGTTGTCCATCGCGGGCACAAAGATGGCGCCTGGTCTAATAACCCTCAGGCCAGTGCCGACAACCTAGCCTATGATGCTGCCCATAAAGGGTAAGGAGGCGTGTCATGAACCTGTTGACTGCACAGGCGCCCGGTGGGGTGCCGCGCTCAGGTAAAGGGCTCGCCCTGGGTATTTGTCGCTTTATGTTGGTGGCGCTTGCTCTGGTGCTAAGCCTCGGTTTCACGCAAGTGGCCGCTGCCCAAGCGGATCCTGATCGCGAAATGACTACTGCAGCCCCCGGCATTACCGCCGACCAGTGGCGCCAAGTACGTAGTGGAGAAACCGGACCTAACTACCGTGATTCTCGCGCTGACAGTAACTACAGCCTGATCAATTCAAGCGGTGAAACCTGGCGGGAGATTCGTAACCGCTGGGTATCACCGTTTGGTTTGATCGCGGTATTTGGCATGGCGGCGCTGATCGCGCTGTTCTACTTCATTGTCGGGCGTAAGGAGCTTGAGGCGCCGCGTACGGGGCGCCTGCTCTTGCGTTGGACGCTGATGAAACGCGCGCTGCATTGGACGGTAGCGACGCTGTTTATCATTCTGGCACTGACTGGGATGACCCTGCTATTCGGTAAATTCGTGTTTCGCCCACTGTTTGGCGATGGGATTTGGGCCTGGATGATTGCGGCCACGAAAGTGCTGCATAACTACCTGGGGCCGATCTTCGGCATTCTGCTGGTGATCCTGCTGGTCAGCTTGATCAAAGACAACATTCCCAAAAAGCACGACTGGGTATGGTTCAAGAAGGGCGGCGGTATGATTGGCAAAAAGCATGTGGATGCTGGTTTTGCCAACGGTGGTGAAAAAGCCTGGTACTGGCTGTTAGCCACCGTGGGAATTCTTGTGATTGCCAGTGGCTTTGTGCTCGACTTCCCCAACTTCGATCAGAGCCGTGACACCATGCAGTGGGCTAACATTATCCACGCAGTCGGTGCACTAGGACTCACCGCCATCTCCTTAGGCCATATCTATATCGGCACGCTGGGTACCGAAGGCGCGCTAGAGGGGATGACCATGGGCTATGTGGATGAGACCTGGGCCAAAGAGCACCATAATCTGTGGTACGAAGAGGTCAAAGACCAAACGTTGTCGGAACAAGAGGTGGCGGCACGCAAGTCATCTGGCGGCAGCAGTGAGCCGTCGGCAACGCGAACTAGTTGATACGTGCTTGATGGTAGCGAAGACACCGCCTTTTGGCGGTGTCTTTTGTTATGCTTCACCTTAAGTTATTAAATAGCCAAACGTGATTTATGGGAGGAACGGTTATGTCAACGTTTGATGAGTTAGACCCGGCTACGCGCACTGAACTGGAAGCCGCTGCGTTTCGCCGCTTGCTACAGCATTTGGACGATAACAAAGATGTCCAGAATATCGATCTGATGATACTGGCGGACTTTTGCCGCAACTGCTTATCGAAATGGCTGGTTAGCGCTGCGGAAGCCCGGGATGAAAGCCTGAACTATGAAGAGGCCCGCGAGTACGTTTACGGTATGCCTTACAGCGAGTGGAAGGAGCTTTACCAGCCGCCTGCTACGCCGGAGCAGATGGCGGCTTGGGAAGCGCATCACGCCAAAAAGAAAGCAGCCAAACAGGGGTGACGTCGATGAGCGAGCCAATGGTGCCCCTTAACATAGCCGTACTCACGGTATCCGATACCCGAACAGAAGAGACGGATCGCAGCGGCCAAGCGCTGGTCGAGCGGTTAACCAGCGCCGGTCACACTCTCGCTGAAAAGCGCATCGTGCCTGACGATGTCTATCGTATTCGCGCGGTGGTCGCGAACTGGATCGCCGATTCGGATGTGCAGGTAGTCATCACCACCGGCGGCACTGGCTTCACTGGGCGCGACTCTACCCCTGAAGCCATCTCGGTGCTGCTGGATAAGCGCATCGAAGGCTTTGGCGAACGCTTTCGTCAGCTAAGCGGTGAAGAAATTGGCAGTTCCACCATCCAGAGCCGCTGCCTCGGCGGCTTAGCCAACGCCACGGTAGTGTTCTGCCTGCCCGGCTCAACCGGCGCCTGCCGCACCGGCTGGGACGGCATTCTGGCAGAGCAGTTGGATAGCTGCCACAAACCCTGCAACTTCGCCAATCTGGTCATCCCAGGCCGGGGGCAGCATGGGTGACTTGCAGCCGATATCAGCCGCGCTTGAAGCGCTACTGGTAGACGTCAGCGTAATAGGCGTAGAAAGTGTTCCGCTGGAAGCCGCTGCCGGGCGTGTGTTGGCTGAAGCCGTCACAGCGCAGCTGGATGTGCCGCCGTTCGATAACAGCGCGATGGACGGCTATGTTTTGCGCGCTGCTGATGCGGGGCAGTGGCTGCCGGTGAGTCAACGCATTGCCGCCGGCACACAGGCGAAAGCGCTTGCGCCAGGAAGCTGCGCACGTATTTTTACCGGCGGAGAGATTCCTACCGGTGCCGACTGCGTGGTGATGCAGGAGCGCGTACAAGTTGACGGTGATCGTGCACTGATGCCTGCGGACATTCCCACAGGTGATAATGTCCGCCGCCAAGGGCGTGACGTGCGCCAGGGCAGCATACTGTTAGATGCTGGTGAGCGGCTCGAGGCGGCGGCTCTTGGCCACTTGGCAGGTCAGGGGATTACTCAGGTCAGCGTGCGCCGACGCCCCCGTGTGGCGCTGCTTTCGACGGGCGATGAGATTATTGAACCGGGCACGCCACTAAAGCCTGGTCAACTCTACAACTCCAACCGGCCGATGCTTAGGCGCCTGTTAGAGAACTTTGGCGCCGAGGTGGTGAGTACCGTTAGTGTGCCGGATGACTATGCCCGCACCGTGGCACTGTTAACGGCCGCCGCTGCTGAGGCAGACCTGGTGGTCACCACCGGCGGCGTCAGCGTCGGCGAAGAGGATCATGTCAAAGCTGCGCTGGAAGCGATTGGCCAGCTCGATATGTGGAAGTTGGCGATCCGCCCCGGTAAGCCGCTAGCACTGGGGCGTTTGCCTCGCAATGACGTCAGCCAGGCGCGGTTTGTCGGTTTGCCAGGCAATCCGGTCTCGGGGTTTGTTGGTGCCTGGCTGTTTTTACGTCCCTTACTGGGCGCAATGCTTGGTTGTCCAGCGCTAACATCGCTACCAGCGGTGACCGCGAAAGCGGGGTTTGCTACCTCTACCGGCCCACGTGAGCACTATATGCGTGTGACACTTGAGTTCACGCCAAGCGGAGTGACGGCGACGGCCTTTGAGGATCAGAATTCCGGGGTGCTTTCATCCTGTATTAACGCCGATGCTTTTGCAGTGATTCCGGCCAATAGCGACATAGCCGAGGGCGATGCCATTAGCTGTTTGTGGTTGGCTTGCTAAGAGCAGGGGGCCTGAGAAAGCGAAGGATGAAGCTTGCGGGCATCGAGTAGCAGTACTAGCTGCTGCTGGTGGAAGGTTAACCCGCATAGCGCCGTGGAAAATCGGCGGGAAAGCAGCAGTTTAGGCAGCGGGTAGAGCGTGTTGGCCGGCAGTTGCTGAAGCGTTATGTCACCGCTCACGCCCAGTTGCCAAGTGCTGTTGTTGTCGCTGGCTGCTTGAGCGTCGCGCAGGGTGAGCCAGCGGTTAGGTGGGGTCTCATGGTCGCCACCTTCATAGAGCAGCGTTTGAGCGTTGGCGGTGCGCAGTGCCGTGGGATGATCGGTCATGGCCAGCACATGGCGCGCTTCCAAGGCGGTACGGTAAGGCCCTACGCAAAACAGCACCAAGGCAACCTGGGCCTGCTCATGATGGCCACGATGCAAGGGCACTTTAACCAAGCCCCTGCTGGTAGGCGTCGAAGAGCGCCTCTGGGTCAAGCAGGGCAAGCGCTTCTTGCTCATCTATCTGCCATAGCGCACTGACATAAGGGCGCAACGTGCCAGAAAGCGTCTCTGGCGGCGCTTGCAGCATACTCTGGGTGACCTCGGACACATCATCAAGCTGTTCAATACGCACGCCGCTAGTAATCCCCGCCGCGCTTACTAATAGAATCATCCCCTTTTGGTTACCTTCCGGTGCAGGTAAACCGAGTAGTTGATGCAGGCTAATGACGGACTCGATTTTGCCTCGCAGGTGCAGCACACCTTCGGTAGAGGCGGGCAGCCCCGGCACGTAATAGACGGGCTGGTCACTAGATAGGATTTCACTCACCGCGCTGCCGGGTAGTGCAAAAGGCTGATCATTGAGCCGGAAGAGCACTAGCTGTTGGGTAGGCTCATCAATATCCACCACTGCCTCAGCATCGCCGTGCGCTGCCAATGCCTCGCCAAGGGTTTGGGTCGCGGGCGGCTGGTCATTCGCTTCGCCGTCGCGGGGAAATTCAGCGGTCATCGGCCAGCTCCGTCGATATCACTACCTGATTGCGACCTTGGTGTTTGGCGCGATAGAGCGCTTGGTCGGCGCTTAAACGCATCGACTCGGTAGAAGGTTGTGCGGGGAAGCTGCTAATGCCTGCACTAAAGGTACAGCGAAAGCGAACCTCACCGGCGTGAAAGTCGACCAGAGCAAAATCCTCGCGCAGGCTATCGATTAATGTGACGGCTTTCTCGGCATTAATGCCCTTTAGCAGCACAACAAACTCTTCTCCGCCGTAGCGGCCGATAATATCGGAAAGACGCAGGCGACTCTGTAATAGTCTTGCCAGGGTGATAATTACCTGGTCACCCGCCAAATGACCGTGGGTGTCGTTGACCTGCTTGAAGTGATCAATATCGATCATCGCCATGGCGTGCTGGCTATTATCACGGTGAGCCTGAGCGAGGTTTTTATTGATCAGTTCGGTGGTGGTGCTGTGGTTATACAGCCCGGTCATGCTGTCGCGGGTCATTAATGAGCGCAGCAGGCGCAGGCGTTCGGCGCGCAGCCGCACGGCAGAAACCAGCTCTTCGGGCTGAACGGGTTTGGTGAGAAAGGCTTCAACCCCCGCAGACATAGCGGATATTTGCTTTTGGCTGTCGGTTTCACTGGAGAGATAGATAATCGGTAGGCCCAGGTGTTCCGGCTGCTGGCGAATAATCGATGCCAGCTCTTCCCCAGAACACACCGGCATATACACATCGACCAGCAGTAAATCGGGGCTAAAGCGCTCCATTACCGTGAGCGCATCGGCGGGATGGTGAACCTGGTGAGCCAGCATACCGCCCTCTTCAAGCAACAGAGCGTGGTAAGCGGCTGCTTCGGGCTCATCATCCACCACCAGCACTTTCAGTGGCTCTTCCGCTGCCGGAGCGGTCAGTTCATCCACTGCCAGCATCAGATCCAGCGGTTTTACCGGTTTGGTAAAGTAGCCGCTGCAGCCTGCACGAACGGCACTCAGGCGTGAATGAAAGTCGCTATGGGCCGACAAAACGATGGCGGGGAGCGGTTGGCCTGTCAGTTTGTTTAAGCTGGTCAGGGTTTCAGTGCCTGCCGTCTGGCCTTGGGGGAACTGCACGTCCATGATGACCGCGTCCGGGCGACGAGTGAGCACGGCGTTAAAGAATGTGTCTGTATCGATAAACTGAGCGACTTCGTGACCAAAGCAGCGTAGGTGATGGATTAATTGATCGACCTGCTCGGGCTCATCGTCGCACAGATAAATTAACCGCTGGCGCTTATTGCGCAGAGGTTCAACCTGACTGGTAAGCTCGAAGCTGTTTACGGCCGCCAGCGCTTGCTGTTGACCGTGGTGGGAACGCAGGTGCTGTTGTTCGTGACCCATCTGGAGAAGCAGTTGACTGATAAACGTGTCGATATCGGCGCGGGCGGGGGAGGTAGTGAGCGCCTCTTCCGCCTGATCCGCCAGCAGGGCAAGCCGCTCAAATCCCAGTGACCTCCCGGTTCCTTTCAAACTATGAAAGAAACGGTGCAGCTCTGGCGCGAGTCGCGACTGTTCTTCGCTCGTCGTGCGACTCAGCTGCCACAGCTTGGCGGTTTGCGCTAAGCGGGACGGAAGCTGCTCAATAAAACGCTCACGCAGCTGGTTTAGCTTATCGTGCAGCGAAGGGGCGGGCTTAGACATCAAACTACCTACGTAAGTGAACGAAAGCGGCGATCCATTCCATCAGTTATCCATTCCCTCTAGCAGTGGTTACCCATCCAGCGCCTGTTTTACGGCGGCTTCCAGGTTGGATGCCAGCTCGGCATCTTTACGCAAACAGGCATGCAGGCCTGGTGTTTGCTGAAGCGTTGTGTCCGGAGTGTCTCCGGTGAGTAAAATAAACGGTAGGTGATTAGCCTGCTCGCGCAGCATCGCCAGCAGTGCTACCCCACTGATGAGGGGCATGTGCATATCGCTGACAATCAGCTTGATATCGCTGCGATTATCTAGCTGCTCGACGGCTTCCATCGCGTCAATGGCCAGCAGCGTCTCATGGCCCTGATGCTCAAGCAGTGCCGCCGTCATTTCCCCGGCAAGCGGATCGTCGTCTACGACCAGGATAGGCATTCCATGACCTCATGGTAGTTGTGTCTTTAATGGCTATGTCATTAACAGTCGTGTCAGTATCACTCGTGATTAACCCAGTAGGGCCTGGAGCGTCTCAACTAAATTATTTTGGTCAAAGCTACCTTTGACGATATAAGCGTCAGCACCGACCTCAATACCGCGTCGCCGATCAGCCTCCTTTTCCCGCGAGGTGATAATAATAATTGGCCGATAACGATAAACCTCATTTTCGCGCAGTCGGGCAGTCAGCGCAAAGCCATCCATTACCGGCATTTCAACATCGGTAAGGACGGCATCAAACGGCTCTGCCAGTGCTTTGGCTAAACCGTCGCGGCCATTTTCGGCCAGGGTGACGTGGTAGCCCCAAGCTTCGAGTACATCTTTCTCTATTTCGCGGGTATTCAGTGAGTCGTCGACCACCAAAATGCGTTTCGCGAGAGCGGAGGATACACGCTCTTCGTTAGCACGTTGGGCACCGTGTCGGGTGGCTGCCAGTAAAGCGGGTACCTGAAGTAGGCTTACCAGCGCATTGCGCCCCATGGAAACCATGCCCGAGACCAGCGGTAAATAACGAAGATGTACGGGCAGTGGCTTGATGATCATATCGCGTTCATCAATCAGTGAGTCAATAATCAGAGCAAGCTTCTGGTGCCGTTGGTGGACGACCAGCAGTAGGGTGGTATCAGTACCGGACGCCGTCTCAGGTAGCTCAAGCAGTTGGGCTAGCGATACCACCGGCACAAATTCATTGCGTAAAATCAGCGTGCGCTGACCCGCAGCATCAATAAATGATTGTGATGAGCACTCGACCAACTCTGATACGTAAGGTGCCGTTACCCCTAGGTTGATGCCGCCGACGCTGACCAGTAGTACCCGCATCATCGCCAACGAGAGTGGCAGGCGCAGAGTAAAGCGGGTGCCGCTACCGCGTTCGCTGGCAAGCTGCAGGTCGCCGTTAAGCTCATCCACCACGGTGCGCTTGACCACATCCATGCCCACACCGCGGCCAGAAAAGTCGGTAATCATGCTCTTGGTAGAGAAGCCCGGCAGGAATATAAGCTCTAGCGTTTCCTGTTCGCTCAGCGCATGGAGCTGCTCTTCGCTCACCAACTGTTTGGCGAGCGCTTTTTGACGCACCGCTTCAAGCGAAATACCCGCGCCGTCGTCACGCATCTCTACCACCACCCAGCCAGCATCCTGCCAGGCTTCGATAATCAACTGCCCACGGGGAGGTTTACCCGCTGCCTGGCGCTCGGCAGGCAGCTCTAAGCCGTGATCCAAGGCATTGCGCAGCAGGTGAATAAGCGGATCCGATAGGCGATCAATCATCTGGCGATCAAGTTCGATTTCGCTGCCTCGCACCCGGCAGTCGACCTGTTTGCCGAGTGACTGGGCCAGTTCTCGGGACATATGCGCGAGTGGATCAAACACCACGCTTAGCGGCAGCATGCGCATTTGCAGTGCGCGGTCGTGTAGGTCGCTCATCAGCGAATCGTGGCTTAACACGCTATCTTTCAGCTCACGGTGAAAGGCGTGAAAAGGTCCCTGCTGTTCGACAGGAAGCGTGATGCTTAGCTCACGGGCTTGGTTAACCAGGGTATGTAAATGATGGTGGCCGGAAAGCACTTCGCCCATCAAACGAATAACATCATCCAGTCGATCCAGGCGAACCCGCACCGTATCGCTGAGCCGCAGCTCGCTCTCCGTCACCAGCGCAGCGGAGGAAGGCGGTGTTGAGAAGGACGGTAGCGCAGGCACAGAGGACGGCGCCGCCTCTGCGGGAATGGGTGGGATTGGGGCCTGCCCGAGGGCAGCCGCTTCCAGGGCGCTACATAGCACCTCATCAGCCGTAGGTAGGTCGTCACCTGTCGCTCCTTCGGCGAGTCGACTGACTAAGTCAGAAAGACCGTCCACTGCCTGGCTGAGCAAGCTGGTCACCGTCGGCGTTGCGGTTAGGGTGTTGTCGCGCAGAGCGCTGAGCAGCTCTTCAGTGCTATGTGCCAGCGCGGTGATCGGTACCAGTTTAAGCATTCGCGACGAGCCTTTCAGCGTATGCGCTGCGCGGAACAGCTCGTTGATCTGTTCGCGATCAGCATGGCCTTGCTCCAGTGCGCTAATTCCTTCTCGCAAGCGGGGCAGGTGGTCGGCTGCCTCTTCCACAAAGCGTTGTATAAAGCGGCGAATATCCAGCGCCATAATTAACCCACTCCCTGGGGGGTACTGGTTGATGCCAGTGTTAGGTTCACCGCGTCTAAATAACGTTCGGCTAGAAAGCGCGCATCGCCTGGTGGTAGTGGTGGGGTGATGGTGTCTAGCCCTCCATCAGAGGTGGGCGCGGTGGTTAGCAAACGAACCACCACGGCATAGCGCTGCTTGCGCTGTAATGGCTTGTCGGTCAGTTCGCCTTGGCGATAAAGTTCAGCTAAGTAGAAATGGGCCGGCCAACACTCCGGGGCGACGTAAATAGCCCGCTTGAAATGGTCGTAGGCGAGCTGGGGCTGCTGCTGCCAGCGGGCAACCAACCCAGCCAGCACCAGCGCATCGATCGACCACGGCTGTTGCTCAAGCAGCATCTCAAGCAGCGTCGCGGCGTCGTCAAACGCATTTTGGTTGAGCAACCGATGGGCGGTGTGTAGTTGGTGGCTAATGCTGTCCGTCGGCTCCTTTTCCGTTGCATGTTGACGTGGCACCTGGGGCGCCACATCAGCGCAGCTGTCTAACGCTAGCTGTTTATTTGTGCTCTCAGCAACGCTAATACTGTCTTCAGTAATGCTGTCGTCAGCCATGTTGTCCATCGTAAGTAATGAGGGCTGAAGGGGAGTCACTGGCACTATCGCGGGTTGCTCTGCATGGCGAAAGTAAAAGACGCCCTGAGCTTCGGTCAATTCAAACACGCCAAGATCGTTACCCAGGGTTTCGGTGACGCCGCAGACTAAAATGCCATTGGGAGCCAGCAACTGGCTAAGCTGCTGATGAATGTGGCGCCGTGTCTGCTGATCAAAGTAGATTGAGACATTGCGAAACAGAATTACATTAAAGGGGCCGCCGGGGCTGTCTACGTTGGCGTTTAACAGGTTAAACGGGCGAAAGGTTACCCATCGGCGCAGCGATTCGTGAAGCTTGTAGCGGCCCTGGTGGGGGCTGAAGTAACGCTTTTTGAAGGCGGGGGATAGGGCGCGAAACGCCATGCCGCCATAAACCGCCTGGCGTGCCTTGGCGAGGACTTGGTGATCCAGGTCGCCGCCGGTAAGAGTAAACAGTGCGTTGGCACGCTCGCCAAAGCGCTCAAACAGCATCATCGCTACGCTATAGGGCTCTTCACCGGAAGAACAGCCCGCGCTGAAGATAGAGAGCGGCGGCTGCTCTGTCGTTAGGCGTTGCGGTAAATAGGTGTTGACCAGCCAGTCCAGGGCGTCAGGCTCGCGAAAAAAATAGGTTTCGTTGACCGTTAACTGGCTGACAAATTGATCGAATAGCGCCGGGTCGCGGCTTAATTGTCTGAGGAGCTGGGTGGTGTCGGTTAGCCCCGTGGAGGCCTGTAAGCTGGCTACTGCTCGGAATAGCCGGGCTTCGGCCAAGCCCTCTAAGTGTAACCCGCAGCGCTGATGCACCAGGGCTTTGAAGGGAGCAAACGCACTCATGCCAAAGGCTCCGGTCGGCTATCCATGCAGCCGCGGATATCGCGTAGCAGCCGATCCGGAAGGCTATCGAGCGGTAATTCATACTGTATGACACCCGCTTTGACGGCTTCTTGGTTCATGCCATAAATCACCGAGCTGGCTTCATCTTGTGCGAAAGTGGTTCCGCCTGCGCGATGTATTGCCCGCATGCCATTCACTCCATCGCGGCCCATGCCGGTCAAAATAATGCCAATCGCATCACTGCCGTAGACCTCCGCGACACTTTCCAGCAGCACATCGCAACAGGGATGGTACAGGGAGCATTCAGGACTGGGTTGAAGCTGGAAACGGTGGCGGGAGGATACGCATAAGTCACGCTCGGAAGGTGATAGGTAAATATGCCCAGGGCGTAGCCGTTCGCCCTCTTGGCCCACGCTAACCGGCATAGTGCAAAGGGATGCCAGCCATTGCGCCATGCCATCAATAAATCCATGACTGATGTGCTGGGCGATCACAATGGGGGCTGGAAACCCGCTGGGTAGCCTCCGCAGTACCCGCACCAAGGCTTGCGGGCCACCGGTTGAGCAGGCGATCGCGACCACGTGCTGGAAGTTACGCGGCACCCCCCGTGGCGTTACAGCAAACGTCGGTATTGGAGGAGTGAGGGTAGGTGCTAAGCCGCGTCGACGTAGACGGGTGATGACCGCCACGCCGGAAAGCAGGCGTACACGCTCCAGCAAGCGTTTGGCATCGACTCCTTCCAGAGTGGGTTTAGGCATGACTTCCAACGCGCCTACCTCAAGGGCTTGATAAGCCGTTTGCGCATCGGAGCGGTCGCTGACTACCAGAATGGGCACCCCTTTGCTGTACATGATCTCTTCGATAGCGGATAAGCCGTCCATCACCGGCATGTTGAGATCCATGGTGATCAGCTGCGGCGCAAGGCGCTTGGCCAGTTCCACCGCTTCGCGGCCATTAGTGGCTTCCCCCACGATCTCAATATCATCGTCCCGGCTGAGGATATCGCGTAGCACGTCGCGGGCTACTTGGCTATCGTCGGCAATGACTACCCGAATTACACTCATCCGGTATCCTTATCAGCGATCTTTATTTGTTAGGGTGAACTCCTGCACCAGCGCGTTAAGCTCAGCCGACATATGGATCATGTCCTGGCTAATATCGGTGATACTGCGCACTGAGTGTGCGTTGCGAGAACTGGCCGTATCGATATCGCGTAGCGCCATCACCACCTGGCTGCTGGCGGTTTTTTGCTGCTGTGTGGAGAGCGATATCTGCTGGGCCGCGCTGCTGGTTTGACTTGCCGCCTTGAGCAGCGCCTCCAGATCCTGGGCGGTACTCATGCTTGCCTCAACGCCCTGCTCGATTGAGGAGGCACCTTTTTCAGAGGCCACTACTAAGCGATTAATCGCTGTTTGAATATCATCGGTATGCGCTTCAATCTCTTGAGTCGAGTCGGTCACGCTGTCAGCCAAGCGGCGTATCTCGCTGGCGACAACCGAAAAACGGCGGCCCGATTCCCCTGCGCTTGAAGCTTCCAAGGCGGCATTAAAAGCAATCAGCTTGGTTTGAGCGGCCAGGGTGTTGATCAGCTCCATAACCTTGTTGATCTGTTTGGATTTCGCCCCCAGCGTCATGATCTCTGTCAGGCTCTGCTCGCTGTCGCTACGGATATCCTGCATTTTTGACTGTAGCAGTTGCATGGCCGAACTGCCTTTTCGGCTGCGCTCCAGTGTCTGATTGGCAACGTCGACCACTGATTGGGAGTGGTCGGCGATTTGGGTTGATGAGGTAGAGAGCTCCTCCATGGTGGAAGTGATTTCCGCTACCGAAGAGGCCATCTCCTCAACCGCTGCGGCCATGGTTTGGCTTGCTTCATGATCGATATCGCTACCGTGCACACCGGAAAGCCCGGCGGTTTTCGCCAGCCGGTCTGCAACTTGCGTTAGTGCCTGAGCGTTTTTGGCCACTGCCGCAATAGCGCGGGAGAGGCGCTCAAGGAGCTCGTTGGTTTGATTGGCTAAGTCGCCAAGCTCGGCTTTGTCATCGGTGCTGACCCGCCGTGAAAGATCCAGGCTGTGGGTGATGTCCTTGAGCTGGCGCTGGAAATTAATCAGCGGGCGGATGAGGCTGCCAGTCAGCGGGTAGAGTACCAGCAACCCAACGAGCAGAATGAGTAGCCCTATACCGCTGGACTCCAGGAAGCGCTCGCGGGTGGATGCCAGGTACGCCTCTTTATCGACTTCCACCATCAGGTAGCGCTGCAGCTCAGGGAGCCAGATCGTGCTGACCAACATTTCTTGGCCGTCACGCGTCGTTTCATGCACCTGTAGCTGCTCGTTTTGCAGCAAACGCTGCGACGCTTGCTCTGGTAAGGCCTCGGTGGCTGTTGCGACAGTAGGAACTGATTCATCACTACGATTGGCTTCACCGCTGCGAACAAGCAGCTCACCCTCGGCGCTGAGCAGCGAGGCATGTCCGCTACCGCCTAAGCGAAAGTCATCAACCAAACTGGCCATTTGGGAGAGATCGAGTCCCGCACCGGCCACGACCAGCGGTCGACCGTTGGCGGCATTTACCGCGCTGCGATAATTGACGTACACAAAGGCATCGTCGGGTGAAAAAGTGTCGCTATCTAAATTTAGCTCGTAAGCGTTGTCGCTGTCAGTAAAGTGGTAGTACCAGTCATCTTCGCTGCCGGGGGGCTGGATAATGCGCTGCAGAAATTCACCGTTGCGCAGCTGAAAATAGTAGCCCCGGCCCTGGTGTTGAGCGGCGATAAAAAGTAGCTCGGTGTCTAACTGCTCCATAAGGCGGGCTAGATACGCCGTAATATCGTTTTGTCGCTCTTCCGGTAGGCCTTCGCGAACCCACTGCTCAATAAAGTAGCTATTGGCCAAGCTTTCGGAGATAGCAAGATCCTGGCTAAGGCTGAGGTTTATATGCGCTGCCAGCCCTTTGATCTGTGCCGGTAGCTCTTGATTAAGCAGGTTATCCAGCCGCGCTTGGCTGTGTGAACGCGCTTGAAGATAGAGCGCCAAAAGCATCGCGAGTGCTAAGACTGTCCCAAAAGAGAGAAATAGACGAAGCCGTAGAGGTAGGGATTTCCAGCGCGCCATCATGTTCGCCGTTGCTCCAAAATAAACGGTGGCCCTAACGGCGCTGCTCAATAGCGCTTAGGGTTAGAAGTAGAGTGATACTTACCACTCTACTTAGGGTAGTGGCAACGATTTCAGCTTTTTTTATGAAGACTGTCTAGTTTGCGTGTTTTGGTACTTGCGCTTAAACGATCGCGTGGGGCACAAAGCAGGAGGAGTCTTTGGTGATACGGCCAACATCTTCACGAATGCCGATGCCACAGGCACGGTCGCCCACTACCCAACTGCCAATTAAGGCGTGGTTATTACCGAAGCGCGGCATGGGGTGGTAGGCCTGACGAATCCAGGGGCTGTCGGTGTAGGGGCCATCCACGGCTTCGCGGTGGCCCGCCGGGGTAACCAGCTCTACATTGCTGCCTTCTCGAGAGAAGAATGGCTTACGCACCCAGCCTGCCGGCAGTGGTGGGCTGTTGGCATCCTCAAAAAACGCTGGTAGCAGGTTGGGGTGGCCCTTAAAGTGCTCCCATAAAAGGGGCAGTATCCCCTTGTTGGAGAGAATGGCTTTCCAGGGCGGCTCAAACCAGTGGGTGTTTAGCTGAGGGATATATTCGCCAAACGCATCGTCGGCCATCTCTTCCCAGGGGTAGAGCTTGAACAGGGCGTGGATGGGTTGGTTATTCAAGTCCACAAAGTGCTCAGCCCCAGGGCGCAGACCAATATCTTCAGTGTAGATAAACGGCGCCTTGAGACCGGCTTGTACCGCGACATCCTGCAGGTAGTGCACGGTGGCGCGCTCTTCAGCGTTATCTTTGATGCAGGAGAAATAGAGCGTACGCGCTTCAATGCGATCGCCAAGGTGCGCCATGGCATTGATCAGGCGCTCTTGAATCGAGTTGTACTGATCCGCATGGCGCGGCAGGATGCCTTGTTGGATAGCTTGTTCAAGCCACACCCACTGAAAAAAGCCCGCTTCGTAGAGCGAGGTAGGGGTGTCGTAGTTGAGCTCCAGCAGTTTCGCCGGGCCATCGCCTGAATAGGCAAAATCCATTCGTCCGTAGAGGTGCGGCTGACCCGACTTCCAGGAGTTATGGATGCTGTCCCACATGTGTTCAGGCAAAGCCAGACGCTGCATAAGTGCATTGGAGTGGCAAACCTTGTCCACCAGCTCCATGCACATCTCATGCACTTCCTCGGTAGGCGCTTCGATATCTCGCTCTACCTGCTCTAGGGTGAACTGGTAGTAGGCGTCCTCTTTCCAGTAAGGCTCCCCGTCGATGGTATGAAAATGAAAGCCCAGCTCGTGAGCCAGGGCTTTCCAGTTGCTTCGTTCAGGAATATCGATTCGCAGCATAGTAATGTTTGCCTGGGGGTTATGAGCCCCAGCCGCCGCGGGCAGAAGAGCGCGAGCCAAAGCCTCGGCGCTGAGAGGTCGCCACCGAGCTACGCATTGCATCATTACGCTGGGTAACGCGCTGGGTCGCCTGATTGGTAGCGGTGTTCCAGTTGCCCTGGTTTTGACGGTTGCGGTACACCGGCTCCTGGTAAACCCGCTCGAAGGAGCGTCCACGATTGGTGTTGGACATCATGCTGCCGACCATATATCCCATCATGGCGGGCATGAACCAGCTGCCGCCGGTGCTACCCGTAGCCGCTTGTGACTGCTCTTCGGTCGGTGCGGTACAGGCGCCTTCACCATTCTCAGCTTCGCACTCCTCCAGGGTGCTATAGCGCGGCACCGCTTCCAGGGACGCTTCGTAGGCATCTTCACAGGCGCTACGGGTATAGACATTTTCAGCGACGCAGGCTTCAACGCTTTCAAAGCTGCGCGGCTCGTCAAATTCTATCTCGGTGATTTGCTCTTCCTGGGGCGGTTGGCCACAGGCGGTAAGACCAAAGGCGCTGGCGCCCATCATCGCCAGTGACAAGCGCCCGCTGCGCTTGCGGCGCGGCAAATGAGGGGTACTATCGTGTTTTGACATCAGGCTCTCCTTTACCACGTCGTCGTTACCAAGTCATCGAAGCGGCGTTGAGTAAGCCGACTGCCACGGCCACGCTGGCCATCAAAATGCCGTAGGCCTGGTGACCTTCGGTGATGTGCTGAGACAGGCTTTCGCCCTGTTTACGCAGAAACAGCTTAACGGCGAAGAAGGTGGCCAACTGAACAATAAAGGCCACTACGCCCCAGAGCACAAAATCGATAAAGTTGATTGAGTGCGCCATCGCGCTATATAGCGGAATGGTAAAGCCTAAAATGGAGCCGCCGTAGGCGGAGGCAGCAGCTGCATTACCTTCGCGAATCAGCGTCCACTCGTGGTGCGGAGTAATCCGACTGTAGCAGTACATAAAGGCGGCGAGCAGCACTATCGCCGTGACTAGATAGGCGATAAATGATGGCAGGCCGTAGAGGTAATTCACCATGGTGGTTGCTTCCTTTTCAGTAGCTTAAAAATTCACTTGCGTGTCAAACAGCGTCGATATCGACGGAGGCCACATCTAACCCCACGTTGTGCACCACCATAAAGCTGCCTTCGCCATCGCTTTCTGCGCTCAGCAGTAAGTACTCCATACGCTCAGCACCTTCGATGGTACGCTCATAGAGCATTGCATGGTGGGTCACATGGCGAGCCGACACGCTCGCGGTGGTCATTACCTGCTCTTCGAAAACCACCGGTGGCGACCATAGACTGTCGTCATTTCCCCACACTCGCTGATAGGTGCAACTGCGCGCCTCCTCAGTGGTTGAGGTGAGCGCGATGGTTTGTGCGCCGATGCTGTCGGACTGTTTATCTTCACCGTTGATCAAATTATCAAATTCGGCATCCGCGAGATGAGCAACACGGTAAAAGTCGAACAGCTTATATTCAAGCACCTGACCGTTCTCGATATTGGCCTGCAGCCAGGTGTCGTTATCCAGATAGAAGCGCACCAGGTGAGCTCCTTGGCCAAGATCGACGTGCCCCACGGCGGCAATATGATGGTAGGCATCGTCGTTCCAGCGAAACAGCGCATCGGGATGGGCACGTAGGCCGATCAGTTTAATGTTGACGCGCCCATCCAGGCGCAGGCCCTCAAGGTCTTCCTGGCTGATACCCATAGGCAGGCCAGCGGCCACCGGGCGGCCTGCGTTAGGCTCGGGCGGCTTCTCCGTGGTAGCGCGAAAAAGTGCCTTGAGGGTGTTAAACATGGCCTGGCTCCCTAATAAATTTAAACGCTGACTTGCACTTAACGTTATTCCTGTGCGGCGTTTTTCTTTGCTTTCAGGCGCGCTAACACGTCGTCTGCTTTGCGGTTTTGACCGCCTACACCGGCTGCTTTCAAGCGGGCTTCCAGCGAGCTGCCGCTCTCTTCTGCCGCCATGTCGTCAGCGGCTTGCATTTGCGCCGAATTAAGCTGCTGGCGCTCTTTAATACGCTCCAGTGACTCCATCGCGCTGCCCATCGCGCTGTTCTGGCCCGAATGGCGAGCCGCCACGGCGGATTGGGCTTTTTGTGCCGACTCTGTCGCTTTCACCACGCTGACCTGCTGCTTAAGCTGGCGAAGCTGGTTGTCGGTACCGCGAATCGCGCTGCGCAGTTTTTCAATGCTGGCATCGTACTCGCTAACAATGGCGCGCTCTGCTTCCAGATCATCCTGCAGCGCCACCATGCGCTCAGCCACTTCCACGGCTAGTGCTTCTTCGCCTTTATCCAGCGCGGCCTCGGCGCTTTTTTCCAGCTCGGCTATTTTGCTTTCCAGGGTGTCAGCTTTATTGCTGTTTAGCTGGCGCTGGCCCATCAGGCGGGTGAGTTCAGTTTTAGACTGGCTCAGGTGATTTTCCGAGTCGCGGATTTCCTGGTCTAAAATGCGCAGTGCCTGGGAATCCACCACAGCTTGACCGGTTTCATTCGCTTTGCCGCGCAGGGCCGTCATGATTTTGCTTAACATAGATAATCTCACTGGTAAGTTGCTGTAATGGTGACAATGCTGATAGATGGGCAGCTGTTAGCGTTAGACGAAATGCGTTTGTATCAGTTCGGCGACGTCCATCGCGGCACTGGCCGTGGCGTGTAGTTCGGCGCAAATTGACTCAAGCTTTGAATCGCCAAACAGCTGCCCGTAAGCCACATAAAGGTCTTGCCCGTCGATCTCGACAATACCCACAGAGGCCAGCGGTAGCGAAATGCCCTGACGCAGCAATACTTCGTTAAGCTCAGCGCTGTTTTTGACGCCATCTACGGCAGCAATGGGTGCCATGGCGACCCATTCATTTTCGCTGCGCGATAGGGTCATCGACAGGTTACCGTAATCGTTAAGCTCCCAGATCAGCGTCTGATTAGCTTCATCAAAGCTGATAGTGCCTTCAGGCCACTCAAGGGTCGTCTCTTCAGCGTTGTTGGACGCTGGCTGGCTGACTAATTTATATAGCTCGCTGGCGGTGATGCCGTCGGTAACGGTAGGCGTAGTCAAGGCGATCTGCTCCATCGTTCGTTAAGTGACCTTACCTTAACATTTAGTAGAGCAAATGGTTCCTTTTCGCAAAAAAACGCCCCGCCTCTTTCCCTTATCGTGTCAGGCTAAAGAGTTGGGGCAAACGTTCAGGAATGAGTAGCGCCTAGGAGTCGCGACTAAGGCGTTTGGTAGGTGTCGTTGAACCGCTTACGCAGTTCATTTTTCTGTACTTTGCCCATCGTATTGCGCGGCAATTCATCGACAAAGAAGACCCGCTTAGGCTGCTTATACTTAGCGAGCCGTCCATCTAAATGGGTGATTACTTTCTCCTCTTCAAGCTGGTTTTCTCCAAGATCAGCGCCTTGCTGGCGAACGACCACTGCGGTAACGCCCTCGCCAAAGTCAGGGTGCGGCAGTCCGATCACTGCGGATTCGGCGACTTGTTCGAGCTCGTCGATCACCTGCTCCACTTCTTTGGGGTAAACATTGTAGCCGCCGGAAATCACCAGATCCTTGTCACGGCCAACAATATGCACATAGCCCTGGTCGTCGACCATGGCGAGATCGCCGGTAATGAAAAAGCCATCGTCTAACAGCTCCTCTCGGGTCTTTTCGGGCATTCGCCAGTAGCCGATAAAAACGTTCGGGCCGCGAATCTGCAGCATGCCAATCTCGCCAAACGGCACCTCAGCGCCGGTTTCTCGGTTGGTAATGCGCATCTCCACGCCGGGTAGCGGCATGCCCACAGTGCCTGCTCGGCGGGCGCCTTCATAGGGGTTGGAGAGGTTCATATTGGTTTCTGTCATGCCGTACCGCTCAAGAATCGCATGCCCCGTTTTGGCTTCAAATGCCTCGTGGGTCTCGGCAGTGAGTGGGGCAGAGCCGGAAACGAACAACCGCATGTTGGCGGTAGCTTCTGGGGTCAGTCGTTCGTCCTGAACCAGCCGTGTATAGAAAGTGGGAACGCCCATCATCACGCTGCCATGGGGCAGCTCTTCGAAGATCACATCGGCATCGAACTTGGGCAGGAAGAGCATGCTGGCGCCCGCCATCAAAGTGACGTTGCAGGCAACGAATAAGCCGTGAGTGTGGAAGATTGGCAGCGCATGAATCAGCCGATCATCAGCGCTGAAGTGCCACGCTTTGGCCAGGGTCTCGGCGTTCGAGGCGAGGTTTTTGTGCGTTAGCATGGCGCCTTTGGAGCGCCCAGTGGTGCCCGAGGTATAAAGAATAGCAGCCAGGTCGCGCTCGCCAAGTGCCACGATATCTTCACGCGGCGTTGCCGCTTGGGCGGTTTCCATCAGGCTGCCATCGGCGGCGCTGCCCAGGGTGACCACCGCCGGGCAGCCGGTTTCAGCAGCAAGCGACTGCGCTTGCTCTTCTATCTTGGGGCGACAAACAAACAGCGCCGGCTCGGCATCATTTAAAAAGTAGCGAATCTCATCGCCGGTATAGCCCGTATTGAGGGGCAAATAGACGCCGCCGATGCGCAGGCAGGCCAGGTAAAGCAGTATCGCCTCAGGACTTTTATCCACCTGCACGGCGACGCGGTCGCCTTGCTTAACGCCTAACTCGGTTAGTGCGCCAGCAAGCTGTGCACTGATGGTCAGCGCATCGGAGTAGCGATAGCGGCGGCCATCGCGGGTAGTAATAAAATCGGCCTCTGCCCGCTCGCGCATTTTGGCAGCAAAGGTTTCAAATAGGTTGTGGCTCATTTGGTGGTCTCTCCTTTGGCCAGCTTGCGAGCGCGTTTGGCGAGGTCGCGCACCTCATTCGAGCAAGCAACGGTCGCCTTGGCGGTATAGTTTTCGTGATTGCGCTCGATATCGTCCAGCACATACAGATAGTTAACCATCAGTCCTGCGGCTTGTTTAAAGCCCTTCTCGGAGATATCGCCTAGCCAATTAATACGGTGAAGTTCAGCGCCATTGCCGAGGTGAAAGCGGGCCACCGGGTTGAGCGGCAGGCCGTGGCGGTTCTTCTCTTCGACCAGGTAACGGGCGGCCAGTGGGCGAATCGCGGCTTTAAGCTGCTCTTCAAGCGCTTTGTCCTGATGCCATCCTGGGGTTTCAAGCCCTTTGAGTGATTTATGCAGAGAAGAGGGAAGCTGCTCATCATCACGCTGCTCCTGCAACCACTGGGCGAAGCCAGGCACCGGCGAGAGGGTGACGAAGTATTTAAGCTGCGGTAGCTCCTGGGAGAGCTCTTGCACCACCTGCTTGATCAAAAAGTTACCGAAGGAGATCCCGCGCAGCCCGGTCTGGCAGTTGCTAATGCCAAAGAACGCCGCTGTATCGGCATCCTCGGGCTCATCGATGGCTTTTTTAGTATGACGACTCTCTCCAGAGCTCTCTCCAAAACTCTCTCCAGAACTCTCCCCTGACAAGATGGGCTGGATACGGCTCGGCAGGCCCTTATGCAGGGCCACTTCCACAAAGATCAGCGGCTCGTCGCCAATGGCGGGGTGAAAGAAGGCGAAACAGCGACGGTCACGGGCATCTAAGCGCCGGCGTAGATCGTCCCAGTCCTGAATTTCGTGTACCGCTTCGTAGCGGATGATCTTCTCTAGAATCGAAGCGGGGGTGTTCCAGTCAATGCGCTTGAGCATCAAAAAGCCGCGGTTGAACCAGGAGCCAAACAGATGGGCGAAATCGTCGTCGATGGGCGCTAATTCCGGCTGTTCGCGTAGTAGCCCCAGCAGGTCTTCACGCATTTTAACCAGCTCATAGGTGCCGTCGCTGGCCAGGTTTAAACGCCGAAAAAGCTCTTGGCGCCGGGGCTCGCAGGCTTCAAACAGGCGCTGTAGCGATTGGTTGTCGCGCACCTCTAGATACGCCAGGTAGGCGGCGTCAATGGGGCCGGGATCGGCCGCAAAGTCAGCCGTTAGGCGGGCAAAGAAGCTGCTTTTTTCAGCTGCCGAAAGGCGCTGATAAATCGCCAAGGCGCGGCTTGCCAGCGCGATGCTGGAGGCTTCTCCATCGCTTTCCAACAGCCTGTGGCAGGCGTTAACCAACTGCCCATGGTCGGGCGTTAAATTCTCGGGCTGGCGGCGCCGCAACAGTGCATCACGCTGAGTGATGTTGTTGAACAGCTCCTGCAAAAACAGCATGTTCATGGTCGAACTCCTTAACCCATGATCAAGTTAGGTAGCCAAAGCGCGATGCCTGGGAAGAGACACAGCAGCAAGATACCCAGCACCATACATAGCGCGTAGGGCAAGCTTCCCATCAGAATGTCGCGCAGCGAAATATCCGGCGCGATGCCTTTAATAATGAACAGGTTGAGACCCACTGGCGGTGTGATCAGACCGATCTCCAGGTTGATGGTCAAAATCACCGCAAACCAGTAGGGGTCGAAATTAGCCGCCAGGATGATAGGTAACAGAATGGGCGCGGTCATCACGATCACTGCCACGGGTGGCAGGAAGAAACCGGCCACCAGCAGGAAGAGGTTAATCACCCCCATCAGCGCCCAGCGGTTGATCTCCAGATCAGCAATCGCGGCGGCAACGGTTTGGGTGATAAACATCGAGGAGAGCGCATAGGCGAACACTTCGGCGGTGGCGATTACCAGCATGATCATCACGCTTTCGCGTAGCGAGTCGCGCATAATCAGTTTTATCGGGCCCAGCTGCCACATGCGGTAGATCAGAATAGCCAGCGCCAAACAGAGGAATGCGCCTACGCCTGCTGCTTCTGAAGGTGTTGCCACCCCGCCATACAAGGCAAACAGGATACCCGCGACCACGCCCAGGAAAGGCAGAACGCGCACTAACGCTTTCAGGTTGGTATCAACATTCTGCTTAACGTTCTGTTTTAACCGTTCGACGGACTCCGCCATCGGGTTGTTATAGCCACCGGCCAGCTTGCAGGCGATCATCGTCCATATCATGAACAGGCCCGCGAGCATAAAGCCTGGCACCACCCCGGCAATAAACAGTCGACCAATAGAGGTTTCGGTGGAGATGCCGTAGATGATCATGGTGACCGACGGCGGAATCAGGATGCCCAGGGTGCCACCCGCGGCAATACAGCCCGCCGCCACGCCATCCGGGTAGCCGCGCATGCGCATTTCGGGAATGCCCATTTTACCAATCGCCGCACAGGTGGCTGGTGACGATCCCGAGAGCGCAGCAAAGATAGAGCAGGCGCCGATATTGGAAACCGCCAAGCCGCCGGGCAGCTTGCCCATCCATAGATCCAGCGAGCGATACAGATCGCGCCCGGTGGGAGAGGAGGCCACCGCGGCGCCCATCAGAATAAACATCGGAATGGCGACAAAACCAAACTCGGCGATGCGGTCAAAAAAGGTTTCCCCGAAGTAGGTGAGCTCAGCAAGGCCACGGTCGTAGATTAGTGCCAGCAGCGATACACCGCCCAGGGCAAAAGCGATAGGGGTGCCAATGGCCATCAGCGTAATCAGCGCGATGGCGACAATAATGCCTAAGGTAATGGGATCCATGCTTAGCTCTCCCCACGCAGAATTTCAGCTACATATTGCAGCGACAGCAGGGTGGCGCCGACGGCCATGGGCAGCAGGGCGGGCCACAGCGGTGGATTCCATACGGAACCCGTCGTCCACTCACCGTGAAGTGCCTCAAAAACATAGACCCAGCTGGCATACGCCAGGGCGGCACAGAAACCTAATCCAAACAGCGAAGCGATCAAGCGCATGATGGTGCGGGTAATACCACCCAGCGCATCGGGCACAATAGTGATAGCCACGTGCCCGCCGGTCATCAGTACATAAGGGCTACCCATCAACATTGCCGCCGTTACTGAAAAGATGGTGAATTCGGTCTGCCAACTGGTGCTCATTCCGAGTAAGTAGCGAATAAATACCATCTGGCAAATCACTAATACGCCAGCGATAAACATGGCGCAGGCTAAATAGGCAGACAGCCGCGAAAGCTTATCCATGACGCGAATGTAGCCGCCAATGATGCCCCCACGCGCCAGGGCATTGTGAGTCGTTGCAGGTGCCATATTTCCCTCGTCAAGCTGGTTATTTCGCCAAGCTAAGCAAGCATCAGTTGAAAACGGCCACCCCGAAGGGCAGCCGAGCCGTTAGGCGTTTATGGGTTGCTTACTCGACGGCCAGCGCTGCATCGATAATGGCCTGGCCATTGGGAACATTGTCGGCAAAGTTTTTGTAAGAGGTTTCCTTGGCGATATCGAGCCAGGCGTTGTAGTCGTCTTCGCTCATGCTGACCACCTCGACGCCGTTCTCCTCGTAAAGATCGACCATTTCCTGATCAATGGCGGCGGCCTCTTCAGCAAAGAAGGCTTCTGCGGCTTCACCGGCTTCTATCAGCGCCGCCTGCTGTTCCTCGTTAAGCTCTTGCCATACCTGCTCAGAAATAAGAATGGGTTCGTACATGTACCAGAGCGCGAAGTCACCCGGCTCGGTCAAGCATTCAACCTGTTCATAAAGCCGGAAAGAGATAAACGACATCGACGAGGTATTGGCGGCATCCAGCACACCGGTTTGCATGGCGGTATAAACCTCGGAAGAGGGCATGGAGGCAATGGAGGCGCCAGCGGCCTCAAGCATTTGTTCAAACGCAGGTCCGGCAGCACGGAAATTTTGGCCCTCGACGGTATCCGGGGAGGTAACGCACTGTTCGCTAGATGCAAAGCCACCGGATAACCAGGCATCTGCAAGTACTCGAGCGCCGCCTTCGCGAATGACTTCTTTAATCATGTCCATATATTCAGAGTCATTCAGACGTTGAGCATGGGCCTGATTACGCACTAAGCCCGGCATCAGCGTAGCCGAAAATTCCGGATGCCGACCACTAGCGTAATCCAGCGGTAGAGAGGTGATATCGAGGCGACCACGAGCGATAGCGCCCCACTGTTCACGCGCTTTGAACAGTGACTGGCCCGGATAAACTTCTATGGTCAGCCCTACATCCGCATCGACTACTTTGCGGGCCATCATTTGCACCATCTCGTCGCGAACGTCTCCCTGACCCCCAGGGAATTGATGCGACGCGCGTAGCACGGTATCGGCAGAGGCGTGGGAAGCCGCAATGGCGAGACCGAGGGCGGCAGCAGTTGAGATCACATAGCGTTGCATGAGGCGTCTCCAACAGTTGTTGTTGTGTGTTTGGATGGACTATATGTATCTATCAGTCGAGCTGATATATATATCAATAGGCGCTATGTATGCTAATGTCAACTGTATGACAGCATTAAAACGGCTAAGACGAGCCGCGATCCAAGGAGGTAAATATGACCGGCACCAAGCGATCCAATGCTCAGCGATTAAGAGATTCTCTTGAGGATGACATCATCAATGGCCGTCGCTTACCGGGAGAGCGCCTGGATCCAGAGGCCTTGGGGCGCGAGTTTCAGGTTTCGCGAACGCCTGTGCGCGAAGCCTTTCAACAGTTGGTCGCCAGCGGCTTGGTCACCGTTTCCCCGAAGAAGGGCACCTTCGTTGCGAAAGTGGGTATTGATCAACTGATCGAGATGTTCGAGGTGATGGCGGAGCTTGAAGGCATGTGCGGCCGCTTGGCAGCACGCCGGATTACCGAATCAGAGCTGGCCGCGTTACGCGAAGCGCATCAGCGCTGCGAAGCAGCGGCCCTGGCCGGCGACAGCGACGAGTATTACTACGAAAACGAAGGCTTTCACGACTGTATCTACACCGCTAGCCACAACACTTTTTTGGCCAGCGAAGCGCGCCAACTTAAACAACGTTTAAAGCCTTACCGGCGCCTGCAGCTCCAGGTGCGCCAGCGGGTAAATAATTCCCTCAGCGAGCACCAAACCATTGTGGAGGCCATTGAACAGGGCGACCCCGTGGCGGCCCAGCAAGCACTGAGCGACCATGTATTGATTCAAGGCGAGCGCTTTAGCGATTTCGTTTCCAGCGTACGCAGGATGGAGTCACCGTTAGAGAGAACGGGCTGATCCGAATGTACTGCTTTTTATAAAGATGTCCATATCGGTGGGGTAATCGTCCTTGCCGACATAAGGCGCAGCGCTGACACTC
The DNA here is from genome assembly GCF_013416325.1 of Vreelandella sedimenti. Classification (GTDB taxonomy): domain Bacteria; phylum Pseudomonadota; class Gammaproteobacteria; order Pseudomonadales; family Halomonadaceae; genus Vreelandella; species Vreelandella sedimenti. The sequence goes on from NZ_JACCGK010000001.1 coordinate 366,046, forward strand.
TCTCTAATGCTTCGATTCCCCGTTAGCGGAGAGAGACTGTGACTCGCCATGTTGCTCTATTTGCCTACCCCGACTGCCAACTGCTGGATGTCAGCGGTCCCTGGCAGGTGTTTGCCAGCGCCAATACGCTAAGCCCCCAGCCGCTCTATCAGTTGACCCTGGTCGCCGATGCCGTCGGCCCGGTAGTCACCAATGGCGGCCTAGCCGTGCATGCTACGCACACCTACCATCAACTTACTCATTTACTGCCCCTGGATACGCTGTTGGTGGCGGGTGGCAGTGGCGTGATGCAGCAGTGTGAAATAGCCGCAGTGAAGCAGGTGCTTTGTGAGGTCGCTCCAGAGGTGAGGCGGCTCGGCTCTATCTGCTCTGGGGCATTTTTGTTAGCCGCTGCAGGGTTGCTGGAAGGCTGCCGCGTTACCACTCACTGGCGCCATGCACCTCAACTGGCGGATGAGTACCCCGCACTAAGCGTAGAGCCCGATGCACTCTATATCGAAAGCAACGGCCGCTACACCAGCGCCGGTGTAACGGCGGGGATTGATTTGGCGCTTTCGCTGGTAGAGGCAGATCACGGTGCTGATCTGGCCGGTCGAGTGGCCCGCGAGCTAGTGGTGTTTTTGCAGCGCCCAGGTGGGCAGTCGCAGTTCAGCGAGATACTGCGACACCAACAAGAGGCGGGGCCGCTGCGCCGCTTGCTGGATCAGCTCCACGCCGACCCCAGCGTTGATCACGGGCTTGAGAGCATGGCCGACCTGATGGCGGTCTCCCCGCGCCATTTAACCCGGCTATTTAGGCGCTACTTAAATACCACCCCCGGTGCTTACCTGACCCAACTACGCCTTGAGCAAGCGCGCTTGGCGCTGCTCAACGGGCGCGAAAACGTATCCCTTGAGCGCCTAGCACAACGCTGGCGGTTGGGCGGCGCGGAGCAGCTGCGCCGCCAGTTTCAGCGCTACTACGGCGTATCACCCTCGGTATATCGCCAGCGCTTTGCGTCTTCCCATACAGATGATTCTATTCAGGAGAGCGTTTCATGCCTTTAACCGTCACTCTATTGTCGCTCTGCCAGGCGCTACTGGTTACCGGTAATGTCTTGCTGATTGCCGTCTCGCCGCTGATTGGGGCGTCTTTGGCGCCAAGTGCGTCATGGTCGACCGCGCCGGTCGCCACCCAGTGGCTGGGGCTGATGTGCGCCACCATTCCCGCCTCGTTAATTATGGCCAGGCTGGGCCGAAAGCGCGGCTTTATACTGGGCAATCTGTTGGGATTGGTAGGTGCACTGGTCGCCGTGCAGGCGTTGATTGGCGAGCGCTTTGGGCTGTTCTTGCTGTCGACCTGGCTAATCGGAATCGGCATTGGCTTTGGCCAGCTCTATCGCTTTGCCGCGGTGGAAGCCGCCCCCACGCCGATGCGTGACCGGGCGATTGGCTTGGTGATGGGGGGTGGTGTGCTGGCCGCGTTTGCCGGGCCATGGCTAGCCAGGGTGAGCCGTGAGCTGGGTGAAGTGCCGTTTCTGGGCAGTTTTGTAGGCTTGGCAGCGCTCTACGCACTGGCGTTAGTGGTGCTGATGCTGACGCAACTGCCGCCTGCTTCCCGCACCCACGGCGAAGGCAACGCACTGCCGCTGGGTAAGATACTCCGCCAGCCTGGATTTATTGTGTCGGTGAGCGCGGCGATGGTCGGGTACGGCATGATGAATTTGGCCATGACCGCCACGCCGCTCGCCATGGCGGGGGCTGGGCATCACTTTAACCACGTTTCAATGACCATTCAGTGGCACGTGGTGGCGATGTTTTTACCCTCGTTCTTTACTGGCCATTTGGCCACCCGCTTCGGCGCCAAGCAAGTTATTGTGGCAGGCTGCCTGCTGCTGGTGGCAAGTGCCTTGGTCGCTCAGTTGGGGATCAGTTTAGCCGGTTTCAACGTGGCGCTGATTTTGCTGGGCTTGGGCTGGAATTTTACCTTTCTGCCCGCCACCGGGCTGCTCACTGAGAGTTACCGCCCGGTGGATAAAGCGCGCACTCAGGCCGCCAACGAGTTTTTAGTCTTTGGCACCGCCGCTATCACTGCGTTGCTCGCTGGGCCCTTGGTCAGCGGCTTGGGTTGGGCGACGCTTAACCTAGTGTTGATCCCCATCGCGCTAGTGCCCTTGGCGGTGCTGGTCTGGCAGCACCGAACCCGGCTGGAAAACGCTTAAAAATCCCCTGGCGCGCACTGCAGGCAAGTAAGCCCGAGCGCGCGCCACTGGGCGACCACAGCGTCACGGTCATCCAGCACCAGCCAAGGCGCAAAGCCGTCGCTGCGCATGCGCTCCAGTAACGCCTCTTTTACCGCTTCATCATCCACATGGTCATCGCCCTCAGGGCGTAGATACATGGCATCAAAGGGGATGGTGTGGCGCTCTAGCCAGCGCTGGGTATGCTCACGGTGGCTATCCGGGCGACCGCTGCAAATCACAATCTGCTGGCCTTGGGCCTTCAGGATTTTAACCAGCTTGGCCACCGCTTCGATCACCGGCGCTTCGGCCATATGGGCAAAGAAGGGCTCCCACTGTTTTTGGCTGCCCAGCACCCAGTCACTGACCTGGTGGGGGTGAAATTCGGCTAAGGTGCCGTCAACATCAACAATTACTGCGGACATGCAAAACTCCCTAAACTGGAAAGGGTGACTAGACGTGAAGGAGCAGATAAACGCTGGGCGGTGCAGAGGCGCTCGCCTAGTAGTCCCTGCCAAGCGGTTAATGCGTTATCGCTAAACGGGGTAAATAGCGGTACCACTTGGGTGGCGTCTAACTGATCGGCAAGCGCCACCAGGTGCGACGCACGTAGGTGAACATTCCAGCGCTGCCAGCTGATTTGGCCTGCCGCTAGCTCTGCGCGGCGGTCAGGGGTCAGATAACCTGTGTGAAGTAGGTGGTGATCGGGCCACTGTTCCGGCGTATCGCTGCGATCGCACATCAACTGAAGGGTTGGCGGGCAAGCGTTTTGCCGCGCTAACAGCGAGCGAATCGAGTGGTCGAGCCCAGGCCGACGCAGTGTTGCAGGCAGAGCCAAGAGCGCGGCCAGGTTGTCGCGAATCACGGGGTCGATGGCGAGCGTTAACTGCCGCTGATCCGCCTCTTCCGCCAGCCATAGTGCCATTTCCAGGGCGCGGCCGGTTTCCGGCACCGGAAACGCCAGCGGCTGATCAAGGCGCTCACTAATAGCCTGAACACAGTACGCTTGGGGCTGGTCGTAGCTGCCGTAGGAGGCATCCAGTAGTGCAATAGCCGCTTTCGGCGGGGTATCAAACGGAAACACAGACGACTCAAAACAGGCGTCGCCGCTATAGTAAACACCGCCCTCCACCGCTAGATGTAGCCACACACCGCCTAGCGAGTGCCCCGCCTGGCCGGTGGTAACGGTGATGCCTTCCACTTCTAGCGTGCCGCGTTCGGGCAAGGGGCGCCATGCGCGGTTGTGAGGCAGTGCCTTGGCTACCAGCGGCGTGCAATAAAGTGGCACGCTCTCTGCTAGCTCGGCCACGCCGCCGATATGGTCGATATGGTCATGGCTGATCAGTACGGCATCCACAGCCAGGTTGTTCGCCCAAGTAATGGTGTCATCCGGGTGGAGTTCACCGCCTGCATCTAGCAGTAGGCGTTTTCCCTGGGCTTCTACCACTATTGCAGCAGGCCCTTTGGCGCCTAAACCACTGAGAATCTCGATATTGATACTCATTGGTCGGGCTCCAGGCACCAGCCCTGCTGAAGGTCGACGGCAACCTGGCTACCCAGGTCAGGTGCGGTGTGGTGGTAGGCCAGCAGTGTTTCCCCGCTGGGCAGGCGCAGGGTGAGCTCATAGCGCTCGCCGCGGAAAATAACGTTTTCCACCTGTGCGGCAAGCTGGTTATGAGTGGGAGTTGCGGAGGAAGCGGTTGCCGCGCTGATCTGAATATGTTCCGGGCGCACCAGCACGCTTTGGGTTCGTTCGGATTCGATGGCGTTCAGCCCGCGCATTAGGGTCGCGCTCTCAAGGTGCTTTCCAGGGTGACCGGCGGCGACCTTTAATTGGCTGCCCTGGCCGATAAAGCCTGCTACCCAGGCGGTTCGCGGCTGCCTGTAAAGGGTTTCAGGGGCGCCCCACTGAACCAGCTTGCCCGCTTTCATCACGGCGATTTTGTCCGCCAGCGCCATGGCTTCGGTTTGGTCGTGGGTGACATAGACCAGCGTGGCGCCAGTTCGCTGGTGAAAATCGCGGAAGCTGTGTTCCATGGTGGCGCGCAGGTGACGGTCAAGGTTGGCCAATGGCTCATCCAGCAGTACCACTGAAGGGTCGCTGACCAGGCAGCGCGCCAGGGCCACCCGCTGGCGCTGGCCGCCACTGAGGGCCTGGGGCATGCGATCGGCGTAGGCATCAAGCTCCACCAGGGCCAGGGCCTGCTGCACCCTGTGGTGATACGCCGCTCCGCGCAGGCCTCGTAGCTTGACTGGGTAGCCCACGTTGTCAGCCACGCTCATATGCGGCCATAGCGCATAGGACTGGAATACCATGGCCATATTGCGCTGTTCAGGCGGCACATGGGTATCGGCGCTGGCCAGGGTGCGATTGGCTAATTGAATCGTACCGTCGTTGATCGTTTCAAAGCCTGCCAGCATGCGTAGCATGGTGGTTTTGCCACAGCCGCTGGGGCCGAGCAGGGCGACAAACTCGCCTGGATTGATCGTCAGCGACAGCGCATCAACGGCCGTCTGTTCGCCAAAGCGCTTGGTGACACGATCGATCGATAGCCCTGCACTAGATGGCACTGCCATGCCTAACTCTGCCATGGAATGACTCCTTTGGGTAAACGCGGCGCCAGTAAACTGAGTGTCAGCATCAGCGAGGCGACCATTACTACCACCAGCACTGACACCGCAGAGGCCAGCACGCTTTCGCCGCCTTCGTCGAGGTTGAAAATCAGCACGCCGAGGGTTTCGTTACCGGCGCTCCATAGCAGGGCTGACACGGTAAGTTCGTTGACCGCCAGCAGAAATACCAGCAGGCCGCCTGCGAACAGCGCGGGCGCGACCAGGGGTAAAATAATGCTGCCCAGGCGCCGCCAGGGGCCTGCCCCCGCGAGCTGTGCCGCCTCTTCAAGCGAAGGATCCAGCTGCGCCAGGCTGGCGGCGACGGGCTTAACGCAGACCACCAGAAAGCGCGCCAGGTAAGCGATAAAAATCAGCCCCAGGGTGCCGTAGAGCGCTACATTGATAATCGGCAGCGGGCGAACAAATAGCAGGATGCAGGCAATGGCCAATACTACGCCGGGAAGCGCATAGGGAATCTCAATGGCACTGAGCACCACACCCCGCCAACGTTCCGGCAGGCGCTGTAGCCGGTAAGCTAATGGCAGACTGAGCAGCATCAGCACCACAGCCGCGCTGCCCGCCAGCCACAGACTGTTGTTCACCGCTCGCCATGTGGCACCTTGGCGACCCACCACTTCAGCGTAAGCGTTCAGGGTGGCTGTCTCGGCGTTTAATGGCACGCCCATGGCGGGTACCAGCGAGCTGATGATCAGTGCAAGTAGCGGTGCGACCAGAATAATCAGCAATATTCCGACGAGCGTGGCGGTCACCAGCGAGCGCCAACTTCCCAGGGTGAAATCGTGTGAGCGTCCACTATGGCCGCCCAGCCCGAAGCGGCTGCGATTCATCAATTGCTGCTGCAACGCCACTCCGGCCAGTGCCAGTAAACCAATCAGCAAGGAGAGCGCAGCCATTTCTGCCAACACCCCGGTGCCGAAGTTGGCCATACGCTGGTAGATCAGCGTGGGCAGCACGTAATAGCCTGCGGGAATACCCAGCATGGCGGGGATGCCGAAGTTGCCGAGACTCGAGATAAATGCCATCGCGCCTCCGGCGATCAAGCCGCTACGGGTCACGGGTAAAATAATGTGACCCCAAACTTGGGTTTGTTTGGCGCCGCTAATGCGAGCGGCTTCAATAAGCTCCCGGGGCAGCGAAAGCAGGCTGGTACGAAGGGCCAGAAATACCAGCGGGGCGCTCTGGATGCCCAGCAGTAAAGCGATCCCTTCAGCGGAGTAGAGCGGCTGCGGGCTGCCCAGTGGTGGCGCCAAGCCTATGCTTTTCAGTAGCGGGCTGGCCGGACCAAAGAGCTGCAGCCAGCTCAAGGCGGTAACCTGGGGCGGAATCATCATTGGCAGCATAAAGCAGAACACCAGCCACGATTTTCCGCGCACATTGGTGAGCGTGATGGCAAAGGCGAATAGACTGCCCAGCACCATAGCGATCAGCATGCCGAGCCCCGAGGTATACAGGCTATGCCAGAGTGCTCGCCAAGTGCTGGCACTGCTGAGCACTTGCCACAGCGGCGACTGGCGGCCCTGAGCAAGATCGCTTAACGCCTCGATCAGCAGACGCAGGCTGGGTGCCAGGCTTAGCATTACAATGGCGATCAGCAGGCTTGAAAGCAGCCAGCGGTGCTGGCTGCCGTACTTGTTGTCGCTACCGTACTTATTGTCATAGTTGAGAGCGGGCGTCATGATTACCCGCCGAAGAGATCGCTAAAACGCTGTTTGAGTTCTTCTTCCTGCGCCAATGCCTGCTCGGTATCAACCGGCATCAGGGTAATGCTATTGCGCTCGGGGAAACCTTCCGGTGGGGTAACGTCGTTGTGGGCAGGCAGGTAGCCCTGCTGGCTGACCAGCTCCTGGCCCTGCTGGGAAAGCACAAAATCAACAAACTTTTGCGCGGCCTCGACATTCTCTGCGCCCTGCATAATGGCGACCGGCTCAGTCACCGCGCTCACGCCCTCTTCCGGGAACACGAATTCGACCGGCGAGCCTTTGGCGGCTTCACGGATCGGCAGGAAGTCCACCACGATACCGTAGGGCTTGGTACCCGCGGCCACGGCGTTAAAGACGCCACCGTTCCCACCCTGGGCTTCGGTGCGGTTTTCATGAAGCGCTTCGTAATACGCCATGCCAAGGTCAGGGTTGGCAGTGATCGCCGCCATATGGATCAGTGCCGCGCCGGAGTAAAGCGGACTAGGCATGGTGACCAACCCTTCGTAGTCAGGCCCCAGCAGGTCTTGCCAGCTTTGCGGCTGATGCTCGGCGCCGGTGTTATAGACAATCCCGGTGGTGATCAGCTTGGTGCCGTAGTAGTAGCCTTCTGGGTCATACAGGTCAGCGTCATAGGCTTGGCGCTCATCGCTTAGGTAAGGCTGTAAATGGCCCTCCTGCTTGAGTGATTCCATGGTCATGCTGTCGGCAATCAGCAGTACGTCGGGATTGCTCACCCCGGCTGAAAGCTCCGAGCGCAGCCGGGTCATCAAGCGTGTGGTACCGTCGCGTACCCACTCCACTTCAATGTCGGGATAGGCCGCTTCAAAGGCGTCAACAGTCTGTTGGGCATCGCTATTGGGCTGACTGGTGTAGAGCGTTAGCGTTTCGTTCGCCGCTACCTGAGCCGAAAGGGAAAAGCTGGCTACCGCGACAGCAGCAGTAAGGGCAGATGTCGGAATAGATAACAGGGGGCGCTTCAACATGGGTAAACCTCCAGTGAGTGAACCCCACCTAAGCTACTGTCATCTGCTTACAACAAAGTGACACTATGCTTTCGTTCAACATTTTATGGCTTTCGTTTGCCGCACTTTTTGCTTTCGTTGTGCTGAGAGGGGCTATGCGCCAGTTCGAACGTCGACAACAGCTGTTACAGCGAATCCACTCACAAGGGCGCCAATCGGTAGACAGCCTGGCAGGCGAGTTTGGGGTTTCTGTGCAAACCCTGCGTGGGGATATTCGCCACCTAGCTGATAAGGGCTTGGTGCTGCGCCGCCAAGGTGAGGTGCTGCCGTTTCCCGAGCAGGAAAACATCGGCTACGACCAGCGTCAGATCGTTAACGTGGCGGGTAAACGGCAGATTGCGGCGCGGGCAGCGAGCTTGGTACAGGATCATCAAGCACTGTTCTTAGGCACGGGCACCACGGTTGAGCAGTTGGCCGATGCGCTGAGTGATAAGCAAGGTCTGCATATCATGACCAATAACCTGCATGCGCTGATTAAGCTGTGCCAGTTGAAGTGTGAGCTAGTGGTGGCGGGTGGGCGAGTGCGTCGTCGTGACCAGGACGTGATTGGCGGCGATGCCTGGCGTTTTTTTCAACGCTACCGTGCAGATGTGGGGATTGTGTCGGTGGGGGGAATGGATAGCTATGGCCAGCTTTATGACTACAACGATGACGAAGTGATGGCCCGTGAGGCGCTGTTGGCCCATGCCGGTTATCGCGTGTTAGTACTGGATAAAACCAAGTTCGACCTGCCACTACGCTGCGCCGCGGGTCAACTGGGTGATTATGATGCCGTAGTGACCGATGTGCCGCTGCCAGACAAACTTCGCAGCCCCTTGGCTGCCCAAGGCGTTCGGTTTTTAGGCTAACAATGAGTAGTCCAGCTTACTGCTATGCTTAAAGATCAATGTTGAACAGTTGTTTTTGAAAAAAGGGAGGTAGGAGACCATGGCAGGTGGATGGGCAAAAGATGGCGCCGAACAAGAGCAGATGGAAAGCACACTAGAGGATGCGGTGCAGCGTGCGCGTAGCCAGTTGCCCCGCGGCGAAAGTCTTGAGGTTTGCGACGAGTGTGGCGATCCTATTCCTGAACCGCGCCGTAAAGCGATTCCAGGCGTTCGGCTGTGTGTGGTGTGTCAGGGTGAACTGGACAAAAAGCAGTCGGCCTTTAGTGGCTACAATCGTCGTGGCAGTAAAGATAGCCAACTGCGTTGAACGGACTTGGGCGTCTAAGCGTCCTGGTCGGTGTCCGGCAACTGCTTAAAATAGACATAGCGGTGAAGACGAATCGCTGGGCGCATCAGCAGTTGAATGCTCCCTATCACAAACAGCCACACGCCGACAGTTTGCACCGCACCCTGGTAAAAAAAGCAGACACTGCCGATCGTAAACCAAATGCCCAGCATAAAGTCGTTGATCATGCTAAGCACCTCATAGCGCTGGTGCACAACGAGTTCGCGATGCCCAATGATGAAAGTCCAGTCGTTAGTCACCGGATCCTGTTGGCGTTGCATCATTAGTCTCCTGGTTGAATGTTTAATTAATGAAAATTGGAATGAGTTTCGTTTAACATGTGTACCAATATTCATTTTAACTAAACGTTATTGTGGCACACTATTGTCGTACTCAAAGGTAGTATTAGGCTTCTGGTGTTCATTAATGATGCATGAAAGCCACAAGTAACCGGATGAGGCATTGAGGGCGAGTAATGATCAATGACACGCTGCTGACAGCGGTGGAAGATGAGTTGCGTAGAGGGCCTTGGCGGTTACGTTTTGCTGATGAAGTGGAAGCAAGGTTTGAAGAAGATACTCAGCACCAACGTAGCCGTAGCATGGTCGTGGCTGGGTTGATATCGGCGATCATCTACTGCTTGTTTTTGATCAACGACCACAGTTTTCGACCGGATACTTTCACCACGGCACTGACGTTAAGGGTGGGGGTAATGCTGCCTTTTGGTCTGCCAATTCTGTGGTGGGTTTACCGTGGCGTGTCTCCAGCCCAACGTGAAACGTTAATGGCGAGCACGGTGATTGTTGCTACGGTGATTTCATGTTTGATCTTTGCAGAATCCACCGTTCCTTACTCTTACTTGGATGTTTTCTCTTTCGGCCTTATTTTGCTGGTGGGTAATATTGTTTACTCACTACGGTTTAACTATGCCTGTGTGTCATCTGCCATTTGCATATTTATAATACTGCTTTTTGTTCTATCTTATGACCCCATGCCGCCAGAGGCGAAGCGGCTAGCGATATTTACTATTATCGCTCAGGCGCTGTTTACGTTAGTGGCCAACTATCGCTTCGAACAGAGTGAGCGAACCTCCTATTTGCATGTACTGAAAGAAAAGATCCGCGCTGGCTATTACTTAAAAGATAACCAGGAACTGTCGCGCATGTCGGTGACCGATCCTTTAACCAATCTTGCCAACCGGCGCCAGTTCGATACGGTTTTTCCTGTGCGCTGGCAGGAGGCTACCGATAAAGGCCTTTGTTTAGGGCTGGTGGTAATCGATATCGATCATTTCAAAGCTTACAACGACTATTATGGGCATCCTCAGGGTGACGAGTGTTTGCGTCAAGTCGCTACTGCCATGCAGGCCAATAGCCGTGATGCCGATTTAGTGGTGCGTTTTGGTGGTGAAGAGTTTGTAGTGCTAATAGCCAATGCATCGCCTGAGGCGGCAAAACCGGCGGCCGAGCGTATTCGGCACAATGTGGAGGCTTTGGAAATTCCTAATCACGGTGTCTCGGCGCAAAGCGTTGTTACCGTTAGCGTTGGTGTTGCAGTACTCTACCCGAAAGTTAGCCTTGCCCCAGCCGAACTATTATCCCAGGCAGATGAAGCGCTTTATGAAGCCAAGAGGCAAGGCCGCAACCGTGTATGGGTGGCTAGTGCGATTGATTCATCATCTGGCGATAGCGCTATTGATGGCTTAAGCGTATCGGCCTAATAGCGGAGGTTAACGGGCCAACAGGCCCTAGCCAAACACGTAAACGTTTGTGAGGAGAGAACTGTGGAGATTGATCAACATTACCGCGCGCTAAGCGTTGACACTCTATCCCAGCGGCTTGGTGATGTTGAGGCGGTAGTTAGACGCGTGGGCGGAGAACCCGCGAGCTGGAACATTCGCGAGGTGGGTGACGGCAACCTTAACCTAGTGTTTATCGTCTCCGGTAACGTGGGCAGTGTAGTGGTTAAGCAGGCGCTTCCCTATGTACGTATGGTCGGCGAGAGTTGGCCGCTGCCAGTCTATCGCGCCCACTTTGAGTACTACGCCTTGGTGCGTCAGGCTAAGCGTGCACCGGGCATCGCCCCTGAAGTCTACTACTTCGACAAGCCCCAGGCGCTGTTTGTGATGGAGTATCTGCACCCCCACACTATCTTGCGCCGTAAGTTGATCAACGGTGAGCGCGTCGCTCAACTTGGCGAAACCATTGGCAAATTTTGCGCCCGCACGGCGTTTCGTGGCTCAGAGCTTTCGCTGAGTAGCCCAGAGAAAAAGGCGGACGTGGGGCTGTTTTCCGGTAATGTGGCGATTCCTGCCATCACCGAGTCACTGGTATTTACCGACCCTTATTACGGCGCTGAAATGAATCACCACACCCCGGAGCTTTCACCGGTGGTGGATGAATTGCGCCGCAACGCGCGTTTAAAGGCCAAAGTGCAGCGGCTGTTGATGAAGTTCACCGCAAACACCGAAACCATGCTGCACGGTGATCTGCACGCCGGCTCGATTATGGCCACTGATACCGACGTGCGGGTCATTGACCCCGAGTTTTCTCAGTACGGGCCGATGGCTTTTGACCTGGGTATGGCGGTGGCCAACTTTCTGATGGCCTACTTCAGCCAGCCTGCTCACCGACAAGAAGGTGAGCTTGATGAGTATCAGGCGTGGATTCTTGATGTGATCGAGGCGTGCTTTAGCCACTTTGATGCCGAGTTCCGCCACCTGTGGCAAACCGAGCGGACGGGCATTCTATTTCCCAAATCGCTGTTTGAAGAGCAGGGCAATAGCGCCGACGACGCCTGTGATGCGCTACTGGAAGAGATTCGCCTGGATGCGCTGGCCTACTGCGGCATCGAAATGCACCGCCGGGTTTTATCGCTGGCCCACAACGCCGATTTCGAAGAGATTGAAGACACCGCGCTGCGCGCCAAGCTTGAAGCGCGCAATGTGCTGATGGGCCAAACGCTGATTATGGAGCCGGAAGCCTATAGTGACCTTACCGCGCTGGCGGATTTAGCCAGGGCGTATAACCAGCAAGAGGTGCTGTAAACGCCTGCCCCGTAGCGCGGCGTAACGAATCTCGCGAGGGACGAGCGTATTAGGCACCCGCGACGGCGGCGCCAGCCGCCTGGATGATGCCACCGGGCGTCATCCGGCCTGGGGGCATCTTCGGCAACGCTCGCGGGTTGCTTCGCGGGTGCGCTGGCGCTACAGCTGCTTGCCATCTTTCACCTTACGATTTACCCCTCACTCCTCACCATTTACAACTGATCCAAGCGATCAAATTTCCCGGCGATATCGCTTTCAGTCCAGTGGGGCACCCAGCCTTCCACATTATCGAAGAAGCGCAGCGCGGTGAACTCTGGCGCTGGGCCCATATCGAACCAATGGGGCGTGTTGGCGGGTACGCTGATCAGGTCATTGCGGGTACACAGTACCTGATACACCTTGTCATCGATGTGCAGACAAAATAGCCCTTGTCCTTTGACGAAGAAACGTACTTCATCTTCGTGGTGGCGATGTTCGTTCAAGAACTTCTGGCGCATGGCGTCTTTGTCTGGGTGCGTGGGCACCATATGCAGCACATCGACAGTTTGATAGCCGCCCATGGCTTTGACGCGGTCGATGTCGTCTTTATAGAGCGCCAAAACATCTTCCTGGGTGGCGTCGTCGGTAATCTCGCCCGGCGCTGCCCAGCGCTCAAACAGCACGCCCACCTTGTTTAGCTCAGTGGTAATCTGCTCGCCGTCGGTGGTGTCGATCAGGGCATCATTCGGGTTCTGATCAGCAAATACTTTCAGTTGCGACATCGTAGGGTCTCCTAAAGCGCAATTTCATCAAAGCGAGTAACGCAAGCATGGGTGTTGCCAGGCTGGGTGCCTTCGCGCACCAACTGCAGGGTTTGCATGCCTGCCTTTTTGGCGGCGTCCAGTTCTTCGACCACGTCAGACAAGAACAGCACCGCTGCCGGCGACAGGTCAAGCTCGGCGACAATGCGATGGTAAGCGGCAGCCTCGCGCTTATGGCCAATATGGGTATCAAAGTAGCCGCTAAATAGCGGGGTTAGGTCGCCTGCATCGCTATAACCAAACAGCAACTTCTGCGCCTGCACCGAGCCGGACGAGTAGACGTACAGCGCTTTGCCCGCGTCTTTCCACTGGCGCAGTGCCGGTGCTACATCGCTATATAGATGGCCTTTAAAGTCGCCGCGCTGGTAGCCATCGGCCCACACCATACCTTGCAGTGCTTTTAGCGGAGTCACTTTTTGGTCGGTCTCGATCCAGTGCAGCAACTGGTCGATCACTGCCTCAAGTGGGGTGTTAGGGGCGTCCATTTCGCTGCGTACGGCATCAATTTGCTCGGCAACTGCAGGTGTGTCTGCATTCGCACGTAGAAAGTCGGGCAACTTGGCGTGGGCGTAGGGAAACAGCACCTTATGGACGAAGTTAATATCCGTGGTGGTGCCTTCAATATCGGTCACAATGGCGCGAACAGTTGGGTTACTCATGTAGACCACCGACTCTCTTCAAGCACACAGGCAAGTAAAAATTCAATCGCTTCCAGGTGACGGCGGCAACTGGCGATGCTATCGCCCACGGCATATATGCCGTGCCCTGCGACCAAAAAGCCCCAGGGCATCGGCCAGCCGCTGCGTACGTGCTCGGCCAGTTCTTCCATATCCTGGGCGTTGGGCACCACTGGTAACGTAATGGTAGCGTCGTGGGTAACGTTGCCTGCTAGCGCCTTTTGCATCTCAAAGCCGCTTAGCTCGATGCCCTGGGGGAAGCGACGCGAGAGTACCGTGCTGGCTACCGTATGGGTATGCAACACGCAGTTAATGGTACTGTCCAAGCGGTAGAGCACGGCATGCAGGTCACTCTCTGCGCTAGGCTTGCCGCTACCTTCAAGCACCTTTCCATCAAGGTCGCACAACAACAGGTCATCGGCGTGAATGCGGGTTTTATCCCGGCCAGAAGCGGTGACAAGATAGCCCGCCTCGGTACGGGCGGAAAAATTACCGCCGGTGGCTGGCGTCCAGCCTTGCTGCGCCGCCCATGAAATGGCGGCCAGCAGTTCAGTTTGTAGCGTCATCATAGGATCTGCGTCGCCTCTTCTAATGGCAGCCATTCTATATGATAAGCTTCGCGCCTGATAAGCCGCGCCGTTGTTCTGCTACTCTGTTCCGCTACTCAAGTGCTCAAGGAGTCCATCAATGCCCCACTTACAGTCACGCAGTTTACGGGTCTATGCCGACCACCTTGAGTATTTGGATCAAACCCAACTGCCCCAGACGGAGCAGTGGGTGCGCTGTGGCTCGCCAGAAGAGTGGCAGGTAGCGGTGAACAGCTTAGCGATTCGCGGTGCGCCGCTGATTGGTTTGAGCGCCGCCTTTGTGCTGGCCCAATACGCTGCTCGCCACCCACAAAGTGATTGGCAGTTGGTAAGTGATCGCTTACGCGCCACGCGTCCCACGGCGGTTAACTTAATGTACTGCCTGGATGCCATGGAAGCCTGCTTTGAGCAAGGCGCCAACGCTCTGGCAGAGCGCGCCTCCGCGCTGTTTGCAGAAGACCGTGCTCTGTGCCAACAGATGGCCGAACGGGGCGCTGACTTATTACAATCGGGCGACCGTGTGCTCACCCACTGCAACACCGGCGCGCTAGCGACCGCTGGCGTGGGCACAGCTATTGGCGCGCTGGCGGTGGCCAAACAGCGCGGTGTTGAGCTGCATGTGTTTGTGGATGAAACTCGCCCGCTGCTGCAAGGTGGCCGCTTAACCGCCTGGGAAATGGCCGACCTGGGTATTCCCTACCAGTTAATTACCGATAGCATGGCTGCCAGCCTGATGTCAGCGGGCAAGGTAGATAAAGTGATGGTGGGCGCTGACCGTATCTGTGCCAACGGCGACTTCGCCAATAAAGTGGGTACTTACATGCTGGCGGTGATCGCTCACTACCACCAGGTGCCGTTCTATGTGGTGGCTCCCTACACCACGGTTGATCCCGCTTGTGCCACTGGTGCGGACATTCCTATTGAACAGCGCGACCCCGCCGAGATCCGCGGCGTCACTGGTGCCTTTGGTGAGATTATCTGGGCACCCGACAACGCCCCGGTATGGAATCCGGCCTTTGACGTCACTCCTGCCAAACTCGTGACGGCTTGGGTATTGGATACCGGCGTATTTGATGCCGCTGCGATCGCACGCGGCGAACACTGCCTGGGGCGGGGCGAAAGTTAATCGCTAACCTAATAGCGTTAGCTCATAGACATGGCGGATGCGCAGCCCATCCCAGTCATACCCGAGATGGCGGCCTTGCCGTGTGGCGGAGAGCACGGGGGGACGAAGCACCGCGGCACATTCGCCTCCCGGGTCTCGAACGCTGGGGTAAACAATGCCGTCGGTTTGTTCCTCCCAGGCTTTTCTACCCAAGGTTTGCCCGGCCGCCCAGCTATCCGGTCTGAGAAGCGTTTGGGCCGCATCCTGTCGGCGTAAATCAATTAGTTGGCCCGTTAAATCCGACAGATAAACACGCTGCTGAAGCATCATGGACGGTTCGTTTGACTCCCCCATAAAGCGCTCTGCGTGGTAAACGGTTTCGGCAATGGCGGTAGCTTCGGTGAGTGCGCAGTAGTAGGCGCCAAAGGTGCCATCGCTAAAACGCGAACCGGTCGCGGGGAGGTGGCAGAAGGCCGCCATGACGGGCGTCCAGCCGGGGCCGTAGCGACGGTCGTCATCACGAACTAAGTGAATAGCTCCCGCTTCCTCACGCAGCCTTGCAGAGGTTTCACCCTCCAGCTCATTGAGTAAGTCCCAGTCATCAGCGTTGCTGTTGATGCCTTCGAATAAATCAATGGGAGGAAAGCGCGAGGGAATAACCCGGTAGCTGGGACGCCAAGTGACATTGCTCAACGGGAATGTCACGCATGCCCCCCACCACGCGCGGCATCTAAATGTTGGCGAACAACGTAAAGGTCGGAGACGTGTCCATTTAACAGACGCTCCATGGGTGCATGACCGGCAAAAAGAGGGTTGCGGTTGGCTCGCTGCAACCAACTGTTAGCCGCTTCTTTGTTAGGTAATAGTATATGCAGTGCTTTATAGATGCCGAGAATCAACGACATCCGCTCGAGGTGGTTAGCATCCAGGCGGGCATTCCCTGGTGCCTGCTTCCAACGCCGGTAGGTGGAATCAGGCACCCCGAGCAGAAGAGCAGCTTCACTCTCTTTCAAACCCCATGCGTGTGAAATGTTGGGGTAGGTGCGCATCGCAGCGGCCCCCATTTCGCGGCGCTTGTCGGCTGTGTTGTGCTGAATAGCCATCTATTTTCCTCCTCACTTATGTATAGATTACTCCAAGTGAGCGATTTTTGAAAATATCGACCATTTGAGCGTTTTTTAATTCTCTGGCGCGCTGGTTTAGCTGCTTTGCTCGGTTTCCTGATGCGCCAGAATGACGTCCAGAAAGCCCTCGCCGTAATCCGCCAGCTTGCGCGCGCCGATGCCGGAGATCGCGCCTAGTGCCGCTACGTTTTGGGGGTTCTGCTCGACCATTTCAGCCAGGGTGGCGTCGTGGAAGATCACATAGGCAGGCACGCCCTGTGCTTCGGCCAGTTCCCGGCGGTGCTGACGCAGGGCTTCCCACAGCAGGCCGTGGCCCTGTGGTGCAGAGGCTCCTTTGCTTCCCCTTCTGGTGGTTTTGGCTTTGCTTGGTTTGCGCAAAGTTAAAGCCTGCTCGCCGCGCAGGATCGGCTTGGCATTGGCAGTGAGCTTGATGCCGCCATGCCCCTCCATATCCACGCTTAAAAAGCCGCTAGCAATCAGTTGGCGAAAGAGCGCCTTCCATTCGCTGGCGGTGAGGTCTTTGCCTATGCCATAGGTGCTGAGGCGGTCGTGGCCAAAGCGGGTGATGCGCTCGTTGCTTTTGCCTAGCAGTACATCCACAAGGTAGGTCACGCCGAAGCGCTGCTCGGTGCGGTAGACACAGGAGAGCGCCTTTTGCGCCGCCACGGTGGCCTCCCAGGTATCGGGTGGGGACAGGCAGTTATCGCAGTTGCCGCAGGGTGCGTCCAGATGATCGCCAAAGTAGTGCAAAAGCGCCTGGCGGCGGCAACTGATGATTTCACACAGCCCCAGCATGGCGTCGAGTTTCTGCTGTTCGATACGCTTTTGATGGTCGGCGGCGCTGGAGTCCTGCTGCATCTGGCGCAGCGTGATCACGTCCTGTAGCCCGTAGGCCATCCAGGCATCGGCGGGCAGGCCGTCGCGCCCGGCACGGCCGGTCTCCTGGTAGTAGGCTTCGATGCTCTTGGGCAGGTTAAGGTGGGCCACAAAACGCACGTCCGGCTTGTCGATGCCCATGCCAAAGGCGATGGTGGCCACAACGACCACGCCATCTTCACGCAGAAAGCGGGTCTGGTGGTGCTGGCGCTGCTCGGGGGGAAGCCCCGCGTGGTAGGGCAGTGCAGTCAGCCCCTGGCGTTCCAGCCAGACGGCGGTCTCCTCCACCTTGCGCCGGGAAAGGCAGTAGACGATACCCGCCTCGCCCTCGTGGTGCTCGCGAATAAAGCGCAGCAGCTGTTCCTTGGCGTTGCCCTGATTTTCGGCGATATGGTAGCGAATGTTGGGCCGGTCAAAGCCGCTGTTGTAAAGCGCCGCTTCCTGGAGCTGCAGATGCTCCATGATATCGACTCGGGTGGGCACATCGGCAGTGGCGGTCAGGGCGATGCGCGGAACCTGGGGAAAGCGCTGGTGAAGCTGGGAGAGCTGGCGATACTCGGGGCGAAAATCGTGGCCCCACTGTGAGACGCAGTGGGCTTCATCAATGGCGAACAGCGCAATCCGGGTCTGCTCCAGCAGCATCTGCATACGCGCCGTGGCCAGCCGCTCGGGCGCGACATACAAAAGATCCAGCTCCCCTGCTCGCAGGCGATTCTCCACCTCGACTGCCTCGTGATAATCGAGGCTGGAATTCAGGTAAGCCGCCCTGACCCCGTTCTGCTCGAGTGCCGCCACCTGATCCTGCATCAGCGCGATCAGCGGCGAGACCACAATCGCGGTGCCTTCGCGCAGCAGTGCAGGGATCTGATAGCACAGCGACTTGCCTCCGCCGGTGGGCATCAGCACCAGCGCATCGCCTCCGGCCATTACATGCTCAATAATAGCCTGCTGCGGGCCGCGAAAGCTGTCGTAGCCAAATACCTCCTGCAATACTTTGAGGGCTGCCGGGTGAGGGTCGCCGTGCATCAATGCTCTCCTTGTCTCGTGCTTGAGGGAGAATTGTCGCACGAAAAACCTGAGGGGCGTCTGCCTAGCGAATCCCCGCCCGTAAAAATGACTGAACGAACTGGCGCTGGAACAGCAGGAAGGCGACCAGCAGCGGGGCGATACTGAGTAGTGTTGCGGCGCTAACGGTGGCCCAGTTAACGCCAGTTTCCGGGGCAGAGAAAACCCCAAGGCCGACCGTTAACGGGCGGCTCTCTACCGAATTGGTGACCACTAACGGCCAGATAAAGTTGTTCCAGTGGTGGCTAATCGAGACCAGCCCGTAAGCAAGGTAGGTGGGCTTGGCTAGCGGTACGTACACCTTCCACAAAATTTCCAGCCAGTTGCAGCCTTCGATGCGGGCGGCGTCTTCCAGCTCCCTTGGGATGGTTTTAAAGGTTTGACGGAGCAGAAAAATACCCAGGGCGCTGGCCACGTAAGGTAAGCCAATCCCGGTGATGGTGTTGATCAGCCCCAGCTCACTGGCGATGCGGTAGTTCTCGACAATCAGCACTTCGGGAAACACAAAAAGCTGAATCAGCACCAGCATAAATAAAACGTTCTTACCGGGAATTGGAAAGCGCGCAAAGGCAAACGCCGCCAGGGTACAGACTACAAACTGACCGATCACCACCCCCGTCACCAACGCAAAGGTGTTCAAGTAGTAGCGGGCAAAGGGCGCTTGAGACCAGGCGTTAGTGAAGTTCTCCAGCGTCAGCGGGGCGAAGAGCTCAAAGTTCACCATAAACTCGCTGGGGTGGAAGGCGGCCCAAAAGGCATACAGCAGCGGAAAAATCCAAATAATCGCCAGTAGCCACGCGGCCACTGTTTCCAGCGCTGGAATTGAGACGCAGCGGGAGCGGGGCGCATAGGTAGTGGACGTATTCATTGATAGTGCGTCCTGCGATCTAAAATCGTGAACTTAAGCGTGGCCACTACCGCGAGTACCAGCAGGATAACCACAGTAATGGTGGCTGCCGTGGTGCGGTCAAAGAACGAGAACGCATTCTCGTAAACGTAGTAGAGCAGCAGGTTGGTGGCGTTGTTGGGCCCGCCCTTGGTCAAGATAAATAGGTGATCCACGACCCGCACCGAGTTAATCAGCGCATTGATGAGCACAAATAACGTGGTGGGCATGAGTAGCGGAAAGGTGACGCGCCAAAAGAAGCTCCAGCGGCTAGTGCCTTCTAAGTCAGCTGCCTCTTTTAACTCGGGTGGCATGCTCTGTAGCGCCGCTAAGTAGAAGATCATAAAAAAGCCGGCTTCTTTCCACACCGACATCACGATCACCGAACTTAGTGCAACGCTTGGATCGCCCAGCCAGTTCACTCCAGAAAAGCCCAGCATGCCGAGTAGTTTATTGAATAGGCCAATCTGCGGCGCGTAGAAAAACATCCAGATATTGGCCGCGGCGATCATGGGGAGAATAGTCGGCGTAAAGTAGGCCATGCGCACAAAGCACCGCCCGCGAAGCTTGCCATTAACGAATAGCGCCATACCCAAGGCCAGCGCGATAGACGTAGGAATCGTACCGACGGCGTAAATTAAGTTGTTACGCGCTACTTTCCAAAATGTCGGGTCATCGAACAACACCTGATAATTTTCAAGGCCTACGAATTCAGTGGGCGCACCGCGAAAGCCGGGTAAAAACAGGCTATTAATGACTGTTGTTACGGTCGGTAAATAAGCAAAAGTCGTCAGCAGTACCGCAGCGGGAAGCAGCAGAAGCGCGCCATAGAGCTGCATTTTGCGGTGGTTGGTGAATGACATAGAGACGTACCGCAAGTTGGAAAAGCCGGGGCATGCCCCGGCGAACAATGAAATGTCTAGCGATTAGCGGGCGTAGCGGCGCAACACGCTGTCGGCTTCTTGCTGTGCCTGGCTAAGCGCTTCTTGCGGCGTCATCTGACCGGTTAGTGCGGCTTGCACGGCGTTATCCAAGGCGCGGCGAATGCGGCCACCCTGATAGGTGGAAAGCTCCGCCGTGCCATGTTCAAGCTGGTCGCGAGCGACCGCGGCGGGTGGGAATTCTTCCACATAGCCTTGTAGCGCGTCGGTTTCGTAGGCGGCGGGGCTAACGCCCATGTAGCCGGTCTCAATCGACCAGGCAGCGGCACGCTCGGGGGCGGTCATCCAGCGAATGAAGGTCATCGCCGCGCGCTGTTCTTCTTCAGTGGCGTCTTCAAAAATGTAGAAGTTGCCGCCGCCGGTGGGGCTACCGCGCTGGGTTTTCATCGGCAGCATGGCGACGCCAAAATCAAAATTGGCTTCGCTACGTACGGCGGTCAGGTTGCCCGTGGTGTGCCACATCATCGCCGTAGACTCTTCCAGGAAGTTCTGGCGCAGGGTGCCCCACTCAATGGTGCCGTCGGGCATGGCATTGTGCTCGGTGGCCAGTGATACCCAGTACTCCAGCGCTTCAACCGCTGCGGGGTCGTCGAAGTAGACCTCGGTGCCATCTTCGCTCATTAGCCGGTGGCCGTTCTGAAAGGCAAAGGCCTGGAACATCCAGTAGGGGTAGCCAGTCGACGGCACCATCACGCCCCACTGCTCGCCGTTGGAGGCTTCGCGCACGGTCGCCGCCATCTCGGCCATCTCTTCCCAGTTTTCCGGGGGTGTTTCTGGGTCTAGGCCGGCGGCTTCAAAGGCGTCCTTGTTCCAGAACAGTACGATGGTGGAGCGCTGGAAGGGAATACCGTAGGTTTTGCCATCCAGTTGGCCATTTTCCATCAGCCCTGGATAGAAGCCATCGAGCCATTCGCGCTCTTCATCGGTTTCTACCAGGTCGTCAAAGGCGACGATGGCGTTCTGCTCAATCAGCTCATACAGATCGATGGAGAACATGACCGACAGTTGGGGCGTTTCACCCGCTTCCATCGCCGACATGGCGCGCACGCGGGTGTCGTCGTAGTTACCGGCGTAGATCGCTTCCACATTAATATCTGGGTATTCGCTCTCAAACTCTTCCACCAGATTATCAACGACATCGGTGAGCGCACCGCCCACCGCGACCGGGTAGTACATGGTCAGATCGACGCTATCCGCGTTTACCTGGGCGGCGCTTAATAAGCCCGCTGCCAGGGCGGTCATTGCAAAAGGGGTACGCAAACGCATAAGAGACTCCGCAAGTGTCAATACTGCTGTCAGTGTTGGAAAGAGCCCACCGCCGGTGGACGAGGAATGCTTCGAGATGAGCTGGGTAATGGGGTCGGCGTCAGGTCATCCCGCCGCAGGCCTTCGGCATCGAAAAGGTGTGTATTCTGTGAAGTCCAATAGAGGCTGCATGGCTGGCCTGTCAGTGCCTGCTTGCCGCTAAGCCGCACGCGTAGGGTGTGCGATCCCACCGCGACATAAGCAATGGTGTCCGCTCCCAGATACTCTTCACTTAATACGTTAGCGGGTACGCCGGAACCGGGTGCGATTCGCAGTTCGATATCTTCCGGGCGGATGCCCAAGTGTCCACCAACGGCATCCAAGGGGGCTACGGGGGTACTTGGTTCGCCTTCGATAACGGCGCCATTCTCACCGGCCACTAGGGGCAGCAGGTTCATGGCGGGGCTGCCAATGAAACTGGCGGCAAAAGCGCTAGCGGGGCGGTTATAGAGCTCGTCTGGGGTGCCGTCCTGCACGATTTTGCCGTGCTGCATCAGAATCACACGATCACCCATGCTCATGGCTTCCACCTGATCGTGGGTAACGTAGATAACCGTCATATTCAGGCGGCTCTGTAATGCTTTTATTTCCCGGCGCATGTCGCTGCGCAGCCGGGCGTCCAGGTTGGATAGCGGTTCATCCATTAGGCAGATCGGGTGTTCGGAAATAACCGAGCGCGCCAAAGCAACCCGCTGGCGTTGGCCGCCGGAAAGCTGGGCAGGTTTGCGGTTCAGATAATCGGTTAAATCAACCAGTTCGGCCACTTTGGCTAGCCGCTCGCGCTGCTCGGCTTTGGGTACCTTGCGGCTGCGCAGGCCAAACACGATATTGTCAGCCACACTTAAATGCGGAAACAGCGCGTAGGACTGAAACACCATGCTCAGCCCACGGTCGCCGGGCGGCAGGCGTGTGACGTCGCGCTCGCCGATATGAATACGTCCGTTGCTGGCCTCTTCCAGGCCCGCGATCATGCGTAACGTGGTGGATTTACCGCAGCCTGAGGGGCCCAGCAGAATGACAAATTGCCCAGGCGTGACATCGAAGGAGATTTCATCGACGGCAGTGGTCGCGCCCCAACGTTTAGTGACGCGTTCCAGGCGAATACGCGATTGGTTTGACATAGCACACACATCACCGGCTGTTGGTTGTTATTGGTTCAGCTTGTGTTGAAGGTGTTGCCGTTTCATGACACTTACATGGATGGTTTATGACAGACGCTGTGTCAAGCAGAAAATCACTTGGCGCTTAACTGCAGTAATCGTCATGCTGATCCTCGATTAAACGAAGCGCTGCCTGCCACGCCAAATGAGTGATCTCTTTCTCATCTTCCGAATCGAACTGGGCTGCAGTGTGTCGCTTAACCTCTTCGCTAGGTATATGGAGTGCTCGTCCACCGGATAAGGCCTGAACCTGGGCCTGACAGGCGCGCTCCAAAAAATATATTTCCATAAAGGCCTCTGCAACACTCTCGCCGGCTGCCAGTAGACCATGATTGCGTAGAATCATTGCCTTATGTGGCCCCAGATCTACCACGAGGCGCTGCCGTTCAGCAGTATCCAGAGCAACGCCCTCATACTCATGGTAGGCCAGCTTACCGTGGAATTTCATCGCATGTTGGGTGAGTGGTAGCAATCCCTCTTGCAGGGCCGACACGGCCATTCCTGCCGCTGTGTGCGTGTGGATTACACAATCTAGTTCGGGGCGGGCAGCATGGATGGCAGAGTGGATCACGAATCCCGCCGCATTGACTCGTCCTTGTGGGTTGAGGGTGTCCACTACCTTGCCGTCATGGTCGATGCGTACGAGATCGGATGCACGCATTAGATCGAAGGGGATGCCATAGTGGTTGATCAGGAAATGCTCGGGGGTATCAGGATGGCGTAATGTCAGGTGCGTATCGATCAGGTCGGTCATGCGGTAATAGGCAAGCAGTCGATAAAGTGCCGCCAGTTCGCAGCGTGCTTGCCACTCATTGTTACTAATGTGCTGTCGAACGTTTAGCGGTATGTTATTCATGAAAATCCTTTCGAGTCATTAATGCCGCTGTGCGGCGCGCCAGCCTTGTATGGCCATACGCAGAAACAGCAGCGTCAAGGTCAAGATAATTAGCAGGGTAGAAATGGCCCCTACTACTGGGTCGACATTGTCCCGTAACCCGCTCCATATTTGACGAGGCAGGGTAATAACCTCCCAACTGGTGATGAACAGCGTTACGGCAATCTCTTCCCAGGAGAGAATGAAACAGAGCAGAAAAGTCGTCAGCATGGAGAGGCGCAGGTTAGGGAGCAACACCATCCAGGTGGTTTGCCACAGGCCAGCCCCCAAGTTGCGCGCCGCGAGTTCAATCCGTCGATCAACCCTACTGATGGCGACCAACATGTTAATGACGCCGAAAGGAACGATCAGCAGCGTATGGGCGAGAATCACTCCGGGTAGAGAATCATACCCAAGGCCGGGGGCGATGCGCGAAACATTGGTAGTCATAAAGTAGAGCACCATAGCCGATACGACTGGGGGGACGATCAGCGGCAACATGCAGAGTCCGATCAGCCAGCGTGTCCACTTGTTATTGCGGTACCAAACAGCGATGACAAAAGCGGTAGATAGCAGGGTGGCCAGCAAAGCAGCTGAGATAGCAACGATAGCGCTATTCATGATGCTGCCGATCCACTCCGATGAGTGGAACAGTGTAATGTAATGGCGTAGTGACCAGTCGCCCTCGGGCATCGACAGATAGCGCTTGCCGGTGAATGACACGGGTATCACTGCCGCAAGGGGGAGCATTAAAAACCCCATAGTGATAAGCGCTAGGAGCTTGGCGAGCCAGCCGACCCGATAGATATTCATAATGTTCTCCTCAACCGACTAGTCGCTCGACCCGCGAAAACCGCATAAGTAGCCACACCAATCCGGATACCAGTACCAGCATCAGTACGCACAAGGCGGCTCCAATTCCCCAGTTGTAGGTCTGAAACATCTGCAAGAAAACGTATTCCGCCGCCATCAATGTGCTACCACCACCAAGAATGGCGGGAATAATGAAAAAGCCCAGGCAGAATACAAAGACCATAATGAAAGCACCTAGCAGCCCGGGCAGGGTTTGAGGCAGGAACACCGAAATGAATACCCGCAAACGTGAGGCGCCTAGACCGCGGGCGGCCAATAGCACTCGGTCATCAATCTGGCGCATCGAAGAGAGGAGTGGAAAGAAGGCAAAAGGCACCATGAAATGAACCATGGCAATGATTACTCCAAGAGTATTGCGGGTGAGCGCTAGTGGAGAGTCAATTAGCCCCAGATCCTGCAACCAACTATTTACTAATCCATTATTTCGCAGTGCTACGAGCCAGCCGAAAGTACGTACTAGTACCGATATAAAAAAAGGCAGGAAAATGCACAGCTCTACCCAGCGTTGCCATCGGGATGAGCTGTAAAGCCAGCAGTAGGCCATCAAAAAGGCCAGCAGTAGTGCACAGACCCCTACAATGGCGCACAGATGGAGAGTGCGCCATAGCACGGCGTGTATTGAAGGGTCGTTCGCCAGGCGTGCATAGTTATCTACTCCTAGCTCCGGCAGCGTCACGCTCCAGGTGACGATGCCGGCAAAGGGGATCACATAGCAAAGCAGCAGTAGAATCGGCAGTGGCCACAACAACAGACGGTACTGCCAACGTTCGGGAAGGCGGGTAATCATATTTGCATGCCCTCACATAAAGTCAGGCACCAGTGCGTGACAGAAACTGGTCTAGTACGCTGCCGTAGTGATCGGCGTACCACTCAATGTCGAGCTTGAATTGGCGAGCAAGATTATCGACTGAACCACAGTTTAGTTCGATGAGTTCCTCGGGAATCAATGCCTCAGCAGCTGGGTTTGATGGGCCGTTACCTAGCAACTTGAGTAGCTCAATCTGACCTTCCGGTTCCAGTGCATGATTGATAAAGCGCATGGCGGGTTCTGAACCTGCTGGATTGTCGCCAAGGACTGCCCAACTGCTGGGAGTGACACAGGCATTATCATAGTGCCAGCCCACCCTGCCCTCCGTATCGCGTTCAAGCACAATGGCACGGGTATTCCATATCTGTCCGATGCTGACTTCTCCATCGAGGAACAACTGCTGGCTTTCCGCGCCGGAGCCCCAATAAGCTAGAATGTGAGGGCGCAGCTCATCAATCTTGTCGAGTGCTCTTGCTACGTCGAGAGGGTAGAGATCCTCGACAGCGACACCATCGGCCAGCAGGGCAGCTTCGAGAACGCCATTCATCCATTTGTACATGGTGCGCTTACCGGGGAAACGCTCAACATCCCAAAAGTCTGCCCAGGTTTGTGGGGCTGAATCGAAACGCTCCTTGTCCCAGGCGATAACATAGCTGTACAGGTAGCCCGCCACACCGAACTCTGTGGCAAACTCTTCATTCACTTTGCTTCGTTCAATGGTATTGAAGTCTAGTGGCCGCATCAGTCCTTCACGGCCCAGGGTCAAGGAAGTAAACGGCTCAGCATCTACCACGTCCCAACTGGGGCGGCCTGAGGCTAGCTGGGCACGGATCGCCCCTTCTGTAGGGCCGCTGCCATCAATGCGCACCGGAATGCCGGTTTCGCGGGTAAAACTATCGGTCCAGGCTTGCCGATATGCATCGATAGCATCGCCGCCCCAGTTGACGATAATAACTGGGCGATCCTGTGCCCAGCCAATACCACTGCGCATGGCAAGCGGTAATGCCGCTAGCATACCCGCCGCCTTAAGAAAGCTACGGCGGTCGATTTGACCACGACGCGCCTTTTCGACAAGAAGCTCAATACAGTCCTGTTGATGTGTCCGATGCATGATGATTACTCCAGTGGGGCGATGCGCAAGTCACGCTGTAAGTCTGTGGGTAAAATATTCAAGCCTCGATCACGATGCCGGCATCAACTGGCCAGTAAAGCCATAATGGGGTGCCTGGTGTGGCTCGAGCGGCCGGATGTGAGTTGGTAACGCTGGTGGTCAATACATGGCCCTGGGGGGTGCTAAGTGTCAGGTCGAAACTGTGGCCTTGGTAAGTGCGCTCCTGAAGCGTGGCCATCAGGCAGTTGCCGCCATTACTCGCGGCTTCTTTATAGCTAAGGGCAATACTCAGTTGTTCGGGGCGGATGCCTAGCATCAGGTTGTTGTGAGGAATATGGCGTAGGTTGTTCGCTGTCAACAGGGTACCTTCGAACTGGCCGCTGACACGCTGCCCGGAGCGTTTGGGATGGCTTAGCGGCAATAAGTTCATACGGCCTAGAAACTCTGCAACAAAGCGGTCATGAGGCCGGTTGTAAAGGCGTTCTGGTGTATCAAGTTGAGCCAAGCGACCTTTATTGAAGATGGCTATACGCGATGAAAGGGCAAGTGCCTCACTCTGGTCATGGGTTACGAAGACAAAGGTGGTACCCATTTCCTGGTGTATACGTTTCATTTCCTCTTGCAACTGGCCGCGCAGGTTTTTATCTAGCGCCGAAAATGGCTCGTCAAGCAGCAGCATCTCTGGCTCAAAGACCAGTGCCCTAGCCAACGCTACCCTTTGCTGCTGACCACCGGAGAGAGTGTGCGGCTTCTTGTGAGCATGCTCGCTCAGACCCACGGTCTCCAGCATGTGCTTCACTCGCTGGCGTCGGTTAGCGGCAGCTACGCCACGAATACGTAACGGAAAGGCGACATTGTCCGCAACGCTCATATGCGGAAACAGTGCATAGCCTTGAAATACCATGCCAAAGTTACGCTTTTCGGCTGGCCGCTGAGTGAGGTCTTGTCCCGCTCTGGTCAGACGTCCGGCAGAGGGAGTGCTGAAGCCTGCCAGAATCATCAGTAGGGTAGTTTTACCAGACCCAGAGGGGCCGAGTAAGGTTAGAAATTCGCCCCGTTGGACATCAATGAAAATATCGTCGAGAGCCAGAAAACTTCCAAAACGCTTCTGAATGCCCTGTATGTTAATTTGTACGTCACCATGCTGAGCCGTGTCGCTAATTAGCTCGTGAGTGGGTGACTGGGAAAGGCTATTCATGACGGCTCCTGAGCGGTTCAAGGGAATAACGTTGATGTATTAGCCTGCAAAGCCCGTACCAGGATTGGGCGGTAGCGCCAAGGAAGAGGCAGAAGTATCAGAGAGGTGTCTGGAAATGCCAGAATAGTGTTCTTCCAGTCGCCATCCAGAGGGGAGTATTTTCCCCTGCTGATTACACAGGCTAAGGGACTGTCCTTCACGCCAGGGCAGAGTCGAGTGACGAATCAGGAAGTTGCTGTTAGCGCCATACTCGGCATAGGAAATCTCGCAGTTAAGCAGGGTCTGGGCGTCTTGTGATGATTCACGCAGCAGGTTGGCAAGGGGAAGAGGTGGCAGGACAAGCGAACGGCGTTCAATCAGCATGGCAAAGGCATCTATGACCAGCAGACGTGCATGCCCATCTTCACGAAGCCAAACATGTATATCTGGATCTTTAGGCGTTAAGCGGTGCCACTCTTCTTCGTAAGCACCGGATGGAGCGCGTTCGATTATGCAGCTATCGCGCAACTCGATGTCGCCAGGTTCCGGGAAGTCGACTACTGGTTGATAGCCCCATTCGCGCTGCCAAACTGCTTGCCCATCAAGGTAATGACAGTGCCCAGTAGCCCCCTGCTGGTGCGCCAGAGCGAGATCATCATCGCGGGACGCACCAAGACGCGTCACTATAGGCCGAGTTGTCGCGATACGCAGATCTCCATAGCAGCTTAGCCCTTGTAGCCAGAACACTCTGCTTGAGGTATCACGACTACCGTCGCTATAGTCGATACGTGTTCGTTGCCAAACGCCTCTTAGCCAGTCGGGTACGGTTGCGTTCATACTCCTGCACCGCTGGTTTTCTGACGATGAGCATTGGTAGCATCCAGTCGCCCAACTAAATGTTCACCGGCAAAAGTATCGGGATAATGGGGGGGATTATCGGAACTTGAGCAGTGAGGTAAACAACTGACCAATGTGTGGTAATTGCAGCCACAGAAAAAGGGCATCGAGTAGCGCTCGTTGCTGGAGCGGTTATAAACACGATGAATGGTGGATGCAAAGCGGTCATTGGTCCAGCGCGCCATCATGTCACCGATATTGACGACAAAAGTACCCTCAATGGGGGGCACAGCGATCCAGTCTCCAGCAGCATTACGGGCTTCTAAACCTCCGTTGTTATCCTGAGCGAGCAGTGTTAGGCATTCGTAATCGCTGTGCGCGCCGATACCCACTCGGGGCTCACCTTCGTGTGCGGGATAACGAATCAGGTTAAGTTGCGCCATAGGCTTGTCGATTTTGTCATCGAAAAAGTATTCGTCGATGCCAATAGCCAGGGCGAACAGTCGGAAAAGCTCCTTCGATAGCGCCGACATTTCCTGATAATAACTGTAAATATTTTCGCGAAATCCAGGTAGATCACGGGGCCAAGTATTCGGACCGTACATGATGATGCCGTTAATAAAA
The DNA here is from genome assembly GCF_013416325.1 of Vreelandella sedimenti. Taxonomy (GTDB): domain Bacteria; phylum Pseudomonadota; class Gammaproteobacteria; order Pseudomonadales; family Halomonadaceae; genus Vreelandella; species Vreelandella sedimenti. The sequence goes on from NZ_JACCGK010000001.1 coordinate 394,708, forward strand.
TCTGGATCATCAGCCGGTAGCTCAAGCCCAATCTTGAATACTTCTTTACTATCTGCAGCGTAGGCATCAAGTGTCTCTTCACCAATCCCTAGATATCCCCTATGGTTTGGTAGCTTGCTGATATGGATCTCATTTTTGCGCTCTAGAGGCAGCGCAAAAAAACGCTTTGCCTCTGCCCATGCTGCCGAGATCTTGTCACTGTTGACACCGTGGTTCGCAACATAGAAAAAGCCTATTTTTTCACAGGCAAGACCGATTTCATCAGCCACCGCTTGTCGTGAAGAAGGCGTAGCATCGGGGCCGATAGCGGGGGCAAGATCAATGACGGGTACCGCTGTAAAGTGGCGACCTTTTTCTCGAGCCAAGCGATCAGGGTTTGGTGCATATGTTGAATTAGGCATTAAAAAATCCTCGGGAAGGTGGAACAAGCCAGCGGTGCGCCGGGTATCAAACCATCACCCTTGATCGGCGGTGCGAGGTCGCTTGCTATTTCAATGTAATGCGCATCATCCCCCGCCCAGCATGTCGACAGTACTCGGCGGGGATGGGGGAGTGGGTTGCCAGGAGCTCGATGTAGTGTACGCGCGTGAAACGCAAGGCAGTCCCCAGGTTGTAGAGACCAACTGACGATATCCTCGTCACTACAGCAGAGAGCGATATCCGGCACTTCTGGGCGGCCATCGCGGCTACCATCAAAAGAGCTTTCATCGGCGAAAGGCACGGCAGCATAGAGAGTGTTCCAGCGATGAGAGCCGCGTACGAACTCAAGCGTATTGGCTGAACTGACAGCATCTAGAGGAGCCCAAATCGTCAATGCTTGGTCACCACCTACGCACCAATAAGATTGATCTTGATGCCAAGGTGTCGGCTTGCTGGAACCAGCATCCTTAACGAGCAAGAAGTCATGATAAAAGGTCACACTCTGAGAATTCATCAGATGACCGGCTAAACTCGCCAGCGGGCCGTCAAAGGCGAACTCACAAAAGCTAGGCCAGCGTTGCCAGAGCATGACATCACCGAAGAAAAAACCGGGCGCATTAGGGGGGCCAAAACGGAAGTGGTGAGGGCCGCCCTGTTCGATAGCGTCGCGGGTGCCTTCTTTGAGCCGAGTAAGCCAGCTTTCATTCAGAACATTACGTAGGCAAATAACCCCATCCTGTAAATACTGGTCAAACACACGAGGATCATCGGGAGTAAAGTCCTGTTCTGTGCTGTTAGCTTGCATGACAACCTCTCTCAAATTCGATGTGCCGATAACTTTTAGGTTGGCAAAAGATAGTTGATAATAAAATTCATATTTTTTGTCTTTTTATGTGAGAAAAATTGTTATGAGACGAGCGTTACCTCCCTTGAATGCGTTACGTGCCTTCGAAGCGGTGGCGCGCCTGCAGAGTGTTAAGCTTGCTGCAGAAGAACTGCACGTAACTCACGGGGCGGTAAGCCATCAGCTAAAAATGCTTGAAGAATCTCTGGGGATGGTGCTGTTCCACCGCGATCGCCGCCAACTTCGGCTCAATCAGACAGGACTGGTTTACTCGCGTCAGGTGCGAGAGGCTCTGCGCCTATTGGCAGAAAGCACCATAAAGCTGGGGCTGCCCAGTGTTGAAGGAAGACTGCAGATCATCTGTGCACCTACCCTGGCCACTAAATGGCTGGCCCATCAGTTGAAAGCCTTTCGCAGTGCCTTTCCAGATATCGATCTGACTGTTATGCCGCAGAACCTTGATGATGAGGGGATAGCCACTAGCGACTATGACGTGGCGGTGGTTTATGGACATGGTGAATGGGAGCGCAAGCACGTTAAACTGTTGGCCAACTTCAATATGACACCGGTCTGTCATCCTCACTTTTTTTCTACCTACGACCAACCCCATCAGGTCAGCGAGCTTCGTGGAAGCTGGCTGCTGCATGAAGATGATGGCGGTAACTGGAAACGCTGGTTGGCTAGGGTGGGCGCTGATTCTCATGATTTGAGAAGAAGTACTCACTTGGGAGGAGCCCATCTGACACTCGAGGCGGCTGCGTCAGGCTTCGGTGTCGCGCTGGGAGATCGGATAGTTTGCGCGCAGGATTTTGCCCGTGGTCATCTGGTGCGCTTATTCGACGCTGAAGTGCCAGCGCCAAACGCCTATTATTTGGTCTGCTCGCCACACCGGCTGAACGAGCCACGTATCCTTCTATTTTGTGACTGGATACAGGCGCGTATCGAACGCACCTTGGCCGTAAAACAAACTCCATAAATACAAATTGATGAACTTGAATCACAGGTGTTACGCCAATTTGATAGGCTAGATTATCGCTGGGAGGCACTCAATCCATAGCGCTGCAACCGACGCACCACGCTGGATTGGCTGATGCCCAGCCGCTCGGCAATGGCGTAGGTGCTTGGGAGCGTGTTGCACAGCTCTTCAAGGGTTTCGCGCTCCAGCCGCGCTAGGTACTGCTTGAGGGTTTCCTGGGGCTCAAGTGCTACTGCCGGCCTTGCTGGCGAGGCGCTCGGAAAGTTTGCCGGATGCTGTTCGGCGTGAGGGAGTGCAGCGGGCTCCTCGATTTGATCGGTGGGGCTGGAAAGCCAGGCTCTCTCTAGCCAGTTCTCCAGCTCGCGGACGTTACCCGGCCATTCGCCACCCATCAGCGTCGACCAAACGCGGGTATCAAGGATTTTTTGCCGGCCATAGCGCTGGTTGAGCCGATTTAAGCACGCTTCAACCAGGTCGGGGATATCCTCCCGGCGGTCACGCAGCGGCGGCAGGGTGACCGGGATCACATTGAGGCGGTAGTAAAGATCCAGACGGAAAAGTCCGGCCTCTACTTGCTTGCCCAAATCCTGGTTGGTCGCCACGACCAAGCGAAAATTGACCTTGCGTGAGCGGGTGTCACCCAGCCGGGTCAAATTACCGTCCTGAATCACCTTGAGCAGTTTGGTTTGCATTAGCAGCGGCAGCTCGCCTATTTCATCCAAAAACAGCGTACCGCCCTCGGCCTGCTCTAAAAGCCCGGCTTTGCCCTGGCGAGCGGCACCGCTGAAAGCGCCGGGCTGGTAGCCAAACATCTCGGACTCAAACAGATTCTCTGGAATCGCCGCGCAGTTAACGTCAATAAAGGGGCCGTCACAGCGCTGGCTCCAGCGGTGTAGCTGTTTGGCAAAGGCGGTTTTACCCACACCTGATTCCCCCAGCATCAGCACATTGGCATCCGAAGGGGCTACCCGCTTAAGCAACAGTGCAATTTCGCGCATCACGCTGCTGCGCACCTGCAAATTGTCCAGGGCGTCATCCAACGCCTGCTCTTCAGCGTCTGGCGCTACCTGACTGCGCTTTAAGTGTTCGCTAAAGCGTTTTTGCAGCAGCGCATATTCGTCCTGCAATAACTGTAAGTCGGTTAAATCCCGCGAGCGGCTGATAATGCGCTCCAGCTTGCCGTCGACGAATACAGGGTAGGCTTCGGCAATCACCCGGCGGCCTGTTCCGGTGACCTGCATAAGCTGCGCAGGCCGGCGGGTGCGCATCACTTCCATGGTGATGGAGGGCTTAAGCACCCCAGCGGTTTGCAGTTGCTGAACACTGCTGGAGAGCAGCTCTTCTCGCGAAACGCCGTAAACCGCTTCGGCTCCCGGGCTAATATCGACTATTTGCCCATCGCCACTGACGATAAAGAAGTGGTCGTTTGCGGTCTCCACAATGGTTCGCAGCACACGTTTATCTATTTCACTCATCGCAGCCGATTCCTCTGAGCGATTCATTTTTGAATCTTTGATTCAAAAATGAATTAAAAAAGCACTTGGCTGATTCATTTTTGCATCGTTTGGCCGCTAATCCCACCACTTTATAGGCATCTACGACTTGGCATGGTCTGTGCAGTGTCTTTAGAAGATTAGTGAAAAGAGCTAGGCCAATACCTACATCGTGCTCACCGCCAAAAATATAAGGAGATGTGTATGTCGGAGTTTAATCAGCCCCTGGGCGGAAACACCATGCCGCGCTTTGCAGGCCCTGCCACCATGATGCGCCTGCCCACCCAAGAGACAGCCGAGGGTCTGGATGCGGCATTTATCGGCATTCCTATGGATATAGGCACTTCAAACCGCCCCGGCACGCGGCTTGGGCCGCGCCAGATTCGCGACGAGTCGCGCATGCTGCGCCCCTACAACATGGCGACCCGCGCCGCGCCCTTTGAAAGCCTGCAGGTCGCCGATATCGGCGATGTACCCATCAATACCTTCCACCTGCCTAAAAGCGTCGACATCATCACCGCCTTTTACGATGAGGTGCTGAAACATGACTGTATTCCACTGACCCTGGGTGGGGAGCACACCCTGACGTTGCCAGTTCTTCGCGCCATGGCCAAAAAGCACGGCCCGGTGGGATTGATTCATATCGATGCCCATGCCGATGTCAACGAGCACATGTTCGGTGAGCCAATTGCCCACGGCACACCGTTTCGTCGTGCCCAGGAGGAGGGCTTATTGGCCCACGGCAAGGTAGTGCAAATCGGCCTGCGTGGTACCGGCTATGCCGCTGAAGATTTTGACTGGTGTCGTGGTCAGGGTTTTCGCGTCGTGCCTGCCGAAGAGTGCTGGTACCGCTCGCTAGCACCGTTGATGCAGGAAGTGCGCGAGCAGATGGGCGATGTCCCGGTGTACATCAGTTTCGACATTGACGGTTTGGATCCTTCTGTTGCCCCCGGTACCGGCACGGTGGAGATGGGAGGACTGACCTCTAGCCAAGGATTGGAGCTGGTTCGCGGTGCCGCTGGGCTTAATATTGTCGGCTGTGACCTGGTGGAAGTATCTCCGCCTTATGACCCCAGCGGCAACACCGCGCTGATGGGCGCCACGCTGCTGTATGAAATGCTTTGCGTACTGCCGGGCGTTAAACACAGCGAGTGACGCCGACCGAATAGCTATCAAAGAAATAGCGACTAAATAAAAAGTACTGACCTAGCCACGCCGCCAGTCCACCTCCAATAATCACTTCCAATAGGTGAACCCTATGTCGTATAGCAACGTTAAATCGGAACAGCCGACCTCGTCGGCACCGATACCCCGCGCACACTTACTGAAATTTATCATTCCTTCGCTAATTGGGGTGCTGCTGTTTCTCGTCCCTTTTCAAGTGGGCGATACCATTAACATCGGCATGGGGCTCATGGCCGATAGTTTGCAGGCCTTGCTGGGCTCGGCGCTGCCGGCCATTGCCGTCGTTGTGCTCTGCCTGTCGGTGGTAGCGACGATTTACGCCAAGCTAGCTAACCCTTCCTGGGCCAAAAAGGGCATGCTGCGCGAAATGTTTCATGTCGGGACGGTGTGGCTTGCGATGCGCGTTTTAGGCGCGCTGTTCGCTGTGATGACCTATTTTCAGTTCGGGCCTGAGTTCGTGACTGCGTCATTTACCGGTGGGGTGATGCTCAATGACCTGGCGCCGGTACTGCTCACCTTCTTTTTCTTTGCCGCGCTGCTGCTGCCGTTTCTGGTCGAGTTTGGCTTTATGGAGTTCATCGGCAGCATGGTACGTAAACCGTTTCGGATAATTTTTAACTTGCCGGGACGCAGCGCCATTGATGCCACCGCTTCATGGATGGGCTCGGGCACTGTCGGTGTGCTGATCACCACGCAGCAGTACGAGCAGGGATTCTATAACCGCAGGGAAGCCTCGGTGATTGCCACCAATTTTTCCGTGGTGTCGATTGCGTTTGCGCTGCTCGTCACCAGTTTTGTCGATATCAACCACCTGTTTGTGCAATTCTACTTTACGGTGGTGGTTTCGGGGTTAATCGCTGCGGTCATTGTGCCGCGCTTGCCGCCCCTGTCGCGCAAATCCAATGACTATTACGAACCGGTGGGCTGCCAACTGAATGAGGAGCGCACTGAAAAAGTGGGTCTGTTCCGTTACAGCCTGATTCAGGCCACCAATCGCGCCGCCGGTGCTCCCGGCCCCCGTGAACTGGCACGTTTGGCGCTCCTCAACGTGATGGATATTTTCCTCGGCTTACTTCCCCTGGTGTTTGCTATTGGCACGGTGGCGCTGATTCTAGCGGAATTTACCCCGCTGTTTACCTGGCTTTCCTACCCCATGGTGCCGGTGCTAGAGCTGCTGCGGATTCCCGAGGCAGAAGCGGCGGCGCCCGCCACCCTGGTGGGCTTTGCCGATATGTTCCTGCCCGCGGTGCTGGCGACCAATATCGAAAGCGAACTCACCCGCTTTGTGATTGCCTGCCTGTCGCTCACCCAACTGATCTACATGTCGGAAATCGGCGCGCTACTGCTCAAGTCGAAAATTCCCATCAAGCTCTGGGAGTTGGCTGCCATCTTCCTGCTACGTACTGCCATTACGCTGCCGATCATTGCCTTCATGGCCCATACGTTTTTCTTCTAAGGGACCTGCAATGAACGCTGATGCAACGAATACTGATGCAACGAGCAATCAAGCGACGATGACCTGTGCCGAACTGCTGATTCACCTGCTGCGCGATACTTACCGGGTACGTGCCCTGTTCGGCATCCCCGGTGTGCATACGGTGGAGCTTTATCGCGGGCTGGAAGGCAGCGATGTGAGGCACGTTACGCCACGCCATGAGCAGGGCGCCGGGTTTATGGCCGACGGCTATGCCCGCGCCAGCGGCCAACCGGGGGTGTGCCTGATTATCACCGGCCCAGGCATGACCAACATTGCCACCGCCATGGGTCAGGCCCTGGCGGACTCGATCCCCATGTTGGTGATCTCCAGCGTTAACCGCCGCGATACGCTGGGCATGGGCCAAGGGCGGCTGCACGAGCTGCCCAGCCAGCAGCAGATGATCAGCGGAGTGGCGCGATTCAGCCACACGCTGTTGGACGCCAATACGCTACCCGAGGTGCTGGCGCGCGCCTTTGCCGTTTTCAACGGAGCGCGCCCAGGCCCGGTGCATATCGAAATCCCCATTGATCTGTTCAATGCGCCGGTCAGCGTTCCGGCTAGTTGGAAAGCGCCCACGCTTTACCGCGCGGCGCCTGATCCAGAAGGCTTGGCCGAGGCTGCACGCTTACTAAAAGCAGCGAAGCAGCCCCTGGTGCTGTTGGGCGGAGGCTGCGTTTCAGCGCCGGAAGCAGCGCGAGCATTGATTGAAAAGCTTGATACCCCCACGGTAACGACGATTAATGCCAAAGGGCTGCTAGGCCGCGACCACCCGCTGGATTTGGGGGCTAACGCGGCGCTACCCGCCGTGCGTGAGCTTGCGGCCAACGCCGATGTGATTCTGGCGGTCGGCACCGAGCTTGGCGAGACAGATTACGATGTGGTGTTTGACGACGGCTTTCACCTCAACGGCACGCTGATTCGGATCGATCTTGATCCGGAGCAACTGGTGCGCAACCAGCGCACCACGCTGGGCCTGGTAGGCGATGCTGGGCGCAGCTTGGCGCTTCTACTGACGCATTTTTCGGCGCCGCTGAAGCGTCAAGGCGCTGAGCGAACGGCCGCCGCTCTGGACACCTTAGACTTAGCGAACGATCCCGCGTTTAGCGATTTCGTGCCCCTCTATGCAACGCTTGCCGACCACCTTCCTGAAGCCATTTTGGTAGGCGATTCCACCGCGCCGGTGTATGCCGGTAATCACTTGGTCAGCCAGCCTGCTCCACGCCGCTACTTCAATGCCTCTACCGGTTACGGCACCTTGGGTTATGGGTTGCCCGCGGCATTGGGAGCACAGCTGGCGCGGCCTGGCCTACCCGTAGTGGCGCTGGTGGGAGATGGTGGTGTGATGTTCACGCTGTCGGAAATCGCCACCGCCGTGGAAGCCCGTCTGCCAGTGGTGATCGTTTTGTGGCACAACGCCGGTTACGAAGAGATCCGGCGCTACATGGATGCCAACGGCGTAGCGCGCTTAGGGGTGGATATTCAGGCGCCCAACTTCCTCACCCTGGCCGAAGGATTTGGCTGCCCCGGCATGCTGGTAGAGAGCCCCGCCGAACTTGCCAACGCGCTTGACAACCGCGAGCCCAACGGGCCACTACTGATCGAAATTGACGCCGCTGCCTGGCAGCGTGCATGCGCATTTTCTGAATAGGATTCCATCATGCCGTTACTCAACCAGCAATTTATCAACAACCAGTGGGTGCCCTCAAACGGCACGCGCCTGCTCGATGTGATGAACCCTTACCGCGAAGAGCGTATTGCCCAAGTAACCGCCGGGGATGCAGCCGACGTCGATGCGGCGGTCCAAGCCGCCCAACAGGCGCAGCCTGATTGGCAGGCGTTGGGTGGTGCCGGACGTGCAAAGTTTTTGGAAGGGGTTGCCGATGCACTGGAAGCCCGTCGTGACTCGATTATCACGCTGTCGGCGACCAACAATGGCAAGCCTTTAGCAGAGGCGGAGATCGATCTGGAGGATGCCATTGCCTGCTACCGCTACTATGCCGGGCAGGCCAAGGCACTGGATGCCCGCCAGGGCGAGTTGGTCAGTGTGGAGATGGAAGGAGTTGAAGCGCGCACTTATCACGACCCCGTAGGTGTGGTGGGGCTGATTGCACCGTGGAACTTTCCTTTAGTGACCAGCGCTTGGAAATTAGCACCTGCACTGGCGGCGGGCTGTACCGCGGTACTCAAACCATCGGAAATAACCCCACTTCCGGAGCTAGTGCTGGCAGAAATCGCGCTGGAGATTGGCCTGCCCGCAGGTGTGCTTAACTTGCTCAACGGCGACGGCGAGGGCATCGGTGCACCGCTCACCCACCATCCTGGTGTGGACAAAATCTCCTTTACCGGCAGTAACCGCGTGGGCGAAGCGGTCATGCAGGCGGCCAGCGCCCGCACCGCAAGCGTATCGCTGGAGCTAGGCGGCAAATCCCCCATTTTGGTGATGGCAGACGCCGACCCGGCGCAAGCCGCTGACTGGGTGATGGCGGGCATTTACTTCAATGCCGGACAAATCTGCTCAGCAACTTCGCGCCTATTGGTACACGAAGACGTCGCGGAAGTGCTCTATGCCGCTCTTGCCGAGCGAATGGATGCGCTAACGCTAGGTGACCCGCTTGCCGAAGGTACCAACTTAGGCCCACTAACCAGCGCCAAACAGCGCGACGCCGTACAACGCTATTTGGACCTTGCCGAACAGGAAAGACTTACAGTAGTGCGCGACGACAAACACCGCACGCTGCCCGCCCAGGGTTACTTTTTGGCTCCCACGCTATACCGGGACGTGCCGCTTGAGAGCCGCCTGTGGAAAGAGGAGATTTTCGGCCCGGTGCTCTGCGGACACAGCGTGGCAAGCGAAGCTGAGGCGGTTCAGCTTGCCAACGACAGCGTTTTTGGTCTGGCAGCCACGGTGATTAGCGGCGACCCTGAGCGGGCAAAACGCATTGGTCGACAGCTCAAGGCGGGCAGCATCTGGTACAACAGCGAACAACTGGTGCTGCCTGAAACCGCCTGGGGTGGCTTCAAGCGCAGTGGCATTGGTCGAGAATTGGGCCCTTGGGGGTTAAGTGCCTACCTTGAAGTGAAGCATGTGATTGGGCCTGCCTAGCGAAAACGCTTAGGCGTGAGCTTTAGGCATGAACTGATGGTATCGCATAACGCCGAGTCGATTTCCCGGCTTTTACCACCTGCCCCGGCACGTCGTGGCCGATGAGGTCGGGGAGGGTGGCGGCAACTTCAAGCAGTGCATCCAGATCGACACCGGTATCGACGCCCATGGCTTCAAACATATGAACCAGGTCTTCAGTGCATACGTTGCCCGTTGCACCTGGGGCGAAGGGGCAGCCGCCCAGCCCGCCTAATGAGGAGTCGAAGCGGCTGATACCCGCCTGCCAAGCCGCAAGGGCGTTGGCCAGCCCCATGCCGCGAGTGTTGTGGAAGTGCAGCGTGAACGGTGTTTCTGGCCAGCGCTCAAGCACGGCTTCGCATAGGTGTTTGACCTGGGCAGGGTTGGCCATACCGGTGGTATCGCACAGCGTGACGCCCTGAATACCAAGGTCGATAAGCTTCTCAACCCGTTCCAGCACCCGCGCTTCGTGGACGTCGCCTTCGAAGGGGCAGCCAAAGGTCGTCGATAGGGAGGCATTGATAAATACACCGCTCTCTTTACTGGCATCCAGAATTGCCGCGAACTGTTCAAGGGATTGTTCCGGCGTCATGCGCAGATTAGCCAGCCCATGGCTATCGCTGGCAGACATCACCAGATTGATTTCATCCACCTGGCAGGCAAGTGCCCGCTCGGTGCCCTTTACATTGGGCACCAGTACGGTGATATCGACCCCTTCCCGGCGCTGAATGCCGGTCACTACATCAGCGGCATCACGCAGGTTGGGGATCGCTTTGGGGGAGGTGAACGAGGTTGCTTCGATGCGGCGCAGGCCGGTGGTGGAGAGCGCATCGATCCAGCGGATTTTCTCTTCGGTGGGCACAAAGCGCGCCTCAATCTGCAGGCCGTCCCGGGGGGCGACTTCATTGATTTCGATCTTTGCAGGGCAGGGCGATGGTTGGCTCATAGGCTTATGCATAGTGCTGTCCTTAAGTACTCTTCTTAGATTATGCCCGCTTGGCGCAGTTTGGCGCGGGTTTCATGATCAATGCCCAGTTCATCCAAGACATCGTCGGTATGCTGGCCAAGCGTGGGGCCGCCGTCGCCGATTCGCCCAGGGGTAGCGCTAAGCTTTGGCAATACGCCGGGTACTTTTAGCGGTTTGCCATTAGGCCGTGTAAAAGTTTGAATCATCTCCCGAGCCACATAGTGAGGATCAAAGGCGATATCTTTGGCCGTGTAGGGGTAGCCTGCGGGCACGCGGGCGTCATCCAGAGCTTGAAGGATGGCATCCCGTGGGCGCTCTTCGGTCCATGCTTGAATGGCGGTATCAATCATCTCGGCTTGCTGACTACGCCCATCGTTATGGGCCAGGACCGGGTCGTTGGCTAAATCTTCACGGCCAATCACGCTCATCAGGCGCTTGAAGATACTGTCGCCATTGCCCGCAATCAGTACGTAATCACCGCCTTGGCAGCGGTAGGCGTTGGATGGGGTAATGCCGGGCAGGGCGCTTCCGCTCGGTTCGCGAACCTGGCCGCTGGCATCGAACTCAGGCAGCAGGCTCTCCATCATAGCAAACACCGACTCATACAGCGCGACGTCGATCTCTTGACCCAGGCCACTGCGGTTGCGCTCCTGAATTGCCAGCAGGGTACCAATCACGGCGTAAAGCGCGGAAAGCGAGTCGCCGATGCTCACCCCCACACGCACCGAAGGTTCTCCCGGCTGGCCGGTGAGGTAACGCAGACCACCCATGGCTTCGCCAATCACGCCAAAACCGGGTTTATCGCGGTAAGGCCCCGTTTGCCCATAGCCGGAAATATGCACCATGATCAGTCGTGGGTTGAGTTTGGAGAGTGCTTTCCAGCCCAGCCCCCAGCTGTCTAGCGTGCCGGGGCGGAAGTTTTCCACCACCACGTCAGCCTCGGCGGCGAGCTGTCGCACCAGCTTTTGGCCCTCTTCACTGCGCAAGTCCAGCGCCACCGAGCGCTTGTTGCGGGTCTGGACGTGCCACCAGAGCGAGGTGCCTTCTTCAAGCATTCGCCATTTGCGAAGTGGATCACCGGTGCCCGGCGGTTCGATTTTAATCACGTCGGCACCGAATTCGCCCAGCAGTTTGGTGGCGAAAGGCCCCGCAATCAGTTGGCCAAGCTCAAGAACTTTTAAGCCCTGTAGCGGAAGCTGGCGCGCTTCGGAAGCATTCATTAAGGCTCTCTCTTATCATTGGGTTATCTCTATTAGCCAGCATGCGTGAGCTAACCGGGAGCGACAATTAGGCAATGGGTAACAAAGGGTTCGTGGCTGGCGAAGGTGTGAGCTACCATAGGGAGCTTGTTTTCAAGGAGTTCGTAGGATGCGCCGCTTTGATTTTGTCACCCTTAAACTGTTTATCTCCGTGGCGGATGAGGGCCGTCTGACGGCGGCGGCGGAGCGTGAACACCTAGCACTAGCTGCGGTGAGTAAGCGAATAAGTGACCTGGAAACGCTAGTCGGCACAACGCTGCTCTATCGTCGCCCCAGAGGTGTAGAACTGACTCCCGCAGGTCAGGCGTTTTTGCATCATGCCCGACGTATTATGGATAACATTGAGCGCCTGCAGGCCGAACTCAGCGAGTATGGCGAAGGCGTTCGCGGTCATGTGCGTATCCACTCCAATACTTCGGCGATCATTGCCTTTCTTCCCCAGGATCTCAGCGCCTTCTCACGCCTCTACCCTGAAATCAAAATTGATCTTCAGGAGCGGGTCAGCAGCGAAATTATCGCTGCCGTTCGCGACGGGCTGACCGATATCGGTATCTTTGCAGGCCATGTTGCGGCGCCCGACCTTCAACAGCTCTCCTATCGACAAGATCGACTCGTGTTAATGACCCCTATCGATCATCCTTTGGCTGGGCGTGAAAGCATTGCCTTTAATGAAGCGCTAGCTTTCGATTTTATCGGCTTGCAGCAGGATGCCTCGCTGCAGTCGCTGTTGAACGAGCAGGCTAACCTAGCGGGTAAAACGCTGCGCATGCGTATTCAGGTACGCAGCTTCGATGCCATTTGCCGCATGATCCACCATGGTATGGGCGTTGGCGTACTGCCTGAGCAAACCATCTACCGTGACTTAGGCGATCTGCAGCTGAAAAGCATCCCGCTTAGCGACCCTTGGGCTCAGCGAGAACTGGTGATTGGCATGCGCCGTTACGCCTCCCTGCATGTGACTGCCCGGCATTTGGTGGATCACCTTACCCAGAAAGAGGATGAGTAATAGCTTAAGAAACGCTCCTTATGGCTTCGTGGTTTGAGAAAGCAAAGCACCCATAGCTACTCTTTCAAGGGCCTAAAGCAAGCTAAACAGCGGTTGATTAAAGAAGCTAGGTATTCATCTTTGGTCGTACGGCCGTGATGGGGTGGATTTAAAAGCCCGTTATAGCAGCGTTTCTAGCCATCGTGTTTTACGAAGTCAGCCTTCTTGAACGTCGATTTGAGCCCTTGGGATGCATGTTTCAAGATCACGTAAGCGTTACCTGAAAGTTACAAGAACCACATCCAATAACGACAACCGTAGAGAGTCTATCCCATGCGGAAACAACTGCTTGCCACGCTGGCTACCCTAGGCATGCTAACGACGGCGCCGTTCGTCTTGGCGAATCCCATCGAAATCCAAGTTAACAACACCATGAGTGAGGGCGGTTCGGAAAGCGCTGCAGTAGAGCGCTTTGCTGAGTACTTAGAAGAACAGGCACCGGGTCGCTTCGATGTTCGTCCCTTCCTGGCGGGCTCATTGGGCGGCGAAAATGCCGTTTTGGAACTACTGAACCTTGGTCAAACCCAGCTCTCTATCACTGGCGGTAACTGGCGCCAGCAATACGCGCCTGAATATGATGCCATTACTGTGCCCTTTGTGTTCTCAACCTGGGACGAAGTCGATGCCTATATGGAGAGCCCCTCCGGCCAGGCGCTGATTGAAAAGGCGGAGAGTCAGGGCGGCCTTAAATACTTCGGCACCCAGCACCGTGGCCCGCGCCACATGACCGCCAATAAAGCCATCGAAACGCCGGAAGATCTTGACGGTTTCCGCATGCGCCTTCCTGCGCTGCCAGTATGGATGGAAGTGTGGGAAGAGATCGGCGCCCAGGTCGTCAATGTGCCCGCGCCCGAAATTTACCTTGCCATGCAGACCGGTCAGGTTGACGGCCATGAGAACTCGCTCTCATCGCCCTATACCCGTCGTCTATGGGAAGTTCAGGACCACATCATTATGACCAGCCATGTTCAGTTTCCGTGGAATTGGGTGGCAAGTGCGCGCTGGTGGGAAGGGCTTGAATCAGACGATCAGGCATTGATCGAAGAGGCCATTCATGTCGCCCGTGAGCATGGCACAGAGCGTGAACGCGAACTCGATGAGTACTACCTGGAAGCGCTGCAGGATGAAGGCATGACGGTTATTGAGCCTGATATTGCCGCTTTCCGCGAAGCCGCGTTACCGGCGATTGATCGTGTCATGGCCGAAATGGCAGACGGTGTTCGTGAAGATGCCCTGGGTAACCAGAGCGAGTAACACACCTTTGGCAAAAACAGCGGCGGCCCATTGGGCCGTCGCTGTTTTACAACACAAGAAAGTTTTGGAAGACAAGCAAGTTTGTCATGACAAATAAGTTTTCATAACCAAAAAAAGACGTCAGGGTAAGGAGTTCTGCTGTGGAAGACGCTGTAGCGCCCAGCCAAGGGCCGGATCGAATCGCTTTCTATATGTTGCGCGGCGTCACCCGCCTGTGCGATGGGGTAGGCGTGGCGTTAATGGCGGCCATCCTGCTATTGATCGTGGCGGCGGTCATTGCCCGCGACTTGTTGGGGCTGGGCATGCCCTGGACCGAAGAAGTAGCGTCTATGTTGGCCATCTACGCGATTGGCTTTGGCTCGCTATCGGCGTGGGTGCGCAGTGAACACCTGGTAGTCGATCTGTTTAGCCACAGGCTTTCAGGGCTGGGTAAAAATATTCAGTATCGGTTTACTGCACTGGTTTCCTGCGGTTTTTTTGCCCTTGCTGCCTGGGGTGCATGGATTATGTCGGACATGAGCGCCAACAATAAAACGGTCTCGTTAAGTATCAGCTTCAGCTATCTCTATTACGGCATCTTTTTCAGCTTTGTGGGCATGGCGCTGATTGCCCTTTGGCAAACGTTGCGCGGCCCGGTGGCGTGGTTGGAAACGTCCCATGAAGAGGAGGCCTCTCAACCATGACCGAACTACTGATTTTCGTCGGTGGCCTGTTAGTACTGATGGCCATTGGCTTGCCCGTGGTGGTCGCCATTGGCGTGACCTCCTTTATCGCCCTGATGGCTACCGGCACCGGCGGGCTGCCCGTCGAGTTGCTCCCGCTGCGCATGGTGCAAACGCTTAATAACTTTACCCTGCTGGCGATACCGTTGTTTATTCTGGCCGCCAATATTATGAATATCGGCTCCACTACCACGCGCATTTTTGACTTCGCCACCGCGCTGGTGGGCTTTACCAAGGGCGGCCTGGGTCACGCGAATGTGGTGGCTAGCTCCATTTTTGCCACTATGTCGGGCACTGCCGTTGCCGATGCCGCAGGGCTTGGTAGCATCGAAATCAAAGCCATGAAAGAGCGTGGCTATGCGCTGGATTACTCCACCGGTATTACCGCTGCTTCCAGTGTTATTGGGCCGATTCTGCCGCCGAGTATTGCGCTGGTGGTTTACGGCTGGCTGGCCAATGTGAGCATTGGCGGGCTGTTTATGGCGGGGCTGTTGCCGGGTATTTTGATGGCACTGCTGTTGATGGGGATGACCGTGCTGCTGGCTGTCAGTGGCAAGGTAGTGATGCCCAAGCCCACACCCTTTGATGCCTGCGAAGTGGCCCGCACTGGCAAACGCGCCATTCTACCGCTGATGATGCCAGCGATTATTGTGGGTGGTATTTGGGGCGGCTTCTTCACGCCTACCGAAGCTGGTGCCATTGCCTCGCTTTACGCGGTGATCTTGGGCGGGCTGGTTTATCGTGACTTGAACTGGCGGGATCTATTCAATGCCTTTCGTCGTACCTTGATGTTCAGCGCGGTCATCCTGCTAATTATTGCGGTCTCCAGCTTCTATGGCTGGATACTGGTGCGCATGGGGATCCCCCAAGCGTTGGCGGGGCAGGTGGCCAGCATCGATATGCCCACCATCCTGCTGCTGCTCTGCTTTGCACTGTTCTTCCTGCTGATCGGTTGCTTTATGTCGGTGATCGAAAGCATCCTGATTTTTACCCCCATTGTGGTGCCCGCAGCACTAAGCGCCGGATTAGACCCCGTACACTTCGGTATTGTGATGGTGATCACGCTTTCAGTAGGGGTTATTACCCCGCCCTTTGGCACGGTGCTGTTCCTGATGGTGGGCATCACACGGTTGCGCTACGGCCAGGTCGTCACAGCGATCATGCCGTTCTTACTGCCGATTATCGCCACTATTCTACTGCTCATCGCCGTGCCGGGGCTGGCTACTTGGCTGCCAGACGTTATGGGGTATTGATGTAAAAGGAGAGCGAATGAAAATGCTGCACAACGCGTTTAAGCAGCAACTGCTGGCGGGGCAGCCCCAAACGGGGATTTGGCTCGGCTTGGCGAGCGCCTACACCGCGGAGATTGCCGCCACGGCAGGCTTTGACTGGCTGCTGCTTGACGCCGAGCATGCTCCTAACGATGTATCGAGCCTGCTTGCTCAGCTGCAGGCGCTGGGCCCCTATCAAAGCCACCCGGTGGTACGTCCGCCTACCGGCGATGCGGTGCTGATCAAGCGCTATCTGGATATTGGCGTGCAGAACCTGCTGATCCCCATGGTGGAAACGGCCGAACAGGCGACTGAACTGGTGGCGGCCACGCGTTACCCACCCCGCGGTATTCGCGGCGTTGGTCATGTGCTGGCACGCGCCTCGCGCTGGGGGCAGGCAGAAGATTACCTCTCCCGCGCTGATGACGAAATCTGCCTAATGCTGCAGGTGGAGAGCCCCCAGGCGCTTGCCAACCTGGAGGCTATCGCCGCAGTAGACGGTGTCGATGGGGTGTTTATTGGCCCGGCGGATTTGTCGGCGTCTATGGGGCATCTCGGCAATGCCAGCCATCCTGAAGTGACAGACGCGATTAGTGATGCCATTAACAAGATACGCGCTGCGGGCAAGGCAGCGGGTATCGTCACGGTAGACGAGCAAGCAGCCCGCGGCTATCTCGCCGCGGGCTGTACCTTCGTTGGTGTCGGGATTGATACGCTGCTTTACGCCAATGCTCTGCGCGGTCTAGCGGAGCGGTTCAGGCACGAATGAACAAAGCGTCGGGGTTACTCCACGGCAGGCAAGATCCTGCCTGGATTCATCAGCCCCTTAGGGTCGAACAGCGCCTTAACGCCGCTAACCAGTTCCCGCTCAACAGGCGATAGCCGCGCCAGGTAGGGTGCCTGCTTTGTGCGGCCAATGCCGTGCTCGGCGCTGATGCTGCCGTTGAAACCGTCGAGTACCTCAAACAGCCGCTCCTCCAGGCCGTGCAGGTGAGCTTTCTTATCGCTATCCGCCATTGCCGTGGGCGGTAGAATGTTGAAGTGCAGATTGCCGTCGCCCACATGGCCGTAGGCAATAATTTCGCACTCGGGTGACGCCGCCATCACCACCTCGCTTGCCCGGGCAACGAAGTCGGGTATCGCCGAGATGGGCACCGAGATATCGGTGCGCAGGTGCTCACCGCGCCGCCGCTGGCCTTCCAGCATGCTTTCGCGGAACTGCCACAGCTGGGCGGACTGGGTGTCGCTAGCGGCCAGGGCGCCATCCAGCACCAGCTCGCGCTCCATGCCGGTTTCCAGCAGCGCTTCCAGCAAGGCACTCAGGTCGACTGGCCCCGTGGCAGCAACCTCCATCAGCACGTACCAGGGGTAGGCGTCTTCAAGTGGATCACGTAGCTCTGGCGTCGCTTCAATCGCCAGCTCGATACAGCGGCGGGGAATCAGCTCAAAAGCCGTTAGCAGATCGCAGCACTCCCGGCGCGCCAGGCCATACAGGTCGATGACCGCCTGGATGGAGGGCAGGCCCAGTAGCGCCGTCCGGTTTTGGGTTGGGCGCGGTGATAGTTTTAACACCGCCCCGGTGACGATGCCCAAGGTACCTTCGCTACCCAGAAACAGCTGCTGAAGGTCGTAACCGCGATTGTCCTTGTGCAGTGTGTTCAGGCTTTCCCAGATGCGCCCATCAGGCAGTACTACCTCAAGCCCCAGCACCAATTCGCGCATCATGCCGTAACGCAACACGTTAAGTCCGCCTGCGTTAGTCGCGATATTGCCGCCAATCTGACAACTGCCTTGAGCACCTAGCGAGAGAGGAAAATCGCAATCATGCTCGGCGGCGGCCAGCTTAACGTTCTCAAGAATACAGCCAGCGTCTACCGTGATGGTGAAGTTGACTGGGTCAATGGCGCGCACGCTATTCAAACGCTCTAAGCTGATCACTAATTCCTGTCCATTGTCGGCGGGTAAGGCGCCTGCCACCAGGCCGCTATGGCCGCCCTGGGGCGTCATAGCGATCCCATGCTCATAGCAGCGCTTGGCTACCTCGGCGACGTCCGCAGTATTGGCTGGGCGGGCGATGGCCAGCGGCATGCCCAGCGTATCGCCTGCCCAATCGCTCACATAGCGCGCCATGACGTCCGGTTCGCGCAGTAAACCCCGCTCGCCGAGCAAGGTGGTTAACTCATTTAGAAAGGTAGTGGTGTCTGTCATTAACTCTCTTCCTGCCAGGCTGCACCCTCGGGAAAGCGGTGCTGTACTTGGGATTCTGCGTGCATGGCAATGCTGTAACCCGGCGCTTCGGGCACCTGATAGCGGCCACGGTTGATCACTACCGGGTCGATAAAGTGCTCGTGAAGGTGGTCTACGTACTCCAGCACACGACCTTCAAGGCTACCGGATACCGCAATGTAGTCGAACAGCGAGATATGTTGGGTGTATTCGCATAACCCAACGCCACCGCCATGAGGGCAAATCGGTACGCCGAATTTAGCGGCCATCAGCACCACGAGGATAACCTCATTAAGACCGCCCAAGCGTGCCGCATCCAACTGGCAGTAGTCGATGGCATCCGCCTGGAAGAACTGCTTAAACATCACCTTGTTTTGACAGTGCTCGCCAGTGGCGACGCCGATAGGCGCTACCCGGTGGCGGATTTCGGCGTGGCCGAGAATGTCGTCAGGGCTGGTGGGCTCTTCTATCCATAGCGGGTCAAATTCGGCCAGCCGACGCATCTTGGTAATCGTCTCGTCGACTTCCCACACCTGGTTGGCGTCCATCATCAGCACGTTGTCCCAGCCGATCTCTTCGCGTAGCAGCGCCGCTCGGCGGGCATCCTCTTCGATGTCGCCGCCAATCTTCTGTTTGAAATGAGTCCAGCCTTCGGCCAGCGCTTCCCGAGCCAGACCGCGTACTTTCTCGTCGCTGTAGCCCAGCCAGCCCGCTGAAGTAGTGTAGGCGGGGTAGCCATCGTGGCGCATTTCGGCTTCGCGGGCTTCTTTGCCGGAAGCCTGGCGGCGTAGCAGACAGATCGCTTCTTCTGGCGTTAACGCATCGGTGACGAAGCGGAAATCAAGGCAGCGAACCAGCTGTTCCGGGGTCATATCCACCAGCAGCTTCCAAACCGGCTTACCTTCGTTTTTCGCCCACATATCCCACACGGCGTTAACGATGGCGGCGGTG
Organism: Vreelandella sedimenti; assembly: GCF_013416325.1. Lineage (GTDB taxonomy): Bacteria > Pseudomonadota > Gammaproteobacteria > Pseudomonadales > Halomonadaceae > Vreelandella > Vreelandella sedimenti. The sequence continues at coordinate 413,919 of NZ_JACCGK010000001.1, forward strand.
GCTAGGTGAATTGCGCCTTTATCAGGGCCGATCCAACGCAGCTGGCTGTCGCCAGTAATTTCTCGCCAGAACGCGCCCATATTGTCGGTCATCGACTCAAGTGTTCGCCCCTCGATCAGCGACGCTAGGGAGTGCAAAGCGGTAACCACAATCTCGTTGCCGCGGCCAATGGTAAAGGTTAAGCCGTGCCCCTCGGGGCTGCCGTCATCGGTGTGCAGGATGACATAGGCGGCGGAGTAGTCCGGCGCGGCATTCATGGCATCGGAGCCATCCAGAGAACGCGAGGTGGGAAAACGAATATCCTGGATCTCGACGCGAGTGATAGTTGTCATTGTGCGCTCCTAGGCTGTGATATGAGTGGCGTATTGATTGTTAGAATCAGCGGCGCGCTAAGTGGCGCATCAGTTCGCGAATGCCGTAGGTCCAGGGCGGCAGCTGATCGCTTCTGCCTACCCGGTTGACCAAGGCGCCTAGCGAAGGGGTGGCGATAGTGACGCGATCACCCTGGTGGTGGGTAAACCCCTGGCCTTCCCCGTCGCGGTCCTGAATCGGTGAGAACATGGTGCCCAGGAACAGCATAAAACCGTCCGGATATTGGTGGTGGTCGCCGATGGTTTGGCTTACCAAGTCCAGCGGGTCGCGGCTGATTTCGCGCATATCGCTCTCGCTCTGGAGCAGGAAGTCGTCATCCTCACCCTCGATACGTAGTGATACTTGGCAGTTGCGCACGCTGTCGATATCGAAATGGTCATCAAACAGGCGAATGAAGGGGCCAATGGAGCAGGAGGCGTTGTTGTCTTTTGCCTTACCTAACAGCAAAGCGCTGCGCCCTTCCACATCGCGCAGATTAACGTCGTTACCCAGAGTCGCGCCGCGCACTTGGCCACGGCTATCTACTGCCAGAACAATTTCCGGCTCAGGATTATTCCACTGCGAGGACGGGTGCAAGCCCACCGGGGTGCCAAAACCGACTGATGAGAGCGGCTGGGCTTTGGTAAATACCTCCGCATCGGGGCCGATGCCAACTTCCATATATTGCGACCACCCACCGCGGGCCTGAAGCGCTTTTTTAAGCGACATCGCCTCTTCAGACCCCGGCGCAATCTTGGAAAGGTCGGTGCCGATCAGTGCCTGCAGGTCGTTGCGCAGCTCCACCGCTCGTGTAGGGTCGCCGCCCGCTTGCTCTTCGATCACTCGCTCTAACAAACTCACAGCGAAGGTGACGCCGCAGGCTTTAACGGCTTGAACATCGCAAGGGGCTAGCAGGTAGGGCGCTTGTGGTTGGGGGAACTGAGAGTTTTCCAGCAGTGCCTCGACACTACCTAGGTTGGGGCCTTCCGCTCGCTGCACTACCGCTTGTAGGTCGTCGCGTTCCAGCAGGTCAGCCATGGTGGGCCCATAGGCGGTAATGTCGATCACCTGACCGTTGTTGACGGTCACCAGCGCGGGGCCAGGATGGCTGCCCTCCAGCCAAACGCGGCCAACCAGCAGAGCGTTACCCAGGTCGGCGGGAAGTGTGTCCGTCGATGAAAGTGGATTCATGTGCTTCTCCATTCGTTCTTAGAATTAGTTTAAATCGTTAGCCGTGGGAGGCGACTGGCGCTAAACACGCCATCGCCTATCATGTTATAGATGTCGCTTTGTATGACAGGTATGCCAGTTCGTTGCTTACTTTAGCGCACCGCTCCATTTCGGGTCGATAGTTAAATCTATCTAGAGGACGACGGTTTCGCTAAGTGTGGCTCTCACAATAAAAGCAAAAGTGGTAAGGAGAATTTCATGTTAGACGAGTGGAAAGGTAAGCGAGTACTTATCACCGGTGCCAGCCGTGGAATTGGCGCGGCTGTGGCGAAGCAATTGGGGGCGCTGGGAGCGCACGTAGCGGTGCACTATCACAACAGTGAAGCGTCCGCTGAAGCGGTGGCCAGGGCGATTCGCGATGCGGGTGGGGACGCCTTTACCGTTAAAGCAGACGTTAGCCACACCAGCGAGACCCAAAAACTCGTCGACGATGCCGCCGAGCGTCTGGGCGGTTTAGACCTGTTGATCAATAACGCGGGGGACATGATGGGCCGGGTTGGCTTAGATGAGATGGACGATGACCAATATGACCGGGTCATGGATCTCAATGTCCGTTCAGTGATTATGGCTAGCCGGGCGACGCTACCGCATTTTCGCCGCGCAGGTGGCGGCAATATTATTCACACTACCTCGATTGCCGCACGTAATGGCGGCGGGGGAGGCGCTGGCCTATACGCCTCAGCAAAAGGCTTTGTGAGCACGGTAACGCGAAATATGGCCAAGGAGCTTGCCGGGGATAATATCCGCGTGAACGCTGTGGCCCCCGGTACGATTGCGACCGATTTTCATGAGCGCCACTCAAGCGATGCTCATCTAAACGCAGCTCGGGCATCGATTCCCATGGGACGTTTGGGCACGGCGGAAGAGTGCGTGGGCGCGTACGTTTTTCTGGCGACCGATACGCTCAGTGGTTATGTCACGGGTCAAATCATCGAGGTCAACGGTGGGCAGTTAATGCCATGAATAGCTCCCCACGCGGTTATGAAATTGCTATCACCATGGGCGACCCTGCTGGCATCGGCCCTGAGATTATTTGCCGCGCGCTGAGTGCTATGTCCGCCACCGAACGTGCCATGGCGATGGTCATCGGTGACCCGGCTATTTATCGCCGTGCGGCGGCGAGTGTTGGTGCTGTGCTTGAGTTCGTGCCATTGGAGCAGGCGGAGAGCGATAAGGATTGTGTGGCGGTCGGTGTGGTTGAGGTGCCGGAAGGGGTTGAGATTGCTGATGGTAAAATTAGCGCCGGTGCGGGTGATATGGCGTTTCGCTGCGTTCATAAAGCCGTGGAATTGGTGCAGGCGGGGCGGGCGCAGGTGATTGTCACCGCCCCGCTGAACAAGGCGGCGTTGCATGAAGCCGGGCACCATTATGATGGCCACACCGGGATGCTGGCATCGCTGACCGGTGCGCCTTCGTCGTTTATGCTGCTGGCATCTGAGACGCTCTCGACGCTGCATGTTTCCACTCACGTGTCGCTACGTGATGCGATCGACCGAGTGACCCCTGAACGCATCATTGCCACCGTTGAAGCAGGACACGCACACTTGCTCGCGTTGGGTATGAAGGCTCCGCGCATTGCCGTGGCAGGCCTCAACCCGCACTGCGGTGAAGGGGGGATTTTTGGCGACGAAGATCGCCGCTGTATCGCCCCGGCGGTGGAGCGCTTGCGGGAACGGGGTTTTGATGTGAGCGGGCCGATCTCTGCGGATACGGTGTTTTACCGCGCTTCGAAAGGCGAGTTCGACTTAGTTATCGCCCAGTATCACGACCAGGGCCATATCCCCGTCAAACTGATTGCTTTTGATAGCACGGTCAATGTCAGCCTCGGCTTGCCGCTTCAGCGAACCTCGGTGGATCACGGCACCGCCTTCGACATTGCCTGGCAGGGCAAAGCCGATGCCACCAACATGGGGTCAGCGATTGCCTATGCGCGACGGTTAGCCAGCGGCGCCAAGGCATGAGCGGCTGCCGATTGGCGATTATTGCCGATGATCTTTCGGGCGCGCTGGACACTTCAGCACCCTTTGCCGCGCGAGGTGCAGATGTCCGCGTGGTGATTAGCCTGGAGGCATTAGCGACAACGCTAGAGGCATGGCAAGGCCAGTGGCCAGAGGTCATTGCCGTGAATACCCAATCCCGCCATCTGCAATCTGAGGTGGCGGCGCTTCGAGTGAGTGAAGCAGTGCGTTTACTCAAGCGAGTAGCGCCGCAGGAGTGGTTCAAGAAAGTCGATTCAACCCTGCGTGGCCAAGTAGTCGCAGAGTGCACGGTACTGCGGGAAGCGCTTGGCTTTCCTCTGCTGCTGGCTCCCGCGGTACCGGCCCAGGGGCGAACAGTGCGTAATGCCGAAGTGTGGGTGGACGGCATTCCACTGGCTGATACCACCTACCAACAGGATGCCCTCTCAACGCCCCTGATCGGCCCCATTGACCAGGCATTTGCCGTCAGCGGACGACCGCTGCAGCGCTATCGCTCTGGGCGGGGCGTTCAACTCCCTAACGGGGACTGTATCGCCGATGCCGAAAGCGACGAGGAGCTTGCTGCGCTCTATCAGCTCGTGTTGAGTGCTGGCTACCGCCGAGCGATGGCGGGGGCTGCGGGGCTGGCAACGGCTATCGCCCAGCGCTTTTTCGGGTGGCCTGATGCACCGTTTCGAGCGTTGAATAGCGTCAATGCAGTGCTTTATGCTATCGGTTCAAGAAGCCCTCTTGCTGCCGAACAGCTCCAACAGTTGCGACAATACGCGCCCGGTTTGTCCGTGATTAAAGCGTGTACCGAGCCCTCTGCTACACCCTGTAATAGTAGCCCCGTCTTCGGGGCCTATGTGGTCGTGCCCGGAGAGAGTGAGGAACGCACGGCAAACCAAGTCGCCGAGTCGATGGCTTCCAAAGTGGCCGACATTACGTCTGCCTGGCGGGACGATGATCCGTGTTTGCTATTTCTAACCGGCGGGGATATCGCCATGGCCGTGTTGACCCAACTGGGGGTGAATTGTATCTCTGTCGAGACGGAGTGGTCACCAGGGGTGACACTAGGGAGTATGGATGGCGATAGGCGAAAGCGAGTGATGACTAAAGCAGGTGGCTTTGGCGACCCTCAGTTGCTTGTGCGCTTACACCATCAGTTCGCTCCACGGCTTGAATCATCATAGGCACTACTAAAATCGTTACCTGGATAGTTGCGCGATTACGGGCAGCCAACTAAGTTTGAAGCTGATGGTATGACACGTATACAGCGCTATGATCGGTTACGTTGGTTGCCGCCGCTTAAAAAATAACCAATACATCACAATAAATAGCAGCAAATCACACTATCCAACAACAAATCCAATGGTTGTGAGGAGTACACGATGAGTCACAAACGCCAACACTCGCTTAAGATGGCCCGCCTGCTGACCGCTACGCTTATCGCCGGTGGTCTCTCAGTGACCGGTGCTGTGCATGCGCAAGAGGAACTCACCTTTGCCCACGTCTATGAAACATCCGAGCCCTACCACGAGTGGGCACTGTGGGCGGCAGATGAAATCGAGGAGCGTACTGATGGCCGTTATTCGATCAGTGTCCACCCGGCGTCGTCACTGGGTAAGGAGTCGGACATCAACGAAGGCCTACAGCTGGGCACGGTTGATCTGATCTACACCGGCAACCAATTTGCCGGTCGTTTCTATGGCCCGGTGGGTATCGCTGGCGCGCCCTATATGTTCCGCGATTTTGACCATTGGCAGGCCTATGCCGATAGCGACCTGTTCAAGGAAATCGCCCAGGGCTATCAGGATGAAACCGGTAACGTACCGCTGGCCATGAACTACTACGGCCGTCGCCATGTAACCTCCAACGAACCGATCAATACGCCGGAGGACATGGAAGACCTGAAAATTCGTACGCCCAATGCGCCAATGTACATGATGTTCCCCGAAGCAGTGGGCGCCAACCCCACTCCAATCGCTTTCTCCGAGGTTTATCTGGCGCTGCAGCAAGGTGTGGTGGATGCTCAGGAAAACCCACTGCCGACCATTCGCGCCAAGGCGTTTCATGAGGTGCAGGACTATATCAATCTGACCGGGCATATCACCGATTCGCTAATCACCATCGCTGGTGGCCCGTTGTGGAATCGCCTCTCCGAGGAGGATCGCGAGATTTTCCGTGAGGTCTACACCGAAGCCGGCGAGCGCATCACCCAAGATATTCTGGAATCCGAGGAAGCGCTGGTGGCTTGGTTCGAAGAGCAGGGTGTGACCGTCAACGAAGTAGATATAGAACCCTTCCGCGAAGCCACGATTCCTGCCCATAACGGTGAAGCGGCGACTTGGGACCAGGAAACCTATGATCGTCTGCAGGCTATCGGCCAGTAATCAGACTATCGGACAGCAAGGCCGCGAGGCCTGAGTTTTCCAGAATCCGTACGTTTCCGGGATCGTTTTTTCGTAGACCAAGACTCGCCCCGCCCAAGCCTCGGGTGGGGCGAAGCGGGAGCCTTCCATGAGCCAAACTGACTCTACTGACGAGACCAGCCTTGCAGGTCTCGACGATGATTCCTTCAACATTCACGACTATGCCCTGGAGGATTTCCTGACGCTTGGGATCTTCTGGCTACTGGCACTGGATGTCTTTATGCAGTTTTTCAGCCGCTATGTGCTGGGTAATTCCATCGCCTGGACGGAGGAGATGGCGCGCTATCTATTGGTCATGGTGGGCTTTATGGGCAGCACCATGGCCGTGCGGAAGGGATCACATATCGCAGTGGAATTCTTCTATCGCTACATGCCAGGGTGGCTGGGACGCGTGATGTCGACGCTGGTAGACCTGATCAATATTGCCTTCTTCGCCAGCATGGCCTGGATCACCTTCAAACTGGCTGATCGTACCAGTGCCATGATGACTTCGGTGGATATCCCTAAAAGCTGGCTTTACTACTTGGTGATGGTGGGCTTTATCATGATGCTGGTGAGAGGGGTGGAGGTGGCTATTCGTCACTGGCGCTCGGGTACCAGTGAACTGCTCAATACCCAATAACAACACGCCAACACGCTACTCTCTCGGAGATCACCCCAATGCCCAACATTCTGGCTGTGAGGCGCGGCGGTGCGATAGTGCCGCCATTGGTCGCGGCTGTCGCGATACTCGGCTGTATCGCATTGGCCGTCACCCAACACTATTTACTGTTCCTGTTTGCGGCGCTCTTTACCCTGCTGGTGATGGGGGTGCCGATTGCCATTAGTCTTGCCGGCTCGTGCCTGCTGTATGTGCTGCTGACCGGCAGAGTGCCCGATGTTGTCGTGATGCATCGCATGATCAACGGCGTCGACAGCTTTCCCCTGTTGGCGATTCCGTTCTTTATACTTGCCGGTAACCTAATGAACAACGGCGGCATTACCGTGCGGATATTTGACTTTGCCAAGGCATTGATGGGCTGGATGCGTGGCGGTCTGGGGCACGTCAACGTAGGCGCCAGCATTGTTTTTTCCGGCATGTCAGGAGCCGCAGTCGCCGATGCTGGGGGGCTAGGCACCATTGAAATCAAGGCCATGAAAGATGCCGGTTACGACGAGGAATTCTCGGTGGGTATCACCGCGGCATCTTCGACCATCGGCCCGATTATTCCGCCGAGTCTGCCGATGGTTATCTACGGCGTAATGGCCTCGGTGTCGGTCGGCCAGCTGTTCGTCGCCGGTCTGGTACCGGGCCTGTTAATGGGGCTGGTACTAATGGCCATGATCACGATCATTTCACGGCGGCGCGGCTATACCCGCGATGCGGTGTTCTCGTTTCCGGTGCTTGGTCATACGTTCAAGCGCGCCTTCCTGTCACTATTAACACCGGTCATCATCGTCGGCGGCATAATGTCGGGGGCCTTCACGCCTACCGAAGCGGCGATTGCTGCGGTGGTCTACGCCTTGGTGCTGGGGGGAGTGGTTTATCGTAGCCTGACCTGGCGCCGCCTGCTTAAGGTGAGCATGGAAACTATTGAAACCACTGCCGTGATCCTGCTGATCGTCGCTGGTGCCTCGATATTTGCCTGGATCCTGACCAGCAATCAGGTCACGCAGCATGTCGTGACCCTGCTCGGGCCATTTGCCGATAACCCCATCGCTACGCTGATCATCATCAACCTTGTGCTGATTCTGGTGGGCTGTTTTATGGAGACCATTGCGGCGATCACCATCCTGGTGCCGGTATTGTTGCCGGTGGCCATTACTGCGGGTGTCGATCCGGTGCACTTCGGCGTAATCATGGTGCTCAACCTGATGATCGGCTTGCTAACGCCGCCGGTAGGCATGGTGCTGTATGTACTGTCGCGAGTGTCTGGAATTTCCTTCGAGAAATGCATGCGTGGCACGCTGCCGTTCCTGGTGCCGCTGGTCATTGCATTGCTATTGGTTACCTTCATTCCAGCCATCTCTCTGTGGCTGCCAACACTGATTTATCGTTAAGCATTACCGAGGCTGGCCAATGGTCAGCCAATAGCCTGACTGAAACCAGGAGCTATCGTTTAATGAGAGATACGTCGTCAAATTTTCGCGTCGCTCGCGAAGACCTTGCCCGCTTCATGCAAGCCGTTCTGAAGGCGGCAGGTGCTGATCAGGTATCAGCAAGCGCGGTCACTCGCGCGCTGATTACCGCCTCACGTATGGGAATCGACAGCCATGGCCTGCGTCTGCTGCCCCACTATCTGCAGGCGCTCAAGGGCGGGCGGATCAACGGCGCGCCCGAGATGCAGTTCCACCAGCGACTTGCGGCGACCGGTTTTCTGGATGCTGACGACGGGTTGGGGCACCTCGCGGGTTATACCGCCATGGAGCATGCCATGGCGATGGCCGAAACGGTGGGGATGGGCGCTGTCGCGGTGGGCAACTCGTCGCACTTCGGCGCGGCGGGGTGCTATGCGTTGGCAGCGGCTGAGCGCGGATACCTCGGCATGGCGTTCTGCAATTCGGATCCGTTCGTGCTTTTGCATGAGGGCGCCAAGCCCTTTCACGGTACCAACCCCATCGCCTTTGCGGCGCCGGTGGCGGGCGAGTCGCCTTACCTGCTGGATATGGCGACCAGCTCGGTGCCCTGGAATCGCGTGCAGCAGTACGGGGCGATTGGGCGTGAACTGCCCGACCAGGTCGCGGCGGATGCTGCCGGGCAGGTAAGCCGCGTTCCTGGTGAAGTGGCCGCACTGTTACCGCTGGGTGGTAGCGGCTTTGGCTTCAAGGGCGCGGGGTTGGGTGGCATGGTTGAGGTTCTGAGTTCGATGCTGTCGGGCATGCAGCATGGCTTCAAACTGCTGCCCATGGGTGGGCCAGATATGTCGACGCCACGCGGAGTAGGGCACTTCTTTCTGGTCATGAAACCGGATGCGTTTGTGGATTCAGGCACTTTTGCGCACGGAATGGCCGAGTATCTAGCCGACCTGCGCGCCCAGCCTGCTGCTCCCAATGCCCAGGTAATGGCACCAGGTGATCGCGAGTGGCGCTGCCAGGCCCAGCGCGACGCCGAAGGCATTCCGCTCGATTCTGCCAATCAAATCGCCTATGCCGAGATCGCCGAGCAATACCAAATAGCGCCGCTCTCTCGGTTGGTTTGAAGGATAATGAACAGAAATGCAGTAAAATGGCGGAAAATTCCAGGTTAACCAGGGGTGACTGCCTATGAGCAGATACCGGATCGAGCGTAAAACGCTATCAGAACAGGTCGCTGAGCAGCTTGAGGCGGAGATTCTTGAGGGGCGGCTGAGTGAAAACGATCAACTGCCTTCAGAGAGGGAGTTGATGGAGCAGTTTGGTGTTGGCAGACCCGCGGTGCGTGAAGCACTGTTCCACCTGCAACAGCTAGGACTTATCGCCATCAACAGCGGTACCCGTGCCAGGGTAATTCGTCCCACCGCTGAGGCGGTGATGGCCAGGCTTTCTGGGGTAACACGACAGCTGCTTTCTAAGCCCGATGGTCAACAGTATTTCCAGGAAGCGCGGGCCATGTTCGAGATATCTTTGGCTCGCTACGCGGCGCGCAATGCCAGCGAAGAGGATCTAGCGAGGCTGCGCGATGCATTAGCGGATAATCGCGATGCAATAGGTGATGAAGCACGCTTTAAACGCTCTGATAATGACTTCCATGGCGTGTTGGCCAGCATTGGCCGTAACCCCATTTTCGATGCTATCCATGTGGCGCTCTCGGAGTGGTTGGACGATCGCCGTGCGCTGGTACTGCAACAGAAGGACGAAGACAAAGCGGCTACCGCTGCGCATACCGAAATAATCGCAGCGATAGAGTCTCGTGACCCAGATGCGGCCGAAGCAGCCATGCGGCGCCACCTCGACCGTCACTACGGCACCTATATGCAGCTTAAAAAGCGCCTCTCGGACGCTTCTTAGTTCTCATGCTACCAATTAATCCTGCCGCCTTTTTTATTCGGCGGCAGGGATGGGATCACTCGGTCATTGTCGATTCAGCAATCTCTTGGAATTCAGCCACGAGGTCTTCGCCGATTCGCGGTGCCCACTCTTCGTAAACCGGCTGCACGGCTTCCTGGAAAGCGGCAATCTGCTCGTCATTAAGACGGGTAATTTGCATGCCGCGTTCTTCAAGCTGATCCCGTGCCCAGTCGTCGTACTCGCTGGAAAGCTGGATTTCGTAATCCGCTGCTTGCAGCGCGGCTTCCTGAACAAGTTCCTGATACTCTGGATCGAGGCGATCCCAGGTACGCTGAGAGATCATCTTGATGAAGGGTGTATAAACGTGACGGGTTTCGGAGCCGTAGTCCTGCACCTCATAGAAATTGGAGGTCAGGATGGTGCTCCAAGGGTTTTCCTGGCCATCGACAACGCCTTGTTCCATGGCGGAGAAGAGTTCACCAAATGCCATCGGGGTCGGGTTGGCGCCCAGCGCCTCCCAAATAGCCAAGTGCACTGGGTTCTCCATGGTGCGAATAGACAAGCCACGCACGTCCAGGCCCGCCACATCTTCTGGCGAAGCGACTTCACGTGCACTATTGGAGAGCTGGCGGAAGCCGTTTTCAGAAAACGCCAGGGCTTTTAGACCGCTGCCATCGAAGGCATCGAGCATTTCCTGGGCAGCATCGCTACGCATGGCCTTTATAGCCGCTTCCCGGGTAGGCAGCAGGAAAGGAAGGTCAAAGACTGCCAGCTCCTCGACATAACCTGTGGCGGGTGAAGAGGAAGGGTAGGTCATATCCAGCGTACCGGTTTGCAGCATTTCCATCATCTGCACGTCATCGCCAAGCTGGCTGTTGGGAAAGATATTAACGCTGATACGCCCTTCGCTGCGCTGGTCGAGAATATCCGCAAAGTATTGGCTAGAGATATATTGAGGCGAGCTTTCCGCCAAGCCCAATCCCATGCGCAGAGTGACGCTGCCGTGGTCACCCACGGTGCCGCCCTCTATCTCTGGCGGATCGGAAAGGTCAGGCGTTTGCGCGTAGGCAATGCCTGAGCTGAGCAGTGTAGCGCCGGTCATTAATAGGGTGCGTTTCCAAAGATGGTGCATAGTCGTCACTCTCCTGGCGTGCTGCAGGTCGCTACGCTAAGGGGATATTCCTAGCGAGCTGCAGCGTGGTTGATTGTTGTTGTGTGTAAGCGTCACTCGCTTATAGAGGTGTAAGTGCCGCTCCCTTAGGTGAATGTCTAACGTTTTTGATATATGTTCAACATATACTTTTGTATGTATCGACGCCGCGGGTAAGAACGCGTACCGTCATGGCAACTCTTCCCTACATTTTAGGAAGCTTTCTTCATCGATATTGTTGGTGGGCAGCTTGAGTGCCTAAAGCGCGCCTGCCGACTTGTATATTTACTTTAGGCGTGGAGCGGAACCATGGCCAATTTTCAGCGAATAACTCCTGAGCAGTTGCGTTCACGCTACTGGTTCGATAACCCTGATCACCCCGGAACCACGGCGCTATGTATTGAGCGCTACCTAAATTACGGTATTACTCTGGATGAGTTGACCAGCGGTAAGCCGATCATTGGTATTTGCCAGTCGGGCTCTGATTTAACCCCGTGCAACCGCCACCACATTGACTTGGTTAAGCGGGTTAAAGACGGAATTCGCGCCGCAGGTGGCGTGCCGTTTGAATTTCCCATGCATCCTATTCATGAGAACGTGCGCCGACCCACTGCTGCGCTGGATCGGAACCTCGCTTACTTGGGAATCGTGGAAGTGCTCCACGGCTACCCGCTAGACGGCGTGGTATTGACCACTGGCTGTGATAAAACCACCCCGGCTGCGCTGATGGCCGCGGCAACGGTGAATATTCCGGCCATTGTGCTCTCCGGTGGTCCGATGCTAAATGGTTGGCGCGGCGCCGAACGGGTGGGCTCAGGTACGATTATCTGGGAGCTTCGCAAGCGGCTGGCAGCAGGGGATATCGACTACGCAGAGTTCCTTTCCCGTGCCAGCGATTCAGCACCCTCGATAGGCCACTGCAACACCATGGGCACCGCCTCTACCATGAACTCCATGGCGGAAGTCCTGGGCATGAGCCTGCCGGGATCGGCGGTGATTCCTGCGCCCTATAAAGAGCGCGCGATGGTGGCCTACGACACGGGTACGCGGATTGTCGATATGGTGTGGGAAGACCTGCGCCCGCTGGACATTCTGACCCGCGAAGCGTTTGAGAACGCCATCGTGGCGTGCTCGGCACTGGGTGGTTCATCCAATGCGCCGGTGCATATCAATGCGATTGCCCGCCATGCGGGCATTGAAATTAATAATGATGACTGGCAGCGCCTGGGCCATGAAATCCCGCTGCTGGCCAACGTCATGCCTGCCGGTGCTTTCCTGTGTGAAGAGTTCTACCGCGCCGGCGGCGTTCCTGCGATTCTGCACGAATTACAAACGGCGGATAAGTTGCACAGCGATGCGCTGACGGTCAATGGCCGCTCCATCGGCGATAATCTGCAGGGCCGTGAAACTCAAGACATTGACGTGATTTGTCGCTATAACGATCCATTGGTGGATCATGCGGGCTTCCTCAATCTCAAGGGCAATCTTTTTGATTCGGCGCTGATGAAAACCAGCGTGATCTCACGGGATTTCCGCGAGCGCTTTCTGAATGACCCCAGCGACCCGGAAGCCTTTGAAGGCAAGGTGGTGGTATTCGATGGCTCCGAGGATTACCACGCCCGTATTGATGACCCAGCGCTGAACATTGATGCACGCACTATTCTGGTAATGCGCGGTGCAGGGCCGGTAGGGCATCCTGGTGGTGCCGAAGTGGTTAATATGCAGCCCCCGGAGGCGCTGATCAAACAGGGCATCGAATCACTGCCCTGCTTGGGCGACGGCCGCCAGTCGGGCACTTCCGGCTCGCCGTCGATTCTTAATGCCTCCCCAGAAGCGGCCACGGGTGGCGGCTTGGCACTGCTGGAAAGCGGCGACCGGCTGCGGGTCGATCTTAAGCGCGGTGAGGTACAATTGCTGATTGAGGCGAGTGAGTTGGAGGCGCGCCGCGAGCGCTTAGCTCAGCAAGGCGGCTACCGTTACCCAGGCCATCAGACCCCCTGGCAAGAGATCCAGCGTAGTATGGTCGAACCGCTGGATCGCGGTATGACGTTGGAGCCAGCGACTAAGTATCGCGATGTGGCCCGCCAGCATCCGCCCAGGGATAATCACTAAAGGAATCGTTACCACACATGAGTCGTTGGAGTACCTTTTCGCTTCGCCAGCAGGGCCTGCTATTGACCGGTGGTGGCGCCATGATCATGGCGCCGGATGCCTTGCTGATCAAGGTAGCCGACCTGCCCGATGCAGAGATACTAATGTGGCGCGGCTTTCTGTCTGGGCTGGGTTTTTTGCTGATCGCCCTACTGCGCTATGGCCGTGGCACTCTGGCGGCTTATCGGCGCTGCGGCTGGACGGGCATTGCCGTAGCGCTGCTGTTCAGCCTGACCACCTGTGGCTTTGTGCTGGGTAATCAGTACACCAAAGCGGGCAACGTGTTGATGATATTGGCCAGTTCGCCGTTAATCGCTGCCGTGCTTTCTTGGTTCATCCTCAAGGAACGTCTGCCCAGGCGCACTTGGCTGGCGATTTTTATTTGTATGCTGGGTATCGCGATGATCGCCCTGGATGACGCGGGTGCAGGTTCCTGGGTTGGCAACGCTTTCGCCTTGATGGCGGCGACAACCCTGGCGATTAACTTTACCCTCTGTCGTACCCGTCCGGGGGTGGATATGAGCCCGATGCTGGTGTTTAACGGCATTATTGTCGGCAGCATCGCGGGGCTGTTTTGGCTGGCAGGGAGTGAGCCGACCCTGCCTGCCGCTAACCAGCTTGCCGTGGTGATTCTACTCTGCCTGATCATTGTGCCGTGCGGGGTCACGCTGCTGCAGCGTGGGCCGCTCTATCTGCCTTCGGCTGAAGTGGGCCTATTGTTGTTGCTGGAAGTGGTGATAGGCACGCTGTTGGCCTGGTGGATTTTGGCCGAACAGCCAGCGCCGATGGCCATGGTCGGCGGCGTTCTGGTGCTGGGCACATTGAGTGCTAAGGGCCTCTATGAACGGCGGTTAGAGCTGAGGATGCGGGCAGGTCTCGAACCTTCGCCACCGGTAACAGTGGACCGGTCAAGTACGTTATGATTGGCAGGAATCGAAATAGGGTCTTATCGCAGTGACGTCATCTCTCAGTAAGTCAGCCGTTCGTCCCAGTATCGCCGAACATCTCGCCGAGGAGATCTTCGGTGGTCGCTATCACCCTGGTGACCTGGTGCCCCGGGAAATGGATCTATGCGAACGCTTTGCGATTAACCGCTCAGCGGTGCGCAGCGATCTGCGCCAACTGGTTGATGCCGGAATTATCGAGCGTATCTCCGGCCATGGTTCCAAAGTACGTGAGTACTCAGAGTGGCATATTCTCGATGCCCAGGTGACCGACTGGTTAACCCGCTACGCCGCACCCAACCCGGATATTCAACGTGAAATTCTTGCCTTTCGATTAGACGTTGAACCCTATGTGGCGATGACTGCCGCCAAGCGCGCCAAGGCGCGGGATCTGGTTGCAATCGAAGAGGCGTTTGAAGGCCTGGGGCAGAATCTGCGTAATGCAACCTGCGAAGAGGAGCGGCGGCTGCACAGCGAGTGTGATGTCGCTTTTCACGAGGCGATTTTCAAGGCGACCCACAATATTGTTTGGGCGCAGCTATCGCATATCCTGCGCCCCTCCATCTATATGCTGATCTCCATGTCCAACGAGAACGCTCCAGATCCTGAAGAAAGCCTGGAGCGCCACCGTCAGTTGATGGAGAGCATTCGTCTGCGCCGCCCTCGGGAGGCGTTTTTAGCATCCCAAGCGGTGTTGGCGGGCACCGCCGCAGCGTTGGGGCTTGAACACAGCGTCAGTTCATTAGGGCGCAGCGTTGAGCTGCCCCACACCACCTCCTGAACCCATTTTCAATGGTTAAAAACAAAGGCAAGCGTATGTCTGACTTCAACTCTGGCTTTAATCTCGGCCTAGTGGGCGTGGGTAAAATTGTCCGAGACCAGCATCTTCCTGCCATAGCCGCCACCCCAAACTGCCATCTTGTCGCCACGGCGGATCCCCACGCCTCGCTGCCGGAACTACCCGCCTATCAACACCTGGAAGCGATGCTCGAAGCCCACCCTGAAATTACCGCCGTCTCAATTTGCACGCCGACGCACCTGCGCTACTCCCAGGCGCGGGCAGCGCTGATGCGTGGCAAGCACGTGCTGCTTGAGAAGCCGCCAGGGGCGACGTTAAGCGAAGTGGAGGACTTGATTGCCTGCGCTCAGAAGCAGGGCGTTAGCCTATTTGCCGCCTGGCACTCGCGGTTTGCCCCCGGAGTGGCTCAGGCCCAGCAGTGGTTAGCCGATCGCCAGGTTCAGCGGGTGGAGATTGAATGGAAAGAGGACGTGCGGGTATGGCATCCAGGCCAGGCGTGGATCTGGCAGCCCGGTGGCATGGGTGTTTTCGACCCCGGTATTAATGCACTGTCGATTGCGACCGCCATCTTGCCTCAACCGTTTTTCCTGCAACGGGCGCGGCTGCTGGTGCCGAGCAATGCGCAAACTCCGATTGCGGCAAAGCTATCCTTTACAGACCCAGAAGGCGCGGTGATCGAAGCTGATTTCGACTTCTTACAAAGCGGCCCGCCAACGTGGGATATGCATATCGACAGTGATGGCAGCCGTCTAAGTCTCACTCAGGGCGGCTGTCGATTGGCCATCGACAATGAGCTGATCATTGAAGAGGAGGAGCGCGAATATCAAGGCCTTTACGCGCGCTTTGCCGAGCTGGTCGCAAGCGGGCGCAGCGAGGTGGATGTGGCCCCGCTGCGCCAGGTCGCCGATGCGTTTCTATACGGTCACCGTGAGGCTACCGAAGCGTTTATCGAGTGAAGGCTTTATATGAAAATATGAGGTAGCCAAGAAGCTATCTTAGTGGCCTCAATCGGATACGATCTTATTTCGTTTTATACAGCTGTCGTACGCTTGGGGAACGAAGCTATCTTCCCCCACGTCGTATCGAGCTAACGTAAGAAACTCGCAAAGCGGTGGCAGCATATGGGGGGCTAGCTGATAGGCGTTTAACGTTTCAGTCAGGTAGCGCATATCTTTTTCAGCATTACCAAGACTGAACTGTAACTTCGTGCACTCCTTCTGCAGTACCCACTCCATAACGGGAGCGAGCATCGCGCTGTTGGCTCCCCCTTGTGAGCAAATTTCCAGGAGTTTGTCTTGTGAAACGTCCATGCCAGCCGCCATAGTGGCCGCCTCACTGACTAGAGCAGCAGCCCCTAACGAGAGAAAATTATTAATCAGTTTCAGTTTATGCGCTGAACCAACCTTACCCACATGAAAGATGTTTTCCGCGAAACTTTCCATGACAGGCGTAATGCGCGCCACTGTGGAGGCATCGCCACCCACCATGACATTTAGCCGTCCATCTCTGGCTTCACGAGGTGTACGTGCTAAAGGCGCGTCAACGAGTATCACCCCTTGATGTTCTACGGTTTTCGCAAGGCGCTCAGTTGATTCGGGATGAGCCGTAGAGCAGTCGACAATAATAAGCCCTTCATGGCTTCCCACCATTAAACCGTCAGCCCCGCTGACGATTTCGCTAACCTGTTCGGATGTCTTCACGCAGATAAAAACAATATCGCTATTTCTTGCGATCTCTGCGGGAGTGCTAACTTCCGTCGCGCCTTCCTTGCATAGCGCTTCAAGGGGGGATCGATTCCTATGGGCCATCAGCGTTAGCGGATAATCGTTACGTACGATATGTCTGGCCATTTCCTTGCCCATTAAGCCAAGCCCAATGAATCCGATGCGTTCATGTTTCATAGTCGCCTCTGATGAGTTGGTTCACCACACCTGAAATATCGCCCACTAGACTTACGCATGAGCGGCTGTTACTGCAGCGCCTGAGGGAAAGTAACCCCCAGACGTTCCGACCAATCGGCTAGAGCTTCGGGAACACCGTCTGGAAGAGGCACGCCCTCCTGCGCATAACGCTTATGGAGGGCAAGCCCACGCTCGCCAGGAATTCGTACTGGAGGGCTACCTTCCTCAACAGGATTGTTACGGCAAGCATCCACCAAAGCGCCGGTTTCGCGTTTGAAGGCATCGAGCCCACCAAAGGCTTCGGGATCCATGACCTGCACCATGACCGAGGCACCCCATTGTGAAGGCGCCTGCACACGGCCAAATCCAGCGAGCCCAGACGTTAAGGCTTCCACCATTAGCCCCAGCGCATATCCCTTGTGGCCATGGTCAAGACCACCAATTGGCATGATGCTCCCCTTAGGCTCATCGAACAGCACGGTAGGTTGATCGGTCGCATTGCCCTGGTGATCCTTAAGCCACGGGTACGGCAGTTGGCTGTTTTGTTTGTGAAGTCGGCCGACCATGCCATTAGTGGTAATGGATGTGCTGACATCTAACAGAACCGGGCCTGAAGCTGTCGGGTAGCCCACAGCGATAGGGTTAGGGGTGTGTGTCGCTTGCAAACCGCCATATGGGGCAACCGACTTAGTCGCAGGATCGGATGACTCGATCACCACCACTAGGTCTTGATCAGTGGCACGTTTCAGATAGGCCGCCAAGCAGGCGATATGATTTGAGCATCGAATCACGACCGTCCCTGTGCCGCAGGAGCGGGCCATCAATTCGGCGGTTTCCATTGCTTTAATGATCAACCAGGGGCCGGGAAGATAATGACCATCCCATGTCTGCACGGCAGCGCGTTTGGAGATTACCTCATACTCACCTGACACAGGCATCCGGCCAGACTGAATCTCGCCAAGGTAAGGGGATAGTAGCTGAAGCCCGTGAGTCGTGTGTCCCATCAAATCGCCTTCGACGAGTATCTCGGCAACTGCTTGAGCCTTTTCTTCATCGAGCCCGGCTGCCACAAGTAAAGCGGTGCTGAATTGCGTAATTTCCTGAACGTCGTAATGGTGGTTCATTGTATTTATTCTCCTAAATTTGTTGTTGTCAGGCTCTCTTAATCATTGCGCCGTCTGAGTTGATTGATTAAGGCGCTATGGTCTAACTCGCCATCCCCTTGATCGACGAGCTCTTCAAAAAGTGTGTTGACCAATGACGAAACCGGTAGCTTAAGATGTAGCGTGTCGGCAAAAGCCATCGCGGTCTGAGTATCTTTCAATTGCCATTTCGCTGGCCCACCCGGGGTAAAGTTTTCTTGAATCATACGCTGACCGTGTATACGCAAAATGGTCGAGTCAGCAAACCCACCTTCAAGCGCACTGAGCATTCGCTCGGGGCTTGCCCCGCCCTGTTCTGCCAATAGTATGGCTTCTGCCACGGTAGCAATGGTGTTGGCCACAATCATTTGATTGGCGAGCTTAGCAAGTTCCCCGCTACCTGCAGGGCCAACATAAACGGGCCTGCCGAGAGATAAGAGTATGGGTTCTACTGCTTTAAAACTTACGGCATCTCCGCCCACCATAATGGCCAGTGTGCCGTCGATCGCTCCCCGCTCACCGCCAGAAACCGGCGCATCAAAGTAATTAATCTGGCTCTTGGCGGCTTCTTCTGCTTGACGGCGAGCGGTTTCGACAGGTATTGAACTCATGACAATAAGTGTGGCGTCATGCTGCATGGCATTGAGTAGGCCGTTAGGGCCCAGCAGCATTTCATCACACACAGGCCCAGAGCTAAGCATAACGATAACGACATCGCTTTCGGCAACGGCCTCTTCGGGCTTTTCTACGATGGCGGCACCCACCGACTCTAAACGGTTGGCTTTGCTTTTTGTTCTATTCCAGACAAGCACTTGGTGTCCTGCATGTGCCAAGCGTGCTGCCATCGGCGCACCCATAATGCCCGTGCCAATAAATCCGATAGTACGTGACGTTGTCATTATTAGTTCCTCTATCTAGATGAGCCCGTCAAGGCTTCCCGTAATCCTTGTTTAGCAGGTCGATACATTGCTTCAATTGGAGAGATGGGGCATCCACGTTCGTTATTTGATTATTAGCGTAGGTAAAGCGGTATATCGATATCACCTGATTCTCGGAAGTTAATTAGCCGGTCGAGCACCTTGGATTCTGAACGCTCTAAATGGGTTGCCAAGGCTTCGCCTGCTTGCGCAGGTTGTTGCAGGCGCATTTTTTCAAATATCCATAAATGTTCATCGAAGAAAGGGTCTTGATCGGGAAGCTTTAGTACTCGTCCAAGCAGGTGTTTACTGACTAATAAGATAGGATGCGTGCGCCGGAGCATATTCATGACCTCCTGGTTATCACCTAAACTAACGGCAGCATGATGGAGGTCGTTTTCTAACTCATCTAGTAGCTCCCCCTTTATATCAGGATAGCTCTCAGCAGCGTGTTTGAGTTTGGTGATATAGCCTTTAATGGCACTTTCTGGCATATGTTGTGTGGCTCGCGCAATCATATAAGGCTCTAATTGGCGACGTGCTTCATAAAGATTATGTAACCGCTGATCATTCAGAGGCACCACGCTCCAGCTGTTATATTTAATCTTTTCGACTAAACCGATAGACTGTAAATAGAGCAAGATTTGGTGAGTGACCGTGCGGCTGACATTGAGCGTTTTGGAAAGCTGCAGCTCATTGAGTTCAAACGCACCCTTAATCGAACATAAAACGATGTCATGTTCAACGCTGTCGATATGCGCCCGCCAAGAAACGATACGGTCTACTTTTGGGGCATGGCCAAGTTGTTTGAAATCATGCTCACTGAGCGCACGCCGCACTACCTCACCTGGCGATGCGCCTACTAAATAGCCGCGCCCCTCAAAACGGCAGATATACTGCTCTTCGTGCAACCGGCTTAATGTTTGCCGAACGGGCGAGCGGCTAATACCAAACAGCTCCGCTATATTTCCCTCAAGCAGTACTAAACCGGGTTCAAGACGTTTCCCAACAATACTCTGCTTAAGAGCCGTGTAGAGCTGGTCGCGCAGCGTTTGTGTCATAGTCAGTTAATTGCTCTTTAATGGGTGTTTAGGTGACGGCACCTACCAGCCAGGGAACGAATTCATTATTACCGTAACCCAGTGATTCGCTGGCGCTCATATCGCCCGAAGCGATGGCAATAATGCGCTCAAAAATCTGCTCTCCAACACTCTCTACACTGTCGGTGCCATCAACAATAACGCCACAGTTTATATCCATGTCTTCATGCATTTTCTCATACATGGAGGTATTCGTTGCGAGCTTAAGGCAGGGGGCGGGTTTGAAGCCTGAGACTGAACCTCGTCCAGTGGTAAAGCAGACTACGTTAGAACCGGAGGCTATTTGTCCCGTGACCGAAATCGGGTCATAGCCAGGGCTATCCATAAAGTTAAAACCGCGCGTGGTCATTTTCTCAGCATACAGCAGCACGTCGTTAAGGCTCGACGTTCCGCCTTTAGCTACCGCGCCCAATGATTTCTCTAGGATAGTTGATAGCCCACCCGCTTTATTGCCTGGGGAAGGGTTGTTGTTTAGCTCAGCGCCATTTATCTCGGTGTAATGTTTCCACCAGGTAATCCGATCGAGTAGTTTCTGGGCGACGTTCTCATTGATGGAGCGGTCTATCAGGAGGTTTTCAGCGCCATAGATTTCGGGGGTTTCGGCGAGTATAACGCTGCCACCATGTTGCACGATAAGATCGGCGGCATGGCCCAAAGCTGGGTTCGCGGTAATACCTGAGTAGCCGTCTGACCCGCCACACTGCAATGCAACCACTAAATGTTCAAGAGAGGCGGGCGTGCGTTGTTGTTGGCCGTGTTGGGTGGCCATTTGCATGATGTGATCACAGGCCGTTTTGATGCTAGTGCGTGTCCCTCCCGCGTCTTGAATATTAAAGTAAGCCAGCCGCGAGGCATCTTCCAACCCCTTTCTTTTGACTAATGTTTTTACCTGGTTGGTCTCACAACCCAGGCCAATGATGAGTACAAAGGCAAAGTTGGGGTGCTGGGCATACCCCGCGATAACACGCTCAAGAAAGGCAAAACCTTCTGAGTCAGTATTCATGGCGCAACCAGAACCATGGGTAATGGCCACTACACCATCGAACCCCATTTGGCTTAATTCCCCAGACTGATTGAGCACGTCCGCAGCGGCTTTAGCCACCGTGGCAGAACAGTTCACGGTAGAGAGAATACCAATATAGTTACGCGTTCCCACGCTACCATCAGCCCGTTGGTAGCCCTGAAACGTTCGTGAATGGCTAACGGTGACGGTTTTTTGATGGGGCTGAAAATCTTCCAATGAAGAACTGAGTTCAATCATGGTGAGGTTGTGGGTGTGCACATGCTCACCAGGATCAATATCCCGCGCAGCCAGCCCAATCAGTTGGCCATATTTAAAAACGGTCTCGCCATTTTTGATATGCGTGAGCGCAACTTTATGTCCCGCATCAATATTTTCTTGAGCAAGCGTGCCCTTTTTATCAATGGGTATATCTTTTGGAACTGCTTTTGAGGCAACACCTACGTTATCCCGCGGATTGAGATGAATAATAACTGACGGGGAATTAATGAGATTCATCGTTTACCTCAAGCTGATTATTGGGCTTTTGCTGCAAGGGCCAGGCGCAAGCTTAAAAGCGATCATTGTGGATGCACTCTAGCAAGCCGGCCGCGTACGTCGATTAGACTATTGTTCTATATAATGATCATTGAGCGCAATAGTCATCTGGTCTAGATTGCTTTCATACACACGGCCCACAACGCTAATTGCCGATTACTGCTCAGTTGGAAGGTCAGCTCAACATTACGCTGCAGATGGATGATGTAGATTTGGATACCGCGCGGCCATCCACCGCTTCTTACGGCCTGTGTGTTACCAAGATCTCCCCATGGCCTTGCTGCCGGAGGCGCTGAAGGACAGCAATCCCCTGAAGGTAATCCGCTTGGTGGATGGGCAGCGTGAACATGCTCATCTTTGAGCCACCGTTCACAGTTTTGCTAGGCGTTTTTTGTAAAGGCCTTGGCAGCTGCAAAATACATTACTAAACTGTTGTCACGCAGTCATACTGTATGACACCTTTGCTAAGACGATTACTGGGTTCACGAGCCAAACAATAATGAGAAGTGACAATGCCCCACATAATCAATTATTTAACAAAAATTCAGTTCGGTGATAGTGCTATTACGGAATTAGCCAATGAGCTGCAATTGCTGAAGATAAAGCGACCATTGTTTGTGACTGATAAGGGGCTCAGTGCTACCCCTCTTATCACACACGTTATTGAGTCTGCTCAGCTTGATGATAGCGCATTTGTTTTCGATGATACGCCATCCAACCCTACGGAAGTCGCGGTAGAGCAAGCGCTTACTTACCTGCGTGCAAGCAAATGTGATGGCATTATTGCCGTTGGCGGTGGTTCCAGCATTGATTTAGCTAAAGCGGTCGCCTTACTTTTTAATCATCCTGGCCCGTTACGCCAATACGCTGCGATTGAAGGAGGTGTAACAAAAATTAAAGCCGATGTGCTGCCATTAATAGCAATACCGACAACGGCGGGAACCGGTAGTGAGGTGGGAAGAGCCTCATTGATTACCATGAAAGACAATCGCAAACTTGGCTTTCTTTCTCCTTATCTCATTCCTTCGGTCGCTATTTGTGACCCGCGTTTGACGCTAGGTCTACCACCTTTTTTGACCGCCGCCACGGGTATGGATGCGATTGCTCACTGCGTTGAAACCTTTTTAAGCCCCAAGGTGAATCCTCCGGCTGACGCGATTGCTTTGGATGGGCTGACGCGCGCTAGCAAATATCTAGTAGAGGCAGTTGAAAACGGCGAAAACTTAACGGCTAGAAATGAAATGATGATGGCAGCCCTTGAAGGCGCTATGGCTTTTCAGAAGGGGCTGGGTGCAGTGCACTCCTTATCCCATGCGCTAGGCGGTCTGCACGAACTAAAACTTCACCACGGTACGCTCAATGCTGTGTTGTTGCCGACTGTTCTAAGGTTTAACCACCCCGGCTGTGAGGAAAAATATGCTTGCCTCAAAGACGCGATGGGTCTCAATCCTAACGACGATTTAGCTGAAGCATTTGAAAAGCTCAATGTGAAATTGGGGATGCCTGCTAGCTTGAGCGAAATGGGCGTCATGGAAGAGCACTTGGATCGACTAGCTCAGTGGGCATTGGAAGACCATTCCACGGCGACCAATCCGCGTGTGCCCTCTAAGGAAGACTTTTATGACATGCTCAAAGAAGTTTTCTGATAAATAAAGTTTTATCCACTTAATAGTCCGTGAAGGAGGTCTTTGGCAAGAAAAAGGTAAAGTAATAAGGCATACAGTTCCAAAAATGATAATTAATTGTAAGCAATACATTACTAAAGGAAAATGAATATGATAATTACAAACCATTCCCTTAAAGCTATTTTTGCTTCAAGTATAGCAGCAGCTGTTATGACAGCGTCTGGCTCTGCCCTTGCGGATTACCCCGAGCGCCCCCTCACGTTGATTGTGCCTTGGGCTGCTGGTGGTGGCACTGATGCGACGGCGCGAACTATCGCTCGTGCTCTGGAAGAAGAACTGGGCCAAAACGTTAATGTTGTTAACCGAACCGGGGGCAGTGGCGTTGTTGGTCATACCGCCATGATAAATGCTGAGCCAGATGGTTATACGATTGGCTTGGCTACTGGCGAAGTTAACATGATGCATTGGTTGGGTTTAACGAACCTTACGTATGAAGACTTTACGCCCATTGCTCAAATCAACTATGACTTTCCAGGCATACAGGTAGCAGCCGACTCTCCTTATGAAACCCTTGAAGAGCTCCTTGAAGCGATACGCTCTGAGCCTAAAGGCACGTTTACTGCTTCGGGTACTGGCCAAGGCGGTGTGTGGCATCTAGCCTTTGCTGGCTTTTTGATGGATCAAGGTATTCCCGCCGACCAAGTGATTTGGATTCCTAGT
Source organism: Vreelandella sedimenti (assembly GCF_013416325.1). GTDB lineage: Bacteria > Pseudomonadota > Gammaproteobacteria > Pseudomonadales > Halomonadaceae > Vreelandella > Vreelandella sedimenti. The sequence goes on from NZ_JACCGK010000001.1 coordinate 437,863, forward strand.
GAAGGAGCAGCACCAGCGATGACTGAGCTGGTGTCTGGAGGGATTGATATTGTACCAAGCTCGGTACCCGAAGCCCGCTCAATGATTGAGGCCGGTCGCGTGAAGAGCTTTGCGGTAATGTCTCCAGAGCGTATACCCAGCTTCCCTGATGTTCCCACCACTAATGAGTTAATCGGTAGTAGCTATCAAGTGGGCGAGTGGCGTGGAATTGCAGGGCCTAAAGGCATGGATCCAGAAGTAGTAGCAACACTTGAATCAGCACTAGAGGCTGCTTACAACAGTGATACTTATCAAGGGTTTATGAGTCAGCAAGGTTTTGGTACCGAGTGGCGTAACGCGGAAGAGTTTGGCCAACTCATGGAAGATATGGATAGCGTATTCGGTGAAATTGTTGAACAAGTTGGCTTAGCTAACTGAGGAATGACAATGCGGGATTTTTTCGCCGGAATAGGGTTCGTTATTGCTGGGATTGTTACGATCATTACTGCCCAGCAGTTTCCTACTCTACCAAGCCTTCAGTATGGACCTTCGCTTTTCCCCTCCCTCATAGGGGGGGGATTTTGCCTCGGTGGGGCTGTACTTGCCTTAAATGCATTATGGCTTAGAAAAAAAGCTGTCGCGCAAGAAGCACACGGTAGTCCATCCCTCGCTGGCTCACTGCCTGAGAAAACGAATTGGGCAATGTTGTTGCCACCAATATCGATTGTCTTTTATATCCTGGCAAGCGACTACCTTGGTGCAATGTTGACGATAATGATCATTATGCTTTTGCTAATGTTATTAAGAAAAACATCACCCTACATAGCATTGGCAACGTCTCTAGTAGTGTCGTCAGCTATTTATTTTATCTTCTCGCGCTACTTGCTCGTTCCATTGCCGCAAGGTCTTCTATTAGGGGGTAGCCTGCCATGGATATCTTAATGAATGGGGTTGGGCTGGTTTTAAACTTTGAAACCTTGCTGGTTATTTTAGCGGCGTCACTGTTTGGTATATTTGTAGGTGCAGTCCCCGGCCTTACTGCGACAATGGCAGTAGCACTATTAGTACCTTTGACTTTCTACATGGATACCATCCCGGCTATTGCTGCCATTGTAACGACATCGGCGATGGCGATCTTTGCGGGTGATATCCCGGGCACCTATCTAAATATACCGGGCACGCCTGCATCGGCTGCTTATGTAGGGGAGTCCTACGCATTAGCGAAAAAAGGTAGGGCAAGAGAGGCCTTAGGTATTAATTTAGTATGTTCTGTTTTTGGCGGTATTTTTGGCACCATCGTTTTAATTGTTGTAGCTCAATCCCTTGCTGAGGTAGCGCTGCAGTTCAGTGCATTTGAGTACTTTTGGCTTGCGGTACTTGGGTTAAGCTGTTCAATTTTTATTTCAGTTGGTTCTAGAACAAAAGCATTTCTCTCACTTCTTTTTGGCATTCTGCTTTCAACCGTAGGGCTTGATATGATGAGTGGTGCTCCACGTTTTACATTTGGAGTGCCCGACCTTATGGCCGGTATTAACTTTATACCCGTTATGATTGGTATGTTTGCTCTAAATGAACTGATGAGCTATTACGCTTCAAAATCTGAGAAGAAAACAATCAGTATCGTCGATAACGATAGTGTCTTCCACAATGTACCTGGGCATATTAAACGTTACTGGCGTAACATGATACGTGGTAGCTCAATCGGCACGTTGATTGGTGCACTGCCGGGCGCGGGTGCAGATATTGCGGCCTGGATCTCGTATGGTGTGGGAAAGGGTAGGTCAAAAGAGAGTGCCAAATATGGCACCGGTAATATAGAAGGCATCATGGATGCAAGCTCCGCTAATAATTCCGGTATCAGTGGTGCATGGGTGCCCGCTTTAGTCTTTGGGATTCCTGGTGACTCTATTACGGCCATCGTAATTGGCGTTTTATATATGAAAGGGATGAATCCTGGGCCCACTATTTTTATGGATGGGAGTGGGTTGATCTATGCGCTGTTTATGGTGTTTATTTTAGCTAACTTGATGATGCTGCCTATTGGCTATATGGCTATCCGACTTTCAAAGTTTTTCATTCTAACACCCAGCCGGGTACTCATGCCCATAATATTATGCTTTTGCATTGTGGGGGCTTTCGCTATCAATAATAGCGTTGTGGATATTTGGTTAATGCTTATTGTAGGGCTAGTGGCTTATGTATTGGCGGTGAATGACTTTCCAATGGCGCCAGCCATTCTTGGGTTAGTGTTGGGTTCCGTTGTTGAAAATAATTTCATGAGCGCAATGTTGCGTACCGGTGGTGACTTAACGAGCTTCTTTGCAAGACCAATCAGTGCGGGGCTTGGCATTGCGGTGATTCTACTATGGTGCTCACCGCTTTTGATCAAAGCTTATCGCTATCAGCAGCATAAATCAGGATAGTCTGTCAGTTACTATGAAATAAGCGCAGAGAGGCAAATATGGCCTCGCTGCGCTAGTTCGTAAGTTTGTTTTATAAGGCTATCGTGAAGCCATCGCTGGCTTTATTACATTATTCACGCTTGCCATCGACCAGACGCGATACTCCTGCAGGATTGCCATCACGAATAGCGTCGGGCAGTAGCCCTTCCGGCAGTGCCTGATAGCACACTGGGCGCAGGAAGCGGAAAATCGCTGCGCTACCTACTGAGGTCGTGCGTGAATCCGAGGTGGCAGGATAAGGGCCGCCATGCACCATGGCGTGGCACACTTCTACACCCGTCGGCCAGCCGTTGGCCAGGATACGTCCGGCCTTGCGCTCCAGCGTCGGCAGCAGTTGTTTGGCAGCCGCCAAGTCACCGTCATCCATCTGCAGTGTAATGGTGAGCTGACCTTCCAACTGAGCCGCAACACGGGCCACTTCCTGGGTGTCAGCACAGGCGATCACCAATGACGTCGAACCGAACACCTCTTCCTGTAACGCGGGGTCACTCAGAAACGCCTCGGCTTGGGTAACGAACAGTCCGGCCTGGCTGGGGTGAGCTGTCTCACCTGCCTGGCCGCGTGCCACCTCGGTCACCTTGCCGTGGCTGGCGAGTCGGCCTACGCCCTGTTGGTAGGCATCATGGATACCCGGCGTCAGCATGGTCTGGGCAGCACTGCCCTTAACCGCTTCCCCGGCCGCCGCAACAAAGGCGTCCAGTTCAGGGCCCTGAACCGCAATGACCAACCCAGGGTTGGTGCAGAACTGCCCGGCACCCATGTTGAGTGAGCCGACAAACCCCTCAGCAATCGCTTTACCGCGTGCCTTGAGGGCTTCCGGAAGTAGAAACACCGGGTTAATGGAGCTCATCTCGGCGTAGACCGGGATCGGCTGCGGCCGCGCCTGGGCGGTGGCCATGAGCGCCGTGCCGCCGCTGCGTGAACCGGTAAAGCCCACTGCCTGGATTCGAGGGTCGGCAACCAGCGCCTGACCGATTTCGCGGCCCGAGCCAAACAGCAGCGAGAAAACGCCCTCGGGGAGTTCGCACTTGGCAACCGCGCGTTGAATGGCGCGGCCTACCAGCTCGGAGGTGCCGGGGTGGGCAGAGTGGCCCTTGACCACTACCGGGCAGCCGGCGGCCAGCGCGGAGGCGGTATCGCCACCGGCAACGCTAAAGGCGAGCGGGAAGTTGCTGGCGCCAAACACTGCCACCGGGCCCAGGCCGATATGGCGCTGACGCAGGTCTGCGCGGGGAAGCGGCTCACGATCGGGCATGGCCGGATCGATACGTACATCCAGCCATTCACCTGCACGCACTACCGAGGCGAAGAGCCGCAACTGGCCACAGGTACGCCCACGTTCGCCCTCTAAACGCGGGCGGGGAAGGCCGGTTTCGGCCATGGCACGCTCGATCAGTTCATCGCCGATCCCTTCGATCTCGACGGCAATGGTTTCAAGAAAGCTGGCCCGCGCCTCTAAGGTGGTCTCGCGATAGCTATCGAAAGCCGCCTCGGCTAATGCGCAGGCCTGTTCGACCTCGGTCTTACTGCCGCCGGGGTAGGCGGGCGCCAGTGTTTCGCCGGTGGCGGGGTTTACCGCATGAATGTCAGCCTGTTGGCCGCTGATGGCCTGCTGACCGATCAGTAGTTTACCTTCCAGAGTCATACTTCCTCCTGCTGGGGTGGTTAGAGTACGTTAAAGCGACTTTACGCTGATGGTCGGTGCGTCTGCTTCCACCCGTAGTGGGTTGCGCAGGGCGCGACCAAACTGATTGATTTTGATCTCAAAGCGATCGCCCTCGCGCACCTTGATGCCGTCGGCGAAGCTCAGTGTCGCGGTACCGAAAAAGTGCACATGCACATCGCCGGGGCGGCGGAAGCCCGGGTATTTAAAGTGGTGATACTCCAGGTTGGCCAGGCTATGGGCCATGTTGGCCTCGCCGGTGAGAAAGGGTTTCTCCCACACTGTTTCACCACTGCGATGAATAGCGCTGGTGCCTTCCAGATGAGCAGGCAGTTCGCCGATCAACAGTTCGGGACCAAAGCTGCAGGCGCGTAGCTTGGAGTGAGCTAACCACAAATAGTTGAAGCGCTCGGTCACGTGATCAGAAAATTCGTTGCCGAGGGCGTAGCCGACCCGCCAGGGCTGGCCGTCATCACCAATCACATAGAGGCCCGCCAACTCAGGTTCCTCGCCTGCATCTTCGGCGAAGGCGGGGGATGGAATCTCTGCTTCTGGCGCCACCACGCACTGGCCATCGCCCTTGTAGAACCACTCCGGCTGCGCACCTAACTGGCCTGTATCGGGTTTGCCGCCCTCCACACCCAGCTTGAACATGCGCATGGAGTCGGTCATATCCTCTTCAGCAGCTTGGGCCTGTTTTTGAGAAGAGGCGTGCATCGCCGAGCGGGTGTCGGCACTGCCCAGGTGGGTAAGGCCGGTGCCGGTGACCAGGCAGTGGGCCGGGTCGGTATGCGTCAGCGGGGGTAGCAGCCGCTTATTGTCGACCAGCGCTTGATAATCCAGGCGTGTGTCGGTCAATGCTTCCGTCAGCATGTCGCTAAGTGGCTTGCCGGCGGCAATGGCCCGATTGGCCAGGGTGTAAGTGTCGCAGTCGAGCAGTCTGACCTGCTCTTCGCTTTCGACCAGGGCGGCACGAACCTGGCCCTGATGGTCACACTGAATCAGTCGCATGGCGGTCTCCTTATGCAGAGTCAGTCAATAGTGTAGCGGTCATCATAGTGGCCAAATGGCCAGTTGCGGCCACATCAATAGCGCCGCGAGTACGCACAGCTGAATGGCCATAAAGGGCAGTACGGACAGGTAAATATCCTTGAGGCTGATATCCGGCGGTGCCACGCTTTTAAGGTAGAAGGCGGCGGGCCCAAAGGGTGGCGACAGAAACGATACCTGCATATTCACGGCGAATAGAATGCCGAACCAGATCGGATCGAAACCGAGCTGAATAACGATAGGCAGAAAGATCGGCAGAGCCAGCATGGCGATCCCGATCCAGTCTAGGAATAGCCCCAGCACGAGCATAATCGCCATCATCACCAGAATGATCACAATGGGCGCTACATCGAGTCCCAGGATCAAGCTCGAAACAAAACGGTTGCCGCCCATTAAATTATAGACGCCCACCAGGGCGGCGGCGCCGATGCCGATCCAGATGATCATGCCGCAGGTATTCATGGTCTGCCCAAGGCTATGGTGCAGCATACCCGGGGTGAATTCGCCGCGAACAATAGTGGCGAGCAGTACACCGAAAACACCCATGGCCGCGGCTTCGGTGACCGAAGCGATACCACCGTAGATAGTGCCCAGCACTAAAAAAGCGATCAGCCCTGGTAACAGAATGGCCTTAACCGCGTCCAGCTTAGTGGCGAAAGGGTTATCCTGGGTATCTCTATCTAACGGTGGTCCCAGTGCGGGATTTCTCAGGCAGCGCACCAGCACATAGGCAATGTAGCAACCCATCAAAATCACCGCTGGCGTCACGGCTGCGGCGAACAGGTCAGCAATCGATACGCTGGCGATCAGACCGTAGATAATCAGCACGATTGAGGGCGGCATCATGGTGCCCAGGGCGCCCCCGGCACACACCACCCCAATAGAGAGGTGTTTGTCGTAGCCCAGGCGGAGCATTTGGGGCAGCGCCAGAATCCCAAGCAGCACGATCTCACCACCGATAATGCCCGAAAGAGCGGCCAGGAAGAACGCTACCACGATGGTCTGCACCGCCACGCCACCTGGCAGGCGACCGGCGAAGACGCGCATGGCGTTGAACAGGTCTTTGGCGATTCCGGAGCGATCCAGCAGTGATGCCATCAACACGAACATGGGCACCGCCACCAGCGAATACTCGGTGATAAACCCATAAACGCGGCTGGTGACCAGGGGCAGCGCCGCTTCGCCGAACCAGCCGAAGGTGAACGCCATCGCTACCAAGCCGGTGATAAACGCCAGCGGCAGACCGGTGACCAGTAGCGCGAAAATGGCCCCGACCATGAGGATCGTTGCGGTTGAAATATCCATCAGCGCGCCTCCTCGATGTTGGCAGCGGGTTTCGCTTTAATCGATTCCCACAGATGCAGGCAGGCCTGTAGCGTCATCAACACCAGAGCAAACAGAATCATGCCCTTGACCATAGCGGGAAAGGGCGGATTCCAAGAGGTGCCGGAGCGCTCCAGCGACCACTCACCGAGCGGGTTATGCGAAGCTCCCCAGAACATATGAAAGGCGGCATAGCTCATCGTCAGGCAGAAAATCAGGGTGAGCAGGTCGTTGAAACGATCCATCCAGCATTTCAACCTAGGCCCGGCGCTGTCGTAAAGCACCTTGACGCGGATATGGCTATTGCGCGCCATGGCCGCTGGGCCGCCCAGTACAAAGATAACAGCGATCAGAAACACGACGGTTTCATGTACCCAGGAGGTGGGGTTGTTGAAACCGTAGCGCATAAAGACTTCGACGACGCTGATGCCCATCGCGACCAGCACGAGCCAGGAAACGGCACGGCCGCCCCGTGCAATTAAGCGGTCTAAAGCATTACGTTCGGGAGACACCTCTTCCACCGTTTCGAGGATCTCGGGGAGATCCTGGGTATTCGGCGAAGAGGTTTGATTGTCAGGCGTTTTTTGAGACATGGCGCGACTCTACGCGCAGCGCTCGGGGTGTTTGCCCGAGCGCTGCGTTGGTTAGATTAATGAGGCCGGTTGTGAGCAGAGAGTTGAGAGCACAGAGTTAGAGCAGATTGCGCGAGCGCAAAAAGGCGGTCGCCGAGTCATAAATCTTCTGGGTCATCTCATTTTCACCCGCCCACTCTTGCCACTCCTGCTCAGCCGCGGTGCGGAATTTCTGACGCTCTTCTTCGGGTAAGTTGAAGGGGTGAACGTCTGGGTCATCCTGAAGCCGCTGCAGGGTCTCAATATCCTGCTCCTTGAGGCGGGCAATCAGGTCGTAGGCCATGCCATCAAAGGCGGTATTGAGGGTCGTCTGTAGCTCCTCGGGCAAGCCATCCCAGATGTCTTTATTGATCGACACAGCGATCATGGGCATGGAGTGAAAGCCAGGGTAGAGCGGGTAGGGGGCGAAAGCGTGCAGGCCCATGGCGTCGTTATTCGAGAGCACCGTGGAGTCCGCGGCGTCGATAACGCCTTTTTCCAGGCCGGTATACACCTCAGAGCCCGGCAGGTTGACGGGCGTGGCGCCAATGCGCTCGAAGATGTTGTACACCATGCCTTGAGGGGCACGGATTTTTAGCCCTTCAAAGTCAGCGATGGATTCGATGGGCACCGTGGAGGGTACCGACTCCAACGGAAAGGTCGCTGCGCTGATCAAGTGGGCGCCATAGGGTTCGACCAGTTCGTTGTAAAGCTCTTCACCGCCGCCGTATTTCATGTACTCCAGGAAATCGTAGGGGTTCTGCCAGGCACCGACAAGGTTGCCGAGCATACCAAAAGCCGGATCCTGGCCAGAGAAGTAGCTGGGGTCGGTCATATGACCCTGCAGAATCCCTGAGCTAACGGCGGTCAATGTCTCAGTAGGGCCAACCACGGAATTAATCGGCATTACCTCGATTTCAACACGGCCATCGGTCATTGCCGTAATGCGCTCGGCCCACTCTTGTTTGATCTTAAAGCTGGGTTCGCCCGAGGTTTCTGACGCCTGAAATTTCCATTCGTACTCGGCTGCCTGGGCCGCAGAGAGGCCCAGCAGTAGCACGGAACCAGTGAGTAGCGAGCTGTATTTCGATTTGAGCATAGCACTATTCCTCAAGTTTTTTGTTGTGGAGAGCGTGGTGGTTAACGCTGTAATGCAACGGGCCAATGACCCACGTGGGAGAGTAATGTTGAACATTAAGAGCAATTGTTCAACATATACTTTTGTATGGTCGACTATATTGGCGAGGTAGTTTAGTGTCTTGCGCATTCGGCACCCACTCTCGACGCCAACTCTCAGGTCGTCAGCCGTCACCTAACTAAAACAAGGAGTTAACCTCATGGGCCAACGTCAACGTCCGCTGCGCAGTGCTGAATGGTTTGGCACGGCTGATAAGAACGGTTTTATGTACCGCAGTTGGATGAAAAACCAGGGCATCCCCGACC
>NZ_JACCGK010000010.1 GCF_013416325.1 Vreelandella sedimenti
GTAAGCGAGCCACCAAACCCATCTACTCAAGCTAATTACGCCTCTTCACACTAATGATCTCTTGTTGGTTTTGGAGATCACCATGACCTGTGAACTCAACCCTACCCGCGCCTTTTGGCTGGGTCATCTTTACTGTGCCTCAGCGCAGAACATGCCGTTAAGTGACTACGCCGCTTCCCAGGCGTTAAGCCTCGCTGACCTGCTGGCATGGGAGAGGCGGCTAAGTGTACAAGGGGTGCCGGTACCACCGCGTTGTCGTCCCGCGCGGTTTGTGACAGTGGAGGTGGCGACATGATCCGCCCGAGTGCTGACCTGAAGGTGTACTTATGCCGCGAACCCGTGGATATGCGTAAGCAAATCGATGGATTGGCCTTGCTGGTTCAAGAAGCCATGGCGCTAAATCCGTTCGATAAGGCGCTGTTTGTGTTCGGTAACCGTCAACGCGACAAGGTGAAGTTACTGTTCTGGGAACGTAACGGCTTTGTGGTGTGGTACAAGCGTCTGGAGCGCGAGCGATTTAAGTGGCCAACCCACCTGGAAGGCGACACCGTCACGTTAACTGGCCAGGAACTTAACTGGCTGCTGGATGGCGTTAACTTAAAGGCCATGCAGCCCCACAAAGCGTTGGACTTTCAGCAGGTTGGTTAACTTTCTTACTCCTATTCTGTCGGCGTTTTTGGTAAAATAGGCGGCATGAAAAACGCTGCTGCTTCCTCAAATGCCGTCTCTCAACTGCAACGCCAAGTACAGGCGCAGCAGGAAGAGATCGCGCAGCTTCACCGCCTGATGGAGAAAAAGGAAGCCCAGTGGGCAGCCACCAAACAATCACTGTATGAGCAGTTCCGGCTGGCCCTGGAGCGCACGTTCGGCCCCTCCACCGAGAAGTACCGCGTCGATCAGCGCGACCTACTGATCAATGAAGCCGAAGTGGCGGTTGACGAAGAAGACGGCGATACAGGCACAGCAGGCAATGATGAAGCTGAATCCGCTGCACCGCCGAAACGCAGTAAACGGGGTGGCCGGGTCGCATTGCCCCCTGAACTCCCACGGGTTGAGGTGGTGCATGAACTACCTGAAGAGGCCCGCCACTGCCAGGACGATGGCACCGCACTCACGATGATCGGCGAAGAGGTCAGCGAAGAACTTCACGTGGTACCCGCCCGGGTCGAGGTGATCCGTCATGTGCGACGCAAGTATGCGTGCCGAACCTGCGAAGACGGCGTCAAGATCGCCCCGGCACCCGCCAAGTTACTGCCTAAAAGCAATGCCAGCGCCACGCTGCTGGCCTATGTCGCCACCGCCAAGTACCAAGATGCCTTGCCACTGTATCGGCAGAGCCAGATTTTTGCCCGCCATGGCGCGGCGATTCCCCGCAACACCTTGGCCCGCTGGATGGTGCAAGCAGGCGAGCGTGTCGCTCCGCTGATCGATACATTACGCAGGCACCTGCTCAGCGCCCCCTTGGTTCACATGGATGAAACAACGCTCCAGGTCAATCAAGAAGCCGACCGTAAAGCCAGCGCCCCCTCGTACATGTGGGTACAACGCGGCGGGCCGCCGGGCCAACAGGTGGTCTTGTTCGATTATGATGCCAGCCGCGCCGGACGAGTGCCCGTGCGCTTGCTGGGCGACTATGCGGGTTGTTTGGTCACCGATGGCTATGAAGGCTACGCTGAGGTGGTGCGCCGCAATGGGATCACCCATGTGGGCTGTTGGGCGCATGCACGGCGTAAGTTCGTCGAGGCGCAAAAAGTGCAGCCTAAAGGTAAAACCGGCAAGGCAGACTGGGCGCTGAACCAGATCCGTAAGCTGTACGGCGTGGAAAAACAGGCGAAGGGCCTTGAGCCCGAAGCGCGTCATGCACTGCGTGAGCAGAAGAGCCGACTATTAATCGATCAACTGCGCACCTGGCTCGATAAGTCACTGGCCCAGGTACTGCCCAAAAGTGCTCTGGGGAAAGCCCTGCACTACCTGAACAACCAGTGGCCACGCCTGACTCGGTTCCTGGACGATGGCGTGATACCGTTGGATAACAATCTGGCCGAGAACGCCATCCGTCCGTTCGTGGTGGGGCGTAAAAACTGGCTGTTCAGTCACACACCGAGCGGCGCTCAGGCCAGTGCGGCGATCTACAGCCTGATCGAAACCGCCAAAGCCAATGGCCTCTCGCCCTACGACTACTTACAGCACGTCTTTGAGACGCTACCCTCTCTCAACGACGATGACCTCAACACGCTACTGCCCTGGCAGTGGAAAGAGACCTTACCGGTCTAGGCAATGACTGCCTAGATGGGGTTATTGGAGCGCTTACCAAGTGAGTGCTGCTAATCGTGCANGAAAAAAAAAATAAAGGTATAGCCAACACGAAACAAGTTTATTCAGACGCACCTGTCCTACTGAGTTAAGGTTTTAATGCTTCGGCATCTCATCGATAGTAGCGGTGCGCTATAACTGAATAGCTACATGGTATGGGCGGTCATGGCCGGTCCTCAAACACTATTTAGTTAAAACTCAGTATATACTGCAACGAAGAGCGTTTGAGAAAATGACTAGAATCGATAATGTACGCACAGTAAAATCAATATGAAGAGCACATAGGGTTTAAAGCGCGAATGAATGTCTTAAAATTCTCTTGCTAGATAAATACATTGACGTAAGTTTTTTAAACCGAGCAAGGAGCGATGCAAATATAATGGATATACTAAGCACTAACATTCCGTTCATTACTTTTTTAGATATCGAAGCGTCTGGTCTAGAACAGCCATCTAGTTATCCAATAGAAATTGGCTGGGCTGATACTTTTGGAAATAATGAAGGATTTCTCATACGTCCTTTTCGGGGTTGGGATCATTGGGATCCATTGGCTGAAGCTATACATGGTATCACTCGTGACGAAATTATAGAACATGGTTTACACATCATTGATGCTGCTGAAAAGCTGAATGATATGTTAGGATTTGAAACTGTATTTTGTGACGCATTAGATACAGATTATTTCTGGTTAAAAAAACTTTATGAGGCATCCGGTAAGGAACCTTCTTTTAAGTTGGCAGACATTTATCAATTACATAAAATACTAAGCGACGAGCATATGGCTTCTATGAAAACTATACTCAAAGACTTACCAATACCACATCGTGCTCAATCAGATGCGGCTCGCTATGCGGAGGCAGTGGTAAGTAGTTACCAAATATGACCAAAATAATGGTTATCAAGATTTATCTTATTATTACTTTTTATTTAAAGTGTTATTTTTTATTTCCTTGAAATGTATGCAGACATTGTTTATTAAATTATTTATAAATTAAAAATACAAAATCTCAGTTTGTTATGCTGTAATCTTATAACACCAAAGCTAGCTAATTATTAAGCGGCAAACCCGTGGCGAAGTCGTTCAAGTAATACCTCAACAGCTTGTAAGCCCGGCGTAGTCTCGGTAGCCTGCAGCGCAGTTCTTCCACGCAGCGCTTTTCGAGGTTTTAGAAGCCAAATGCTCGCTTTTTTTTGATTTCCGAATACATAATTTGCAAGTAGGATTGCTAAACTAGCGCGATAAAGATGATCCCCCTCGTTAATAGTAAGATTTCTACCTTGAGCTAATCTACGCTTAATAACACTTGAACTTACAATGCCAAGTTCTTCAGCGCTAAACCCGTAGGTTTCGAGTTTATCGAGCGCAGATAGTGGGAGTCCTTGTCTAATAATTACATCTAAACTTATTCTATCGCTAGCGCCTAGCCTGGATTTCTCATAGTACCTCAGCCNCAAGTGAGTGCTGCTAATCGTGCAGAAACAAATCTAATGGAAATGCGGGTCAGGCTAGAGCGCATGTCACAGCACTACCGCAATGGCAACGAAAACTACGCTGAGCAGGCGCTGGGAGACGCACTGGCGAGTTTGGAGAAATCTGACCAGCGTATTGCAGAGCTCTCTCGCCTTGAACTCCCGGCTGGTTCCGAGCGTCGCCCACTGATCGATGCAATTGTCGATAGTTACCACCTTATTGTCACTGACACCTTAAGAAGTGATTTAGCCAACGAGCGCTATGAGACGCTGGACGAATACCGTGATCCCATGAATCAGAAGTTCTCCGGCTTTAGCACTGCGATCAGTAATTTTAATAATTATGCACTGAGCAGAGGCAACCAGGTTCTCTCGGAAGCACAGCGCGACAGCATCATTTTTGGTATTACCGTAGGCGTTCTCATTTTAACCGCGATTGTGCTCTATATTGTGGTACAAATAATGATTAATCGGCTCGTCATCAGCCCCCTACAGCGGGCAGTCAGCATTTGCGAAAACATTGCAAAGGGGGATTTGACCAGTCATATCGACGACCTAGGGCGTAACGAGATCGGCCGTCTTTATGGTGCCATGGAGGATATGCAGGGGCGCCTGGAAGAGATGATCGGTACGCTCAATCAAAGTAGCGAAGCCGTCGCCTCTAGTTCAAAGCAAATTGCCAGCGGCAGCCAAGACCTCGCCTCACGCACAGAACAACAAGCCGCAGCTTTGCAGCAAACCGCCGCGAGCATGGATGAAATTTCATCGATTGTGCGGCAAAACGCAGACACTGCCGGTCAAGCACAGCAATTGACCCAGGACGCCGCGCAACAGGCGAATAGTGGTAAGCAGGCATCTGAACGCACCAGCCTACTGATGCGGGAATTAGAAGAGACCTCGCACAAAGTCCATGACATTATTCAGGTGATTGACTCGATCGCCTTTCAAACCAATATCCTGGCGTTGAATGCATCGGTAGAAGCTGCCCGGGCTGGCGAGCACGGCAGAGGCTTTGCGGTGGTGGCCAGCGAAGTTCGTTCATTAGCAACAAAGACCTCCACCTCATCGAAAGAAATACGCACCATGATTGAAGATATCTCACAGCGTATTGTTGTCGGTGCGGAACAAGCAGCGAAAAATGGCCATGATATGGCAGAGATCAACGAAGCTATTCGTAAAGTGACGGAAATGATGCAAGAGCTTGCTCTCGCCGCAAAGGAGCAGGAGTCGGGCATTAGCCAAGTCAGCACAGCCGTATCCCAGATGGACTCGGCGACCCAGGAAAATGTATCGCTGGTTGAAGAGACCAGCACCGCGTCAGCCTCACTCCAGGATGAAGCTACTCGTTTGGCCGAGTTAGTCACGACCTTCAAACTTAAGCGCGTAGCGCACGGTGGCTCGGAAACCCCCAGCGCCTCTTCATCACCGCAGGCACTTGCAGCGTCTAACGCTTATTCAGCTAGAAAACTGCCCAACGCCACACCTGATTGGGAAGAGTTTTAATTCACGCTTTTGGGCCAGCTTGGCTGGCCCTTTTTCCATTGGCCTTCCGCTCCATGTCATAAAAATTAGCGGCTCGTTAAATGCAAATATCGACAGAATACAACTTGCGAATGACGCCCTGTATGCAGCTAAAAGCAAAGGCAAACATCAGCGAGTGGTTCACAAGCCTTAGTCGCTCACGTCAAAACAGTGCTGCAACTGCTGCTCAACGGCGTCGCTGCCCATCGCCGTTAACTTAGCGACATTGCGCTCAGGAATCGCGTCGGTATCGCCATAAAACTCAATCGCCTTTTCAACACTCTCTTCACGTAGCAGATGCACCATGGCATAGGGAGAGCGGTTGGTATAGTTGGCAGCGTCATCGGGCTCAGCCCCGTCGAAGCAGTAATCGGGATGAAAGGTGGCGAGCTGATAGACTCCTTCATATCCCTGATCAACAAGAATGCTTTCAGCCAGCTCAACAAAATCCAGGTAGTGATCAAAGCTTTTAAAAAGCGTTGGAAATACCAGCAGCGTCGTTTCAGTTTCAGGGTGTTCATCCAGCCACTCTACCTCGACCATCAATTCTTCAAGCGCCACTTCAATTTTTTTAGAGCGCACAACTTCAACGCGGATGGCTTCACGCGCTAGCTCCCGCTGAGCGAACGGGCAAATATCGTGGGCGACAATGAAGGTGCGCACCCAGTTCAGCGTTTGCGCAACTATTTGGTTATCTGCGTACATAGCACCCTCTTTACTTATCGGGTCGGCGATGACCGACACACTGTGCGCAGCAGTTTACCAACTACATATGCTCTTGGTAGCGCTTCAAGGCGACTTCATAGGATTTATGGATATGGTCGTCCATTAATTCACGCGCTGCTTTAGCATCCCGCTGCAGCGCCAGCTCCACCAGTTGATGATGCTGCTCGTCCAGCTCTTGGCGTATCGTCGGCATTTTTGGCCCCAAACGTCGGTAGCGATCAAACTGGTCATGTAACTGCTCAATAAAACGCAATAACCAGACTGACCCACACGGCGCCACTAGGGTGCGGTGGAACTGAGTATGCAGATGCTCCCACTCTTCGCCTTTATCCAGGGTTATATCGGCCCGTTTCAGGCGATGCGCAGCGGCAAGCAAATCGGCCTCCCAAAGCGAGTCACCGTTGGCAATAGCTCGCTCTAGCGCCATCCCTTCCATTTCCAGGCGCATTTGAGCAATATCATCCAATTCATCCCGCGATAGCTTTGGCACCCGAAAGCCGCGCTGGTTCTCCTGCACTAGCAACCCATAAGCCGCCAATCTATTGAGCGCTTCTCGCAGTGGGCTCAAACCGACTTGATAGCGCTCTTTGAGCGCATTGATAGCGAGCTTTTCACCGGCCACAAAACGCCCACCCACCAAATCCTTGCGTAAATGATCAAACACACGACTTGATGCGGTACCTGCTGGCCCCACTGGCCCTACTGACTTGGCTGACGTAGGTAGATAATTATTCATCACGATGTCCTTTGTTCATCTCAGCTCCCGCTGTCCATTCTGTTTTGACTGTTGACGTTGGGTCGGGCACTACCTATATTCTATTTTAGACAAGATAATCGATTTTTTAACCTACAAACGATAAATAAGGTCTAGGTATGCTTCTGATCTCCTCCTCCTTGGCTTCGCGGGATATGCATCAATGACACCACCCGCCACCTCCTGGCAACTTTTCTGGGCCTTTTTCCGCGTCGGCATCTTTGGTTTCGGTGGCGGCCCCGCCATGATCCCATTAGTGCGCGCCGAGGTCGTCACCCGTCACCACTGGCTCACCGATGAGGAATTCGCCGATGTATTGGCGATTGGTAATACCTTACCCGGCCCCATTGCCACCAAGATGCCCGGCTATATTGGCTATCGTGTAGGTGGAGTCGTCGGATGTATTGCGGCCGTCATTGCTATTATTGTCCCGATGATTGTGGCGATGATTGTCATGTTAGGCATTTTCAGTCGCTACCGCGATGTGACTTGGATTCGCGGCATGGGCCAAGCCGTGGTGCCGGTGGTCATGGTGATGATGGCGCAGCTCACCTGGGACTTTTTTGATAAATCCCAGGCCGCTCTTGGCTGGCTGGTCAGCATTGCAATGGCCATCATTGCCGCCGGGCTAATCTACTGGCTTGGCATTCACCCAGGCTGGGTGATTGGCGCCATTCTACTTGCTGCCCTCCTGCGCCCTACCGGTAAGAAAAAAGCGGAGGGGACGGCATGATTTATTGGGATCTCTTCTTAGCCTTTTTTATCCCGAACATTATCGGCTATGGCGGCGGCCCGGCCATTATTCCACTGATTGAGGCCGAAGTGGTTGGCCGTTATGGTTGGATGACCGCACAAACCTTCGCGGAAACATTAGCCCTCGGCAATGCTTTACCTAGCCCTATTGCTACCAAAATGGCCGGCTATGTGGGCTATGAAGTAGCCGGTATTGGTGGTGCCTTCATCGCAGTGGCTGCCACAGTGATCCCTACGCTGCTACTCATGTTAGGCGCGTTAGGGTTGCTCTACCGTCATCGTGATTCCCCTCGGGTGAAGCGCATGAGCCAATGGGTGCGCCCAGTCATCGCCATGATGATGGCCTGGCTTACCTTGGGATTTCTGCTCGAAAGCCTTGATACCAGCGGAGCGATTCATACCCTGATCATTGGCACAGCCGCCGCTATAGCACTGATTCGCTTTAACACGCACCCCGCCTTTGTGGTTATGGGCGCCCTGGTTTATGGAGGGCTTATTATTCCGTAAAGATAACTCAAACTTTACAAAAACTTATAAGTAACACCACTCAACACGCCAAAACTCACAACAATTCATGGATCAATGGGGTAAACAATGACACTTAAATCGCTATTCACTACCACCGCCTTAGCAGCAGCACTTTCTATACCCGCCTTTGCAACAGCTGCTGATAATTATCCTGAAAAGCCAATCGAATTTATTGTGCCCTGGGGGCCAGGTGGCGGCAGCGACTTGCTAATGCGTTTGGTAAGCAAACATCTTGAAACAGAGTTAGGCCAAGCGGTGCCTGTGATTAATATGCCTGGAGCAAGTGGAACGGTAGGACTGCGTGAAGCCTCCCGCCGAGATAGCGATGGATACACTATTTCGCAAATACATGAAGGTTTGCTGATCGCGCATCATTCGGGGGTGACAGACCTCAACTGGGACGATTTTGATGTCGTTTCCATGATGACCAGCGATAACTCGGCCATCGTAGTAAATGCCGATACTGGTTGGGAAACACTCGATGACATGCTCGAAGATGTCACCTCAAACCCAGGTGAGTATCGGATGGGCGTTACATTAGGTGGTATCCCACACTTATGGGCAGTGCAATTTGAAGAATCCACGGGCACTCAGTTCGGCTATGTGGGGTATGAAGGGACTGGAGAGAGGTTACGTGCGCTCGCAGGTGGGCATATCACAGTGGCTATAGAGGACTATTACTCAGCACGCGCCTTCGTAGAAAATGGCGATTTGAACGTGTTAGCAGCGGCTACTTCTGAACGCATTGAAGAGCTGCCTGATACACCTACACTTAAAGAACTGGGGCATGATCTTGAGTTTTTAGTTACTCGTGGGGTTGTTGTGCCCAAAGGAACACCCGAGTCGGTCGTTTCAACACTGGAAAGTGCGCTTAAAAATGTCGCTAATAGTGAAGGATTTAAAACCGACATTGGGAATGTAGGCGGCACAGTGCGTTACCTTAACAGAGAAGACTATACCGCTTATTTAGAGCGTAATAATGAGTTCATTGAAAACAACGCCCACCTCCTTAATTAAGGTAACGTTGTGCTTTAGGAGGTTTTTATGGAGCGCAGAAGCGCAGAGACAGCTCTAATCCCGGCGTTACAAGTGCTGTCTTACCTTTTCATCGCCCTCGGTGCTTTATTCATGGCCTTCAAGGCCGGCTCATTGCCGGCCTCTCGTTGGGAACCCATGAGTGCAGGTACTTTCCCACAAATTATCTTTTTCAGTATTGCAATTTTATGCGGCATGGCAGTTATCTTTGAACTCTCCAAACACGGCTTACCGCGTACAACCTTTTGCATTGCCTGGAGAAGACTAACCGCACTTAAAGCCGTCATCATCAACCTGGTGCTATTTACTGTGTATATGATAGCAATGCCTATTGCTGGATTTATTATCAGCACTTTTGTGTATCTGCTTACTACACAGCTTTACCTAGCCCCCAGGAAGGCTACTACCGTAGTGCTTGCCATTTTCGTCGCCATTCTCTTTTCTGCTGGGCCTTACTATTTATTTTCTGAGGCCTTCAACATCTACCTTCCTCGTGCTCAATGGTAATGTGATCTATGACTGATGCTTTCCTCGTAGCGCTAGGGGGCGTGACCGAGCCCTATACGCTATTACTCATGGCAGTAGCGACTTTTGCAGGTATTGTTGCCGCCGCAATACCCGGCTTTACGATTACCATGGCCATAGTCCTTACGTTGCCTCTTACATTTGCCATGCCTCCCATGCAGGGCATTGCGGTCATGCTATCTGTCTACGTAGGTGGACTAAGCGGTGGCTTATTTAGTGCCGCTCTGCTGGGCATCCCAGGCACGCCCTCATCAGTTGCAACCACCTTTGATGCCTTCCCTATGGCTCGACAAGGTCATCCTGGGAAAGCACTATCCTTGGGATTATTTGCTTCATTCGTGGGCTCTATTATTTCTATTGCTGTGCTGATCGTGGCTGCGCCTCCACTCGCGCTTCTAGCGGTTAAGTTAGGACCCTGGGAATATTTTGCGCTTATTATTTTTGCTTTGACTGTCATAGCAAGCCTAGTGGGTGACTCTCTTATCAGGGGACTAATCGCGGGTCTAATCGGGATCGGCATCGCCACTATTGGGCCTGACCCACTCATGGGGCGCGAGCGTTTTACCTTTGGCTATGAAATCCTGACCGCGGGCATACCGTTCCTGGTTGTATTAATAGGCATGTACGCCATGAGCCAGCTACTCTCCGAATTAGAGCCTGCCGCCGGAGACAAACAGCCCTCTTCTGGCGCATTAATCAGTGGAGATATGCGCCCTCACCTTTGGCAAACCATAAAAGACATCTTATTGAAGCCCGCCAATGTTATACGCTCATCATTGCTCGGTGTGTTTATTGGTGCAGTACCCGGTGCAGGTAGCTCAATTTCTAATCTATTAGCTTACGACCAAGCTAAACGAGCGTCTAAGCACCCAGAAACTTTTGGTAAGGGTGAACCACAGGGCGTTGTTGCTTCTGAGTCAGGCAACTCATCAACGGTAGGCGGCAGCTTAATACCATTGATAGCGTTAGGCATACCAGGGTCTCCCGCCGATGCAGTTCTCATGGCAGCCATCATGGTACACGGCATCAGCATTGGCCCGCGCTTAATACTTGATCATCCCGACTTGGTTTACAGCATGTTTATTGCCATGGCGATAGCTTCTGTCTTCATGCTGTTAATAGGCGTTATTTTAATGAGGGCTTTTTTACGCCTACTAAATGTACCTAAGTATATTGTTGTTCCCGTTGTATTAGCCTGCTGTGCAATTGGTACTTACACCCTGAACAACCGCTTATCCGACCTTTATCTACTTGCCTGCATTGGTGCAGTGGGATATCTGCTTAAAAAACTGGATTATCCGCTAGCACCTCTTGTACTTGGCGTTGTATTGGGCCCTATAGCAGAAACCAACTTAAGACGGGCCTTCCAGACAAGCACTGACTGGACGCTCTTCTTCACTCGGCCAATATCAGCGCTGCTGCTTACACTGGCGGTTGTTTCTGTGATTTACAGTATTTATAGCTATATGAAACAGCGCCGCCTAATGGCTCACCGTCTAGATGCTACATCTAAATAGGAATCACAATGCATACTGACCCACACTATTACCCTTCCGCCTCACGCCGTATGGTCACGTTTGGAAAACGTGGAATGATCGCTACGTCTCAGTCGCTTGCTGCACAAGTCGGCATAGATATGTTACGAAAAGGTGGCAATGCCATTGATGCTGCCATTGCTACAGCTGCTGCTTTAACCGTCGTTGAGCCAACCTCTAATGGTATTGGTAGCGATGCTTTTGCTCTTGTGTGGGTAAAAGGTGAGCTACATGGCCTCAATGCTAGCGGCCCTGCGCCAAAGAGTATTTCATGTGATGCCGTCAAGGCCCTGGGTCATGAGGAAATGCCCGCCCATGGATTAGTGCCAGTCACAGTACCCGGTGCGCCAGGCGCCTGGGCAGCGCTTTCAAAGCGTTTTGGTAAACTGCCTTTTGAGCAGCTGTTAGCGCCAGCAATAGAATTAGCTGACGAAGGTTTTGCTGTATCAGCAGTAGCCAGCCAACTCTGGAAAAGTGCAGAAGAGCGTTATGGAAAATACGGGACAGATGAATTTTCCTCCTGGTTTACGCACTTCACTCCCAATGGGCAGGCTCCCAAAGCAGGCGATATTTGGCGCTCTCCTGATATGGCAAAAACGCTGCGTGAAATTGCCAATAGCCATGCGGATGCGTTTTATCAAGGCAGCCTAGCGAATGCGATGGATGCCTTTTCACGTCAGCATGGCGGCTTCTTACGCAAAGAAGATTTACAAGCTTTCACACCAGAATGGGTCAAACCCATAAGTGTCCGATATCGCGGCCATGATATTTGGGAAATTCCTCCCAACGGCAGCGGATTAATTGTGCTTCAAGCCTTGGGTATTCTTGAATCTTTAGGCGAACAGTCAAATGATCAGATAGACACTATCCACCGCCGGATAGAGGCTACAAAACTTGGTTACGTAGACGGCTTAAACTACATTACTGAACGCTCATCTATGCAACCGAGCGTTGAGCAGATGCTATCGAATGAGTACCTTTCGCAACGCGCAGAGCTTATTGGCCAAGACGCCATTGACCCCATTCATGGCAATCCATTAAAGGGGGGCACCGTTTACCTGGCAACCGCTGATGATGAAGGTAATATGGTGTCATTCATTCAAAGCAACTTTGAAGGCTTTGGCTCTGGCATCGTAGTGCCGGGTACTGGCATTAGCCTGCAAAACCGTGGCTGGTCGTTCTCCCTCGACCCGCAGCACCCCAACGCACTAGCCCCCGGCAAGCGCACCTACCACACCATCATCCCAGGCTTTATTACTAAAGATAACCAAGCCGTTGGGCCGTTTGGCGTGATGGGTGGCTATATGCAGCCCCAGGGCCATGTGCAGGTGGTAACGGCGATGCTTGAGGATCAACTGAATCCTCAGGCGGCGCTGGATATGCCGCGTTGGAAATGGACCAAAGGCAAAACCATCGAAGTTGAAGCCGACTTCCCCAATCACTTAGCGCTTGCCCTGGCACGCCGCGGCCACGACATCGTTAAAGTCGCCGATTCAATCAGCTTTGGCCGTGGCCAAATCATTCTGCGCGATCCTGACACCGGCGTACTCCAAGGGGGCACCGAGCCACGCACCGATGGGGCTGTGCTCCCCTGGTAATATCTCACCACTAAACTGGGTCTCCGTCGCGTTGCCGTTGAAGGCAACCGGCGGCTGAGCTGGCTATCCACGCTCAACCACCGCATCATGGCACTCTTTTTTCGTCGGTACTTTTTGCCAGCCTAACTATGTCTCCACCACCTTCTGAATCGACTTCCTCACCACTAAGCGGCTTTTTTGGCGTATTTCGCTATAGCCGACGTGCACTTAGCTTAGTCTGGGAAACCTCGCGCTGGATGATGCTTGGGCTGGCCCTGTGCACGCTGGTCGCAGGGGTTCTGCCTGCCGTGGCGGCCTGGGTGGGTCAATTGATTGTGGATGGGGTGGTAAGTGCTATGGAGGCCCATCGATCAGCCACTGATCCCAACCTACTAGTATCCATTACGCCAGTGCTAACGCTGGTGGGGTTCGAAGCCGTGATCATTGCGCTCATTGCTCTGGCCCAGCGTGGCCTTTCGGCCCAACAGTCACTGCTGCGTGCGCTGCTGGGGCAGAAGGTCAATGTGATGATCCTGGAAAAAGCGGGCACGCTGTCACTCAGTCAATTCGAAGACTCAGAGCTTTACGACCAGCTCACGCGAGCACGGCGTGAAGCGTCTACGCGCCCGCTTGCGCTGGTGAATAAAACCTTTGGGCTGCTGCAAAATGCAATCTCGCTGGGCAGTTTCGGCGTACTGCTGGTGCAGTTTTCCCCTTGGGCACTGCTGATTTTAGTTGCTGGCGCCCTGCCGGTCTTTATCTCGGAGGCCAAATTCTCGGGTGATGCCTTCCGGCTGTTTCGCTGGCGCTCACCGCAAACCCGTATGCAGATCTATTTAGAGACAGTACTGGCCAGGGAAGACAGCATTAAAGAGGTCAAACTGTTTGGCCTTGAGGGGCTGTTTCTCAAGCGCTACCGGGATATTTTTACCAAATTGTTTGCTGAGGATCGCCGCCTCACACTACGCCGGGAAAGCTGGGGGTTTCTGCTCGGTTTGCTGGGCACCTTAGCCTTTTACTTAGCCTACGGCTGGGTGGTGATTGAAACGATTGCCGGGGCGCTTACCCTGGGTCAGATGACCATGTACCTGATGGTCTTCAAGCAAGGACAGGCCGCGCTCTCCGCAAGCCTCACCGCGATCAGCGGCATGTACGAGGATAACCTCTACCTCTCCAATCTTTATGAGTATCTGGAGCAACCAGTGGAGGGAGAGAACGGTACGCTAACTCAGGGGGCACTGCCCGGTGACGGGTTACGCTTTGAACACGTTAGCTTCTCCTACCCTGGCGGCGACTCTGTTCTCCAAGATCCGGTTCTTCACGATATCTCGCTGCATCTCTGCCCTGGGCAAAGCCTGGCTTTGGTAGGCGAAAACGGCTCGGGTAAGACTACTCTTATCAAACTACTCACGCGGCTCTACCACCCGACCCAAGGCCGGATTCTGTTAGATGGTAGCGACCTGCGGGATTGGAGTACCCAAGCACTACGCGAACGCACCGGGGTGATTTTTCAGGACTTCGTGCGCTATCAGTTGCAGGTGGGCGAAAACCTTGGTGTCGGCGATACTCATGCCTTTAACGACCAAGAAAGATGGCAGAACGCCGCTCGTCACGGTATGGCGGATGAGTTTATTACACGCATGGCCAGCGGCTATCAAACCCAGCTGGGCCGCTGGTTTAAAAATGGCCAAGAGCTCTCCGGTGGCCAGTGGCAGAAAATTGCCCTCTCCCGAGCGTATATGCGCGAAAACGCGGACATTTTGGTACTGGATGAACCTACCGCTGCCATGGATGCCGCCGCTGAAGCCGAAATATTCGCCCGCTTTCGCGAGCACAGCCGTGATAAAATGGCGATATTGATCTCCCACCGTTTTTCCACAGTACGCAGCGCTGATCTCATTCTGGTTATTGATCAAGGACATATTATTGAACGCGGCACCCATGAAGAACTCCTGGCCACTGCAGGCCGCTATGCGAAGCTATTTCAGCTCCAGGCGGCGGGTTATAAATAGTCACTTAAATATTAACAATTCTTACTATAGTCATTCTTAAATTATTATTACGCTAATTAAAACCTCGAACGTGAACAAAAGTCACAAGCGTTACAAAGCCGTCGACCTTTCTAATGCTTTAAAGGTAATGTGCTCTCATGGTTTTACACTACAGGAGTGGCACATATGAACCGTCTTCATCAGATAAAAGTTAAGTATGCTCTTGCCTTTATCAGCGTTGCATTAGCACTACTGGTTATTGTGGTAGCCGATGCACTGCTGGTTAACATGGTAAAAAGCCGTTTGGATACGTTTATCACCAACTATATTCCAGCGACTTCAGCCACACTCAACGGCGACCGTGACCTTTATCAAGCACGCGTTGCTGAGATTGAGTATCTGTTATCTGACCCCAGCTCCGAGCAAGCAACAGCGCTAATCGCCGAGTTTGAAGAGAATGCTCAACAGGCTTATGACCACATGAGTCATTATGCCGAACTGATGCAGAATCACCCAGAGCTAACCACGCAACTAGCTAACTTTGAAACGCTGTATAGCGATTGGAAACAAGAGGCAACGCATGTTTTTGAGCTGCACCAAAGCGGCAATACCGCAGCAGCATTAACGATGCTATCCAGTTCATCATTAGACGACTTTAATGCACTGCGTGATATATATGATGTATCGGGAATAAATATTGAGAAAGCCACTTATCAAGCAGAAGCAGCGGTGGTTGATAGAATTCAAGTGCAGCAAACATCCACTATTATTGTTGCATTAATCATCTTTATTGCGGCAACGCTTACTGCACTATTAGGGCCGTTAATGATGTCGCGGGCTATCCGCCAAATCAGTGGGCGTATTAAAGAGATTACCGAAGGCGATGGTGATTTAACCGCACGGATTGAGAGCCAACGCCGTGATGAAATTGGTGAATTGGCACAACAGTTCAATGCCTTTATTAAGCGCATTGACGATACGCTTCAGTCAGTTAGCAGCAGTACGATGAGTCTTCAACATGCGTCAAGTGAAATTGCTAAAGGCAGTCAGGAACTAGCAGCACGCACGGAACAAGCTGCTGCGAATTTACAGCAAACCTCTGCTTCGATGGAGCAAATTGCAGCAGTGGTCAACAACGCCTCTGACTCTGCCCAGCAGGCTGACCAACTGGCGCTTTCAACCCGGGATCTCGCTCAACAGGGTTTGCACTCAATGCACAGCGTTGAGCAGACAATGGATACGATTAACGACTCTTCCTCTGAAATCAGTAACATCGTCAGCCTTATTGATAGCATCGCGTTTCAAACCAATATCCTGGCGCTGAATGCGTCTGTAGAAGCCGCCCGCGCAGGCGAGCATGGCCGAGGCTTTGCGGTAGTTGCCCAAGAGGTACGTATATTGGCCAGCCGCTCAAGTGATGCATCTAAAAACATTGCCACTCTGATCAATACGTCGTTAAGTCGCACCAAGGTAGGCGTTGACCAAGTGAAACAAACCGGCGTCACCATGCAGGAGATGGTAAAAAGCATCGAGCGTGTGGCTGACGTGATTGCTGAGATCAGTGCCGGTGCTAAAGAGCAGAGTGTGGGTATCGGCCAAGTAAATGATGCAGTCAACGAACTGGATAGCATGACCCAACACAACGCCTCCATGGTGGAAGAGTCCAGCGCTGCGGCGGCGGAACTAAGAGAACAAGCCGACCGACTGGGCGCGCTAGTGGGAGCTTTTAAGCTAAGCAATGCTAACGAGCAACCAGTGCTTGTCCGAACAGCACTGGACTCTACTGCGAATAAGCCCTCGCCTGCATCTCCACGTCGGCTGGCGAGTCCCCAGCAGCCTGAGTGGGAGTCGTTCTAAGTAGCCTGCCTCTATGCTTCCTTGGGCTTATATGGGCCCAAGGAATTTAACCACTTAGCTTTAAAGCAATGTCCTTTCGAACTATCGCGCAAATCGATAACTAATCGTTAAGAGTATGGGGCATCAAAGGAACCTCTATGCTGTCGAATGCTTTAATTATTGATGATGATCTTGATGTGCAATTGCTGGGTAAGATGTTATTACGCCAGCAGGGGTATGATGTCGTTACAGCAGGGAGCCTAGGGCAACTCGCGCGACAGCCAGCGCTACTGAATGCCGAACTCATCCTACTTGATTTTGGGCTTGGCGAATTTACGGGCCTGGATATTCTCAATTATCTATACGATTTGCACCTAAAAGCATCAATTCTATTGATCAGCAGTTGCTCGGAAGAGACCGCAGCAAGTGTCATTACAGCAGGTAAGGCAATGGGCTTTCACATGCTTGGCTTTCTGCCCAAAGCCAAGCTACTCAACGACCTAGTACTCTTCCTTGAACCGTTACAATCAGCCCATAAATCGCCCACAAGCCGTGACTTAGCGAAGGCTATACGTGAAAAACAGCTGTTTCTCGCCTTTCAGCCCCAAGTCGATCTTCAATCCGCGCCTCATCCAGGCCAGGTAATTGGCGTTGAAGCGCTAGTTCGCTGGCAAGACCCTGAGCGTGGAGTACTGTACCCGGATTGCTTTATCCCCTTGGCAGAGCAGAGTGGGCTGTTGATCCCACTCACTTGGTATGTCATAGACCTTGCCCTACAGCAACAAGCCCAATGGCTATCCCAGGGGTGGAACTTAAACCTCTCGATCAATATAACGGCGGCCTTTATTCAAGAAGAAGGCATGCTCGAAGTGTTTGATCAGATCACCCAACAGCATCAAGCCGTACTTAGCCGTATTACTCTAGAGCTGACTGAAACGGTAGGCGTAGAGTGTTTGGGCTACGCAAGCTATGTGCTTAAAGCATTGCGAGAAAGGGGCTGTAAACTGGCGTTAGATGATTTTGGCACCGGCCACTCTTCGTTGACACAACTCTATCGGTTGCCTTTCAGCGAGCTCAAACTTGACCGCAGTTTTGTCTCTCGAATCGACCAGGACAAAGACGCCCTTGCGATAACCATATCGATTATCGAATTAGGCAAGCGGCTTGGACTAACGGTAGTCGCCGAGGGGATCGAAACAGCGGCACAACATGACATGTTGGTCGAAGCAGGTTGCGCGGTGGGTCAGGGGTACTTTATTTCTCGGCCACTCACCGCGGGTGCCTTTAGCGCCTGGATGTGTGAGCGTTCACAAACCCACGTAATGTCTGCTCAGAATGAGAGCATGCTTGCTCGCTGTAACGCCTGCCGTGTCGAGGTTTGCAGTACCGCCAATCGTTCCACATAAATGACTAGCTCATTCATTGGCGCTGCTAGCGCTGTTTGCTCCAATTGGCTTGCTTGCTCAGCAATCGCAGCACAGCCTAGAGAGGAAGCGGCGCCTTTTAGTGAATGGGCTTCTTGGCACAAGGCTTTTCGATCCTCTGATTGCCAGTAGGCGTTAAGGCGAGCGATACGCTCATCAAGCCGTGTTAAAAACGTGGTCAGCAGCGTATCCAGTGCCTTAGGTTCAAAGGTACTTTGCAGCTCTTCGCAAAGACGCTTATCGAGCACCTGCACTGCCCCAGCGCTACCGCCCAGCGATTCGGGGCTCTTAATAGAAACGGTAGCGTGAATGCTGACAGATTCAACGCTTTCATCATTTAACAGATAGCGGCAAATCACCTGATGCAACTCATCGCGCGTAAACGGCTTATGGATCATATCGTCCATGCCGCTTTGCATGCAGCGTTCGCGGTGCTCAGGCATTACATTGGCGGTCATTGCCACTATGGGCAACTTAGGCAGTTGATGCACAGCTTCATAATCACGCCAGCGCTGGGTGGTTTCCGTGCCATCGAGCTTAGGCATCTGCATATCCATTAACACCAAATCAAATCGACCATGGTCTGCTTTCAACTGATCGAGCGCTTCCTGGCCGTTCTCTGCAACCGTCACCTGTTGACCAAGACGCTCAAGCATGACGCGTGCCACCGTTTGATTTAGCGGGTTATCCTCTACCACCAAGATATGGTGATGGGGGGTCATTGCTCGCTGGTGTTCACCGCTTTTATATACGGCCAAAGGTTCGGTTTCCGGCAGGCTAACGGTGAACCAGAATCGACTGCCGAGCCCCTGTTGGCTGTTAACGCCTATCTCGCCCTGCATGGCCCCGACCAACCGCTTACAGATTGCGAGCCCAAGCCCTGTGCCTTCATGACGGCGTGCCATAGAGGTATCCACTTGCGAGAATGCCGAGAACAGCTGTGCTTGATCCGTCTCCGCGATACCACAGCCGGTATCGTGTACCTCCATAAGAATCTTATCGTCCCCAAGAGGTTTTATCTGGCATTTGACGAACCCCTCTTCCGTGAACTTCAAGGCATTATTGATTAAGTTCATCATGACTTGGCGCAGCCGCGCGATATCTCCCCGGACATAACGGGGCAGCGCCGGGTCGATAGCGTAACTAAAGGTGACCTTCGTCTTCGGTACTCGGAGGGTATAGCTTTCACAAAGCTGGTCGATGCATTGGTGAAGATCAAACGGCTGAATATCCAGGTCGAGGCGCCCCGACTCAATTTTGGTGTAGTCGAGAATATCGTTGATCACCGCGCGTAGACTCTCCGCACTACGCTTAAGGGCGGCTAAATACGTCTCCGCACTTGTTGTTTTAACCTCCTCGCTTAACAAATCCGCCATCCCCACGACGCCATTTAACGGGGTTCGAATTTCATGGCTCATCACCGCCATAAACTCAGATTTTGCCAGGCTCGCTTTCTCTGCTTGCTTGGCTGCCTCATTCAGCTCTTTGCCCTTGGCTTCTAATGCCTGAGCCTTCCGATCACTCGAGCGTCCTGCCAGAATCAATGCGCGAACCAACATTCCTCCTGAAAACATGAGCAGCGTTATCAGCAGCAGTGCCAGACCGTATAAGTTCGTCAGTATCCGGCGCTCCGCGCTGCGCATGTGCGAGACGTGAGCGTTGGTTTCAATAAGGATGGTGCTGGTGGACTGCTGGAGGCTTGTCGACTTCTCCAAGAGGGTAGCTATCAAGGCGCTATTTAATTCAGAAGGGTTCTCCCAGAGCGGCTCTAGCAACGCTTCCATTTCTAAAATCAATACTTCGCTCTGTCGAGCGACCTCCTCAACGCCTTCCAGTTTAGCCACGACCTTGCCGATTTCACCTTGAAAGAAAAGTGATTGCCGGCTAAATAGGATTTCATATCGTAGTAGCATGTCATCAACGGTGGCATTATCAGATCTTGCTTCAAGCAGCGTTAACCGAAACTCGCGTACCTCACGATCAAACTGGTAACCGGCCCAAAGCAGGTTTTCGAGCAGTCGATTCTCCAGCGCATGTTGACGGTTATAAATAACCCCACCGGTGGTTAGCGCGGAAAGAAAAAAAAGGATCGCTGAGAATGTAGCGACCCTGGCGCTGCGGGAAAAATAGAACTTCAAGAAGGCCAGCATGGCAAGTATCCGGTTATTTTATTCAACGTCGATGCGAGCCACCTGCCACACCGAGCGCATAAGAATCTCTTCGTTCAAAAGTTCAGGGTGCTGGTCAAAAGGGTAAATAACGAATAGCGGCCCCTGATCGCGGACACGCAGTGCCTGGCCGTTCGCCTGCATAGCAAGAATGACATCGTAATTCTCAAAGTCACTGACGGGTATCGTCGACGCATACTCATTGAGAGCCACTACTCGAATACTTTCGCCCTCAGCACCAGCGGCTTCCAATATGGCTCGCCCCAATGGGCCAGAGAAGCTTACTGCGCCATCGTACCAGGGCGTATGAGTAATTGTTTCGTGCTGCGCCAAGGCCTCCAACATCGCTTTGTCAAAATGGGCCTCATCCCCCACATTTGCCTGGCCTACATTACCACTTACCACCAATATCACAGTGCCTTTAGGTGGCTCGAGGGCGATAGCGTGGGTCGACAGCCAGGCAAGCCCCGCCGCGACGATGAAGACCGCGAATTTATCTACCAGAAGACGACGTATCATGCTTCACCTCAGTGCTAATCGTTAAGAGTGCAAGCATTGTATATCGGCCATCGGTGGGTTAACTGTGAACCTTTGTGTCAACGCATCATCATCAACTAAACTTAACGTATGAGTTTGCCGCTTCTGCGCGTGTGACGTTTATAAGACGATAATACGGGAAACCACCATGCATATTGGCGTACTTGAAGATGACCTCGATCAACAGGCTTTTATTGAGCAGTGTCTACTTACAGCAGAGCACCAAGTCTCGCTGTTTAGTCGCTCCAGCGAGCTCCGCCGCGCGACGCAGCAGAGCTCCTTTGACCTGTTGATTATCGATTGGCGACTTCCCGACAGCGACGGTATGGATGTGATTGCTCATCTCCGGCAGCACGAAAGTTGGCGCGGCCCAATCCTGTTTGTTACCGCCAGTCAGGGCGAAGACGATGTTGTTAAAGCCCTGGAGCAAGGCGCCGATGATTTTCTCGCCAAGCCCCTTCGCCCCAGTGAACTGATTGCCAGAGTGAGTGCGTTAGGTAGGCGCTCTGGCTATGCCACACCGCGCCCAGCACCGGCTTGCCCCAACACCTTTAGCCTGCATACCGAAGAGCACTACATCAGCGTGGCGGGTAACGCCATTGATTTAACCGAACGGGAATATAGGTTAGCTGCGCTGTTTTTCTCTAAAATTGGTGAGCTAATTACCCGTGCGCACTTACTAGAGCTGGTGTGGGGTATTAAAGGGGATGTATCGACACGTACCGTGGATACGCATGTAAGCCGCCTACGCCGCAAGCTGGAACTGGATGGGCGTCATGGTCTGCGCCTGCGTAGCGTTTACCAATCGGGATATCGAATGGAAGCCTGCCAAATCACCACACCCAAGGAAACGGTTAAATAGGTTGACGCTCATATAAGCATCGGTTAAAACATAAAAGCTCCCCTTTAAGGGGCAGTTCTTTTTTATTAACGAAACATTTTCAGAGTTATTCTCATGCACTGGCAAATCCCCGCGAAACGAATGAATAAGCTGCATCGCATTATTAATAATGCGGTATCAGTTTTTTATTGTCGCGCGCCAGAGATGTAGAGAAAAAACTGGCCGCGGCAGGTGTCGCGGCCATGTTGTTTTATCGTTACCTTCGAGACTCCCTGATCGCGATGTTGCCCGGCCTCCTAACCCAGGAGACCGACCCCATGGCAATCGCAACCATTACCCGCAAACTACTCAGCGCTTTCACTCACTATCGTAACCAGCGGCGCTTTTACGAAGATCCGCGCTTTCATGACCCGCACCTGTTAAAAGATATCGGCTTACGCTGGGAGCAGGGCCAGCTGGTATCCATTCACGGCGTAGAGGAACCAAGTCAGCGCAACCAACGCCATCAGGCTGAAACCCGCGACGCCTACGAAACGTGTCCACACTGTGGGAGTAGTTTGGTATAGCCAACGCCCCGGCCATAGGCAGTGGTCGGGGCGTTTTATTGAATTCAGGGCTTATAAGAATGTAATGACAGAGATATAGCCAAGCTGTTGAGCACAAAAACGTGTCTCATGCGGCTTGGCTATATCCCTGCCTATTTCCAACGTTAGCTTCTTGCTTAGTGATACGTCCTTTACGGGAGTAGCTGCCTTTGCCTTTTTTAGGTGTTTGTTGCTGCATTTTAAACATTGGCGTCCGCAACTGCGCTTTTAACGCATTGTCTTTTATCTTGCGCGGTTTCATCGTTTTCTCCATTCTTTTAAAGATGCCTGCCCAGGCAGGCATCCACTATGACACATGCTATTATTTGAAGTTCATCTAATAGCGTCCATCGTTTAACGTTTCAAGCCCTGGTTATGCATTCCCTTTACTCATCCCAGGCAGGCGCAATTTCCGGGTTGGCGATACGGTCTTCACGATCCAGCTTGGCGATTTCAGCCATTTCACTGTCGCTTAGCACCAAATCAAAGGCGGCAATGTTGCTTTGAATATTACGCGCCTTGGTCGATGAAGGAATCGTAATCATATTGCGCTGTTTTACCCAAGCAAGGGCAATTTGCGCGGGCGTGACGTTATATGCGTCGGCGATCTGCTTAAGGGTCGGGTCATCCATTACCTTGCCCACGGCCAGGGGCATAAAGGCAGTAACCTGAATGCCATGCTGCTCGCAGTGCTCGGCTAGCTTACGGTTCTGTAAGAAAGGATGAACCTCGATCTGGTTGGTGAGAATCTCACCTTTGCCCAGAATGCTAACCGCTTCGTCAACCTGTGCGATGGTAAAGTTGGAAATGCCGATATTGCGCGCCTTACCTTCGGCTTTGACCTCTTTTAGCGCCGTTAAATAATCGACCATCGACACTTCATTGTCTGGCGACGGCCAGTGGATTAACACCAAGTCGATATAATCGGTGTCTAATTTCTGTAGACTTTCGTCCACGCTAGCTTTAAGTGTTGCGGGCTCCAACTTATCAAACCACACCTTGGTGGTTAGGAAAATATCGCTGCGTGGCACGCTGCTGTCGCGAATTGCCTCCCCAACCCCTTTTTCATTGCCATAAAACTGTGCCGTGTCGATGTGCCGATACCCGGCCTCAAGCGCTGCGTGGATACTCTGCTTGAGCGTATCGCCTTCCAGGCGAAAGGTACCAAAGCCAGGGTTAGGCATCACATTTTGCATCATTAACGTCCTTTTCTATTGATAGCGTGTTAACTAACATGGGGTGGAGACCGCCCCACTTCAACCCCGTTGTTTATTGTTCCCTGATCAACAGTAGTGCCATTAACGCAATAAAAGAGCGATAACCACTACCGCCAACACTAGCGACACCCCCTTCCAGAACAGCACCGGGTCGCGCTCTAGCAGCGGTAATTGGGCACGTTTTAGCATTTCTTGGCTTGGCGAGCGTAGTTCGAAGATAAACTCAGAAAGTGCCGAAAAACGTTTGTGGGGATTGGGATGTAGTGCCTTTTTGAGCACCTCATCTACCCAAGCGGGCAGTTCACGGTTCTCGCTAAGCGCCGATTGGTAGGCAAGCTTATGCTGCGCTGCCCGAGTGCGGGTTTTGGCCACCTCGGTGCCATAGGGCAGCGTGTCGGTTAGCATCTGATAGGTAATCACTGCCAGTGAGTACTGATCCGAACGGGGCGTGCCACCTTCACCCAGAAAATACTCCGGCGCGGTGTACTGGGCAGTACCTAGAATGTCGTCGCTAGTCGCATTGACCTCTTCGGCAAGACCCGCCACCTTGGCAGCGCCAAAATCGATCAGCTTCACCGTTCCGTGGTTATCGATCATGACGTTATCGGGGCGTAAATCCTGATGCAGCATTTCCAGACGATGAAAAGCGCGCAGCCCCTTGGCAATCTGCTCGACGATGGGACGAACGCTGGCTAATTCGGCGTTGGGGTGGTCGCGCATCCACTGGATCAGGGTTTGCCCTTCGATATACGCCAGCACGGTATAAAGGTAGTGGCGAGGGCGCTCTTGGGCGGGGGCTTTAAGCACGTGCTGATTATCGATGCGCCGTGCAATCCACTCTTCGCGCACAAACCGCTCGATACTCGCCGAATCTTGGCTTAACTCGGTTGAGAGGGTTTTTAGTGCCACCTTCTCGCCACTCGCTACCTCTTCCGCCAGGTAGACATGGCTGCGACTGCTGGCATGCAGTTGACGCACAATGCGGTAGCCGTCCAGCTCGCTTCCTACGCGCAATTCAGACGGTGAAGGCAGTGTGCTCAGCGCCGCGTAGAGCTCATTAGCGTGGCGCTCAGGCAGCGAATCTATGCGCACAATTTGCACGGTGAGGTTGTCATCGCTGCCATGATCGATGGCAGCCGCGATTAGCGCCTCAGCCGCCGCATCGAGATCGCCCCAATGAGCATGAATCAGCGCGGCCATTTCAGCGCCGGTTAGCCACTCATAAACACCGTCGGTAGTGAGTACAAATACATCGCCCACACTCAGCGTTACCGAGGAATAATCCAACTCCAGGTGCTGGCTGGCCCCCATGGCGCGGCTTAAATGACTGACTTCCCGGGATGCCCAAAAGCGATGATCCTCGGTCAGTGGCTCCAGCGTATTGCCGGCGAGCTGATAGATGCGGCTATCACCAACGTGAAACAGGTGCGCAGTGGTGGATTTAATCACCATCGCGCTCAGAGTACACACATAGCCACGATCCAGGTTATAGCGATACTGGCTCTGCCGGGTTTGGGCATAAAGCCATGCATTGGTGGCCTGCAGCACCCGCTGGGCAGAGGTTTTAACCGCCCAGGTGGCCGGGGTGGCGTAGTAGTCTGTTAAAAACCCGCCCACTGCCGCTTCGCTCGCTTCTCGGCTCACTTCACTGCTGCTGATCCCATCCGCTAACGCGATCGCAATGCCTTTGGTGGCGCGCTGTGGGTCGCTGGGTAGATAAGCGCCATAAAAATCCTGATTGCTTGGCTTGCGCCCTTTATCAGAGTGCTGGCCGAGCGAAATGGTCAGCGCTGCCATTATGCTTCCCCTAAAAAAAGCCTCCGCCGGAGCGAACATTGCAAACGGTCGGAACAACCCTGCGCGGGGGCGCTGTAGACCCATCCATGGGCGCTACTTTCGCCATCCATGGCGAAAGACCCCCGCTACGGGTTGCTTCCGACCTCGGCTAACAATAGCTCCGATGTTTATCATCAACCTAGGGCTTCACAGTAGCGAAAGCTTGGCATTTAGTTTCTGTCACTACTATTCATCTATAAAGCTTTCTGGGGCGCGGTACGCACGTGAGTGGTGTAGAGCGTGAGGCCCGTTAATGCCAAGCCACCGATCAAGTTACCCAGCACTACCGGAATTTCGTTCCAGATCAGGTAATCCATAATCGAGAAGTTACCGCCCATCATCAGCCCGGATGGGAATAGGAACATGTTAACCACCGAGTGCTCAAAGCCCATACCGAAGAACAGCATAATCGGCATCCACATGGCAATCACCTTACCGCTCACCGTAGTTGAGATCATTGCCCCCACTACCCCAAGCGAGACCATCCAGTTGCACAATATGCCGCGAATAAAAATCGTCGCCATGCCGCCAGCGCCATACTCTTTGTAACCGACGGTGCGCCCTTCACCTACTTCACCAATGACCCGCCCTACTTCACTGGGTTCGGTGCTAAAGCCGTAGGTGAACACAATCGCCATGAGAAAGGCGACCGTTAATGCCCCACCAAAATTACCGATAAACACAATGCCCCAGTGCTTGAGAATACGATTAATCGTCACCCCAGGCCGTTTATCCAGCCACGCCAGGGGCGTTAACACAAATACCCCGGTCAACAGATCAAAGCCCATTAGATAGAGTATCGAGAAGCCCACCGGAAATAGGATGGCGCCGATAATCGGGTAGCCGGTTTGCACCGCTACGGTCACTGCAAACACCGCCGCGATGGCCAAAATAGCCCCCGCCATAAAGGCGCGAATCAGCGCATCACGGGTAGACATGTGCAGTTTGGCTTCGCCAGCATCGACCATCTTGGTAGCAAATTCAGCAGGCAATAAGTAGGACATAGAGAGCGTTTCCTTTGTTGTGGGTTTCTAGGTCATAAGAGCAAAACGCGCACAGCAAACCCTGCCGTTAAGGCGTGGTTTGCTGTACAGAGCAAAAATTGGTGGCTAGGGCAGCGGGCGACGTGGCGACTCTTTGCACCACACTGCCCACCACAATCAAGCAGGGGGATGGCAAGGGTGTGGCAGAGAGTTTTTCGGGCATATCCGCCAGCGAGCCCACCAGCGACTGCTGCTCACTCTGGCTGGCGTTAGCCACCAGCATGATCGGCCACTCATCCGGTAGGCCTGCCTGACGCAGGCCGTGGCAAATTGCACTCACTTTTGAAAGGCCCATATAAAACACCAGTGTTTCATCCTTGCGTGCCAGCGATGCCCAATCCGGTGTACCGTCTTCGCGGCAGAGCTGGGCAGTCACAAAGCGCAGTTGCTGCGCATGGCCGCGATCGGTGAGCGGAATGCCCATGCAGGCAGCGGCGGCAGAGGCCGCGGTAATCCCTGGCACAATGGCAGCGGGGATCTCGGCAGTGGCCAGGGCATCCAGCTCTTCGCCCATCCGCGCAAATACCGCCGGGTCGCCACCTTTCAAGCGCACCACCGATTTACCTTCCCGGGCAAGTTTTGCCATCAGCTCGCCGATCTCCGCTTGGGGTACGCTGTGGTGGCCGCGGGCTTTGCCCACGTAGTAGCGCTCGCTGCCGCTAGGAATCAGCGCCAGCACGTCATCACCTACCAAGCGGTCATACACCACGGCGTCTGCCTGCATAAGTAAGCGTGCAGCCTTGAGGGTTAGCAGCTCTGCATCGCCACTGCCTGCGCCGACCAAGTAAACCTGCCCGGCGCGACACTCTCCACGCAATGGCAAACGTATGTCTGGAGCATGCTGAACCAACGGCGTTAGCGCGCGGTGCGACAACCGCATAAAGGCGTTAAACCACTTCAGTAGCAAGGGATTGCTTAGTGCGGGCATTGGGCCGCTCCTCTTCAATAAGTGATTTCAATTCTGGAATACAGCTACCGCACTGGGTGCCGCAGGCGAGCCTGGCGCCCAACGCTTCTACGCTGGTGTCGCCCTCTCGGATAGCGTTGACGATGGTGGTTTGGCCCACTTGGTGGCAACTACATACCACCGGGCCGGTATCCGCGGCGCCGTCATCGCAGCCCGCCAATAGGCGGCGGCGGTGGGTATCGCTCAGCGTCGCCTCGTTAAAACGCGCTTCCAGCCACGCTAACCCTGGCAACTCGTTGGGCGGGCCGACCATCAGCCACCAGCGCAACTGACCGTTTTCCACGCAGGCGGCGCGCAGCCGTCCGTTAGTCGGGTCTTGGCTGACGACCGATACATCGCCGGGCAACCACATTTTCAACTGCGCCAACCAGTCATTAACTGATTGCGTATTGGCCAACTGCCAGCGTTGGCAGCCGCGCATGGGAATACGTGTCCAGTAGGCGCTGGTGCACCAAGGGGTTAATTCCGTTGCCCCATCGGCGACTAATAGGGTGGCCTGCCAATCAGTAGCCAGAGGCGCCAGCGCCACGGCGCCGTGCTTCGATTCCGGCTGCCCAGAGAGCGGATCAGTAATGCTGTCAATTAGCGCACTGCTTCTGGCCTGCTGGGTGAAGCAGTCAGTCCAGTGGATGGGTACGAAGACCTCACCGCGGCGCTGGGCATTGGAGACCCGCACCCGAGCGCGAAATTCGCCTTTCGCGGCGGTTAACACTGCCAATCCCTGATCGATTAAACCGGCGTTGTGGGCGTCGTCCGGATGCACATCCATAAAGGGTTCGGCGCGGTGATTCATTAACCGCGGTGAGCGAGCGGTGCGGGTCATGGTGTGCCACTGATCACGAATCCGGCCGGTGTTCAGACGCAGTGGGTAGGCGGCACTCAGCGCCTGCTCAGGCCCTTGGGGCTTGATCGCCAGCAGCTTGGCGCGACCATTGGCGGTGGCAAACTCGCCATCCTCAAACAGCCGAGCAGTGCCATGGGGTGCGGCCTTTGTGACCGGCCATTGAATGGGGGCTAAGGCGTCGTAGCCATCCCGGCCCAGGCCCATCAAACCCGATATATCAAACAACCGCTGCGGGCTGCCGGGCAACGAGCTGTTATCAAAACCGTTTTCAAACCCTGAGAGACGAGCGTGCTCGTCGAAAATCTCCCAGGGGTGCGTATAGTTAAACGCCTCGGCAAACCCCAACCGTTTCGCCACCTCACACATTATCCACCAGTCGTGGTGGGCTTCACCTGGGGGCGGCAGCATGCCCCGCTGGCGAGAAATGCGCCGCTCGGAATTAGTCACGGTGCCATCTTTTTCCGACCACCCCGAGGCAGGCAGCACGATATCGGCATAAGGCAGTAGATCGGTATGGGCAGCGCACTCGGAAACAATCACCAGCGGGCATTTTTCCAACGCAGCACGCACCCGCGCAGCATCGGGCAGGCTGATGGCGGGATTGGTGGCCATCACCCAGAGCGCTTTTATTTCGCCACGCTCAATGGCCTCAAACAGCTCCACTGCTTTATAACCCGGCCCTTCCGGCAGGATAGGCGTCAAGCTGTCGGTGGCCCAGAAACGGCTGACCAAATCCAGGGCGCCTGGGGTGTGGTAATCCATATGCGCGGCTAACTGGTTGGCCAACCCGCCCACTTCACGGCCCCCCATGGCGTTGGGTTGGCCGGTAATCGAGAACGGCCCAGCCCCCGGCAAACCGATTTTGCCGCCAGCCAAGTGGCAGTTAATAATGGCGTTGCACTTATCGGTTCCGCTGGCGGATTGATTAACGCCTTGTGAGTAGAGGGTGACCACATGCAGCTGGCTGGCAAACCAGTAGTAGAAAGTTTCCAGTCGTTCGGGGTCGACATCACAGGCCGCCGCTACCTCCGCCACCGAACCTGCGGTTTGCTGGGCCGCCGCCAGGGCATCGTCAAACCCTTCGGTGTGGCGTTCAAGGTAGAGGGTATCGAGCTTGCGGCGCTTTGCCATCCACGCCAATAGTCCGTTAAACAGGTAAGCATCGCTGCCTGGCTTAATCCCCAGGTAGAGGTCAGCGATTTCACAGCTGTCTGTCACGCGGGGGTCGATCACCACCAAACGCATCAATGGATTGCGCTCTTTGGCCACTTTGATGCGCTGGTAAAGTACCGGGTGATTCCAAGCCAAGTTGGATCCCACCAACACGATCAGTTCCGCCTCTTCCAAATCCTCGTAGTTACATGGCACCGCATCGGCACCGAAGGCGCGCTTGTAACCAACCACCGCCGAGGCCATACACAGCCTCGAGTTAGTATCTAAATGGGGCGTGCCTAAAAAGCCTTTAAACAGCTTATTGGCCACGTAATAGTCTTCCGTCAGCAGCTGACCGGAGAGGTACGCTGCCACACTGTGGTTGCCATGCTCGGCCCGCAGGGTGTTTAAGCGTTCGGCAGTGGTGCTTAGGGCGGTGTCCCAGGAGGCCTCAACACCATCAACGCGAGGATGAGTCAGCCGCCCCTGTTGTCCCAAGGTTTCATGTAGCGCAGACCCTTTGACACACAGCCGCCCGAAGTTCGCCGGATGCTCGCGGTCGCCCTCTACAGCGCTCAGCGTGCCCGCTTCAA
Organism: Vreelandella sedimenti; assembly: GCF_013416325.1. Taxonomy (GTDB): domain Bacteria; phylum Pseudomonadota; class Gammaproteobacteria; order Pseudomonadales; family Halomonadaceae; genus Vreelandella; species Vreelandella sedimenti. Next base: position 29,771 of record NZ_JACCGK010000010.1, read on the forward strand.
CGGTTGCTGTCACGCCACAGCCAACGCCGCAGTAGGGGCATGTGGTTTTGGCTTGCTGCGTCGTTTTGGACTGCTGCCCTGCTTTTGCCCCGCGCATAACACCTCCTCGGGTCGAACCTGAACGCCGTATATATGTATATAAATGGCGGGCATAAAAAAACGCCCAGTCCCATTCTCTAATGCGCTATATAAACGCATTAAGAGAAGAGGGCTGGACGTCGTTGCCACAGCGCACCTTCATCGGTGCATTACTCTTTACAGTATTCTCTTCAAACAAATGAAGACTTTCTAACAGCTACACATTTTCTAACGGTTACTTATTTTTCTAACGGCTTTGGAATTATTCGCTGCCATCGCCAAACAATGAGCGCTTATCCCTTGTTAACTTACTTATTGCCCTGGTAGCTGCAAGAGCCAAGCCGACAACCACGAAATTTAAATTTAACCATTTAAAAACAAATATTTAAAAAATAAAAAATCATCACGCAACGCTCTTTTTCGCACTGTGTACACGCTAAATGGTGTTTGAGAGTGCAGAGCACCTCCCGTTTCGCACCATCACCGTGCAGTCTATCCGAAGAGCCTGGCCACAGCTCATCTATCACCTACACATAAGCAGCTGAAGTTATTTGAAAAAATATGCTATACGGCCAGTTGGCTAGCTCCTTGCTTATTACGGAGTAAGGTTTTTAATCAGTTGGCAACCAATGGCGGTTGTCGCGTTTTTAAAACGACGCTATCGGGCAACGACGCCCCTGTTACGCACGCTTTTGCGATTTGTTGCAAAAGAGGTGCGAGACAGGGGCGTTTTTTTTGTTTGATGCTCAAGCAGCCGCAAAGACACAGAGGAGCCACCCATGGAAACCACTTCCCGGTGCTCACCCAACGACGATCTCAATAACCAGCTCAACGACCATCTGGTGATCATTGGCAATGGCATGGCATGCCACCGCCTAATTGAGGCGTTGGTAAAACAGCCCACACGCCCCAAGCGCATCACGGTGATTGGCGCAGAGCCAACCCCTGCCTACAACCGTATTCTGCTTTCGCCACTGCTGGCCGGTGAGATGCAGCAGGAGGCGCTTACCCTGCGCGATACCCAGTGGTACGCCGAACAGGGCGTTACGCTGATACTGGGTGAAAAGGTCGAGACGCTTGATCGCTCACGCCAAACATTGACCACCGATAGCGGCCGATCACTTGATTACGATCATTTGGTCATCGCCGCCGGCTCGCGCCCAGCGCTGCCCAATGTTCCAGGGATTGAGCTTGAGGGCGTACATGGCTTTCGCGACCTGCAAGATGCCGAATCACTAGAAGCCATTGCTCAAAAGGGCGGTGACGCTGTCGTGATTGGTGGCGGCCTGCTGGGTCTTGAAGCGGCTGAGGGGTTACGTAAACGCGGTAGCGACATCAACGTAAGCGTGCTCCAGCGCAGCGAGCGGTTGATGAACCGTCAGTTGGATACCACCGCCGCCCACCTGCTTAAAGACACCCTCACTCAACGCGGTCTACAGATCATAACCGGCGCGCAGTTAGCGAGGCTAGAGAGTGACGCCCTGGGCCGGGTAGCTAAGGTGCATCTTGCCGATGGCCGCCAGTTGAACGCCTCCAGTGTGATCGTTGCCGCGGGCATTACCCCTAATGCGGAACTTGGCCGCCAGGCAGGTCTGCACACGGATCGAGCTATTGTGGTGGACGAATGGCTCACCACCAGCGACCCGGCGATCTCAGCACTGGGCGAGTGCTGCCAGTTCGATGGCACCACCTACGGCCTGGTGGAGCCGATCTGGCGTCAGGTAGAAGTGCTCGCCGCGACGCTGTGCGGCACGCATACCCAAGGCTACGCGGATGCCCCCAGCGCCACCAAACTCAAAATCAGTGGTGTAGCGCTCTACGCTTTTGGCCCCACCGAGGCCAGCGCCGAGCATGAAGTGCTGAATTACCACGACCTTGAGCGCGGCGACTACCGCCGCCTGCTGTTGCGCGACGGCCAGATTGAAGGCGCGGTGCTTTACGGCGACACCAGCCAAGGCCCCTGGTACTTCGAGCAGGCGCTCGCGGGCACCGATCTCAACGCTTACCGCCAAGCCTTGTTGTTTGGTGGTGCTGATGTCGAGGTGCTACGCGAAGCATCTCAACACAGCCCTGATTATTCTGAACTCTCTTCAAAACACTCTTCTTCTACAACGTCGGAGGCGGCTTAAATGTCTACCCAACAGCAGCTTATTATTATTGGTAACGGCATGGTCGGCCACCACCTGGTCGAACAGTTAGTCGATAACGGCGCCCTTGAGCGCTATCAGGTCACCGTGTTTGGCGAAGAGCGCCACCGCGCCTACGACCGGGTGCATCTCTCTGAATACTTCAGCGGCCGCGATGCCGATTCGCTAGCGCTTTGCGAAGCGGGTTACTACGCCACCAGCGGCGTTGAACTGCGCACAAGCGAAGCCGTCATTGAGATCGACCGCAACTCACAAGAGGTGGTCACCGAACAAGGCCGTTACCCTTACGACCGCCTGGTGCTGGCTACCGGCTCGTTCCCCTTCGTGCCGCCGATTCCCGGTAACGACCGCGATGGTTGCTTGGTTTACCGCACCCTGGACGATTTAGACGCCATCCAGGCGGCCGCCGAAAACGCTACCACCGGCGTGGTGGTGGGTGGCGGTCTGCTTGGTTTGGAAGCAGCGAATGCCCTGCGCGGATTAAACCTGGATACTGCCGTGGTGGAGTTCGCCTCACGCCTAATGCCGATGCAGGTGGATAACGAAGGCGGCGAGCTACTGCGGGAAAAAATCGAAGCGCTGGGCGTACAGGTGCTTCTTGAACGGGCCACACAGCGTATTGAAGATGGCGAGGCAAGCCGCCACCGCATGGTCTTCCAAGACGACAAAGTGCTGGAAACCGACCTGATTGTGTTCTCAGCAGGCATCCGCCCCCGCGACCAGTTGGCCCGTGATTGCGGCCTGGAGATTGGTGAACGCGGCGGCGTGGTGGTGGATAACCAGTGCCTCACCAGCGACCCGGCCATTCTCGCAATTGGCGAAGTCGCGCTATGGAACCAGAGCATTTTTGGCCTGGTCGCCCCCGGCTACCAAATGGCCAAAGCAGCATTTTCGACGCTAACCGAAGGCGACACCCAGTTTGGCGGCGCGGATATGAGCACCAAGCTCAAGCTGCTGGGCGTGGATGTGGGCTCGATTGGTGATGCCCACGGCAACCAAAACCCCAGCGCACGCATGTTCCGCTACCTAGATCCCATCAAGCAAGAGTACCGCAAGCTGGTGGTCTCCAGCGACGGTAAAAAACTGCTCGGCGCCATGCTGGTGGGCAATAACAGCGTTTACGACACGCTGCTGCAGTACTACTCCAACGGCATTGAGTTGCCCGACGAGCCCGCCTCATTGATTTTGCCCCAAAGCAGCGGCGCCGCGCCCACCCTCGGCCCCGGTGCGCTGCCGGAAACCGCCTCCATCTGCTCTTGCCACAACGTCACCAAGGGCGATATTTGCGCCACCATTGATGCTGGCGCAGTAGATCTAGGCGGTGTCAAAGCGGCTACCAAAGCCAGCACCGGTTGCGGCGGCTGCACAGCGCTGCTCAAAAGCGTGGTTGATCATGAGCTGGAAGCCCGCGGCGTCGAAGTCGATAAATCGATTTGCGAGCACTTCGCCCATACCCGCCAAGAGCTTTACGATATTGTGCGCGTTGAAGGTATTAAAACCTTCACTGACTTAATTGAAAAACACGGCAACGCCGACACCCACCGCCTGGGCTGTGATATCTGCAAACCCGCCGTGGCGTCCATTCTGGCCTCCTGCTTCAATGAGCCGATCACCGACGCAGCGCATATTCCCCTGCAGGATACCAACGATACCTTTATGGCCAACATGCAGAAAAACGGCACCTACTCAGTAGTGCCGCGTGTTGCCGGTGGCGAGATTACCCCCGACAAACTCATCGTGCTGGGTGAAGTGGCAAAAAAATACAGCCTCTACTCCAAGGTCACCGGCGGCCAGCGTATCGACCTGTTCGGCGCCCGCCTGGAAGACCTGCCGGATATCTGGGGCGAGCTGATTGCTGCAGGTTTCGAGACCGGCCACGCCTACGGTAAATCGCTGCGCACGGTGAAATCCTGCGTAGGCAGCACCTGGTGCCGCTACGGCGTGCAGGACAGCGTTGGCATGGCGATTCAGTTAGAGAACCGCTACAAGGGCCTGCGCTCACCGCACAAGATCAAGTTCGGCGTTTCCGGCTGCACCCGCGAGTGCGCCGAAGCCCAGAGCAAAGACATCGGCATTATCGCTACCGAAAACGGCTGGAACCTCTACGTGTGCGGTAACGGCGGCATGCGTCCCCGCCACGCCGAACTGTTCGCCACCGATCTGGACGACGAGCAGCTCTACCGCACCATTGACCGCTTTTTGATGTTCTACGTGCGCACTGCCGACCGTTTGCAACGCACCGCGGTGTGGCGCGAAAACCTCGACGGCGGCCTGGAATACCTCAAAGAGGTAATTCTGGAAGACAGCTTAGGCATCAACGACGAGCTAGAGCGCCAGATGCAAACCGTGGTGGATACTTACCAATGCGAATGGGCCGACGCGATCAGCGACCCAGAGAAACTCAAGCGCTTCCGCAGCTTCGTCAACGACGACCGCCCGGATCCGTCAATTATCATGACCTCCGAGCGCGGCCAGCTACGCCCCGCTTAAGCAACGCTGGGCCCTGACACTGACAACGACACCGACACTGAATAAAAACGAGGCAACCCATGACCGGAACGGCACTGAAAAAAGAGATGGATATGGCGGATATTCAAAACAGTGAGGCTTTTGAAAACCACGCTTCTGAAAACAACACGGCGTGGCAAAAAGTCTGTACCAAAGCTGATCTAGTCGCGTTCTCAGGCGTCGCAGCTTGGCTGGAAACCGCCGATGGGCCCGCCCAGGTCGCTATTTTCTATTTGCCAGGACTGGGACAAGGTAAGGGCGATGAGCTTTTCGCCCTCGACCACCATGACCCCTTCTCAAACGCCAACGTGATCGCCCGAGGCATCGTTGGCGACCTTAAAGGCGCGGCGGTCGTCGCCTCGCCTATCTATAAGCAGCACTTCCGTCTTGAAGACGGCCAGTGTTTAGAGGATGAGGACGTTAAGCTACGTACCTGGAAGGTTAAATTTAAAGGTGATGAAGTATGGGTTGAAGGGTAACCACATTAATTAGCCTTAAAAAATCGACAACGCCGCCATGAGGGCGGCGTTGTTGTTAGCAGTCAGTCACACTCAAACGTTATTCATCTAAAAAGCTAATCAACGCCTGATTAAACTCATCAGGATGGGTAGCATTGAGACCATGAGGCCCGCCCTTGATCACTTGCGTTTGCGCATTGGGCAGTAGCTCCTGAGCCCGCTTACCGCTGACTTCATAGGGCACGATACCATCTGCATCACCGTGGAGGACTAGCGTGGGGATATCGATGCTGGGTAGATCTTTGCGGAAATCGGTATAGCTAAACGCCTTGATGCAGTCGTAGGTCGCTTGGGGTGACGCAAAGGCGGCAATATCGCGATGATACTGGCGGTTCGGCTCGCTGACTAAGTCGCTGCGTTCACCTGCCGTAAAGAAGCTCTTGGTAAACTCTTCCAGGAAGGCAAGGCGGTCGTCTTTTACGTCCTCAAGGAACTGATTGATGGTGGCATCATCAAGACCGCCTTCAGGGTTATCATCGGCTTTATACAGGTAAGGGGGCACCGCCGCGGCAAAAACGGCTTTGTGAACACGACTGGTGCCGTAGCTGGAGAGGTAGCGCGCCACTTCACCGCCGCCCATGGAAAAGCCCACCAGGGTGGCATCGTGCAAATCCAGCGCTTCAATCAGTTTCTTGAGGTCTGACGCTAGGGTGTCGTAGTCGTAGCCGCCATCGGCCTGGGTTGACCCGCCAAAACCCCGGCGGTCATAGGTAATCACCTTATAACCCGCATCGACTAACGCAGGCACCTGCTTTTCCCACGAGCGGCCACTCAGCGGCCAACCGTGAATCAGCACCACGGGCTTGCCCGCCCCGCGCACTTCGTAATAAAGCTCAACCGGCGTGCCCTGTTCCGTTCCTACGCTCAGCATTGGCATCGTCTCACCCTCCTGTTTGGCTTAACGTGAATCAAACAAACGCTCCATTAGGTTAGTAGAACTTACGATGCTTTCCAAAAGTGCGTAATACGTTGGCATTCGATAATTTGCTAACAAAGTTGCTATGCTTATTGGCTATTTTGACTATGTACACTGGAAGAAACCTTCGTGAAGACAGAATCGAGCACTTTAGCGTTCTCCGCTATTATGGCGCTGTTAATTGGTTGTGCAGGCATCGTGGCCACACTCGCCTCCAACTCCCAAGCGATCCTGCTGGATGGGCTGTTCAATCTGATCTATTTCAGCGTTGCCCTGGTAACGATCAAGGTGAGCAAATTAGCCAGCCGCCCAGATAGCGAGTCCTACCCGTTCGGCTATAGCTACTTTGAGTCGCTAGTAAATCTGTGCAAAGGGCTGCTTATTTTAGGCGTGTCTATTTTTGCTTTGGTCGATGCCATTGCCGCCCTACTCACCGGCGGCCGTGAGATCGCGGCAGGCTTGGCGGTGCTGTACGCGCTATTCGCCACCGCGGCTTGTTCACTCACCGCTTGGGTGATGCACCGCAGCCAGCGCCACGTAAGCAGTCCACTGGTGGCGGCAGACAAACTCAACTGGCTAGTCAACAGCGTTATCTCTGCCGCTGTACTCGTCGCCTTCTGCCTGGTGATGCTGTTTGAGCGCCTAGGCTGGCAGACTATTCTGCCTTACGTGGATTCGGTGTTGGTCATTGCGGTGGTGTTGCTGTGTTTAGGCGTGCCGGTGCGGATGGCCTCCCAAGCCTTGAAGGAGCTGCTCAACAGAACCCCGGAAGAGGCTATCGCGGTGCCCGTTCGCCAAGCCGTGGCGAGTGCCCTGGCGGATACCGACACCCAAGAGGTGCGGGTGCGCATGGTTCGCCCTGGGCGCCTGCTATATGTGATAGTGCATGTGGTACTGCCCGACGCATCCGATGTTGCGGTCTCCACCCAGGATTTACTCAGGGCACGTGTCGATGACGAGGTGCGCCGCTACTACTCTCCCGTGGTGTGTGACGTGGTGTTTACTGCCAACACCCGCTGGGCAGCGCCCTCTTGTGGTCTATTGGTAGAGAAGCAACCATAGATCAGTTGTCCAAGTTACCGAGCCTTGCGCAATAGAACTAGCGTGGCGATCACGCCCACCAGTAGCGCAAGGCCAAATAGCGTTAACGCCAAGGTATGCCCTACAGCATCAATGAGTACCCCAGTAGTGATCACCGGGATACTGAAGCCCAGATAGGCCATCAGGAAATAGCCCGCGCTGGCTTGGGTGGCTTGTTGACTAGCCGAGCCGTCCGCAATCGCCAACACGCCGCTTAATCCCCCCAGGTAGATAAACCCATAGCAAGCGCTACTGGCTGCTACCGTGCCCAGCAGCACCGCCGCAAGATAACCATGAACCGCTCCCCAGGCGATCAACCCATAGGCAATCGGCAAAATCACCAGCCCCAGTCGGGTAGCGCTGCGCGGCGCAAGCCTTCTCGCCCAGGGCTGAAACAGCACACCGCAGCTGCAGATACCGAAGGTGGCAAAGCCACTCCAGGCGGATAAACCGTGTTGGCTTAATGCCGAAGGCAGAATCGCAATCACTAGCCCCACCAACGCCCAGGCCAACAAAATCGCCAACCCATAGGAGATAGCCCCTTGGGGATAGCTGGGCAAACGTAGCATAGGACTTTTAGTGGCGCTCGGTGCACGATCCTTAAGCGTGGTGACCACCACCAGCGCCAACGAAGCGGTAGCCAAATAAATCCACAGGCTAGGTGGCGATACGCTTGGGGTGTGGAAAACAAACAGGCTAGTCACCGCGGCCCCTAGCCCGAACCCGAGCGCGGTACTGGCCGTTACGTAGTTAGTCGCCACACGGTTATCCTCACCCCCCAACAGCATTTGCATATAAGCGGGAGCCACTGCAGACGTTAACCCCGTACTAATGCCCAGCAGAAAGCGTGCAACACCCAGCGCCAGCAAACCGGGCGCTATCAGGGTGATCCCGGTCGCCAAGAGACATAACAGCAGAGCACTCATAATTAATGGCTTGCGCCCTACCCGATCGGCCAAGCCATTTAACCCCAGCAACACCGGTATAATGCCCACCACATAGCAGGCAAAAGCGATGCTGGTGGCGCCAACGCCCAAGCTATCCCGCGCCGCCAGCGCATCGTAAAGTGGAGCCTGTAAATTAACCGCCGTGGTAATCGTACATAGCGCAAACGCCAGGCAGGCTGCGCTCCTTTTATTGTTAGCGCGATTGACAGTGCGGCTCATGGCTAAGTCCTAAATAAGTAAGTCATTGAACCGCTACCCTCCCACGCTTACTGCACAGCGGTAAGGTACACTTAACCTCCACTTTCCAGACACTGTTCCGCCTTTTTAGTGAACAGTTGAAAGCCATAGGGCACGTTATGAAACTAGAGGTTAATCGGCACGCCACAACGCCCATCGCCCAGCAGCTCGAAGCGGGTATTCGCGCTTGGATTGCAACTCACGGTGCAGGCGGAGGCCGTCGTTTACCCTCTATTCGTCGCTTAGCCGCCACCCACCACATCAGCCGTAATGCGGTGATTGAAGCCTACGAACGGCTTGTCGCTTCTGGCTTAGTGCGTTCACGCCCCGGTTCAGGTTTTTATGTGGCGGATAGCGCGGCAGCACTGGTATCACAACCCGCAGCTACGAGCGGATTGGAAGAGGTCACCAACGGGCTATGGGGGCTTTTCAGTGCCAATGAGCACACGCTCAAGCTGGGCTGCGGCTGGCTGCCCAGCAATTGGCGCGAAGGTGATGACCTAACTCACGCCATTCGCCAAGTGGCACGTAAAAGCCGTTCGGGAATTTTCGAGTACAGTACCCCTCAAGGGCCGCAGGATTTACGCGGTTTAATCCAGGAACGCCTGCGCCCACTGGCGATTACTGCGGACGCCCAACAGATCGTGATGACCGGTGGCGGTAGCCATTCGCTGGATCTACTGGTGCGGATGCTGCTTGAGCCTGGCGATGTGGTCTTCGTGGAATCACCGGGCTATTACAATCTGTTCGGCCTGCTGCACTTACAGCGAATCCGCGTAATTGGCGTGCCGCGATTAGCCGATGGGCCTGATATCGAGCGCTTGGAGGTGTTGTTGGCCGAGCACCGCCCAAAGCTGTTCTACATTAACAGCGTTTTTCACAACCCCACGGGCAGCACGCTCACCCCAGCGGTGGCGCACCGTGTGTTACAGCTCGCCGAGCAACACGATTTTCAGATTATTGAAGACGATATCTACGCGGATTTTCAGCACACCCCCACCACCCGCTTGGCAGCGCTAGACGGTTTGAGCCGGGTGTTCTACCTGGGCAGCTTTTCGAAAAGCCTCTCCTCTTCACTGCGAGTAGGCTTTGTCGCCGCCCCCGTGGCTTGGGTGCAGCGCCTTGTGGATATCAAGATGTTGACCAGCATCTCCGCTTCGCGGTTTGCCGAGCAAGTGGTTACGACCCTGCTGCAAAACGGCAGCTACCGGAAGCTTACCGAACGGCTGTGCATCAAGCTCGCCAATCAAATGGCAATGGCACTAACGATGCTGAAAAATGCCGGCTGGGAGGTGTATACCCAACCGGCTGGTGGGATGTTTGTGTGGGCAAAACCACCGGTTGCCATCGCCCCTGAAACCCTGAGTGAACTGGCTAACCGGTGGGAAATCACGCTATCGCCGGGGCATCTGTTTTTCGCCGATCACCAGCCAACGGCCTGGCTCCGGCTTAATGTAGCCTATATACAAGATCCAAGAGCGAAAGCGTTTATTGAAGCAGCGAGTTAAATATCCCCCCCTCTCTTAGGGCCTGTTGACGTTTCACTCACGGCCGCGCTGGTACCCGTTTTTATTCGCGGCCAGGCAGGAGGAGAGACGTTTGGTGATTCCAAATGAACGACGACTAACCCCGCCGCGGATAAAAACGGGCCCAGCCCTTCGGGTTGCACCACAAAGCGGTTCGCGATGAAACGTCAACAGGCCCTAACAAAAGGCTCAAAAAGCGACGATCAAGCGAGTAACTATGAGAACACTCCGAAATAGCTCATCAATCCGATCACCACACTAAACGTCACAAACGAGGCCAGTGTAGCGGCCATTAAAGCACCTGCGGCCACGTCTGCCATGCCGTAACGCTGGCCTAACAACGGATAGATACTCGCCATGGGAGCAGCAGCGAAAAGAATCGCTCCGGCAAGCAGCAGTGGATCTGACGTGGGCATGATTAAAAAAGCCAGCACGATGGCCAGCGGATGGAGAATGAGTTTACCCACCACGATTTGACTGACATCCATGATCACGCCGCGCACGCGAAGGCCGTAGATCGCGCCCCCGATGACAAACAGCGCTGCGGGCCCCGCTGCGTTCGCCACCATACCAATCGCCTTGGTGACTGGACCCGGCAAGCTTATCCCCGACATAGCGATCATGACCCCGATGAAAATGGCCATCAAGACAGGATTTTTTATCAGTCGGCTAGCCGTTTGCTTAAGCGTACTAGACAGACCACCACCCGACTGTCGCCCCATCTCCGCCAGTATCAACGCACCAGGTATGATCAGCAGGTTCTCAATAATCATACTTAAGGTCATAAAGGTGACTGCTGGCGGCCCCAATACCATCGCCGCAACAGGATAGCCAGTGAAGGCACTATTGGAGGCCGACATCCCCAGGGCAAACATAGCCCCGTTTTGCAGCGATTTTTTCTTGATAAAAACGGCTAGCCATAAGGCCAGTGAGAAGATGATCACCGACCCTAACCCATAGGCCAATAAATAGTCTACATTAAACACCTCTTCGAGAGGGTTTTGCGTCAGGGCACGAATCACTAGGGCAGGTAGCGCAAAGTACATCACGAAGCTGCCAACCCCCTGCATCTGCTCTCGGCTAACGATCCTCAAGCGCATAGCCACAAAGCCCATACCGATAATTAAAAAGATCGGCGTGGTGATGGCTAATATTTCAAGCATGCTAGTTCCCTCTCACCTACGATCCCATCGACCGACTCAACAGCAGTCTAAAAAACACGCTCAACGACGGTGCCTCACGGTTTTGGTACCGCTATGGGGATTGTTGTACCGCTATGATTATGTGATAAGTGCGTTAAGCTCGTCATACAGCGCTTTGGGGAAAGTAATGCCATTAACCCGGCTTCGCTCCCTCGCCTCAAAGCGGCGCTGGGAAGGCAAGCGTGCACCTTGGCCCAGAATACCCTCGAAAAGAACTTCAGCATGCTCGAGATGACTCGCGGCGTCCTTACCTAGAAAAGCCTCAGGCGACATCGCGATAATCAGCTCGCCATGAAACGGCTTGCCGGTTTTCTCGGCATTCGCTGCCTGAGTTTCATGGCCCAGCAGGTCGCCAATCAGAGGGCCCGCCAGTAGCTCCACCATGGTGGAAAGCGCAGAGCCTTTATAGCTGCCAAAGGGCAGCATAGCGCCAGCGAGTGCTGCCACTGGATCAGTCGTCGAGTTTCCCTCACTATCAATCGCCCACCCTTCGGGAATCGATTTACCCGCTCGCCGATGTAGCTCTATCTCGCCACGGGCGACCACGCTGGTGGCAAAATCAAACGTATAGGGCGTCCTTCCTGGACGCGGCCAGGAGAAAGCGATGGGGTTGGTGCCAAAAAGGGGCGAAGTACCACCCGCCGGGGCCACAAAGGCGTGACTGGGTGTCATGGCCAACGCCACCAAGCCCTCTGCTGAAAGCGCTTCTACTTCGGGCCACAGCGCTGAAAAGTGGAAACTGTTATTAATAGCAAGCGCCGCAATCCCACTGCGTTTAGCTTTCTCGATCAGATGGGGTTTACCCCTTTCAAACGACAGCAGTGAGCATCCCTTATTCGCATTAACTTTGACGATACTTGCTGCTTGATCAGTGATAGTCGGCTCGGCTTGAGTATCAATACCACCGTTCAATGCGGTTTGGACACACCCGATTAACCGGTATAAACCGTGAGAATGGCACTCATCACGCTGAGCCGCCATAACGCTGCGCGTAATGGCATCCGCGTGGGCCTGGCTAAAGCCGTTATGGGTGAGCACTTGGTTACTCAGCGCTTCGGCTTCTTGTAGAGAAATGGTTATATCATCACTCATAGCTTCACCTAACACCCTCATGTTGTTACTTGTTTATTTACAATCATTTTAAAAATTGCACTAAAAAAAGCAGGCAATAAATGCCTGCTTTTAAACTGCAGTAGTGGCAGTTGACTTTTAAAGTTCGCGCTTACCGTCCACTAACCGCGATACCTTCAGCGGGTTGCCCTCTTTAAGTGCATCGGGCAACAAGCCTTCAGGCAGGGACTGGTAACAAACCGGCCGTAAGAAGCGGTGAATAGCCGCCGAACCGACAGAGGTCGTGCGCGAATCAGACGTAGCCGGGAACGGCCCACCGTGTACCATGGCATGGCAAACCTCGACACCAGTGGGCCAACCATTGGCAAGAATACGTCCTGCTTTACGTTCAAGGGTGGGCAGCAATGCTTTAGCAGCATCCAAATCGGCGTCGTCCATATGCAGTGTGGCGGTGAGCTGACCTTCAAGTTGCTCAGCAACGCGTTTTACATCCGCCGCATCTTCGCACTCGACAACCAGCGAGGTGGCGCCGAACACTTCCGCTTGCAGCGCTTTTGATGCAAGGAAATCGCTTGCTGATGCAGCAAACAGGCCTGTCTGGCACTGATAGTCGCTGCCGGTTTGGCCACGGGCGATTTCTCGTGCCTCGGCTGCGCCGCTTAGGCTGGTCACGCCCTCTTGATAAGCACGGTGGATACCCGGCGACAGCATGGTTTGTGCGCCGCTAGCTTCCACTGCACCACGTGCCGCCTCAATGAAGGCATCCAACTCAGGGCCTTTTACCGCAATCACCAGCCCCGGGTTGGTGCAGAACTGGCCCGCGCCCATATTGAGTGAGCCAACAAAAGCTTCGCCTAACTCTTTACCACGCGTTTTTAGCGCCGCCGGTAGCAAGAAAACAGGGTTGATACTGCTCATCTCGGCGTAGACAGGGATCGGCTGGGGGCGTGCTTGCGCCGTTTTCATCAGCGCCATACCACCGCTGCGCGAGCCGGTGAATCCAACCGCCTGAATGCGCGGATCATCAACCAGCGCCTGGCCGATTTCGTTACCGGCACCAAACAGCAGCGAGAAAACGCCTTCCGGTAAATTACAGGCTTTTACGGCTTTTTGGATCGCCTGACCCACCAGCTCAGAGGTACCTGGGTGCGCTGAGTGGCCTTTAACCACTACCGGGCAGCCAGCTGCTAGGGCCGAAGCGGTATCGCCCCCCGCGACTGAGAACGCCAACGGAAAGTTGCTGGCGCCGAATACCGCGACAGGCCCCAGGGCGATATGACGCTGACGCAGATCGGCACGTGGCAGCGGCTGGCGTTCGGGCATGGCCGGATCAATGCGAACATCAAGCCATTCACCTACACGCACTACTGAAGCGAACAATCGCAGTTGCCCGCAGGTTCTACCCCGCTCACCCTCGATACGTGCCTGGGGCAGGCCCGTTTCGGCCATGGCGCGCTCAATCAACTCGCTTCCGATGGCTTCTATTTCACTGGCGATAGTTTCAAGAAACGTAGCGCGCTCTTCGGGCGACGTTTCGCGGTAGGTGGCATATGCCGTTTCAGCCAGCTCGCAAGCCTGCTCTACATGCGCACGGCTGCCGCCGATATAGATGGGTTCTAGCTTTTCACCGGTAGCAGGGTTAACCGCTTGAATGTTGGCTTGGGTGCCGATCACTGATTGTTGACCAATCAGCATTTCGCCTCGCATTGTCATACGTCGCTCCTCATATGGTCAGTGGTATCACTGGTCGCAATATCACTTGTCACGTTGCTACTGTCTGCGATGCTACTTTTCAAGATACTGTGCATAGGTGTTACGCGCCCGATTAAGGTGCTGAAACATCGTTTCGCGAGCAGCTTGCGCATCGCGGGAAAGAATAGCTTCGAGAATATAGCTGTGCTCTTCCTGAACTCGCTCTAAATAGCGCTCAGAGGAGATCGGGTTAATATCAATACTCAGCAGCTTGGCACGGGGAATAACGCTCTGACTCCACTGCTTGTAAAAAGATTGGAAAAAGGGGTTTTTGGTCGCCGTGGCAATCGCAAAGTGAAACAGATAATCCTCTTCACGGGCTTGGGTTTTTGCAGCATACGCATTGCTAAAAGCAAGGTGCTGCGCTTCGAGCCGCTGACGATCTTCATCATCATGGCGTAAGGCAGCCAGTTCAGCCGCCGCTGGCTCTAAGGTTAGCCGCAGTTCAAGCAGGTGCAAAATATCTTCCACGGTGGTCGGGTTAATGCGCTCTGCAGGCCGCGCCTCAACCGTGGAAGAGCGCAGCACCGAGGTGCCTACGCCTCGCCGGGTCTCCACCAGGCCCAGGGATTTAAGGTGGGTAATCGCTTCACGGATAACTGTGCGGCTAACGCCAAAGGAGTCACACAGGCTGCTCTCAGTAGGTAGCTTCTCCCCTACCGCGACTTTTCCTTGAGTGATCAACGCTTCCAATTGGTCGGCCACGTGCACGGACAAGCTTCCCTGCTGCGTCACTTTACTTACTTGAAGCGGTTTTAGGGCAGATGCCGTAGCGCTAGGTTTGGCCATGAAAGCTATCCTTCGTTAAAGTTCTGGTTGTATTATATCGTACAACCTTGCTCTTTTAAGTGCCATCAAACGTCGTCAGGGTGGCCTGATTGGGTGAATTTACCGCCCTGATAGCGCACAGCTAGATCATTGCCATCAATATCACGATCAAGCTGCTCGGTCTCTTCTCGCCAAGGCTCAGAACTGTCTTTAGGTACCCAGCCTAAGAAGCCAGCATGGGAATTGTCCCACCACTTTTCAGCATTATCCGACGCGCCATAGATCACCGTATACCCTAAACGCGGTGTTACAAAAGCACGCTGCAATAGACTGACGAAATCCGCCAGACTCAGCCAAGTGGCCATCATGCGGGTATCGGCAGGCTTATCAAAGCAGGAGCCAATTCTAACGCTCAGGGTCTCTACCCCAAATTTGTCGTGATACAGGCTAGCGAGGTTTTCACCAAAACATTTTGACACGCCATACAGGGAATCAGGCTTTTGTACTACCTGATTGTCTATCAGTTGATTGCGCTCATAAAAACCGATGGTGTGGTTGGAACTAGCAAACACTATCCGCGGTTTACCCTGTTTTCGGGCCTCCTCATAGAGGTGGTAAGTCCCCATGATATTTGCCTGCAAAATCGACTCCCAAGGGCTCTCTACCGACATACCGCCTAAGTGAACAATACCATCGCAATCGCGCACTAGATCCGCCACCGCTTGCATATCGCTAAGATCAGCTTGAACCAGTTCCTCCCCCTCTCCCGCTTCTTCTAAGGGCGCCAAATCAGATAAGCGAACATGCTTGGCAAGTTTAGATAAATGAGGCCGCAAGCTTTTTCCCAGGCCACCGGCAGCGCCGGTCACGAGAATACGATTTAACATACTCACTCCTTACTATTATGTATAAGTCATTAAATGCAGAGCTGTTTTAAAAGCCGTATAGCGCGGCAGGGTTATCTACCAGAATTTTTTGACGAGCACTTTCATCCGCCCAGTGCAGTAATAGATCGAGCTGCTCAGCATCGTTGGGGTACTGCTCACGGGGAACCGCTACATGCGGCCAATTTGAGCCCCAGATCACCCGGTCAGGAGCATGCTGAATAAATCGCTTGGCAATAGGACTAATGTCAGCATACTCAGGCCCACCGCTAAGGCTGGTCTCGTAACCACCGCAAATTTTGATCCACGCATTACCACGATCTAACAAACTGAGTATTTGATCAACGCGGGGGTCATCAGCGGCCACAGGCGGCATAAACTTGCCTATGTGGTCGATGATGTAATCGGTTTTAATCGCTTTCAGCGTGGCCATGTAATCGTCTATCTCACGACCATTAAACTGCACCATCAAGTGCCAGCCGAACGCATGTATTCGCTCCTCAACCGCAGCCAGCCCACCTATTCCCACGGCGCCGCCAGGTAGTTGCATGATCCTGGCGCCACGAGCGCCTTGGGTGTGCATTGCTTCAATCTCTGATTCAGAGGTATCCGGCGCTACCGTCACGATCGCCCGTGCGCAATCCTGTCCAATTTCCGCAACACCTTTTAAAATCGCCCGGTTATCCAATTGGTAAGCGTTGGATTGTGTGACGACTACACGCTCTAGTGAGAGTCGCTGCTGCACCTCATGGTAATCGGCGACCGTTGCTAGCTCGGCAATCTTGGGGCCACCCGGCTGCGCTTCATAGCCGGGTAGATAGAGATGCATATGGCAATCAGTTGCCCCTGCAGGCGCTTTTAAGACGGGTGGAGCCCCTGTTAACGGGCGTGTATTCGCGGGGATAGACAACATTACTTCTCCCTAAGGGCGTAGGTGGATAGCGCATCGCGGTTAATTTCAATACCCAGCCCTGGACCATTGGGAATCGTCATTACGCCCTGGTTATGCTCAAGGGGTGTTTGAACAATAGCCTGACGGAAAGGGTTTTCGGTGCGGTCAAACTCCATAATGGGCTCGATAGGCTTGCGGCGTGGCGGGTTGGGCGGCAGCGCAGCCATAAACTGCAAGCTGGCTGCCAAGCATACCGCGGTACCCCACACATGGGGCACCAAACGAACACCGTGCATAGCCGCCATATCAGCGACCCGGCGCATTTCGCTAAAACCACCCACACCACAAATATCCGGTTGCACAATATCTACCGCTCGGCGTGCCAATGGCTCCTGCATGGCATAGCGACCATGCCAGTTTTCGCCACTGGCAACAGGAATCGGCTGACCAGCCCGAACGGCTTCGTAGGTAGAAATTTGCTCGGGCAACACAGGTTCTTCAAACCAGTCGATACCAAACGGCGCGGCGCGATGCCCTAGCTCAATCGCCTCCAGGTAGTCGTAACCGTGATTGGCGTCAATCATCATGCGCATATCGGGGCCGATGGCATCACGCACGGCGGCGATCACTTCCAGATCTTCTTCGACGTCGAAGCCGATTTTGATCTTGACGGCGTGAAAGCCTTCACTGCGATAGCCGGCCACTTCGGCGGCGATATCGGTTACCCGGTCAACACCTGCCCGGGCGAACGAACCGGTTGCGTAAGCACGCACGCTCTCGCGAAAGCGCCCACCCAACAACGTTGAGATCGGCACACCAAAGTGCTTGCCTTTGATATCCCACAGTGCAATATCAATGCCGCTCAAGGCCGTCACGGTTAAGCCACGCTGGCCTTGGTCGCGCAGTCGGTTATAGAGCGTTAGCCAAACTTTTTCTGTTTGCAGCGGATCTTCGCCTATCAGTGACCGAGCGTAGACCTCTACAATCGCTGCATTGGGCTTAGCTGGCCCTAAGCACTCGCCCCAGCCAATCGTGCCATCATCGCAGACGATTTCGACCAGGCAGTGTTGACGGCGCGAAAAGTGCATGGAGGCACTCTCAAACGCCGTCTCCAGTTGGTAATCGAGGATATGGGTATTTACGGCGACGACTTTCATAATTGATGTATCCTTTTCACGGCTTTATTCAAAGCGCCCTTATTGGAAAAAGCTAGGCAGCGTCAAAGAGATGGCGGGTACGTAAGTCACCAGCATCAAGGCCACAAACAGAGCTAAGAAGAATGGCCAAATAGTACGCACTGCTTCCTCGATTTTAATTTTGCCTATCACACAGCCGACAAACAGGCAGGCCCCTACGGGTGGCGTACACAGCCCTAGCCCCAGGTTCATCATCAAAATAATACCGAACTGAATGGGATCCATACCAAACTGCATGGCTACCGGCAAAAAGATCGGTGTACAGATAAGGATTAACGCCGCCATGTCCATAATCATGCCTAAAATCAACAGGATGATATTAAGCATGAGAAAAATAACCAGCGGCTTATCGGAAATAGCCATCAAGCCTGTCGTCAGCATTTCCGGGACATTGTAGAGCGCCAGCAGGTAAGAGAATGCCGATGCACACCCGACTAAAATCATCACCAGCGAGGTGGTTTTTACCGACTGGACGACAGCGGCTTTGAAAGAGGCCCAGGTCAATTCACGGTAAACCAAGCCGGTCACCACAATAGCGTAGATAGCCCCGAAGGCACCTGACTCAGTCACGGTTAGAATGCCCGAGAGCACCCCGCCGACGATAATCACTGCGGTCATCAGGCCAGGCAGGGAGGCAAAAAAGCTGATAAATAGCGCATTCCAACCAGGAAAGGCTTCGCCTTTATAGCCGCGCTTCACCGCCACGATATAGGCTGCAACGGCTAAGCTAATACACATCAAAATGCCTGGGACGATACCGGCGATAAACAGTTGGGTAACGGAGATACCACCACCCGCCGCAACTGCATAAAGAATCATGTTATGGCTAGGGGGAATCACTACGCCCGCGATCGATGAGGTCACGGTCACGTTGACGGCATAGTCAGCGTCATACCCCTTCTCTTTCATCACCGGGATTAGGATAGAACCTAACGCCGATGTGTCCGCCACTGCCGAACCGGAGATTCCTCCGAACAGCATGGAAGAACTAATATTCACCATTCCCAAACCGCCACGCACCTTACCCACCATCGCAGATGCCAAGCGCACAAGGCGAGTGGAGATACCACCGTGCATCATTAACTCACCAGCAAAGATAAAGAAGGGAATCGCAAGCAGTGAAAAAACGGAAATACCGGATAGGATACGTTGAAAGGCAACAAATAGCGGCAAGCCTTCATAAAGGAAGGTAACAACGGCGGCTAATCCGACGGCAAACGCAACCGGCGCGCCGACTATAAGGCCTAAGAAAAAGATCCCGAAAAGAATAATAAGACCCATCGTTTATACCCTCTTAACTTTTCGAGTCAGTAAGCGTTGCGCTATATCAGCGGCTGCAAAAAGCATGATTAACACACCACAAATCACTAAGGGGGCAGCACGCCAACTCTCCGACAGACCTATCATGGGAATAGCTCTTTCCAAGTTGGTCATGACTAATGTCCAGCCCTGAAAGGCCATAAAACCGCCAAAAGATAAGATAAAAAGATCAGAAAGGTGATGCATCACACCGCGCAATGGGCCAGCGAAGCTTTCACGGATAAAATCAATATTGAGATGACTATGGTGCCTAACCCCTGCCGCTGCGCCTAAGCAAGTAATATAGACAACCAGTACTAGCGAGGCTTGCTCAACCCAAGTAGGGGTATTGTTCAGCACATACCGCCCGAAAACTAACCAACCAAATATTAGAATAAGGGTAACTAACAAGATACCCGCAACAAGAATACATAAGCTGGCAACACCATCTAAGATCCGATTCAGCGAGCCGCTTTCTTCCGCGTCTTCCTTATCGACCTGCGATTCAAGTTCGATACTCACGGCACATTTCCTTTTCAACTTCCGGCAGCAGTTAACTGCCGGAAGCGTGTGGGTGATAAATATTACTCGGTGGCGCGAATTTCCTCGATCAGCTCACCCGTGCCAGGATTATTAGCAATGAATTCTTCATACATAGGTTCCATTAGTGTTTGGAATGCACCTTTATCGTCTACTTCATTAATCTCAACGCCGTGGTCGAGGACGATCTGACGACTCTCTTCAGAACTTTCCACCCATAGCTCACGCTGACGTTTAGAGGCCTCTTCAGCTACCTCACGAACAATTGCCTGATCTTCTTCCGAAAGTTCTTCCCAGCTGGATTTAGCTACACACAAGCACTCTGGGATAATCAAGTGCTCAGTTAACGAGTAATAACCCGTTACTTCATAGTGATTGCTAGACTCAAAAGAGGGGTAGTTATTTTCAGCGCCATCGAGCACGCCAGTGGTTAAGCTTTGATACACCTCACCATAAGACATAGGCGTGGCATTACCGCCCATCGCTGCGATCATATCGACGTAAAGATCATTATTCATTACCCGTATCTTTAAGCCTTCAACATCTCCAGGGGTTTTAATGGGGTGTTGGGTGTTATAGAGGCTGCGTGCCCCCGAATCGAACCAGGAAAGAACCACCAAGCCTTTATCCTCTAAGGCGTCGGCAAAACGTTCGCCAATTTCACCGTCCATTACCGTATGCATATGTTCGACGTCATTGAAAAGAAATGGTAACGAGAACACGTTAGTTTCTTGAACGATGGGCCCCATCGGTCCCATATTGAAATTGGCAAAATCCAGCGCCCCATTGCGGGTCTGCTCAATGGCATCTGACTGATCCCCCAGCACGGCGTTGTTATAAACGCGAGGGCTAACACGGCCTTCCGTTTGCTCCTCCACCGCTTCGGCAAACTCTTCTAACGCCACTGTATTGGGGTAGCCATCTGGATGGATATTCCAACCACGCCAATCCTCCGCTTGAGCCGGCAGCGCAAAAGCTATGAGAGCTATTACGCCAGCGGTGGGCAGCAATGAGCTGGTTTTTAAAGTGCTGGCGCTCATGCAATTATTGTGTGTGCGCATGTCTAACATCCTCTTATTATTGGTAATGTCGACTAATAATAATTAGTCGTAGATTAATACTTCTTCGCTACATCGATAAGGGCTTCAAGCTGCTGGCACTCATCTTTAGACGGCATCGACAGCGGTGCGCGAACACTACCGGCGGGCCTACCTACGATTTCAGCACCTGCTTTGATGAGGCTGACGGCATAGCCTGCTTTTCGATCCCTGAGATCAACGAAAGGAATAAAAAAGTCGCAGGTAATCTGCTTTACAACTTCTTTATTGCCTTTACGCAATTCCTTGTAAAACATAACAGCCATTTCTGGTACGAAGTTAAAAACGGCTGAAGAGTAGGTGTTCACGCCAATGGAGACATAGGCTTCAGCAAAAATCTCAGCGGTGGGCACACCGCCGATATACACCAGGCGATCACCAACGGTTTTGATGATTTTATTGAGCGCTTGAATATCACCTTTACCGTCTTTTAAACCCACCAAATTAGGACAGTGGTCGGCGAGTTGCTGAACCGATGAGGCATTCAAAATGCCGTTACCGCGGTTGTAATAAATCACATTGATTGAGGTGGCATCACAAATTTGGCGAGCATACTCAACTAAGCCATCCTGTGGGCACTCGGTGAGGTAAGGCGGCATCAGCAGAATGCCATCGGCGCCAGCCTCTTCAGCCGCTTTTGCAAAGGCTTTGCCTGTCTCCACGCTTAAGCCTGCGCTAGCGATCACCGGCAAACGTCCATCGACCACCTCGACCGCCACGCGAACAATCTCGCGATACTCCTCTAACGAAAGACTGAAAAACTCCCCTGTGCCACCCGCTACGAAGACCGCGGAAATCTCGTGGCTAATAAACCACTCAAGCCGATTGCGATAGCTCGCTTCATCAAAGCGGCCCTGGCTATCGAAGTCCGTAATGGGGAACGATAGCAAGCCATCGCCGATGGCATTGGTTACTGCTGCTCTTGAAAACGTCACTGTGCGCCCTCTTTAGGAATGCGTTGACCATTGGGTGAGGCACTATCAGCTGGCCAACATCTTATGTAATACATCATACAACATAGAAGATAAGTATCACCTCAGCATGGCGCAAGCAGAACTATCGCAATTTAAACCAAAGTAGCACTCCCTAGGATGTTAGGGAGGGCTAGATTAACCAACCAAAACCATGCAAAAACCATTTAAAAACAATGCTTTTATACGTCAACAACCCAATCTGGCTTAAACACCGCTGGAGTAAACTCATCAGGGTATCCACCTGGGTTGGCAATGATATGCGTGCCATTCCGAAGAATATCCACGGGTTCGTGAACATGTCCGTGTACCCATAGATCCATATTGCCCATTAAATGAGGCAAATTGGAGGCAAACGCGGGGGATAACGCATCGCCCAGATATTGATCAGGAATACAGTCATGCAGCGGAGCATGATGGCTAATCACTACCTTAGGGCCATCAAACGGCTGGGACAGCTCTTTTTCGAGCCAAGCAAGCGCTTCAGCATGCACCTGCTGGCTCGCCTGAGGTGTGAATGTCTCCCCTGGCGAGGTTTGAACGATTTTAAAGTCGGGCATGTAGCGCAACGCCTTAGACTCAGTATCGGCGGGGTGTTGAGTTTGGTCACCGGCGTACAACGCAAAGTCAGTCCATAGCGTTGTACCGTAAAAGCGTACGCCATTGAGGGTGACGGCACGATTATCCAGAAGCTCAATGTCGAGCCGCTCGGCTTCGAGCGCCAGCTCATCACGCAGCAGCGGCATGCAGGTACCGTAGAACTCATGGTTACCTGGCACATAGATAATCGGCGTGTATGGAAACTGGTGGCGCGCCCAGGCAAGGCCTTCGCACTTACGGTGAATATCCCCCGCCAGAACCACGACATCTGCCTCCACCTCAGGCAGCTCGCGTTTCCCGTCAAAAAATTCCAGGTGCAGGTCAGACAAAATACGCAGACGCATAGGGCTCCTCGTAGCAAATACCTATTTAACCGATCTTACCCGGACTAGGATACTTTGTCGCAGGGCATCGGTATCACGTCAAGATATGCTGCATTGCAACAAAAATAGGCTATAATAACGATGTTGTCCCAATAGGAGGACCGCACAATGACTTTTTTAATAACACCCCCTGCACGCGATAATGAAGTTCTAGAGTTCTGGAACTTGAATGCTCAGTGGCATCGTGCCGCAGCCGAAGCGCTGAAAGCCTATTTAGGCTAATTCAGGTGCTTTTGCACCTTTTTAGACCAAAAGATAATCACCGAAGCCGGAATAATTTCCGGCTTTTTTATGATTATGAAAACCTTTTCCATTCAAAGACCTAATATCCAAACATAAGCATTTGTAAGCCATAGCTTACGAAAAATGGCAAATCGCCTACACCGTTAGGACTAGCCCTGAGTAAAAAAAGCTCTTAGTATCCGACCACAGCTAAATTGCTGCCTTGCACAACACAGGCTGTGGACAACATAAGCTTTCTACAACTTGAAGGCTTTACAACATAAGTTTTACAACAAGGTCTCATCGCATTCCCTGTCCCCTGAAAGAGGAGTGAACGCCATGCAACACTTAGTCACCCCAACACAAACGTTGGAAGCAGATGTTATGGAAGTATGGGCACAGCGTGCCCGCCAACAACGTGCGGCACTTGACGCTATTAAAGCTTACCTGCGTTAAGTCCCCAAACGTCATATTGGTTCAATGCCGCTCAACGCCTCGTTTCAGCGAGGCGTATTTTGGCAATTTACGACCAGCTTGTTTCGGGGTCTTCGGTAGTGTCTAGCTGGCCAAGGTAAGTGTCCTGCAAGATATACATTCGCTTTACATCACGGTACTTGCCATTAATAAAGAACTCCTGCACCAAGTGGCCCTCTTCTATAAAGCCACTCTCCTCGTAAAGATGAATCGCTTTGACATTATCCACCGCCACAATGAGATATACCTTGTGCAGGTTTAGAATGGTGAACGAGTAATGCAGCGCTTGGCGAATTAATGTGCGCGCAAACCCTTTGCCCTGATGCTCAGGGGTAATAATGATTTGAAACTCGCCGCTGCGATGGATGTAGTCGATCTCAATCAGCTCTACCAGGCCGATGGCATTTCCATGGCTATCTTCAGCGACAAAGCGCCGTTCGGCGTTGTCATGGATATGCTTGTTATACAGCTCCTCTAGCTCATCAAATGACTCGTAAGGCTCTTCAAACCAGTACGACATAATGCTCTGGTTATTATTTAGCTCATGAACAAAGCGCAGGTCGTTGCGCTCCAGTGCACGCAAATAAAGTGTGTGGCCCATTGCCCGCTTTCCTTATGAATATCCATTAAGAATACTCGTTTTACACTTGCCCGCCACTCGGTTCATGCATTTAGGTTAGGACATCTTGGCTAGGCGTCTAAATGAAAACAGCTCCGCCAAGGGGTATTCTCTACCCTCTATAAGCGCGCGCAGCAGTTTGGCACCTATCATGCTATAGCTGATGCCGTTTCCGCCGTAGGCCATGGCAAAATGAACACGTGGGCCAAGGGCGTCATGTGGGCCGAAAAAAGGCAGGCCGTCGTCGGTTTCAGCAAAAGTGCCGCCCCAAGAGAACGTAGGATTGATATCTAGTTTAGGCCATAGCGTTTCTATTTTAGCTGCTAGCCCTTTGGCCTTCTCTTCTACCCGCGCATCGCGGCGCTTGGGAATATCTTCGTCGTCATCGTCGCCACCCACGAGGAGTCGTCCATCGCAGGTAGTGCGCATATACAGGTAGGGGCGCGATGATTCCCACATCATGGTGTGGCGCAGTTTGCCCAATGCCTCTGGCGGTAGTGGGTCGGTGATCAGCGCGTAGCTACTGCGATTGACGGCCACCTTTTCTGGCAGCCAGGCTTGCGACTCGTACCCTGCGGCCATCACCACGTACTGGCAACACAGCTTGGCACCATTGGCCAGGGTGAGCGAGACACCCTGACCGTCAGGTGTCATCGTCTCCATTTGTGTGCGGTCATATACTTCTCCCCCACGCTCGACCACCCTGGAAAACAGCTGATACGCCATGCGATATGGATCAATAGTGGCGGCTAGCTGTGTAAGAATAGCGCCGGGCGCCTCAAAGCCGTACTCCGCCAAAATAGCCTCGCGCTCAAGCCACTCGGCTTCAAAACCGTGTTTTTGGCGCAGCGCCAATTCCTCCTGAAGCGATGCGACATCCTCTTCACTACTGGCATAGTAAAGGCTTTGCTGACGCTCAAAATCCACGTCGCCCAACCCTGCCGCCAAGGACTCAAGCTCACCAATGGCCTCTGCACAGGCGCGGTAAGCACGCACTGCATCGGCTTCTCCATAGCGCTCGGCTAGCTCTGTCATATGGGTGTCAATTTCGTACTGCAGCAAAGCAGTGCTGGCGGCTGAACTGCCCCACCCCACATCCCGGCGCTCAAGCACCACCACATGGTGACCATTGCGGTTTAACTCATCAGCAATCAAAGCACCCGTTATACCGCCACCAATCACAACAACCTCGCATAGGTGATCGCGAGTCAGTTGAGGAAAGGTTTTCAACAGGCCATTTTTGACCGCCCAAAAGGGATAACCGCTTTTCAGATCCATCTGTTTGCCTATGCTGGGTTGCTCTAGAGTACTCTATGGGTGATAGAAGCATGCTGTTAACCATAGATGGTTCCTGACAACTTGCTCGATAAAGTGCCCCTGAATGGCTGCCCTTATTAGTTGAATTCAGGCTCAAAAAGGAGTTCCACATGATTGATCTACGCAGTGACACGGTGACTCGCCCTACCCCCGCCATGCTTGAAGCTATGGTGACCGCACCATTAGGTGATGATGTGTGGGGCGATGACCCAACGGTCAACGCGTTTCAAGAAAATCTGGCCGAACAGGCAGGCAAAGACGCGGCGCTGCTGTTTCCAAGCGGTACACAAAGCAACTTAGTGGCACTCATGGCCCATTGCGAGCGCGGCGATGAGTACATTGTTGGGCAGTCAGCCCACACTTATCGTTATGAAGGCGGCGGCGCAGCGGTGTTAGGCAGCATCCAGCCACAGCCCATTGAGAACGACGCCGATGGCACGCTGCCACTGGAAAAAATCAGAG
Source organism: Vreelandella sedimenti (assembly GCF_013416325.1). Taxonomy (GTDB): domain Bacteria; phylum Pseudomonadota; class Gammaproteobacteria; order Pseudomonadales; family Halomonadaceae; genus Vreelandella; species Vreelandella sedimenti. The sequence goes on from NZ_JACCGK010000010.1 coordinate 55,477, forward strand.
CCGTGATTAAAGCCGACGACTTTCACTTTGCGCGTACAAAGCTGCTGGCATTAGAAAACACCATTGGCGGCAAAGTGCTGCCTGCAGACTACGTATTAAAAGCCACTGAGCTCGCCCGCGAGCGTGGTCTGGCAACGCATTTAGACGGCGCGCGCTTATTCAATGCCGCTGTCGCAACCGACACCTCGCTCAAGCAACTGTGCCTGCCGTTCGATAGCGTGTCGCTGTGCTTCTCAAAAGGCCTGGGTACGCCAATAGGGTCGGCACTGGTGGGCTCACAAGCATTTATCGACCGCGCTCGGCGCTGGCGTAAAGTGGTGGGTGGTGGCATGCGCCAATCAGGTATTATCGCCGCCGCTTGTCAGTATGCGTTAGATCACCACGTGGCAGACTTAGCCGACGATCACCGCCGTGCAGAGCGCCTTGCAGCGGGCTTAGCAAAGCTGCCGGGGGTCGAGATCAGCGCTCAGGCAACCAATATGGTGTTCGCGCATTTTCCCGACGAGCATGTAAAGCCACTCTCCGCCTGGCTAAAAGAGCACGGCATTTTGATTGAGCTGCTTTACGCCACGCGTTTCGTTACCCATCGTGATCTTGATGACGCAGATATCGACAAGGTCATCGCGGTGATGGAGGCCTACTTTAGTCGTCATTAAAAACGAGTCGTCATTAACCAGTAAATGGCTTAGCTAAGAGATGACGCCCCTAAAGCAAGATGTACAGCGATACCTGCCATCATCAAGCCAATCAGGCCATCGATAATGCGCCATGCGATGGGTTTTGAAAGCCAAGGCGAAAGCGCAGCGCCGCCCCAGGCCAGCAGGCTGAACCAGAGGATGGACGCAGTAGATGCCCCCGCCACAAAAACGCCGGCGCTCTCCTGCTGGGCGCCAATGGAGGGTATCAGCAGCAGCGTATCCAGATACACCTGGGGGTTAAGCACGGTGACGGCAAGGGTGGCGAAAATCACTTTGGTTAAGCTGCGCGCGCTGCCCGCTTCGGCGCTTAACCCTTGCCGCCCGCTAAAGGCTCTAAACAGCGCCTGAGCTGCCAGCCAGCTTAAAAACACTACACCCACCCAGCGCATTGCCTCCAACGCGCTGGGCATCGTCAGCAGAAAAGCACTCACCCCAAACATACCCGCTGTGAGCAGAATAATATCCGCACTCATGCACAACCCTGCCGACCACCAGTGGTATTCACGACGAATCGCCAGCCCAAGAATGTAGGCGTTTTGCGCCCCAATCGCCATGATAATCCCGCCGCACACCACCAGCCCGGTGATATAACTTTCCCACATTGCCCTGCCCCCATTGCCGGAATTAGCGTCGCGTTAATTAATCTGGCAATAAAGTAACTGGGAATGCTGATTGCTAAAAATCATCCTGCTAATGGGGTATTAGATTTACTTATAGAAGAGCCATTCATTAAATTTTAAAAATGGTTCAACATGTTAAGAATCATGGTTGTCCTAGAGCCCTACCCAACGAGATCCGCGCTCAAAGCTGACTACCCGCATCAGCGCAACTCAGCCACTCGGGCCACCGCATCGCGGCTGGCGGCTTCTCGCTGTTCGCCGGTGAGTTCTACCAACTGCCCCTGGCGCATTTCCAGCAGCCGGTCGGCCTGGTCGAAGTAGTGGTCGTCGTGGCTGATCACCACCAGCGTCTTGCCCAGCGCTCGCAACTGCGGCAAGAGCTCACGGTAAAAGACCCGGCGGAACTGCGGGTCTTGGTCGGCGGCCCACTCGTCTAGCAGCAATAGGTCGCGCTGTTCAGCGACCGCCAGCAGCATCGCCAGGCGTTTGCGCTGGCCCTGGGAGAGGTTGACGTTGGTGATGCGATCGCCGTCGAAGTCGAGCTTACTGCGCATGCCCAGCGCGGCAAGCCACTCCTCCACCAGCCCCGAGTCGGGTGACTCACCCGCAGGGCCCATCAGACGATCAAACAAATGCAGGTCAGTGTATATGGCCGAGAAGTGCTGGCGATAGCGTGTCCAGTCTTCCTCCTGCAGCGGCCTGCCATCGACGCGCACACAGCCGCTTTGAGGCTGGTAGAGCCCAGTCAGCAGCCTCGCCAAAGTCGATTTCCCGCTGCCGTTACCGCCGATCAGAAACACCACCTCGCCACGTTTCAAGGTCAGGTCGATAGGGCCGATGGCAAAACCCGCCCGAGATTCCTCATCCGGGTAGCGATAGCTGACCTGCTCAAGGGTTAGTTCCTGCCAGTCGTGGCGCAGCGCAGAGTGGCCGAACGCTTCGCGGTGCTCGGCCAAGTCTAAACTGCTGATTTTTTCAAACGCCACTCGGGCGTTAATCAGCGTCGGAAAGGCACCAATGGCCTGCATCAGCGGCGCGCGCAAAAATAGCAGCGTGAGTGAGAAGGTCGTGGCTACCTGCCCCGACGCCCAGCCCAGGCCGTTGGCCAAAAAGAACGCCACACCAATGGCGCCCAGCATCATAATGTTGAACCAGTTCACCGCGCTGAGATGGTAGGTATCTCCAAGAATAAAATGACGCCGACAATCCTTTGCGTTAGGCGTATAGACATCGCGATACAGCCATTCGGCACGGTCACGGTTGAGCGCCAGCTCTTTGCGCCCCTCGATCACCGACTGGTAATCCGCGTAAAGACGATCCTGTATTTCGCGCAGTTTGGCCATATGCCCATAGACCCGGGCCACCAAACGCATGCCAACCAACACCGTCACGATCACCCAGAGCGCGGTGACACCCAGCATGGCAGGCGAAAGCCACGCCAAGTAAAGCGTGGCACCTATCGTCAGCACCCCACCCTGCACCAGTTCCGGCAAGCGTATAAAGGCAACGGTCACTGAACTCACATCGGTGGAGAGACTCGCAAGCAAACGCGCACTGCCAATCTGTTCAGCGCGTTCGATATTGGTATCCAGAATTCGCTTGATCAACTGCCCTCGCAGCCGGTAGACGAAATGGTGACCCAGCGTGGTCAGGGCCAACTGTGATGCCAGGGTAATGACCAGCAGCAGCGCTATCAGCCCCAGGAATTCGGGTAGGATGCGCCAGGGGTAGGTAAAGGTGCCCAGCAGCCGTTGATTGATAAAGGCGATGACACCGATGCCCAAGCCAGCGCTTGTCAGGCTAAGCAGTACCACGGCCACAAACTGCCAACGATAATCACGCCATACAATCCTCAACAGCTCCATGACCACAACTCCCCGGCATTCTGTTTTCTTTAACAGCTAAAAGCGCTGGTGATTACAAACGCCGCAGCCCCCACATAAAGTAGGCACCGCCAATCAGTGAAGCGACCAAGCCCGCTGGTATCTCATAGGGGAAAATAATCTGGCGCCCCACCCAGTCGGCCAGCACCATCAATAGCATGCCGATCAACGCAGCACCCAGCAGATGCTGACCCGCCCGGGAGAAGCCCACCAAGCGCGCCATATGCGGCGCCAGCAGGCCTATAAACGAAAGCGGCCCCACCACTAGGGTGGCGCAGGCGGTTAGCAGCGCCACCAGTAGCAGCAACGCCAAGCGGGCACGGTTGAGCGTTACCCCGAGCGCCTTGGCCGTCGGCGCACCTAACGGCAAGATATCCAGCCAGCGGGTGAAGGGCAGCGTGACCAGCGCCAGCACGGCGGCAATCCCCCCTACCACCACCGCATTGGTGACATCCACGTAATAGGTAGAGCCCGCCAGCCAGGCGATCACCTGCTGGCCACGAGGGTCGCCGCCTGCCAGCATTACGCTTCGCACCGCATCAAACAGCGCACTGACCGCCACCCCGGTAAGCAGCAAGCGCTCGGGGAGATAACCACTCTTGCGGTTGATACCCACCAACACCAGCAGTGTCGCGAAAGCCCCTAAGGTTCCCACACCAATCAGCATCATATTGGTGGGCGCAGGCAGCAGGAAAATCCCCAGAATCAGCGCAATGGCACAGCCACCGCTGATACCCAGTACTTCGGGGCTGGCCATGGGGTTGGCGGAAAGGCGCTGAAGAATCGTCCCGGCAATCGCCAGCATCAACCCGCTGGCGGCTGCCGCCATCACCCGGGGCATGCGCCACTGCATGACATTCCAGTTATTGGGCGCCAGCCAATACCAGCCATCTACGCCCTGGCCAAACAGCAAACCGAGAACCGTTGCCCCCAGCAACGCGAGTAGTAATCCGGTGGCTAAACGTGACGGCGCTGGGTGACGGCGGGCGAAAACACCCGCCCCTTTCGGCGGCTGGTCGCCCTGCAGTTTCAGGCGCGGAATCAGCCACATTAACAGCGGCGCCCCCAGGGCACCGGTAATCGCCCCGGTAGGAATAAAGGCCGCCACCATGCCACCGAACTGCTGCAGCAGCAGATCCGTGGTGGCCAGCAGCACGGCCCCTAATAGCATCGACCAGATTAGCCGCGGCCCTAAGCGGCGCGCACCGGCCATGCGCACGATGTTGGGCGCTGCCAAGCCGATAAAACCGATGATGCCTACCACGCTGACAATGCTGCCGGTAATAAACACCGCCAAGCCCATCCCCGCAAAGCGCAGATAGGTCAGCGAGACCCCTAAGCTCTTGGCGCTGGCGTCGTCCAGCTCCAGCACCGCCAGAGGACGCAGCAAGAACCAGGCGGCCACACAGCTAATCGCCAGCCGTGGCCAGAGGATGGCAACGCCGTCCCAACCGTTTTGCGCCAGCGAGCCCGCGCCCCAAATCAGTAGTCCGGAGAGCGCCTCGTGGTTGAACAGCAGCAGCGCCGTAGACAGCGCCCCCAGGTACAGATTGACCACCAGGCCCGCCAGCACCACCACGATCGGCGCCAGCCCGCGCCGCCACGAGAGCAGAAAAACTAATCCAACCGCCAGCGCGCCACCCAATAAGGCGACCCATTCGCGCCCGGCGACAAGCAGCCCCGGCGCCAGCAAGGTGGCGGTCATCAACGCCAGGTTAGCGCCCGAGGCCACCCCGAGGGTGGTGGGCGAGGCCAGTGGGTTGCGCAGCACCTGCTGCATGAGCACGCCTGCCAACCCCAGGCCACCCCCGGCGAGCAGGGCGATAGAGAGGCGCGGCCACCAAGCGTAGTAAAGCAGCAGCTCGTCAACGTTCTCAAAAGAGGGGGCCACTAATGCCTGCAGGCCCAGCGCGAAACCGCCTTGGCCCTCAAGCCCCACCCAAAACAGCACCACCATGGGCAGGCTAAGTAATAGGCAGGCTTTAGCGGGCGACACTCCCCCCATTCTTTGAGCAAATTGCGCAGCGCCTAGCATAGCGAGCCCCCTTTTGTGATAACCGAACAGTTCGCCAAAAGAGACGTGATAGGCAACAGCGTCATTTTCTTAGCCTTACTATTTATGCAAACGAGTTTATGGAAATTAGCGATTGAATAACTAACAACGATTCTAAATGATAATAATTAGCACTACAATTGACTCCTTATATAAAGGAGACATCACAATGGCAGCCAAACCGAGCTACCAGCTTTTCGATATCACCCTAGCCCGGCGCACCCAAGTCAGCGCCTCATTAGTCAGGTTCACCTTTACTGGCCCAGAGGTCAGCCAAATGGCGACCTACGCACCGGATCAGCGCGTCAAGCTATTCTTTCCCGAAGGCGGTGGCAGTCTCGACCCGCTGTTTGAAATTGCCAAGCTGGAAGAACACGACTGGTACGGCGCCTACCGCGCATTGCCAGATGCGCAGCGGCCCTCTGCACGTACCTATACCATTCGCGCCCTGCGCCCGGAACAAGCTGAGGTGGACGTTGAATTCGTACTCCACGGCGACAACGGCCCCGCCTCACGCTGGGCAATGCACGCCCGCCCGGGTGACCGGCTAGCCATGACAGCCCCCGACGCCAGTGCCGAAGGCCCAAAGCTGGGCTACGAGTGGAAGCCACCCCAAGGCGTACGACGAATCCTGATTATCGCCGATGAAACCGCCCTTCCCGCTGCGGCTGGTATTCTGGAAACCCTCGATGACCTGCCGCTCAAACCCAGGGTCGAAGCGCTGTTCGAAGTACCCCGCAGCGACGACGCTCAGTCGCTGCCACAGGCCACCAAATTGCGCTGGCTGGCTCGCGACGCTGAGCCCGGCTGCCAACACGGTGAGCTGCTAATGAGAGCGCTACGCGATATTGATTTACATAAGGAAATTCAAGCGCTAGGCGGCACGCCTACTAACACCACTACCGGCGCCACGACCAACGACGAAAGCGACGATGAGGACGGCCCGCTTTGGGAACCCGCCACCCTGGATGACAGTGCGCCCTTCTACGCCTGGATTGCCGCTGAAACCAAGGTCGCCATGAAGCTGCGTCGCTATTTGGTCAACGAGTGCGGGCTACCCAAGCAGTACGTTACCAGCATGGGCTACTGGCGCCTGGGCAAGGCCAATGGTTAAGGGAACGGCAATCAACACGGCGTTAAACAGTAGCCACACAAGCAAGCAAGCTCAAACGCCTATTGGCTGGCGAGACAGCCCTGACGGCTATGGCCGGGTCAGCCGTGCGCTTCACTGGCTGACCGCAGCGCTAGTCACGCTGCAATTTACCGTGTTGCTGGCCTGGAGAGGAATGGGCGAAAACGCTATCACGCTGTTCTTGGCGAGCATCGGGCCTCACGGCTCATTAGGATTTATGATACTGATCGTGACGCTGGCGCGCCTTGGTTGGGCATGGATAAACCGCAAACAACGCCCGCCCCACACGCCAGGACTAGGTGGGTGCTTGGCGCGCTTTGTCCATATCACCTTTTATGGGCTACTAATGTGGTTGCCCGCTTTCGCTATTTTGCGCCAGTACGGCCGCGGCGGGGCGCTACTCTTTTATGGCATGGAGCTGCTGCCCGAAGCGGAACGCGAGATCACCTGGATGGTCGCCCCCGCCGAGCTCCTTCACGGCCCGCTCTCGTGGCTGCTATGTGGATTAGTCATCGGCCACATCATGATGGCGCTGACTCACCGCTTCTGGCTTAAAGACCGAGTACTGGCGCGTATGGTGGGGTCAAGTGGCCGATGAGGGTTCCGCTAGCGGCTCTTCGGCAGTCTCAGACTCAGCAGTCAACAGCTTGCCACTCTCTAGCCGCACCAATCGATCTGCGAGGTGGAAATAGCGGTCATCGTGGGTGATCACCAGCACCGCTTTGCCCATGCGTTTTAGCTCGGGCAACACCTCGCAGTAAAACACCTCTTTGAATAACGGATCCTGATCCGCCGCCCACTCGTCAAACACCAAGAAGGGCCGATCCTCAAGGTAGGCAACCACCAGCGCCAGACGCTTACGCTGGCCCTGGGAGAGTGCTTGGGTGGTGAACGCACCGTTTTCAACCCGCACCTTGTGCTGCAGGTGCAACTTGGCCAGCAGGCGGTTGCCTTCCTCGTCCAGACCATCACGCGGTGCCTCTAACAGGCGTTCAAAGAGATGGAAGTCCGAGAACACCACCGAGAAGAGCTGCCGGTAGGCATCCCAGCCATCCGCTTCGACCCGCTCGCCATTGAGCAATACCTCGCCACCTTCCGGCGGGTAAAGCCCCACCACTACTTTGGCCAGCGTGGTCTTACCGCTACCGTTGCCCCCCACCAGAAACACCACTTCCCCCGGCGTAAAGCTCAGATCAATCGGCCCCAACTCAAAGAAGTCATCGCTCTGCTCGTGGTAGTACTGATGGGTGACGTCGCGCAACTCAAGACGCTGCCAAGCAGGCACCTGAGGTGACGCTTGCCTCTCCTGCCCCTGGGGCATCTCTCGTGTGATGTCATCAATTCGGCTAGCGGCTACCCGCGCCATATTGATCCGCGGAATATTGATCAGCAACCCTTCCAAGGGCGTCACCATAAACACAAACACCAGCGCAAAACCGGTCATTACCTGGGTTTGAATAGGCCCATCGCCCGCCAACACAAACAATACCAGACCGATAAAGGCGTACATCAGGAACTGCCCCCAACTGGTCGAGATCACGAACAGCGACATGCCATAGGTGCGCAGCCGCCGCACGCCTTCAACCGACTCCCCCAGTATCTGATCCATAAAGACCCGGCTCTTGCGCTGGTGTAGGCGTAGCTCTTTTGCACCATCGGTCAGCGCGCGGAAATGACCAAACAGGCGATCCTGCTCTGACGAGGCATCCTGGAGGTAGTGAATAGCGCGTAAGTGCACCAAGTGGTAACCGACAGCACCCAGCCCAATCACCCCAAGTGCAAACAAAAACACCTGCCATGAAAGCATTGCCAGGTAGCCCAAGCACCCCACCACGATGACCGTATTGGTCAAAATCACCGGCAAGCTAACGAACAGTACCGCCACATTGTTGCTGTGCTCGGTGAGCGCTGACTGGATCCGCGCACTGCCCACACGCTCGAACTGAGCAAAGGGGGTCTCGGCCACACACTGGGCGACAAAACTGCGTAACTCAGCCAGAGCACGCTGCCCCAGCCGCTCAAACAGCGCCGTCGACACCATCCGACAGACCATTAGGGCCACAGCAATCCCCGCGAAGCCCCAAGCCGCATTGGCACGGCTGGCGGCATCGCTGTTTAACGCCGCATTGATTTGGGCAATCAGCAGCACGCTGAAAAGCCCCGAGAGAATGCTGGCCAGCGCAGCAGCGGTCATCAACCCGCGAGTTCGACGAATCAGATAGGGAAGCACATTCACCTCATTGGAAAGCCATTAGAAAAAGCGACTGGAAATCGGCACCTACCTCTAATGACGAACCGCTCGCGTAAAAAGTTAACCAATTTTATGTAAACAAGCCTCATTCTCATTCGTCCTTAAATAAGGAAGTCAGTAACGCCGCCCTCCGGCGGGGTGATTTTAATTCGTTTCTTTGATTCGTTCTTATTGATAGGAGCTTAGCGGTGTCCAGTTCTGTCCAGGCACAACCACAGGTACACGTACCCTCTGAAAGCCACGCGGTGGCCTCGCTGATCTCACGCCCCGAGGGCTACGCCTATCAAGTCAGCTACGAGGTCACCACGCAGTCGCTTTATGTGAAGGGTGATCAAGAGCGCCTTGAGTGGGCACTGGTGGATGACAACCACTGTTTGACGCTGCGCTGGCCGCAGCGCTCAGCACCACCGCTCCCAGCACTGCTTGCCGCTATCGAAGGCGCTTTTGCCTTTTACCCAGGCACTGTTGCATTACGCCTTCAGCTACCTAGTGCTTTGCACGCCAACCTTTGTGTCGCCGGCATCGCGGTTAAAGATAGCCATGGAGAGCTCTGGGTATATGCGGAGCTATTTTGGCAGTTACCCACGCTCTGGCTGACCTCAACGCGCATGCGCCCCTATCCGCAGCAGCCCATCCTGGAGAACGGAAAACGACACCCGCGCCGCCCTCCTCGCCCCAGCGGCACGGTATATCAGCGCCATATTGCCTGGCTGGATGCCACCCTGAGCTTTCGAGTGCTTGACCTGGAACTTGATCTGGAGCGCTTCAACCGCTGGATGAACGACCCGGTCGTCGCCCATTTCTGGGAAGAGCAGGGGGATTTGGAACAGCATCGCGAGCGGCTGGAAAGCACGCTCCAGACCCCCAGCGTCGTGCCGTTGATCGGCTGTATCGACGGTGAGCCCTTCGGTTATTTCGAGACCTACTGGGCCAAGGAGGATCGCATCGGCGCTTATTACGATGCCAGTGACTTTGACCGTGGCTGGCACGTACTGATCGGTGAAGCTGCATTTCGTGGGCAACCCTATGTCGCTGCCTGGATGCCCTCTATCTCGCACTACCTTTTTCTGGATGACTGCCGCACCCAACGCTTGGTGATTGAGCCCCGCGTAGATAACGCCAAGATGCTGCACAACCTTGCCCAGTGCGGTTATGCCCACGTTAAGGCGTTCGATTTTCCCCATAAGCGGGCCATGCTCGGCATGCAAATCCGCGAACACTTTTTTAACGAGCGCAGTTGGATTCCGCTGCCTCCGCACCCTGGGTCTGCGCCACGACCCGACCCACGCTTCACCACATAAATACGTCAGCCACGAGGACTCTTATGCATATTCACGACTTGATCGGCATCGGCTTCGGCCCCTCCAATATTGCACTGGCCATTGCGCTCGACGAACAGCGCCAGGCAGGGCAAGCGAAGGATGCCTTGTTTATTGAGCGTCAGCCCTGCTTTGCCTGGCACCCGCATATGCTGCTGGAAAATGCCCATATGCAGATCTCCTTCCTCAAAGACCTGGTCACGCCGCGTAACCCAGGGAGCCGTTTCAGCTTCCTCAATTACCTTCACAGCAAAGGCCGCCTGCAGGACTTTATCAACCTACAAACCTTCTTCCCCAGCCGCCATGAGTTCAATGACTACCTAAGCTGGACTGCCAGCCACTTTGAACACCAGTGCGCCTATGGAGAGGATGTGCTTGAAGTGCTGCCCGAAACTGATAACGACGAGGTCGCCTATCTCCGTGTTCGTTCACGAGATGAGAGTGGCGCGGTGCAGGAAAGGCTCACCCGTTCATTGGTAATTAGCGTGGGGGGTGCGCCCAATGTGCCTGAATGCTTCGCCGGGCTAAAAGACGACCCACGGGTCTTCCACTCCAGCCACTACCTCCGGGAGTTGGCGAAGCAAGACGCCCCCAAACGCATCGCGGTGATCGGTGCGGGCCAGAGCGCCGCTGAGATATTCCTGGATCTGCACGGCCGTGAAGGCATTCAGGTGGATCTTATTAGCCGGGCATGGGCCTTTAAACCCTCGGACGATAGCCCTTTCGTCAACGAAATCTTCAATCCCGAATACACCGACTACGTGTTCAACAACCCCACCGGCCAGCGGGAAGCACTGCTGCAGGAGTACAAAAGCACCAACTACTCAGCCCCTGACTTGGCGCTGATTCAGGAGATTTACGATGTGTTCTATCAGCAAAAAGTAACCGGCCAGGCCCGCCACCGCTTCCGCCGCCGCCATGAAGTTATTGGTAGTCAAGCAGGCCCCGAAGGTATTGAGCTAAATGTTCGCGATTTAGAGAGTGGTCATACGGAGTCCACTCGCTACGACGCAGTGGTATTAGCAACAGGCTATATACGCGACACCCATAAACAGCTATTGGCCCCCGTCGCGGACTACCTGCCTGACTTTGCCGTTAACCGCCACTATCAGCTCTACACCAAGCCTGCGTTCAAACCGGCTATTTTCCTGCAAGGCAGCTGCGAGCCCACCCATGGTTTAAGCGACACCCTGCTGTCGATTTTGGCAGCCAGGACAAGTGAGATCTGTGCTGCTCTAGAGCAGACAACGGCCTCTTATGCCCCCTCTCCCTGTAAACAAGAAGTCACCGCTCCATAACGTTCGGCCGCCCCGAGGCTCACACGATGTTGACTTCGGGGTTTATATACTCATAATACAAACAATAACAATTAGCATTTACATAAAATTAGAACGCCCCCTATTCAAGGAGAACATTCGTGAACCAACCCACTTTCCGCAAGCGGTGGCTAACGGCCGCCATTGCTATTGCTGCCTGCAGTACGTCGGCAGCTGTGCTTGCTCAGCAAAATGCTACGTCGACAAACCACTCGATTGACAATGATGGCAGCGAGCTGTCTACACTCACTGTCACCGGGGATCGCCTGCCCTATGGCATGACCGAAAACAGCAATTCCTACACTAGCGAAAGCACTAGCATTGGCTTAGTTTCACAATCTGTGCAGGAAACGCCGCAATCTATTAGCGTTGTTACACGAGATCGCCTCGATGATCAAGGGACTACCACGCTGTCTGAGGCCCTACGAAATGTCACAGGCATCACCGTAAATGAGTACGGTCCTAATCAGTATGTTATCAAGGCTCGAGGCTATAATATTGATTCCTTTCTCATGGATGGCAGTCCAGTTCAGAGCGCGGGCAGTGCCTGGGAAAGCGCCGGAGTATTTGACCCCGCATTGCTTGATCGAATTGAAGTATTGCGCGGGCCTACGGGCATTCTCCATGGATCCGGCGAACCTGGCGGCACTATCAACCTAGTTCGTAAGCGTGCTTTAGCTGAGAGCCAAGCCTCTGTATCTATTTCTGCAGGTACGGACGATGCCTATCGGGGTGTTGTTGATGTTACCGGCGCGTTAGACAGCGAAGGGCAAGTACGGGGCCGTTTCGTCGGTGTCTACGATGATCGAGACTCTTTTATTGATCACGTTTACTCAGAGAACCAAATCGGCTATGGCACGCTTGAGTTTGACTTGTCTCCCGAAACGACACTATCAATGGGAGTTACTGTACAAGATGAAGAGTTTCGACCGCACTCCGGATTACCAGCTTACAGTGATGGCACCCTCCCCAATGTAGACCGCTCTACCTATATCGGATCTGACTGGGATAAGCAGACAGGAGACGCACAACGCTATTTTATAGAACTTGAGCATCGCCTAGCTAATGGAGGCGAAATAGTCTTTAAAGCTAATCGTTTGGATCGCGATGCAAGCCTAAGAAAAAGTAGTGAAGGAGTTCTAGTCGCTGATCAAAATACCGGCGAGTTTGCGATTCGTCAGATCGCTTGGGATCTGGAGAAGCAGGACGATTATTTGGAGGCCCAGTTTAGCACCCCATTCCAACTAGCTGGAGCAACTCATGAAGCCGTATTCGGCACCAGCTATCAGAGTAGTGAGCTAAGTAATCAATGGGTCTATGGTGCTCCTCAATATCTTCCTCAGAATCTGTTTGACCCAATACATAACCGTACAGAACCAGATTTCGATGGCACACCTGGTAGGACTGAGCTTAATATCGAACAATATGCCTCTTACGGCCAGTTTCGATTCAATCTTATGGATGATTTTACACTTGCGCTTGGTGGCCGTATAAATTGGTGGGAAACCAATAACTTTCTTGGTGGTGAAACGTCCGGTGATGATGGCACTGAGTTTATCCCCTACGCAGGATTGATCTATCGCCTCAACGAAGGGCTCAACTTATACACAAGCTACACTGGCATTTTTGAGCCACAAACGGCTGTAGGAAGTGACGGCAACCCTATCAAGCCAAGAGAGGGTGAGCAATACGAGGCCGGTATTAAAGGCTCACATGCCGAGGGTAGCTTGAACTGGCATGCTGCAGTTTTCCGTATCGAAGACACCAATCGCGCATATTCTGATCCTAATAATCCTGGCTTCTCGATTCCTATCGGCGAAGCAAAAAGTGAAGGCTTCGAGCTAGAAGTTAGCGGCGAACTGTTGCCTCGCTGGGATCTCAGCGCTGGTTATGCCTATACACAGACAGAGTTCGTAAGAGATGCTAATTCGGAAGGACTCACACTCTCGCCGGACACGCCGGAGCATAACTTCAACCTATGGTCACGCTATCGATTCAGCGATAATCCAAATCAGGGCTGGCGCCTTGGTGCTGGCATAAATACAGTCAGCAGTGTTTATGCCGAAAGCGGAGATACGCGTATAGAGCAAGGAGGCTATACCACCGTGTCAGCCATGGTCGGCTATCGAGTCAATGAGAACTTGGATATCTCTTTTAACGGCAACAACCTAACCGACAAAGAGTATTACTCCTCAGTTCGGGGAGAAACCCGACATAACTATTACGGTGCACCACGCAATTTCATGATGACGATGAAATATGACTTTTAAAAAATCAGCATAGCACTCCCCAACATCTCGATTTACATGTATTTTATTCGGCCCTGCTTAGGTAGGGCTGAATTTTTGATAGTGAGTATCTATCATTTTTTATACACTAATATTTAATCAGTCTTTTTTTGGGAATTTTTATTTTTTCTAAAGGAGTTCGCTGTGAGTTTTTTACGATTTCTGCCTAGGTCTTGGCGTACCCCTGTTTATTTAGTTGGTTTTATTTTAACCACTAACCCAGCACTGGCAACTAAATTGCCTCCATCTGTTGCAGTCTTTGACTGGACAATTGCAGAAACACTTCTCTCTCTTGATCCTAGCGCTGTCTCATTGGGCAATATCGCAGCCTTCCATAAATGGACTGGCGATAACTACAAAGATGTCGATATCATGGATATTGGAACACAGACATTTCCAAACATGGAACTACTAAGCAGCATCGAACCTCATCATATCCTTCTGTCTCCTAGCCAAGTTCGCCTCGGGCAAAGGTTAGCTAACATTGCACCTTATACCATCATCCAATCTTATCCTTATGTCGGAAATAGGAGTGGCCGTCTGTGGTCAAGCTTTGATGCATTTGCTCTTGAAATTGGTGTATCAGTCGATCAAAAAGCTGTAGCGGAACAGCTAATTATGGACACACGATCTCATCTTGAAGAATTGCGAAGTAACCTAAGCTCACAGCCACCACTGCTAGTTATTCAACTAGTAAATGAGCACTATGTCCGAGTATATGGCGAGAATAGTATGTTTCAGGAGGTGCTTCGGCAGTTAAATTTAAGCAATGCATGGACAGAAAAAACCAATCAGTGGGGCTATTCACTAGTAAGCATCAGAGAGCTTTTCAATGTGGAAGAAGCGAGACTGATTGTCATCGAAAGTGCATTCCCCATAGGTATAGAAAATAATATCGAGACTAGCGGCATGTGGCGTTACCTCCCCAGTGTCCAGCAAGGAGATTCTGTTGTTTTGTCGTCTTCTTTCTGGATAGCGGGTGCCCTCCCCTCCGCTCAACGCTTTGCCAATGCCTTGGTGAAAGCCCTATGATAGACACAATTTTAATGAGCATACTTTTTTTACTTTCATCCTAACCAGTTCACGCAAGTAGAATACTATAGATGAAATAACTGTAGCGGCATGCCGCTACAGTTATTCTATAGGCAAGAGGTCATAAAACCTTTACTCAAGCTGGCACCTGCTCACCGATATACCGATGAGCACTTGCTTCCAGTAGCTCCTCCACCTGAGATATCAGATCCTCATCCCCAACAATTGAGAAGTGGTCATGGGGAGTCTCAATTGAGGTTCTCGGGATTCGATTTAACTGGTTCGCTAACGCCTGTCGCTCTTCCCAACCTCTTTTCGATTCCCACCAGCAGTCCACGTCACAGTCCAATGCAGGCAAGGCATCAAGCTGTAGTGAAAGGTACTTCAAATGCCGCGCCACGCAGAATATTCTAGCAAGCTCCTCGCTACCCAATGTTGCGTAACCCTCACGACCATATGCATCGAATGACGCCATTAGCTTCGACAGCTTAATGGCAATCTCCTCCTCACTCGGTTCCTCCTTGCTCTCCTCCTTACCATCCCGAGCTTCAAGCGAAACACTTGGCAGTATTACCGATGCAAAGTTTGCAAAATCTCGCTGCCAGCTATCCTCGCTGTGCAGTTCACCGCCAGGTATATAGGGATCTATCAAAGCCAGTTGGCTCACATCTTGCCCCAGCCCTTCAAGTCGAGCCGCGATCAGTGCTGCCAATGCTCCACCAAGAGACCATCCCAATAGGCGATAGGGTCCCACGGGTTGTATGCGACGTATCGTCTCCACATAGTCATCAGCCATTGTTTCAAGTGAGGTATCTCGATGCTTTGGGTCGGTCAACATTCGGCAAGACAGACCGTAAACCGTGCATACTCCCTGCAAGCGCCGAGCCAACGGTTGATAGTCAAAAACCGTTCCCATCACGGCATGAATGCAGAATAGCGGCGGCTGAGTGCGACACTCGCCATTGAGCATGAGAGCCCCTTTGGGCAGAACCTCAGTGTGATTCCTCACTTCCAGCAGATCAGCAATGGTCGGCTTCTGCATCAGGTCGAATAGCTTGAAGTCGAGTTTAGGTTCCCGCAGCGCTTGCACATGGTTCATTACTTTTAGGCTTAGCAAAGAATCACCACCTAATTCGAAGAAATTATCGGTTTCGCCGACCCGCTCAACGCCCAGCACTTGCTGCCAAATCTCGGCGAGTTGGTGTGCCTCTGGTGTGGAAGGTGCCACGTACTCCCGGGCTTCCCCTAGATGAGGCTCAGGCAATGCTTTGCGCTCCACCTTACCGTTAGCATTCAGCGGCAGTGCATCGATCGTGACTATTACTCTCGGCACCATATAGTCCGGCAACTGTTGACCCAGTCGCTCTCGTAATGCGCTCGTGTCAAGTTCGATGCCAGCTTGGGGAACCACATAAGCCACCAGTCTCGAACCGCCGGGGCCTTCTTGTGTTACTACTACTGCCTCGCGAATCTCCGGTTGCGATAGCAGTTCCGCTTCGATCTCACCTAGTTCTATGCGTAATCCTCGGATCTTAACTTGGTGATCAAGACGCCCCAAGTACTCGAGCTGGCCATCTTCCCGCCAGCGGACCAAGTCGCCGGTACGGTAGAGACGTTCTCCCGTTGTAAACGGATCAGCAACAAAACGATCTGCGGTTAAATCACTCCGGTTTAGATACCCACGAGCCAGACTTACCCCGCCCAGGTAAAGCTCACCCGCTACACCCTGTGGCACTAGGTTGAGCTCGCCATCTAACACATAGGTGCGGGTGCCGCTAATGGGCCGCCCAATAGGTATCTGGCGTTGAGCGTCATCACGACACCACCAGTGCGTGACATGAATCGTGGTTTCGGTGGGGCCATACAGATCATGCAGATTGGCGCCATCAAGACATTCAGCTACATCTTGCTGCAGCGACGCTGGAACGGCTTCGCCACCACACATAATATGTTTGAGGCGCGTTTTGGCTCTAACATCGGGATAGGCCAGGAAGGCCTTGAGCATTGAGGGCACAAAATTGAGCGTGGTGACTCCGTGCCGCTGAATTAGCTCAATGATGCGCTCTGGATCCCGGTGGTCGCCTGGCTGGGCAATCACCAAACGTGCCCCGACACTCAGCGGCCAGAAAATCTCCCATACCGAAACATCGAACCCAAACGGCGCCTTGTGCAGTACGGCATCGGTATCGGTGAGTTGATAGGTCTCCTGCATCCAGACCATGCAGTTGGTCAAGGCATCATGGCGGATGGCGGCGCCCTTGGGCCGCCCAGTGGAGCCCGAAGTGTAAATCACGTAGGCGAGGTGCTCGCCGTGCAGCTCCACCGCAGGATTGGAAGATGCATGATGCGCAACGTCCAGACGATCCAACTCAACAACGCTGAGTTTATCAGCTATCGGCAATGACTCGCGCAAGTGGTGCTGAGTCAGTAGCAGCTCAATGCCACTATCGTCGGCGATGAACGCCAGCCGCTCCGAGGGGTACTCAGGATCCAGCGGCACATAGGCGCCCCCCGCCTTGAGAATCGCCAACAGCCCCACCACCATTTCGATGGAGCGTTCCATGGCGATGCCCACTCGAGTTTCAGGACGAACACCCAAACCAATCAAATAGTGCGCCAAACGGTTCGAACGAGTATTAAGCTCGTCATATCTGAGTCGCTGCTCAGCGAAGATTAGTGCCGTGGCCTCAGGCGTCTTCATGGATTGGCGTTCAATCAGTTGGTGGATTGATTGACCACCGAGATGCAGGTGAGAGTTTTCTCCCCACTCACTCAACAGTTGCCGTTCGTTTTTTCCTAGCAGACTGATCTCGCTTAATAATTGCTCTGGCGCCGAGTGAAGGCTTTCCACAATGCCGACTACCGCCGCGCGCATGTAGTCACATAGCCGCTGAGCACCGACCGAACGGCTCACCTGCCCCACCAATTGAAAGCCTTCTCCCAAATCATCTACCGCCATACCGATGGGATAGTTAGTACGCTCCTGGCCGCCCAATACCTCCATGCCTTCCCAGGTATGAACGGAACTTTCATCTTGTTGAGGTGCGCTGTAACGATAGTTCAGTAAACTGGTAAAGAGTGGCGTCCCACCAGGCAATCCACTACAGCGCTGTGCTAGGCCGAGGCTGGCATGCTCGTGGTGCAGTAGTTCAGATAAAGCATTATGAGTATCGCGCAGGCACTGATCGACCCACTGTGAACCTGTTTTGATGCGCACCGGTAATGTATTGATAAACATCCCCAGCGCTCGTTCGGCCCCTTCCATGCCCTGCATACGCCCAAACAACACAGTGCCGAACACGACGTCGTCCTGCCCAGTAGTTTTACTCAGCACCAAGGCCCAGGCTAGGTGGAACAGGCTGGCCGTGCTGACACCATGCCGCTGCGCCTGTCGCCGCACCTGCCGGGCTAATTCCGATTCAAGAGGAACGCGCACTTCTTCGATATCGCTGCCATCGCCGCGCACTTCCAGCAGCCCAAAGGGCGCCGTGGGTTCCTTTACCTCACTCAGTTGCTCTCGGAAGAAATTCTCATGCGCTTCTGTACTTACACCCAGCCGGGCCTCCGCTACAAAGTTGCGGAATGGTAGCGGCTTGGGCAACGCGTCCTCACGCCCTTGCTGGATCAGGGCGATCTCTTTAACCAGTAGCTCAAGGGTGGTGTGATCCATCACTAGGTGGTGACTGGGTAACTGTAGCAACCACCGCTGTTGCTCGGCATCGTATGCAGCCACCGCCCGTAACATAGGTGCCTGGCGAACATCGAGGCGACGATATTCAGGATCCACCTGAGTGTATAACCATTCGGCTAAACGGCCGGTTGACTCATCCGGCACCACTGACCATTCGATTTCCAGCACAGCATGTCTGGAAACCACCTGCACCGGCTCTCGGAGCCCTTCCCAGAGTACGGCAGTACGCAGAATATCGTGTCGGGCAATAAGCTGGTTAAAACCGGCTATAAAGGCTTCCAGCCGTTCTCGGCTGTCGAAACCTAGCAAGCGAGGAGCCACGTAGGCATCACCCTTTTGCTGTAACCGGTGGTGAAAAAGGATCCCTTCCTGCAGCGGTACCAGAGGGTAGATATCCTGGATGTTAGCAGCACCACTCGGCACTGCTGCTTCAATCGTACTGATCTCCTCGGCGTTGAGTTCAATCAAGGTCAACATCTCAGGCTCAATAGCCTGGCACTCACGGGGGATCCGATTAGGCGGGATGACGATTTCCTGCCGCAATGGCTTTTGTGCAATGGCCTGGACAAAGGCCGCCAATGCTGGGAACTGAAACAGGGTTCGCACCTGCGTCGTCAGTCCCAGATGCCGCATTTGCTCCAGCACTTTTAGAGCCAACAGCGAATGGCCCCCCAATTCAAAAAAGTTGTCGTGACGGCCGACACGCTCAACGCCAAGGACTTCAGACCAGATTGCCGCTAATGCTTCTTCTACCTCGCCCTGAGGCGTCTCGTACTGCAAGCCACTGGCCAAATCCGGCTCGGGCAGCGCCTTGCGGTCTACTTTGCCGTTAGCATTCAGTGGCATTGCATTAAGGGTAACCACAACTCCTGGAACCATATAATCCGGGAGCTTTTGGCCCAGCGCTTCACGTAGTGAGCTGGTGTCGAGTTCACTGTCAGCTTGGGAAACCACATAAGCGACCAGCCTCGAACCGCCGGGGCTTTCCTGGGCGACCACCACCGCCTCGCGAACCGCCGGCTGAGCGAGTAGTTCGGCTTCGATCTCACCTAGCTCGATCCGCAAGCCACGGATTTTCACTTGATGATCAAGGCGGCCCAAGTACTCGAGCTGGCCACCCTCCCGCCAGCGCACCAGATCGCCCGTACGGTAGAGGCGCTCGCCCTGCGCAAACGGATCAGCGACAAAACGTTCTGCGGTAAGGTCAGGCCGGTGCAGGTAGCCCCGCGCCAAACCCATACCTCCGAGATAGAGTTCACCTTCGACTCCGGGCGGCGCCAAGTTAAGATCGCTATCCAATACGTAAGTGCGGATACCGGCGATAGGTTGGCCGATAGCTACCTGGTTGCGCCCATCGTCTTGGCAAGTCCAGTGGGTAACATCGATGGCGGCTTCGGTGGGGCCATAGAGGTTGTAGAGTGCCACTTGAGGTAAGCGGGCAAATACCTGATTCTGCAACTCTGCCGGTAGCGCTTCGCCGCTACACACCATGCGTGTCAGGCTGGTGCAGGCTTCTATCTCTCCATGCGCCAAGAAGGCCTGCAGCATTGAAGGTACAAAGTGCAGTGTAGTGATGTCATGGGTACGGATTAGCTCGACCAATTGTGACGGTTCGCGATGGGCTCCCGGCGGCGCCATCACCAGGCGCCCCCCCTGCATCAGCGGCCAGAAGAACTCCCACACCGAGACATCGAAGCTGAAGGGCGTCTTCTGCAGCACCGCATCGTCAGCCGTTAGGCCATAGGCATCCTGCATCCACCGTAAGCGATTAGTCAGTGCATGGTGACGGTTGGCCACTCCTTTGGGTCGCCCGGTGGAACCCGAGGTGTAAATCACGTAGGCGAGGTGCTCACCATGCAGGGCTACTCCGGGATTATTCGAGGCATAGTGCGCTACTTCTAGACGATCCAGCTCGATAACGCTCAGACTCTCAGCTATCGGCAACGTATCGCGAAGATGCTGCTGGGTGAGAAGCAACTCGATGCCGCTGTCTTCGACCATATAGGCCAGCCGCTCGGAGGGGTAATCCGGATCCAGTGGCACATAGGCGCCACCCGCCTTGAGAATCGCTAGTAGACCCACCACCATCTCGATGGAGCGTTCCATGGCGACACCCACCTGGGTTTCGGGCCTTACACCTAGGCCAATAAGATAATGAGCCAAGCGGTTGGCGCGGGTATTGAGTTCGGCGTAGCTAAGTGACTGATCTTCGAATACTACTGCCGTGACCTCGGAAGTTGCCAAAGCCTGCTGCTCAATCAGATAATGGACTGGAGAAGTGTCAGAATACTGTTGCTTATCCTCTCCCCACTCTCTCAACAACTGCTGCTCGTCTGTTCTGAGTAGGCTGATCTCACTTAATGATTGTTGAGATGCAGCTTGCAGACTTTCTACGATGCCTGCAATTGCTGTACTCAGATAGTCACACAGCCGCTGAGCACCGACTATACGGCTCACCTGCCCTACCAACTGGAAGCCGTTACCTAGATCGTCCACCGACATCGTGATCGGGTAGTTGGTGCGCTCCTGACTATCCAGCAAAATCATGCCCGAGCTAGGCTGAGAGTCTTCATCCTTTGTCGGGCTATAGCGGTAGTTAAATAGAGTTGTGAACAGCGGTGTTCTTCCAGGCAGACCGCTGCAGCGTTGCGCCAGGGCGAGGCTCGCATGCTCGTGTTGCAACAGCGCAGACAGGGCCTCGTGGGCCTGGCGTAGGGAGTTCTCGATGCCTTGGGAACCCGTCTTAATACATATGGGCAGCGTATTGATAAACATCCCCAAAGCCCGTTCGGCACCCTCGGCGCCTTGCATGCGCCCGAATAACAGGGTGCCAAACACCACATCGTCCCGCCCAGTGGTTTTGCTCAGCACCAACGCCCAGGCCAGATGGAACAGGCTAGCCGTGCTCACACCATAACGCTGTGACTGTTGCCTCATCTGCTGGGCCAGCTCCACTGGCAAAGGAAGGCGAACTTCCTCTATCTCACTGCCATCGCCGCGAACGTCTAACAGACCGAAGGGCGCGGTAGGTTCTTCAACATCGCCCAACCGCTCGCGGAAGAAGGCCTCATGCTCTTTCTGGCTTACCCCTAGTCGGGTCTGGGCAACGAAATTGCGGAATGGGAGCGGTTGGGGTAATTCATCTTCGCGGTCTTGCTGGATCAGGGTAATCTCTTCCACTAGTAGCTCAAGGGTAGTGTGATCCATCACCAAGTGATGACCAGGCAACTGCATTAGCCATCGATCCTGTCTAACATCGTACGCAGCCAGCGCCCGAAGCATCGGCGCTCGCCGCACATCAAGGCGATGATGCTCAGGATCCACTTTCGCATTCAGTTGTTCGGCAACGCTTTGTGATGAGGCGCCATCCACGTTTAGCCATTCGAGGGCTAATTCGGCATGCCGGTATACCACCTGTACCGGCTCGCGCAGGTTTTCCCACAACACCGCTGTACGTAAAATATCATGACGGGCAATCAGCTTATTGAAACAGGCTATAAAGGCTTCCAGTCGTTCTCGGCTGTCGAAGCCAAGCAGACGCGGGGTGACATAGGCATCGCCTTCTTCCTGCAGCCTATGGTGGAAGAGAATGCCCTCCTGCAGTGGTGCCAACGGATAAACATCCTGAATATTGCTAGTAACGCCGGGCACTGCCGCTTCGATGGCGCTGATCTCTTCGTCATCGAGTTCAATTAAGGGCAGCATCTCAGGCTGGAGAGCCTGACAATCTTGGGGGATCCGGTTGGGCGGGATGATTACCTCCTGCCGCTCTGATGTCTGCGTCAGTGCCTGGGCAAAGGTCGCCAATTCCGGGTATTGGAACAGCGTGCGTACCTGCGCCGTTAGTCCCCGATGCCGCATTTTCTCCAGCACTTTTAGAGCTAGCAGCGAATGCCCCCCCAGCTCAAAGAAGTTGTCATGACGGCCCACACATTTGACACCAATCACCTCTGACCAGACTTCCGCCATCGCTTCTTCCACTTCGCCCTGGGGCGGCTCATACTGCGAGCCACTGGCCAAATCCGGCACGGGCAGGGCCTTACGGTCTACCTTGCCATTGGCATTCAACGGAAGCGACTCCAATGGGATCACAACGCTCGGCACCATATAGTCCGGCAGTCGTTGCCCCAGCGCCTCACGTAGTGAGCTAGTGTCGAGCTTGATGTTAGCCTGGGGAACCACATAAGCGACTAACCTAGAGCCGCTAGAACCTTCCTGAGCTACCACTACCGCTTCGCGAACCTCTGGCTGGGATAATAGCTCGGCTTCGATCTCCCCCAGTTCGATACGTAGGCCACGTATTTTTACTTGATGGTCGAGGCGCCCCAGGTACTCGAGCTGGCCATCCTCCCGCCACCGCACCAGATCGCCGGTGCGGTAGAGGCGCTCGCCCTCTGTGAACGGATCAGCGATAAAGCGCTCCGCCGTAAGATCACTGCGATTGAGATAGCCACGGGCCAGACTGATCCCACCCAGGTATAACTCTCCAGCCACACCCGGTGGCGCCAGGTTGAGCTCACCATCCAAGACGTAGGTGCGGGTACCGCTAATGGGCCGCCCAATGGGGATCTGGCGATGAGCGTCATCACGACACCACCAGTAAGTGACATGAATGGTGGTTTCAGTGGGGCCATAAAGATCGTGGAGGTGGGCACTATCAAGACACTCAGCCACATCCTGCTGTAGCGTGGCTGGCACGGCCTCGCCACCGCACATGATATGTTTGAGACGCGTTTTGGCCTTAACATCGGGATAGGCCAGGAACGCCTTGAGCATAGAGGGCACGAAATTGAGCGTGGTCACGCCGTGCCGCTGGATCAGCTCAATGATGCGCTCAGGATCTCGATGGTCGCCCGGCTGGGCGATCACCAAACGTGCCCCAACACTTAGCGGCCAGAAAATCTCCCATACCGAGACGTCGAACCCAAATGGCGCCTTATGTAGTACGGCATCGGTATCGGTGAGTTGGTAGGTCTTCTGCATCCAGACCATGCAGTTGGTCAAGGCATCATGGCGGATGGCCGCGCCCTTAGGACGCCCGGTAGAGCCTGAGGTGTAAATCACATAGGCGAGGTGTTCGCCGTGTAGCGCCACCGCTGGATCGGTAGCGGCGTGATGTGCCACGTCCAGCCGATCCAACTCAACGACGCTTAGGCCATCAGCGACCGGCAATGACCTACGCAAGTGGTGCTGAGTCAGCAGCAACTCGATGCCACTATCGTCAGCGATGAACGCCAGCCGCGCCGAGGGGTACTCGGGATCCAGCGGCACATAGGCGCCGCCCGTTTTGAGAATCGCCAACAGCCCCACCACCATTTCGATGGAGCGTTCCATGGCGATGCCCACCCGGGTTTCGGGTACTACGCCTAGACCGATCAGATAGTGGGCCAGCCGGTTGGCACGTGTATTAAGCTCACCATAGTTGAGTAACTGCTCTTCAAATATTAAGGCAGTAGCCTCGGGCATTACTGCGGCCTGGCGCTCGATCAACTGATGAATTGGTGCAGCCTCGGAATACTGTTGAGTCTTCTCTCCCCAGTCGCTCAACAACTGCTGCTCGTTTTTTCCTAGCAGGCTGATCTCACTTATCGCTTGCCTCGGTACCGTTTGCAGACTTTCCACAATGCCGGCTACAGCGGCTTCCATGTAATCACATAACCTTTGTGCACCAATCGTGCGAATCACCTGCCCCACTAGCTGGAAGCCCTCTCCCAGATCATCTACCGCCATACCAATCGGATAGTTGGTACGCTCCTGGCCGCCCAGCACTTCCATCCCCTCCAAGGTATGAATGGAACGACCTTCGTGCTTAGGTGCGCTATAGCGATAGTTCAGCAAACTGGTGAAGAGCGGCATGCCACTCGGTAGCCCACTACAGCGCTGAGCAAGTCCAAGGCTAGCGTGCTCGTGATAAAGCAGTGCAGATAGGGACTCGTGGGTTTGGCGCAAGGACTGCTCGATACCTTGAGTGCCCATTTTGATACGCACAGGCAAAGTGTTGATAAACATCCCCAGTGCCCGCTCAGCTCCTTCAGTGCCCTGCATACGGCCGAACAAAACGGTGCCAAATACCACGTCATCCCGCCCGGTGGTTTTGCTTAGCACCAAGGCCCAGGCCAAGTGGAACAGGCTAGCCGTGCTCACACCATGGCGTTGTGCCTGCTGCCGCACCTGTTGAGCCAACTCTGGCTCTAGCGGCAGCCGCATTTCCTCGATATCGCTGCCATCGCCGCGGACCTCCAGTAGTCCGAAAGGCGCGGTCGGTTCTTCCACATCGCCCAACCGCTCGCGGAAGAAGGTTTCATGCTCTTCCTGGCTTACCCCTCGTCGGGTCTGAGCAACGAAGTTACGGAATGGGATAGGCTTGGGCAGTTCGTCTTCGCAGCCTTGCTGGATCAGGGTAATTTCATCCACCAGTAGCTCGAGAGTGGTGTGATCCATGACGAGATGGTGGCTAGGCAACTGCAGCAACCAGCGTCCCTGCTCAGCATCGTGGGCCGCCAGCGCCCGAAGCATCGGCGCTCGGCGTACATCGAGGCGGTGGCGCTCAGGATCCACCTCGGCATTCAGCCGTTCGACAACGCTTTGTGATGGGACGCCATCCACGATTAGCCACTCGAGGGCTAATTCGGCATGCCGGTATACCACCTGCACCGGCTCGCGCAGGTTTTCCCACAACACCGCGGTACGCAGAATATCGTGACGGGCAATCAGCTTATTGAAACAGGCTATAAAGGCTTCCAGCCGTTCTCGGCTGTCGAAACCAAGTAAGTGTTGGGTCACATAGGCATCTCCTTCTAGCTGCAGCCGGTGGTGGAAGAGAATACCCTCCTGTAACGGTGCTAGTGGGTAGATATCCTGGATATTGCTGGCCCCACCCGGCACGGCCGTTTCGATGGCGCTGATCTCTTCGGCATTGAGCTCGATGAGTGTCAACATCTCAGGTTGGAGAGTCTGACAATCGTGAGGGATCAGATTGGGCGGGATATTGATTTCCTGCTGTCCTGATGTCTGCGTCAATGCCCGGGCGAAGGCCGCTAGTTCCGGGCACTGGAACAGCGTGCGCACCTGCGCCGTCAAGCCCCGGTGCCGCATTTGCTCCAGCACTTTTAGAGCCAGAAGCGAATGCCCCCCCAGCTCAAAGAAGTTGTCATGACGGCCCACACGTTCGACGCCAATTACCTCTGACCAGATTCCCGCCAGCGCTTTTTCCACCTCTCCCTGAGGCGGCTCATAGTGCGTGTTACTGGCCAAGTCCGGCTTGGGCAGGGCCTTGCGATCCACCTTGCCATTAGCATTCAGCGGCAGTGCTTCGAGCATGACCACGACGCCCGGCACCATATAGTCTGGCAGTCGTTGCCCCAGCACCTCACGTAGTGAGGTGCTATCGAGTTCACTGCCAGCCTGGGGAACCACATAGGCCACCAGTCTCGAACCAGTGGAGCCTTCTTGCGCTACCACTACCGCCTCGTGAACTGTCGGCTGAGAGAGTAGTTCGGCTTCGATCTCACCTAGCTCAATACGTAGGCCGTGGATCTTAACCTGGTGATCGAGGCGGCCCAGGTACTCAAGCTGGCCATCCTCCCGCCAGCGCACTAGATCGCCGGTACGGTAGAGGCGTTCTCCCTGCGCAAACGGATCAGCGATAAAACGTTCTGCTGTAAGGTCGGTACGATTCAAATAGCCCCTCGCTAGACCAGCGCCGCCCAGGTAAAGCTCACCTGCTATGCCGACCGGTACAAGATTCAGATCGGCATCCAGCACCAGTGCCTTACGTGCCCCAATTGGCTGGCCGATCGGCACTTGAGGCGACTGCCCCAACCCAGCATCGTCTGACCATAGCGTCGGCGAGATAACGGTTTCGGCCGGACCATAGGCATTGAACAGTCGCTCTGGCTGGCAAATTCGACGAACTCCCTCAAACTCATCTCGCGACCAGGCTTCGCCACCGGCAATGCATAGGCGCACTGGCAAGGAACCTGCCGACAAGCTTTGATAGAGGTGGCGTAAATAAGCCGGCGGCAGATACAGCACGCTAACGGCATGCTGCCGCACCAGAGTGGCTAGCGTCTCGGTTCCTAGATGGCGTCCTTGTGGTAGCACAAGGGCTGCTCCTGCTAGCAGTGGAAGCAACCACTGTTCCCCAGCGGCGTCAAAACTGATCGAAGCGAACTGAAGCAGCCGGTCTTCGGGCGTCAGTCCATAGCGCGCGCCAATCGCTTGAAGATGCATCGACAGCGGGCCATGACTCACCCCAACGCCCTTGGGCCGCCCAGTGGAGCCCGAAGTGTAGATCAAATAGGCGAGGTGCTCGCCATGCAGCGTCACCTCAGGATTGGTCGAGGCATGCTGCGTGACGTCCAGCCGACCCAGCTCGATAACTCTCAGGCTCTCAGCCACAGGCAACGTATCGCGAAGATGCTTCTGGGTGAGCAACAGCTCGATGCCGCTGTCTTCGGCCATATAGGCCAGCCGCTCGGCGGGGTAGTCCGTATCCAGTGGCACATAGGCGCCACCCGCCTTGAGAATCGCCAGCAGTCCCACCACCATCTCGATGGAACGCTCAACAGCGATTCCCACCCGCGTCTCAGGTTTTACGCCTAGGCCAATTAGGTAGTGAGCCAACTGGTTGGCGCGGATATTGAGTTGGGCGTAGCTGAGTGTCTGATTTTTGAATACTAGTGCCGTAGCCTCTGGGGTTGCCTCAGCCTGCCGTTCAATTAGGTGATGGATTGGCTGGGCAGCGGGATGCCGTTGTGTGTTTACACCCCATTTCTGTAATTTTAGCTGTTCATCTTTATCTAGCAGTTCGATATCGCTCAACGCGCATTCAGGCACCTCTGCCAGTGCCTGAAGAATGACCGTATAGTGCTGAGCTAGACGTTTAATGGTGGTTGCATCAAATAGCTCTTCTGCATAAACGAAGCTTGCCTCCAGGCAGTCATCATTGCGTTCTACCACATTTAGCGTCAGTTCTAACTGCGCTCTTCCATGCTCCAGCGGCCAGTTTCTCAATTCCAGTCCTGGTAGCGTCTTCAGCGATCCATGATCTTGCCGCTGGTGGTTGAACATCACCTGGAACAGCGGCGTGTGGCTCAAGCTACGCTCGGGCTGCAGCGCTTCCACTAATTGCTCGAACGGCAGATCTTGATGCTCTTGTGCCCCCAGAGCTGCACGTTTGCTCTGTTCCAGCGCCTCAGCCAGGCTAAGGCGTCCACATAACGTATTGCGCAGTACCTGGGTGTTGACGAAAAGCCCCACCACGCCTTGGGTCTCCATCCGGTGGCGGTTGGCAATTGGCACGCCGACCCGGATATTTTCCTGTCCCGTATATCGATACAGCAGCGCTTGGAAACCGGTGAGTAACGTCATAAACAGGGTGGCGCCCTTCGCCTGAGCCTGATGACTCAATCCGCTCACCATCGAGCCAGGAAGCATTATTTCGTGGCTTGCTGCTTGATAGTGTCCATCGCTGCGACGTGGGCGATCGGTCGGCAACTTCAGTACCGGGTGTTCGTTGCCAAGTTCCACCTGCCAGTATGCGAGCTGGCGTTCTTTCTCGCCCGCTTCCATCCATTGACGCTGCCAGAGTGCATAATCAGCGTACTGTATCGGCAGGGCTGGCGGCTGCCACGTTTCACCCGTTACCCGAGCGGAGTAGTCCGCTGCAAATTCATCGATGATCAACTGCATCGACCAACCATCGGAGACGATGTGGTGCATTACCACTACTAACAGGTACTCCTCTTCAGCTAAACGCAGTATCCCCACGCGCAAAAGTGGCCCCTGCTCCAAATCGAAAGGATCGTTGCAAAGCCGATCAACCTGATTTTCTATTGCCCCTTCTCGTTCAGCCTTCGGCATATGACCTAGGTCGACCTCATGCAATGCGAAGTTGCTATCAGCCTGCACCACCTGCATCACACCACCCTCGCCATCGTCGCGGAACACCGTCCGCAATGTTTCATGACGAGATATTAAGGCGGAGAAGCTACCCCGGAGTGCTTCAGTATCCAGCGAGCCCTTAAGGGTCAGAGCACCAGTAATATGGTAAGCGCTGCTTTGAGGATCCATGCGCCACAGAAACCACTGGCGAAGTTGGGCATAAGAGGG
Source organism: Vreelandella sedimenti (assembly GCF_013416325.1). Lineage (GTDB taxonomy): Bacteria > Pseudomonadota > Gammaproteobacteria > Pseudomonadales > Halomonadaceae > Vreelandella > Vreelandella sedimenti. The sequence goes on from NZ_JACCGK010000010.1 coordinate 83,873, forward strand.
TGAGCAAGCTGTCTGTTGTGATACAGGACGAGAAAGAATTGGGAACTGGCCAATGCCTAACCCCTGAGTGCGAATCTTGTCGTAAACTGCGCGACGCTGCTCAACAGGTAATCCGGCAAAGCGTTCCGCAATACGACGGGTATCTATGTTACTCATTGAACGGTATCCATGCTGTCGATAAAGGAATCAATATCGGAGAGCGACTGCTCTAAGGAGTGCCCGCTGCTTAGCGTGGCAATACACTCTGCCAGGTCGCGCAGCAGTGGTTTCCTAAACACCTCGGATAGTTGGAGCTCAACTTGCATATCAGCTTGAACGCGAGCCGCCATTTGCATCGCAAGTAGCGAGTGCCCCCCCAACTCGAAGAAATTGTCGTGACGCCCCACTTGATCCACGCCCAACACATCAGCCCAGATTTCCGCCAGCGCTTCTTCCACCTCGCCTTTAGGCGGCTCGTATTGCGAGCCACTGGCTAAATCCGGCGCAGGGAGTGCCTTACGATCCACCTTGCCGTTGGCATTCAGCGGCAGTGACTCAAGCGTAACCACAACGCCCGGCACCATATAGTCCGGTAGCTTTTTACCGAGTGCTTCACGTAATACGGCGGTATCGAGTTCACTGCCAGCTCGGGGCACCACATAAGCGACTAACCTAGAACCACCGGGTCCTTCTTGAGCGACTACTACTGACTCGCGAACCTCCGGCTGAGATAATAGCTCGGCTTCGATCTCACCCAGTTCGATACGCAGGCCGCGGATTTTCACCTGGTGGTCTAGGCGACCCAAGTACTCGAGCTGGCCATCCTCCCGCCAGCGCACTAGGTCGCCGGTGCGGTAGAGGCGCTCGCCCTTGGCAAACGGATCGGAGATAAAACGTTCTGCAGTAAGCTCTGGGCGGTGTAGGTAGCCCCGCGCCAACCCAATGCCTCCAAGATAAAGCTCACCCGCGACCCCGGGAGGCGCCATGCTGAGATCGCTGTCTAGTACGTAGGTGCGGATACCGGCGATCGGTTGGCCAATCGCTACCTGATTGCGCCCATCGTCTTGGCACGTCCAGTGGGTAACATCGATAGCTGCTTCTGTGGGGCCATAGAGGTTGTACAGTCCCGTTTGAGGTAACCGAGCCAATACTTGGTTCTGCAGTTCAGCCGATAACGCTTCGCCGCTACATACCAGGCGCGTCAGGCTGGCACAGGCATCTAACTCGCCATGCGCCAGAAAGACCTGCAGCATTGAAGGTACGAAGTGCAGCGTGGTGATCTTGTGGGTACGGATCAGCTCGACCAGTTGTGCCGGTTCGCGATGAGCACTTGGTGGCGCCATTACCAACCGCGCGCCCTGCATCAGCGGCCAGAAGAACTCCCACACGGAAACGTCAAAGCTGAAGGGCGTTTTCTGTAGCACCGCATCGTCGGTCGTTAGGCCATAGGCGTCTTGCATCCACTGCAGGCGATTGGACAGTGCATAGTGACGATTGGCCGCGCCCTTAGGCCGCCCGGTGGAGCCTGAGGTGTAAATGATATAGGCAAGGTGTTCACCATGCAGGGCCTCTTCAGGGTTGGTTGACGAATAAGGCGTCACATCCAACTGATCCAGCTCAATAACGTTCAAGCTTTCAGCTACTGGTAACGACTCGCGAAGATGTTGCTGAGTGAGCAGTAGCTCGATATCGCTGTCTTCGACCATATAGGCTAATCGATCGCTCGGATAATCTGGATCCAGCGGTACGTAAGCGCCACCTGCCTTGAGAATGCCCAGCAGCCCTACCACCATCTCGATGGAGCGTTCAACGGCAATGCCTACCCGAGTTTCGGGTTTTACACCTAGACCGATAAGGTAGTGGGCCAACTGGTTGGCGCGGTTATTGAGTTCGGTGTAGTTGAGCGACCGATCTCCGAGTACTAGTGCAGTAGCATCGGGGATTTCCGCAGCCTGCTTCTCAATCAGTTGATGGATTGGTGCAGCCTCGGAATAATGTTGGGTATTTTCTCCCCACTCGCTCAACAGTTGCTGTTCGTCTGTTCTGAGTAGGTTGATCTCACTTAATGGTTGTTGAGGCACCGCTTGCAGATTGTCTACAATACCTACAATGGCTGAGTTCAAATAATCACAAAGCCGCTGTGCTCCGATCGCACGGCTCACCTGCCCTACCAATTGGAAGCCGTTACCCAGATCGTCCACCGACATCGTGATCGGGTAGTTGGTACGCTCCTGGCCACCCAGTACCTCCATACCTTCCCAAATATGAATAGGATTTCCCTCTTGTTGAGGGGCGCTATAACGATAGTTCAGCAGACTCGTGAATAGTGGAGTTCCGCTTGGTAACCCGCTGCAGTGCTGTGCGAGGCCAAGACTGGCATGTTCATGGTGCATTAGCACAGATAGAGCGTCGTGGGTTTGGCGTAAGCACTTATCGACACCTTGAGCACCCACTTTGATACGCACCGGTAGCGTATTGATAAACATACCCAGCGCCCGCTCGGCCCCTCCAGTGCCTTGCATACGCCCAAACAGCACCGTTCCAAATACTACGTCGTCATGCCCTGTGGTCTTGCTTAGCACCAAGGCCCAAGCCAAGTGGAATAGACTAGCCGTGCTTACACCATAGCGCTGAGCCTGCTGCCGAACTTGCTGGGCTAGTTCCGTAGTCAAAGGAACGCGCACTTCTTCGATATCGCTGCCATCGCCACGAACGTCTAGCAGCCCGAAGGGCGCTGTCGGTTCTTCAACATCGTTCAACTGCTCTCTAAAGAAGACTTCGTGCTCTTCCAGGCTTACTCCTAGCCGGGCCTGCGCCACGAAGTTGCGGAAGGGTAGCGGTGGAGGTAACTCGCTCTCGCGGCCTTGCTGGATCAGGGAAATTTCTTCTACCAGCAGCTCAAGAGTGGTGTGATCCATGACTAGATGATGACTAGGTAACTGTAGCAACCAGCGTCCCTGCTCAGCATCGTGGGCAGCCAGCGCCCGAATCATAGGTGCTTGGCGCACATCAAGGCGATGGTGCTCAGGATCCACCTGGATATTCAGCCGTTCAGCGGCGCAGTGAGAACCACCACCATCCAAGTCTAGCCATTCGAGAGCTAATTTGGCATGCCGGTAAACCACCTGCGCCGGTTCGCGAAGCCCTTCCCAAAGAACCGCGGTACGTAAAATATCGTGACGGGCAATCAGCTTATTAAAACCGACAATAAAGGCTTCCAGCCTCTCCCTGCTATCAAAGCCCAGCAGGCGAGGCGTCACATAGGCATCGCCCTCTTCCTGCAACCGGTGGTGAAAGAGAATCCCCTCCTGCAACGGCGCCAGCGGGTAGATATCCTGAATATTGCTAGCACTGCCGGGCACTGCCGCTTCGATCTCACGAAGCTCTTCGGCATTGAGCTCGATGAGTGTCAACATCTCAGGCTGGAGAACCTCGCAATAGTGAGGGATCAGATTGGGCGGGATGTTTACCTCCGCTTGCTCGGGCGCTTGCATCAACGCGTGAGCAAAGGATGCCAGTTCCGGGTGTTGGAACAGAGTACGCACCTGCGCCGTCAGGCCCCGATGCCGCATTTGCTCCAACACCTTCAGAGCCAACAACGAATGGCCCCCCAGCTCGAAGAAGTTGTCGTATCGGCCCACACGTTCGACGCCAATTACCTCTGACCAGATTTCCGCCAGCGCTTCTTCCACTTCGCCCTGGGGCGGCTCATACTGCGAGTTACTGGCCAAGTCCGGCTTGGGCAGGGCCTTGCGATCTACCTTGCCATTGGCATTCAGCGGCAGCACATCGAGGGTGACCACGACGCCCGGAACCATGTAATCTGGCAACTGTTGACCCAGTCGATCGCGTAATTTACTGGTGTCAAGTTCACTGTCGCCTTGGGGAACCACATACGCCACCAGCCTCGAGCCACTATGGCTTTCTTGGGCAACCACCACCGCCTCGCGAATTTCCGGTTGCGATATCAGTTCAGCTTCGACCTCACCTAGCTCAATACGTAGGCCGCGTATTTTTACCTGGTGATCAAGGCGGCCTAGGTACTCGAGCTGGCCATCCTCCCGCCAGCGCACCAGATCGCCGGTGCGATAGAGGCGTTCGCCCTGCTCAAATGGATCCGCGACGAAACGCTCTGCCGTTAAGCCACTACGATTCAGATAACCGCGGGCCAACCCCATACCCCCCAGATACAGTTCACCCCCTATGCCAGTTGGCACAAGATTCAGATCGGGATCCAGCACTAGCGCCTTACGCGCCCCAATTGGCTGACCGATCGGCACTTGGGATGATTGTCCAAGGCCCGCATCATCCGACCATAGTGTCGGAGAAATAACCGCCTCGGCCGGGCCATAAGCGTTAAACAGGCGTTCCGGCTCACAAGTTCTACGTATGCCTTCGAAGTCTTCACGCGACCAAGCTTCGCCACCGGCGATACAAAGGCGCACCGGCAGGGAGCCTGCCTGCAAGCTTTGATGGAGATGGCGCAGATAGGCCGGCGGCAGGTAGAGCACGCTAACGGCATGCTGTCGCACTAATGTGGCTAGCGTCTCAATTTCCAAGTGTCGACCCTGAGGAAGCACGAGGGCTGCACCTGCCAAGAGTGGAAGCAGCCACTGTTCTCCAGAGGCGTCGAAACTGATCGAAGCAAACTGCAGCAGCCGGTCTTCGAGCGTCAGACCATAGAGCTTTCCAATCGCTTGGAGATGCATCGAAAGAGGGGCATGACTCACTCCAACTCCCTTAGGTCGACCAGTGGAACCAGAGGTATAAATTACATAGGCGAGATGTTCGCAGTACAGGGGCACCTCTGGATTGGCCGATGCATGGTGCGCGATATCCAACTGATCCAACTCAATAACGTTCAGGCTCCCTACCACCGGTAAGATGTCGTGCAGGTGCTGTTGGGTAAGCAGCAGTTCAATGCCGCTGTCTTTGACCATATAGGCCAACCGATCACTCGGATAATCTGGATCTAGTGGCACATAAGCGCCACCCGCCTTGAGAATACCCAAAAGCCCCACCACCATCTCGATGGAGCGCTCCATGGCGATGCCCACCCGGCTCTCTGGCTTTACGCCTAGACCGATCAGGTAGTGGGCCAACTGGTTGGCACGGGCATTGAGCTCGGTGTAGTTGAGCGAATGGTCTTTGAATACTAGTGCCGTAGCCTCTGGGGTTGCCGCAGCTTGGCGCTCTATGACGTGATGGATGGGTTCGACCGGACTATCGGTTGCTGCGTGGCTTCCCCAGTCGAGCAGCAATGCTTTTTCCGTATTCTCAGGTAGTTCGATAGAGGAGAGCTGTGTTTCCGGCTTTTCTAATAAAATTTTCAGTACTTTCTGGTAATAACCTATCAAACGTTGGATGGTATGTTCTTCAAACAGATCGGTATTGAATTCTAGAGCACCAACTACTTGCTCCTGTTCAATAAACATATCCAGGGATAGCTCAAACTTTGCACTCGTCTGAGGAAGATCGATTAGTTCGACAGACACATCATCTAACTGCAGCTGCTCGTCATCAGAGCTGAACTGGAGGCCAAACATGACCTGAAACAGCGGCTGTCGAACGGGATCCCGCTTTACTTTCCGTTGTTCGAGCAAGACCTCCAATGGCATATCAGCGTAATTGAGCGATCCCACTGCATCTTTTTTAACCTGTCGGCATACGTCACCCAGCGTCATAACTGAATTTACTCGTACTCGAAACGGCAGTGTCGTGATGAAAAAGCCCACGACCTCCTGAAACTTCTCCTGCTGGCGACCTGACGACGGCACACCAATGGCGAAATCTTGCTGTCCACAATAGCGGGCCAGCACTACTTGCCAGGCAGCGAAAAGTGGCACGAAAGGAGTAAAGCGCTGTTGTTGGCAAAAGGCTTTTAGGGAACTGGTGAGGCTGCTATCCAACACGAAACGCTTTGTGGCTCCCCGAAATTCTTGCTGTTTGGGATAGACTCGATCCGTGGTGATTTCCAGCGGCGGGACATCATCCCCTAGGTGTTCATTCCAATACTTAAGTTCCTTGTCAATATCGCCCGACGCCACTCTCTTCTGTTGCTGCAGAACATAGTCACCATACTGCATGGGCAAGCTTGGAAGCTGCGCATCTCCGTTTTGGCCCAACGCCTGACGATAGGCTTCACTCAGATCGGATTCGATGATGCGGTTAGACCATGCATCTGAAATGATGTGGTGAAGGCAGACAACCAGAACGTGTCGGCGCTCTTCCATCTTTATCAACCGAGCCACTAGCAACGGTGGCTCACCAAGATCGAAGACATGCTGCGCGACTTCCTCGATCGAGCGCGTCCGCCTTTCGTCCTGCGCTGGTGCAGCCAGCTCAGAGAGATCCTGTCTATGAATAGAAAAAGAGACGCCGGGGAGTACGACCTGCTGCGGTACGCCGTTGCTCTCAAAGAATCGTGTTCTTAATACGCTATGGCGTTGAATTAGTGCTTGAAAGGCTCGTTCTAGCGCCCCTGCGTCCACGTTTCCGGTAAGCCGGTAAGCACGCGGCTGGTTGTAGGCGGTAAGATCCGGCGAATAACGATGCAGGAACCAAAGCTGCTGCTGAGAATATGACAGAGGCAATGCCTCACCTTCACGAACTGCTTCCGGTACTCCAGCTTGCACTTCCCTGTCATCAATAGGTGCTGCCACATCTTGTGGATGAGCCAATTCCTTCATCGCTAAATCCTCTTCCTGTACCGCGTTACAAATGATGTTACTAGGCAAGTTTGTCTACTCAGTTGCTATCAAGCTCGGCTAGACCGCTCGTGCTGGCCTCAGCACAACTCTCGCGTAGAGCGGCACCCAGCTCAGCGGCAGTGGGGTGATCGAACACCACGCCGGGAGCTATCTCGATGCCGAACTGCTTACGAATGCGTGCCACCAGCTTGATCACCAGCAAGGAGTGCCCACCCAGCTCGAAGAAGTCGTCATCAATGCCTACCTCATCACGACCAAGCAGCTCAGCCATGGCCTGACACAGGTTGGCTTCCACGGCATCCCGGGGCTTCACCAAGGTTTTTCTTTCCGCTGTTTTTTGGGCCAAGGCTTCCAGCGCGGGGGTGTCTACCTTGCCGTTACCTAGGCGAGGGAAATGCTCAACAGGGATAAAACGAGAAGGACGCATGGGCTCAGGCAGTAGCACAGCCAGCTGCTCGCGAAGCTGGGCTTGGCCCTCAACGGACGTTACCTCGGAGTCAGCGATCAGGAACGCTACGAGTTCCTGGGTTTCACCGCCCCGACCCATCAGGCGAACCAGGCTCTGTTTAACCCCTGGCTGTGCTTGCAACATGCTTTCGATTTCCGCCGGTTCGATCCGGAAACCGCGCAGCTTGATCTGATCGTCGACTCGCCCAATAAGGCGTACGCCACCCTCGGGCAGCACGCACGCCAGATCGCCGGTGCGATAGAGACGCTCACCGGCAATAAAGGGATCTTCGACAAACGCGGAAGCATCGCTATTGAGATAGCCGCGCGCCAGTTGGGCGCCGCCCAGATACAGCTCACCTACGGCACCGGTGGGGGTCGCATGCAAGTTATCGTCAAGCACTCGATAGCGGCAATTCGGCAGCAACTGGGTTAACGGCAGCGGGCACTCAACGTCTTGCGACAGCGATACCGGGTGTACCATAACGCCCACCGTGGCTTCTGTGGGGCCATAGTGGTTGTATAGTTGGCACTCGGGCGAAATCCGCGCAATGCTCGAAAGTAAGGTAGATGAAGTTGCCTCACCGCCTAAAATCAGTGTTTTCGGCAACCGGGGAGCTTCGCACTCCAGCAGGGCCCCCAGATGGGACGGCACTATTTTGAGCGCTTCGATATCGGCCGCCGACATAAAATGCGCAAAGTGGTCGCCATCCTGCATATCGTCAGGTGCGGCGATCACCAGGCGAGCACCATTAAACAAGGCGCCGAACAGTGCCGTATTGCCCAGGTCAGTAGCCAGCGACCCGGTTAATGCCCAGCTCTGGCATGCCGATAGCCCCATGGCCTTTGTGGCACCGGCGACGTAATTGAGCAGTTGACCATGCTCGATTACCACACCTTTTGGCGTGCCCGTGGAGCCAGAAGTATAGAGAAGGTAAGCCACGTCGCCGAAGTCTGGCTCTGGAAACGACAAGGCACTACCCGCTTCATCCACTTCCTGTGGCAGCCTCACACTGCGGGTGCTCGGAAGGTTAAATGCTGCGGGTTCCGCCTCGGCGTTTTCAGCGCTCACTACTAGTACGGGCTGGGCATCCTCAAGCACCCGACGTTTACGGGCTACGGGCCACTCTGGATCAAGCGGCAGGTAGGCGGCACTTGCACGCCATACTGCCAGTAGCAGCACGACCAAATCGGTAGAACGGGGCAAATTAAGCGCTACGTAATCTCCAGGCTTGACGCCCTGACCATCCAGCCACCGAGCGATATCATTAACGCGGGCTTCCAGCTGAGCGTAACTCAGCGTACGGCCCTGCTCCTCAATGGCAATGGCATCCGGCATCGAAGCCGCCCAGGCAGCAATATGGGCCGCTACGCTACGCTCACCCACGTCAAGCACACTGTCCTCACACGACAGCAATTCCTGCTGTTGCTCAGGGGAGATAAGCGGCACCGAAAATAGTTTTTGCGCGGGGTCGGCTAGGCCCGCCTGTAGCAACGTATGGTACTGATCCAGCAGACACTCGGCCGCCGCGCGGCTATAGCAAGATGGGTCGGTGTAGAGGGCCGCCACTGCGCCGTTCTCGTTGCGGCTAACGTGTAAGGCAAGTTCAAATTCTGCCGATGGCCCAGGCAGTTCTCGCAAGCGCCACTGCAAACCCGCCGACTTTAACTCACTCACCCCCTCTGAAAATGCGAACCCCGCTGCGAGGTGGCGCTTATCGGGCAGCGCGTCAACCGACCAATACTCTTGAGCCTGGGTATGCGCCTCTAGCTGCTCTGCTAAACGGGCGATACAACTAGAGAAGTCGCTATCAGCAACACCTTCAACCAGCACCGGCAGCACCTTGTCGAAGAGACCGATCGCCCCCTGCATCACCTCGTAGTCGTGGCGGCAGTCGTGTTGCCAGCCGCCAATTACACTCTCATTGCCGCTAATCCTGGCGAGTAACGCCCACCAAGCCGCCTGCAGCACTGCCTCTGCGGATACTTGAAGCTCATCTGCTAGGCTATCGATACGCGCTACTAGGTCTGGTTCGAGCGGACAGGCCACATATTCATGCTCTGCCCGCACGTCATGGCGATGCGCTTGCCTTGCAGGTAAACGGCATGCGCCTGCCTGCTCGGCATGCTGCTGGTGGTTTTGCCAATACTCACGACCCTCTTCGGCGTCATCGTCGTTTTCGAGAGAAGCGCGCCACTCGATGAATTGGGAATACTGCAGCGCCGACTCATCATCGGCTCCTCCGCTCTGATCGTAAGCATCCGCCAACGCCGAGAGCAACGACTGCAGACTGCCGCGATCCGCCACCAACGCCGAAACAGCCAGTACTAATACCCAGGTTATTTCACCCGTTTGCAGCAGCGCTGGACGCAGCAGTTCGCCACTCTCGACGGCCATGGGCCGGTGTTTCAGTGACTCTCTATAGTTTTTGAGAGCGTCGTTGAGCAGTGGTTCCTGGTCATCGCTGCCGCGTAAGTCCTCATACCGCCACTCAATAGCAGGTAGTTCTTCAAGCGCCTGGTGTCGCAGCCCGCGATACCCCGCCACGCTCTTCAGAGCCGTCGATAGGGCTTCATGCTGTTGCCTAAGATTACTCAGTGCGCTCTCTAGCCGTGAGCTATCAAGCGCACCCTGAATATCTACCACCATGACGTTGATCTGCGTCGACGCTGCCTGCTGGGTGCCACCTTCATTAGTTTCCGCCGCTGTCAGTACCGCGCGCTGCTCAGGGCTAAGCGGCCAATGGGCAAGATCCTGCTGTTCCGTTATCGCATTCATTTATTGACTCCCAATACCCGTGACTTTATTGACCGACCAACTCGGCATCGGCACTTGCCCCTTGAGCCTCTTCCAGCGCCGAACGCTCATAGATGTCTCCCATCGCCACCACAATCTTGCGTGGCCCCTCGTAGGGATCCCGGGCATGGGCCGCTAACATATTGTCGACCATCACCACATCACCCCGGCGCCAGTCGAAGCGCACGGCACAGGCTTCGTAAGCATCACCGACAACCTTCATCATCTCGTCGCTAATCACGGAACCGTCGCCGAAATAGACATTGCGTGGCAGGCGCTCCTGGCCAACCATGCCAAGCAGGTCTTCTTTCACATCAGGCTCAAGGCAGCTGACGTGATGGAGCTGCACCTGATTGAAGAACACTCGGTCACCGGTCACGGGATGGGTGACTACCGCAGGACAGTGCGTACGCGTCTGCAGCTCATCATCACCCAACCACTGCCACTCGATTCCCGCTTCTTTGAGCCGCGCTTCCACCTCTTCCCTGCTATCGGTTTTGAAAAAGTCTCGCCAGCTCACGTCCAGGTTGCGGGTGAAGGTGCGCACATAAAGCAGCCCTTTGCGTTCGAACTCTTCCACCACATCGGCGGGCAGTTGGCGCAACATCTCCCGGCAGTCAACGATCGGGGTGGCGCCTCCCACGGGAGAGGGGAATTCGCAGAAGAACAGTTGCTTGCGCGGCCAGCGCTCCAAATGCGAACTTTCGTTGTGATAGAGAATCATCTGGCGCTCGGGATAGGGGGTTGAACGGTAGGTATTGCGCCCCCCTTCTTTCTTGGGCAGGTCACCATAATTACCGTAAAGGCCCGGCTGGATAGCCTCGGCAAAGGCTTCAAACTCTTGCGGTGTGGTCAGACCAAAATTACGGAACAGAATGCCTGCATGCGTGCGTAAGTGTTGCTCGATAAAGTCACGCTGGGAGGTTGCCCACGCCACCGCATCAAGGTCAGCGTCCGCCGCTTCGATCACCAGAGGAAAGACTCTTTTTTCGTCGAGCAGCGCCGTTCGTATCGGTGAGTCGCTATTGGTCGAGGGCCGCGCATTTGGCTGGGATTTCAGGCTGCCAAGCTTGTTGAGTTTGGAACCTTTTGAAAGCTTGTTTTGCATAGCGTGTTTCTCCATTTGGGGTAAGCGAAACTCCTCAACGGGCATGTTGGGAGCTTCCACGATCTGCGCTAGTAGCGACTGCCAGGCACCGGTTAAGTGCTCAATGGTTTCGCGTCGGTACAAGGCGGTGGCGTAGACCCACTCGACTGATAGTCCGGTGTCACTCTCATTGACGAATACCGCCATATCGAACTTCGACTCCTGCCTGGGCTGAGGCATTACCTCCACTTCCAAGCCCGGAATTGAGAACCGCTCGGTTGGCGTGTTTTGTAGTACGAAGAGGGTTTGTATCAGGGGGGAACGGTCGCGCTCACGACCAATCCCCGAAAGCTCGACAATTCTGTCGAAGGGAACATTTTGATGATCGAAGGCATCCAGCACGCTGGTCTGTACTTGCTCAAGCCAGTGGCCGAAATCAATCTGGCCATCAGACAAACGAGACCTCAGCGGGATTACATTGACAAAAAAGCCAATTAACGGCTCAACATCGGGATGGCTACGGCCAGCGACATCGGTTCCCACAATCAGGTCGTGTTGACGGGTCTGGCGATGCATCAATAGCTGAAAACTCGCCAATAGAAGCGTAAATAGCGTGGTGCCATGCTGTGCGGCAAGCTTGTTCAACGCTTGTGATAGGTCTGGACTCAGTGTCATGCTCAGGGCACTACCGGTATGCGATACTTGGCTAGGCCTAGCGAAATCCCCCGGTAGTGTTGAGAGCGGAGGAACATCACTTAGATAGCGGCGCCAGAAGGTTGCGCTTTGCTCGAAGGCCTCTCCCGACAGTGCTTTTTCATGCCAAGCGGCGTAGTCCACGTACTGAATACCAAGCTCGGGTAACCCAGATTCCTTCCCTTCCAGCAATTCCCCATACAGAGAGGCAAATTCCCGGATGAATACGCTCGTGGACCAGCCGTCGAAGACGATGTGGTGAATCACCAGGATCAGTGCGTGCTCTTGTGCACCAAAACGCAGTAACCCCGCCTTAATTAAAGGTCCAGTGGCAAGATCTAACGGTGTGTTCGCATACTCGGTAAAAGTATCTTGCAGATATCGCTGTTGCTCCGGCTCTGCAAGATCGCTGCAGTCCAAAACAGGAAGTTCGATGTTTCGCTGATCCTCTACAACCGCGATGGGATCACCGCTCTCGCTTTCAGGGTAGTGGGTACGCAATGCTTCATGCCGCGCAACGATGGCATTAACGGTTCTTTCTAGAACCTCTATATTCAACTCCCCTTTCAGGGAAAACAGCGCTGGAAGGTTATAGGCGGCACGCTCACGGTCGCCCGCCTGACTCGCCAAACGATCAACTAACCAGAGCCGGCGCTGGACAGGTGCCAAAGGTAGTTCCGAATTCCGGGGAATCGGCATCAGTGGATTTTGGATAGCTCCCTGACGAAAAGCCGAAGGCTTCGCTAACCGGCGCTCTACTTCATCAACCACATCACTAAAGCGCGGCTTTTCCATGACCGATCTGGTCGGGAAATCAATCGCCCAATGATCGCTAATGCGTGAAGCCAACTGCACCGCCGCCAGCGAATTACCCCCGCTGGCGAAGAAGTGAGCATTGCTCCCCAGTGGCGTTACCTTGTTGTCTCCCAGCACTTGGCGCCAGAGCGTCGCTAACGCCTGCTCCGTTTCGCTCCCTGCTTCCGCAGTAGATTGCGATGACTTTCCACCACCAGCATCCCCATCGCTGCCGCCACTGACAAAATGCCCAAAGGCGTGAATGGCGTAGGCATCCAGGCTACCCGCTTCCCAGCCTTGGCGGCAGGCGCTGCGCTGCAGTTTGCCGCTAGAGGTTTTGGGAAGGCCTCCAGAGTTAAGCAGTAACACTACCGAAAGCGGCTGATGGCAAGTGCTCCCCACTGTCTCGCTTAGCGCTTCGACCAACTTATCGGCGAGCACTAGTTTCTGCATACCGCGGGAGACTTCTGCCGCGACGCCAATCCCTTCAGCGCCTTCGGGGGTGGTCACTGCAAAGGCCGCCACGCGCCCTTTGCGCACTGCTTCCACCTCGGCTTCGATAGCGCTCTCGATATCCTGGGGGTAGACGTTATGGCCGCGCAGAATGATCAGGTCTTTAATACGCCCGGCGATATACAGCTGCCCTTCGTGCAGAAAGCCTAGATCGCCAGTGCGCAGCCAGCGATCATCGCGGGCATCGTGGTTCTGTGCATCAGTATCATCGGTTCGCTGCCAACTGACCCCATCGCGGGTGACAAAGGTTTGAGCTGTTGCTTCTGGGTTCTGCCAATACCCATGTGCCACGCTGGGCCCATTGACCCAGATCTCGCCGACGTCACCACTGGGCAGCGAGTGAAGCCCCTCAGGATCGACAATATCGATAGCGTGACCGGGTTCCGGTGTACCGCAGCCCACCAGGGTGTTGCCTTCAACCGCTGAGGCAGCCTTTCCCTCGGCCAGCGACTGTTGAGAAAAAGCCGTGCCCACCATGCCCGTACCGCGCGAATTACAGCTAACCAATAGCGTCGCTTCAGCCAAGCCATAACAGGGTGCTGCGGTATCAGCGGCAAAGCCCGCTGGGCGGAAGCGTTCAATAAAGCCAGTGAGGGTTGCGTGGCGTACCGGCTCGGCGCCTGAGAACGCGACCCGCCAGCTGGATAAATCGAGTGTCTCAATCTGTTCGTCGCGAATACGATCAAGGCACAGCCGGTAGGAGAAATCGGGGCCACCACTGATGGTACCCCGGAAGCGCGAGATCGCCTCTAGCCAGCGTACCGGCCGCTGCAGAAAGAAGGTCGGGCTCATCAGCACGGAGGGAATGCCACGATAGATGGGCTGCAGCAGGCCGCCAATCAGCCCCATATCGTGGTAAAGCGGTAGCCAACTAACGAAGACATCGTCAGCACCAATCGAGAAACCTGTCTCGATAGCGCGCTCGTTGGCCATTAGGTTGCCATGGCTCACCATCACCCCTTTGGGCGTGGCCGTGGAGCCTGAGGTGTACTGTAAAAAGGCGATATCACCACGCTTTGGGTGATGCTCAATCCAGTGTTCAGCGCGGCTCTCATCCACGGCATCCACGGGGATCAGTTCAGTGCTGCCGAAGCCTTCGCTTGCGGATGCGACCACATCGATAATCGTTGTAGAGGTAAGCACACAGGCAGCCTGGGAGTCGGCGGCAATGGCGAGCAGGCGCGCCAAGTGCTGCTGCTTAGCCGACTCCGGCGGAAAGACCGGCACGGCAATCATCCCGGCATATAGGCAGGCGAAGAACGCCACCACGTAGTGCTCATCATTATCCAGCAGGATCAAGGCACGCTCACCAGCCGGGAACCGCTGCTGTAGCTCGCTGGCCAAAGCACGCGAACGCTTCTCCAAGGTGGCGTAATCAAGGGTGGTATCACCTTGAGCGTTCACCACAATTAGCGCCCTGTCATGGGGCCTTTCCTGGGCTAAGCGAATTAAATGCTCTACAAAGTTGTTAGAAACACCGTTGTGGGGCGAGCTACTGCAAGTTGTCTGGGCGTGCCTTGTATCCATATGCGTACCTACTAAAAGTTCGAATCCTGGAGATAGTGAGTCAGTAAATGACGTTGGTAATTTGGCAGTGCCGCGGGGTACTCACGCTTTATAGCCCCAACCCCGCAGGCAACATGCGCCATATCGACATAACCCAGGGCAGCGGCATAGCCACTCGGCGCTGGCAGCGGCCATGCCTGCAAAGGTGATGACACGGGAAGTGAGTGCTTAAGGTGATAGGTGCCTGGCGGCCCTAAAGAGGAAGTGATCGAGAGCGACCGCAAATGATCAGCAATGCCCAGGCCCAAAGCTTTGAGCACCGCCTCTTTAACCACCCAGCGCTCCATGAAGGGCAGCGCGGAGCTGTCGCGTGCGTGGTCGAGCTGCTCACTCGGCGATTGCACCAGCCCTTGCAGCGGCGCCAGTTCGGCCTCGGGTCGGCAACGCTCAATATCGACCCCCACCGCGCCGCCGGGAGCAAGCGCGATCAGGGCGACATGGCCAGAGTGGGAGACATTGAAAGCAGGCCCATCAGTGTTTTCCAACGCTGGTTTGCCGTAAGCGTTCTGAGTGAACACCAACTTTTCAGGCGCCACGCCGGTGCGCGCTGATAGCAGTCGCCGCAGGGCAGCGCGTGTCGCCACGGCGCGTACGACATCGGCGTGATGGCGAAGCCGCTGGGCACGCTGCCACTCGGCTTGACTCAGCAACCGATCATCTTCGTCAGCCACCGGGGCGTTCAGGTCGAGCGCTAAGCGCCATACCTCAAGCCCCTCGGGCACCCCTTCAGCTAACCGCAGGCGCTGCATGAGGCACCTCCTCAAGCCGTCGGGCCAGTGCCCGCTTTATGGTTTCCAGCACTTGAGATTGCTGCTGGCGAATAAAGAAGTGCCCTCCTTCGAACCAGTCTAAAGAGAACGCCCCACCCGCTTCCCGCTGCCACGCTTCCAGGCGCTCTTGCTCAATATCGTCTTCACGCCCGGCGAGTACCTGTAGGGGGTAAGCAAGCGGCGACCCGCCGCGATAACGAAAACTGCGACAGAGGCGATAGTCCGCTGCCAACACATCAAGAGTGAGGCGCAGCAGTTCCGGGCTTTCGAACACTTCCTCTGGGGTGCCGCCCTGCTGGCGTAGATCCGCAATCAGGGCCTTATCGTTATCAAGCCCCGCCAAGCGCTCTGAGTCGCGCATTGAGGGCGCCGTGCTGCCTGAGGCGAACAGCATCCGCGGCTGAGGTCGCCCTACATCGCGCAAGCGAGCTGCCATGCCGTAGGCCAACAACGCCCCCATGCTGTGACCGAACAGGGCAAAGTCGCCGCGCATCCGTGTTGCCTGCTCTTCGCACAGCCGCACGACCTGGGTCTCGAAGTCGTCGATCAGCGGCTCGCCCAGGCGTTCGCCACGCCCAGGTAGTTCGACGGGATATACCTCGATCCAGGCGGGCAACTGACGCTTCCAGCGCAGATACATGGTGGCGCTAGCCCCGGCACAGGGCAGGCAGAGCAGCCTTAAACGCTTAACCTGCATCCACCTGCTCCGCCTCAGCGTTAGCCTGCTCATCCATCCACTGGCGCAGCGACAGTGGCCGCATGTCAGTCCAGGTCTTTTCGACGTAGTCGAGGCAGGTTGGCTTATCGCCGAGTACACCGGTATCGGTCCAGCCAGCGGGAATCGCTTTCCATTCTGGCCAGAGGGAGTACTGCTCTTCGTGGTTGACTAATACGCGGAAGACACCATCTTCACGATCAAAACAGCTTGTCATGGGACTAATCTCATCGTTGCCAAAGGAATGAGAAATAAGATGCAATTACTTCTCATTACTCAATGACGAGTGAGGCGTCAGAAAATTTAATGCTGGGGGAGGAAAATAGGAAAAATAAGGGGAGGGGCCGCTAGGGCGTCGGCATAGAATTACTTATGCCAGGCTAAGAATTGCACCAGTAGGAGGCAGCTTTAGCTCGCGACCATTTAGTTAGCCTGACAACCGAAGGAGGAGAGTAAAAAAACAGTGGCTGATCAGTTGCGCTCATCACCACTTGGAATCATCCCCGTTAGCAGCCATAGCTGTTCGGCTTCACGAAATACACGGCGGTGCTGAGAAGAAGCCGCTAACCACGCATGAAGCGCCTCGCGATCAGCGTCGCTCAACGTCTCTTCATGCTCACGCATCAGCCAGTCTAGCGCCGTTTGCCAAACGGCATCATCGCCGCTGTCGTTATCCATCGTTACTGTCAAACCTCGCTACTGCTGCCTGCTGAACACCTGTCTCGGGAAGCGTGTAATATTATCAACGCTATTTGCTGACAGTGTAACAAAGCGACAACAAAGAAGGGACGGAACGTGGGCTTACCGATCTGGCAACGTCTGACCTCGTAGCGATTGGCGGCAATGAGTTAGCGCATCGCGAATCATAAAATTAACTAACGTGGTGGAAATACCTAACAAGTGGGCCACTTCCCGCTGCGTATGACTTCCCGAACGATAGAGCTCAAAAGCGCGCCGCGTACGCTCGGGCAGCTCGCCCAAAGCGTTAACCACCTGGGCCAAGGCCTGGCGGTCAATCGCGATCACCTCTGGGGAGTGTGATGCGTAAGAGGCGGCCTCCCCCTCCTCTTCTTTTGCAAACAAAGTTGACTCAAACGCCGAACGGCGGCAGCGGTCAATGGCGAGGTTGCGCACCACACGTGACACGTAAGATATAGGCTGCTTCACCTCAAAAAGCCTGGTTGCTTCCGAAATTTTTAGATAGGCGTCCTGCACGACATCATCGGCTTGATCAGCATTGCCCAAGACTCTTGCGGCGACACAGCAGAGCCGGGGCCGCTGATTAACGAAGATATCTTCTAACTCAGCGCTCCAGGTCTGGGTATCCACAGCTCGGCCTCCTGCCTTGATTAACACCACGAAATAAATGGCAATAATTATTATTTGCGTTAGAGTCTGACAAGTCAACTGGTGAGAGCTAACTCACTTTTTATAACGATATGCTTGTTGATTTTTGTTGACTCAGTTAATAGCGACATATAGCGGGGGCATCTCTCATACGCCAAATGCATAGATGATTTACCATTAAACCAACTTGACTCCTGTCATCTCCGCGTCATGAATGGTTAGTTACATTGAATAGATACAGTTTTTGCCATTCACTAAGACACGATGCATGCCCAGGGGAAATACAATGCTCGATAGCAGTAATGACCTACTCGAAACGGTGAAGCAGGCGGCGTACGAGGCAGGTGCGCTGTTACGCGAGGGATATTCGCTAAAGGGAAGAATTGCCTTTGAGCAAAAGGGGGCGTCAGACTTTGTCAGCTACTACGATACGGCCGCCGAGAACATCATTATCGACTGTATCAACAGCGCTTTTCCCGATATCGCTTTCCTTGGTGAAGAGAGCGGGCTTACGCCCACCGATAGTGACTATACCGTCATCATTGACCCTCTCGATGGCACCAGCAACTTTCTGCATGGGGTGCCTCACTTCTCAGTCTCCATCGCGATTACTAAGGGCGATGAGCTGATCATCGGTGTTGTCTATCAACCGCTGCTTGATGAAATGCTTTGGGCCAGCCTTGGCACCGGCGTCTTCCTCAACGATACACCGCTCACTACGCCTGAACCGCGCCCACTGAACGAGATGCTGATAAGCACCTGCCTGCCCTACCACGCTAAAGGCGACTGTACGACGGCCCTAGATCAACTCGCTGCTCTAATGCCCCAGGTGGCCGGTATCCGCAGCCCAGGATCGGCGGCGCTGGAGATCGCCTACACCAGCCTGGGCCGGTTTGATGCTTTTTGGTCTCAAGGCGCTAAGCTCGACTTTTGGGATATCGCCGCCGGCATTGTGATTGCCAGAGAAGCTGGCTACACCGTCACGGATCTCACTGG
The DNA here is from genome assembly GCF_013416325.1 of Vreelandella sedimenti. Lineage (GTDB taxonomy): Bacteria > Pseudomonadota > Gammaproteobacteria > Pseudomonadales > Halomonadaceae > Vreelandella > Vreelandella sedimenti. The sequence goes on from NZ_JACCGK010000010.1 coordinate 102,288, forward strand.
CGAGCCGAATCCCTCTCAATGGAACAGTTTACTTGCGGCGCACCCCGAGAAGCATGGACAACTGCTAGCGTGTTTAGCGTCTTGCGGATAAACGATCAACGTCATCTCTAATCGCACCGGTTAGCCAATCAAGCAGAGGCTAACCGCCTGAGATCTACCCCTTGCCTGCTTTCCCCAAGCGGCGTTTACTCTCTATCACGGAAATCTTTTCATTTTTTTGTTAAAAATGAGAACCATTAGCACTAGAATGGAGGCATTATCATCAACCCTATCGCCAGGAGTCATTCATGTTCGAGGTCAAAGGCGCCACCTTTGAAATCAATGGTAAGCAGATTTTAAATCCCATTGACCACAGCTTTCATGAGGGCAAGGTTTACGGCCTGATTGGCCATAACGGCTCGGGTAAGTCGACGCTGATCAAGCTCATGGCCCAGCAGCAGCCGGTAAGCCAGGGGGAGGTTCACTTTGATCAGCGCCCGCTGAGTGACTGGGGAAATCGTGAGTTTGCCCGTCAGGTGGCTTACCTGCCCCAGCATTTACCGAGTGCAGAAAGTCTTACCGGGCGCGAGCTAGTCGCCTTTGGCCGCTACCCATGGCACGGGCTGCTGGGCCGCCACACCCAGAAAGACAAAGATGCCATTGATCGCGCCATTGCCCTGACCCACACAGAGGCCTTTGCCGACCGCTTGGTCGACACACTCTCTGGTGGTGAACGTCAAAGGGTGTGGTTGGCGATGTTGCTAGCCCAGGGCAGCCGATTCCTGCTGTTGGACGAGCCGTTAGCGGCGCTGGATATCGCCCACCAAATCGAAGTGCTGGCGCTGATCCGTAAGCTGTGCGATGAACTAAATCTTGGGGTCATTATTGTACTGCACGATATCAACATGGCCTCGCGCTACTGCGACGAGCTGATGGCACTGCACAGCGGTCGCTTACTGGCCCATGGCAGCCCGGGTGATTTGATGAGCTGCAGCACCTTAGAGGCGATTTATGGCCTACCGATGCAGGTCATGAAGCACCCCAATGGAGAGCACAATATCGCTGTTGCACAATGAGACGCTGCTTTCGCCGTGGCTTTTTAGCGTTGGCCTGCCTTGGCACACTAGCATCCAGTGGAGTCGCTGCTTCAGCAAAGGTAGTCACCCTGGATTGGGCAATAGCCGAAACGCTGATCGCTTTAGATAATCCGCCCGTTGGGTTAGCAGAGATTCCCCAGTACCAGCGATGGTCTGGTGCCGAGCGATTACCGTGTGGCGTTCTTGATATCGGCCTGCGCGCTCAGCCCAATCGCGAGCTTATTGCTCAGCAGGCACCCGATCACGTCCTTCTCTCACCGCTGTTTATGCGGCTGATCGACCAGTTAAATACCATTGCTCCCGTCACTGCGCTGGGCACTTACCAGCTTGGCGACCCACTCTGGCAACGTCTGCAGCGCACAACGCATACCCTGGCCGCACTGAGCGGCAATCACGAGCAGGCGGTTGCAATGCTCGACGCCATCGAAGCGGCCCTGGATCAACAAAAGGCGCAGTTAGAAGCGCAGCCGCCGCTAATGGTGGTGCAGTTTATCGATGCGCGGCACCTGCGAGTATATGGCGAAAACAGTCTATTTCAGTCGGTACTGGAACGCTTGGGGCTAATCAATGTTTGGCAACAGTCTACCAATCAATGGGGGTTTTCGACGGTGGCGCTGGAAGAGCTGTTGGCTTACTCCGATGCGACTATTGTCGTCGTTGAGCCGCTGCCTTTAGAAATGCGCGATGGGTTTGAGAGTAACGCGCTGTGGCAGCATTTGCCTGCGGTAAAAGAAAACCGCGTTGTTCGCCTACCGCCAGCGTGGAGTTTTGGTGGCTTTCCATCTGCAGCACGCTTCGCTGAATTACTCAGCGAAGCGCTATTAGCCCGTTAAAGAAAGCTCTGTAACGAAAACTTAGAAGTCCAGTGACGCCGAGAGTTTCACCGTGCGCGGCTCGCCTTGAGTTAAATAACCACCGGTTGCTGAGGCCCAATAGTTCTCATCGGTAATATTTTCGATATTAGCGCGCCAAGTAAGCGTATTGCTGTTGAGCGGCATGGCATAACGTACGCCGAGATCCCAGCGCGTCCAGGCGTCAACTTCAAGCTGATTGGCAGCGTCTAGATACTGGCTGCCATTACGCACCGCACGGCCACTGAGTGTCCAACCTGGTGCCTGGGGAATATCCCACTCGCTGCCTAAGACTAGCCGATAATCGGGCACCCCAACCGCATCGTTACCCTGGTTAGTGCCATCGTCAGTACGTGTCAGTTCAGGATCTATCCACATCGCACTGCTTAGCAAGCGCAAACCGTCTACCGGTTCACCATAAACGCTCAACTCCACACCACGATTCCGCTGTTGGCCGTAATAGCCATAAACGCCGGTTTCAGTGTTAATAAAGGCATTGGGTTGTTCAATTTCAAACAAGCTTAAGCTGCCACCCAGGCTACCCAGATCGAGTTTGGCACCGACCTCGTTCTGTTTAGCTTCGACCAAACCAATACTCTGCCCAGCATTTATCGCCGTGGTAGGAGCCGTATCACCCGGCTGTAATGCCTCAATATGGTTGGCGTATAGCGATAGGGATTGGGTCGGTTTTACTACAACGCCATACACAGGCGAAAGCCGCGTATCGCTGAAGTTGTTGTCAAAATCACCCTCATAGTCATAATTAGTGACGTCGACTTCCTGATAGCGGGCGCCCAGGGTAAACAGCAGTCGATCATCCAGAAAGCCCAGCGTATCGGAAAGCGATACACCACTGTTGCGGGTGCGGCTACGTAGATTAGGATCATTCATATCCCCCCCTGCAAATACAGGTTCGCGCACCGAGATGTCGGAAGGCTGATAAATATTGGTGGGTAAACCAGGCGAAGCCATTTCATAAGCCGAACGAGTGGTGCGATAAACGCTAGAGTAGCCAAGATCCAACTGATGGCTAACCGCGCCTGTATCGAATGCACCACGCAAACCAGCCTGCCCACCAATACTTTCAGCACGATAAGGCACTTCCATCTGGCCGATAGTGGATGAGCCGTCCACTGCATTAACCGTAGGCGTTGCATAAATGCCGCTTTCACGAGTGTCGTTACCACCCAGAGCCACATAGGCAGTCCAACTGTCGGCAATATCGTACTCGCCACGCAGCATCGCGAAGCTGGTCTCTAGCTCGGTATTGACCCACTCCGGCGCATGGTTGCTACTTGCTGAGGGGGCACCTGGCACCCGGCTTAATCCGGATCCTACGCGTACCACTGGACGGCCACCGTTCACAGTATGACTTTGGTGACCGATATCCAACGAGGCACGACCACGCTCACCGCGATAATCCAGCCCAATAACGGCGGAGGTCGCACGGCGTTCTTCATCGTCAATCGCTGTGTCGCCGCGCCCACGCATGACATTAGCGCGCACGCCAAACTGATTTTCATCACCAAAACGCCGCCCAAGCTCGATGCCGCTTTCGACATAGCCGCTATCCGACACCCCAGTAGTAAGCCGATTGAGGGGGGCATCGGCGGCGCGTTTAGGCTCAATGTTAATAGCACCACCAACGCCAGAACCACTGGGCGAAACACCATTAGCGAAGGCGTTGGCGCCCTTAAATAGCTCCACACGCTCGGCAATATTGGTCGCGACTATCTGGCGAGGTAGTACGCCATACAGACCGCCGTAAGCAATGTCTTCGCCATCGAGTTCAAAACCGCGGATCTGAAACTTTTCAGCGTAGTTGCCGAAGCCAAAACCGCTTTGTACCGATGCATCATTGATTAACACATCGGCCAACGTCTCAGCCTGCTGGTTTTCGATCAGCTCAGCGGTAAACCCAATCACATTGAACGGCACATCGGCCGCATTGCGCTGCCCCCAGGTGCCAACGCGGGCACCGGCAGCCACTTGGCCACCGGCAAATGCAGGCGCCGGAGTATCACCTCTCGCGGTAGCCTCCCCGATCACCGTTACGGTCTCCAGCGAAGCACTGTCGTTGGAAGATGCTTGCGCCCAGACAGAGCTGGGCAAAGGGAACGACCCCAGCAATACGAACGTGAGCGCACGCCAGGAGGGAGAAGGTAGTGACATAGAGGTTCCTCTTTAGATAAGAGCAAGCAGTAATATAAACAGCGATATGGGAACGTGAACTTTACATCAAAACACAATCATTTTCATTTAGCATAGAGACGCGTTTAATACACATAAGCTATTTTAGTGATATGCATTATCGTTTATGATGGTCTCAGCCTTATTTCTCAGTGCGCTGTGTCAAAACCTATGTGAAAGCCCTGTTTGAAAGCCCTGTGATGGAGCCTCGCGATGCCCTCTGCTCTGCGTCAGCCACAACTGTTCGAGCCTTCGTTAGCGTCCTGCTACATCGGGCCGTTGGCGAACTTTACGCCGCCGTTAATAGGTGGAACGCCACCGCTGGAAGCGTTCAAAACAGCCCGTTGGCGGAATGCCGATTGGCTCAAAGAGGATCTCTCCTGTTTCGCTGAACAGTACCCAGACGGAGACCAGCGGGCAGTGGTATCGATCTGGTCGAAGTGGCACTTAAGTGCGCTAACCGTTCCCACACTGACAGCCAACCTGCTGCTTAACCGTGACCTGCCGGTGGAACTGGACGACATGCAGGTTATCTTTAACGACAAGGGCGCCACCTCGCGGCTGTGGCTGCCCCACGAAGGTACGCCGATAACCACTCAAGATCCGTTTGAGCGTTTTGCTACCCTGATTGAGCAGCACTGGGCACCGTTGATTGAGCAATTAGCGGCTATCTCCGGCGCTGCACAGCGGGTGTTCTGGAGCAATGCCGGTGGCTATCTGGACTTTTATGTCAACGCGCTGGGCGAGCACCCGCTTGCTAATCGGCAGGCGTTTGAGGCCGCCAAGGCATTGCTGGAAGCGCGCAACCTGCCCAACGGCAAGCGCAACCCGCTGTTTCAGCCGGTGCGTTACTTTACGCCCAAGGGTAGTGAGGAAGTTAAGCGGGTGCGCAAGCTTTGCTGCCTGCGCTATTTACTGGATGAGTTTGATACCTGCGGCACCTGCCCGCTAGAGGGCTGCGACCTGGAAGCGCGAAAGCGCGCCAAACAGGTCGCCCGTTAAAACGTTAGCTATTTTTAACACTGTTTAGATATTAATTTGCGCAACTGCATCTTCGCTTGCCCGCGCACGCTGCTCGCCTTTCAGCTCGCTTAGTTGTCCCTTCGACATCTCCAGCAGCCGATCAGCGTGGACGAAGTAGCTGTCGTCATGGCTGATAGCAAACACGGTTTTACCCATTGCTTTCAAGTGCGGTAACAGCTCGCGGTAGAACAACCGCCGGAACTGCGGGTCTTGATCTGCCGCCCACTCGTCGAGCAGCAAGATATCGCGCTTTTCGGCAATTGCTAGTAGCAGTGCCAGGCGCTTACGTTGCCCTTGTGAGAGCTGGGTGTTGATGACGCGATCCCCCTCCCACTGCAATTTGTGCTGCATCTGCAGCCGCTCAAGCCAGGTATCAATGACCTGCGGATCAGCAGGCAGGCCTTCAGGGCCCATGGTCTGATCAAACTGATGGAAATCGGTAAACACGCTGGCAAAACGAGCGCGGAACGCTTCCCACTGAGCAGCAGTGACCACCTGCCCATCAATCTTAATGGTGCCGCTTTGGGGGCGGTATAACCCAGAGAGTAGCCTTGCCAGGGTCGACTTACCGCTGCCATTGCCACCAATCAAGAACACCTGCTCACCGCGCTCTAGGGTCATATTGAGTGGCCCCACCTGGAAGCCCTCGCCCTGGGCAGTGTCCGGGTAGTGATAAGTGACTTCCTCCAGCTCCAGACGCTGCCAATCAGCCAGTGTATCGTCGACGGCAAAGCTTGATTGGTATTCGGCTAGCTCCAGGCTGCTCAATTTATCAAAAGCGACCTGGGCACTGATCAGCGTTGGCCAAGCGCCCACCGCCTGAATCAGCGGCGTACGCAGGAATAGCAGCGTCAACGCAAAGGTGGAAGCCACCGTGGTATTCGCCCACCCCAATCCATTAGAGAGGAAAAACACCACCCCGATGGCGCCCAACATCATAATGTTAGACCAGTTGTTAGCGCTTAAATGGTAGGTATCGGCGCGGATGATATGGTGACGGTAGTCACGGGCATTGGCGGTATAGCGCTCATCATAAAAGCGCCGGGCACGGTCTCGGTTCAGCGCCAGCTCTTTGCGTCCTTCAATGGCCGCCTGGAAATCTTTATACAGACTGTCTTCGCTTTCACGCACGAGGCGAAAATGGCGATACACCCGCGACACCAGCACCCAGCCCACGCCCATGGTGAACGCGATCCACAATACGGTGATCACCACCATTTGCGGAGACAGCCATGCCAAATAGGCCACCGAGGCGAGCGTTAGCACCACGCCCTGAATCAGTTCCGGCAGACGCACAAAGCCAATGGTGATGTTGCGCACATCGCTGGACAGACTGGCCAGCAATGTGGCGTTGCCCAGCAGCTCCAAGCGCTCAATATCGGTGTCGAGAATACGCTTCACCAGCCGCGAGCGAAGATCAAACACAAAGTGGTGCCCCAGCACGGTCAGCGCCAATTGCGTACTGAGTGTGACCGCCAGTAGCACCGCCAGCAGGCCGAGAAATTGCGGCAGCGCCGCCATACTGCCTACCTCAATAAGCCGCTGATTGATAAAGGCAATCACCCCGACCCCTAAGCCAGCGCTCAATAGGCTCAAAGCAATAGCGCCTAAAAAGGGCCAGCGGTAGTGATGAAATACTAAGCGCAGCAGTTCCATTATTACCTTCCACCATTGTTGTATAAGCGCCGAATTGTGCCGCACTGCTGGGGCAAGTCAATAATGAATTGATTTTCATTTGCTTTAGTGTGCATTTGTTAAATTACCTCTTTTTAATTAACGTCATTACTCTTCTGGACTTGGAAAACCGTCATGTTGGATTACAAACTACTTCATGCCTTGGCGACCGTTGTGGAGTGCGACGGTTTTGAGCGCGCAGGCGATGTGCTGGGGCTTTCACAATCAGCTGTCTCCCAGCGCATTAAGTCACTGGAAGTTCGCCTTGGGCAGCCGGTGCTTATACGCCACCCTCATCTAGCGCCGACCCCTGCGGGTCAGCGGCTGTTGACCCATTACCAGCAAGTACAGCTATTAGAGCGCGACCTCCGCGGTTCTCTACCCACGCTGGATGACCAGGCGCCGCGTCTGCGGATCGCTATCAATGCGGATAGCTTGGTCACTTGGTGGGCCGAGGCCGTTGCCACGATCTGCCAAGAGGAGGGTTTACTGCTGGATTTGGTGATTGAAGACCAGGATGTCGGGCTCAAGCGCCTGCGCGATGGCGATGTGGCAGCCTGTCTATGCGCCACACCGCAGCCAATAGCCGGGGCACGCAGTGTTGCATTGGGAGAAATGCACTACCACCCTTTGGCGACTCCGACTTATATCGAACGTTACTTTCCAGAAGGCCCTTGCAAAGCGAGCTTTCAATCCGCGCCAGCCATCGTCTTCGGCCCTCACGATCAGTTGCAGCATCGCTTTCTTGCTCAGTGCGGCTACCACGGCCACTTTCCTTATCACCTCTGCCCATCTTCAGAAGGGTTTGTGCGCTTAGCCGCAGCCGGGATAGGTTACGGCATGATGCCCCAGTTGCAGGTCGGCGAATTAATGGCCAGTGGCCAACTAGCCAGTGTTGCTCCCGGTCATTTTTTAGCAGTGCCCTTATACTGGCATTTTTGGCGCCACAGCGGACAACTCATTCAACGGCTTACGCAACATTTAAGTCGTGTTATGACTTAAGCATGAGAGTTTTCAACGTTTCCTTTCACCAAAGCCAACTACACTCAAAGAGCTTATCGTACGGCGCAAGGAAATTTGAGCTGCTTTTGGGCGGGGCGGCATGCAAGCCGCGTCTGAGCGCTATGTCGACGAATTAGCGGCCCCCGGCGGGTAAGGGAACCCAGGGAACAGCGAACGGGGTAAAAAAACGAAAAAAGCGAGACCCTATGCATGCACAACGTTTAACAGCGGGTGTTTACACCGGCTTATTGCTGCTGATTGCGGTTTTATCTGTGCCATGGGCACAAGCAAGCTCCCCTCTATCCACATCGCCAGACCAGGCGAGTCACTCGCTTGCCCCCTATAGCGGATTTTGGCACGCCGATGAACCATCTCTAACGATTAACGACATACTCGCGCAGTCAATTACTTTTACGCCAACGCACCATGCCGAAGACCTGAACTTTGGCTACACCCGAGGTGACGTATGGCTGCGCACTCAAGTATACAACGACTCGCCGCAGCCCCAGCGTTGGATGGTGGAGTTTGAATACCCGTTTTTGGATTACGTTACCCTTTATACGCTTCGCCAACAGCTAAGCAGTGTGCAACGAAGCGGCAGCGCGGTTCCCGTTGAACAGCGTGCGCTTGCCCACCGTCAGGCAGTTTTCCCATTGGAGCTGGCCGCCTTTGAAACCGTCACGCTGTACACTCATGTGGCTGCCTCAGGCAGCAAGATGCTGAGCTACAACTTATTAACGCCAGAGAGATTTTATACCCAGAACGATCGCCATAATTTTTGGCTGGCGACTTACTTCGGCATGCTACTGGCGATGGGGTTATATAACTTACTGCTTTTTTTTGGTTTAAAAGAGCGCGTATTTCTTTACTACTCGCTTTTTGTTGCTGGCTTTGGGCTTGCCATTCTGGCGTTTAACGGCATTGGCACATTGATGTTTTGGAGTTTTTTAGCTGAGAATACATCACGGTTGGTGGCGCTCGGTTTCACGTTTGCTTCCGCCATGGCCACGCTGTTTGCGCAGAGTTTTCTTAATACAGAGGATTACTGTCCACGCTGGCACCAAGTATTAAATACCTTTCGCAGCTACTGTTGGCTCGCCGTCATTGCCTCGCTACTGCTGCCCATTCCTTCGGCGCTTCACATCATGGATGTGACGGGGTTTATGGCCGCCTTACTGCTCCTGATCTGTGGCAGCTACTGCAGTTTGCGACGCATACCCAGCGCTCGATTGTTCGTGTTTGCTTGGTCGCTATTCCTGCTGGGCGCAGGTGTCTTTGCACTGCGCAATCTGGGCATACTGCCAGCTAATTTTATTACCCTACACGGCATTCAAATTGGCTCAGCGCTAGAAATGTTATTGCTTTCGTTTGCGCTGGCGTCGCGCTTTAATAAACTTAAACGGCAAAAAGAGCGTGCTCAAGCTGCTATGTTAGCTGCGCTTAAAAAGCAGGAAGCCATGCTGGAACAAAAAGTCGCTGCCCGAACTAAAGCGCTAGAGCATTTAGCCAACTGCGACATGCTAACCGGTTTATTAAATCGTCATGGCCTAGCGCGCTGCACCGAAGAAGCTCTGGAGCGTAATCGTCGAAACGGCCATCGCTTGGCACTACTGATGCTTGACCTGGATCGTTTCAAACCCATTAACGACTGCTATGGCCATGAGGCAGGTGATTTTGTCTTACAACAAATTGCCAATCGTATTGCCCATATGGCGCGTACCGGTGACCACTGTGCACGCTTTGGAGGCGATGAGTTTATTATTATCATGGAGAACATTGAACCTCACGATACGCTTGAGAATATACAGGCACGTATCGACGAAGCCATTCGCTCACCCATCAAACTCCCCTGCGGCGAGCGGGTTAGTGTTAGCGTGAGCGTTGGGGTAAGCACTTGTCAGGGAACAGAGGACGCCACTCTTGAGAGTTTACTGCGTGAAGCCGATAGCCATATGTACGCCGTCAAATCACGCCAAGCAACAGCGTGCTATCGCTACGGCTCGACGAATTAATCTTTAGCAAATATCTTGGCTATTAATCAAACAGGCTCATACGCTTCATAACGTTATCGCGTTTGATTTTCCAATGGAACATAGCACCGGCGACGTGCAATACCACCAAGCCTAAAATGGCCCACCCCAGGCGCTCATGCCACATAAAGAGTTGTTCAGACAGTTGCTCGCGCTCGCCAATCAAACCGGGTAAATGCCAGTGAAAAAACTCCACTGGAAAACCGCCGCTTGCGGTAGCCGCCCAGCCCAATAAAGGCATAACGACCAACGCCAAGTAGAGCAAATGGTGAACGCTGGTACTCACTACCCTCTCGAAGGCATTTAGAGGCGGTTCATGGTCAGGCACCACAAAGGTCAAGCGGGTAATAATACGTAGCGTCATTAGCAACAGGATCAGCACGCCCAGCGTCTTATGGCTGGTATACAGCAAGTTCGTCAACATATTGCCGACTAGAGCGACGGTGCGTTCATAGCCCAAAAAGCCTAATGTCAAACCGCTGACCAAGGAGAGCAACACCGCGCCAGCTACCAGCCAGTGCAGCACCCGATGCGGGTAGATATAGTGATCCAGTTCGTGCATGTAGTGCTCCTAACAACCAATTCATTTGTTCTTCATTCTAGTCAGTAACGCTCCCATACGCTGATTAAAGCACTACACGGCCATCAACGCTAAACATTACTTAGGCTCTACTTGGGCTAAAAAACCACTTTATAGCGCTTGTTCGGGCACTGCCAACTGATCGCGTATTAACTCTGCCAAACGGCGCGCAGGCTCCGAAGGTCGGTGTGGCGCCCGGTGCAGCGCTAACTCAATCATCGGCAGCGCAGGCAGTCCACTGCTCTCATCCAGCGGCCTCAGTGCAGGGGTTAGCATACTGCGAGTCACCACCACGATAGCCAGACCGGCGGTCACAATAGGCGCCAGCCCCGCCATGGATTGGCTGGTATAGGCCACGCGCCAGCTGCGCCCCGCCGATTGCAGCGCCTGCTCGGCCACTTCACGGAATACGTCAGCCCCCGGTGAGTAGAGCGCCAATGGTAGCGGATCGCTTAGCAGCGGCTGCTGGTTCATACCGACTGCCCACAGCAGCGGTTCCCGGCGAATTACATCGCCTCCCGGCGAGTTACGCTGCCGGGTCACCAAGGCAAGATCCAGCTCTTTAGCCTTAACCTGCTCAACGAGATGTGCGCTGGTGCCGCAGATCACCTTTAACCCCACGGCGGGGTAGAGCTGATGAAAGTAGGCAAACACCGAGGGCAGCAGCGAGGCGTAATCTTCAGGTATGCCGAGGGTAAGATCGCCTGTTACCTGACGCGCCTGCATATCGCTCCACGCTTCATCGTTAAGCGCTAATAGTCGCCGGGCGTGGTTAAGCAAGCGTTCGCCTTCTGAGGTAAAGCGTATTCGCCGCCCTTCCCGCTCGTGCAGCGTGAGCGAGAGCTGCGCTTCTAACCGCTGGAGCTGCATGCTCACAGTGGACTGAGTATACGCCAACCGTTTAGCAGCTGCGGTCACACTGCCGGTGTCCGCAATCGCTACCAAGGTGCGTAGCAGGGTTAGGTCTAACGTGGGGGCACGCATATATCACCAAACTTGATGAAATCGATCATAAAAGATCGATATTGTGATGCATTGATGATGAGTATGCTGCTCGGCACATGCTCAAATCAAGGAGAACTCTTATGCATCCCGTTCACTCCCCCGCGTTATTTCCACGTTGGTACAGTGTTGGTGCGGCGCTGGTGGCCGTGATGCTTTGGAGTGGGGCACCGCTGCTGGCTGAGTTTGCCAAAGCAACACCGCCCTTGCAGCTTACCGCCGTTACCCTATTAGCGGGATCATTGGCGACGCTACCGTTAAGCCGCCGCGTTAATGTCGCTGCCTGCGGCGCGGGCTGGCAACTCAGCGTTTGGGTGGGTATCCCACTACTCATCTTTGGCGCCGTCAGCACCTACTTTATTGGCATGCGGTTAGCGCCCGCCGCCGAAGCGGCGCTAATTACCTACACCTGGCCCGTGCTGTTCGTGCTGCTCAGCCAATGGAGCCGTTTTGGCCGCTTACGCATCGCGGGGGTTGTCGGCGCCCTTATAGCGTTTTCAGGCGCGGCGCTATTGTTGGTTCCTCAAGCTATCAGCGGGGGATTGGGTGGTGCCACCACGGGCTACGCACTAGCACTGCTGGCTGCCTGCTGCTGGGCGATCTATTCATGGTTAAGCCAAGCTGCACCAGTGGCCCTAACATCATTGCTGCCGCGGCTACTGCTCATGGCCTGCGCTATTGCCGTGGCCGCCAGCTTAATACTGGAAGGCACCCTCGCCCTCCCCAGCGGTGAAGCGTTATTAGCGGGCATCGCGCTGGGCTTAGGGCCTTACGGAGTAGCCATGGTGGCGTGGGATAAAGCGCTACGCTGGGGGCACGCGAGCCTTGTGGGCAGCTTGGCGTATGGTGTGCCGATTCTGGCCGCCCTACTGCTGGTGCTGGCAGGCATGAGCGTGCTCGACTGGCGTCTACCCGCCGCGGCAACGCTGGTGGTGGTAGGCTGCCTCAAAGCGAGCCGTTAACCTCCTCACGCCTCACTATTTACACCTCACGCCTCACTATTTACACCTCACCATCGACCAACGCCCCTATCACGGTAAGCAACAGGGGCGCAGGGTATTATCGATTAACGCTAACAATTAAAGCTCTGGGGGAATATCCGCCGGCTCCATTTCAAGGCTCAGTTCAAATAAGCCGCTACCGGTAGCACTAAAGCCGCGTGCGCTTACCGTGTAAGTGCCGGGCAGCAACTGCTCTTGAAGCCGTGAGTCGGTACCGCCCGCGCCGTCGTCATCGCTGGCGACAAAACCTTGGCCACTGATCTCGATAAAGGTATCAAAATCGTCAGAGCGCATTTCCAGCGTCACTAACGAGCTCTCTTCTACCTCCAACTGATACGTCAGCAATTCACCACTATACCAACCGTTAAGCGCGTCACCAGGGGTAAGCGTGCCTTCATTGCGCAGATCAACATCTGGCATATCACGTGGCGCCATGGAGAGCGTAAACATACCACTGCTCTCGCCATAGGCAGTACGTGCCGTTAACTGATATTCACCGGGAGCAAGAAAATCAGCGATGCTAGCATCCAGGTTGCCGGCACTGTCATCATCTTCGCGGTAGTAACCGTTAGGCCCTTCAAGCACCAGGTAGGAATCGATGTCGCTGGAGCGCATCTCAATTTGGTACATGCCAGCTTCTTCTACTTCTACTTGGTAACTAAGCTCCTGGCCACTAAACCAGCCGTTGAGAGAGTCATCGGGCGTCAGCTCTCCATCATTGCGCAGCTCACCATCACCTGGTAACTCGTGAGGCTCTACTGAAAGCGTATAAACGCCATTGCCATCATCGTAGGCGCTACTTGCCGTCAGCGTATATTCACCGGGCTCAAGGAAATCAGCAATGCGTGCGTCTAAATCACCAGCACTGTCGTCGTCTTCGCGGGCGTAGCCGTTCGGCCCTTCAATCTCCAGGTAAGCGTCGAAGTCGTCAGAACGCATTTCCAATTGGTATAGGCCTGCCTCTTCTATATTCAAGGTGATTTCACGGGCATCCCCTTGCAGCCAACTATCGATGGGTTCGCCCACCGCCACCGTGTCGGCATCCGTCAGCTCAACTGTTCGGCTGTCAACGGTAAACGGGCCATAACTGTGGGCATCGGCACCGCTAACCACCACTACATAGTCGCCGCTCTCTTCAATACGGTGACGAACGATAGAGGCATTATCGAGCAGCTGTAGCTGATCATCATAAAGCGCCACAACACCTTGCAAGGCTCCATTGAGAGATATCTCGACAATCTCATCCTCTTCCAGTGCGATGGCGTAGCGCATGAAGCGGCTACCATCGTTACCGTTCAGCTCGCTGGCCGAGGTTATTTCACCACGCATGAGCTCATCAAGCGTGAGCTTTTCAAGGCCAACAATAGCCTCGGCAACAGACGGCTGATCAGTTGTCTCAGCAGTTTCGGCAGGTGCTTCATCGACGGTTTGTCCCGGCAAGGGAATAATTTGAGCGGCGAGAAAACCAACGGCTGCGCCACCGATCGCCACCAATACAAACGTAAACGAAGAAGATCTAGCCATGAGCGGTTCCTTGTTGAGTCGCAATGACAATCATTAATTAGATAAGCATCGGTGATTATAAGATGCTTACTCAATTAAAGTGAGCGTTTCATGAAAAACGTTGCATTGCACAAAGTGTTTTCTGTACTCAATCCATACTTGGGCTGATAAGTCACTGAAACCCAAGGCCTCATAAGTAGAGACTAAAAAATCGCGAAATTGAACCTATTTGCATCGATCTTCTCAAAGCTTGCTGACTCGTTGCGACAAGGGTAGTATCGACAAGCCTATCAGGCACCTCATCAAGAGTGCGGGATTCGCAACACGCAAAACTGAGGTACTCCTATGGGAGCCCAAAAACGACTGATCCGAACGATTTGTTTGGCAGCAGTAGTAGCAAGTAGCGCTGCCAATAGTGCTTTTGCACACGAGACAGAAATACAGGAAGGCGTCGCCTCTTTTTATAGTGACCGCTTTCAAGGAGCGACCACTGCCAGTGGAGAGCCCTTTGACCAGCAGGCGTTGACCGCCGCCCACCCGAGTTTGCCGTTTGGCACCAAGGTGTTGGTGACACGCCCGGATACGGGGCAAGAGGTAGAAGTACTGATCAATGATCGTGGCCCTTTCATTCAAGGACGCATTATTGATTTATCTAAACGCGCGGCAGCGAAGCTTGGCATGATTCGCCGCGGTACAGCTCCAGTGATGGTAACGCTGTTGGATTAACGGATAACACATCCTTGGTTGTTGTGTGATACCCATTAGCCTAATCAATGCGACAGCACACGAAGCATCGTTATCTTAAGCAGTCAACAGACAGGGCGACCAGCAATGGTCGCCCTGTTTCTTTATGTGGCTACTTTCCAATACATTAACGAACTTGCAAGCAGGCTAATGGTCACTATGCTGCAAGGAGTTCGATACACGCCAAGTATTTGCAGGAGGCACATCTATGCAGTCACAATTCTATACGCTTACCGATTATCCCAAAGGCCTACCCAATCGCACGCTCTTTAAGCTGGAAACACAACCCCTACCCGACCTAGCCGAAGGCGAAGTACGTATTCGCAACCGCTGGCTTTCCGTCGACCCTTATATGCGTGGTCGCATGAGCGGCATTCGCACCTATGTGGATCCGTTTGAACTCGGCAAGCCGATGGAAGGCGGCGCCATTGGAGAGATCATCGAGACCAATGATTCAAGCTTAAAAGTGGGCGACAAAGTAAGCCATATGGGCGGTTGGCGGGATATTGCCCAACTGCCTGCGCAGGGCGTCACGCCGCTACCCGATATCGATGTTCCCGAACAGGCCTATCTGGGCGTACTCGGCATGCCTGGCATGACCGCCTGGACTGGCCTCAACCTGATTGCCGAATGCAAGCCGAGTGACAATGTGTTGGTTAGCGCGGCTAGCGGTGCCGTAGGCTCCCTGGCAGTGCAGTTGGCCAAAGCCAAAGGTTGTCATGTGGTCGGTATTGCCGGGGCTGCGCATAAGCTGGCCTGGCTTGAATCATTGGGCGTTGAACCGGTTAGCTACCGTGACCGTACCGCACAGGAGTTAAGCGACGCCATTAAGCTCGCCAGCCCCAACGGTATCGATGTGTATTACGAAAACGTCGGCGGTACCTGCCTAGAAGCGGCATTGAGTCAATTGAATGAAGGCGCGCGGATTGCCGTATGCGGCATGATCGATAGCTACAATGCAAAAGAGCCTGCCCCCGGCCCGAGCAATCTATCTCAGTTGGTAGTGCGCAAGGCCAAAATGCAGGGCTTTATTGTGGCCGACCATTGGTCTAGCTACCCCTATTTTCTGAACGAAGTAGCCCCTCAAGTAGCGGAAGGTAAGCTGGTATATAAAGAGACAGTGAAAGAAGGTCTGGAGAACACCCCCGATGCATTCCTGTCCCTGTTTGACGGCGGCAATACCGGTAAAATGCTGGTCAAGCTATAAACCTCACGCCTTCTGGCTAACCCTACCGCGAAATCAACGATCCTGGCGGTAGGGCGCCCGTCTTAGAAAAAAACATCAAATCGTTAGACCAATAGCGAATTGATTATTAAAATCATCCACCATAGCGGTGTGTTTTAACCCATCGGCGCCGCCGATGGGTTAAAGCGCGTTGTGGATTCGTCGCTTGGCACTTATTGCTTGAATTTAGGGTTTAAGCGGCATGCATTAACGTATTAAGTACGTTTCACTAGGGGACCTCTCATGGAAGAAAGCACGCGCGATCACAGTAAATGGCCAGCTATAATAGTTGGCCTGCTACTATTTATTATCGGCTTGGTGCTTGCTTTTGGCGGCAGCAAGCTCGTCAGCGTAGGCGGCAGCGCCTACTACTTAATTGCCGGGCTTAGCATTATTGCTTGCGGCGTTCTATTTACCCTGCGCAAAGGCGCCGCTCTGTGGCTCTACGCGCTGATTCTTTTTGCCACATTAGTGTGGGCGCTGTGGGAGGTTGGTCTCGACTGGTGGCAGTTAGTGCCCCGCGTTGCCATTCTCTGTTTAATAGGTATTCTGCTGCTCCTGCCCTGGTGGCGTAAGCCACTACATTCAAAAGGCGGCAGCCTGGCGCTTGTTGGGAGCATTGCTACCGCCGTTATCGTGGCCATTGCCAGTCAGTATAACGATCCCGGCGCTATCGAAGGGTCGCTAGCCACTAATAACCAATCAACGGCCGATAGCACTAACCCAGCCCAAGTGGCGGGCGATAATTGGCCTGCCTATGGCGGCACCAATGCGGGCACCCACTACTCCTCGCTCGATCAGATCACGCCGGACAACATCGGCGAACTTGAAGAGGTATGGCGCATTCAAACTGGTGATGAGGCGGGCCCCAATGCGCCCCCGGAAATCACCAACCAGAATACCCCGCTAAAAGTGAACGACAGCCTGTATATCTGCACGTCGCACAGTCGGGCGATGGCGCTCTCGCCTGAAACCGGCGAAACCCTGTGGGCGTTTGACCCTGAAATCAGCACCATGGGGGCAGATGACTTCTCCGGCTGGGCACACATGACCTGCCGTGGCCTCGCCTATTACGATGCCGCCAACTATTCAGCTACTGAGAGCACGCCTGACGACCAAGCGGCAAACAGCGACGCTGCGCCGAGTAGTGCTACAGCGCTCTCTTTCGACATCTTCGATGACAGCGATATTTTCAGTCTGGATCTCTCCTTCTTGTCACTGCTGTTTGGTGTTGAAGAAGAAAACGGTGCCCCGCAGCAACCCATGCTCAGCGAGACCGACGTCATGTGCCCACGCAGGCTCTACCTACCCACGGCAGATGCACGCTTGATTGCGCTAAATGCAGATACGGGTGAGCGGTGTGCCAGCTTTGGCAATAACGGCGAAATTGATCTCACCAACAATATTGGCGATTTCGCACCGGGCGGTTACTACTCTACATCCCCTGCGACGGTAACCGAAAACCTGATCATTCTGGGCGGCCATGTCACCGACAACAGCTCCATTGACGAGCCCTCAGGCGTTATTCGTGCCTTTGATGTGCATACCGGTGAGCTGGTATGGAACTGGGATAGCGGCAACCCTGACGACACCGACCCATTAGCCGAAGGCGAGACTTACACCCGCGGCTCCCCTAACGTGTGGGCACCCATCAGCGTTGATGAAGAACTAGGCATGGTTTACCTGCCGATGGGTAACGCCACGCCTGACCAGTATGGCGCTGACCGCTCCGAGAACGATGAAACCTACAGCGCGGGTCTAGTGGCACTCAACCTGGAAGATGGTCAGGTTGAGTGGGTTTACCAGTTCGTACACCACGACCTATGGGATATGGACTCGCCTGCGCAACCGGTACTGATTGACCTGGCCACTAGTGATGGCATCCAGCCCGCGGTTATTCAACCGACCAAGCAGGGCAGCCTATATGTATTGAACCGTGAAACCGGTGAGCCGATTGTGCCCATCGAAGAGGTCCCTGCACCACAAGGCGCCGTGGAAGGCGACTGGACCGCCGAGACTCAACCGCGTTCAGCGCTTAACCTTCTACCACCGCCGCTCACCGAGCGCGACATGTGGGGCGCTTCACCGTTTGATCAAATGATGTGCCGCATTCAGTTCAACTCCTTGCGCTATGAAGGCCAATACACGCCACCTTCGCTGGAAGGCAGCATTGTTTATCCAGGCAATGTCGGTGTGATGAACTGGGGTGGTGTGGCCGTTGATCCAGAGCGGCAAGCACTCTTCACCGGCGCTAAATACCTGGCGTTTGTGTCTACGTTAATTCCTCGTGAAGAGGTAACAGAAGGCCAAGGCTCTGCTAGCGAACAGGGTTTGCAAGCCAATGAAGGCGCACCTTATGCCGTTGAGCTTGGCCCTCTGCTTTCAGTGCTCGGTCTGCCCTGCCAAGCGCCCTCCTGGGGCGATGTAGCCGGTATCAACCTGCAAAGTAACGAGGTGGTGTGGAAGCACCGCAATGGTACTACACGTGACAGCATGCCGTTTGATCTTCCGATTGGCTTGAACGTCGGCGTTCCTGCGCTAGGCGGCCCGCTGACGACGGCTGGCGGGGTGTCGTTCTTGAGCGGCACGCTGGATCAGTACCTGCGCGGCTACGACATCACTACTGGCGAGGAGCTGTATAAAGCACGCCTGCCAGCGGGAGGCCAAGCCACGCCGATGACCTACACCGGTGAAGATGGCCGTCAATATGTGGTCGTCACCGCAGGTGGTCACGGCACCTTTGGTACCAAGATGGGCGATTACGTGATTGGTTACGCGCTACCGGAGTAACCGGCTAACTTAGCGTTATCACCCACGAGAACGGGCGGCCTCAGCAATAATGAATGAGCGCCGCCCGTTTTTATTTACTTGCAGCATTTCGATTTAAAAGCGTACTTCTAAACCGCCATACACACTGCGCCCCGGAGCAGGTTCATAGAAACGGCCAAAGGTGCCGTTCAAGCGCACGTTGGCGTAGTGTTCTTCATCTAAGAGATTGCGCACGCCCACATACGCATTCAGCCGTGTATCGCTTCCCAACTGCCAACCATCGCCCACCCGCAGGTTCACCAGCCAGTAGCTATCGACCTCTGTCTCATTGGCGTTGTCCGCCACCATATCGCCCACGTACTGGGTTTCCAGCGTGGCAAAGCGCCCATCCAGCCCCTGCCAAGTGAGTTGATTGACCCAGGTTTGCTCGGGCAGGCCAGGAATGCGATTCCCGCCAAAGCTTTCAGTGGGTGTAGCAAATTGATCAAACTCATAGCTCGCCAGCGTAAGGGCACTATCCAACCGCCATTGGTCGGCGAGCTGCCAGCCTAGCGCCAGCTCAATGCCGTCGCGGTCGGTGTCGCCTGCGTTTTGGTAGAAGGTGCGACCGCCGTCATCATACGGCACGAGTTCGTCACGCACGCGCACCGAAAATAGCGCCAGATCGTAATCCATGGCCAACGGTTCAACGTAGCCCCGCAGCCCCACTTCACGATTCCAGGCTTTTTGCGGCGATACCGACGGGTTAAAACCACCGCCCGCCGGATTGGCAAACTCGGAGAACGTCGGCGTTTCAAACGCCGTACCGGTATTGATATAGGCTTGATGCTGCGGACGATAACGGTAACTTAACCCCGCCGAACCGCTCCACTCATTGAAGGTCTGATCACCGCTTTGATCACCATCGTCCAAATAGCGATCATCTACTTCTAGCTCCACTCGATCAAAGCGCGCACCAAGCGAGAGCGTCACCTGCTCGGTCAGCGCTAAATCGCCCTGAGCAAATACTCCAGCGGAGGTAGCCGTTTGGGTCTCTTCCGCCAACTGCTCACCGACAACGCCTTGGCCATTGACATCGTTCCTAAAGCGCTCGTCGTCTTGGCGCGCCACATCGACACCGGTGATATAACTCAGCGGCAGATTGCCCAAGCTGACTTCATGATGATACTCAGCACTCGCGCCCAGATAATCACGCTGGTAGCCGATACGGCTATCACCCACATAGGGCAGTTGCTGCTCAAAATCGCGCTGCGCAACAAAGCCTTTTAGGTAGAACTCGCCAGGGCCTGCGGACAGATCTTCGTACTGTAAGCCCAGAAGCTGCTGATCTACGTTCTGCCCTGCATCCAACGCCAATGAGTTCGGCGCTGCTTGATCACGGCCACTGGCCACTTCACCCGCGTTCAGCGCGCCGGGGTCTTCGGAACGGGGGTTGTCCAGCAGGTTGATAATCGCGGTTAACGCCCGATCACTGCCTAACTCTCTTCGCAGTTTGGCATTCAGCAGGTATTTCTCTGTAGAGCTCTGCTCCCGATAACCATCCACATTGAGTGCCGAGAAACTGACGTGGTGCGACCAATCACCCTGGGCTCCACCGGTTTGTACGACTGCCTTACGATAGCCATCACTGCCCACCTCGGTGCGCACGCTTGAGCCAGGGTTATCGCGACCATCGGCGGTGGTCACATCAATTACCCCACCCGCCGCGTTGCCGTAAAGTACCGAAGAGGGCCCGCGGATAACTTCGATGCGCTCAGCGCTGTCCAAATCAATGGCATCTAACTGCGCCTGGCCATCGGGTAACGTATACGGAATGCCATCCACCATCACGGTAATACCGCGAACGCCAAACGGCGCACGAGCACCGAAGCCGCGAATGGAGATTCGCTGGCCTTGGGCAAAATTATCGCGGTTCTGCAAAAACACGCCAGGCACTCGCACTAACGCCTCATCCAGCCGTGTGCGCTGCTGCCCCTGAGCAATCGCCTCGCGGTCGAGCGTTGAAACCGCAGCGGGCGTGGCGTACAGCTCTCGCGATAGTCGTGGCGCCGTCACTTGAAGTGTGGCCAGCGTGTTATCAGTTGACGAATTCTCTTGTGCCCAACTCTGGCCAGCGCCAAGACAGCTTAATAAACAAAAAGACGTGGTGGTTACTTTCAGTGGTATTTTGAACACGGGGCCCTCCCAAATAGCGTAGAGCGGAAATCAATGGCGGAATTGAACGATTTTCTACTCGGCTAGTCACAGGGAATTCGCCAAGGCATGGATAAATAAGTTGATCGTGCCTACACTTGTACAAGTTACACCAATGAAAGCAAAGGAGGCTTCATGGCGTTTACAGCGACTGATCCAATCAAAATGATTTTTGCCGTAATACTTCCCCCGCTCGGCGTATTTTTTGAGGTCGGTTTTAAAGGGCATTTCTGGCTGAATATTATTCTAACGCTATTTGGTTTCATACCGGGCATCATTCATGCATTTTATGTGATATTGAAACACTAGCTTTAATAGCCAGGTTTTAATAACTAGGTTTAATAGCCAAGTTTAGTGAATACGACGCCGCCTAAGCTAACGCTTAGGCGGCTTTTTTTACGTCTTCTTTTATGTCTTAAAAGTAGGGCTGGCATGGCGCCGTATATGTAATGCGTGAACGCGTTCATCCAGCTCGTCTATTGGGCCTTCTACCTTGAGCCCTGGGACAATCTGTTGAATAGACAAGCTCGCAACTGGAGAAGGCCCCACGCCCAAACCTGCAAGCCAGCGTCCCAACTGTTCAGACGAACTGGCGTAGACAATTCGCCCTAGCCCTACCCAACCGTGGGCAGCGGCACACATGGGACAGTGCTCACCCGAGGTATAAACTGTAGCCTTTGCTCGCGCCTCGGGCGCCATATTCTGAGCAGCCCAGCGCGCCAGGAAAAACTCAGGGTGCTGAGTAGAATCTCCACCGGCGATGCGGTTACGGTCTTCGGCCAAAATATCTCCTTCGGCACTTACCAGTACGCTGCCAAAGGGTTCATCACCCGCCTCAAGGGCTTCTTCAGCGAGCTCAACGGCACGCGTTAAGTAAGCGAACTCACGATCATTCAACACGTGTTCTCCTTGTAGTCGTCATTGTCCTACTGCATTTATCCCTTTACCGCCGCGGGTGCTTCTTCGACAAACTCCTCTTGCAACTCCTCTCCTTCACTACGGGCTATCACGGAGGTGCCGACCAAATCGCCTGTCACGTTCAGCGCCGTACACCCCATTCCCACCAGTGCATCGATAGCGGTGAGCAACGCGACGGTTTCAATTGGTAGGCCCACCTGGGCAAACACCGTGGCGATCATGATGATTCCGGCCCCCGGCACCCCTGCCGTGCCCACCGACACTAGCGTGCCGATCAACACTATTTGCACCATGCTGATGAAATCCAGCGGTGCACCAATCACGTTGGCGGCAAATACCGCCGAGATGGCGATACGAATCGCCGCCCCATCCATATTTAAAGTAGCCCCTAACGGCAGACTAAAACCATAGATGCTTTTGGAAATTCCTAAGCGGTGAGCAGCATTAACCGTTAGCGGTAACGTACCCGAGCTACTTTGGGTGGCAAACGCCGTGGCCATTGGCGTACGGGCTTCGCGAAAAAAGGTGCGCAGCTTCACACCGAACAGCCGCATGATGCCGCAATAAATCAGCAGTTGGGTTGCCAGGGCGATATACAGCACAACCACCATATCGCCCAGTGAGAGTAGCGTTTCCAACCCCTGCTGACTCACCGTTTCGGCAACAATCGCAAACACGCCGATGGGCACGTAGTGCAATACCCCCGACATTACTTTTAGAGTGACCTCATTTAGCGATTCAATCACCCCATAAAGGCGTTCACCCATAGCATGCTGGCGCTCCGACTGGCGCATCTTTAGCAATGCGATGCCAAACACCAGCGCCGTAAAAATAATGCCCAACATATTGAGTTCGGCAAACGCACCAATAATATTATCCGGCACTATATTCAGCAGCGTATCGACAACGCCTGGATTCTCGGGCACCGAGAAACTGGCACTTTCATCCAACGTCATACCGCTGCCGGGGCTAAACAGTGTGGCAACCGCTAAGCCCACCATGATCGCCAGCGTGGAAGAGATAAGGTAATAACCAAACACCTTGCCGCCTACACGGCCAGCGCTTCCCTCCCGGGACTGATTCACCCCCACCATCAGCGTAAACAGCACAATCGGGACAATCAGAAAAGTGAGCAGCCGAAGCAGCAAATCGCCTAACGGCGCTAACCAAACCGCTACCTGCTCCCCGCCCACCAGCCCGACCACAACGCCCAACATAAGTGCGATGGTGACGCGTAAAATCAACGACGCCTGACAATAGGCCTTCCATATACGTGTCATTTAAGTCCCTATAGGTTTGCATGTGTGAGCGGGTCTAATGTGAGCAGCACGTGTCCCATATATACGTCTCATTCTATTAGTGTGGCACAGCGATATCGATAAGACAGGAGGCGGCAATAAATCAAGGCGGTACGCACTTCCTCTGCAGACAGCCAGAGAAACAGCCCATCACTGTGGCAGGCCCGGTGGCTTTTTATAGAACGCAGACTCCTCCAACATTCACAGCTTTGTGGTTGCTTGTTAATTTAGCGATTACTTTATGAAAACTGATGGCGTTAACATACACTGGAAAGCCAAATACCCTCATTCAAGCATTGAGGTATTGTTAGCCCTAACGAAGCCCTCTGCAGCTAACGTATCAAGTCAGATTATCTTTACAAGACAAGGAGCTTTTGCATGCGTTTTTCTATCACCTGTTTAACGGTATCCACACTGGCGCTGATGACAGCGGGCTGCGCGCAGCATTCCGCCACGACCAGCGAAAACAGCCTGGCTGAAATCCGTTATGAAGTAGGCCCTTGCTACGGCACCTGCCCTGTCTATAGCGTTGCGGTTGAGGAGGATGGTACGACCCACTACACAGGTGAACGTCACACTGCCGTAGAAGGTGAGCGCACTCAGGCAGGCAATACGACTGTTTTTCGTTCGCTGCAAGAGCGACTAGCTGCAATGCAACCCGACATGGGAACAACGCAGCAAACCCTTGATTGCGACCCCCGTGCCACCGACCTGCCAAACTACACAGTGACTTGGGTTAACCAGGATGGCGCACAAGCGGTGCTTGAACACGATACTGGCTGTCACTCTGAAAACGGTCGCGAACGAACTGAGATCCTAAGGAGTCTCAATGAAGAGCTTGGCATTGAAAATTGGGTACAACAGTAAGTGCGATAGCCAGTGCATAATCACTGATGGCAGCTAACACGCGATATCGTTGCCAAGGAGCGTCAATGCATACGATCAATCCGAGCAAGCTACACCACAGCAAATGGACGGCTGCCCAGCCAAGCAATAAAGAGATGCACTTTATGGTTACCCAGCTGCTGCGCGATGATGAAGAAGAGAACCTAGTAGAGGTCGTGATTGAGGCTGTGTACTCTCATCGCGAGCTCATTTTGCCGTGGCAAAGCTTAAAAGATGACAGCGTGTGGAAAGTGGGCTGGCAATAGAGGCTGTTTAGTGGGCACAACGGTAAGATAGTCAACAAAGGCTTTGACATACGCTACATTTCATGACAATGTAGCGCCAGTTGGTTAGCAAGCAAGCATGGTTTCAGAAGTGTACGAAAAAGATTTAGAAATGTACGAGATAGACGTGTACAAAATCTTTCGGCAAGACTGTAATTGTATTCCTTGTTTTATCCGCTATTAATCTGGGTGATACCAGGAACTTTACAAAGCGCATTGCGCGAAAGGATTTTTACTATGTCTACTGGCACAGTTAAGTGGTTCAACGATACTAAAGGCTTCGGTTTTATTGCTCCTTCTGACGGCGGCGATGACCTGTTTGCCCATTTCTCTGAAATTCAAGCAGACGGCTTCAAAACCCTGCAAGAAGGCGCTAACGTTTCTTTTGACGTTACCCAGGGTAAGAAAGGCCTTCAAGCTTCAAACATCAAGCAAATTTCCTAAGCCTAAGCTTTTTAAGACTAAGTCTATAAGACATAGCGCTTAAGAATTTGCTCGAACCTTTCGAGGTTCGGATAACAAGGCCCGCTTATGCGGGCCTTGTTGCGTTTGGCTGTACAAAAGTTGCGCTAGAAGTGTATGAACGCTGCGTTTGAAAGCGACTAGAGACGTCGCCACTGCACCACCCGCACATCCACCGTTACGGACAGCATTTCAAGTGCCGCTGCGCGAGCACGACCCTCAGCGCTGGCTCGGTAAAGATGCGGCGTCATCGCCAACAGATCGGCAATTTCGTCACTTCCGTTTAGTGCAATTGAGTAGCTTACCCTCTCGCTGCCATGGTGAATAAAGCCATCGGGCACTACCGTCTCACTCGCACGCTCAGCTTTTAACGTGGGGTAGATAATCTCCCGCAGCTCCCTCAAGTGATTAGCCCCCGCTTCAACCTGCAGTAGTACGCCACCGGTTTTCAACACACGAGCAAACTCGCTTACCACTGGAAAGCCAAACATACACAGCACGCTATCCAACGTTCCCGTCTGCACCGGCAAGTGCGCATTACTCCCCACGACCCAACTGCTTAGCGGTGCCTGCTTAGCATCCTGTTTTGCTGCGGCCAATACCGACCATTTAGAGATATCCAACCCCGTCAGTGAAAGTGGCTGCTCGTTAGTCGCCGCGTCAGCTAATTGGCGAAGGTAATAACCTTCACCGCAGCCCGCATCCAGGCAGCTAAAAGGCAGGCTGTCTGCCTTTTGAACCTCGGCATGGCCCAACACAGCATGACTGACAGCTTCGGCAATAGGTTGATAGTACTCTGCTTTAAGAAAACGCTGGCGAGCAGCCACCATCGCCTTGCTATCACCCGGATCGTGGGAACGTTTTTGCTGCACAGGCAGTAAATTAACGTAGCCCTGCTTAGCAATATCAAAGCTGTGACCATCAGAGCAGCGCCAAGCACTATCCGACCGACTGAGTGGTTTTCCATCTAGCGGGCACGCCAGGGCTTGAAAAGGGGTAATGCTCATATCGGTGTCTTCGCAGATGGTAGATAGGTGCATGCGTTTAGCGAGTCACCAGAATGATGCCAACTAAAATAACGCCACCGCCGATTATAAAATTAATGCTCAGCGGCTCATTGAGCAGCAGTGTACCAAACAGAATACCGAAAAGCGGCGCCAAAAAAGAAAACACGCCTAACTGCGAAGCGCGGTAGCGGCGCAACAAGGTAAACCATAACAGCAGCGCTGCAAACGAAATGATCAGCGTCTGAAAACCAAGACTGGCTATCGCCATCGGGGTAAACTGCGCGCTCATTAGCTGCCCGGATATAGCCGCCATCGGCAGGAGCAACAACACCGTCACGCTCAATTGATAGCTCAGAGTGAGTTCTGCTGGCGCCTCAGAAAGCGAGGTCTTGCGGATCACGACGGTCGTGGCCGCCCATGAGAGGCCAGCGAACAAGCCCAGCGTATCCCCAATAAGAATCTCGATGCTGTAAGCACCGCTTGGCGCCATGGCAACCACCATTCCCAGAAATGCCAAGCCAACGCCCCACCACTGGCGAATGGAGAGTTGCTCGCCAGGTACCCAAAGATGCAACCCCAGGGCAGCGAAGATGGGCGCAGTATACAGAAAGACCGACATGTGGGACGCCAAGGTATAGGTTAATCCCCAGGCGATAAAACCGAACTCAGCCGCAAACCCCAGGCCCACCAGCAACCCAGGGCCCCAATGATGACCCACATCTGCCCAGCGAATACCTCGCCAATAAGCCAGCCCGCCGACCAGACACACCGCCAAGGTTGAGCGCAGAGCCATCTGCACCACGGGTGAGATATCCTCAGCCACACCTTTGATCGCTACCTGCTGAAAACCCAGCACCAGGCAAAATAGCAGCATCAACGATGCTGCCGTTGCGTCCACTGACTTTCGCTGTGATCGACCAACCATGCAGGCAGCTTGGGTGGTGGAGGCTATTCTTTGATTACTCATTGCGGGCTCCTGTAACATATAGGTGCCCATTTCAGCAGTAAGCGTCATTGCATACAAACGATTACTTATCGGGCCTAGGCTTAGGAAAACTCACTCTATGAGAATAGAAAGGCTACCGCTGAATGCATTGCGCGCGTTTGCCGAGGCCGTGCGAGAAAATAGCTTCAAAGCCGCCGCTTATCGCCTCGGGGTGACGCCTGGCGCCGTTAGCCGACAGGTCAAACAGTTGGAAGATCACTTAGGCGTGGTGCTGTTTGAACGTCATGCCAATGGGGTATGCGTTACCGAAGCAGGTCGGGTACTGGCTGAAGATGTGCAGGCCGGCCTTTTGCGCATCGCCAGCGGCGTACAGAACGTCACCGAGCGTTCAGAGGAGGCCTTTCGATTGTTACTGAGTGCACCGCCCTCCTTCCTACAACTCTGGCTACTCCCCCGCTTACCCCGCTTTGAAGCCAATGAACGGCAAATAGAAATCTCTCTGGATGCCGAGGCGCGCTTAACGCCACCGCTGTGGTTGCCCAACAGAGCACGCTTATCATTGCGCTACGGCCTGGGCCCTTGGCCCGGTGTCACCAGCCTGCGCCTGTTTGAAGACACGCTATTCCCGGTTTGTTCGCCCTCTCTATTAGCGCAGGCAAACATGCAAACCCCCGACGATTTGCTGGCACAGACGCTGCTCACCGTGGATTGGTGCAGCCACGCAGGCCACCCCATTCCAAGTTGGAGCGATTGGTTTAAAAGCGCCGGAGTAGCGCTAAACAAGATGCCCAACCAACGGCAATACTCGCTTTACAGCTTGGCTCTCGATCAGGCCATTGCCGGGCAAGGCGTGGTACTCGCCAGCTACCCATTGGTGGCTGACCGGCTGGCGAGCGGTGTCTTGGTACGCCCCTTCGCGGAACACTATCCACTCGTTTCTCCGTTCGCCTACGAACTGATTCTGCCTAGTGATGGAGAAACGCCACCGGCGGTAGCACGCTTTGTGGAGTGGTTGGCGCAGGAAGCCGCTCACTTTCGTGACAAATCTTTGTAGGCCATTATTCTAACTAACTATTTACATGAAGCCTATGCACCCATTAGCGATAGCTGATACCATTTTCGGCTCATCATCCCTAGTAACCCCGCTCGTGATCTACACGATTTAGCAGCTCCTCTCCACTGCGCATACGGATGATATTGTCGTGAATTTGCCGGGTAATTTCTTCTACAGACGACGCTGAAGCCATATGTGGGGTCACCAGAACCTCTTGCGCTCCCCAAAGTGGGCTATTTTTCTCCAGAGGCTCGTTATCGAAGACATCCAGTAAAGCGCCACGCAAATGCCCCTCTTGCAATGTTGTCAGAAGATCCTCTTCAACAAGGTGCTCTCCCCGTCCCAAGTTGACAATGACACTGCCCGGCTGCATTTTCTCAAAGAAAGAAGCGCTTAAGATTCCCCGTGTTTCAGGGGTTAGCGGAAGCAGGCAAATTACTAAGTCCAACCCTTCAAGAAAAGCCTCCAGCTCATGATTGCCTGCATATGACTTTACCGTCTTGAGCTGCTTAGACGTCCTGGCCCACCCACAAACCTCAAACCCGCTTTGCGACAGGCTTGTAGCAACATGGCACCCCATGTTGCCAAGGCCCATTATACCTATTTTATAGGTATTCTTGGGCACCTGCGGTGGCCATTCCCACACTTTGTGCCGACTGTTTTCAATGACTTTGTCGAGCTCTCGATAGTAGTAGAGAGCAGCCCAAGTACAGTAGTCAATCATGCCCTGAATCTGAGCATCATCCACGACACGGCAAACGCTGACTCTGTTGGGTAAGGGGTGGCGGATAATGGTTTCGCAACCAGCACCTACTGAATGGATCAGACGAAGGTTTGGCAACCGATCAATCATACCTTCAGGAAGTTTCCAGCATACTAAAGCATCTATTTCTGGCAGGTACTGCTCATCATGAACCATTACCATATATGGATAGGACTCAGCAAAGAGCTTCCTTACCCTACCCAGCATGACACTCTCACCCCAAAAAGCTACTCGCTTCATATTTCGTACTCTGATTTTTGGTCTGCAATCAGTGAAAGTGCAGCATTAAAGCCCAGTTGTACGATTCGATCCTGCGCTGGACCCGTAAATTGCGCTGCTGTTTTCTCACATACTTCTTTAGAGGGGGAAATAAGCCTCTCGCCCTGGCCAAGTGCTTGAACCTGTATTTGGCATGCCCTCTCTAAGGCGATGATATTCATAAAGGCTTCGGCAATATTTCGCCCAGCTGCGATGAGACCGTGATTTCTAAGAATCATGACATCGTTTTGCCCTAGATCCGCGACCAATCGTTCCCGCTCGGTCTCACAAAAAGCGATCCCTTCATACTGGTGATAAGAGGTCCGGTTGTAATACTTCAATGCGTGCTGGCTGAGTGGCAGCAATCCTTTTTCCTGACATGAGACTGCAATACCTGCTGTTGTATGCGTATGTATCACACAGGTCAGCTCTTTTCTTGCCTCATGAATAGCGGAGTGAATCACAAACCCAGCCTTGTTGACCTCAATGTCCTCTTTGGCTTTATGAATAACGTTGCCATCAACATCAATTAGCAACATGTCGGATGCTGTCATCTTCTCAAAGGGCACACCATAATTATTGATATAAAAGTGCCCGGTAGCAGACTTTAAGGAGACATGCGTATCAATCAGATCGGTCATCCGGTAATGCGCTAACAGGCGGTACATGGCGGCAAGCTGACAGCGCTCCGCCCATAAATCTACGCTTGAATGGTATTGCATCACACTCTCCACAGCACAATATTTCTTATGTATAAGTGTTTACGGTGGCATAGCGAATACGAAGGTTGCCCTCTCCCTTGAAGGGAGAGGAACGCACCGAACAATCACCAATCTCTAACCAGCTCCATGGTCGAGCAATGTATATTCCCACCATTGTGAATAATCTCGTCATAATCGATGACGACCATGTCGAAACCGCGCTTGGAGAGCATCTCTGCAGTCTTGGGATAAATGGAGGCCATAATAATTTTGCCAGGCTTGACGGTCAGTGAGTTACAGGCGTTCTGCTCATCAGGGTGAGGAAAAAGAATGTCAAATCCCAACTCCTCAAGTTGGGCCAGAAACTCATACGGTAGACGATGCACATTGGCCATTACTGTGTGGTCATTCAGCACCATAAACTGCCCATCAATATGGATAGTGTAACCAGGCAACGGCACCTTGATTAGTTGGATTCCAAGAGGCTTCAACAGCGACTCCAACTGATCGGCTCCTTCAATATTACAGCGTATAGAAGTGCCGTAGGCCGCCAGATCCGGCCGTAGCATCATGAAAGAACCTCCCTCGACCATTCCTGCCCCAGTAATGGTGCCAAGAATCGGCATCCCCAATGCCGCCACGGTCTGAGTCATGCTAGCTTCTTCACCACGTCGCATGCGCGGCGCTAGGCGGCCGATGATCGCCCCACCCGGCACCGTTAACAAAGGGTCTCGAGCATAAACAGACTTGGTGTACATACGAGGTAAATCAGGAGCAACCACAACTTCTACTCCCTCACTTTCAAGCGCATCGCACAGGCCCTGGTGCTGAGCCATTACCCGCTCCATATTCGGAGGTGTCTTACGTTTGTAGTACCAGAAACCATTGGGGTCTACTAACGCTTGAGCACTGTCACTCCAGGCATCTTCACGGATATCGCCCATTCCAACATTGGGTTGCCTAACAAGCACCGTACGCAATGTACTGTACTCATCAACACGTCCCCACTTCCGCCCCCAGTTACGGGTCAGTTCATCGGGTGAGTTAAATACAGGGTATGGTTCTGGGCCGATTCTTTTGTGGAAGAAGTTCTCTGCAGGGCCAAATTCACTCATCTCATTATCCTTAATATTACATAACATGTTGTAAGAATTGCTTAACAGGCAGAGGTGCATCAGCCGAAAAGAAATTATCAGGTGTAGCCTCTTCGACTATTCTTCCCTCATTGAAAAGCACGACGTGATCCGAGACCTCTCGGGCGAAGCCCGTTTCATGTGTAACCACCACCATCGTCATGCCCGAATCGGCTAGATCCTCCATAACATTGAGCACCTCTCTAACCAGTTCCGGGTCAAGCGCAGAGGTCGGCTCATCGAAGAACATCACTTCCGGCGACATGATCAAGGCTCGGGCAATGGCGACCCTTTGCTGTTGTCCTCCGGATAACTCAGAAGGAAACTTATTACAGTGATCGATTAACCCTACGCGTTTAAGCAACACTTCTGCTTCGTACTGAGCCTCTTTTCGTGGTTTTCTGAATACTGCAGTAGGTCCAAGAAGCAGGTTTTCCATCACATTCATGTGCGGAAACAAATTAAACGATTGAAAAACGAAGCCCAGGCGGGTTCTTTGCCTGGCCAACTCAATCTCAGTCGATGGCCGAGCACGTCCATTAACAACTTCCACGCCCAGCTCCTTGCCATCTAGTAGGATCACTCCCCCATCAGATGCCTCAAGTAGTGACATTAGGCGTAACATGGTTGATTTCCCCGAGCCCGATGGTCCAAGCACCGCCTTGACTTCGCCTGGGCTGATACTAAAGTCGATGGACTTCAGTACTTGTTGGCCGTGATAGACCTTCGCCAGTTGTCGCGTCTCAATCTTGTAGTTATTAGCCATTATTAATTCCCCAGGTTTTGATGTTCCTGACGTCAAAATTTCCTGGAGCCACCCTGCTCGTCCACATATATTTCTTCTCGAGACGCGCCTGGATCACCATCAACACACTGACGATGACGAGGTAGTAGACGGCGGCGGCAGAGTAGTACTCCATGTAGCTGAACGTCCGTGAAACATTTTGCTGGGCGACGTAAAGAAGCTCTTGAAGAGAGATTACGCTGGCCAGACTAGTCATCTTGATCATATTGATGTACTGGTTGCCCGTAGGTGGGATAGCGACCCGGATCATTTGCGGGATTAATACATGCCAATAGATCTGTCTGGGTGTGAGACCAATAGCTTTACCGGCCAATTTCTGCCCTTTATCAACCGACCTCAATGACGAGCGAATGATTTCGGTCATCAGTGCCGCCTCCAATAGCGTCAGGCCAACAAGCGCTCCCATATAAGGTGTAAACCAACTACTGCGAAGTGTTGGTACTAATTGCGGCAAGACATTCCATACTAAGATCAAGATCAGCAACGCAGGTATAGCCCTGAACACCCATACATACGCCGAGGTAAAGTAACGAAGCACCGTTTTCTGGCTTTCCCGGCCCAGAGCTAGGAAGAAGCCGATCACGATAGCGAAAAACTGCACTAGCGTTGCCAGCGATAGTGCAACAAAGGCCCCATTTAGATATGACCGCGAAAATAGAGCATCCCAAAAAACCGCGCTATCAAAAGCCATCAGGAATTACCCCTGTATTTCTTCCACTGAAGCGATATTTTCAGGCATCAGCCCAAACTGGACTGCAATTTCTTCCAAAGTGCCATCTTCAGTTAATTCAATGACAACGGTTTCAATAGCATCCTTAAGCAGGCTGCCTTGAGGAAAATACATGCCAAACATCGTATCTGAGTCGAACAAACCACCTATCACTTCCATGCGACCACTTAGACTATCGGCCACTGATGCGGCGGCCACATCGGTTTCAATCACAGCATCAGCACGATGGTTCTGAACAGCCGCCACGGTTTCTGGCAGCTCCGGGTAAAGCGCAATACTGATTGAATCTTGACCGGCCGTTTCGAAAGATTCGGAAAGCTCTCCTAAAATTTCTGCATTGGCGGAGGCTGACTGAGCAGCTACTGTTTTACCGGATAAATCATCCGTCGACGTAATTCCGGCAGGGTTTCCAGACATTACTAATAGTGCCGGACCAGTTCGCAAATAGGGTATGGCATCTGCCACATTGGTTCTCGCCTCGCTAACATAAAGGCCTGAACGCATCATGTCGCATCGCCCACTAACAATTCCTGGCATTAAACCGTCAAATGCCACCTCCATGAATTGCAACCCCAGTCCTAGCTGTTCGGCAATAGCTTCCATCGAGACAACATCAAACCCAGTCAATTGACCATTTTCCTTCCAGTACATCGGAGGATAAGCATTTTTTGAAATACAAACAGTTATAGTTCCCTCCGTATTTAACTCATCTGCAAGCTGCTCGTTGGCCATAGCAAAGGATGCCAGAGTAGTGGTTAAAGCGGTTGCAGTGCATAGGGTAAAAAGTTTCCTGCTCATTTTAGCACCTCATCTTGTTTAGATATTTTATCGGACCTACTTAAAGGTTCTCCGAGACTGGTTCTTCTTGTTGCATTCAATTAAAATCTTTTTCGTTATTTGCTAGATCAAGCACTGCATTCAGTAGTGCCTGTGCACCCAAAGCGCAATGCTCCTTATTAGTAAACTCTCTTTCATTGTGACTAATTCCATTTACACTTGGAACGAACAACATAGCGGTGGGCGAAATTCTAGAAATATTGGCTGCATCATGCCCTGCACCGCTCATCATCATGAATGGAGCCACATCACATTTACTTACCGCCTTACTCAGAACATTTAATAAATTATCATTAAATTTAAGCACCGGCATTTTCCACTTTATCTCTACTGCGACTTCCACACCATGTTCTTCCTTCATTTCTTTCAGTAAACAATGAACTTTCTCTTCCAAGCGCTCAAGTTCAATATCATTTACATGCCGGATATCAACATTAACAATGGTCAAGCTAGGGACTACATTTCGAGAGGGATGCCCTACACTCAGATTTCCAACGGTAAATCTCGCATCATCTTTTTTGTCTTTAAGAGTTTCCTCTCTGAATTTATTTATAAAATCACTGGCCGCAAATAATGCATCTTTACGGTTTGCCATGGGTGTAGGCCCCGCATGAGCTGACTCACCATAGAAATGAATATCCAGCCATAAAACGCCTTGCACACCATTGACCACAGCGACTGGGATATTTCTTTCTTCAAGTATAGGTCCCTGCTCTATATGTAATTCCAGATAACATCCAATAGGAATATCATTGGGCAATAAATCCCCTTTAAACCCGGAAATATCGAGGCATTCTCCAAGCGTATTACCCTCTGCATCCTGAGAAGAACGGTAATCAGTTTCCGATAAAAGACCAGCAAAAGCAGCGCTTCCAGACATTGCGGGACTAAATCGACTTCCCTCCTCATTTGTCCATACTGCAATTTCAATAGGTCTTTTCGTCACGACCCTGTGTTCATTCAGTACTCGGATAACCTCAAGCCCTGAAAGCACACCCAGCACTCCGTCGAACTTGCCGCCCCGAGGTTGAGTATCTAAATGACTCCCTAACACAACCGGCTTCAATGAATTATCATTTCCTGTACGCTGTACAAATATATTTCCATATACATCAGTACGATAATGGCATCCTTCATGGCTAACCCAGCGCAGAAACTCTTTTCTTCCTTCAATATCCTCATCACTCAGGGCCAGCCTGGACGACCCGCCCCCTGGGGTCTTGCCTATTTCCCCCATGCCCTGAATTGTTTGCCAGAGCCTGTCCGCATCAACTTGCATAACTCACCTCATATGACCCCATGGCTAGCTACTTTTTCGCTGCATAAGTAATCGTTGAAAAGCATAATCAGATACTGTATAGATGTTTTCATAATTTCATCGGTACTTCTCCATGCGCCCTGTAAACGAGTATCTTGATCTAAACCTTCTTAGAACTTTCGTTACTATCGTTAATGAAAAAAGCATCAGTGAGGCAGCAAATAAACTATACGTTACGCAACCCGCTGTGAGCTCTTCTCTGAAACGACTTGAAATGCACCTTGAATCTTCACTTAT
Source organism: Vreelandella sedimenti (assembly GCF_013416325.1). Classification (GTDB taxonomy): domain Bacteria; phylum Pseudomonadota; class Gammaproteobacteria; order Pseudomonadales; family Halomonadaceae; genus Vreelandella; species Vreelandella sedimenti. The sequence goes on from NZ_JACCGK010000010.1 coordinate 136,787, forward strand.
TGAAAGAAGCAGCCGTCATTTCCATGTAACCGAGGCCGGATTAAAAGTTTATGAAGAAGCAATACAAATACTATCTCGCGTTTCACGCTTATGTATGAATATTGGAAACGACAAAGATAAAATCGAAGGCATCCTAAAAATAGGGATTGTCAGTGGCGCCCGCATCAATATCTTTGACAAATCACTGGAGCATATACATACAATGCATCCAAATATAACCTGTGAACTCAAAGAGTTACTAAGCCAGGATATAATACGATCAGTTGCTTTTGAGTCGTTATCGTTAGGAATTACAACGCTACCACTCAAGAGCCAAAGTATTAAAAGCTTTTTACTTGGCACACAAAGATATAGACTCTACTGTGGAAAAGCTCACCCCCTATATGAACGTAACGACCTTTCTTTAAACGATTTAACAGATTGTGAATGGGTAAGCTACACTAACTCTCAATTAAATGGTTCTTTATTTGAAATAGAAAAATTTAGAATCAAACATTCACTTCTGGGAAAAAATGCCGCTATTACACAAAGCCTTAATGAAGCTAGGCGCTTAATAAAATGTGGCTGGGGAATAGGTTGTCTACCTGAATCGTTTGCTAGAGATGAAGAAATAAAACTAAATTTGCGTGCATTACCACCTAGTGAAGGTGTTGCCAATATCGATTTATATGTCATATGGAACTCCCAAACGGTTTTAACAGGTGCTGAACAGGCGGCCATTGATATCATAAAAGAGCACGCTTTTTTCCATTAGTATTGAGTTCTTAAATAGTCCAAAACTCTCATAGATCGTTATGTTTTTCTACAATATCTACACCATGGTTTATATTTTTAAATATGTAAAATCATGAACTTTTATTTTATCTATAAATTCAAATAATACATGATTATTCGTTAAGACTGATATCGTTAAGGCATATATAAACCATTGAAATAGTGCATAATATAAGCACTAACATGGTGCCAAAGCGATGGTGGATAAGCAGAACAACTTCCAGGAAACGACAAGGCGACACCTCATGCATCGACTGCTGCGCATAACAGGCGCCAGGCCCTATCTGATAGCAATCTTTCTCAATGCCTTTGTGGATCTAGGCCACAAGATCGTCATTCAGAACACGATCTTCAAAAGTTACGATGGTGAAGCACAGGTCGTGCTCACTGCACTGGTCAACGGACTTATCCTACTGCCGTTTATTCTACTGTTTAGCCCGGCGGGCCATGTGGCTGACAGCTACCCCAAGGTGCGCATTCTGCGCACATCGGCCTGGGCCGCCGTCGTGGTCTCACTGGGCATCACCGCCGCCTACTACCAAGGCTGGTTCTGGCTGGCCTTTTTCATGACGCTACTGCTGGCGATTCAATCGGCCTTTTATTCACCGGCCAAATACGGCTTGGTAAAAGGACTGTTCGGCAAGCCTCGCCTGGCGGAAGCCAACGGGCTAATTCAGGCCGTCACCATTGGCGCCATTCTGGCGGGCACCGTGGCGTTTACCGCGCTGTTTGAGACTTGGGTGTTACCCGAAGATCAAACCCCAGCGCAGTTGTTGCGCCAAATAGCCCCTCTGGGCTGGCTGCTGGTGATCAATAGCGCCATCCAGGTCGTAACGCTTTACCGCCTTCCGCTTGATGCATCCAATCGATCAGAGACACCGTTGACCTGGCAGCGCTACATAAAGGGTGCTGCCTTGAAAGACAACCTGAGGATTATCGCTCACCAGCCTGTCATCAGGCTCTCCATTATCGGCCTTGCCACCTTTTGGTCAGTGGGCCAAGTGCTGCTGGCGGCCTTTCCCGCTTATGCCAAAGATGCCCTGAGCATCGATAACACCTTGGTGCTCCAGGGTATTCTCGCCGCAAGCGGCATTGGCATTGCGCTTGGTTCCCTATTCGCCAGCAAACTTTCCCACAACCGTATTGAAACCGGATTGATCCCCGTAGGCGCTATTGGGGTGGCCGTGGGTTTATGGTGCTTGCCGCTGTTGACCACGCCCGTTGGCCAAGCGCTGAACTTTGTGTTTATCGGCATCATGGGTGGGCTGTTCATCGTGCCGCTCAATGCGCTGATCCAGTTTCACGCCGACGACAACGAGCTAGGCACCGTACTGGCCGCCAACAACTGGATTCAAAACATCGCCATGCTGGGCTTTTTGGTGCTCACGGCGCTGTTCGCCTTGGCAGGAGTGAATAGCCACTACCTGCTGCTACTCATCGCTACCGTGGCCATGGTGGGCGGTGGTTACACCATTGTTAAGCTGCCCCAAAGCTTGGTGCGCTTTCTGTTGAGCTTCCTGCTGACACGCCGCTATCGCGTAGATGTCCATGGCTTGCAGAACCTGCCTGCCCAGGGCGGGGTGCTGCTATTGGGCAACCATATCAGTTGGGTGGATTGGGCCATGGTACAAATCGCCAGCCCTCGACCGGTGCGTTTCGTGATGCTCAGATCGGTTTACCAGCGTTGGTACCTGCGCTGGTTCTTCAAAGCACTAGGCTGTATACCCATCGAACGCGGCAGTGGTGCCGAAAAGGCCTTGGTCGATGTGGCGGAACAGCTAAACGCAGGCGAGGTAGTGTGCCTGTTTCCTGAAGGGGCGATCAGCCGCACTGGACAACTGGGCGAATTCCGCCGCGGCTATGAGCGCGCCTGTGACATGGCAAATCCAGACGTCAAAATTGTGCCCTTCTACCTGCGAGGCCTGTGGGGCAGCCAGTTCTCCCGATCTTCCAGCAAGCTTAAAGAGCTGCGCAATGCGCCTCTGCACCGCTCGGTAGTGGTCGCCTTTGGCAAGCAGCTGTCCAAGGACACCCCCGCCGACGTGCTCAAACGGCGTATTTTTGAGCAGGCTACCCGCTCTTGGCAGCGGGCCATGGGCGAGCTCCCGAGCCTGCCTAACGCCTGGATTCAAAGCGTTAAGCGCCGCCCTAGCGACCTTGCCCTGGCCGATACGCTAGGCCGCCCACTCAACGCAAGCCAAGCGCTCACTGCCAGCCTGCTGATTGCAAAGCGTATTCGCAAGCTCAACCCAGGGCAGAACGTTGGCCTACTGCTACCTACCAGCAGCGCCGGGGTTATCGCCAATATGGCGACGCTGCTAGCGGGTAAAACGGTGGTGAATCTTAATTACACCGCCGACCAGGAGGCGCTGACCTCTGCCCTTTCCCAGGCGGAAATCGCTACCGTCTTCACCTCACAGCGCTTTGTGAAGAAGCTCGAGCAGCGCGGGTTCGACGTTAGCCAATTGCTTCGCGAGAAGCAGGTGGTTCTTTTAGAAGACCTGCAGGCCACGATTGGCCGTGGCGAACGCTTGAGTACCTGGCTGGCGGTGAGAACACTGCCGACTTGGCTACTACAGCGCTGCTTCTGCCACGGTCACGATGCCGACGCCACTGCCGCCATCCTGTTCTCAAGCGGAAGCGAAGGCGAACCCAAGGGCGTGATGCTGAGCCATCGCAACCTGATGGCCAATATAAAGCAGACTTCCGACGTACTTAACACCCAGAGCAACGACGTTGTAATGGGTTCACTTCCGCTATTTCATGCCTTTGGCCTTACGGTCACCCAGCTGCTACCGCTGATTGAAGGGCTGCCGCTGGTGTGCCACGCCGACCCCACCGATGCCCCCGGGATTGCGGGCGCAATTGCCAAGCACAAAGCCACTATCATGTTCGGCACCTCCAGCTTTTTAAGGCTGTTTGTACGCAGCTCAAAGGTGCATCCGTTAATGCTGGAGAGCTTGAGGGTGGTGGTTGCCGGAGCCGAGAAGCTCGACGAAAACGTGCGTAACAGCTTCGCGCTGAAATTTCACAAGCCTGTGTACGAAGGCTACGGCGCCACGGAAATAGCCCCAGTCGCCTCAGTGAATCTTCCCGATGCCATGGGCGTTCACTATCAACAGGTGCAGCGGGGCAGCAAAGCAGGCACCGTCGGTATGCCTTTGCCCGGCACCAGCTTCAAAATCGTCAATCCTGACAGCTTTGAAGAGCTACCGACTGGCGAGGCCGGCATGATATTGATTAGCGGCCCGCAAATAATGCAGGGTTATCTCAATGCCCCCAACCGCACGGCCAAGGCGCTCCACGTGATCGATGGCCACCGCTGGTATATAACGGGGGATAAAGGGTTTATCGATGAAGACGGCTTCTTAACCTTGATTGACCGCTGCGCCCGCTTTGCCAAAATCGGCGGTGAAATGATCAGTCTCAGCGCCGTTGAAACGGCGGTTAAGGCGGCTCTGGAGGATACGGACACCGCACTGATGGCGGTGAATATTCCCGATAGCCGCAAGGGCGAGCGCATTGTGTTGCTTTCAGAAACAGCGTTAGACGCCAAAACCGTCAAGGCCACTATGCTCACCAACGGTACACCACCCATGGTGATCCCCAGCCATTGGTTTACGGTGGAGAGCATCCCTCACCTTGGCTCTGGGAAAGCGGACTTTGCAGGGGCAAAACGCTTGGCTCAAGCACTGATAGAGGAAGAACTGAAGCATTAAAAGCTGATGTTGGAATGAGATACTGTGCAGCAAAGCCCAAACTCAATACGCGCTGTGCAGTATCTAGCTCTTCTTAATAAATCAGGTCAGAAATCCGCACACCAATTAGCTTAACCATTGTTCAATCAGCAGCATGACGTCATACCTGATATTACATCTTCAGCGCCACTTTACCTCAAGTTAACTTTAGGTTTTAAGCTGCCTTAGTCGAAACAAAAAGCCACTGGAGATCTTATGCGCTTATTCAGAGTCATTAGTAAAACTATTTGGGATCAAACTCAGCAACTTGGTTATGTGTCCCGTTGCGGAAACGATCATAAGCTCGACTGCGTTCATTTGAATGTTGAAGAAGCTGTTCTTTTTATCGCCAACAAATACTTTGTCTATGCAGAAGCCCGTTAGTGTTAGAGATTGATGATGCGCTATTTAACGACCGCATTGAGTGGTTGCCACCCAGTGATGAGCAGCCCTGGCTGCAGCCGAGAGCGCATATCGACAACCTGCCCCAAGCGACCATCATCACCGCCACACCTATTAGCTACCGAGATGGGCTTTTTGGGTGGGGAGAAAATCGCTAGAAAATCATACGGAATATAAGGGAAATCAAAAGCAGATAACCACTTACCAATACAATCCTCCTTTCGCACCAAAAAGGAGATACCTCCTAGAAACGCGCACTAAGTTGGATGTTTTTATCGGTGCGTGTTGCCTTCAAATCATGTATCAACTTTTACTTATATAATTAAAACAAAGGGTTAATTTAACTTGGCACATCACCTGCATACGTTCAGATATTACGTATATTGGCCGGATAATTAGAGCCCTTAATATTAATTCAACGCAGCGCCTGCTGCAGTAGGACGACATCGCGTTACTGAAAGGACTCTACTTGCCTGCCTATGACTTCATAGTGAGGTAGCAATGTCATTCAATCCAGAAGGTGTAACGCGTCGGTCTTTTTTAGGCATGGTGGGCGCGGTGGCGGGGGCTGCGGCCATGTATTCCGCAATGAGCACAATGGGCTTTGCATCTCAGTCTAATTGGCGTGGGCGTTTGAACCTACAGGGAGCCCCTGACAATACCAATATCTTAATCTTAGGGGCCGGCTTAGCCGGTATGACGGCAGCTTTTGAACTGCGCAACGCTGGTTATAATGTCAAATTGCTGGAGTATCGTGATAAAGCAGGTGGCCGCTGCTGGACGTTACGTGGTGGAGATAGCTACACCGAGTTAGGCGGTTTTACCCAGCATATCGATTTTGCTGAAGGCAACTACTTAAATCCTGGCCCATGGCGAATCCCCTCGGATCACTTCGCCGTATTGGATTACTGCAAACGCTTTGGGGTGAAACTAGAACCCTTTATCCAGGTCAATTACAACGCTTACTTACACGACTCAGAAGCCTTTGATGGTCAGCCTCAACGCTTCAAGGAAGTGGCCACCGATTTCAGAGGTCACGTTGCAGAGCTACTTGCCAAAGTCGTTGATCAACAGGGGCTAGATGAGGCAGTTAGTGTTGAAGATGCAGAAAAGCTCGTTGCCGCACTTAAACGCTATGGCGCATTAAATGACAACTTAGATTATGTAACGGGAAGCGAGTCCTCCACTTTCCGAGGCTGGAGCCACCCTGAAGGCGGCGGCGTTGATGGAAAGCCTGAGCCATCCCAGGTCAACTCACTCTCAGAAATACTAAACTCAACGTTATGGCGTAACCTTACCACTGGCGATAATTTGCACATGCAGTCCACCATTTTCCAGCCGGTGGGTGGAATGGACATGATTGCAAAAGGGTTTGAAGAACAGGTTGGCGAGCTGATTACCTATAACGCGAAAGTGACTCGCATACACCACGAAGGAGACCAAGTAACCGCCTCTTGGATATCTGCCGATAGTGGTAGCAATGAGCAGACAGAAACGGCCGATTACTGTATCTGCACCATTCCGTTTTCCGTGCTTAGCCAGATTGACCATGACTTCTCACCTCGCATGAGCAAGATCATTGATTCAATGCCCTATGCATCAGCCTTCAAGGCTGGAATTGAGTTTAAGCGGCGCTTCTGGGAAGAGGACGAACATATCTATGGCGGCATTAGCTATACCAATCTTCCCATTACGTTAATTTCTTACCCACCCTATAACATGTTTAGCGATGGCCCAGGAGTCCTTTTAGCGGCTTACCCCTGGGGCGCCTACGCCTATCAATTTAACGCCCTCTCCCCCGAAGAACGTATCGACAAAGTGATGGAATACGGTTCGCAGATTCACCCTCAATATTACGATGAGTTCAAAACCGGTGCTTCAGTCGCATGGCATCGTGTTCCATGGACTTTAGGCTGCTATGGCCTGTGGCAAGATCGTGAAGCGGACTACCAGGATGCCACCGCAATGGATGGACGAACGCTAATGGCAGGTGAACATATTTCGTATCTACCTGCGTGGATGGAAGGGGCCGTACTCTCCGCTCTGGATGCAGTCGAACGCCTACACACCACCATTACTGAGATTTGAGGAGTCTGTGATTATGAAAATGCTATTCACATCAATGGCTGCACTCTTTCTCACAATACCGGCCATCGCTCAGGAGACCTCCATTGATACCACCACTTGGTTCGATAACCCTTCTACGTTAACTCAAACCGACGGGGCTTCCATCTATGCAGGCGTTTGCGCCGGTTGTCACATGCCCAATGGGCAAGGCGCCAAAGGGGCAGGAGAATATCCAGCGCTTGCTAACAATCCCAGCTTAATGGCGACTGCTTACCCCATCAGCCTTGTTATTCACGGACATAAAGCCATGCCCCCGCTAGGCGGCTTACTGGATGACGAGCAAGTTGCTTCGGTGGTGAACTTTATCCGTACCAACTTTGGTAATAACTACACTGATAACGAAGCCAGGGCAGAGCTGGTTAAGAATATGCGCTAAGGCTTTTCGCTAAGCCTTAAGCAACACAAAACGCGTTCTTACTCCCAAAAGGAAATATATGATGAGTTTTAAAAACACGATTATTGGCCTAACACTTCTTTCTGCTTATGCGGGCTCGGCTCTTGCTGAAGACATTATTCGCCACCCTATTCCTAATTCAGATTTCCCTATACTGCAAGCGGTTGAAATCCCTTCCGATAGTACAACGGTTTATCTTAGTGGCACTGTTCCTAGCATCATTAATGAAGATGCTGATCCAAATAGTATGGAGGCTTTTGGAACAACCGAAGAACAAACGGTCACGGTTATGAACCGCATTAAGTCGCACCTGGAAGGTCTCGGTTTAGGTGTCGGCGATATCGTCAAAATGCAGGCGTTTCTTGTAGCCCCTGAGGGTGAGACCGTCGACTTTAAAGGCTTCATGGCGGGATATACACAATTCTTTGGCACCGAAGAGCAGCCTAACCTCCCTGTGCGCTCCGCCATGGTCGTCGATGCGCTGGTCAACCCCGGCTGGCTGGTAGAGATCGAAGTTACCGCCGTTAGGCCATAATTTAAACAGCAGGTCAGCAAAACAGCCGACTACATTAATGTAGTCGGCTGTTTTGTGATGGCACCGCTAGCGACTATGAGGCTGTTCGCGCTTCTATTCTTAAGGTTTTATCAAATGCTTTGAGAAAAAATCTAGCAGTAGTTGGCAGTGTGCATTCTGCCCTGAGCTACTGAGTATATGATCTTCACCTTCGTAGTAGTGGACTTCTGGGGGGCGGCCCTGCTCGCGCAGGCGTTTTTCCAGACGCTTGGTCATCTCAACCGACCACATTCGGTCTTTGGTACCATGGGAAAGTAGTAGCGGCCCAGGGTAGCGTTCGATTTCGATCGGCGTGGTCGGCAGCAAGCCTTCGTGACTATTACGCCATGTCCAAGCGCGTTTGCTGACGTCCCAGGCTTGCCAGCCTGGATCCCCTACATCGCGAAAACTACGTGCATCAAAGGCCCCGCACACAACATCTGGCGGGCTATGCGCGGCGATGGCATCAGGTGCGCCTTTGATCTTATCTCTTGCCATTAGGGAAGCGAGCAATAACGCATGCTCGGCGCCGCGTGAAATACCATCAAGCCCTACCCTCTTATCAGCGAACTGGAATTCTCGCAGGGCTTTCAATGCCTCCACGCTGCGATCCAGTGGGTAATCGGTAATATGCCCCGCGTTCCATGCATTACCGCCGCTTGAGTAGCCATAAGGGAACGCCAAGAAGCCATGGGCGGCGAATAGCATCGCGTCACGATGACTCCACCCTGCCCATGCGCCTTCAGAACCATGCAGCAGCATAACCGCTGGAAAAGGGCCATCGCCCGGTGGGCCATAAGTAACGCCCCAGTCGGGTAGCAACCGCTGCACGATATTTAAAAGCATTTAGACAACCACTCCTTCCTTGTTTTCTGATTCACCCAAACTAAATTTTTGTCAAACCCTGCTCGGAAAGCCGTTCACTAAGCAGGAAAAGGCAGCACGCCTTGGTGGAGAAAATCATCCAGGTGGTAGGTATAAACGCCTGATGCGTCTTTGCGTTTAAATGAGACTTGAGCGGCACTTGTAACGCAAAGCCAAGGGCGCATATCGTCTGGCTCATGCTGGGTAAGCGCTTCAGGGGTAAACAAGCCCACGCACGCTCCCCCCTGACTATCTCTTGCGGAGGCGTACTCAAATGCATCAATGTCCGCCGTACGCATTGCACTACCCAATTGCTGACATGGGGTGTAATCAACCGGATGCTTCAACGTCGGAAAGTGTTCGATAAAGGGGCCTGCGTTTAGTTTCACTCCCCGTTTAGCGGCATAGTCTACAGAAAAGAGTGTGTGCTCTGAGCGCAGCGAGGCGGTAACAGGATCACCTTCCATGGAATACCAGAAAACCAGTCGGTAGTAGGCAGATTCAGCGAGAGTGGTAGCAATCCCCTTACCACCGTAAAAAATGCTTGGCTCAAACACACGGCCAAAACGTGACCCCCATTTGAGAGGGGGATACCGAAAAGGGGTTTTTAGGAGATAGTGCAGGTCTCGCTCCTGTTCAGGGTAAGGCGGTTTAGCAGTTTCAAGCAGTGCTTCAAGCATCTCCTGCTCTTCTAACGTGTCGACATAGCTGAGCGTCGCGACTTGCTCCTGACTCTCCACCAGTCGATAAAGGATTCCAGAAACAGGTTCAATATTTCTCGCGCCGCCACAGGCTTCCCATACACTCACACCTTACCCCGCATACCATCCACGAATCTCAGTACCGCAAACAGCCCCTCCAACCGTGTTACCTGCTCGGCCGGGATGCCACCAGTAACACGGTTGGATGTTCGCATAAAATGCTGAATCCATGTTTGGTCGCCTCCGGTAAGAGCGAATAATGCTCGAGACAAGCGGATAAGCAGCAGAGCTAGTTCACCCTGCTTAGAGTTCGGGTCAAGCTTCAGGCTTTTTTTAAGTTGAGTAATAGTCGTGCGGTGTACGCCTAGCACCTCCGCCAAATCAGACTGCGATAACCCCAATTGCTCAGCAGCACGCAGAACTGCTTTAGCTAGCACCATTTCCGGGGTGGGCTTTGTTTGAGTAAGGGCTGGCATGGTGCGCCTCATGGAGATGGATTTTCATCAATAATAGCAAAAAAGTTCTTTATTCACATACTGAGCGCAATTTTCCTATTTATCTAGGTGGCAAGGCGAAAGGTTTCATTCAGTGCCGTGCCCCAGCACCGTATAAAGTTTAACTAGCATAGTAGCTAAAAATAACGCTCCCATCGCATTAGAACCTTATGGATCATTAGACTTTAGCCGACACCCAGGATATTACTATGCACCAGCCAATTGCTGTTTTCGACGCTGGCATTGGCAGCTATGCCATTGTTGCCGAGATACATAAGCGCCTTCCTAAACAGGATATTGTTTATTTCGCTGATCGGGCGGGCTTTCCTTATGGAAGCAAAGGGCGGGAAGAGCTACTCGCTGTCATACATCGCACACTGCGTTTTCTTGAGGGCTACGCACCCTCTGCCATTGTCATCGCATCGAACGCACCGTCTATCATGCTACTGGATGACGTTCGCCAAAGCACCTTGCTGCCATTGTTCGGCGTCTACCCACCCATCGAAAAAGCACTCGCCATGTCGGCGAGCGGCAAGATCGGCATCATGGGGGTGCACTCGCTCATCGAAAGCTCGCCGCTCAAGCAGTTCATCGATCACCATGCACCCCAGCCGGAGAATGTCAGCCTGATCAATGCTTCGTCCATGGTGGAGCTTATCGAGAATGGCACTTTTCTATTCGACCCAAAGGCGACTCAGACAGCGGTTCTCGCCGCTGCACAACCACCCTCTACTCTGATGGTTTCACCTCAACACTATCCATTTCCCCCGAGCTTTTCCCTTGCGCCCCGCGGGCGATATCACTGTGGCTGATAACCACAATTTCTCGTGGCCACCATTCTGGATGGTTATCGCGGATAAAGGACAGCAGCTTCTCGCGCACATTCATTTCCGCCGTCCACCCTGCCAAAGGGTCTGAGGTCATGAGGTAACAGGTGACGGTTTGCGCCGTTCCTGTTTGTGCCGTTACGTAGCAGAGCAGCTTGTGGTGTTCGATAACGCTGTCTTCTTCTTTGGCGACCTCGAGAAATTTCTCTCTTAACAGTCCTATATCGGCGCTTAGGTGAAGTGTCAGCGTCAATGACCGGTACATCTTGGTACTTTTTACCGACAAATTGTCGAATGGCTTAGAAGTAAAATAGGTAACGGGCACAATCAAACGCCGCTCATCCCATGACCTCAACCGGATAAAGGTATAAAAGATGCCTTCGACATAGCACCACTCGTCTTCAAAGATCACCAAATCGCCAATGCGAATGGGTTTAGCAAACGATAACTGAAATGAAGCGAGGATATTGCCAAGTACCGTTTGGCCCGCCACACCCACTAATACGGCCAATACACTGGCAGACGCCAGAATCGATAAGCCAAGGGTTTCGAAGAGCTGAACCTGACCCAGTATGTATATGGATACGCCGGTAACGGTGATCAGAATAATAACCCGGCGCAACGCGTAGAGTGACGTCAGTAGTCTGCGCTCGTCTCTGGGCTTGGTATCATCGATTTCCCCCACAATACGCCGCGTTAAACGCAGCATAATAGTATCCACTAAGCGCAACGCAATCGTGCCCACTCCCCAGGCCAAAACACTGATGAGTAAAACCCGGAAGGTCGTCGTGGCGACCGCTGAAAACGACACCACATAATCCAGCACCATCTGGGTAACCAGCGACATTGCAATCAGCGCCCCAGGCATACCGATTTGGCTGGCAAAAATACTCGACACCCCTGAAGGTAACCATTTCGACATCAAGCCAATCAGACGGTGAACTCCCCACCCTACGAGCCCGATAAACAGCACAAACAAGGGAATCGCGATCCATTCCCAAATTCTCAGGACGCCAAACGAGGCCTGGAAGCGTTCGGGAATATAGCTTTCCAGTGCTGAAGGGCCGTACTGCTCATACAGCGTCGGAATATAAGACACACTGATGGGCATGACCAACCAGACGGGCTCCTGGTCACCCACGCGGTATCGACCCAAGCGGATATCGTAGGTTTCGCCATCAGCTTGTAAAGAGGAGACCTCAACGTTGCGACGGGTCTCACCAACGCGGGGGTTTTGGCCTGCAGGATCTTCAATCACCGCGTCTTCGCGACCGGGCAGATCGGAAACGCTCAACCATTCGCCGCGTTGAAAAATCTCTGCCAGTTGCCGGGCGAGCTCACTCCCTTGCTCGCGTTGCTCATCCTCTGAAAACTCGGAAAGATTGAGCATATGGGCAGCGGCTTCATACTCTTCCTGCCCCGTGAGGTGCAAAAAACTCCTTATTGATTCTCTTGGCGTTACTCGGTTTGCCTCTTCGGGAGGTTCACCAAGCCCTGTATTTAATGCATCGACGGTAAACCACCGCTCACTTTCGCTCTCTCCTCCTTGAGTTTGCGCCACGCATAGGCTGGAGAGCGTCAGTGCGATTACCAACACGCCCCATGCGAGCCACGAGCCGAGTGCTTTCATATATGCCTTATTCAGTAAAGTGGGCCAATTTGCCTAACACCGACAGACCCGTTGCCGAGCCAGCCCAACGTTATTACGGGGCTATCCATGTCAATGGGAGGATGAATTACAGCTTACCTGTCTGCATGGTGCAAGGCGCATTGCACCAATAACATGCGGCGCAGTTGCGGCACAGGTGATAGTTTGGGCAAGGAATTCGTTGGCCTCACCCTACCGATGGATCATTCATCGTTCCACTACTGCAACGCTAAGTTGCAATTCGCCCACCTACTACACCTGTTGTTCTATCGGTATGCTCTCTGCTTAACAGCATCCCCCCTGCCAAAAGGAGAGCATAATGAAAAAACTGTTGCGTGTAACGAATGCACCTCGGCCTCATTGGGTAGGTGATGGATTCCCAGTTCGCTCGCTTTTTTCCTATGGTCAGCATTCAGAACAGCTAAGTCCTTTTCTGTTACTGGATTACGCAGGACCTGCAGACTTTACGCCTGCACAACAGCCTCGCGGCGTGGGGCAGCACCCACACCGAGGGTTTGAAACGGTCACAATTGTTTATCAAGGAGAAGTGGCCCATCAGGACTCAACAGGTAACGGTGGAGTGATTGGCCCCGGCGATGTGCAATGGATGACTGCAGGCGCAGGCATTCTGCATGAAGAGTTTCACTCACCGGCATTCACTCAGTCAGGCGGCTCGCTGGAAATGGTGCAGCTTTGGGTGAATCTGACCGCCAAAGACAAGATGGCCAACCCTGGCTACCAGGCTATCTTTGATCGCCAAATTCCGCGAGTTGATCTGCCTGAAGGAGCAGGCGTACTGCGCATAATCGCTGGTGAGTACCATGCGCACTCAGGGCCAGCACAGACATTTACGCCAATGAACGTGTGGGATCTGAGCCTGGGTGGCGGCAAGGCCACAACGCTTACCCAACCCAATGGCTGGACTACCTTGCTGGTTGTCTTGAAAGGCACCGTACTGATAAACGGAGAAGAGGTGCTCCGTGAAGCACAGGTAGCCGAGCTAACGCGAGAGGGTGAAACGCTTACCCTTGAAGCCAATAGTGATGCCCAGCTGCTACTGCTCGGAGGTGAGCCAATTAACGAACCAGTGGTCGGCCATGGCCCCTTTGTGATGAACAGCGAACGGGAGATCATGGAGGCGATAGATGATTTTAACAGTGGCCGGTTTGGACAAATGCCCGCCTAATTATTATTGATCCAGCAGGTGAGGTAAGCAGGCTGCCTGGGGCAGCCTGCTTTATTAGGCGTTTATTTACCAAGCTGCCCAGGAAAAGGGAAAAACTCATCATCATCTCCCTTCCTGCATCGGTATGGAAAACAAACCTAAGCGCGATTTCATAGTCATTGTGATCTTCCATAACCGATAGCCACTTGGCCGGTGCCATTAGGGCGAGCGGTAACCGGAGGCACTTGCCCCCAGTCACAAACACGGCTTACTTATTGGTGAACGTGCTGTAGCTATTCATCAAGTTACGGTAGTCAGGTATGTGGTTGGCAAACAGCGTGCCGAGGCCTTCAATATCATTGCGCCAATCACGATGCAGCTCGCCAGCAACTGCAAACCACGTCACCAACTGTGCTCCTGCACTGGACATCCGATCCCAGGCAGCATTGCGGGTAAGCTCGTTAAAGGTGCCAGAAGCGTCAGTCATGACGAACACGTCGAACTCTTCTTCAAGGGCAGAAAGCGCCGGGAAAGCCACGCACACTTCGGTCACCACACCAGCGATGATCAACTGCTTTTTACCGGTTGCTTTAACAGCGTTAACGAAATCTTCATTATCCCAGGCATTGATCTGCCCAGGCCGTGCGATGTAAGGAGCGTCTGGAAACATCTCTTTCAGTTCGGGCACCAGAGGGCCATTGGGGCCGTCTTCAAAGCTCGTGGTGAGAATGGTAGGCAGTCCAAAATATTTAGCCAGATCCGCCAACGCTAATACATTATTTTTAAAACGATCTGGCTCAATGTCACGCACCAGTGACAGCAATCCTGTTTGGTGATCTACCAATAGAACCGCAGCATTATCTTTATCGAGACGAACGTAGGGCTTGGCCATGACTCAACTCCTCCTATCGAGATAACTGAATAAACGTTTGGAAACTGAAAGCCAGCATGGGTTTCACATGCCTTACAGAGTGTAATGTTCCGCTTATTCGATGATTAGACGAGAAATCAAGACACAGCGTTGCACAGGGAGAACGCTGAAGACAGTCGGTATAGGCACACTGACCGTGCGGTCATTGCTTTAGTGATCAAGCTCTGCAAAATGCAGATTCTGTTCGAAATATTCGATAAGCAATTCGGTGAGAACCCTTATTTTCCGGGCAGGATGCTGCCCTGGTGGACGGATAACGTATGCACCTGCTGGCGGTGGGGGGTAGCGTGTCATGATCGGGATCAGCGCGCCTGAGACCACATAATCATGTGTGACGCAATCAGGGAGCCAGGCGATACCCAGCCCTGCAGCCGCGGCGGTCACGAGGGCTAGCGCGTTGTCAGCCTTGAAGCGGCCCCGTGGGTTCACCGTGACTACCGCATCGCCATCCATGAATTGCCATTCTTCCGTGCCCTGCATGATGGCTTGATGGGCAATGACTTCGTCAGGCGTTTCCGGCGCCCCGTACGCCTTGAGGTAGCCAGGGCTCGCAACCAGCTTTCCGTAGATGGGCCCAATGCGTCTAGCGATCAGATTAGAGTCTGGCAGGTAGCCAACACGAATCGCGCAATCGAACCCCTCTGCGATGAGATCAACGAAGCGATCGCTGTAAGAGGCGTGAATGTGGAGCAAGGGGTGGCGTCGCGCCATTTCGGCGAGTACTGGCGCGAAGTGAGTGGGCCCAAAAGAGAGCGGCACGGCAACTCGCAACCGACCACGCAGGTCACCGGCAGGCAGGATCGCTTCCTTGGCGACCTCTATTTCGGCGCAAGCCCTGGCGGCATATTCGCGGAACGCGGTTCCGGCCTCTGTCAGAGCAGCACCGCGTGTGGTTCGTGCCAGCAGTTGGATCCCAAGTTCCGCTTCAAGCCGAAAAAGCCGCCGACTAACGATCGACTTGGAGACACCGAGCCGTCGCGCAGCGGAGGAAATTCCCCCGGCCTCGGCAACTTCCACAAAGGTCTGTAACTCTTCGACATCCATCTTCGCGCTCCCTATTTCACGACACAGCGATACAGAAAGGCGTTCTACCGCATCACCAACAGAAATGGCAATGTTTTCGAGACAGCGCCGCAATGGGTGTCTGTCGCCTGGAAAACCAATGCCACTCGCCGTAGAGGATGCCAAACTATCCTTTCGTAATATCCTTTCGTAATGGCCTTGATTCACTGCTTCGTCCCGAAGAGACGGCTGGGCGGGCATACCTCAGGTGGTGGTGGCCGATATTTTCCGGATAGAGAGAGGTAAACTGGTTGAGCATTGGGATGTGTTGCAGAATGAAGTGCCGGGAATGGCAGCCTTGGACAGCCTCTCAAAGTTTGATTCCAATGAGGATAAACACAGATGATGCCCCACAATCTTAACGACCTCTATTATTTCGTGAAGGTCGTCGACCACGGTGGATTTTCGCCGGCGGGGCGTGCCTTGGGTATCGCTAAATCGAAGCTGAGCAGGCGCGTGGGCGAATTAGAAAATCAGTTACATGTTCGCCTGATGCACCGTTCGACCCGCCACCTGACCCTTACCGATATTGGTCAACGCTATTACCAGCACTGCAAGGCCATGCTGGTGGAAGCGGAAGCCGCCCAGCAGTTCATTGAGGAGAGCAAACAGGCCCCCTGCGGCATTATTCGCATAAGCTGCCCCACCGGGCTATTGAGCTTTCACGTGAGTGCGATGCTGGCGGATTTCATGACCCTATACCCCGAGGTACATGTTCACCTCGAAGGAACCAACCGTCGCATTGACCCACTCGTTGAGGGGGTAGATATTGCCCTGCGCGCCCGCCCATTCCCCCTTGAAGACAGCGATCTGGTACTAAAAGTGCTGTCGGATCGTGGTCAGTGCCTGGTGGCAAGCCCGACACTGGTTGAGAGACATGGCGAGCCTTCTAACCCCGAGACGCTTGCCAACCTGCCCAGCTTAAGCCGGGCACGGCCGGAAGAGCCTCATGTGTGGCGATTGCAGCGAGACGGTGAAGAGCGTGACATTGAGCACTCACCGCGCTTTATTACCACCGACATGACCGCGCTATATAACGCGGCCCTGGCTGGCGTCGGCGTGGTTCAACTGCCTAGCTTGATGCTGGGGGACTCGCTGGCGTCTAACAAACTGGTGCAGGTAATACCGGAGTGGGAACCACGGCGGGAAGTCATTCATGCGGTTTACCCCTCTCGACGCGGTCTACTGCCTTCGGTCAGGGCACTGCTGGATTTCCTCGCCGAACGCTATGCCGTACTTGGCTCTGAACACTGACATAGCACATTACCTAGCCGATGTTCCCAGCTGTTTAAGTTCTTCATCATACAAAGCAACCAACAGCGGCTCGCCCTTGTTATTCACCCTAAACTGACCATAACGTGCTGGCTCATAGCGTTCACCGTGGCCCTCCTGAAAGAAGAACGCATCGGTGGCAAAGCGTACCTGACCATTGCGCAGCCGGTAGCGAAGGCGCCGTTCGTCGTCGCGTAAAGAAGTACCTTCATCCAAGCGCTGGAAATGAGCGATACGCTGTTCATCCAACCCCACCACCACATAACCGTTGCGTGTTTTCAGCGAGTCTTCATCACGCTCACTCTGATGAAGCGCGCTTTGAAGTTGGTTACCCAGCGCAAAGTTTAGCGCCATATAGTCGCCCTGCATCAATGAGCGTGGGTCGACAGGCGCCAGCTCTAGGTAAACAATTTCTCCCTCGGCTAAGTGACGCTCTTTCTGCCAAATTGCCCAGTTCACCACCACCAGCACAACGACGGTGGCTAACACTATGATCCAGCGATTTAGCTTGGTTTTCAGCATCATTTCCCGTGCTCTCCCACAGAGGCCGAGGGCCCATTTTCCGCTACGCTCAACCACTTGTGCAGCGCCCAACGCAGCGCCAGTAGCCCACCCCCCAACACCAACAGCGTTAGTGCCTTGGTTAATAGCGTCGCGTCCAGCCAGTAGTAATAGCTGCCTATGCCCGTCAACAGCGAGAACACTCCAAGCCCCATCACTAGGCGATGCCCGATCGCGAACCCTAACAGTACGACGACCAAGCCTTGACCCACACCCGGTGCATAAAATGAAATCAGCAGCAGCGCGAAAAGACTTGGATATAACCCCCAATGGGTTTTGGAATGAGGAATTTTATAGAGCAGCAGCGCCAGAGAGAGTGCCACTAACACGGCGTTCAACCAGGGCGCTGACCATGCAAAAGCGTTAGTGCTCTGTGCGTCAAACCAGAAGGTAAAGGAGTGGCCGCTATGCGCTAATCCCTGCATCACCAAGAGGCCTATCAATAGGCCGTAGCCCCATGCTTGCACATCCTGAATACGGCCAGGCCAGCGAAACTCACTCAGCCAGAGCATCGCCAGAGCCAACAGCATCAATCCACCCGCTGCTGGCGCCATAGCGTTCACTGCCAAAGCCATATAGAGCGCCAAGCTGGCGGCAAAGGCTGAAAACGTGCGATGAACCTGGCTCGGCATCACCAACGCCAGTGCGCACTGCAAGGCCAACAGCGACCACCACAAATAAGTGGACGCATTCCAGAACTCGACCAGCGCCCACGCGATTAGCAGTTGCCCGGCTAAGCTAACCGCAAGCGCCAAGTGTTCAAGCACCTCACCACGAGCTTTGCATAACAACCCAAAAGCCGCGCCGATCATCACAAGTCCCAGGCCTAACGACGTCGTAGGGCTCTCCACCACGAACACTACGCCCATGGCGATAAAGCCGAGCAGAAACAGCGCCGCTAACCAGCCTGAAAAGGCCTGCAGCGCGCGTACAAACCAAGGCGTTTGCAGCTGCGCTGGGGAGGTAGGCTCGTTCAACGGAATACCCGCTTGGCTCAGCCTAACGTTTAAATCATTAACGTTGTTCGTCACTGGGAAATCTCCCGATGTAGCCGCTTTAGCCATACCACGGCCCCAGCGCCCATCGCCAGTACCGCGATGGTGATCAGCAGCAGACTTCCCTCCTGCCAATCACCTTCCCAGAGCAACAGCCTGGCAAGTAACAGCGTGATCACCGTTAACGCCGAGACACAGCCGCCCGCGATCATAAAAAGCTCAGGCCGCCAATAGCGGTAAATGCCATACAGCGCCACCAACCAGAGCGGATAAATCGCCAGCACTGGCGACCACACAAGGCCGACATCGGCTATCACCGTCACCGCTAACAGCGTCATGGGCACCCCACTGCTCACCGCCAGCAAGCGTAGTGCCAACTGCCGTGGCCAGCCCCGGTAACGAGCGCCCGACTCCCAGATTATTAATGCCAGGGTGTTTAGACCAAACAGCCCCCAAAGCGCGGCATCGCTACTGACCAAAACGCCAAACGGCCCGCCCCAAGTACGAAAATAGAGCCCGACGGCCAAATTAAGTAACCCCAGCCACAGCACCCAGAGCAGCTCAAAGCGCGCCACCCAGGCCCAGGGCAGAGCAAGCAGCGCCCAGGTAAAAAACAGCTGCCAGGGGTCGGCACCGGATTGGTACACCTGCCCGAACAGCGCCAACAGCACGCCCACCAATAAAGTGGCCGATGTTAGCGCCACACGCTGAACCATCGGGCTGACCTTGGGCCAAATGGCGATACCTACCGCCAGCACCACCGCTGCCTGTACCACGCCAAAGCGCAGCCAACGGCCCATCTCGGCCCAGTTATAAGCTACGAAAAACAGCACCGCGAAGGCCAACGCCAGTCCACCTAGCCACAGCAGTAAGCGATCAATAAACAGCGCCCAAGCGCGAGGCGAAGGGTGCAATCCAGAAGCTTGCACTGCGCGCGTCACCTGTTCTGGCGGTATCACGCCCTGCTCAATCAGTGATATCAGTTCACGGCGGGTAGATGCCATGGGGGCTCCCTTCTAAACGGCGCAGTGGAAACAAAGCAATCTAGGCTAAGCGCCACGATCACTCCAACTTAGTAAAGCGCAGCCGAGCAATTTGCGCAGGCGGCTGGAAGGAGTCGGTTTGGGCATTGTCCCAATAGTGCTTCGACTAGCCACCCCGACAGGCTCAATTTAAAACGTAAGGGTTTTGTGTAAGTTTTGGCGAACTTACTACACCCATTAATATCGAATGCTGCATTCACCACGTATGCTACCCACAAAGGCCTTAGTGGAGACACCCAATGCTAATAAAGATTGCCAAACCGAGTGATTTACACGAATCCGATGTCACGCCGGAATCTATCTACCTCTCCCGGCGGCGCTTTATGGGCGGTATCGCAGGCCTAGGTGCAGGGCTCGCCCTATCCGGCCACGTCCGCGCCAACGCCGACTACTCCGATGTCCCCGAAGGTGATGCACCAGCGTGGCTAAAGGAGAAAATCAGCGAAACCCAGTGGCGAGCCATCACCCCTAGCGACCCTGACAAAGATAAAATTGCCCCCTTTGATGACGCCAGTGGCTACAACAACTTTTTCGAATTCGGCACCGACAAAGGCGACCCTGCCCGCCATGCGGGCAGTCTGGAAACCCAACCCTGGAGCGTGGTGATCGATGGCGAGGTCAATAACGGCGGGCGCTTTGCCCTGGAGGACTTCGCCAAGCCCTCCCAGTTTGAAGAGCGCATTTACCGCCTGCGCTGCGTTGAGGCATGGTCGATGGTCATTCCCTGGCTGGGTATTCCGCTGGCCGATATCATCAAACGCGCCGACCCCACCAGCAAAGCCAAATACGTACGTTTTGAAACCCTGGTGGATCCAGAGCAAATGCGCGGGCAGCGCTCCTCGTTTTCGATCATTGATTGGCCCTACGTGGAAGGCCTGCGCCTGGACGAAGCCATGCACCCTCTGACGATACTGGCCATGGGTATGTACGGCCGGGAATTGCCCAATCAAAACGGCGCCCCTCTGCGGCTGGTCGTGCCGTGGAAATACGGCTTCAAGAGCATCAAGTCGATTGTGCGGATATCGCTGACGGAAGAACAGCCAGTGAATTCCTGGCAGAAGATCGCCGCCGACGAGTACGGCTTTTACGCCAACGTGAATCCCAACGTCGACCACCCCCGCTGGAGCCAAGCCACCGAGCGCCGTCTGCCCAACAGCCTGTTCAACCCCAACACCATTGATACCCTGATGTTTAACGGCTACGCCGACGAAGTCGCCGAGCTCTATGCGGGTATGGATTTGAAGGAAAATTACTAATGGCCAGCCCACGTATATGGTTAGCATGGCGCGTGGGCGTGTTTCTGACCGCGCTAGCACCGCTGCTGTTCTGGAGTTGGCAGGTAGCGAATGGCGCAGCTGGCCCCGAACCGGGGCGCTACTTGCTACTGAATATCGGCATCGGCGGGCTGTGGATGCTGCTGCTCACGCTCAGCCTTACCCCACTTACCAAGCTCACCCGTTGGAAAGGCTTTGCGCTGATCCGTCGGCAGCTTGGCCTATGGACACTCGCCTACGCAATCCTGCATATGCTCAGCTACGCGCTGTTTATTCTGGGGCTTAACTGGGCACTACTTGGCAGCGAGATCGTCAAACGCCCCTACATCATCGTCGGCATGATCGCGCTGATCGGCCTTGCCGTGCTGGGCGCCACCTCCAACCGCTGGGCAATGAAGCGCCTGGGCAAACGCTGGAAACCGCTGCACAAATTTTCCTACGCCATTTTGGGTCTGGTACTGCTGCACTTCTTCTGGGTGGTGCGCGCGGATATGCAGGAGTGGGCCATGTATGCCGCCATTGCGGCGCTCATCATGTCCACTCGCCTGCCCCCAGTTGCCCGCACACTGCCAAAACTACGCCATCGATTGAGTCGTACTTAGGGCTTGTAAGAGATATCAACCGACGAAACCTAGCCAAGTACGCAGCGCAGATGCTTACGATAAGCCGCTTTATCGCGATCGACATCTGGCATCTTCATTACATCGTTGGCGATAAAGGTCGGCAGGGCTTCTAAGCCGATAAATTCCTGAGATTTGTGGAACGGGAAGTAGACACCATCCACACCGCGCCCTTCGAAGAAGTTGCCAGGCTCATCGAACGCTTCCAAAGGCGCATTCCATGTCAGCGATAGCATATAGCGACGGCCCTGTAGCAGGCCACCACTGCCGTACTGCTTGGTCGGGTCCTGGCGGCTGCGGCCATCGCTGGCGTAGAGCGAGCCGTGGCCTTCTGTGAACACCTCATCGATGTAGCGCTTCACAATCCAGGGCGCGCCCATCCACCAACCAGGCATTTGATACACAATGGTGTCCGCCCACAGGTAGTTCTGCACCTCGGCCTTCAGGTCATAGCCTTGATCAATCACCGTCTCGCGCACCTGATAGCCCATTTCCTGCAGGGCACTTACTGCCACGCCGTGTAGCGTATTATTGAGCTCACCGCCAGAGTGCGCAAACGCTTTACCGCCATTAATCAGTAGAATATTCATTAATAAAACCTCTCATGATAGCCTGATATCCATGCTTATATTCTTTGGCATGGCGTTTAATGAGCGGTATTGTGGATTCAAAGCATGCGAAAAAATAGCGACGTTTCAGCAAGACACTTTTGATTTAAATTCAACAGTCCTGATATTTACTATCAAGGCAGCTAGTAATGTTATGAAAAACACTCAATGAAAAGCACCCTTGAAGAACAGCAAGCTTTTGTGACGGTGGTCGATAGCGGTTCGATCACCGGCGCCGCCGAACGGCTTGGCATTACCGTTTCCGGGGTTAGCCGTGCGCTCAACCGCCTGGAGCAAAAACTCGGCGCTACTCTGCTACGTAGAACCACGCGTCGCCTGGAGCTGACCGAGGAGGGAGAAACATTTCTAAACCATTGCCGCCGTATTCTGGCCGCCGTGGAAGAGGCCGAAGAGGCGATGCTGGATCGCCACAATCAGCCTCAAGGCAGGTTACGGATCAACGCCGCTCCCAGCTTTATGCAGTTCGTGATTGTGCCGGTGATTGGCGAGTTCCGCGCCCGCTACCCTGGCATTACGCTGGAACTCGATACCCACGACCGCTTTGTCGACCTGTTGGAACAGCGGGTGGATCTAGCTATCCGCATTGGCAAATTGGAAGATTCATCGCTACACGCCCGCCTCCTTGGCTATAGCCCGCTGCGCCTTCTGGCGAGCCCCGCCTACCTTAAACGCCACGGCGCGCCGCAAAGCATCGACGATTTTCAAGATCACAGCTTGCTAGGCTTCAGCCAGCTCGATCATCTCAACCGCTGGCCACTGTGCCACGCCGATGGCCAACCCTTACATATCACCCCAACGCTGGCGGCCTCCAGCGGAAGCACGCTAATAGAACTGGCCATGGCAGGAGAAGGCATCGTTTGCCTGGCCGACTTTATGACCATCACTCCCCGTCACAACGGCACACTAGTGGATGTACTGCCCGACTGCACAGAAATGCAGACACAAGCTGTGAACGCCGTGTACTACCGCCAAACCACGCTTTCACAGCGCACCCGGCTGTTTATGGAGTTTTTAGCTGAACAACTGCCAGAGAAGTATTTGATCGCTTAAATCACTCAGTCAGCCACCCCGAGTGCCCAGAAGCTGTTTGAGAACACGTGACTCCAGCACAAAGGGAACGGACATATGATCTTCGCCCTCCACTTTGTGGTAACTGCTACGTAAACCGTATGCCGACAGGTCTTCAAGCCGCTGATAAAGTTGACTAGCATCCTGCTGGTTCTGCAAGGAGTCGTTATCGGCCACGACCAAGGACAAGCTGTGATGGATGACATTTGCCTCTTCGGCCTCTACCTGCTGCCTGAAGTCGCGTTCATGCTTCAACAGGTAGCTATTGTTCCACCAGAGGCTGGGGCTGGCGGCGACAATGTGGTTAAACAGATCCGGCCGAGTAAATAAGGCATAAATCGCAAACATACCGCCAAAAGAGTGGCCATAAAGACTCTGGTGATTAGCATCTACAGGAAAGCGCTCGGCAATAGCAGGCATCAAGCTGTGCTCGATAAAATCCAGCAACTCATCCTGTCCGCCCTGCGGTGGCGTGTTCTGCTCTTCTGCCACCGGCGGTGATAAGTCGTAAGAGCGGCGCAAGAAGTTATGCGGCGCTTCCCCTGGATAAGCAATGCCAACGATAATGGCTTGGCGGAACTGCTCCTGTGCCCGCTTGGCCTCATGCAAGGAAGCGAAATAAGCGTTGCCATCCAACACATAGATCACCGGGTAACCGCCGCTGTAGGGCACCTCGCCTTCAGGTTTGCTGATCAGGATACGATAGGCGGCGCCCTGCTCGTTTTGCATCGCCCATTCCAGCGTCTGATCCAGGGACACTTGACGCTCGCCCATTACTGGCGACGCCTGTGCCTGTGATTTGGGCACTGATGCAGCCAACAAAACCAGCCCGGCAAACACTAAATTATTAACGAACAGTTTCATAAATCGTTGCCCCCACGATGCTAGTCATCACCACTGGTAAGCAATGCTGCCAATCAGGCTGCGACCGGCACCGCGATAGCAATAGATGCCCTCACAGGAGATATGCTCTTCGTCCGTTACGTTAGTGGCGTTGAGGCTGGCACGAACCCCCTGTAAAGAGCCCGCGAAATCATAGTGTGCCGCCATATCAATCAGGCTGTATGCAGCGTTTTTATTACTGTTGGCATTATCAATGTACTCACTACCGATGTAGCGCACCCCACCGGAAAGATGCAGTCGTTCCAACGCAGGAACGCGATAATCCAACCAAAGGGACGCCAGATGGCGCGGGGTATTCGCCAAGTCACTGCCCTCGTTGCCATCATTGTCTGCGGTGATTTCGCTGCGGTTGTAGTTGTAGCTTGCGGTCATACGCAGGTCGTCGGTGACATTCCCAACGGCCTCAAGCTCCAGCCCACGGGTACGCACTTCTCCGGTTTGTACTTGAAATAGCGGGTTCTCGATATCGGTGGTTTTACGATTGGTTTCATCGATCTGATAGATCGCCGCAGTCAGCATCGCCTCACTGCCCGCTGGCTGATATTTCAGCCCCAGCTCAAACTGTTCACCTTCGGTAGGATCGAAGTCATTGCCGCTCACATCGGTACCGCTCTCAGGCAGGAACGATTGCGCATAGCTGAAATACGGCGACAACCCCGAATCAAATGCGTAGAGCGCGCCAAAGCGCCAAGTGTTTTTCTCATCCCGGCTTTCGCTGGCAGTACCGGTGAGGTTGTTGCGAGTCTCGTCACGCGCCCAGTCGCGACGTATGCCTGCGGTCAAACGCCAGTTATCGAGCTTGACCTGATCCTGTAAATAAAGGCCTCTGCGGTGGTTTTTACCACTGTCGTTTGTCCAAACGTTACTCGGCTGGGCTACAGGCTGACTATAATCCGGGTTGTCGATATCGATCGACGGTGCGCTACCACCTGCATAAATAACATCGTTCTCGAGATAAGCGTAGTCGGCGCCTAACATTACCTGGTGCTCCACCCCGCCCTGATCAAAGGTCGCCATCAGCCTAGTATCAGTACTAAGAGACTCCATCTCTTCGTAAAGGCCGACACTGCTCCGGCTCAGCGTTGTACCGGATAAGGTGCCTGCTGAGAGGTACTGGTTGGTGGTATCCACCTGACCGTAGCGCACATTTTGCTGCAGCTGCAGCCTGTCACTCCAACGGTGGTTAAATTCATAGCCCAGTGCCCACTGCTCTTGATCCAACTTGTCAAAGTCTTCATCGCTGGACCAAAAATGGGTCAGGTTATCACCGTCTTGGTAAGGACGCGGTGATGCAGAGGTTTGGCGCTCCTGATACTGCGTAATGAAGGTAATGTCAGTACGCTCGTTCATCTGCCAATGGAGGGTTGGCGCCAGCAGGGTGACGTCATTATCCACCTGTTCGATATCCGTTTGCGCATCACGCATAACGCCCACCAAGCGGTACTGCACATCACTGCCCATATCGCCCCCCACATCGAACTGGCCTTGCAGATGATCATGACTCCCGACCTGAAACTGCACTTCCTTCGTCGCATCTACCTGCGGACGTTTGCTGACCCGGTTTACCAGTCCTCCCGGTGAAAGCTGACCATAGCGCATCGAATCGGGGCCTTTAACCACTTCAATGCGTTCCAAGTTATAGGGCACAGTAGAATAGTAAGAGAGCCAGCCACTATTGGGTTGGCGCAAGCCATCAAGGAAATCGCCATGGTATACCGTCGGATACCCTCTCACCGATATCAAGTCAAAGCGCGGATCCATCCCCGCTGCTTCAACCCGAACCCCAGCCGTATAAGCCACCGCCTGCTCTACTGACGACGGCTGGCGGTCACGAAGCTGCTCTTCGGTGACCACACTGACACTTTGCGCAAGCTCCATCAGCGGTGTATCGGTTTTGCTACCCGCCGAGGTGCTAAAGGCCAAATAGCCATCACTACTGATTCGGCTGCCCACCACAGCCACGGTATCCAATACCATGTTTTCTGCAGTACCTGCTTTTTCCATTACATAGTCCGCAGGCCCCCGCTTGACCACTTTCAAACCACTGCCCTGAAGCAACTGGGCAAACCCCTCTTCCACGCTATAACGCCCATTCAATCCAGCGCTTTGCAGGTCATCAGTGAGATCAGCGGGGAAGGACAACACAATGCCCGCATGGCTGGCGAATTGGCTCAATACACTGCCCAGCGATCCCGGCTCGATGTTGTATGCCTGCTGGCTAGCATCCTGTTGCGCCTGCCCGCCCGCTGTTTGTGCTTGCGCTGCTTGTAGGGGCAACAGCGACATCGAACTCATCAGGGCACAGCCCAGTGCGATACCGCCAAGCGCGCACAAGGGTTTACCATGGTGGTATCGAAGGGATATGAGTGTCTGCTTGGGGTTAAAGGGTGTGGTCATCTTTATCTCGTTAATTCCAGAATCGGTTGCTTTATCTCTGGGTCGAACGAGATCGGAAAAGGGACAATAAATAATTCAACTTTTTTTATTCGCTAGATTTGAGGGTTACCCAATATTGGGTCAGTCGGTCGACGCTAACCGGCAACGCATTGGCAATGGCTTGTAGCGCCCGGTCGGTATCATCAATAGGGAAAGCACCTGACACTCTCAGTCCAGCAATAGAGGGGGCACAGCGCAGTACGCCTGTGCGATAACGGCTCAATTCGGCTACCAAACGACTCAGTGGCCAGTCTACAGCCACCAGCAGACCGCGCGTCCAGCTATCCGCCTGGTCGCTGACGGTGGCAACTTCCACATCAACGGAGCTCATCTGCGCCTGCTCTCCGGCAACAAGACGTTGCGTCTTGCCGCCAGCCGACTGAGGAATCAACTCGACCTCATCTTCCAACACAGTAACCTGGGTAGAGGTGCCCAGCTTGCGCACGGTAAACACGGTGCCCAACGGCACCACAGTACCCTGCTCGGTATGCACCTGAAGCGTTTTGGCAGCGGCCACTTTTCCCGTTCCATTCCGCGTGCGGATAAAGATTTCGCCTGCATAGAGTCGAATCAACTGCGTGGTAGAGGTTTCCACCACATCCAATGCAGTGGCGGTATTGAGCACCAGTTGTGTTCCACCCGCCAGAGTATATTCGCGACGTTCGCCCCGTGCGGTGCGGTGGCTGGCCATCCAGCTTTCCACTGGTGCCCGCTGCCAGGCCAACGAGCCCAGGGCACTTCCCACTGCCAACAAGGCAAAGCCGCGCAGCACTGCTCGTCGGCTATGATCCTGACGTTGTTTGATCTGCAAGGCATTGAGCGAAGGAGCGCCAGGAATCATCTGCAATTGCTGACGCAGTTTTTCCACCTGCTGCCAAGCCTGAACGTGGGCGGGATCCTCCGCTAACCAAGCAGCATGTGCGTGTTTTTGCTTTTCAGTAACATCCTCCGAGCACAGCAGTGCGTACCAGTGGGCAGCAGCTCTGAGGGTATCTTTGCGGGCCGCCTGGGTATCGCTCATAGCGGCTCTTCGCACATCAGCAGCAAGCAATGTTCAGTTGCTTTGGCCATGTACTTTTTCACCGAGCTGACGGATACCCCCAAGCGTTCGGCGATCTCGGCATAACGCAGACCCTCCAAATGGCAGAGCAAAAACGCCTGGCTTACCTTTTTGCCCAACCCTTCCAACATTTCATCGACCTGAAACAGCGTCTCCAGAATCAAGGCCTGCTCTTCCGGCGAGATAAACACCGGCTCGGGTTGCTGCTTCAGGGCTTCCAGCCAGGCTTTTTCCAAGGCATCCCGACGCACAAAGTCCACCCACACCCGGCGGGCAATGGTGGTCAGAAAGCTACGCGGTTCATGGAGTTTGCTAATTTGGTCGGCGTTACTCGGAGAGGTTAGAATGCGCAGAAAGGTATCCTGAGCCAGATCAGCCGCCTGCCAGCTACAGCCCGTTTTGCGCTGCAGCCAGCACTGCAACCAGCCATGGTGTGCACTGTACATCTTGGCTAATGGTGTATTTTCAGATGAAACCGGCATTCACCCCCCTCCCAAACGATCAGCAAACGGAAGGATATTCTAGTAACAGCAATCAGTTAATACAAATCATTATTATTTTCTTTCACTAAACTATCGCTCGCATTAGAGGCGATACACTCAATTAAGGCCCGCTGCTCGGTATCGATTCTCTTGTGGGCATAGTAGCCAGCCGTAGGTGGCGCTCTTCATAAACGGTGAGCGTCGTATATTCAAACGCGACAGCGCCACTTTGGTTAACTCTTCAACCAACACATCTACGGTGGGATCCTCAGCCGCACGGGCAACGTCGCGCCGAAAGCTGGGTAGTATTTGGCAAACCTGCTCTTTCCAGGTGTGATATCAGCCTTTTGCTTAATACCCAAACATCAGCGACCGGTGTGTAGAAAGCCCGGCCATGGCGCCATCAGCCACGGCAAAGGTGACCGACCCTGCGGCGCGGGCCACATCACCGCAGGCGAATACGCCGGGGATTGAAGTCGCCTGCATTGCATCGGTTTTGACGATACTGCCCATAAGAGACTCCTCTAATTCACACCCCACTTGCGCGATCAGCGGAGTAAGGTGAATGCGCGGCGCGACGAATAAGCCCATCAACGGAAACACCCGACCATCCTGCATTACCAGCTCAACGCCAACCTCCGCTTGCGACACAAGGCGTGCTGCTGCGCCATATTCGATATGGGTACCGCGCGCCTTAAGCTGAGCCAGTTGCTCGGCACTGGGGTCAAAGGCATCGTTAACAAACAGCGTGGTGGCGCCCCAGTCGGGCAGCATTAAGCCGTGGTGCATCGCGAGTTCTGAGGTTGCCAGCACACCGATACCCTCTTTGCCCAGCTCATAGCCATGGCAATACGGACAGTGAAAAACGCGTTTGCCCCATAGCTCGGCGAGCCCCGGTAAGCCTGGAAGCTCATCGGTAACACCCGCGGCCAGAATAATGCGCCGTGCCTGATAGGTGCTTCCATCGGCCAGCGCCACCAAGAAATTATCAGCCGTCCCCGTTACAGCCTCCACCCGCCCCGTGCGCCACTCAACCGTTGGGTACTCCATCAGTTGGCTACGGGCCTCTGCTGCTATCTCTGCGGGTGGTGCACCATCCTGGGTTAAAAAGCCATGGGAGTGAGAAGCAAAACGGTTGCGGGGTTGTCCCGCATCTATCAGTAATATTTTCCGCCTTGCTCGGGCCAGCTGTAGCCCTGCCGCCATACCTGCATAGCTGCCACCGATGATCACTGCATCAAAACTCATTGCCCTTCCTCCGATTGCGCCCAGCTTTTATAAGCCAAGAGTGAACAAATCAATATCATGTATCTTTTATTGATACATTAAAAGGCGCACAGCGGTCAATGACAATATTAACAACGGCGGTTGGAGTGAATCATGCAGGTAGTAAAGCGTTAAGGCGTCGGCAGCTGGTAGCCTTTGCGCGTCGCAATATCGTCAAACTGTTCAGCAAGCTCGGCCAACGTGACCGCTCCCAGGCGGTCAATGAGCAGCGCTTGCGCTTCGCGCATGGCATCAAAAAGCGCCGCATTAACCACCTGCTCTACCGCGCAGTCCGGGTTATCACGGTCGGTGCCGATAGCGAAAATGCGCGGCCCGCCTACGGCGTTGTGTATATCCAGCAGCGTTACGCTATGCAAATCACAGGCGATGCGCCAGCCACCGTTGTGGCCCTTCTCAGACTTTACATAGCCCGCTTTCCGAAGGCCCGCCATAGTGCGCCGTACCACGGCAGCGTTGGTGCCCAGCATGGCACCAATCTGTTCTGAAGTAATCGGTTGGGATTCCCGCGCGATGTGCAGTAGCACATGCAGCATACGAGAGAGGCGGCTATCTGTTCTCACGGGCAACAGTCAACTATTCAGAGGATAAACAAAGGAAAACAACGAAGCTGTACTTTAGCACACCCGCGAGCGGGGCTGGGAATGAACCCAACCAGGGCCACCGCACACGAACCTACACCTCGTTCGCCGTTATAAGGCAAACTATGCTCTCGCTCTCTATACTGGTGCTGGGTCACTTTCACTGGCAGGGGATAAGTGTCTGGCACGTCATTAGCCCCATTTAGCGCCTCCCATTGTCGTTACTTACAGGCCACTTAAGGATGTTATGGGTCTTCAAGAAATCGCTGTCGGCGGCATCTACTTAAGCCCTCTGTTGATCTACGCGCTGATCGGCTTTGTTGCTACGCTGACCGTTCGTTCACTACTGCACTGGGTGGTCGGCGAGTACGCGCTCTGGTACGAGGCGTGGTTCGACATTTCATTGTTTGTCATCCTCACCGCTGCCACCACGTTCATTTTTACTGTTTTGCTTCAAAGCCCTTAAGACAGCCCTTGAGAGAATCGCTGATGCGCCCTTCGCTCCGTATTTTGCTCACCCTCGTTATTGTCGCCATTGCCGTTGCCGCCGGTGCATGGCTATGGCACTACTACCTCTATACCCCCTGGACTCGTGACGCTAGGGTTCATGCGGAAGTGGTGACGATTGCCCCCGATGTCTCCGGCTGGGTACGCACACTTGAAGTAGTGGACACCGATCAGGTTGCCCAAGGCGACACGCTGTTTGAGATCGACAACACGCGTTACCAAGCGGCGGTGGATAGCGCCCAAGCCACGGTTGACCATCGCCAGGCAACCCTGGAGCTAAGCCGTGCCGAGGAGACTCGACGTAACCAGTTGAGCAACAATCGTGCGATTAGCGTAGAAAACCAGCAGATTGCCCAGATCAACTCGCGCATTGCCGCTGCCGATTTACAGCAGGCTCAGGCAGAGCTGGCCAGCGCCCAGCTTGATTTAGCGCGCACCCAAATAACCGCACCGGTCAGCGGCCATATCCTCAATGTCCATCTTACCGCTGGCACTTACGCTAATCGCGGCACGCCGGTGATGGCGCTAATCGCAGATAATTCCTTCTATGTCGTGGGTTATTTCGAAGAGACCAAAATGACGTCGATCGGCATGGGCGATCCGGTGGATGTGATTCTGATGAACGGCGACACCCATCTAGCGGGCCGAGTGGCGGGTATTGGCCGAGGCATTGCCGATAGCAACACAACCCTTAACCAGCAGCTGCTACCGCAAGTGGAGCCCACCTTTAGCTGGGTGCGCCTGGCTCAGCGTATTCCGGTGCGCATTGCACTAGAAGACGTTCCTGATGACACCCTGCTGAGCGTCGGCATGACAGCAACCGTGCGTGTCCGACCTGCTAAAAACGCTGCCGATCAGTCTGAGTAACCCATGTCGCCGTTTGTTAGCACCTACCTGACGCCCAACGCCACAGCGGTCAAGTTTGCGATCAAGACCACCCTGGCAATGATGCTCGCGCTCTATATCGCGCTTATGTTCGACTTGGAGCGCCCCTACTGGGCGCTGATCTCGGCGGCATTTCTGCAGATTCGCCCCATGAGTGGCATGGTGGTCGAGAAAGGTATCTGCCAACTCGGCGGCACATTGATTGGCGCCTTGGCGGGTATCGCGATCATGGCCCTATTCGCCCAGGCCCGCCTACCTGCGCTTATCGTGCTTACCGCTTGGATTATGCTATGCACTTACGTGGGCTCGCTGTGGCGTAATAACTACACCTACGGCTGTCTGATGGCCTCTGTAACGGCCATGCTGATTGTGGTCATCTCCAGCGGCAGCACGCCCGCCGGAATCTTCGATATCGCCGTGGCGCGCCTTACCGAACTGGGGCTGGGCGCCATCTGCGCCATGCTGGTCAGCTCGCTGCTCTGGCCATCCCATGTAGGCGCCCACCTTGCCACTCAGGCCGACAGCGTGATCAACGAAGCCTTCGAGCATGCCGCCCTGCGCTTAGAAGCCAGCGACGATATTCCAGCGATGCAGAAAGCCCTGCGCAGCAGCCTCGTGCCGTTAACCCTGCTGGAAACCGACAGCCAGGCCGCCCGCTTTGAAGGCCCGGTAGGCCCCGGCCGAGTGCGCGCAACCCACGTGCTAACCCGCCGCACGCTTCGCTTTTTCGCCAATCTGCAGGCGCTGCATCAACTGATGCACGACCACGCTGACCGGCTCGCCCCACAAAGTATCGAACTCGCGGGCGAGGTCGCAAAAGGCTTTCGCGATGCTGAACACGTCAAAGGGGTCATTGAGGCCAGAAAAGCTCTCCAGTCGCTACGCCACCGGGTTCATGAAAGCGAGGAAGAGAACAGCTTAGCTCCTCTCGATCGGCGTCTGCGGTTGGGGCTGCGTGAATCGATCGGACACGCCATGATCATGCTCGATGCCCGGGAGGCGATTGCCTCGCCGGAGAGCCATAAACTACGCTCATCGCCGCTGGCTTGGCACCGCGATCACCTCGCCGCCGGTATTAACGCCATTCGCTCAGGGCTAGTATTTTCGCTACTGGCGACTTTCTGGATCGTCACCGCCTGGCAGAGCGCCATGATCGCGATGATGCTGGGCACACTGTTTTCCGCCTTTTTCGCCAGCCGCGACAATCCCCTCGCCATCACCATGATGTTTTATAAGGGTATGCTGGCAGCGATTCCCAGTGCTTTTCTGTTCGGCCATGTATTGCTCTCCCAGGCCAACGGTTTTCCGATGCTAGCGATGTTGTTTGGTACACCGCTGTTCTTGGGGCTACTAGGTGCCACTAATCTAGCCACCATGGGCTACTGCCTGGCCTTCACTATCTTCAATATTCTGCTCACCATGCCCGGCAATGGCATGGATTTCTCGTTCGACAGCTTTGCCAACCGGGTGGTGGCCGTAGTGATTGGGCTAAGCTGCGTGGTAATGGGCTTTCGCTTGCTGCCAGGGCTGGGCACCCGACTTCGGCGGCGGCGTTTAATCAATGCGATTTCCACCGATATCCATGAGCTAAGCCAGCGTTCGATTCGCGATGCCGAAACCCGTTTCAGCGGCCACATGGCGGATCGGCTTCTGCAACTGGCTCAGCACGACGACATGCTACCCGAAGACCAGCGCCACCTGTTTATTCTTGGTTTGACCGGGCTGGATGTTGGCACCGCTACGCTGCGCCTGCGAGATCGGCTTGATGATGCACCTCACCCGCGCATCCGCGAGGCGCATCGCCACCTACTAGGCACGCTAGCTGGCGGGTTTGAAGAGAGCGCCAACGGGCGGCCACCCCAAGGGATTCGTGAAGCAGGTAAACAGCTGGACGAAGCGATTATTACCTATGGCGATGTCCCCGCCGACCGTCGCATGCTGCTGGAAGGCTTGATTGAGCGACTCGAACTGGCCCTAGAGCGCCTTGCGCGCATCATGGCGGAGCGGCCACAGATGAAGTCTGCACCGAAGCCACACTTATCAACACCCTCAGCACCTTAAATAACCTTTGCATCAAATCAGGCGACAGTAAGAAACGCGTAAGAAAACCCTTCTGATGATAGCACTTTCCCCCTACACAACATGCTAGGAGTGCACCCATGGGTTCTCATCAATCGCTATTGCTGAAGGGCCATCTCACCTCTATGAGATTGGCGACAACCGCGTTTATCAGTGGTCTTGTTATTGCTTCTCCGGTGGCGTTCGCCGACGAAGCTAACTCAGACGAAACTACCTGGGGGTTGGGGGTAGGCGCCGTTAGCAGTCAAGAGCCCTATACCGATGTGGATCGCGATAACACCGCCCTTCCTTTGTTGTATGTCGAGAACCGCTACGTGCGGTTCTTCGGGACAACGCTGGAAGCCAAACTGCCTGATCTGACACTCAGCGAGTCGAACCAGATCAATTTCAGCCTTATTGGCCGTTGGGACGGTTCAGGTTACGAACCCGGCGACTCTTGGGTGCTGGAAGGCATGGAGGAGCGCGAAAGCGGACTCTGGGCGGGCGCAAAAGTGGAGTGGCAGACCAGCATCGCCAATGTAAGTGCCGATTGGACGCACGACGTTGCCAGCAATAGCAAAGGGCAACGCCTCAACCTAGGCTTGGACAGATCATGGCAAATGGGCGCGCACTTGACGCTAACACCACACATCGGCGCTACATGGCATGATGACAATTATGTCGATTACTATTATGGGGTACGATCAAATGAAGCTCGGCCCGGCCGGCCCGAATATCAGGGGGAGTCTAGCGTCAGTGCCGAAATAGGCTTGCAAAGTGTCTACAGATTCAACAACCACCACTCCATAATGTTTGACGTTCAGGCAACGACCCTCGCCTCCGAGACCAAGGATAGCCCACTGGTGGATGACTCAACTATCAACCGTGTTCTACTCGGCTACATGTACCACTTCTGATGAGCCGCATACTGCTGATCGAGGATCATGACCGGCTAGCCCACTTGATGTGCAAAGGGCTGGTGGACGCCGGTATCGGCGTTGATGTGGTCGACCGCATTGATTCGGCTTGGGCTGCCGTTCAGCAGATGCCCTACCAGGCACTGGTACTAGATCGTGGCTTGCCGGATGGCGATGGGCTGCTATTGCTCAAGAAGTTGCGCAACGCGGGCCTTAGCGTGCCCTGCCTGGTGTTAACGGCACGCGATGCGCTGCATGACAGGCTAGAAGGCCTCGAAGCCGGTGCCGACGACTACCTTCCCAAGCCGTTTGCCATGGATGAGATGGTGGCACGTGTCCGTGCCTTGCTACGCCGCCCTGCGGAATTCCATTCAATCGACCCCATTCACGGCGACCTTAGACTGCATACGGAAAGCGGCGTTCTGTTCAGCGGAAACGAGAGTATTACCCTTGCCCCGGCGGAGCTGCATATTATGCAGCTACTTCTCTACAAGCACGATGAAGTAGTACGCCGCAGCGCGCTGGAGGCGGCGGCCTGGGGCCTAAGCGAGGCGGTAACACCGAACGCCTTGGATGTAGCCCTGCACCGTTTACGCCGCAAGCTGCTTGCTGTCGGCTCGCGCCAGCAGATCGCCAACGTCAGAGGAATGGGATATGCGCTTCGTCAAGCGGATAACACTAAATAGTCTAAGGTTGAAGATCCTGTTGGCCTATGTGGCGGGCATGGTGTTCAGCATCATGCTGTTGGTGATAGCGGCGACTGCGTTGCTGCAGAGCAATGTATTGGCGCGGATGGACCTGGCCGACGCCGCCGAGGGGCTGGTGGACAATATCGAGTTCGACAGCCGTGGCGGGCCCATCGGCTTCGACTCGAGTCTGGAAGACCGCGCCTGGCTGTACGAGGGTCCGCAGCGCGAAACGGCTTACCGGATTCTGGATGAAGCCGGAAACGTGGCCGTCTTTTCGAGCTCAGGAGAGGAGTTTTGGCCGGCCGACGGCGATCTTGTTCGGCTGGCACGCGGCAACTTCACCTTCGAGCATGAGGGAAAAACCTTCTACGGCGCCACGCAGCCCCTCGAGCATGAGGGGCGAAGGTGGTATCTGCAATTCGCGGTCAGTGCGAGGTTCCTCGATGTCGTCTATACCGTGGCCTTTCCACAGGTGGTCGCTGCCGTGGCGGTGTTCGGAATCGTGCTGTTCGTCGCCTTCGGGTTATGCGCCTATATTACCCTGCGCTACACCCTCAAGCCATTGCGAGACGTATCTGAGTCCGCGGCGGCCATCTCGCCGCGCTCCATCAACGCCCGACTGAATACGGACGCGGTGCCCGCGGAGATTGCGCCACTGGTGGATAGCTTCAATCACGCCCTGGAACGCCTTGAGCGAGGTTATCGCCTACAGCAGGAGTTTCTCGGCCATGCAGCACACGAGTTAAAAACACCACTGGCGTTGATCCGCGGGCAGGTTGAGTTGCTTGAGAAGGGCCGGAATGATCGCGAGGCCTTATTGAGCGATGTCGAATACATGACGCGGCAGGTGCAACAACTGCTACTTCTGGCCGAAGCGAGCGAGGCGCACAGCTACCAGTTTACCGTAGTTCGGATGCAGGATATCGCCCACGAAACCTCCACCTACTTGCAGCGTATGGCTGAATCCGCCGACGTGCATTTAACGGTGCTTGCCGCGGATCAAGGGGTGACATGGAAAGCTGATCGCGGGGCATGCTTCACCCTGCTCAAGAACTTGCTGGAGAACGCTATTCAGCATGCACCCGAGCAGACTCTCGTCAGCATGGAGATCCAGGAAAATATAATAACTGTGCGTGACCGTGGCCCAGGCGTCGAACCAGAGCAATTGGCCCTGCTGTTCTCACGCTTCTGGCGTGGGGCGCATCGGCGCGACCATGGAGCAGGCTTAGGGCTGGCCATCTGCCAGGAGATTGCCATGGCGCACGGTTGGGAGCTTTCGGCCCATAACGCTCATCCCGGGTTGATCATGACTTTATGCAAAGAAAATGAGGCCAGTGAAAGCGATTCCAGCGAAAATATTACCAACGAACGAGTGTACCACCGTCAAGATGAATGCCCACCCAAGGTCATTTGAAAAGGCAATGGTATGGGTGGTTCCCCGCCTCGGTCATCGCCAGCCACCCCAGGAGTGGTCAACCAGCACAACGTCTCCAGGCTGGTTATCAATGGTGCGAGTAATAAAGAAACCGCCCGCGCTCGGGGTATCAGCCCCAGCTCCGTCGGTACCCATGTTGAGAGTGTTTTCCGAAAACTAAACTGTGCCACACGTGCTGCAGCCACACTCAAGGCGCTCACGGCAGGCCTGCTTTAAGTGGGATGCTTGCGCACTCTTCGCTAGAGACCGTTTTGATGCAAACGTACTTTCAGTAAGAAACGAGAAAGTAAAGTAGGCCGATATTGTCAACTAGCGATAATTACTAACCCAACAGAGCATCACGCACGATTGACCGATCAATAATTCTTGCAAGCGAACCTATGAGCTGAGGAAGGAGGTTGTAATGCAAATTTTAAGACGCAAACCCTTAAATCCGTCCAACCTGACCGATACCTTGATCGAAGGTCATAGCCAAGCCGTATTAGTTCAGGGAGGCTCTCGTGTATTGATGTCTAGCCAGGTTGGGGTGGATAACACAGGAGAGCTGGCGGGCCCCGAACTTCCCGAGCAGACAGAGGCGGCACTGGATAATATCGAACGGTTACTATCGAGCCTCGGTGGCGATCTCTTACGGGTAGTGATGCTGAGAATCTACTTAGCCGAAGCCGCTCGCTACGACCAGCATGCGGTAACAGAAGCGTTGAAGCATCGCTTCCCCATCGCACCGCCAGCTGCTACTTGGTTGATTGTGTACGGCCTTGCCGAACCGGAATGGCTGATCGCTATCGAGGCTGAGGCAGTACTGCCGGGTTTTGCCTTAAACAGCTAAATGACCGTAACACACAAAATAATAACGCTGCTCGTTAAACACCGCACAGCCCGCCTAAACGGTCGTTCAAAAAGAGAGTAACGACATGCTTGTAACTGAACCTTCACACTCCAAGTGCTTTTTTCAAAAGTTTAGCGTGGAGCGACAAACATTATTTTCAGACATCTGGCTGTCGAAAAATCCTGGAACGTTAAGCTATTTACAGTATTTTACGCTACGCATAACACTCTCTTTAACTTCTTTTTTGGCGTTACCCATGATTCTGTTTAATGCAGAATCAATTGAAATCATCATTGCCGTCTTCAGCGTTGAAGCTAGTTCTACGACCTTGATATTTTCACAAATTAAAACTAAAGGCACTACAGTTTGGCTGTTGAGTTATACTGAGGATGAGATAATAGAGTTCACCAATACAATTGGAGTGGCAGGTACTGGGGTTCTCGTCGTTATATATTTGTTGGTATAAAACATTTCTTAATAGTCATGTTAAAGGTCAGATGACAAACTGGCCATTTATAAATGCTTAGGCGTAAACCCGAGAGCGAATTTCGAAAAATCTGCTAAGCAGTTCCCCCTCCAACTAAACCGTGCTCAGAATTGAAGAGCGTGCCACGATACTGCCGTGGCGGAGCTCCCATGACACGTTTGAAAGCGGTGCTGAACGCGCTTTCGGGCAGTCAAGGGAGGGTGATATAACGGAAACAGGATCACTGGAATTCTTTAACCTATCCACCGCAAGAAGCATACGCCAGTGCGTCACATATTCCCTGGGTGATGACCCAATTATCTCTTTGCATTTTTGAGCAAAGGCCGAACGAGACATCCAGGCGCGTTCGGCCAATGACGGTAGTGTCCAGCGATATGCAGGCTCAGCATGAATTGCATTAATGGCCAGCCCCAACTGCTTGTCCGCTACACCAAAAAACCATCCCGCCCCTTCCTCTGCCAGTTCAGCCACATACAGCCTTAACGCCTGGACAAGCATAATATGAGCGAGGTACTGGGCGACAAGGGAGCTACCGACATGCGGTACGCGTTGATGAGGAAGCAGACCGTCTCTGCGATCTCTTCAGGGTTGCAGCAAAGGCGGATCGGATGTAGGCCCGTAGGGCGGCAAACTAGGCGCCCTCTTCCGCGCAACCGGCATGGGAAACTCAATATCACTACCGCCTACTTGCTTCACTTTGGGCAAGCTCCAAATCGTCGACTATACTTCGCCCTAACGAAAATGACGTCGTCGCCTGGGATGGTTTGAGACGCTTGGCTCACGCCACCCCAGGCAAACCAATTCGCTTGAACAGCATAAGGAGTTTGCCGTGAAAGCCTCTAGTGAACACACTTATCGTCGCGGACTGCATCCGCTTCACACTGTACTACTTGTCGGAACTCTTCCTCTCTTTGTTGGCGCCATGTTGTGCGATTACGCGTACTCAACGAGCTACCACATCCAGTGGGCTACTTTTGCCTCCTGGCTAAACGTAGGCGGGCTGGTTTTTACAGGTCTGGCGTTTTTATGCTCGATTGTCGGCTTCTTTCGCGCCGCAGATCGCAACCTCGCACTTATGATTTATCCAGCGCTCCTACTGCTTACCTGGATACTTGCCTTGGTTAATGCGTTGGCCCATGCCCGGGACGCCTGGGCCATGATGCCTGCCGGTTTTGCTCTCTCGATCGTCGTTGTATTGCTGGCGGGCACGGCCACTTGGGTGGGCTTTTCTCGCCTTGGCACCGGGGGTAAGTCATGAAACTTACCAGCCTTTATGCTGCACCCCTATCGGCTCTACTGTTGGCAGGTAGCGCCAACGCTCAAAATGCTCAACAATACGGGGCTAACCCCACACTGCCAGAACCCCAGCGCGGGCTCTTGCCCGACATGACAGTGCCGGAGCCCACTGAATGGGGTGACCAGCTACCCACCGTCCCTGATGGTTATGCCAT
The DNA here is from genome assembly GCF_013416325.1 of Vreelandella sedimenti. Lineage (GTDB taxonomy): Bacteria > Pseudomonadota > Gammaproteobacteria > Pseudomonadales > Halomonadaceae > Vreelandella > Vreelandella sedimenti. The sequence continues at coordinate 175,932 of NZ_JACCGK010000010.1, forward strand.
TACGGCCATTGCTACCGACCTTAAAGTGCCGCGCCAAACGCTGGTACTGCCAAACGGCGATATCCTGGTAGCTGAAGGTAGTGGCGGCAACGCGCCGAGGCTGAGGCTGAGGCCAAAAGACTTTATTGCGGGTTATATAAAAAGCCAGGGCACCACTTCTGTTGAGAGCGGCAATCGCTTAACTCTACTGCGCGATGAAAATGGCGATGGCAGTTACGAGCAGTCAGTGTTTGCCGAAAATCTCAATGCCCCCTATGGGCTGGCATTAGTTGATAACAATCTCTATGTAGCTAACCAGGATGCACTCGTACGCTTTGATTACGAGGAAGGCCAAACCGAAGCCAGTGGGCCGCCGGAAGAGATTACCAAACTACCTTCTGAAATCAATCACCACTGGACGAAAGCGATGACCGCCAGCGCCGACGGTGACTTCTTGTATGTGGGTATTGGCTCCAACAGCAACATCACCGAGCGTGGTATGGCTGCGGAAGTTAATCGGGCTGAGGTCTGGGAAATTGATACCGAAACCGGTATGCACCGGCCTTACGCCTCTGGCCTACGCAATCCTACAGCGCTCACCATTCAGCCGGATACAGGCCAGCTATGGGCAGTGGTCAACGAGCGGGATGAACTGGGGCCCAACTTGGTTCCTGACTACCTCACGACCGTACAGGAAGGTGGCTTTTATGGCTGGCCTTACAGCTATTGGGGACAGCATGTCGACCCACGCGTTCGCCCACAGAACCCTGACAAGGTGGAATCGGCGATAGCGCCCGATTACGGTCTGGGTTCGCACGTAGCGCCGTTAGGGCTCGCCTTTTCCATTCCTGAAATGGGCGACGAATTCGCGGAAGGCGTGTTTATCGGCGAACACGGCAGTTGGAACCGCAATGACCCTGTGGGGTATAAAGTTGTTTTTGTGCCCTTCAGCAACGGTGAACCCGATGGTGACCCGATTGACTTTGTCTCAGGCTTTCTTACCGACGACGGTAAAACCCGCGGCCGCCCGGTTGGGGTCACTATCGACCCTGACGGCGCCCTTATCATCGCCGATGACCTGACGAACGCCGTTTGGCGCGTGACCTATGAAGGTAACGAGTAAAACGCTTTACCAACAGCGTCAAGGAAGGCGGCAGTCGCTTAGACTGCCGCCTTTTCCATTTGAGCTAACAAGGACGTTATATGATCGAATCATTCGAAGAGCTCGAAGCGATAAGAAAAGCGTGTCATTCGATGGTCACCAAGAGTTCAAGCCTGTCAGCTGGCACTGCGGTTATCCCCATACCGGGCTTAGATATTGGCTCAGACGTCGCCATATTGATGCGGTTAATTCCCAAAATTAATGAAAAATTTGGCTTAACGCCTGAACAGATCGACAGCCTGGATACAGAATCCAAGCTTTTTGTGATGACGGTCATTTCCAATACCGGCAGCAAGATGGCAGGCAAATACATCACCAGAAAGCTTATCGTGGTATTGCTAAATAAGATGGCTGGCAAGGTAGCAGCAAAGGGGGTCGCTAAGTTCGTCCCCTTCGTAGGCAGCGTCGTGGCAGGCAGCATTAGCTTTACAGCCATGAAGTACATGGGTAACAGCCATATCGACGATTGCTATAAAATCGCCTTGGCGGCACTGGAAAAAAGACGGCTGGAAACCGCAGCTGTGGTAGTCCCCACGAGTGAACAAACGCTAAGTATCGCTGCCAATGGCCCTACAAAAGCCGAGTAGCGGTCGATTGTGCTTTTCTCATGCAGTTCAGCTTTGAGCTAATGATATGCTCTAGCTGCTTTTTAATGGTTACGTAAGGATAATTTAATGCCCGCTTATGTCGTACTGACTCGAGAACACACTCACGACGCCCAGGAAATGGAGCGTTACGGCGAAAAGGCAAAAGCCGCTCGCGAAGGCCACGATCCGCAACCGCTCGCTTTTTATGGTGATATTGAAGTGCTTGAAGGTAGCGCTATGGAAGGTGCGGTGATTCTGCGCTTCCCGGACATGGCTGCCGCCCGCGCCTGGTACCAAAGCCCCGCCTACCAGGAAGCCCGCAAGCATCGCTTCCAAGGTGCCGACTACCGCGTTTTTATCGTTGATGGACTAACAGAGGTCTAAATACCAAAAACGCCCCGCTTTGAATGTTCAAGTCGGGGCGTTTTGCCGTTACTTTACCTCTGGGATATAGGCGGAATTACATCACCAGCGATAGCTCACTTTCGCGCTTATTTCACGCCCCGGATTATAGTAATCGGCCGTGCTGGAACCGACCACGTGCTGCTCGTCGAGCAAGTTGCTGACGTTGACGGCTAGGTCGGCGTCTTTGGTGAGCTGGTAGCTGAAGGCAGCGTCGAAGAGCGTTGCCGCACTGCTTTTTGACGTATTGGCGGCATCAAAGTAGTAGGAGCCGATGTAACGGGCGCCGAGGCCAACACTCATATCCTGGCTTGGCAAGGTATAGTAGCCCCACAGCGACGCCGTATGCTTGGGTGCTGCGGCGAACTCGTTACCTTCTCTGGATGCGTTACTGTCGCGCACCACTTCCGACTCCATATAGGAGTAACCACCGGCCACGCTAAGGCTATCGGTCAACTCAGCCTTGGCCTCCAGATCAAGACCCCGCACGCGGGATTCACCCACGGTTTCCCGCTCGATAACGCCATTGTCCTGTACAACCGCGATGGTGACGTCATCCCTGGTTAGGTCATAGATGGCCGCAGAAAATAGCGCATTCGTACCAAAGGGAGCGTATTTCGCACCAATTTCGTACTGTTCGCCCCGTTCAGGATCGACGCCAACCGTGGGTGGTGCGACCGACTCCACCATGCTGACATAGGTGGAAATTTCGTCGGTGACGCGATAGGTCAACGCCCCGCGAACGGAGGTTTCCGAGTAGTCGTCTGAATCGGTGTCACCAGCCATGTTGGTGCTGGAGATATCCAGAGCGTCGTTGCGCACGCCTGCTGTCACGATGAATCGGTCATAGAAAGACAAATTCTGGGTCAGGAAGACCGACTCGGTGGTGAAGTCCTGCTTGTTGCTGCTATAGACGTTCAGGCTACTCGGTGCACCGCTAAAGACGGGATTTGCGATATCAATGGAGGTCGCATCCCCGTAAAACGAACGGTCTTCGGTTGAGGCATCGCGATACTCGACACCTACGAGCGTGCTGCTATCGACCTGATCAAAGCGAGCGTCGTATTGCAGGATAGCGTTACCGATCAACTCCTGGGCTTCGCTGTCGGAGCCAAAGTAGTCGCGATCCACCACGCTGCCAACTCGTGCCGCAGAGTCAGTGATATAAACGTAGCCGAAGTCATCGGTCAGGTCGCTATAGCGCAGATTACCCCGCAGCGTCAGCCCGTTGTTGAAATCATGGGTGAGCTGCCCGGTAAGGCTGGTACGCTCGACATCGTGATAATTAAAATCAGGCTCACCAAAGAACTCGCTGCGATCGTACTCCCGGTCGAGTGGATAACCGCCGCTGTTAGGGGTGTCGTCACGCTTCAGGTAATCGAAGATAACACTTGCGGAGGTGTACGCCGTCGGCTCCCAGGTCAGGCCCCCCATCAGGAAGCCGTTGTTGTCTTTGGAGTGATCGTATTCGCGGTCACTGTCCCTAATGGTGCCGGTGAAACGGTAGGCAACTGTCTCGTCAGCGTTCAGCGTATCACCCACATCAACACCGGCCTCTTTTGCGTCAAACGAGCCGTAAGAGAGATAGCCCTCCCCAAAACGCTCAAACCGTGGTCGTTTGCTCACGAAGTTGACCGAACCACCCGGATCCGCTGGGCCAAACAGGGTGGAGTTGGCGCCACGCAACACCTCAACGCGTTCGTAGGCGTAAGGCTCCTCACGTACACCGCGCATTGAGCCTAGTGTCAGCCCGTCACGGTAGGTGGTGGCCTGGAAACCGCGAATTTTAAAATAGTCGTTACGGTCATCGGTGCCGTAATAATCAGTGAGGACGCCTGGCGTATATTGCAGCACTTCCTCGGTGGTAGAGGCGTTGCGCTGCTCAATCTCCTTCTCAGTGACGACCGACACGGAAGCGGGGGTATCAAGGATACTGGTGGCCACCTTACCACCGACCCATAACTCTTGGGCCACTATCGAGTTGGCATCATCATCAGCGTAGGCCTGAGCATTGACGATAATGGGAGCAAGGCGATAGCCCTCATTATCTTCACTACTTTCGCCGGTCTCCTGGGCGTTCCCGATCATGGGAATAGTCACCAGCGTCGTGCCGCACAGAATGGCGGTAGTGGTCTGCTGCCACCGTAACCAACTTGCGTTGCGCCGGACGGTGCTGCTGCTATCAGTCATGTTGAAGATCCCTTGAAATGAATAAACCTGCCCTGCTCGCCTTATGGCTTTCTTTTGAAAAGCAGGAAGAGTATCCAAAGCTAGCATCACCGAGTCAATAGTGCTAATGTCAATCATAATCATTTATTTTAATAACTGACTGTACTGGCAACACACCATGCGCTACCTGATCCGCTTGCCAACCCCATCTACATCGCGAACTTACCTCTCGGTGGGGCACGCTATTTTCAAAGAGCGGTTTCAAAAGGCGTTAGCAAAGAGCCATTTCAAAGACTCAAGCTTTCGGAGGAAGCGATGGCATCGCTCCATCAACGTCTGGCCACTTGCGTGGCGCTTATCGCTGCGTGCAGTCTCAGCGCTGTGACCGTTAACGCGCAGCCGTATCCCCTTGAAATCGAACATGCCCTAGGCACCACGGTGCTTTCCGAGAAACCCGAGCGGGTAGCGACCGTGGCCTGGGCCAATCACGAAGTGCCGCTGGCGCTTGGCGTGGTACCGGTCGGATTTGCGGCTGCCAACTTTGGCGACGACAACGGCAACGGGCTGCTGCCCTGGGTGGAAGCCCGGCTTGGCGAACTGGGAACCGCGCCCCCAGCCCTGTTCGACGAAGGCGATGGGATTGATTTTGAAGCCGTGGCTGCCAGCCAGCCCGATGTGATTCTGGCGGCCTACTCGGGGCTTAGCCAGGCGGACTACACCACCCTGAGTCAGATAGCCCCGGTGGTAGCCTATCCCCAAGGCCCTTGGGCGACCGACTGGCGCGATATGATCCAATTGAATAGCGCAGGGACAGGAATGGCGGAGGAAGGCCAGGCGCTCATCGAGCAAATCGAGGCGCAGATTGCCGACACCGCCGCAAACCACCCAGAGCTGGCGGGCAAGACGGCCATGTTCGTGACCCACCTTGACCCCACCAACCTGGGACGCATTTCGTTCTACACCGACAACGACGCGCGGGTGCGGTTTTTCCATGACCTGGGGCTGGCCTCGCCTGAGGTCGTCAAGCAGAACTCCACTCCCGGCAAATTCGCTGGCGAAATCAGCTCTGAACTGATTGATGAGCTCAACGATGTGGATATTCTCGTCACCTACGGTGGTCAGCCGCTGATCGATCAGCTCAACGCGCACCCGCTTACCTCCCGCCTGCCGGTGGTAGAAAACGGCGCCATTGTCATGCTCGGCAATACCCCGCTAGGCACAGCAGCCAACCCTACCCCCATGTCGATTTCATGGTTACTGGACGATTATGCAGACCTGCTCTCAGAAGCCGCACGCAAGTCACAACAGTAGCGGCCCGGCGTCTGGCTCAAGCGTTAATCGCTCAGTCGCTCTTCGTACCAAACGCAACGCTGCCCGTCGGTTGTCTGGCGGCGCAGCGCTGTTTGTTCTGCTTGGCCTTGCCGCCACGCTCTCTGTGGCGTTCGGCGTCCGAGAAGTGGGCTGGCCGGAAATCGTCGCCGCGCTGAGCGGCCAGGTAGAAACCATTGGCGACGCCGCCGTGTCCAGCCGCCTGCCGCGTACGTTACTTGCCATGCTGGCCGGAGCCGCCCTGGGGGTTTCTGGCGGGGTCATGCAGGGCCTGACCCGCAACCCGCTGGCCGATCCCGGCCTTCTGGGCGTTAACGCCGGTGCAGCATTAGCAGTGGTGATTGGCATTGCCTGGTTCGGTATCGACGAGACGACCAGCTACATCTGGACAGCCATTGCTGGCGCCGCTATCTCGGCCTGTGCGGTTTACGCGATTGCCAGCCTCGGCCAGGGCGGCGCCACGCCGCTCAGGCTGGCATTGGCAGGTGCCGCCATCACCGCTGCACTTAGCTCGCTTACTACCGCCGTGGTACTTCCAAGGGGTGATATCGGTGGGTTGGTGCAATCCTGGTTAGTGGGTGGTGTGGGTGGCGCAACCTATGAGCAGCTTCTTCCGGTGCTACCCTTTCTGGTGACGGGGTTTGTCATCACCCTGCTCGCCGCGCGCAAGCTCAATATGCTGGCACTGGGCGATGATACCGCCGCAGGGCTGGGTGAAAAGGTAGCCGTGGCCAGGGCCATGTCGGCAGTGGGGGCGGTACTGTTGTGCGGCCCGATTACTGCGGTGTGCGGCCCGATTGGCTTTGTGGGGCTGGTCGTACCCCACGCCTGCCGCCTGCTAGCGGGCGGCGATTACCGCTGGCTGCTCCCCTTCTCTGCTCTGGGTGGTGCCGTACTGCTGACGTTTTCAGACGTGGCCGGACGGCTGGTGGCCCACCCATCCGAGCTGGATGTGGGCATCGTGACTGCCTTTGTCGGCGCGCCGGTGTTTATCTGGATAGTGCGCAACCGCAAGGTAGGCTCGCTATGAACCAGCCGCCCCTCAGCGTGATCAGCCACTTCCGACATATTAGAAGGACGAACGCTAAGCACCGTACTCGCATGATTGCAGTGCTTAGCACCTGCCTGCTTGCAGGTGTGCTGTTAACCCTGATGCTGGGGCAGTCCTTCACGCCGCTAACCACGGTACTACACGTACTTGGCGGTGCGGAAGTACCGGGTGCTGGTTTCACCGTGCGTGAGCTGCGTCTGCCCAGAGCGGTGATTTCAGTGCTGGTAGGCGCCTGCTTTGGCCTGGGCGGCATCGCCTTTCAGACTCTGCTGCGCAACCCGCTGGCAAGCCCGGATATCATTGGCATCAGCACCGGGGCCAGCACCGGGGCAGTGTTTGCCATCGTGGTACTCTCGCTGAGCGGCCCGGCGGTTTCGATGGTGGCAATTGCTGCCGGGCTGGGCGTGGCGCTGTTGATCTACACGCTCTCCTGGCGCCAAGGCGTGACCGGCGGGCGACTGATTCTGATCGGCATTGGCCTGGCCGCGATGCTGCAAAGTATTACCGCCTATCTTTTAATGCGCGCGCCAAGTTGGACGCTACAAGAAGCCCTGCGCTGGCTCACTGGCAGCGTCAACGGCGCTCAGCTGGATCAAGCGCTGCCGCTGTTGGTCGCCCTGCTCCTGTTCGGCGGGCTGCTATTGAGCCGCCGCCGAGACCTTGAAACCCTGCACATGGGTGACGACCTTGCCGCCGGGCTGGGGGTTCGCCTGGCTATTACGCGAGTTGTCGTGGTCATCACCGCTGTGGCACTGGTGGCGTTTGCCACCGCCGTTTCCGGCCCGGTGGCCTTTGTGGCGTTCCTTTCCGGCCCCATTGCGGCGCGCCTGATGGGCCGCAACGGCTCGCTGCTGGTGCCCGCCGCGCTGGTGGGTGCTCTGCTGGTACTGTTCGGGGATTATGTCGGGCAGTTCCTGCTGCCCGCCCGCTACCCAGTAGGCATCGTGACCGGCGTATTAGGCGCACCTTATCTCGTTTATCTGATCATTCGCGACAATAAAACCCGAGGCACCCTATGAGCGCTTGCTCACTACTCGCCCAAGGCCTGGTGGCAGGCTATGGGGAACGCACCATTCTGGATGACGTTAGCCTAAACGTGCCTGCCGGCCAGACCACCGCCATTGTGGGCGCCAACGCCTGCGGAAAATCGACGCTTTTGCGCGTACTTTCACGGCTACTGACGCCCACGCAGGGCAGTGTGCTGCTGGAGGGTCACGCCATTCACCAACTACCCACCCGCCGACTAGCGCAGCAGTTAGGTTTTCTACCCCAATCGCCCATCGCCCCGGAAGGCATTAGCGTGCTCGATCTGGTCAGCCGGGGCCGCCACCCACACCAGGGGCTGTTCAAGCGCTGGAGTTCGGCTGATGAAGCCGCCGTCGCCGATGCCCTGGCCGCCACCCACCTGAGCGAGCTGGCCGAACGCCACGTGGACGAGCTTTCCGGCGGGCAGCGCCAGCGGGTGTGGATCGCCATGGCGCTTGCCCAGCAAACCAAGGTGCTGCTGCTGGATGAGCCCACCACCTTTCTGGATATCAACCACCAGGTCGACGTGCTCGACCTTCTCACCGACCTAAACCGGCAGCGCGGCACCACTATCGTGATGGTGCTCCACGAACTCAACCTAGCCGCCCGCTACGCCGACAGGCTCGTCGCCATGGCCAACGGCAAGGTGTACGCAGTAGGCACACCGGAAGAGATTCTGACCGAACAGATGGTATGCGAGGTATTTGGCCTGGAAAGCAGGGTCATCGAAGACCCCGTCACCGGCAAGCCGATGATGATACCGCTCGGGCGGCATGGCGGAATCCACACCGCCAACGACGCATGCTCACGAAATAAAAAAGCCCCGTGTTTTGAATAACACGAGGCTTTTGGCAAGGGTCTTTTAGCAATAAGTGAGTAGGGCCTGACCTAGGGTGCTTCGACAGCGGCACGCCCTTTGATGATAGAGCGGGCAAGCATCAGATACGCCACCGACCCACAGGCGGCCATGGCCAGAATGACCGCTTCAAGCGTATGCGGCAACATGGCAGACAATGCGCTCAGCAGCCCGGCAACACCGAACTGGGCTGCGCCCAGAAGCGCTGCGGCTGTCCCGCCACTGGTGGGAAAGAACTCCAAAAAGCAGGCCTGAATATTCGGCGAGATCGCCCCTATCGAGCCGATGGTCAGCATCATGGCGGCGAGGAAGGCGTAAAGCGACCAATCCATAAAGGCAGCCATCACCAGCAATAGTATGCCCACTGCCTGACAGCCCGTTGCCAACTGCAGGATACGCAGTGACGGTAACCTGGAAAGCAACACTCGATTGAGAATGTTGAAGATAAGCATCGCGACGATATTCGCCGCAAACAGCATCGAAAAGCTTGAAGGCGACTGGCCGAAATGCCCCTGATAGATAAATGACGCATAGGTGATGAACATCATCAGGGTAGAAAAAGAAGCGGCCTGCCAAACGATGAACGGCAAGGCCGGCTTTGTCGACAGTACCAGCTTGTAACGCGCCAGCAGGCTCATCTTAGGGCTCTTCGCACGCGACACCTTGCCCGTGCCGGTAAAAATCACCCGCACCAGCAACGGCACCAGCAGCACCGCGTATACCGCCAGGACGAAAAAGATATCGTGCCAGGAACCCAGCGCCAGAATCGCGCTGCCCACGCTTGGCGCGATGCCAGGCGCCAGCACCATGATAAAACCCATCATCGAGAACAATTTCGCGGCGTCGCGGCCCGCCACTCTGTCGCGCACCAGCGCTGGCACAGATACCAGAGTAAAACCGGCGCCAAGGGCCTGAACGGCCCGCCCGCCGAGCAGGGTGTTCAAAGAATCCGCCATACCAATGACGATGCTTGAGAGCGCAAAAATCGCCAGCCCGCTCATCAGCACCCGCTGGCGACCGAAGCGGTCTGAAAGCGCACCGCCGATTAGCTGCCCCAACGCCAACGCGAGTACATATACTGAAACGCTCAGCGATACCGCCTGCTGAGAAATCCCCAGCGATTCGCCGATAACCGGAAAAGCCGGCAGGTACGTATCCATGGAAAACGGGCCCAGCATCATGGTCATTGCCAGACTCAGCACCACAATGAAAGGCGTTTTAGATTGGGTCATAGAAGCTCGCGATAAAAGGGCGTAATGATGGACAACACCCACGATATGATACCGACTGATGCTATCAAGGCAATCGAATAGAAAATGAGGGATGGGCTGCTGGGCGGTAATCGACGAAACACACTGCCAGTTTGTTATCGGTTTGCTCGGCTATGCATTAAAAACTATTCTTAAAAACATGCTGAAAGCACACCCCAACGAGAAATGAGGAGGCAAGGATGTCTACCCCCCAGCCAGAGCGACTTCATCTCGACAGCGATGCAGCGACCGGCTACCCCAACTCCCCTCTACCAGTGCTGATTTATCGTCAGGTTCTCGATATCAGCAATGCACAGGAGCGGGCCGATGCCTTTGAAAGCATGTTCAAGCGCCACGGCTGGCCACCTGCGTGGCGCTACCATCTGTATGACTTTGACCACTTTCACTCCACCGCCCATGAAGCACTGGGTATCTTCCGTGGACAGGCCCGGGCACGGCTGGGCGGCCCTAACGGTCAAGAGCTGATGCTTTACCCAGGCGATGTACTGGTGCTGCCAGCGGGGGTTGGGCATGCCAGCCTGGAGGCGGACGACGATTTCTGCATGGTAGGCGCCTACCCACCCGGCCAAAAGCCGGAAATAGAGCACGGCGCCACCGCACAGCTTGCGGCGGCACAAGAACGAGTGGCTGCCGTGGCCTTACCCGAGAATTCTCCGGTAGGCGGGCCTCTAGCTGGGCTGTGGGGGGAAGCCACTTAGAATAGGCAAGGCCCTGCAGACAAGTATCCACAGAACCGTCATTTATCGCCCCTCTGCTGTCCGGTACACGGCCGTTGCCTAGGCAGAGCGATGCCTCACAGCGTGGGCACTACAGCTCACGGCTCCAAACCTGACCGACAAGATCCTTACCGAAGCTGTGATGGGGCGTTTCCTCAACCAGTTCGAAACCCGCCCTTTCGTAGATTTTTCGCGCACCAATAAGAACGCTGTTGGTCCACAAGATGATTTTTTTGTAGCCAGCTTGGCGGGCGAATCTTAGGCATTCATCGACGAGACGGCCACCTATTCCAAGGCCTCGGGCGCAGGGATCGACATAGAGTAACCGCAGCTTTGCGGTCGCTTCGTCTTCCCTAACGATGAACACGGAGCCAACGACGCTTCCCTGCTTCTCGACGACCCAGCACCGTTCCCATTGCGGGTCATAATCACGCAGATACTTGGCGACGATGTCTGCTGTCAGTGCTTCATATTCACTGTTCCAGCCGTACTCCTGGGCATACAGAACCGCCTGCCGATGGACGATCCATCCCATATCGCCCGGCTGCGGATCGCGCAGCATGTAGTTCGAATTCGTATCGCCAAGCAGGCTCTCGATTTGATGCATAGCCTCGATCAACTGGTGTTGCTCAGGCTCCGAAAGCCGCTTGAGCATGGCAACAACTTCGCGCTGCGACGCATCACTCAACGGCAGGTAAGTTTCCCGCCCATGATCAGTCAATTGCAGTTGCGCCGCCCGGCGATCGGAGGGCAAGGGAATCCTGGTGATGAGCCCCTTCTTCTCGAAGCCTTTCAGCACCCGGCTCACGTAACCGGCATTGAGCCCCAGCTCCCGGCAAATATCCGAGCTGGTAAGCATCGGCCGATGCGCCAGCTCATACAGAATGCGAACTTCCGTTAGCGAGAATGGGCTTTCCAGAAGATGCTCGTGCAGCACACCGATCTGACGTGTGTAGAAACGGTTGAAGCTTCGCACCGTTCCAGCTCGCTCATGCACGCGTTGTTCTGCGGCCATGGAAGAGGCCTCCAGTTAGTTGCCTTAAGCACATAATTAATTGCTTTTAGCAACCATGTCAACAAGATCTCATAAGAAACTACTGGCTAAATAAATAAAGCTCACTCGACGGCGCGACGACCTGAATATTAAGCGCCACACATCTCCCAAACAGGCATCTCCCAAGCAAGCAACACTCAATGAACAAAAACCATCACCACAAGCACCATGGTCAGCAATAGCAAGTACACCCTGGCATGAAGACGATCATGGATGCGTCCGATCCAGGTCGACGCCAAACGGATACCGAGCCATGAGCCCACTGCGAGTACCAGCAAGGCGCGCAGATCCACATAACCGGCATACCAGGCCCCCACCGCTGGGTGATTTGCCGATAGTAATACATACGTCGCGGTGCCACTCACCGCCATAGGCAACGACAACGGATTGGCCATGGCAGTGGCTGACGTCATACTCGCGCCTCTCCGGCGCATGAGCGGTACGGTCATCACGCTGCCGCCAACGCCCAGCAAGGCGGCCACCGCACCAATCAATGTCCCCGTCATCGCCGTTACTCCACGCCCCATAGGACGCACATCACTCCCTGACTGATGCAGAAAACCGGGCCGCAGAACGGCATCCGCAATCGTGATGCCCAGATAGCCGATAAACGCCCAGCGCACCCACTCCCCGCTCAACGACACGGCAGCTGCCGCGCCAAGCACGGCGCCCATGGCAATATAACCCACCAGCGGACGCACCAGGTGCCACTGCACGGTCTGCCGTAGATGGTGGTGCCATGTGGACAGGGAAGCCGCAAACGCCATCAACGCCGTCGAGGTGGCCACCGCGATATGCATGGCCGCCTGACCGATACCACTATCCGGCCCATGGACGGAAATCAGCAGGGTATACAGCAAGGGAACCACCACAAACCCACCACCGAAACCGAACAATACGGTGGTCACTCCCGCCAACCCGCCACAAAGCAGCAATACGCTATACACCGGCACTCTCCTGATGAAACCAAACAGCAGGCACTATATGCTGGTGGGCGTTGGCCGACATTCGTCATTCGGACAACCATCAACGCGTTTCAGCCAGGTTAACGCTAATGCTCAATACACCTCTTTCAGACGTGGATCATGTGGCACGGCCCATAGTGGCCATCGGCACTGACTACCGCCCCGGTACCCTCCTCGACTTTCATACCCATCGCCGTGCCCAGTTTCTCTATGGCATGACCGGCATGATGGAAGTCAATACGGATGACGGTACCTGGATGGTGCCGCCCTATAGCGGCGTCTGGCTACCTGCGGGCAAGCGCCACCAAGTGCGCATGAACGGGGTGAGCACCCGAAGCCTGTATATCGAGCCCCACGTCGCGCCACGCGCTTCACGCAACTGTGAGGTGCTGGTCGTGACGTCTCTCCTGCATCACTTGCTGCTGGCTTCCGCCCACATCCCCGCGCTCTATGACGAAAACGGCCGCGACGGTGCCCTGGCTCAACTACTCCTATACGAACTGGAACAGGCTCAGGCCCTGCCACTGTTTGCGCCACTGCCCTATGACCTTCCACTCGCCAGCCTGTGCAGAGAGTTTCTCGGCCAGCCGAGCATTCACACTCTTTCGGAGGAGTGGGCGCGGCAGTTACATTGCAGTCAGCGCACCTTCAATCGCCTGTTCCGTCAGCAGACCGGACTCTCCTTTGGCCGATGGCGCCAACAGGCCTGCCTGATGGCGGCTATTCCCAGGCTGCTGTCTGGCAGTTCCGTTACCCGAACCGCACTGGAACTCGGCTACGACAGCCCAGCCGCTTTCTCCAGCATGTTTCGCAAGGTACTTGGCCAATCTCCCAGCGCTTTCGTTCGGGCGGCTAATCGTCAGCCGGAGGAAGACGGCGGCTCTGGCTTGGTTTGCTGTCGTGAACTTATGCAGCAGATGGGCAAGTAGGTGAGGTATTCGGAACCCTGCAGATAGGCCTTGTCGCTTATTTAATCACCCGGGACTCAACACATAGATAGGAAAGTATTACCTCGACCGCATGGGCACGCCGCTCAGTCAACCAATCCGGGTCAGCCAGATCCTGCTCAAAGATGATGGATAGCGTGTCGCGTTGATTGATGTGAATGATTGCTAGCGAAAGAATCGAAATGTAGAGCTGGGTAGGGTCTACAGCCGGGCGAAATAACCCTGCTGCTTCCCCTCGCTTTAGGGTATCCCGGATCATGCCTACGAGCGGCGTCGTTTGCTGGACGACTTTGCTCGATTTGCGCAGCATGCGCCCACCCAGCAGGTTCTCATTGCGTACCAGGCTGGTGAACTCGGGGTGCTCGGCCATATGATCGAAGGTGAATTCGACCAGCGCGCGCATACCTGCAACGGGCTCGAGATAGCTTAAATTGAGTGCCTGCTCCTTGGCGCGCAACTCCTCATAGACTCGTTCGAGAACAGTCAGGTAAAGACCTTCCTTGTCATCGAAGTAGTGATACACCATGCGCACATTACAATCGGCTGCACGCACGATACGTTCCATGCGAGCGCCATCGTAGCCGCGCTCGGAAAACTCTTGAGTCGCCGCTTGAAGCAGGCGCTCGCGTGTTTCATGAGCATTACGGCGGTTTTTTCCCCGGATACGGGCACTCTGTTTCACATCGAGCGTATCGCTTTTTGTCATGTACACATCCTTGTTTCTATTGGTGCTATAGCCCTAACGCGATGCCATCGCTGCGAGGGTCATGAGCCGCGTAAAAGCCTTTCGCCGGGTCGATAACGACCGCGCCGGGATGGCCAGCCAGGGCACTCTGTACGGGTAGCGGGCTCATCTGATGACCACGCCGGGTCAATTCAGCGAAAATAGCATCTCCCGCATCTTGCTCAAGTTTTAGCGTGTCACGTCCATCGGAAAAGGTTCGCCCCAGTAGAAAGCGCGGCGCTTTAAGCGCTGTGAGCGGATCCATGCCATAGTCTATCAAGCGCGTCAGCACAGCAGCGAGGGTTTGCGGTTGTCCATCCGCTCCTTGAGTACCGTAAAGTAAACGAGGCTTTCCATCGACACGATACATACCCGGGTTAAGGGTATGGAAAGGACGCTTCCCGGGGGCAAGCGCATTCGGATGAGCAGGATCAAGACTGAATGCGGCACCACGGTTATGCCACAAAATCCCCGTATCACCGACACTGACACCACTGCCCCAATCGTAATAAATCGTCTGCAGCATGGAGACGGCATTACCGAAACGATCAGCTGCCGCCAGATAAACTGTATCGCCATGCTGATAAGCAAAGGGCCAATCCAATGCTTTCCCCGCCTCCACTTTTGCCGCTTCAGCATCAAGATGGGCAGGCGATAACAACCTTTCACAAGGCACCGACGCGAAGTCGGGATCAGCCAGGTAGCTATTACGATCCAGGAAAGCGCGCTTTACCGCCTCCACCAGCAGATGGTAATAATCGGCGCTGCCCTCTTCGATCCTGGAGAGGTCAAAACGCGCCAGGATACCCATTATCTCTAGTGTCGTCATACCCTGGGTTGGGGGGCGATGAGCCAACAGCTCGCCACCACGGTAAGGAACAGACAGCGGCGTTTCTATTCGTGCTCGGGTAGCCGCCAGATCAGCGCCGGTGAGCGGAGACCCTGCCGCTGCCAGTCCTGCGGCGATTTTCTCCCCCAACTGCCCTTCATAGAAGTCCCGGTAGCCGTGGGTCGCAATGGACTGTAGTGAAGCGGCCAGCTGTGGCTGGTAAAGTTTTTCACCCTCACAGGGAATCTTCCCGCCTGGAATAAAGTGCTCTCGCACGCCTGGCATCATCGATAGCTCATCGCTACGAAAATCAAGCCAAAAGCGCTGCGATGGCGTTATCGGGAAGCCTTCCCTCGCTAGCTGTATCGCTGGCTCCATCAGCGCTGCCCAGCCCATTTGGCCGCCACAGTTCTGACGGGAAATCTCATGCGCCTGCCCCCAGGTATCGACCGTGGCAGCCGTCGTTAACATGGAACCTGGCCCTCTCGCAGGCAATTGACCAGACAGTTCCAACTTAGCCTGTGGCGCCTGGCCAATGCCTGACAGGGTTTGCACACCCCCCTTTGCATCCGCAATGATCATGAAGGCATCGCCGCCAAGCCCGGTAAAATGCGGATACGTCACTGCCAGACAGGCCCCCATGGTGATAGCAGCTTCAACCGCATTGCCACCTTTATGAAGTACTTCAAGCCCCGCTTCTGTTGCCAGTGTGTGTGGACTGGTGACCACCCCCTTGTGGGAATGCGCCAGCGCTGATGAAGTTATACTCGTAGGCATTGCAACAATCCTTATTTTGGCTGTTTAGCCGCCATACACCACATTGGGTAGCCACATACTGATCGCAGGAATATAGGTCAGCAGTATCAAGGCAAACAGAGCAATGCCAATAAACGGCAATGCACCACGTACCGCCTGGACGTAATCGACGCCGTTGATAGTGCCCGCCACAAACAAGTTGAGGCCAAATGGTGGCGTAAACATACCAATCGCCCCATTCACGGTCAGTACTGCACCCAAGTGGACAGGATCAATACCAACGCGCATGCCCACGGTGTAAAACAGGGGTGCAAGAATCACCATGATGGAGGAAGCATCGAGGAACATGCCGGCAATCAGTACCGTCACATTGATCAGCAGGAAGATATGGTACGGATTTTCTGATAACGACAGGATAGCGTTAGCCAACATCGCCGCTAGCCCATTACTGGAAAGAAACCACGCCAGCACCGAGGCAGCCGCGAGAATAATCATTACCTGAGCCGTTGTGGTCGCCGCTTCAATCATGCTTTGGAATAACTCTACAAAGCTCTTCTCACGATAAATCAGAGCTGAGACCAACAAGGCATATACTACTGATACAGCGGCGGCTTCAGTGGGCGTAAAGATACCCAGATAAATCCCACCCAAGACGACGAGAGGAACCCCTAACCCCCACGAAGCATCTTTGAATCCTGCTAACACTTCGCCCCAACTGGGCGGCTCCACGGGCGTTACACCGTCCTTTTTGGCGCGGTACCAACAGTAAGGCAACAAACAGGCGGCATATAATAAACCGGCTCCCACCCCCGCCATGAACAGCGCACCCACGGACACCCCAGTGACAGCCGCGTAGACGATCATCACTACCGAAGGAGGAATGATGATGCCCAATGACCCAGAAGACACCAGCACGCCAATCGAAAATTGACCGGAATATCCCTCCTTGCGCATGGCCGGATAGAGCAATGAGCCCACCGACACAACGGTGGCCGGGCTCGATCCGGAAATAGCGCCAAAAAACATACTCGCTGATACCGCCGTCATCCCCATACCACCGGTAAAGCGTCCTACCAACAAGTTGGCCAAGCGGATAATACGCTGTGACAACCCACCCGCACTCATCAAACTACCGGTGAGAATAAAAAAGGGTATCGCCATCAATGGAAACTTATCCAACCCGGCAAACAAGCGCTCGGCAACAATGGCCAACGGAATATGGCTAAAACTCCCCATTGCCACCGTGACGGAACCCGCCAACGCAATAAAGATGGGCGTTCCCACTAACATCAAAACAGCTAATAGCACCAGGAAGGTGATGACCATGTTCTTATCCAATTTGATCAAGGTGGGCAGAGGCTTGCTCTCGACCAAGCAACGTCCGGAAGAAATGCTGGGTAAAGCGAATGCCCATTAAGAGAGCGCCCACTGGAATGGCCAACTGAACGATCCACATAGGCGCCTGAAGAGCAGAGCTCACCTGACCGAACCGATGGGTTTGCTCAGTTAACTGGATACCGTAAACCACCAGGAAGAGGCAGAAAGCGATAGAAACCGCATGAACTAGCAACTCTATCCACTTCGCCATAAGGGGAGGACTAAACCTGCGTAGAATATCGATCCCAATATGAATCCCTTGCCGCGCAGCAACGCTCGCGCCAAGCAGCACCATCCATACAATTTGGTAACGCACCAGCTCCTCAGCCCATGAAAAACCATCGTTGAACACGTAGCGTGCAATGACGTTGGCGAAAAGAATGAACGAGGCGGACAAAATCAGCAGGCCAATCAAAACCTCCTCGGCACGCGATATTAGGCGATCAAGTTTGCGCATAGCGGACTCCACCAGCGATGAAAACAATGGGGGGAAGGAAAGGGCTATCGGGATCACCGATCAGCCCTTTAATGGGTGACGCGCTACTATTCGGTATCCGCAATGGCTTGCTGGAATTCCGCCATTAGATCTGCGCCAATTTCATTGGCAAACTCATCGTGCACCGACGCTGTCGACTCTCTGAAAGCCGTCAGTTGTGCATCATCCAGTGTGCTCACGTTAGTGCCACTGGCTTCGATAGTGGCAATGTAACCCGTTTCGCGGCGGGCGGTTTCTTCACGCTGGAATGCGGTAGTTTCACGTGCAGCGTCCGTCAATAGCGCCTGATTCTCAGGGCTTAAGCTATCGAACCAACGCTGGCTAAACAGAAATGCATAGGCTAGATAAGCGTGGTTGCTGATAACCACATCCGACTGCACTTCATAAAATTTCATTTGTGTAATCGATACCAGCGGATTTTCCTGACAGTCGACAATTCGTTGTTGCAGCGCGTTGTAAGTTTCGCCGAAGGCAATCGGTACCGGGTTAGCGCCCATCGCTTTAAACTGTTCCATGATGATAGGGCTTTGCATCACGCGTACCTTTTGGCCTGCGAAGTCTTCCGGGCCATTAACGGGTTGGTCACAGGTAAATTGCTTGAAACCACTTTCCCAAAAAGTAACCCCCTTCAGCCCCACCTGTTCCACAGTCGCCAATAGATCATCACCGGCCTGCCCATCAAGAACGGTGTGGGCGATATCGGGAGAAGGGAACAAGAAAGGCAGATCGACGATCTGCATGGCGGGAACGAAGCCCGATAGCTTGGCGGTCGGAATAATCGCTGCTTCCACAGCTCCCATCTGCAACTGTTGGGTGACTTCGACATCATCACCGAGTGTGTTGTTGGGGAAAATTTCTACTGAAATCTCACCGCCACTACGCTCAGCCACCATGTCCCTGAAGCGCTCAGCTGCTAGGTGCTGTGCACTATCTTCAGGCAAATCATGATGGAACTTGATATGGATATCGGCACTCGCCATGCCGGTGTGTACCAAGGTGCCCAACGCGAAACTACAAGCGAGAGCCTTCAGCTTCATGTTCTTAAATTGCTTTTTCATGGTGTGATCCTTGCCATTGCGCCCATTCAGACAACACTCTTCATGGAGCGAGTTAAGTAACTGTTTACTTACTTAAATATAAAGCAATTATCGTGCCACCTTGAAACATGAGAGATTCTGCGGGTTGTTGAACGTATCTATGCATAAATTCGCACCAACTTTGTGCTAAAGGGGTCAATATGGTGCGAATTTATTCGGGGCCTGATGCCACCCATCAAGCCAGCGTCGTGCACCTAAGTGACTTTGATTTACCGTTCGTTCAGCACGGTGGTGGCATGGCAAAGACACCGTTGTGAGCGCCCAGCCTGAGTAGCGCTGTTCCCTAATATACATGAGCCGATTGCCCCATCTATTCGGATCATATTATGAGCCGATTATGGTTTATATTCGGCTCATGGATCAGCCAATGACAGATAAGGATAGCAAGGAGTTGTACGGCTCTATCGACGGTGCCCGCCCCCTATGTCTGTGAAGCACCACCATCAGCAAATAACTCCACCCCGTTGACATAGCTGGCGGCATCGCTGGCCAGGAACGCCGCGACCGAGGCAATCTCCTCAGGTTCACCGATGCGCCCCAGCGGGCTTTTGGCTGTCAGAAACGCCATGCCTTCCTCGGCGTGCTCGCCGAATGCCTCGCGCAATGAAGCCGTGTTGGTGGGCCCAGGGCTCAGGATATTGATGCGAATACCCGTTCCCTTCAGTTCCGCCACCCAACTGCGCACCATATTGCGCACCGCCGCCTTGGTGCCACCGTAGATGCTCATGGTCGGCCCTGGGTCTATTGAAGACGAGGAACCAACGATCACAATGCTAGCACCAGAGCCCATCAAGCCCAGCGCCCCCTGAACGGTCAGCACCACACCTTTAACGTTGGTCGAGAGCTGCTGGTCGATCTGTTCCTCGGTGATCTGCCCAAGCGGTGCGTGGCTGCCGCCACCGGCATTGGCCACCAGGATATCGATACGGCCGAAGCGGTTTGTCACGGACTCATACAGCGTCGCCAAGCTCTTAGCACTGGCGACATCAGCCACTATCCCTGTAGCGCTGCTACCCAACCGTTGCACAGCTTCATCCAATACCGTCTGCCGCCTCCCCGTTATCACCACATCGGCTCCGTCATCGATCAAGCGCTTGGCGATGGCAAACCCGATGCCACTGCTACCGCCGGTCACGACAGCAACTTTACGTTTCATGTCTTGTTTCACAGTATCACCTTTCAGTTTGTAGTAGTCACTAAAGCAATGCTATAGTGATCACTACAAATCAAAGAGTCAATCGGTATCGTCAACATGAAAAGCAAACCATCCAAATCAGGCGCTGACGAACGCGTTGCAGAACGCTCACCTCGGCGCCCCTTCGACAGAGAGGCGGGCGTCGCCGTTGCCAAGGATCTATTTCACGAACGCGGCTACGACGCGGTAGGGGTTGCCGAGCTCACCCGGGCACTGGGCATCAACCCGCCTAGCCTCTACGCCGCCTATGGCAACAAGGCGGGGCTCTACGAACGCTGCCTAGAAATCTACGTGGCAGAAGCCAACCTGCCGGCCGATAAGATCCTGACGCCCGACCGGCCTTTGTCGGAAGCGATCAATGATTTACTGCGGCAAGCTGTACGCCTCTACACCAAGTCAAAAGCCAAGCGTGGCTGCATGGTGGCTGAAGGCATGCGCGCCGATGATCCTCAAGCCCGGCAACTGGCCAACGCCTATGGCGACGCAGCGGCGGACTTTATCGAGGGCTACATCAAGAGAAGTCAGCCGCACCAGGCACGAAAACTTGCCGATTACGTCGTGACGACACTGCAAGGCCTTTCAGCGGGCGCGCGCGCTGGCCGCTCTAGGGCTCGCCTGCTTGCCGTAGCCGAACTGGCTGGCCAAGCCTTCGAAACCTTTCTTCACACATCTGATGAGAGCAAAAACGCATGAGCATTCTTGACCATGTCGAATTCGCCGTACGCGATGCGGAAATATCGCGATGCTTCTACGAACAGGCGCTAGCCCCGCTGGGCTTCAGCCGAATTATCACCGTAGGGCCAGACCGCACGCGCAGCGGCGGCACACGGCATGGCTTTGGGATGGAGGGCTACCCACGGCTATGGATACACGACAACGAGCAGCCGGGCGAAGGCGTTCATATCGCCTTCGCCGCAGCAAAACGAGCCATTGTCGATGAGTTTTATCGCGCCGCGCTGGCAGCGGGTGGGGAGGATAACGGCGCACCAGGCATTCGCACCCACTATCACGACAACTACTACGCCACCTATGTCCTGGATCCCGATGGCGTCAATGTTGAGGTCGTCTGTCAGCAGCCATCCGAGCGTTGACTCTCCAGTCTCTCAAGGCCGAGCACGCTATAGACGTAATCTCTTTAACTCTCTCTTTAACTCTCTCTTTAACTCTGTGAAGGAAGACTATGCCCACTCCCGAAACCACGCTTACTGCTCTCGACCGCCTCGTGATAGAGAGCGAGATTCGCCGCCTGCTCGCCGCCTATGTCCACAACCTGGATTTCGGGAAGGTCGACGCGAACGCCGAGCTTCTCGCCCATGCCCAGTTCAAGGTCATCGACACCTATGTCACCGGTCGTGACGACATCGCGAATTTTCTCCGCACGAACCTCCAGTATCATGTGGACGAAACCCCGCGGACCTGGCACTCCGTCTCGAACGTTCTTATCGATATCAAGAGCGCCACCAGCGCCAGCGCGGTCAGCTATTTCACCGTTCATCAGGAACTTCCCGGCTTTCCGCTGCAGCCGATCGTGACTGGCCGGTATGTTGACACGTTCGAGCTTCACGACGGCGCATGGCGTTTCGCGTCGCGCGCAGTCGACCCGCGTCTGTTCGGTGACATCAGCCACCACGTCGCCGTCCCGGACGAACAGGAGGCCAAGTGATGCCTGGCAAGCGGCAAGCGGCGCCAACAAAGGCATCGGCTTAGCTATCACCAGGGGGCTCGCGCAGATTCAGGAGCGGGCCACCGATCTGCTGATCCATCAGCAGATCGGTGGCTATAGCTAAAGGCTTGACCGTGCGGTCATACTTGAGAGGCGCCGCCGTCTACGAACAACTCTATGCCGTTGGTGTAGGCCGCATCGTCGCTTGCGAGATAGGCAACTGCGTGCGCAATGTCTTTCGGCGTGCCGATCCGGCCGACCATGCTCTGCCCCTTCAGATATTCGAAAGCCGCTTCAGCCTGGTCTGGCGGGAAGAAGCTCTCAAGGCTTTCCGTGTGAACCGGGCCAGGGCTGACCAAGTTGATACGAATGCCGGTGCCTTTGATATCTTGGATCCAGGCTCGAACAAGGGTGCGCACTGCTGCTTTCGATGCACCGTAGACGCTCAGACCAGGTGAGGGATTGATCGACGAGGTGGAACCCACGATGACGATCGAACTGCCGGGAGCCATGAGCGAGAGTGCCGACTGCACTGTAAAAATGACCCCCTTGACGTTGGTATCGAATGTCCTGTCGACATGCTCTTCGGTAAGCGACCCGAGAGGGATGATCTGCCCGCCACCTGCATTGGCCACGAGAATATCGAGGCGACCATGGTCACGCCGCACGGTTTCGTAAAGCGCGTCGATTTCCGCGACTTTCGTGACGTCCAGAGCGGCTGAAGAAACGTTTGGTCCAATGCTTTGAGCTGCTTGCGCCAGCTTAGCAGGGTCGCGACCGGTGATGATGACGTGGGCACCCAACTGGGCGAGATGCGTGGCGATGCCAAGGCCGATACCTGAAGAACCGCCTGTCACCAAAGCTACTTTGCTTTCGAATTGCATGGATGTTGCCTCTGACTGAATATAGCGATCACTATATTTGGCATTAAATCTTCGCGCAAGTATTATGTAGCGATCGATAGCAGAAGTAGTGATCGATAGCAGAACACTTGCGTTGAGCTTCATTTTAGGTAGCCGTTGCCATGGCCAATCAGTCCATAAAAATCAAGACCGCCCGCACGCGCAGACCTGCGTTCGACCGTGAACAAGGTATCGAGACCGCGCGGGCGCTCTTTCATGCACGAGGATATGACGCGGTCGGGATCGCAGAGCTTACCCAGGCACTGGATATCGTACCGCCAAGTCTGTATGCCGCCTACGGAAGCAAGTTGGCGCTATTCGAGCGTACTTTGCAGAGTTATATGGCGAAGCAGATACTGCCGCTGGACAAGATCCTTTCCTCGGATGATTCTCCCGCCGAGGTGCTCACCGGCCTGTTCATTGCCGCAGCCAAACATTACACGCACGATCCGGTATTGCGCGGGTGCATGGTGACAGAGGCAATGCGGGCGGACGACCAGCAAGCAGCGGCGTTGGCTGCCACGCTGGCCAAACCCATTAGCGATGCCATCCATGACTACGTCGCCAACTTCTGCCCCTCGGGGGATGTCGACCAAATCACCGACTATGTCCTACTCACGCTGCGCGGCCTCTCTTCCTATGCCTGTCTTGGGCTGCCTCAGCAAAAGCTCGTTGGGTGCGCCGAGGTCGCCGGGCGCGCTTTGGACGTGGAGTTCGCTTCCAGCTAACGTCAATCCCCCTCCTCGCTGGGCGTAACATCGATAATCCGTGTGTCGGCGATGCTCTCGGCAAAGCCGTGGCCGAACAGGCCCGCAGGGGTTTGGAAGCCAGGCTGCACCTCACCGGCAAGTACTCGCCGGGCTGCCTCTGCCGCCGCCATGGCCGTGAAGGTGTAACCGTTCACCGTATCCAGCACCGAGCGCGCCACCGAACCGTCCATATCGGTCACTTCGGCAACCGCATGGTAGCGGTTCGCCGCCCGCTCATCGGAACTTGGCCCCGCTGGGAGTTCGTTGACGTCTCCATCGGGGAACGCACCCGCCGCCACATGCACGAAGGTTTCGATATCACGCACGCCTGTCGCCTGGTGGAGGGTCACGAGGTCGGGCAGCGTGACAGGGAACGACGATAGCGGGCCCTCGCCAAAATCGAAATCGCGCACCTCCTCTGGGCTGCGTGCAACGAGTTCGCCGCCGACCAGATGAAGCGTCTCCGTCGTGATGTTCTGGCTCGCGCTGGTCACCGACCCTCTCGACATTCCCCCCGCCACCTTCAAAGCGATACTGATCTTGCGCGGGTTGCTGACTCGCGCCACGGCATGCCCCGCCAGGCTTCCCAGCATCGCGACGCTGCCACCGCTTCCCGGCAGCAGCATGACACCCGCAGCACGCGCCTGCCCGTCGAGCGCCAACGCTTGCCGGTAAGTGTCGAGTTCAGCCGAGAAATCGAGGTAGTGCACGCCAGCACGAATGGCGGCCGACATCAGCGGCTTGGCCGTGTTCATAAAAGGCCCGGCGGCGTTGAGCAGAACAGAGATGCCTTCAAGGCTCCTTGCGATTGCCTCTGGGTCATCGAGCGAAAAGAGCCGAATATCAGCGCCTAAACGCCCTGCCAATATGTCCAGCGACTCACGATCCTTCACACGCCCTGCGACAACCAGGTGAATACCCGCGGATGCAGCGTGCTCTGCCGCCATGCCACCGGTGTAACCGGCGGCGCCATAGATCATCAATGTTTTCATGGTCAGTGCTGCCAGCTTTTGTAGACAAACTCAAGGGTGTAGCCGTCAAGATCCCTGACCTGTGCGGCGTAATAGCGGGGGTCATAGTGGAGCTGAGGCCCAGGCGGATGGATCTCGGTGGCGCCCGCCGCCATGGCTTCGGCATAGGCGGCATTGACCTCCTCTTCGGACGCTGCCACGAAGCCCACATGCACCGCACCGGGCACCGCCTCTCCCTGCCTTAGCCAGAAAAACACACGCCCCTTGGCGCCGAACCCCTTCAGATCAGGGTGGCCAGGCGGGCCATCATGGCCGTCAAAATCGTGGCGGTTAGTAATTCCCAAAAGGGGTAGCACTCGCTCGTAAAAAGCAATGGAACGCTCGGTATCGCTCACCGTGAGGAAAATATGATCAAGCATGGGACACTCCTTTAGATGACCTACTTTAGATGGCGTAGCCACCAGCAACTTCAATGTTTTGGCCGTTGATCCAACCGCCATCCTCGGTCAGTAGCGAAGCGATCACACGAGCGACCTCCTCCGGCTCACCGACCCGGCCTAGGGCCGTCTGCGAGGCCAGCAGCGCCTCGAACTCTGCATTCAAACCGCCGCCGAGTTCAGTGCGAATGGGCCCAGGCGAGACAGCGTTAACGCGAATTCGGCGCTCACCAAACTCCTTCGCCATGTAGCGCGTCAGCACTTCCAGCCCACCCTTGAATGTCGCGTAGGGGGCAACGCCCGCCGTGGCCACGCGAGTCGTGGCACTGGTCAGATTGACGATGCTCGCGCCCTCTTCCAGCAGCGGCAGCAGCGTCTGCGTCAGAAAGAACGGCCCTTTTAGATGCACGTTCATCAGGCCATCGAACTGCGCCTCGGTGACGGTCTCAATGGGGTTAAAGAGCCCGTATCCGGCGTTGTTGACCAGCCCGCCCAGCCACTGGGTGTTCCACTTGGTACGTAGCGTTTGTTCCACCGCTTGCCGGAAACTTGCCAGGGAGCCAATGTCGCCAACATCCAGTTCAAGCGCCTGCGCCTGGCCTCCCGCCGCCTCTATTCGCCGCACGACCTCGCTCGCGGCCTCGGCATTGCTCTTGTAAGTGAGGATGACGCCCAGCCCACGGCGTGCACACTCCAGTGCCGTGCTTGCGCCGATACCCCGGCTACCTCCGGTAATGACGATAGTATTCATGTGTCGCTCCAGTGAGATTTAGTCTCCCCATCATAGGCACCTGCTCACCTAACGCCCCGCCTGTTCCTACCGCAATCCTGCCTATTTCTGCTTTTCGCTTGCCTCTGCCCCTGGTCTGGCATTCAATAGCGCCATGGAAGAACAACTCAACGAACTCCGCCGTCTGGCTGCCCATGCACAAAACCGCCGCACCGAGACCGGTATTCCCCGGGTGGCGATGGTGCAAGGCGCCATTCCAGAACACGAGCTTGCCGCCGTGTACGACCCCATGGTCAACCTGATCCTGCAGGGCAGCAAATCCATGACCGTGGGCGGGCGCACCCTGCACTACGACCCCGCGACCTATTTTGTGATGTCGGTTGATCTGCCTGCAGCGGGGGTTGTACGCAGTAGCGACTCGGGAGATCCCTACCTTGCGGTAAGCCTGACGCTGGACGCCACCCTATTGGCAGGCCTGCTCTCGGAACTGCCTAATGCTGGCAGCAGCGCCGGGCATGCCACGGGGTTTTCCGTAGCAGCCGTGACGCCGGAACTGCTCGATGCCTGGGTGCGCATGTTGCGCCTGATAGAGCATCCAGCCGACATTGCGGCGCTTGCACCCGCCTACGAGCGGGAGATTCTTTACCGGGTGCTTCAGGGGCCAATGGGCTGGATGCTGCGCGACATCGCCACACCAGACTCCGCCCTGGCACGGGTGCACCAGGTCATTCAGCGACTTCGTAACGACTATGCACGGCCCTTACGGATGGAGGCACTGGCCAAGGAAGCAGCCATGAGCGTCTCGGCGTTCCACCGCCATTTCAAAGCCGTAACGGCGCTCAGCCCCTTGCAGTATCAGAAGCAGGTGCGGCTGCTTAAGGCTCGGACACTACTGATTTCCACTGGTTACAGTGTCACGGAGGCAGCTCACGAAGTGGGATACGAAAGCTCCACGCAGTTTGGCCGGGAATATGCCCGCACTTTCGGCCGGCCTCCGGCGAAAGATGCTGCACGGATTGTTGAGCAGATGAAGTCGAGGTAACTTACCGCGCCACATCCTCTAAATTTTACGTCGGGCTTCTTGACAGCAAACCTACTAGAAGGTAGGTTTAGTGCATGACTAAACTGACTAACACTTCTGACGAAATCATCCGCTGCGCGCGCACCTTGATCATTGCGGGCGGATATAACGGTTTCAGTTATGCTGATATTGCCGACGTTGTCGGTATTCGAAAGGCAAGCATTCACCATCACTTTCCCAGCAAAGTCGATTTAGTCCGAACGCTATTGCAGCTTTATCGTGAAGAGGCGAAAGCGGGATTGGCTACAGTAAAAAGCTATAATACCGACCCAGCAGACCAACTGCGCGCCTATATCAACTACTGGACGGCGTGTATTGGCGATCCCACGAGCAGCTTTTGTGTGTGCGCATTACTCGCGAGCCAAATCCCGGTGTTACCTCCAGAGATTGTGGTTGAGGTGAGGGCTCATTTCCGAACGCTATCGACGTGGCTGGCCTCTGTAATAGAGGAAGGGGCGACGCAAAATGCCTTTTCACTTACCGGGACCGCGCAATCTGAAGCGGAAAGCTTCATGGCGGCCGTGCATGGCGCCATGCTGTCGGCAAGAGTCTACGGCGACGAAAAAGTATTTAGCGTTGTTACCGAACCCTTAATCGAACGACTTATCAATGATCAGGGTAAGTAAAAAGGCAGTTTTCATTTATCGACACAGCCTACCTTCTAGTAGGTAAATATCACTAACCACACTCCGATGGGTTCTCCCAATATATCGCATCCAGGGAACCTTCAATTCGTCCCTTAACCCTACCTTCTAGTAGGAAGCTAATGAGAAAAATATGCGAAGAATTCTATCCGAATCATTCTCGGCGCCACTTTGGGGATGCGCTAGAGAGGAGGATCGACGGAAGCGGCCGCTATGACGAAATGAACAGCGTGGACTAGATGGTATGGCACTTCGCTTCGTTGAGGCTATGGGTACACCACGAACGAGCCATTAATTTAGCAATAGGAGCGAGATGACGATTATGACTGGATATAACGATACGACTTTCCTCTTGCCAGCAAAGGAAATGCCGTACGGCAGCGGCTTAAGCCTGCCCCTCGCGGTAGCTACCTTGCTGCTTTCCGTTTTGCTAGCAGCATGTCTCATCAGTGCCAGGAGGTGGATCGCATGATGTACCCAATTAGCAGCTCACCCGCAGCTACAATGAGAACTTCCCACACGGGGACAACAAGAACCAGCGCCCATGGGCAAAGAGGGGTTAAAATATCAGAGGAGCCGTTCTTCCCCCTGCTGACTGCGCAGATAAAACACCAAGATGCTCTTAAGTCCGTGGATTCCTCCGACTCCGTGTCGCAGCCCGCCGCACTATCGGAGTTGGCTGCGTTTCAAGAGACTGATAGCACACAGGAACGCATCGACAAAATCCCCCCCTCAGCGGAAAGTGGACAGTTTCTCGCCTTCCTGAACGAGCAGATAAAACACCAGCAGCTTCTTGAATCAAAAGGAACCTTCGACTCAGTGTCGCAACTGGTCACCCTCTCGAGGTTGTCTATATATCACGATACGGGCAGAGCGCCGAGACAGTGCCATTCCCATCCAGGCAGCGGCATCTTTGATGCCAGTTGGCTCAATTGCGACACTATTGCGCTTCAGGCCACCACACCACCTCTAGAGGAAAGATATGCTGAGCAGTTTCTGAAGGGCGGCAAATGGGATGCTGACGTTGTTTTCCTAGCGGCTGAAAAAACCGACCTACATACGCCCCCTCTTCGGGCACCTGCAGCACTCGATCAAGCACTCGCTTGGGAAGCCTTCATGGATGACGTTTATTATCCTGACCCGGTGAGTATCTCTATAAATTTGAGCCACGCCTGGGCCCTTGGCGTGTGGGTTCCGTTCTACAACCCTGCCCTACCCAAACGAACAGGCGCCAAATCGAGACGCCGGTCATCGGCTTCCCGCCTAACTGAGCATTGGATATCAAGTAGACACAACAGCCTGGAGCAAGACGTGCTGCCTGCTGGGCTTGCTGCTCAATGAAATAAATAAGATGGCTAACAGCACCTTCTCCTAAAACAGAAACACGCACTACCTTGCAGCAAAGCTGCGCCTTACTAACTACCTGCTACACACTATCCACTACACGCTACCTACTAGAAGATAGGTACAGAGTTTTTCAAATTATCATAAGGAACCCTATATGGACATTTCACCTCTTGGTTGGTTACACACTGTGGGAAGCCTTCCGGCCATTCCTCTTGCTATCTATATGCTTGTTAAACATGGTCGAGTTGCCCCCAACACCATGGCAGGTCGCGCTTATTTCTGGTTCATGTTGCTAGGCGCGCTCACGGTCTATCCAATTGCGCATCAGTCCATAAGCTCAATCGTTGCCACCATCACGCTCGGAGTGGTTTTGTTGGGATATGGTATCGCCAAGTGGCCCATAACGAAGCGATTCGGCAAATATGTCGAAACTGTTTTACTGAGCATCAGCATCTTCATGTTAATGGTTCCCACCGTCAGTGAAAGTTTGAGGCGGCTACCTGTCGGAGATCCACTGGTGACTAATCTGGATGACCCGTTATTGCTCGGCGTACAAAGTGTACTGTTGATTGCCCTAATTCTTGGTATTCCGTTGCAGCTACGGGCGCTCTACAAGCAACGAGCGCTTCAAAATAGGCTGAACAACTGAGGTAAATAAGTTCTAAGTTTCGTGGTTACCGACCCCTCGCCTGTATCGCTCAAGGCGAGGTCTCGATAAGTGTCCTGCCAAGGGCCCCACCTCAAAGATACTCTTTAGGCCCGTCGCCCCTTTCCACCCTGCTTTGGAGAGGGTTACCTAATCTGGCGATGGGCCTCTTTCCAGGAAGGTTGAAAGCGCAATGTAGCTGCGGACAGACCTGACGCCTTCAAGGCTCTGAATCTCCATCAGGAAGTCTTCGAGAGATTCGGTGTTAGCCGCGCGTACTTTAATGAGCACACAGCCATCTCCTGCCACGGTGTGCAGCTCTTCTACTTCGGGCCTGCCAGCAAAAGCCAGTAGTTTGCGCGTGGCGCTGTAGCTACTGGTATCAATCAGCAGGAAGGTCAGCAGCGTCCGACCAAGCTTGCAGCCGTCAAGTATGGCGACGGTGCCCTTGATGACCCCATCGCGCTTTAGCCTTTTTACGCGGTCATGCACAGCGGGGGCGGATAGATGCACAATCTTGCTGAGTTCAGCGTAGCTACGCGACGCATCTTCGGCGAGAGCGCCTAATATTTTTCGGTCAATTGAATCAAGTTCAGCCGGATGATGCTTTATCTGCCGAATAGCATCTGTTTCTTTATCTGACGGCACCATTATCGTTTTACCTCCGAATATTATTTTCAATAAAATAAATATAACCGAACCACATTCGATTGAAAATATCATATACGGAGACACTATTATGCCATTAGCACTTTTCGCGTTGGCGATTGGCGCATTCGGTATCGGACTGACTGAATTCGTTGTCGCTGGCATCCTTCCCCAAATCGCCAGGGATTTCGGCGTCGATATACCCACGTCAGGTTTAATGGCCACCACCTACGCGTTAGGCGTGTTCGTGGGCGCGCCCATCCTGACGATTCTAGGCGCCAAGGTGCCACGTAAAACGATGCTAATCAGCCTCGCCCTCATCTTCACGCTAGGCAACGTGATCACGGCAGTGGCGCCGACGCTCCCTATCGCGCTGGCGGGCCGTATTTTAACGGCATTCAACCACGGTACTTTCTTCGGTATTGGCTCCATCATCGCCGCCTCTCTGGTAGCGAAAGACCGTCAAGCAAGTGCCATCGCCTTCATGTTCTCCGGGCTAACGATGGCAAACCTGTTTGGTGTACCTGCTGGCACCTGGCTCGCGCAAGTCTACAGCTGGCGGCTAGTGTTCTGGTTGATCGCCGGGATCGGTCTTATCACCGTCATCAGCGTCGCGCTGCTAGTACCCTCAATCAAAGCGGGCAAGGCCATCGCCTTGAAGAGTGAACTACGTGCCTTCGTAGACCCACAGGTTCTGCTCGCCATGGGCATCACTGTCTTCGGCCCTGCCGCCTTCTTTACCTCTATTACCTATATCGCCCCGATGATGGTCGAAGAGGCAGGGTTTTCCGACACCGGTGTGGCAAAACTGATGGTTCTGTTCGGGCTGGGTCTGGCGGTTGGCAACTGGATAGGTGGTCGCTTTGCTGACCGTTCACTTTTCGGAACGCTGTTTGTGACCCTTGCCGCGCAGGCTGCGGTACTTTTCGTCTTCTGGCTCGGCGTTGGGAACAGCGTTGTGGCTTCGGCCTCGGTCTTCCTTATGGCCGCCTTTGGCTTCGCCACCGTCTCCCCGATCCAGAAACTGGTGATGGACCGTGCCAGCCAAGCAGGAGCGCCCACCATGGCAGCGTCGGTGAACATCGGTATGTTCAACCTGGGTAATGCTATCGGCGCATGGGTGGGTGGCGCGACGATTGCCGCCGGGTTCGGTTTGGCCTCTCCA
Organism: Vreelandella sedimenti; assembly: GCF_013416325.1. GTDB lineage: Bacteria > Pseudomonadota > Gammaproteobacteria > Pseudomonadales > Halomonadaceae > Vreelandella > Vreelandella sedimenti. The sequence goes on from NZ_JACCGK010000010.1 coordinate 206,903, forward strand.
AACTGGGCGGGCGCCATCCTTTCGCTGATCGCTTTAGGCTTGGCCGTCATTGCCTGGGCGAGCGCCGGTCAGCAATATTCAGCGGCGCTGGCAAAGTAAGGTCACGGGAAATACCGTCACCCTATCTCACAAAAATGCCCGCCTTTATGGCGGGCATTTAGATGCCTGATACTTACTTCGCGGCGCGCACCTACTCGGCATGCGCCTTCTTACCGGGAAGTAGGTGCATCACACCCACCACCACTGAGCCCACCAAAAAACCAATCACCGCTGAGCACATCGTATTAAAGCTCCAGCCCAGCGTGCCGCCCAAGGCACCGGTTGCCTCGCTAATGCCTAGCTCAATATGGTGTACCCACTCATAGGGCGCGTTGAACCAACCCGTACCGTCGGCACCCAGATTGGCCATCAGGATATGCCCACCCACCCAGAGCATGGCGACGGTTCCCACGACCGAGATGGTCGCTAGCACCTTGGGCATAGCAGTCACCAAACCACGGCCCAGGGTCTGCACTCCCGAACTATCCCGCTGGGCAAGCTTCAGGCCGATATCATCCATCCTGATCAACAGCGCCACTACCCCATACACCAGAAGTGTGATGAAAAACGCGACCACCACCAGGCTCATCATCTGCGACCAGAACCCTTGATGGGAAACGGTTGAAAGCGCGATCACCATGATTTCAGCGGACAGAATGAGGTCGGTTCGAATGGCACCACTCACGATCTTTTTCTCGGCCTCCGGCCCCTTCTCTACCGCTGGCTTGTCGTCGTCATGCTTGCCAGAAAGCTTGTGCCAGACCTTCTCCGCACCTTCAAAGGCCAAGTAGGTGCCGCCCACCATCAGGATGATCGGCAACAGAGCGGGCAAAAAGTGATTCAGCAGCAGCGCCACCGGCAGGATAAACATCAGCTTGTTGCGAATCGACCCCAGCGCGATCTTCTTCACAAGCGACAGTTCACGCTCCGCTGCCACTCCCTGCAAATATTGCGGCGTCACCGCCGTATCATCCACCACCACCCCGGCCGCCTTCGCCGTCGCACGACCAGCGGCGGCACTCACATCGTCCAGTGAGGCTGCGGTCAACTTCGCCAATGCAGCAATGTCGTCCAGTAATCCTATCAAGCCGCCTATGGCCATGGATGCTTCCTCCGTGAATAACAGTTGCAGATAGTAACGCACATAGCGGCTGAGTTACCTGCAAATGGATTTTAGACACTGCTTAAACACCTCGCTCAAGGGGCTGAACAAGTGAGAACCTGGGATTTCGTGGACGATTTTTCGATGGACGCCTTAATCGGATAGAGAATTGTGACTACACAGAAAGGACAGTCACTTGGGCTGCCCTCTTGTCATTCTTGCCAGCCATACCTATATTCATATTTGTTACTTTTGAATATAGGAAGCACATCATGGCAACGACCAGTCTTAGCCTAGGGGAGCACTGGGAAGTCTTTATCAGAAACGAAGTCGCCAGCGGCCGCTACGGCTCCGCAAGTGAGGTTGTGTGTGATGCGCTACGCTCCATGGAGGAACGCAAAAGTAAACTTGAGGCGCTACGTACGCATCTAGCACAAGGCGCCGAGCAAGCTAGCGCCGGTGAATTCGTGGACGATTTCTCGATGGATGCATTAATCAACGATTTGGATAGTGAAACGTAATGCCCAGGTTCCGTATCACACCGAGAGAGAGACGATTTAAAGGATATCGGTCGCTATACGGAATGGCAGTGGGGCAAGAACCAACGGAATACCTACCTAAGGGATTTTGAAAAACGATTTCACTGGCTCGCAGAAAATCCTCTGCTAGGAAAACATCGCTCGGATATCAGCAAGGGTTATTACAGCTACCCCCAGGGCCAGCACGTTATCTTTTACCTGATTGGCCAAGGGTGCATTGAGATAATCGGCATTCCTCATAAAGAGATGGATATCGTCTCTTATTTTTTGCCTGATTGATCATCAACACTCCCTCAAGAACTGCTTACCCACGGGATTAAGCGGCTGTCGTTTAGGCCAAAAGGCAATCAGGTTCCGATCGCGCCTTGGTGATAGCGGCCGCGTCACTACGTTAGCCGTTGGCTTATTGCTTAACGCCAAGGTAGGAACCAAGCTTACACCGACATCTCCAGCGACCATCTGTAATAACGTTTGCGTATCGCGTACCCACAAATCCACCTGGAAGGTATCAACCTCCTCCAACGAGTGGGCAAATATCTGCTGTATAAGTGCTTCACAACCGCCTGATGACATTATAAGGGGATGCTCCGCTAGTTCCGCCACCGTCATATTGTCTTGTTTGCTGAGCTGGTGGTTTACGGGCAGCACGGCCACAATCTCATCCTTTTTTAATAGCTGCCAATCGAAGTGCTCACGCCAGTAGGTGAGATTAAGCTGCGTGACATCTGTTGTGACACCCATGTTGATCACACCGCTTTCCACCCACTCCTTTATCTCTTCTTCCATGCCTTCCAGTACAAGGCTAATGGCTTCTGGGTAGCGGCTCGTAAAGCTCGCAAGCAGGGGCGACAACCAACCAGATAATGCGCTAGGAATAACGCCTATTTTCAACGTTTCATCTACTTCATTATGGAACTGGGCCACTTGCTGGCTCAATATCTGAAGCTCTCCCACAACCTTCTTGGCGCTAGTAAGCACTAACTCGCCGAGTGCGGTAGGTACTAGCCCTTCTGGGCTTTTTATGATCAGCGAACCACCCACCAGTTTCTCAAGTGCCTGCATGGAATGGCTCACGCCCGACTGGCTAACACCAAGTCGCGCCGCCGCACGGGTATAGGATTGCTCTTCAGCTACCGCAAGCAGCACACGCAGTTGGGCAATAGAGATATCCGAACCTTTGATCATCAAATTACCTCATGAACCATATGAGTCAGATAGATTTTACGTCGATGCTATTTAAAAATACTCTAAAAAAAAGCTTCTATCATTAAAAAAAAACGATCAAAGTTAGCAGGAAAACAATCAAATCCCTACATATCAAACATTGAAGGTTAAGAATAAGCATGGAAATATTAAAAAAAATAGAGCGCGAGGTTATAGAATTACGTCATTCAATCCATAAAGAACCTGAATTATCAGGACAAGAGAATGAAACGAGAAAAAAAATAATTCGCTTCCTTGACACTTTTGAAATACATGAAATAAAAAAAGGCCATGCAGGATCTTTAATAGTTGATATAACTTCCTCGCACAATGACTCATCTGACCTCGTCATCGGCATTCGGGGGGATATGGACGCATTACCTATTAACGAAGAACGGGATGACCTTTCATACCAGTCACAAAAAAAAGGGGTTATGCATGCTTGTGGGCATGATACGCATACAGCAATTGCTGCTGGTGTAGCTGCATATTTTAATAATAAAAAGGATTTAAATGGTGCTATCCGTATAATCTTTCAGCCTTCAGAGGAGTGTGAGCCACTTGGAGGTCGAGAAGTTGTTAAAGAAGGTTGGATTGACAATGTAGATATAATGCTTGGCATTCATGCCTACCCATCTTTGCCATCGGGAACGGTAGGTATAATTAACAACCACGTAACTGCTTCAGCCGATACCTTCAGCATTATATTTTCAGGACAAAGCGCTCATGGTGCATTCCCTCATGAAGGAACCGACACCATTTTTATAGCCTCAGCCTTTATCCAACTCCTTCAAGGGTTAGTGACTAGGCAAACTGATGCTAATGAAAACTCAATTGTTAGTATCGGAGTAATTTCAGGAGGTACAGCTGAGAATATTGTATGTGATCGTACAGAAATCAAAGGAACTATACGTACCCACTCAACTCAAGGAAGGTATAGATTACAAAATAAAATTAAAAACTTAGCTAACGATTTAGCAAAATCACACGGTGCTAAGTCAACATTTACATTACTCGAGGGTGAACCTGCGGTTTTTAATGATCCAAAATTGTTAGAGAGTTTCAAAAAAAGTACAGAGAAAATTATTGGAAAAAATAACGTTAAGCAATTACCTCCCCTCATGGGAAGCGATGACTTTGGATTTTATTCACAAAAAACTAAAAGTCTCTACTTTTTTTATGGCACTCACAATATTCAATACGGACATACTCATCCGTTACACACCTCAAAATTTGGTGTGGCGGATCAAGACATGATCTTAGGCCTAAAGCTTGTCATTTCAGCTGCTGCAGAATTCTTAAACTCTCAGAAAAAAGGATAAAAGACGATGATTAGCGATAAAAGTAACAACTCACCCTTTAGCAAGAGCGAGTATGACAATAGGTTAAATAAAATAAAAAAAGAAATGACCCTAAAGAATATCGAGGTTTTACTTGACTCAGACCCTGCTAACATTTACTACACTACGGGCTACGACGCTGTATCTTATTACACTCCACAGATAATGATTATATCCATTTATCATTCTGAACCAATCCTCCTGGTCAGAGATATAGATGTTCTCGCTGTTAAAATAAGAACTGAGCTAAACAGTGATAGCATACATGGTTGGAATGACAGCTTTGTTGACAATGAAACTAGCCACCCTTTCGAGAAAGCAGTTGAATTAATTATAGAGCTAGAACTAAAAGAATGCCAAATAGGCATTGAAATTGATGCTGGAATGACAACCTTTGATGATATTAATTTTCTAAAAAAACACCTAAAAAACAAAATCACTGAATGCCGTAGATTAATAAATTTTGTGCGCATAGTGAAGTCAGACAATGAAATTAAATATATGCGTCAAGCGGGTAAGATTACAGAACATGCCATGCAGGCTGGATTTAGTGCAATGTCAGAGGGGGTAAGAGAAAGCGACGTAATTGCAAAAATATACCATGCTTTTATTGCTGGAACAGAAGAGTATGGTGGTGACTACCCATCAAACCCACCAGTTATGCCAACCGGCAATAGAAGCGCTACTCCACATTTGACTTGGAGTGATGAAGCATTAATTAAGGATCAGAACTTAACTCTTGAACTTTCAGGAGCTAGACACCGTTACCATTGCCCGCTTGCACGTACAGTATATATTGGAAAGACTCCACCAAAAGATTTGGTTGATGCCACTAAATATGCGATCGAAGGTATTCACGAAACATTAGAAGCTATTGCACCTGGGATGTCTTTATCTGAAGTCCATATGGCATGGGATAAAGTAAATAAAAAGCGAAATTTAGGAAAAACATCACGGCTTGGATATTCTGTTGGTTGCTCATTTCCACCATCTTGGTTAGAGCGGACAGCTTCAATTCGTGCTGAAGATAAAACAAATCTAGAACCAAATATGACATTTCATCTCATTGCTGGAATTTGGAAAAACAAGTGGGGAGCTGAAGTCAGTGAAACATTCCAAGTAACAAATCTAGGTGCTAGCCTTTTATGCAATCTTAGTCAGGAAATTCATCACATAAAATAAATCTTAAAAATTTACCAAATGGGATGCAAAATGAACAAACAAAAAACCAACAAGGTATATATACCTTCATTAGTTATTGCTTTGATTTTAGCATTATCTGGCGCCATCTTCTCAACCCAAATCAATGAAATAAGTGGTAAAATACTACTTATAGTCAGCAACCTCTTTGGCTGGCTTTACCTATTGTCTGTTTTTATTTTTTGTATCTTTTTATTCGTAATCGCTATTTCAAAATACGGCAAAATGACACTGGGAGGACGTGAGCCAGTAGCACAATATAACATATTGACTTGGTTATGCATGCTCCTAGCTACGGGTTTTGGCGTAGGGCTAGTTTTTTATGGAGTGGCCGAACCAATATTTCATTATATACAACCACCATTTGACGATATGTCTCCTAAAACCACTGAGGCAGCTCGTCACGCCATGCAATATAGCTTTTTTAACTGGGGGATACATCAATGGGCGGCATCCGCTGTTGTAGGATTAATCATCGCATATTTCCAGTACAATCACGAAAAAAAGGGTCTTATTTCATCAACTCTAACCACATCAAACTCTAAATCAAATCATTTATACCTCTTGGACATAATTGCCATCTTAGTAACCATTGTTGGTGTCGCCACATCATTAGGTCTTGGTGTTATTCAAATAAGTGGAGAAGCACAAAAGCTAACAGGACTAGCTGACAAGGATATGTGGAGCATAGTTACTCTAGGGGTAATATTTTTTTCTTATATGATTTCCACATACTCCGGTATAGATAGAGGAATAAAGTATCTATCTATTATATGCATGCTTTCTTGCATTACTTTAATGATATACATTTTAATTTCCGGCCCTACACTTTTCATTATTAACACTATTCTATTAGGGTTAGCTGACTATTTTCAAAATTTTATCGGAATGAGTTTGCGTACCTCTCCTTTTACAGAAAACAGTTGGGCAGGATCATGGACAATTTTTTACTGGGCCTGGACTATCGCATGGTCTCCTTTCGTCGGCACATTTATTGCCAGAATATCAAGGGGCAGGACAATTAGGGAGTTTGTATTTGGTGTTTTATTTATTCCTTCATTAGTCGCATGCCTTTGGATAGGCGTGATGGGTAGTTCAGCTCTGCACCTAGACTTTTACTCTGAAGCAGGCCTTTCTGAATTAGTACTTATCGATTCTTCTGCTACTATTTTCGAAATGTACAATTCAATGCCACATCCAGCTATTTTATCTACAGCCACACTTCTACTGCTCTTTTTCTTTCTGGTCACGTCAGTAGACTCTGCCACTTATGTTGTTTCACAAATATCTGACAATGGTTCTCAATCTCCGGCTATTTATAAACGAATCACTTGGGGAATATTGATATCTATAACTTGCTGGATATTACTATCCTTTGGAGGCTTGCACGGCTTACAATCAGCATCTATTATTGCCGCCTTACCACTTACACTAATAATTCTATTAATGATTAGAAACTTTATAAAAAAATTAAAAGAAGACTATTAACCACCTATTCGAAAACCCTGGCTATAAGCAAACTTTCACCTAACCACTTGTAATTATTAAAAATCAGCTTTTATAGAGTGCGTAAGGCTTGTTTCAACACTTTGCTAAACGCACTTATAATTTTATTATCACGTTCTTCCATTGGCAACAGCTCCAATCGAACTAACCATTGGAGCTGTTGTCTTCCAACACACCTAGCACAGTCTCTTTTAAAAGCAGTCGCTGCTCGCGCATGTAGTCATGAGAAAATATCGTTCCATCTGCGCAAGCGAGAGATCATTTAAACACTACGAAGCCCTCGGCCATGTCTCTGCCGTCGTCTCTAGTTCCACATTCATTTAGATAAAGCGTGAACGGTGGTGCTGTTTGTGCGGTAGTGTCTTGAATGCACACAAATGCACCAATGCTCAGCAGTGGGAAAATCACCAGCGTCTCGGCTAAAAATTATTCAGCATGCGCTTTCTTGATGGGAATAAGGTGCAGCACACCCACCACAACCGAGCCCACCAAAAAGCCAATCACTGCTGAGCACAGCGTATTGAAGCTCCAGCCCAGCGTGCCGCCCAAGGCACCGGTTGCCTCGCTAATGCCGTGCTCGATATGGTGTACCCACTCATAGGGAGCGTTGAACCACCCCGTTCCATCAGCACCCAGATTGGCCATCAAAATATGCCCACCCACCCAGAGCATGGCGATAGTGCCCACCACTGAGATGGTCGCTAGCACCTTGGGCATGGCAGTCACCAGACCACGGCCCAGGGACTGAACTCCCGAATTATCCTGCTGAGCGAGCTTTAGGCCAATATCATCCATCTTGACCAAAAGCGCCACCACGCCATACACCAGAATAGTGATGACAAACGCGACCACCACCAGGCTCGCCATCTGTGACCAGAATCCCTGATGGGAGACAGTGGCCAGCGCGATCACCATGATTTCCGCAGACAGAATCAGGTCGGTGCGAATGGCGCCACTCACGATCTTTTTCTCGGCCTCCGGCCCCTTCTCTACCGCTGGCTTGTCGTCCTCATGCTTGCCGGAGAGCTTGTGCCAGACTTTCTCCGCGCCCTCAAAGGCTA
>NZ_JACCGK010000011.1 GCF_013416325.1 Vreelandella sedimenti
TGGGGGCTAGACACCCCCGGCTACCCGATTAGGCTTGATACCCAAGTTACGATTTAACCAACGACACATATCGAAGACATTTCATTAAGTCCTCGGTGAAGATAGGTTTTATACGCTTCTTTAACTCTTCTTCGCTAATTGATTCACTGGTCTCGATACATAACGATGAATCATTTTGAGTAACCTCAATAATTTCGTCTATTTGTGTAAGGTCGTCGCGAAGTGCACCCAAATACATATCGTAGTCATCAGCTTCGGGCAAGAAAGGGTTAGATGAGGATAGATCTTTTTCATTAACCCGACGTATGTTGAGAATGAATATCATAAATCGTCCTTTGCGCTATTTTTCAAAAAGCTAATGTCGTTTTTGATAAATCGGTAACCCCAATAAGCAATCAAAGGAGACATGAAGACTAAGGCCGCAATAGGTGCATCGCTAGAACCTTCGAATAAAACTGCGAGTGGAAATAGGAAATACAAAATACTTACCACAATAGCGATTCTGTCTTTCTTGTTCATATAAAACTCCTAACGTTGAGTTGCTGGTTCTGAAGCCTAACAGTTTTATTCATGCGCATGCGCGTTTTTCTGGGAAGCCCCACCTTGCCAACAGGTGCCTAATTTACTGATAGAAAAGGGGTACATGCTTTTATTCTCGTAAGGCTCGTTAGAAAAATGCGCATGCGTGTTAACTTTATGACCGTTTGTTGAACGTCAACTAAACTCCCTAAAAAAGCCCTAATTCTCTTGTTTTGTTGATCATAAACCCGTACAACTATCTATGAACAAATTAGGTACCTTTTCTTATGATCATCGGTTACGCACGGGTCAGTACCCAGGATCAACACGCGGAGCTTCAGCTTGACGCTCTCAGCAAGGCCGCTTGTGAGCAAGTTTTTGAAGAGAAGGTGACGGGTAAACTCAGGGAGCGACCCCAGCTAACGCAGTGTTTATCGACCCTGCGCAAAGGCGATACCCTGGTAGTCTGGAAGTTGGATCGCCTCGCCCGGTCACTTAAAAACCTGGTTGAAATCATCGAAGATCTTCAACAACGCGGCATCGGGTTTCGCTCACTGACGGAAGCGATTGATACGACCAACGCGGGCGGCAAGCTGGTATTCCACATTTTTGGTGCGCTAGCCGAGTTTGAACACAGCTTGATAACTGAACGCACTAAGGCGGGTCTCGCTGCCGCACGTGCGCGTGGTCGCAAAGGTGGCAGGCGACCAGCGATGTCGACATCTGATACAAAAAAAGCAGCCGCACTGCTCGCTGACCCGATGATGACAAAAACTGAAGTTGCCAAACATTTTAAAGTAAGCCGAACAACACTGAACGCCTCGCTGAAACGTGAAGGCTTCTCTTTGTAATGCCTATCCCAAGAGAGAGTTTATGAACACCACGGAACAGCAATTTCTCAAGGAGCTGGATGACAAGCTCTGGAAGGCGGCGGACAAGCTCAGAGCCAACCTCGACGCAGCTAACTACAAGCACGTGGTGCTGGGGCTTATCTTCCTGAAGTATGTCTCTGACGCCTTCGAGGAACGCCAGCGTGAGCTACGCGAGCTGTTTCAGCAGGACAACGACGACAATATCTATTACCTGCCGCGTGAAGACTTCAATAGCGACGACGAATACGAACAGTCGCTGGACGAAGAGCTAGAGGTGCTTGACTACTATCGCGAAGCTAACGTGTTTTGGGTACCCAAGGAAGCGCGCTGGAACACGCTGAAATCAAAAGCCGCGCTGCCGACTGGCTCGGTGCTGTGGCGGGACGCCACTGGCAATGACGTCAAGCTGCGTTCGGTGTCGTGGCTGATTGACAATGCCCTGGAGGCCATCGAGCACTCCAACCCCAAGCTCAAGGGCATCTTGAACAGCATCAGCCGTTTTCAGGTGGAGGATGACAAGCTGATCGGTCTGATCAACTCGTTCTCCAACACCTCGTTCTCTACGCCTGAATACGAAGGGCAAAAGCTCAGCCTGCAGAGTAAGGACATTCTCGGACACGTCTACGAATACTTCCTCGGGCAGTTCGCTTTGGCCGAAGGCAAGCAGGGTGGGCAGTATTACACGCCGAAGAGCATCGTCTCGCTGATCGTGGAAATGCTGGAACCATACAGCGGGCGCGTGTATGACCCGGCCATGGGCTCCGGGGGCTTTTTCGTCTCCAATGACAAGTTCATCGAGGAACACGCCAAAGAATGGCACTACGACGCTGCTGAGCAGCGCAAACACATCTCCGTCTACGGACAGGAATCCAACCCCACAACATGGCGCTTGGCAGCCATGAACATGGCCATTCGGGGGCTCGATTTCAATTTCGGCAAGAAAAACGCCGACACCTTCCTGAACGATCAGCATCCCGACCTACGCGCTGACTTCGTGATGGCCAACCCGCCGTTCAACATGAAGGACTGGTGGAGTGAATCGCTCGCTGAGGATGCGCGTTGGAAGTACGGCACGCCGCCGAAAAATAACGCCAACTTCGCGTGGCTGCAGCACATGCTGTACCACCTTCGCCCAGCGGGCAGCATGGCACTGCTGTTGTCCAACGGCTCCATGAGCTCCAATAACAACAACGAAGGCGAGATTCGCAAGCGGCTGGTGGAAGAGGATCTGGTGGAATGCATGGTCGCGCTGCCGGGGCAGCTGTTCACCAACACGCAGATCCCCGCGTGCATCTGGTTCCTGACCAAGGACAAGACCGGCGGCTTATCACCTAACGGGGTGAAAAAGCGCGCGCGTAAGGGCGAGGTACTGTTCATCGACGCTCGCCAACTGGGCTACATGAAGGATCGCGTACTGCGTGACTTCGCCGCTGAAGACATCGCTAAGGTCGCGGACACCTTCCACGCGTGGCAACGCGACGAGAGTTACGAGGACGTCGCCGGGATCTGTAAATCCGCCAAGCTCACTGACATCCAGAAGCACGACTTTGTGCTGACGCCGGGGCGCTACGTGGGTGCGGCTGACGTGGAAGACGACGGTGTACCCTTCGCCGAGAAAATGGCAAACCTGACCGAGCAACTTCGCGAGCAGTTTGACGAGAGAGAGCGGCTGGAAGCTAAGATCAAGCGCAACCTTGGAGGGCTGGGGTATGAGCTCTAATTGGCCTCGGGTCACTATCGGCAGCTTGATTGATCGCGGTGTCATTACGGCTCATAAAGATGGCAACCATGGCTCAAAATACCCTCGTGCGGCAGAGTTTGGTAACGAAGGAGTTCTCTTCCTTACCGCAAAACTCCTTGATGACTCCGGGAATATTGATTTTGAAAGTGCGCCACGACTTTCGGAGGAGAAAGCAGACAAGTTTACTTTTGGCTTTTTGAAAAAGGGTGATGTATTGCTTTCCCATAATGCAACTGTGGGACGAGTTGCCATTGTTCCGAACATTGAGGAGAGAGTTCTCATTGGAACTTCTCTGACACATTACAGGTTGGACACTAGCAAGCTACTACCGGGGTATTTAGCTGCTTATTTTTCCGGCCGAGAGTTTCAAAACCAACTGGCTGCTGTCATGAGCCAGACTACACGAAACCAAGTTCCAATAACTTCTCAGAGGACGTTGAGTGTAGTTGTCCCAACAATTGTAGAGCAGCAAAAAATAGCTGATACGCTAGATTGCTTGGATAGCAAATTCCAGCTCAACCACCGCATCAACCAAACCCTCGAACAGATGGCCCAAGCCCTGTTCAAGAGCTGGTTTGTCGACTTCGAGCCGGTGAAGGTCAAGGCCGCAGCGTTGGAAGCGGGCGGCAGCGATGAGGATGCGCTACTTGCCGCCATGGAGGCGGTATCAGGCAAAACAACGGATCAGTTGGTCACGCTAAGCGCCGAACAGCCTGAACGCTATGCCGAGCTGCGTGCCACCGCCGCGCTATTCCCCTTAGCGATGCAGGACAGCGAGCTGGGCGAGATACCGGAGGGGTGGGAAGTCAGCCAGATTGGCGATGAGGTAACGGTTGTTGGTGGCGGCACTCCATCAACCAAAAAGCCTGAGTATTGGGAGGATGGCCACATTCATTGGACGACCCCTAAAGACCTGTCGAACTTGCCCGACAAGGTGCTGATTGATACCGAGCGCAAGATTACCTCGGTAGGACTCGCCAAAATTAGTTCAGGGCTGTTACCGGTCGATACCGTACTGATGTCCTCTCGTGCCCCTGTCGGCTATTTGGCACTGGCAAAAACGCCTTTAGCGGTTAACCAAGGCTACATTGCCATGAAGTGCGAGCATCGCCTGTCACCGGAGTTTGTTGTTCAGTGGTGCGCCGCTTTCATGCCTGAGATAAAAGGCATGGCGAGTGGCACCACGTTCGCGGAAATCAGCAAGAAAAATTTTAAAGTCATTCCGTTGGTAGTGCCTTCCGCTAATGTGGTCAAAGCCTACTCCCAGCATGTCGTACCGTTCTATTCAGCGATAGAGTCCAACTTTCGCGGGTCCCGCGCTCTCAGCGAGCTGCGTGACACCTTGCTCCCCAAGCTACTCTCGGGCGAGCTGACGCTGCCAGACGCCGACGAGGCGCAAGCCGAGCCTCAGGACGTGGCCCATGTATAAAATCGACTCCACCCAAAACCGCATCGCGCCACTGGAAGCCAAGCGCTTCGGCGAGCTGGGCTTTACCGAACGCAAACACCTGCAGGAGTGGCTGGAAAACTGCCCGCAGGCGCTGGCACAGGGCGACGGCGAAGAGCTGCTGATCATCCAGAAGGAGTTCGACGGCTTCGACGACACGCGCGAGCGGTTGGACCTGCTGGCGGTCGATAAAGACGGCAACTTGGTGATCATCGAGAACAAGCTCGACGACACCGGACGTGACGTGATCTGGCAGGCGCTCAAGTACGCCGGGTACTGTGCTAACCTGAGCAAATCGCAGGTCGTCGACATCTACCAGCGCTACCTCAACCAGAAAGCGCAGGAAACCGGACAACCACCTGCCAATGCCGCCGACAGCCTTATCGAGTTTCTGGAGGTCGATGGGCTGGAAGCCGCCCAGATCAACCGCATCAAGACCCAGCGGCTGATCTTCGTCGCGGCCCGTTACCGCAAGGAAGTCACCAACACCGCGCTATGGCTAAGCCAGTTCGGCATTGCCTGCCAGTGCTTCAAGGTAACGCCCTATCAGGCCGGTAACGAGCTGTTTCTCAACGTTGAACAGATTATTCCGACTCCTGAATCCAGCGAGTTCATGATCGGCATGGTCGCTAAAGAGGACGAAGAGAAAAGTGCTGACACCGAACAGAAACAACGCCATACCTTACGCTTGGCCTTCTGGGAGCAGACACTAGAGGCCTTCAGCCACAGCAACTGTGCGTTGTACAACAATATCAGCCCTGCCAAGGATCACTGGCTTAGCGCAGGCTCCGGTATCAGAGGGATGCCGTACCAACTGATCTTCGGAAAAAACGAGGTTCGCGTCGGCTTGAGCCTGCAAAACAGTCAGGCCGAGGCTAACACCTTCGTTTTTGAGCGCTTGGAAGCGCAGAAGGACGAGATCGAGGCGGCCTTTGGCCACCTATTGGTCTGGCTTCCGTTGTACAACAAGAAAGCCTGCCGAATTCAATACGCCAAGGCCGTGGACGGCTACGACAAGGCCAACTGGCCGGAGATGATCCAGTGGCTGGTTACCCACATGACGCAGCTCGAAGTCGCACTGCGCGATCCGCTTAAAACCATCAACCAAAAGCTCAAGCACAAAACATTCAAGGCCGTTGAGGTCGCTAACGACTGAGACGCGGAAAACGCTTAAGAGACAAAAACGAGAACCGGCGCGTACACAGAAGACTGTGAAGAGGCGCCGAGCATATTTCCGACAAGCATAACGCCGCTTCAGGGCATGTCCAATGATAGATATAACCCGTGCTGAAGGCGGTAGCAACGGAACAGGGAGCAAGGGATGACCGAGGATCAACTGGAGCAAACGTGCCTCGAATGGTTCGCCGATAACGGCTGGGACGTCGTCAACGGGCCGGACATTGCCCCTGACGGGACGCAACCGGAGCGCCGTGATTACCGGCAGGTGCTGCTGTTAGGCGACATTGAGCAGGCCGTAAAGCGTATTAACCCCCACCTACCCGAGGATGCGTTGGAACAGGTGGTCGCGCAGGTCAGCAAACCCGAAAGCCTCGACCTCACCATTAGCAATCGCGCTTTCCACCGCTTGCTGCTCGATGGTGTGCCGGTGAAGTACAAAGATGGCGATGACGAGGTTCACGACCGGGCGTTTTTGATCGACTTCACCCATATAGGTGAAAACCGCTTCCGCGCCGTCAATCAGTTCACCATTGAAGGCACCAAACAACTGCGGCGGCCTGATGTCGTGTGCTTCATCAACGGCCTGCCACTCGCGGTGCTGGAGCTAAAAAGCCCCAACGCGGAAAACGTCGATATCTGGGATGCCTACAACCAGATTCAGACCTACAAAGACGAAGTCAGCGAGCTGTTCGTGTACAACGAAGCTATCGTTATCAGCGATGGTTTCAACGCGCGCTTGGGTTCGCTCACCGTCAGTCAAGAGCGCTACATGCCATGGCGCACCATCAAGCATGAAGACGACAAGCCACTGCTGGAGTGGGAACTGGAGACCATGGTGCGCGGCTTTTTCGATCGCGAGCGGCTGCTGGATTACGTCCGTTACTTCGTGTTGTTTGAGACCGTCGCTGACCGGCTCATCAAGAAAATCGCCGGGTACCACCAGTTCCATGCCGTGCGCGAAGCCGTGCATGCCACCGTGATCGCGGCACAAGCACCGAAGGAGAACACACAGGGCGAAAGACGCGCCACTTATGGCGATGAGCTGAAGCCGGGCAGCAAGAAAGCTGGGGTCGTCTGGCATACCCAAGGCTCCGGCAAGAGCATCTCTATGTGCTGCTACGCGGGCAAACTGCTGCAGCAGCCGGAAATGCACAACCCGACGCTGCTCATCGTCACGGACCGCAACGACCTCGACGGCCAGCTCTTCGCCACCTTCAGCAACGCCAAAGAACTGTTGAAGCAGACACCGGTTCAGGCCCACGATCGGGATGAGCTGCGCCAAATGCTCGCTGAGCGCGAGTCGGGCGGCATTATTTTCACCACGGTGCAGAAATTTGCGCTGCTGGAAGGAGAAGTTGGGCACCCCATCCTCAACGATCGACACAATATCGTGGTGATCTCCGACGAAGCCCACCGCAGCCAGTACGGTTTGAAGGCCACGCTCAAAAAGGACGGCAGCTACAAATTCGGCTATGCCAAGCACATGCGTGACGCCGTACCTAACGCGTCGTTCATTGGCTTTACCGGCACACCCATCGCGAGCGAAGACAAGGACACTCGCGCGGTATTCGGCGACTACGTCTCGGTCTACGACATACAAGACGCCGTCGATGACGGGGCAACGGTACCGATTTATTACGAATCGCGCTTGGCCAAGCTGGACATCAATCGCGAAGATATCGAAGCGCTGTCGGACCAAGTCGAAGAGGTCTTCGAGGATGAGGAAGACGTCGGCACGCGCGAGCGCGCCAAAGGCATGTGGAGCCAGCTGGAAAAGCTAGTCGGGGCCGGGCCGCGTTTGAAGGAAGTCGCCGCTGATCTGGTCAACCACTTCGAGACGCGCAGCGCGTCTATCGAAGGCAAAGCCATGATCGTGGCCATGAGCCGGGACATTTGCGCTCACTTGTACAACGAAATCTCCGCCCTTAGGCCCGAGTGGCACGACGCCGACCCGGAAAAGGGCGCTATCAAGA
The DNA here is from genome assembly GCF_013416325.1 of Vreelandella sedimenti. GTDB lineage: Bacteria > Pseudomonadota > Gammaproteobacteria > Pseudomonadales > Halomonadaceae > Vreelandella > Vreelandella sedimenti. Next base: position 7,732 of record NZ_JACCGK010000011.1, read on the forward strand.
TCGTCATGACCGGCTCGGCGTCGGATAAACCCCTAATACAGCCGCATATTTACAACAAGCAGACCAAGAAGCGGCTGGAGAAGCGTTTTAAAAACCCTGATGACCCGCTCAAGCTGGTGATCGTGCGGGATATGTGGCTGACCGGTTTCGATGCACCTTGCTGCCATACCATGTACATCGACAAGCCCATGAAAGGCCATAACCTGATGCAGGCCATTGCCCGCGTGAACCGGGTGTTCAAGAACAAGCCGGGCGGCTTGGTGGTCGACTACATCGGTATTGCCAATGAGCTGAAGCAGGCGCTGAAGACCTACACCGACGCCAAAGGTAAAGGTCAGCCCGCCCACAGCGCGGAAGAGGCCTACGCCGTGCTATTGGAAAAGCTCGATATCATCCACAGCATGTTCGCCAAAGGCCCGAAGGGCGAAGGCTTCGACTACAGAGGCTTTGAAGACCACCCCAACAAGCTGCTGGTACCGGCAGCCAACTACATACTGGGGCTGGAGGATGGCAAGAAGCGTTTCCTCGATACCGTGCTGGCCATGAACAAGGCCTACTCCTTATGCAGCACCCTCGATGAAGCCCGCGACCTGCACAAAGAGATCGCCTTCCTATCAGCCATGAAGGCCGCCATTACCAAGTTCACCAGCGTTGACCGCAAGCTCACCGAAGACGAGAAGAACACGGCACTCAAGCAAATTCTGGACAATGCACTGGTCTCTGAAGGTGTTACTGACGTGTTTGCGCTATGTGGTCTCGACAAGCCCAACATCGGTCTGCTGTCCGATGAGTTTCTCGAAGATGTCCGCCAAATGCCGTACAAAAATTTCGCGGTCGAGCTGCTGGAAAAACTGCTGAAAGACGATATCAAGGCTAAGACCCGCAGCAACGTTGTACAAGAGAAGAAGTACGGCGACCGCCTGCAGGAAACACTGCGCAGGTACAACAACCGGGGCATCGAGACCGCGCAGGTGATTGAAGAGCTGATCGCCATGGCCAAGCAGTTCAAAGCGGAACTGGAACGCGACGCGGCATTGGGCCTGACCCCGGACGAGGTCGCCTTCTACGATGCGCTGGCCAATAACGAAAGTGCCGTGCGTGAACTTGGCGACGAGACGCTGAAAAAGATCGCGGTCGAAATCACCGACAAGCTACGCAAGTCCACAACCGTCGACTGGCAGGTACGCGAAAGCGTACGAGCGAAGCTCCGCATTCTTGTTAGGCGCACGCTGCAACGCTATAAGTACCCGCCTGACAAGGCCATAGAGGCGGTGGAATTGATACTCAAGCAAGCCGAGGTGCTGTCGAATGGATGGAGTCAGTGATCTGAACTGTTGGCATAGAGGGCACATTGGCTATCAGGTGGGATGAGAAATTACATACCATCGTACATGATGTGTAATCCATACTCTGTTGAGAAACCTATACCACTCGTGGCTTTCAGGTGTTTATGGGTCAGCTCTAAATGGTAATCCCGCCAAAAATGGGGGGATTGCCAAGCCACTGAATGCGGCGAAATACCATCATCAGCCCCTGGACTTAGTTCGTGTCCGTGGTAAATGGTTTTAGCGATGACAGACGTATTATCCTCATGCAACAGGAAGGGTCAATTTCACACCCGGCCCTCGGTTACGAAGAACTAAAATTAACACCTTCCTGCTGATATCTTCACGACAAAATAGTGCTTGGATTAAAGCGCTTACTGTCCTGCCGACGCTCTTGAAATATCAGATAGTTCTTTGCTCCATGTGTGAATTCTTCAAGAGCTCAGGCAGCGAAATGTACCGTCGTGCAGCGGAGGCCGGGGCGAGAATGCTTGCGGCCGCTTCCTCCCGATTCCCGATAAGTACGACCTGATCCACTGCACGGGTGATTGCGGTGTAGATCAAGGCCTGGTCGAGCAGGCGCGACCGACGAATCGGCACGATGACTCGCGAGAATTGTGACCCCTGCGACTTGTGAACGGTGATTGCATAGGCGTGACTGAGCGATTCAAGTTGCGTGGTCTTCAACGTGTACTCAACGCCTTCGAAATCGACCCGACAGCAGTCACTCTCTGCATCCACGACAGGCAGCGCCTCAATGATCCGGCCCAACGAACCATTGCGCAGCCCAAGCGTGTAGTCGTTCTTGGTGAAGATGACCAGATCACCGACCTTGAATGGCACATATTCAAGTGACTTGGCGGGCACTACGCCGAATTGCGGGTCGACGCAGCAAACTGGCGTGTCACCACGTCGATAGCAGTCATGCAAGCGCTGGTTCAGATGTTGAACACCGCCCTGGCCGCTGCGTGTAGTAGAGAGAATCTGAACGCTGTAGTCTGCACCATTGCCGCCAAGCTCCTCGTAGAGCCGCACTACGGCTTCATCGAGCGAATATTCCGAGCAGTCAATGAATGATACGCCACTGCCTCGCTCCTGATAGGTCGCATACTCGGGAATAGTATGCCCACGAACAGCCGCAGCTACAGGCAGAATCCCGCTTGTATCCGACTGCCGCTTGACCACTTTTAGCTCTGTTTGGGCAATGGCTGGGTGACCAGTGAGTGCGTGCAGGACAAGACCAGGGCCAATTGGCGGGAGCTGGCTTGGGTCGCCGACCAGGATCAGTCTTGTGCCCGGCGGAATGTCACGCAGGAGCCGATAGAAGAGAATGGCATCCACCATCGACACCTCATCAACGATGACCACCGCATCAATGCCGAGCGGCACTTCGGCAGCCTGCGCGAGAAAGGCGGAAATCGTGCGGCTCTCGCGTCCTGTCGCCTCTTCCATGCGTTGAGCGGCACGCCCCGCAAGTGCAAGCTGATGGATGGCAACGCCAGGCTGCACGGCCTCTAGCGCTTCGTAGAGCGCCTTTAGTACCGTGGTCTTGCCAGTGCCAGCACCGCCCAGAATTAAGCTGAGAGGGGTGCTTACGCTGCAAAATACGGCTTGGCGCTGCTCGGTTGAGAGCGCAAAGCCCTGCGCGCACTCATACTCATAAACAGCCACCTTCACTGTGTCATGATCGACCTCGTTCGCCATGAACATTGACGGTTGTTGGGCCACTTCGCCAGCGGCCATGCGCGATAGGCGCTGGACGATCCCAAACTCGATCAGATAGGTGCCGGTCGGTTGATAGAGGTCGCCAACCTTCCTGTACTGACTGCTCTCGCCGATGGCCAGCGCCTCCTCAGTCAGATCTTTGTCACCGAGCAACGTATTAAGTCGGCGCTTGACCTCCTTTTCCGGCAAGCAGGTGTGACCGTTCTTGAGGCCCCGGTAAAGTGTCTCTTCAACCGCTGCCTCAAGCCGTCTTGGATCATTTTCAGTCACGCCAAAATGACGCTGCGCCAGAGCATCAACCGTCTTCCAGTGAGCCTCAAAGCTGATCAGCGCATAGGGGTTGTCCTCGATTTTCTCCCGCGCCTTCTCGACATAACAGTCGACTACTTTCTGGCCGATCCGCCGCTGCATGCCCACTTGATCGAGCCAGACCAGCGTTTGCGCAACTTGGTATTTCTCAAGGGCATGGCACAGCAGATCTGCCGCTTCGGGGCTGACAACAGCGCTCAGGGCATCTATATCCTTCTGTTCGATGAGCGACACTAGGTCAGGCCCGAAGCAGTCGTAGAGCTTCTGCGCCTTGACCTGGCCCACGCCAGGAATGTCCGAACAGCCGGCAATCCAGGCGATCATGTTTTTGCCCGATGGTCGCAGTAGCTCGGCGTGTACGGCTTCGATTTGCTGCTCATGATTAAAGGTGCTTAGCGCACCACGCAGCTCCCAGCGCTGGCCTTTGCAAGGAAAGGATGCGTCGGATATAAGCGTCCAGCTACAGCGCGCAACGTAGCGACGCCCTTCGGTATCGACACCGGCCATAATGACGCCACCGCGCACTCCTCGACTCAGGACGGACGTGATGGTCAGTTCAACCGAAAGATCTGTCATGGCCGCACCATGCGCCCTGTCTGGGCGAGGTGGTCATCAATCAGCCGGTAGCGCTTGAGCTGCTCGCGCAGCTCTCGCACTTCAGCGCGTAGGGCAGCATTCTGCTCTTCGAGTGCATTTACGCGCTGCTCGGTGCGGTTGTTGATCGTGACAACACGCCGATCTACTGACGCCGAGGCCGCCTCATCTTGAGTCTGCGGCGATTTCTCTCCCTTGCTAGGAAGGGTGCCCTCAGCGCGCAAGCGCGCTTCCAGGGCCTCCAGGGCGGCTTTCACCGCTGGGTTCTGGCGCAGCACGGACTTAGCAAAGCCAAGCTCAGCAGCAACCTCAGTGCGGTTGAGTTGACCTTGCCGCATATAGTCGGGCCAGTCGCCGGCGGTCTGGCGTTCTGCAGCCCACACCTCGAACTTGGCTATGTTTGCTGCGGCTAGTGCTTTTCCGTTTGCCATATTATTGCCCTTACTTGGCCTAGTCGCGCCGGGCCTTAGGAAGAGGCTCCATTAGCCTCTGTTGGGAGAGACCAGCAATGCTGGCGTTGTAGATGAAGCGCTGGGCAATCTCAGCCATATTGGCTACTTCAGCCCTGAGTGCATCGTTCTCTTGCTGTAGCCGCGCAATCTTGTCCATCGCGTCCAGCATGCTTTGGGGCCTTGGAACACCCTCCACCTTGGCGATTGCGTCTTTTTGCTGCTTCTTTTTGACCTGGTAAGCGTTCTTCAGCATTAGCTTGGCGGAGAGTGCTTGGCGGGTCGGCACATAGCCCAGGATGCTTCTTGAGGCAGTGCAGATGTTGTTCCAGTTGAACGCCTCTTGCTGGGGCCAATCGCGGATCATCTTCGCCATTTTTTTTAGCTGTGAGTCGGTAATCGCCTTAGGCATTGTCGGGGCTTCTCAGTAGATCAAGGCAGGCCAGCAGCTCATTGCCGTACTCGATACCCAGCTCCTTCCTGTCCAGCAGCTTTACGCCTGCCGATGCGGCTTTATCATCAATAATTACCTGTTCATGGCTAAAGTTCGTACTATCGGTTAGCTCAATAGGGCTGCCATCAGGGATGCTAGCGTCTTCGAGGATGTTTAAAAGCTGATTGAGGCGCTCAATCTGAGGCTCGGCCACCTGCATCCAGCGCGAGGCAGTACGTTCGCCGTTGTCGACAGCAGCCTTGGCTGCATTGAGCGTCCGAACCAGATGCTCACGGTCCTTAGCTACGGCTCCCACTGCAAGCTTGTCGCCTTTGCAAATCAGTAGCTCTGAGCAATTGAGGCAGTCGGCGAAGCGGTTACACGGCCCAGCACGCCATGATCGACGACACAATCCGTACCGGCTCCTATGAAATGGCCCTTGGCTTTGAATCTCCGCCTCTTCGTTGGTGATCGGCACCTTGTGTGTCTGATCTTGTTGCATCCCCAGAAGTACGGCCCCTTTGCTTGCCGCTTCCTGCGAATCATCATTTAGATAGGTGAGGGTTGATTCGGCGGAATCGCGGCTGCTCCAGATGGTGATGGTATCAATAGCTACCCCGCAGCTACGTGCAAGGCGGTTTAGCAGGTGGCGAAGGCTGTGCGAGTTGAGCTTCGTTGCCTCATAACCATGTCGGGAGAAAAAGCACATTAACTTTTGGCGCCCCTCGGACGGAGCCTTCAAACGACCCGCAAAATAGCTTTGGTTGAAAGGGGACAAAAGGACGGGGCTAGTGCTGTTGCGAACCCCAAATTGGAAGCGTCGGCAGCACATTAATGACTCCGACATTTTGAGCGGTTTATTGCTGTTGCTATCGATTGGTTGCTGATAAGGAAAGTGAGGGTTCAGCAGTCGGTGCTCATCTAGAACGATTTTCCAAAGGGAATTAAGTGTGAATCCGGTAAGTGCGTAACTGCCTGTGCGTCTTTGCATAAAGATTTGACAGCCTTTGGTGTTCAGAAATCCTAGCGCTGCTACCATCTGATCCGGCGTTAGCTCTTGATCATCTGAAACCTCAGGGCAGTTCTCATGGCGGTAAAATTTTGTCGGATTACTTTCCATGTAGCGAGCTAGTCGGCGTCCCTCTTCTGTAATGCACTTTAGCCGCTCCACAGCCTCCACGGCGTTAGGCGCCATGATGGCTGGAATTGGCTTGGGAACGAACTCTTTGATTTTCGGTGTCCAATAGTTTAGGTGGTGCTGAATTTTACCGTCCTTATCAGTTCCATCTTGCAGGCAGTCGACTCGCAGCCTTAAGGTCTCACTGATCCGCATTGGTGTGCTTATTAAGAGACAAGTGATGCTAGTAACCATCGTGTCAACATCATCAAGCTTTTGAGTGTAGCCTCGCTTAAATACCTCTGAGATTGCAATAAGGGCATCTTGGTTAGGGAGCTTTGCCGATTTTGTCTCAGCATCTGCGTAGGCACCGTTGGTATACGCGTACGAGGATGTACCGACGTAGGGTTGAATCCAGTAATGAGCGCTGCTGGTCACTATGTAGTAGTCGGCGAGGGTTTTTAATATGTTCAGCAACTCAGTAGCGGTGGACTGGCGGTGTTTCACCGGCCGTAGTATAGACATCGCTTGATCAAAATGGCGCTGATCTACTCTAGTGATATCAGGAGTGCCCATATCTGTTCTGAGCACTACTTCTAAGATGCGAATGGCTGCCATCTCACGAGCTATGGCTTTATGCGGTTTAACCGTATGGCGGTAACGTAGATACGCCTTGGCGAGCTCAATGAACGCCGGATGCATCAATTGGTGCGACTCGGGCGTTTTACTCGGATGTAGGCTCCGGTGCTCATGGTTGATGAACCTGATATTTCCGTGAAGCGTGGGCCAACGGTTGTTTTTCCAGGAGAAGCCAGGTTGGTCAGCCCAAAGGACTAGATGGTCACGTGATAACGTGATCAAGTCTTGCAAATTTTTATGAGCGGTTAGCCCTTTCTTTGGAGTGAATTGTATTATCTGGGACATTATGCAATCCCCAGCTCTATCTTGCGTGTATTGCAACGGTCGATACAGTTCTGCACCGCGAGAATATCAGCTGAGAGATCGATGGGAATGAGCAGATTTCTTGCTCCACCGATGTGTAGCGCCCGGCTTTCTTCCTCCTGTCTTATCAGTAGCGCTTCCAACACTTCCTCATGGGGGGACGTCACCAGCGGCTCGAAATATCTGCAGCGGTAGCAGGGGATGGGGATAGAGGTGGTAGAACAAAAACTTTGCTTCCCACAGTTGCCGACATTTTTTAATTCGCTGCCTTTTGCAAATTCGAGTCGGCTTATCGGGTCGTTGTGGCGACTGGCTTGATCCTCATTATCGATAAGGTTGCCAGCGAATGCCATCGCAAGGGGCATCAGTGCCGGCGCTATCGCCTCGTCCAGTTTGCGAGCATCTTCTGCTGGATCATTGTAGTACTGAAGAAGGCTTCTCTCGTGTGTATGTCCCATCCAATGGGAGAGGACGTGCCGGGCTACTCCTTTCCGAGCCAGTTGGCGAGCGCGGGTGTGACGAAGACGCGTTGCATTAACCACGATTGGTAGGCCAGTGCGGTGGCTGAACGGTGGGACGGTCTTTCTGCGCCCTGTAGGCCGCCAAGACAGTACCTGTGAAACGCCCGCCGACTTCATGTGAAATTGCTGATGATCGAGATTAGTACGCCAGTCGAACCTATAATGTTCCGTCAGTTTGGATACGGCACCAGTTAGACGGTCTGATGTCGTAAATACAGGAAGCATCTCAATCTCGGAATCGGATAGGCAAATACAAAGTTTTAACTCGAAAAGGGTGCGTATCTCCTCGCGTTGAATCTCGAATAGCTTCCATATGTGGTCTGGCACAGGATGATGCTCGAACTTACTGCTGCGAAATCCGGTTTCGGCACTCAAATCCTTTACGCCTGGAAAGCTGACTACCATTCCACTTAAACCTGAGCTATCGTCAGGCGCTGCGATCCGAAAGTCTGAGATTTTTAAGTGAGCAAGCTGCAAAGGCCTGCGTGCGTACTGCATTGATAGCAGCAGCATGAGAGTGTCACTCGTTGAGAATAGGTCGTTCTGGTAGTTTCGCCATACGCTGGCAAGTAGCGCCTCATACTCCTCATCAGTCAGCCAACTCTTCTCAGGATCGTCTGATAGCACATTGAACCGTCGGCCCAAGCGAACCTTCACTATTGAGAGAAGCTGCAGGGCATCTTCGCTAATTGCCATAGGATCGCGCGCTTTCCAAAAAATAAAGAAATTCTTGATAGCACCGAACGCGGTCATGAATGAAGGGATTTTTATTGCTAGTGCAACCCAGGCTGTATCGAGTGAGCTTACTTCAGCGCCTTTCAACGATTTGTTAATCGCACTTACTATAGGGAGAATCATGCTCGGCGCGTAGTCACCCTTAGCCGAGAATTCAAGCATAGATTTCTTGAAGGACTCTTTTGTTTCAAAATTAAGTACGGATAGAGCCTTCGCCATTTTAACGCTTCCTTGACCTATGTGGCGAAAGGTATCTTGATCCCAAATATAATCCGAAGGAGGTAGTTCAGGGCACTTCGTTCTTTGAAGCTCGGGCACATCGTTGGGGCTTTTTGACAGTTCTAAATTCGTTTGCATTATTATTACCCTCGTTTAATGGTGTCCAACGCTATCTCTCTACCGATCTTATTTGCCTGCTCTTGGATATGTCGCTGATTATAAAGCAAAGACATAGTAGAATTCGGCTTCCAGCCCATTAACATCTCCCGCATTACTCGTTCGCTTTCAAAATCCAACCCCTCCTTGTCAGCTTTCTGTGAGAACCTGTAGTTCCAATCGTGGCGAAGAAGGTGAGGGTGTAATGGCTTCAGCATATGAAACATCTCTTTAAGCTTGTTCAAAGCTGAGTTGAATCCGGTCTCGGTGGTTGGCTTTCCTTGCGTGCGCCCAGCGCGATGGTTTACGAAGAATATGTCACTGCCCGAGTTAGGGCGCCAATGATTCAGGTAAGCAATAAGTTGCTGCTCGGCCTCAGGGGAAATATTCACGATGCGCCCAAGGGTTTTCGCCACCGGTTGTCGCACTCGCGAGTCGAACTGGTCGTGGTGGTTGCGCTCGATCCGCAACTGCGCGCTTTCACCTCCGATAGCTTCCACAAAGTTGCCGAGCTTTAGGCTGAGCAGCTCGCCTCGACGCATACCTGTCTCATATAGGATTCGTAGCATGATCACATTTCTCATGCGAGGCCCCTTATCAGCATTTTTATGCACTCCTTCAAGCGGGTCTTTGAAAAGACGTAGAAGTGTTGACTTTGTCTCATTTGAAAGCTTTAGTCCGAGGATACGTTGGGCGCTTGCCGACTTGGATCCGCTCTTACGTGAGACCGCCGACAATAAAGCATTATGTTGTTGATCAACCGCGGCGTTGATATCAGCGTTTAGCTCGGTGATTAGTTCGTTCGATAACCAGCGCAGATATTTGGCCGCGTACGCGATGTACGTATTCGATTTGTGGCGGCTGATGACCTCGCTCTTGCCCCCCCTGCGGCTGGCCGTAAGATGGTTTACCAATTCATCAATCTCGAACTGGCGTAGAAACTCTCTGCGTTGAAAGCGTACTATCATAGATATACCGCTTAGAGCCTCCCATTCGCACACACGTTTTATCGCCTCCAGGTGTACTTTCTGCGTCTCATGCGTGCAGCTGGGACGAACTGAGCGGGCGATGTAACCTGTGGGGTAGTACAATGGGAAACCACCAGTATCAACATCGAAAAGATGAGAAAAACGCTCGCCATCGGAGGCGATGAAATGTTTTATTTTAAAGGTCATGTTTACATTTTTCTCTAGTGTAATAAGAGCAATGTTGTAGTTTACACATTTTACTAACGAAAACCTCAGCTTTTAGGTGAGGTTGATTATTGAAAACATAAGGTTAAAAGGTTTTTTGATGTTATGAGTAGACATTTTTCAGGCTACCGTACCGTAATCTTAGATACTGAAACCACGGGTATCGACCCCAAAGATGGCCATCGCCTAGTCGAAATTGGTGCTATTGAGATGGTCAATCGACGCTTCACTGGTCGCACTTATCACCAATACATCAATCCTGAGCGGCATATCGATGCTGAAGTCGTCGCCGTTCACGGGATTGATGATGCCAGAGTCGCTAACGAGCCGGTCTTCGCGGCAATTGCCGATGAGTTTTGGGCATTTATCGAAGGCGCTGAGCTGGTGATTCATAATGCCCCCTTCGATGTGGGCTTTATTGACCACGAGCTGGGCATGTTGAATCGGCAGCGTAAATCCCCTGTGTTGGGGCCGGTAAGTGATCATTGCGGCATATTAGATACGTTGACCATGGCGCGGAAGATGCACCCCGGTCAGCGCAACAGTCTTGATGCATTGTGCAAACGCTACGATATCGACAATGGCCACCGGGTACTGCACGGCGCACTGTTAGACTCTGAAATCCTCGCCGAAGTGTATCTGGCGATGACCGGTGGGCAGACCGCGCTGACCTTGGACGCGGCCACTGCGGCGGAACAGGAGCAGGCGGACACCTCCAATGAAGGGATGTCGATTCAACGGCTTTCTCTAACGCCTGGACAGCTGCGCGTGGTGCGACCAACTGACGAAGAGCGAGCGGCCCATCAGGCCAAGTGCGAGGCGCATCAATTGAACTGGTTTGAGGGTGCGGCCAGCGATGCTTAGGCGAGAAATTCCCCATCACGAACAAGCAGGTCGGGTTATTCGGCTGTCGCGTAGCCTATTGGCGCCCGCACCGTTATACGGTAGTGAAGAATTGACCCCGCTGCAGCCCTATCAACCCTGGACAGAGCAGATGCAGCCGCTGTGTTACTGGGATGATGAGCCGGTGGCGCTGCTTGTAGAGTCCCAGGCTGGAAACGATTGGATTGATGGTCGGCAATGGATGAGCGAGCTTTCAACCGCTTGGTTTAGCCTGCTCTCTACGGCGCTGCAGGTAGGTGCTTGGTTAGAGAATCACCGTTTCTGCGGTCGCTGTGGTGCACCGGCCACCAAGCTCACTGCGGAATTCGCTATGCACTGCCACGCCTGTGGGCACCGCAACTATCCGCGTATCTCACCGTGTATTATCACGCTGGTGACCAGCGGGGAGGCGATGCTGTTGGCCCGCAGTCCGCGCTTTCCACCCGGGCGCTACTCCACCTTGGCGGGTTTTATCGAGCCAGGGGAGTCAGCGGAAGAGGCGGTGCATCGCGAGGTGTTTGAGGAAGTGGGCGTACTTATCGATCAACTGCGTTATCACCAAAGTCAGGCGTGGCCATTCCCGCACTCACTGATGTTTGGTTACTTCGCCGAAGCCACCACCCGGCGCATTCGCATCGATGGGGTGGAAATTAGCGATGCAGCGTGGTTTTCTCCCCGCCAGTTACCCTCTCTGCCGCCGCCTTACTCGATATCCCGGGAACTGATCGAAACCCATTTGGCACGCTGGCGCGAAGAATAAGCGGCGACGCGTGCCGATATGACGATTACTCGCTAGGGAATAAGCTAGTCAGCTTAGTGGCCAGCATGACATTACCGGTCGCTTTTAGCTTGCCGGTCATAAAGGCCGTCATGCCATTGATCTCACCGCTCATAATGCCTTTTAGCGTGTCAGTGGTTAGGCTTAAGCTGACAGAAGGATCGTCATGTTCACCCTCTTGTACGTGTAGCGTGCCATCTTGGATATTTAAGTAGTAGCTGCCCGCATCGGTAAAGTGAAACTGGAAAACTTCATCCATGCCCTTTGCCGCTTCTGGATTAAAACGCGCTTTTAGCTTCTCAAGGGTGTTGTTTGACATGACATATCTCTCGGTTAAGTAGATCAGGCTAAGGCTAGCGACCAGAGCCAAAAGAAACAATCGTAAAGGTAGGCGAGGTTATTTCATACGGGCGTTCCAATCAAGAGCGCTAGTCACTATCAGCAAACGCATATCGAGCTATAAAGGAATTAATCCTCTAATGGAGAACATCAATGAGTGAATGGGTAGCAGAAATAGGCACTTTTGTTGTGCAAACCACCATCGTGATGGCGCTGATAGGCATTGGCCTGCTGCTTATTGCGCGAACCAAACAGGACAAAGAGAGTGACCTGAAGCTCACGATCGAGCCACTTAACGATCAACGCCGCCGTCGTGACCGGCGTTTGCGGCTGGCTGCCACGCTTCCTGGTGCGCGCAAAAAACTGCTGAAACTATTTCGCAGCGAAGATAAAAAACGTCACAAGGGGCACAAAACGGAGCAAGACGGCGCCTCGGCGCCAAGGGTTTGGGTGCTCGACTTTCATGGCGATCTGAAAGCCTCGCAAACGGAGCATTTTGCTCAAGAGGTGTCGGCCATCATCGGTGTCGCCGTTAAAGAAGACGAGGTAGTGGTGCGTCTTGAATCCGCGGGTGGCCTGGTGCATGCCTATGGGTTGGCAGCGGCGCAGTTAGACCGGCTGCGCACGGCGGGGCTAAACACAACCGTCTGTATCGACAAGGTGGCGGCAAGCGGTGGTTACCTGATGGCCTGTACCGCAAAGCACATCAAGGCCGCGCCCTTCGCAGTGATTGGTTCCATCGGCGTGGTGGCACAGGTTCCCAATATTCATCGTCTGCTTAAGCGCCACGATGTTGATGTCGAACTGCTGACCGCGGGTAAATATAAACGTACCTTAACCGTTCTGGGTGAAAATACCGAAGAGGGTAAAGCGAAGTTCTTGGAGGATTTAGAGAATACGCACCGCTTGTTTAAAAGCTATGTGGCAGAACGGCGTCCCGCCATGGATATCGACACCCTCGCCACAGGCGAGATTTGGTACGGTAGCGAGGCATTATCTCTACAGCTTGTCGACAGCGTAGGGACTAGCGAATCTTATCTGGTAGAACGTATGACCGAGGCGCAAGTGTTTACAGTGAAGCTAGAAGCCCCTAAAACCGTCAGCCGTAAACTGGGATTGGCCATTTCAGAAGGCGTTGAAAAAGCAGCGCTGAAAGCGCTTGGCCTAATCGACGCCGCTGGGTGGCAGCGGCGCTGAGATTCAACCTTGAAGCGTTATGCAGCGTAATGGTGTGCCAAGGTATCGATCACGGCCTTGGCGCTTTCGCTGCTTAACGAATAATAGATGGTTTGTGACTCCCGTCGGGTATCGACGAGCTCATCACGCCGCAAAATAGCCAGATGTTGCGAAAGCGCCGACTGACTTAACGCAAGTTGTTGATTAATTTGCGTTACTGACAGCTCTTTCTCGGCAAGAAGGCAGAGTATTTGCAGCCGTTTCTCGTTGGCCAACGCTTTAAGCAGGTTAGTTCCCGCTTCAATCGCGCGACAGTTATGTTCAAGCAGACGTGTAGCGGCGCTTGTAGAAGCAGACATAATGATCTCCTTGCCTACACTGTTACATCAGCGTTTTATAAGCATTGTTTTAAAGGCGTCGTTTTAAAGGCATTGTTGTACGTTGTCGAGGCATCGTCGCGTCGCGAGGATCATGTTGTTTAATGATCAGTAATTTAGCGAGTTTTGTCCAAGCTGCTGTTTAACGGTTAATCAATGGTAGTCATTCGACACCTTGTCGACAATGTTGGTGCCTGTCTACCGCTTTGGTCGCTATTTAGCCCATAGTATGAGGGCGAAATATCGGTTTCCTTTATAAAGTGTCAACAATCCTCCGTGATCGTTACTACAAAAAAGATAGGGACACCATGAGCCGCTACCAACACACCTTCCAACGCTCCATCGAACATCCTGAATCGTTCTGGGCCGAGCAGGCCAAACGTATTCCCTGGTACACGCCGCCTAAAACCGTTCTCAGCTACGATGAGCAGAGCCCTGGGAAAGAGCATGCTCGTTGGTTCAGCGACGGCGAAATGAATCTTAGCTACGCTGCACTGGATTATCATGTCGAAAATGGGCGCGGTGATCAGGCGGCGATTTTCTGGGATTCGCCTGCCGCACAAGCCAAACTCACCCTTAGCTACCGCGAAATGCGCGATAAAGTGGCGTATTTTGCGGGAGCGCTAGCGCAATTAGGCGTCACTAAGGGGGATCGCGTGGTGATCTATATGCCGATGATCCCCGAAGCGCTGGTGGCCATGTACGCCTGCGCCCGGCTTGGCGCTATTCACTCGGTGGTATTTGGTGGCTTCGCCCCCCATGAGCTGGCGGCGCGGATTGAAGACGCCGAGCCTAAAGTGGTGGTTGCCGCTTCCTGCGGTATCGAGCTAGGCAAGGTGTTGCCCTATAAGCCTATGGTAGACCAAGCCGTTGAATTAAGCGCCCATAAGCCGGCTGCCTGTGTCGTTTATCAGCGTGAAGCGCACCGGGCTGAGTTGAGGGAAGGCGATTACGACTGGGAAGCGTTGGTTGCGAAGGCGCCGTTTGCTGAGTGCGTGCCGGTGAAGGGAACCGACCCGCTGTATATCCTCTATACCTCAGGTACCACCGGAAAACCCAAAGGCGTTATGCGCGATACGGGGGGATATGCGGTGGCGCTGGCCTATTCGATGCAGGCGATCTACGCCATGGAGCCCGGTGAAGTGTTCTTTACCGCTTCGGATGTGGGTTGGGTCGTCGGGCACTCTTACATTGTTTACGCCCCTTTGCTACTTGGTTGCACCACGCTGGTATACGAAGGTAAGCCGGTAAAAACCCCCGATGCGGGCAGCTTCTGGCGCTTGATCGAGGAGTACCGGGTGAAGAGTTTCTTCACAGCGCCCACGGCCTTCCGTGCGATTAAGAAAGAGGATCCCGAGGGCAAACTTCTACAGAACTACGATATCAGCAGCCTAAAGCACCTCTACGTGGCCGGCGAGCGCCTCGATCCACCCACGTTTCACTGGCTGGATGACCTTTTGGACGTGCCGGTGATTGATCACTGGTGGCAAACTGAAACCGGCTGGCCCATCGCCGCCAACTTGCCCGGCATTGAGGCCGTTCCAACCAAGGCGGGATCCGCAACGTTCCCCGTTCCTGGCTTCAATGTGCAAGTGCTCAATCGCGATGGAGAGCAGGCCAAACCCATGGAGCAGGGCAGTGTGGTGATCAAACAGCCCATGCCTCCAGGTTGTTTGACCGGCGTTTGGCGCGACGAGAAGCGCTTTCATAGTGCCTATATGGCGGCGTTCCCCGGTTATTATTTAACCGGGGATGGCGGTTATTTTGATGAGCAGGGCTATCTGTTCATTATGGGCCGCACCGATGACGTCATTAACGTGGCGGGGCACAGACTCTCGACCGGTGAAATCGAAGAGGTGGTCGGTGCGCATCCCGCGGTGGCCGAGTGCGCGGTGATTGGGATTCATGACGATCTTAAAGGACAATTGCCGATTGGCTTGGTGATTCCCAAAGATGGTTTTAACGGCGATGAAGCGACACTGGAGGCCGAACTGATCGCGCGTGTTCGCGAGCATATTGGCCCGATTGCCTGCTTCAAACAGGTATTAGTGGTCGACCGATTACCCAAAACCCGCTCGGGTAAGATTTTACGCAAGCTGCTGCGTACGATTGCTGACGGCAAAGAGTTTGGCATTCCCTCGACCATTGATGACCCCACCAGCTTGGCCGATGTCCACGCTGCCATGCGCGAACGCTCGGTAGGCGCTGCGGACAGAGCCACACCGCTAGATTGATGCGGCTACTTTTTTATTAGCCAAGTGCCAGGTCATGTAGATTGCCAAGGGGTGTCAGCGTCGATCCCTTGGCTTTTAATATCATGTAGAAACCGTATAATGCGCTCCCCAGAGCAGCGCCAGCTTCATCAGCGTTGATTTAGTGATGGGCTTACTACCCCGAGGGTTCCCTAACCCCTCTTATCTATTAAAAAAAGGTCTACCCGCATGTTTGCATTGAGTGAGACTCAGCACCGCCGTTGCCTAATGGTGATGGTGGCTTTCCATATCGGCATTATTGCCGCCAGTAACTATTTAGTTCAGCTGCCGTTTACGCTGTTTGGCCTTCATACCACCTGGGGCGCGTTTAGCTTCCCGTTTATCTTTCTAGCCACCGACCTAACAGTACGTCTGTTTGGTAAAGGGTCGGCGCGATCGATTATTCTGCGCGTTATGCTCCCCGCACTGCTGGTCTCCTATGTGGTATCCGTGGTATTTCCCCGCGGCAGCTTTGCCGGGATTGAGGCACTTTCGGAGTGGAACCTGTTTGTCGCCCGTATCGCCCTCGCCAGCTTCCTGGCCTATGTGATTGGCCAACTGCTGGATGTACAGGTGTTTGACCGCTTGCGCCAGTGGGCATGGTGGGTGGCGCCCGTTTGCTCAACGGTGTTGGGTAACTTGGCCGACACCTTTGCATTCTTCTCGGCGGCGTTCTATAACAGCCCAGACCCGTTTATGGCTGCCAATTGGGTAGAAATTGCCGCCGTCGACTATGCCATTAAGCTCGCTATCAGCCTGCTGTTTTTCCTCCCGCTGTATGGCTTGCTGCTTGCCTGGCTAACGCGCCGCTTGGTGGTTTGGACAGGCCAGGTGGATGCCGAGCCTCGTACGGCGTAATCGCATAAACACACAGAGTCCGCAAGGCTGAGGAGCTAGCATGACTGACGTTGCCACCGTTGATCTCCACTTTATCGATATGCCCGCCGACGAAGCCGCGGCGGATAAACCTCCGCTGGTGGTGATTCATGGCTTGCTGGGGAGTGCTGATAATTGGCGTTCGCACTTAAAAGTGTGGCAGGGCAGTCGCCGGGTGATTGCGCTGGATCTGCGTAACCATGGCCGTTCACCCCATGCAGAGGGAATGCGTTACGCCACCATGGCGGATGACGTGATAGCGCTATTGGACAAGCTCTCGATCGAGCGCGCTCATGTGCTGGGCCACTCCATGGGTGGCAAAGTAGCGATCAGCTTGGCGCGCTTGGCACCTGAGCGGGTGGCGTCGTTGATTGTGGCGGATATTGCCCCGGTGGCGTATGAGCACGGCCACGATGATGTGTTTGCCGCGCTCGATAATGTGCGGGAAGGCCAGCCCAAAAATCGTCGTGAAGCCGATGATCTGCTGGGCGAGCATGTTGAGTCGCGACCCACACGGCTGTTCTTGGCCACTAATCTGGTGCGCAATGACGATAACGTGATGGCAATTCGGGTAGGCTTAGATCAGATCAAGCGTGGTTATAGCGACATTATCGGCATTCCCGATGGTGAGCAGCCCTACGATGGACCGTCGCTGGTGCTGCGTGGCGGCGATTCCCACTATGTGGCTGACGATATGATCCCCGCGCTGCGTGAATTGTTGCCCCGTGCCCGTGTGGTAACGCTCAAAAATGCCGGTCACTGGCTACACGCCGACCAGCCGGAAGCCTTCCAGCAGGCCGTGACGGCGTTTGTAGAGGCGCAGTAGATGCGTGTTTAGTTGATAACTTAAGAAGCGCTGTTTTATCACAGTGGTGTGACCGTTAAACCGTGCTGCTCTGGGTAACGCAAGAAACGGTTCAAAATTCGGTAGCTATCCACATCAAAGCTTGCGGGTGCGTCCGCCAGCGTTTGCGCTTTGTTAAAACTTGCCGCACTGCCCAAGTAGCACCACTGTCGAACGACATGCCATGCAGGCGCTGTAGCGTCCGCTGACTGCTCCTCAATAGCAATGCTGCCTGGCCACGGCCAAACATTGACCTGAAGCTGGGTGAGGGCTTCCTGTGCCCGCTGGGTATGTGCTGCTATCGACTCCTGACCATTGCATGCTCCGCGGCACTTGCCCACCTGATTGGCAAAACAACGCCCCTTACCTTTTTCGAGCCCCAACACCCGAGGGCAGAGCTGCTGCTCTTCAGCAATAGCGCGCAATGCGCTCTTGGCTTCCCGCGCATTACGAAACAAACCATACAGCGTGCCACCTAGAGGCTGGGCCAGCGGTTGGCTCAAAGCGCTACCGCTGAGTAGCTCAGGGTGGTCGGCTTCCTCGGCCCAGTGCCAGGTCGTTAACTTACGCTGCTTGCGCAGTTGCCGGTTCATAATCGGCATTAGCGTTTTAACTAACTGCGCTTCACGCAACTGGGCGCCTAAATCGCCAGCGTCTCTTCCCATTCGATATGTTGCACCTGCTGGGCAAGACGCATCTCTTTATCGTCCTGGTGGTCGCGCTGAAAATGCCCTAGCACGCGGCTACGTAGATTGATGCTTTTGCCCACATACAGGGGCAGCCGGTTGTGGCCGTAAAACAGGTAGACACCGGGGCAGGCGGGCAACCGTTCCAGCTGCGCACTATCCAGATGGGCAGGAAGCGTGCGGTGGCGGCGCTCATCGCCCAACAGGCGCTGCCACGCTTCATCGCTGTGCTCAACCTGCCACGCTTGCCAGAGTGACCACAGCGCGTCCACATCGTCTCCGGCACGGTGGTGGCAGATGGGGGTGATAGCGTAGCGGTTAAGCAGTGCTTTCAGGTTATGTTGGCGCTCCTGGGGCGCTATCCGTCGGGATAAGCGCAGTGTGCATATCAACGATACTCGGTAATCCTGCCCGGCGCGCTTAAATTCGTTGCGCAAAAAGCTGTAGTCAAAGCGCGCATTGTGGGCTACCAACTGCCCGTCGCCCAACCACTCCCGGAGTGATTCGGCTATCTGCACAAAGCGTGGCGCACCAACCAGCATGTCGTCGCTAATCCCGGTCAACTGAGTGATTTGCGCGGGCACTTTGCATTCTGGGTAAATTAAGCTCGACCAACGATCCACTAGCTCTCCGTTGACGACTTTGAGAGCGGCTATTTCAGTAATCCGATCCCGCGTCGCCCGGGTGCCGGTGGTTTCAACGTCTATAAAAATTAAACCTGTTTCGCTCATGGGCCGCCATGGTAGTGGATGGAGAGCTATTAATGCTTGGTTATAAAGTGTGTGGATCTACCGCTAAACGCGATACGGGTAACGTTGCGTCAGTAAGGCCCATTTTGAGTAGAAAGGTTTCAAAGCCAGCGTAACGGCGGCTATCTAATGCCGCGGGGCTTAGCGCCATGCGGCGCAGGATATCCTCCCAGGCGTTGGCGTTAATGTCATTCTCGAGCACAGGGTGCGCGCTAATCAACAGCTCCCAGGCGGCGTCTGGGTTGTTGATAATCCAGTGGCTCGCTTGCTCAAGGGCAAGCACGAAGCGCGACCAGGTATCAGCGCGGCGAACAAGCGTATCGCTATTGGCCAATACCACCAGGCCGTCATTTCGGGGGATATCTAGCTCATCAAAGCGAATGACGTGGGTGTTAATGCCTTCTGTCGCCAACTGCTGGGGAAGGTAGTGGTAAAAGCCATCGGCGACCGCATCAATCTGACCTTCCCGCATTGCTCGAATGGGGTCGAAGTGCAGGTTGATAGGCGGGGTGAAATCATCTGTTTGTTGTACCGAACGGGGGAGTAAACGCGGAATGCTCAGGTCGCGGCCTTCTCCGGTGGTATAACCGTAGTGTAACCCTGCCAAGGTATTTTCAGTTTCCGCTTGCTCCTCGCCCGTCACAATGACCGCCGTCAGCGAGGTTTCAATCAGTGTTGCGATCCGGGTGATCGGCGCACCGTTATGGACTTGTAGATGAAGCAGTGGCTGGCGGGTTAGCGCCAAATCGACTTCACCTGCGGTTAGCAGCTTGATAGCGATGGAAGGGTCGGCCGGTGATTGAATCTCTACCTCAAGCCCCTGGGCAGCGTACAGCCCTCGCTCTTTAGCAATCACCAAGGCTGCGTGCTGCGGGCTCAAGTACCAATCCAGCATTAGCGTGATGTGTTTCATCGGCGGTGGTTCTAGTGGCGGTGCCGGGGTTTGCGCCATGGTGGGCACTTCCTCGACGCTTTCGCTGTCAATGGTTCGCCAAAATGCTTCCGGCACCTCAACATCTGTATCTAGCGTCAGTGGGGCCGTCTCTGAAGGGCTTTCTTCGCGCTCTTCATTTGCGTAAATAACTGAATTAGAAAACAATAAGGTAACGATGAGACTCAACAGAATAGGGTGCCAACAGCGTAAGAGGCAACGCAACATAGTCAGTAACTCCAGGGGTTGTAACGGCGAAGTGTAGCCGCCTGGGAAAGCTTCTGACCAGCCCCTTGAGCATAAGGGGGTGCTGAGAAGAGACAGTAAATTCAACGGTTACATGCAATAATAGCGCTGTATTGATGTAGAGACGGAGAGTCATGGACACAATTTATACGTTCTTTTTGGTAGGCGGTTCTCTTATGGCGCTCAGCATTTTGGCCAGCCGCTTATCGTCGATGATGGGTGTGCCGCTGCTGCTGATCTTCCTTGGACTAGGCATGCTAGCAGGTGAAGAGGGCGTACTGGGCGTCGTGTTTGACGATTACTCCATGGCCTTTGCCATCGGCCACCTCGCCCTGGCCATGATTTTGTTAGACGGTGGCTTACGTACTCGCCTCAAAACCTTCCGAGTGGGTTTTAAACCCGCGCTTTCCCTCGCGACCTTCGGTGTCTTTATCACCAGCGCCATTGTTGGCGTTATCGCGATGTGGATTTTTGACCTAACGATAGTACAGGGCCTGCTGGTTGGCGCCATCGTAGGTTCAACCGATGCTGCCGCGGTTTTCTCCATGCTCAGCGGTCGCGGTGTTAATCTCAACGAACGGGTAGGGGCGACGCTGGAGATCGAGTCGGGCACCAACGACCCGATGGCGATTTTCCTGACCCTGATGCTGGTTGAATTGCTCGTCGGTGATATTGGCGGCCCCGTTGAAACCCTGCTGTTTTTCCTTTCTCAGTTTGGTATTGGTTTGATTGTCGGCCTAGGGGGCGGTTGGCTGAGTGCCAAGCTGCTACGCTGGCTCGATTTAGCCCCAGGCCTTTACGCCATGCTAGCGCTGGCACTGGGTTTCAGTGTGTTCGGTTTAACCAGCGTGCTGGGCGGTAGCGGCTTTTTAGCGATCTATCTTGCTGGTTTGATGATTGGTAATCAGCCCGGGCGCCACCTCAACTTTATTCTGCCTGTGCACGACGGCTTGGCGTGGCTAAGTCAAATCGGCTTGTTCCTGGTGCTTGGCCTCCTGGTTACACCCAGTGAGTTATGGGACGTGGCACTGCCCGCGGGGTTGGTGGCACTGGCGCTCATCTTTATTGCCCGCCCGCTGGCGGTGCTGATCACCATCAAACCGTTCTTCAAATTCCGTTGGCGGGAAACCTTCTTCATTGCCTGGGTGGGCTTGAGAGGGGCGGTGCCTATCGTGCTGGCTATTTTCCCGGTTATCGGTGGGGTAGAAAACGCCTCGCTCTACTTTAATGTGGCCTTCGCCGTGGTATTGATGTCGCTACTGATTCAGGGTGGCTCACTGACGCTGATGGCCAAGTGGTTGAAGGTGGAAGTGCCGGTAGGCACCGTGCCTAACCGGCGCGGCCCGCTGGGCATCCTGCCGGAAAACGACTTTGAGCTATTTGTGTACGGGGTCGAAAACCAGGATTTAGAGGATGTGCCTATCCGGCTGCTGCGTTTTCCTTCAGGTGCTTTGATTTCCGCGCTGTTCCGCGACCACGCCATGCTGCACCCCAAGGGCAGCACGCGCTTGAAGCTGGGTGATGTGATTTGTGTGATCGGCCGCTCAGAGGACCTGTACGCGCTTAACCGACTATTCAATGGCGATGCCAAGCTCAAACAGGAGCGCGCCTTCTTCGGTACCTTTACCCTGGATGGTAGCGCGCAAATGCAGGATATCGCCCAAGCCTATGGCCTAACGCTCAGCCCCGGTGAACAGGACATGACGCTGGCGGAATTTATCGCCCTGCGCGTAGGTGGCCACCCAGTTATCGGGGACGACGTAGATTGGCACGGCATTCATTGGGTGGTCAGCGATATGGAAGGCGGAAAGATTACCCGCGTCGGGTTACGTTTGTACTAAAAGGCGTTGACTTCCAAGGAAAAGCTGTTAGTATACGCACCCATAAGCCGGAGGGATGGCAGAGCGGTTGAATGCACCGGTCTTGAAAACCGGCATAGGTTAATAGCCTATCCAGGGTTCGAATCCCTGTCCCTCCGCCACCTCGATACTAAAGCCCCTGATTCGTCAGGGGTTTTTTCGTTTCTAGACTTTCTTTTTCCTTCCACAGAAAACCCTCGGCGATGAAGGACAGTAGGTTTGCGCGTATCGGTGACGTCGTTTGAGCACGGCCACAGCAGACTCGCTGAGCGGTATCGTTATCGTTCGACGTTTTCCCGCTTTGCTGTCCTCTGGCTCTAAGGTAATCAGCGCATTTTTCCAATTTACACGGCACCACTACAGTTTTAACAGCTCGCCCTTGCATGCGCCTGGTTGGGCCAACTCTATAAAGTTGTCCCTGCGCTCGCCTTCGCGGATCGTTTGGCTTTCCCAATCAGTTTGCCTATCACCTTGTCGGCACCAAAGAAGTCATAGAGCTTGCCGGTACGCATCTTAATAACGGCCAATGACCGCTTATCCAGATTACCCTGCAGGTACTCGGCGACAGCTTCGGTCTGGGGTTTCGTCTCAATAGTACTGGCGGTAAACCTGAGCCTTACATTTCCTATCTGATACTTCCGCAGCTTGCTTGTCGATCATCTGAGTAGAGCGTCTAATTGGCTCAACGCCTCACACCGGGCAAGGGGATTTGCTCTGACTGGGTAAGCAGTTTCAGGATACACGTGTCGCTTGATCTGATATTAGCAAGTGGATGGATCAATCGCGTCAAAGCGTATAGATGAATCCTGACTACAAACGTCGTTAGCTTGAACGATTGCCACAGTGTTCAACCGGATTGCCGAAGTGCAGGGAAGGGAAGGGAAGGGAAGGGAAGTGTCAGTGATATGTCGAATTTTTCTCAATAACCGAGTGATCAGTTATGCTTGTAAAGACAAAAAGTTTGATTGATGTTATTAAGAACAGTGGTATAGATGCGCTTTAAAAGAGCCATTATCATCTTCCCAGATCACCAAGATACTTTTGAAGAAATATTTTCTGGTTCAGAAGATTTTATTAAGCGCATGTAGAAAAGCTTCTTAATTAAAAACAATTTTTTAGATGAGGCTAAATATGCAATATATGGTTATAATTTTGAATCTTCTGTCCAGGAAGGGTGGTTGGAGACATGATGCTAATGAGCAGCTAGCGAAAGACATAGAAAATAAGGTTGTTCAATAAATTAAAAGTAACTTTTATGAAGAAGGTGATTTGTCACCCGCAGGCTTTATCATTGAAGAGGCTTTGGAATGTTTTGGGCCATCTTTTGTGTATGAATTGATAAATAAAATATGGCAGAAATCTTATATTGACTCAATCCAAGAGTATCATGCCCATATTTTAAATGTAATTAAGAATATATCTTGTAAGATTGATGCTAGTCATTTTCTTCCGATAGCTATAGCCACTTACGCACACAATGATATTGTTATTAGAGGTGCTGGGTTGTCGTTGTTTGAAAGTTGGGATAATCCAGAATATAAATTTATGTTAGAAAATGTGGCTGATAGTGGCATTGATTGGTTAAATAAATACAAGCAAGAAGTTATAGATAATTTAGGCGAAGAACTATGACCTATCTCATTAGGAAATTTACATGTTCAAAATGGGATCCTAAAATCAACCGCCGGAAAGTGCAAGAGATCTTAATTCCGATGCTTTAACCTCTTGCTTAAGGACTTCAAGGAATACTCTTTTTGTTTGGGAAGCAAAAAGCTTAAACTGGGGCGACTTTGATAATATTCTTGCAGCGCTGTTTGTGTCTTCAGGTGGCCCTTCTAAAACTGATATGGTTTTGCTTGAAGAAGATAATATTACAAAAATAAAAGGGGTTAGTTTGGTTGAAACTGAAGCAATAACGCCAGCTATTGATGAAATAAATAAAAAACATCGTGATATTTCCAATCTGACTTTATCAGCCATAGAAAATGTAGCTGATGAGATTTTAAACGAACTCCGAAAGGGAATAACGGGAACGTCAAAAGGTATAGTGAAAAGGCAGTTTTACGTTTATTAAAAAATAAATTGATAGTGAAAGCATTAGCTCTGGAAACCTACCTATGCGATGGGATTAAAAATTAGCAGCTTTAGAAAAAAAATTAAATAATAATTAGAAGTTAGATAAAACCTTGATAAGATCGAATAATTGTTACCTACTTCGAAAATGCTGGATTGCATGTTGTTAAGTGGTTAAACCGTACAAGCAGTGGCGACGTAGTGAAGCATGGTGGCCGAACTAATAGCAGTGATTTAGCTGATTTACACATCGCGCGTGCGATGGGAACTAGGCGAGAGTTGTCTTGTGTGATTTGCTCGTTATGTCTTTGCCTGTATTTCAATAATCTAAAGATAAGCAAGCATGATAGATGGTAATCTCGTTTAACTGACATCAGGCCAGCTATTCTGGAGAGATAATCATGAAAAAGATATTAGTAGCGCTAATGCTGGCTGGGGTGTTCCTGAGTGCAGGTAACGTGTCCGCAACGACAGCTGTTCAGAGCGGGGAGGTTTTGGAACATGGCGGTCGAACCGACAGCAATGGTTGTCACCGGGATACTAAGCAAGGCACTCGTCATTGCCACTAAACTATAAAGTGAAACGCCTTCAACGATACTTTTAGTATGTGTTCGCGTTGTGACTATCAGCCTTCCCTGTGCAAGCCTCGGATTAACAAGTTGAGATTTCCAGCTAATCTTAGTAGATAGAGATCCATGCCGAATCAGTCATACTCGTTACCGCAGGGGAGATATCATCATGAGACAGCGCGATGAATTCGTTGAAGAAATGAAAGCCAGGCTCGATGAGTGGAATGCTGATATCGATAAGCTGACTGCCAAGGCTCGCCAGGCGAGCGACGAGGCGAGGGTGAAGTACCAGGAGGATATCGAGCGGCTCAAGAAGCGCCAGGCGGAGACGCAACAAAGGCTCGATGAGCTTCAGCATGCCAGCGAAGCGGCCTGGGAGACTGTCCGCCAAGGTATGGAAGACTCTTGGGAGTTAATGCGTAAAGCCTTCCGGGATGCCTCTTCTCGTTTCAAGTAGCTTATTCAACTATATGTTCAACTAACCATGCGTTTTACTTAAAAAAGCCTGAAGTTAATTGGGGTCGCGGCCCTCTTGTGATTGCGACTCGCTGCCTTCTTGAAGACGCGCGATGGACGCATTTCCCTGTTTTGCCAGGGTTGCCAGGCGGTCGATCTGCGCATCCAGGCGGGGTAGGGCTTCTTGCCGATAGCTTGATAGATCGTCGATGGCGCCCATCACCTCGCTGAAAGCCTCCTCAAGCACTTGCATGTCGAGCATTGCGGAGGAGGCCCGCTTCTGAATGTCCACGCCTTGCTGCCGCAGGGCCTTGGCAGTGCCGCCAATCATCTGCGATGTGGTCGTATTGAGGGCTTCGATGCGATCCAGCACCAGGCGCTGATTAGCCATTGCCATGGCCACCGTGACTGCGACGGTGAGCGCCGACACGGTGACGTTAATGGCCCTGTCCACACCGCGCATTAATTCCCGGTTGTTGCGAATGATCACCTCTAGCGCCAGTACGCCTTGCTGACTTACTGCCAGTTGCTGCTGTAGATCCACGATACGCTGACGCAGGGGGAAGAGCAGTTCTTCCTCAAGAAATTGACGTCGCGGATCATCGCCATCGCGAGCAGTGACCTCGTCCTGCAGGCGCCGATCGATCATGCGGCCCAGCGCAATTTGGCGGTTCAGCTCGCAAAGGATTTTAGTTAACGCCTGCTGGTCATCGTTCAAGGTGAGGTTGTCACGATGCAACATGTCGCGACCGCTTTCCAGATCCTCGATGATCGCATCCAAGGCTTTCTGGGTATTCTCGAACTTGCAAAAGTAGCGCTGCAAGCGGCTATCCAGGCCGGGAATGACCGCTAGAACACGATCCAATGTAGTCGGCGCCAAGCGATGGCGAGCGGGGTCGAGCCCTTCCATGCGCCCACGCAGATCGGTCAGTGCCTTGGCGACCGGCCCGCCTTCGTCGCCCTGGTGAGCCAACTTACGCAGCGGTGTTTGCAGCATGGCGCTGCGATGGGCGGCCTGTTGCTGCAGTTCAAGGCCCATCTCATCCACTGCACGGCGCTGGCGAACCACTGACTCCTCATCACCTTCGGCGAGGATATCCTCGACAAAGCGGTCGGCCAACGCCTCAAGCTCAGGGTCGATATTACGCTCATCAGGGGTTACCGATTCAGCCTGACGTGCACCCAATCGACTAGCTCCCAACTGGTCAGCGATCTCGTCCACCGGCGGCAGGGAGAGGCGACGTTTGTCATCGGATTGCTGAGCCATAGAGATCTCCTGGGCTATTAAAGCTATTTAAAGCTATTAAAAATGCGATGAAATAAAACGGTTTAAATACAACAGAGTGAAAATTGCACGATAGCACTGCCTGTCAGCTTAATCCTTGCGGGCATAACGATCTGCCCCTTCGACGAAGCGGCGCAGATCTTCCAGCGCTTTTTCGGTGGTGACCGACGCCTGGGGGCGAGCCGTCTCTATGCGCGCCATGGAAACGGCAGTATCGTCGAGCACGGTCAAGGCGGATTCGATGCGGGCAGAGAGCTTATTCAGCCGGTGTTCGGTCTCCACTAGCAAATCGAGGCGACGCACCAGAGCAGCACGCTCTTCATCGCTTAATCGTTTGCCCTCCCGCTCCAATCGGCCGCGTACGTAATTACCGTCCACGCTAACCACACCACGTGCTTGGGAGGCCATGGTCGTCAACGTATCCACCGCGCCGAAACAGACTTGGGTGACCAAGCCTTGCGAGCGCTCAAAGGCCAGCTCGCCAGTATGGAATCGGTCGCTCAGTACGTCCATCACATGGCGGTAGCGGCTGTAGAGGCGGTCGGTCAGGATTGCCAAATCGGGGCGGTGCACATCGAGCAAGTTCTGCTTGGCCCGGCACATGGCCATGACTAGATCGTCGGCTCCCACAGGTGGCCTTGCGGGGTCGAGTACCGACACCCCCGTTTCATAGGCGTTGCGCTCCTCTTCAGCACGGCGCTGCTGTGCTTCGGCCTCTCTTTGAGCTTTATGGCGACGCACGCGGCGACGGGCCAGCCAGCCGCGTAGCTTCCGCTCGATAGGAAGTGCTATAGGAATGGCGACGATGCCTGTCAACCAGCCAAACAGGCTGGGGCTGAAACCACCCCACAGGGAGGTCAGCCACAGCAACATGCTGATGGAGGGAACCACTAGGCAGTAGCGGGCGATTACCTGGAGACGACTGGTAGCCGACACCGGAAGTGCCAGGCCAGGATTGAAGAGGCCGACCAGTAGCCAGGGCAGGCAGGTCATAAACAGGCCATAGGAAAATCCCTGCAGGAATCCCAACATAGATACGGCTATCCTTCAGTCATGGAACGCAAATATTGTGTTTAGAATAACTGAGATAGGTCGCTAAGCACCAGCTGGGTAACTACAGGCTATTGGCTGGCTGTGAACTGCTATTTCACCTTTCTCTTAGAAATTATCCCCCATCTTTTAGCAAGATAACTTCTACAGAAATTTAACAAAAGCTTTACAGTTTAATTGCCATTTGTAACCGTATCGACTAGCTTAGTTACGACGGGTGCGCTAAATAACCCTAATGCTGGCTTACTCAATCGTTTCTGAACACCACCGACTGCGGCTTGGCTCACTTGGTGCGCTCCAATTTCAGCCCAGTCAATTTGGGTTAACCAGCAAGGAGGACATCAAATGTCGATAACATCAGAAAAGCAATTACCCGAAGCAGTAGCGGCCTGGCGTGATGCGGAAATGGACTCGGTGAAAGGTACCGAGACACCCAAAGATCCAAACAAAGGTTACATTGCCTTACTTGGATGGAGTATTAACGCGATTAAGGCGGCGCAAAAGTTTGACCGCCGTTATATCGTTGTTGCTCCCGAATGGGCTGAGGATTTCTGTGCCGCGAACAATATACCTTTTATCTCCTGGGATTTTATTCGCTTGAATGATCGTTCCATGGAGATTGCTGAAAAGTTGAAGGATGAAGGCGTAGACGTCGCCATCCCACTGTTTGAAGAAACCGTTGAGTGGTCAGGTGCCATCAACTCCGTGCTTCTCGACAGCCCACGTATGTTTGGTCAGTCAATTCTATTCCGTGATAAGGCCTTGATGAAGCGCCGTGCCCAGCTTGGCGGTATCCGCGTTGGGATATTTGAAGAAGCGCACGAAAAAGAAGACATTGTCCGCTTTATGAAGCGCGTCAATCAAACGCTGCTCAAGCTTGATGGTGATCCGGATGACCCGATACACGTCAAAGCATTCGATAAAGCCGGTTGTCTTGGCCACCGGATGATCCGCACGCTAGAAGAAATTGATAACATTCCGGATGAAGAGTATCCGCTGCTGATGGAAAGTCACTTGAGCGGCTGGGAGTTTGCCGTTGAAGCCTGGATACATGATGGCAAAATTCAGTTCCTGAATATTTCGGAATACGTGACGTTAGGCTACTCGGTGTTCGTGCCTGCTACCCAGGAGCTTGAGAGCTGGCGCAATGCGATCACCAAACAGATCGAGCTGTTGATCAAAACCTTCGACATCCAGTTCGGTTTGATTCACCCCGAGTACTTCGTGACAGCTGACGGTGAGATGTATTTTGGCGAAGTTGCCTACCGCCCACCCGGCTTCAAAGCTTTCGAACTGATCGAAAAAGCCTACGGTTTTAACGCCTATCAAGCGTCAATGTTGGTGTTCGACCCGAAAAGTACAAAAGAGGAAGTAGCGGCGTTCTTCCCCCGCGAAGTAGTCGATGCGAAGGGCTACGCAGGCTGTTTCGGTGTGTACCCACGCCGTCGTGTTGTCAGCAAGCTGGAAATGCCCGAAGAGACGATTAATCACCCGTACTTCGAGTCACACGAACTGGTCGCACCGGCAGAAGAGACAGTGCCTGACCGGTCTGCTTTCGGGACTCATTGGGGGCTCATCTTCTTCTTTGGCGACGATCCCATCAAAATGCGCGATCTGCTAAAAGCCCAAGAGGATCTGGACTTTTACGTCTAACGTTCGATAGCGCAATACGCTGAGTTATGGGCGCGTATATAAGTGTCAGGAGTACTCCATAATCCCGATACTGATATAGGCGCCCTTTATTTTGCCAACGCTGCGGGAGTGGCCCCACCAAAAGGCCAAGGTAATTATCCCAGGCACGATTTAATAGGCAGCAGACAGCAAAATGATGACGCCTACACCAGCAAGCAGGAACCCGCTGATTTGGCTAATCCGTTCTGCTTGGGGGAGTAGCTTCTCTGCTAGAAAATAAAGGGCTAGCCCCGCCATCCAAACTAGGCTCATAAC
Source organism: Vreelandella sedimenti (assembly GCF_013416325.1). GTDB lineage: Bacteria > Pseudomonadota > Gammaproteobacteria > Pseudomonadales > Halomonadaceae > Vreelandella > Vreelandella sedimenti. The sequence continues at coordinate 36,825 of NZ_JACCGK010000011.1, forward strand.
GCCGCCGACAAACATCAGCAGCATCAAGGCCCAGCAGCAGCCGGTGCAGTAGGCGCCATGGCGGAGCCCCATGATCAGCGCTCCGCCGTTGCCTTCGCGCCACTCGGTCATCAGAAAGCTCAAGGGCGATCGGCACTTGTTCAGGCAAGCCTGTTTAAGGTCGCTGAACTGGAAGGCACCTGCGGTTACCAGCAGGGCGCCTCCTAACAGTGGGGTCACGTGGCCCAAGGATGAGCTTAACAGCGCACTCTGCTGCAACGCCCATTGCATGACGGCGGCTGCCCCCGCAAACGCCAGCCACACGGCAAGGTAACCTGCCATGAAAACCCAGGTGGCTGTGCTGGCACCTGCCTCTCGTTCGCGCTGCTGGTGGATGCGCAGGAAAGTAAGCAGCATGGGGCTAGCGCTGGGTAGCATCATGGCTACCATCATCACGCTCCACATCACAGTGGCCGTGACCAGCACGCTCATGTCGTCGCTTGTGCTGGTCATCTCTCCATTCATCGGCATTTGCGCGTGCATGCCGTGCATGATCAGGTAACCCCACGCCAGTATTGACACGGTTATCAGTGCTAACCAGGTCAGTAAGCGTTCCCGGGCATGGAGAGTGCTCATCGTCAGTTCCATCGCCAATGCCCCCTCAAGACCCGCTGTAAGCGAAGGGTGAATAAGATGCACTGCGTTCGCTGAGATCAACGTTGATGCCGTAAGCACGGTGTAGCAACGATTGCGACTTGGCCACCACCAGAGACTCGCCCGGCGCTATCGCCAGCGGATGGTTGTGGATGGTCACCTCAGCGCCGTTCTGACCTTCCAGAGCGGTAATTTCCGTGTTGGCGGATTGGCCAAGTTTCAAATGTCGACGCCCCTTTTCCACTTCAAACTGGATGGGAAGGTGCTCTACCGCGAGCACCTCGCCGATAAAGGTGGCCAACAGTGCTGGGTGGCCACCGGCCTGGCCGCCGAATATGCGACTTAGCGCTTCCAGCTGGGCCTCGTCTGCCCGCTGGTCGATATATAGCACGACTTTCCAGTTACCCTCAGCCATAGGGCCAGGGGAATGCAGGGCGATGGCCACATTTCTATCGTCGAGATCCACCGCTTCGAACTGGCCTTGAGTAATGTGCCAGCCCACCAGGGCGGTACATTCACCCTCGGTAGGGCTGCCGAGGTAGATACACGGACAGGCGCCTTTGCAATTGCAGCTTTCGAGGTAGTCGCCTTTCAGGCTCCATTGGGGATTCATTTCGTCTCCTCCTAACGTCGTTGGATGGCTTTGTAATATTTCTTTTGGGGGTGTCTCTTGTTATAGCGCTGAATCGCCCGCCGGATGTGAGGAGCTGATGAGAATTACGTGAGAATTGCATCTGAGTGTCATCGTTCGGCGCGCAACTAATGTGTCGGGTGGTATTTGTAGCTATGCTGAACTCAGGTATTAGCTAAGCATGACACGTTGAGAAATCAGCCATGTGGCAATGGACGTCGGATTTGACGACCAACCGGGCCTACCAGGGTTTCGTTGGCCGCACTAATGAGCTTGATACTCTTCGCGGTGTGCTTGCGACGGAAGGGCCTCGGGTGGTGCATGTCTACGGCATTACCGGCATTGGTAAGACGGCGCTGCTGGACATATTGGCGGCCGAGGCGAGGGACGCAGGCGCTAGCGTCATCCGGCTGGACTGCCGCCACATAGAGCCCACTGAACCTGGATTTCTACATGCGCTAGGCGACGCCATTGGGGATGGTGGGCCGGGGGTGGATACGCTGGTGGAGCGATTGGGCCTGCTGGGCAGCACGGTTCTGCTCGCGCTGGACACCTACGAAGTGTTCAGGCTGCTCGATACTTGGCTGCGTCAGGTATTTGTCCCGTTGTTGCCGGATAACGTACGCATCGTCTTTTTTAGTCGCCAACGCCCTTTGGATGTCTGGTTTTCGGCGCCGGACTGGGGGCGGCTGGTTCAGAGTGTGCCGGTACAGCCGTTGAGCCCAATAGAGGCACAAGCGCTCCTTAACTTGCATGGCATACAGAAGGAAGATGCGGCATCCCTGATCCGGGCTTCCCATGGTCATCCGCTGGCGCTAAAACTGGCCGCCACTGCCAGCCGGGAAAACCACGCCCGTTCGTGGCCGCAAGAGACGGTGCTACAGCATGCGGTTGATGAGCTGAGTTGGATGTTTCTTGCTGATGTGGAGGATTCGGCGAGCCGACATATGCTGCAGGGCGCCGTGGTGCTGCGACGGGTAACGGTCTCTCTGTTGCAGGCACTGTTTCCGGAACTCGCTCCCCAGAATGCCTACGAGCGGCTGCGCAGGTTGCCCTTTGTGGATGGCGGGCATGATGGGCTGATTATTCATGAGGCCGTGCGCGATCCGCTTGCCCGCTCCCTGCATGCCAGCGACCCCAGCCGCTATCTGGACTATCGTCGGGCGGCCTGGCGACAACTGGTCAGCGAGTCGCAATCCGCCGCCAGCGACGATCTCTGGCGCTATACGGCGGACATGCTCTACCTGATTGAAAACCCCGTTGTGCGTGAGGCGTTTTTCCCCACTGTGACGGCGCTTCACACCGTGGAAGCGGCACAGCCTCAAGACGATGAAGCCATTACCGGGATTGTCCGCGCCCATGATGGCCGTCAGGCCAGCGAGCTGCTGCTGCAATGGTGGCGGCGCATGCCGCAGGCGTTTTCCATCGTGCGGGGCGCGACAGGAGAAGTAGAAGGGCTGTATTGCAACCTGCGTTCAGATCAGGTTGAGCCTAGTTGGTTACTCAATGACCCGGTGACCGCCCTGTGGTATTCCCATCTTGAACAGTCGCCTATGCGATCGGGCGAGGTGGCGTTATTTTGTCGCCGCTGGCTAAGTCGCAATGAAGGTGATTCACCCAGTGAAATACAGGCGGCTATCTGGCTGGACCTCAAGCGCAGCTATATGGAGCTGCGCCCTGGGCTGCGGCGGGTCTATCTAACAGCGATCGATCTTGGCGCCTACCAACAAGTGGCGCACCGGTTGGGGTTTGAAGTCCTTGGCGGATGGGAGGTCGAGCTGGATGGTCTTTGCTATCCAAGTGCGGTGCTTGATTTCGGGCCGGCGTCTGTGGATGGCTGGCTGGCGGAGCTTGCCGCGGCCGAGCTGGGCATAAAGCGTGACCCTGCCTTGTTAGATGTCGAAGCCCGGCAACTGATGTTGGCGGAAGGCCGCGTTGCGCTGACGCCCCTGGAGTTCGGTGTCATGCGCTACCTGGTCGAACACCAGGGTAAGGCCGTGTCCCGGCGTGAGTTGTTGCAGCATGTCTGGGGTACCCGATATCAGGGAGGCAGCAATGTAGTAGATGCCATTGTACGCACCTTGCGCCGAAAACTTGGCAGCCAGTCTGCACGGATAGAGACGTTGACTGGAGTGGGTTATCGGCTGAGATAATCGATTATCGTCTATCAGTAAGTGGTTACTCATACGTCGTTTCCCCTGGGAAAACATCAAGGTTTGCTGGCCCCTTGGCGTTATCGGTCAATGACTCCTATGTTGTTGGAAAGATACGGGAGGAATAATAATGGATGCACTAGCGAGAAAACTGGGCCTCAAAACGGATCCCATCATTTTTTTTACATCCGCAGGGATCATGATCCTTTTTCTTGTGGTGCTGCTGATTGCGCCGGGCCCCATCGGGGCAGCCTTTGGTGCAGGGCGGGAATGGATTGTTACCAATCTTGGCTGGTTTTTTATTTTAGGGGTGACGAGTTGGGTAGCGTTTCTGCTGTGGGTGGCGCTTAGCCGTTACGGAGCGATCCGCTTGGGGGGCAATGATGCAAAACCTGCCTACGATAATATCTCCTGGTTCACCATGCTGTTCGCAGGCGGCATCGGAACGGTGCTGATGTTCTGGGGCGTGGCCGAACCCATCTCTCACTTTTCTAATCCACCCAGGCCGGATGTTGTGCCTTTCTCTGTGGAAGCCGCCGACGATGCCATGAGTTTTTCGATCTACCATCTGGGGCTACATACCTGGGCGATTTTCGCTATGCCCGGACTGGCTTTTGCTTACTTTATTTACCGTTATAACCTGCCGATGCGTTTTAGCTCAGTATTCTATCCGCTGTTAGGCAAGCGTATTTATGGCCCTCTCGGCAAATCTCTGGATGTCTTCGCGATACTTGGCACCTTGTTTGGCGTGGCAGTCTCTATCGGCCTGGGGACCCAACAGATCAATGCGGGGCTAACGGAGTTGTTTGGTATTCCAGATGCCGTCATCACCAAGGTGTTCATCATCGCCATACTGACGGCTGTCGCCGTGGGATCGATCGTGGCGGGGCTGGATTCAGGCGTGAAACGGCTTTCTAATATCAATATCGCCATGGCCGTCGGCCTGTTGCTGTTTGTGCTCTTTACCGGGTCGACCGTTTTCCTTTTGCGCGCGGTGGTCGAAACCTTTGGCCTCTACATAACGAACCTGCTGCCCATGGCTTTCTGGAATGATACGCTGGCAAGCTATTCCAGGGATGGCGGTGCCTGGGGATGGCAGGGTAGCTGGACGGTATTCTATTGGGCCTGGACAGTGACGTGGTCGCCTTTCATCGGGATCTTTGTGGCGCGAATTTCACGCGGGCGCACTATCCGCGAGTTCGTCCTTGGTGTGCTTTTTGCCCCCTCTATCTTCACACTGGTCTGGTTTGCAATCTTTGGTTGGTCGGCAATGGAGATCGACGGGATTGGGCCCGATGCTCGAGAAGCACTGGGAGAGCAGGCCGGTATCTTGTCTGCCGCCGTAGGTGAAAGTATTCCTCTCGCTATGTTCGCATTCTTCGAGAGCTTCCCGGCCGCTACGTTAATCCAGGGCTTGGCCGTTGTGATCGTTGCGATCTTCTTTGCCACGTCATCAGACTCTGCGTCCCTGGTTGTCGATATGCTGTGTACCGGCAGTGCGGATCCCGGCCCATGGCATCAGCGTGTTTTTTGGGGTGTTTCGGAGGGTATGCTGGCAGCGATGCTGATTGTGCTTGCTGGCGAGGCCGGGCTTACTGCTTTGCAGGAGGTGATTACCGTTGTTGGCCTACCGATGTTCATTTTGGTGTTTGCAATGATGTTCGCGTTATACCGCGGCCTGTCCCAGGAAGATCTTAGCGAAGTGCAGGTGGGGCGCCCGCCCAAACGTGAGGAGTTAGCACCGGATGAGTAGGTAAGCGGTGGATCAGAACTATCATAAGAACAAAAAACCACGTTGTTAACTTTCCTTGCTGAGGAGCTCGCTCAGTTGCTGCTGGGAAAGACGTCTATCAGCCATGTAGTAGAGTATGTCACCATCTTCAAGTGGGCGGTCGTTGGCGGGATTGAGCATATTACCTTCGCCGTCATCACTGCTATTAGCGAGCCCCAGTACGGTGGCGTTATAAACCTTTTTTGCTTGCATAAATAGGTCGCTAAAGGTGGCGCTGGCAGGCGGTTGGTTTAACCTGGTTTGGTACTGGGTAGCGCCGCGGTCGACCGCAAGCAGTTCGTTAACGACTCGCGAAATTCCCGCATCAGAGGCTGAGCGTACCAGCATTTCCAGCGCTAAGGCTTGGGTGCATTCGATGCCGGGCAAGGTGCGTCGTAACATCGCTGCGGTGTCGGGATTGGCGCAGTGGGCAACGATATGAGCGTTTTTTGCTTTAAGGCTGTACGCGCTTAGCGCTACGGTGGCCACTCGGTCATCGCTGGTGTCGTATATGATGATGCGGCTGGCGCTTTCGACACCCGCTCGCTTGAGAAGCTCGGCATTAGAGAAGCTTTCCCCTTTAATAAATTTTAAATCCGCCGGGCGTGGGTTGCTCATCTCTTTGGTAACGCAGAGCACGACTTCATCCGGCAGGCCCTTATCGGCTTTAAGAATGTCCAAAATGCGCTCGGTAGTTTCACCGTGCCAGCCAATGACAAGGGTGTGACCGGATAAGTGGCTAAAATCGCCTTTACCTTGCATCTGCAATCTCCAAAAATTTGAAAGTGTGACGGTGGCTTTACCGATCAAGGCAGCGAACAGCGAGATGCCGCCTGGAATGAGATAGATCGTAGCGATCCACTTCCCGAGCACGGTTGTCGGGCTGAAATCACCAAAACCTACGGTACTAGAAACAACGACATAAAAGTAAACCCAGTCGGTAGCGGAGTCGGCCACCGCTTCGCCGACCAGTGAGAAAAACACCCAGGTGGTGCCCATATGGGCGAGCACAATAAGAAGCAGAAATGTCCACGAAATTTGTAGCGTAGAGGCTTTAAGAACGCGGAGCAGTCGCTGAATAACAGGCATGGTGGTCTCTTACGGTGATGGTGTGTCAGCCCAGTTTTTCGGCATGGGAATTGATTGATGATCGTATTAAACAGTGACTCGGTACCTTCGCTGTCGCTAGCCCTATCACCACCTTTAAAATGAGCTGTTGAAGAGAAACAATACGCGCCTGCTAGCGTACTCTTAATAAACAAAAGGGCCGCTATTCGCGACCCTTTCATATTTGCTAACTGGATTTATTAAGCAAAGCGTTTGGCAATCCAGGAAAATGCACTATCAGTTAGCGATTTTTTTCCGTGATGTTCTCGGTGCTGGCTCCATACCATGCCGCCTGACACGACCACTAGGCTCATCAACATACCGGCAAGGATAAGTTCATTCATGGCTTATCATCCTCATCTGAGGTTTTATCACGCTCTACGTAACCATAGCCGAAAGACCCTACAAAGATCAAGATTATACCTAGACCCACACCGAGCCAAACGTTATCGGTATTCAGGCTGGGGTTAGTGACTACCCAGCCAGCAGTGAAGCAGGTCGCGACCACAATAACCCCAACGTTGCGAGTCGCCTCTAAAAACTGTTGACGAGTCGCACGAGCGCCAATTCTACGGCGATGGGCCGAGGCCCTGCGTTCTTGTAAGCTTTTCGTTAGCCTGGCACGCAGGGCCTCTTGTGGGTCTTTACCGCCATGAGGTTCTTTCAAGCCATCACCTGCCATTAATCCAGCAAAATCAACGTGAAAACAATGCGGTATTAAAACCCTGCCTTATTCACTTGGGTGCCACGTATGCAGTCACCGTAGACCATGGTGTCGCCAGCTTCCTCTGCCAGTTGGCGACAGTCTGCGGTTCTTGATGAAGTGGGGCCTGCACTGCAGCCTGCAAGTATAAAGGTACCCAGGCAAAGGGCGATGAGTGCTTTCATTGATAACTCCTTGTCAGCAAATAATCCACCCGACATTTAACCTTATAGGCGTTGCCTATGTCGATGTAATGCGAGGGAACATCGTGCTGAATCTGAATGTCATAACTGAAATTTATTTTTTAGGATAGGCATATGGATCGTGTATTCGCATGGGATCACCACCACAGTCAGGTTGTTTACCGCATTCCCGGACATCAGTATGAAGATGGCCGGGAAGATAGCGATCTCTCTCCTGTATGGCTGCCCGCGGAGGAATCAGATTTACCCGAGGGGGTAGCGATTGATGATCTGCGCAAAGTATCCGTTAAGGATTAGCCGCGGCGTGTTCTGAATTGCAGCTTTACGCGCTATTCAACGCTTTCAAACAGGGTATTTTCAGGCGCACAAAATAGATTGTGTTTGGCTAGCAATCGGCTAATATGCTGATGTTAGCCCCCATATCTGGATATGCCGCCATGTTAAAAGGTTTGATCGTTTGTTTTGCTGTTTTGTTTGCTCAACTGGCGGTACTGCATGTAATTGATGCTCGTCTCTATAATTCTCCTCAAGATGCGCGTCAAACGGCTGTGACTTCCGTTACGCCACATAAAGATGAAAAAGAAGACGAAGAAGACGTGCAAAGCTAAGCAGTGGTTATTCTCGATCCGGTTTTTGAAACCGGTGAAGATATAACCTAGCACTGCTAGCAACCCTTTGGCGGCGCTGGGCGTCGCCAAAGGGGGCGGCTTAAAGCATTTCATCCAACCAAACGTTAAAGGCTTGCCAAGAGCGCTGGTCGGCACGCTCGTGATACGCGTCGCTGCCAAACACGCTGAAAGCATGGGGCGCACCGGAATAGATACCTACTTCGTAGGTCACGCCAGCGGTTTCTAACTCGTCAGCCAGGGTGGCGACGTCTTCTAAACTCACTGAACTATCAGCGCCGCCGTGGGCAATAAAGATAGGTGCGGTTTCACGTGAGTAATCCTGGCCATCGGGCGTTGTTAGACCACCATGAAAACTGGAGTAAGCTGCTATGTCGTTAGCTTCACCGGAACGGGCCATCTCTAGCGCCACTGCACCGCCGAAACAGTAACCCATGATTACCGTTTGCTCCGCAGCGCCTTGTGCTTTTGCCTGGGCTAAACCGCCCAAGATCAGGGTGCGCATCCTTTCTCTATCTTGGTAGAGTCGATTAGTAGCCGCTCGCTTATCGTCGACTGCTTGGGGGCGCTTGCCTTCACCATAAAGGTCCACAGCAAATACATCATAGCCTTCATCGGCCAACATATCGGCACGCTGGCGTTCGTAATCATCCAGCCCATCCCAGTCATGAATGATCAATACGCTGCCCTTGGCGCTGTTACGCGCAGAGACAAAATAGCCCTGAAAATCCTCTTCATTCACGCTATAGGAAATATCTTCTCCTGCAGGGGAGTAAGCCATGGCTGGCAGTGCCAACGTAAAAAGTGTTAATACGCTGGCAGGGAGTAGAATTTTTTTCATCGTTGCGGTGTCCAAAGGAATGTTCAACAAGCATAGACAATGCTCGCTGAGCTGACTCAACGTTGAATAACCATTTACGAGGAGGTCTTTGTGAAATAGACAAAGGCTTGCGTCTGGAACTCGGTAACGGCATGCTTGTCAGTTGTTGGAAATACCATTAGGGAGCATGAACACATGGCTTACAACGATTTACGTACGGCACGTCCTCAGTCGAGTGGCGTTGCCAATAGTGTTAGCACTAACAAGGTATTGCGTAACACCTACGCACTACTGGCAATGACGCTGCTGTTCTCAGCAGTCACCGCGGGTGCTGCTGTAGCCCTCGGCATCCAACAGATGAACATCTTCGTGTTCTTCATTGGTGCCTACGGCTTAATGTTCCTGGTACATAAAACCGCAAATTCTGCAGCCGGCTTATTGGCAACGTTCGCCTTTACCGGCTTTATGGGGTTCACGCTTGGGCCGATTCTTTCTGCCTACCTGACTCTGCCTAATGGCGGTGCGTTGATTATGAACGCGTTGGCCATGACCGGTCTGACGTTTGTTGGTCTTTCCGCGGTAGCGCTAACTACCAAGAAAGACTTTAGCTTTTTGAGCAACTTCTTGATGGCGGGCGCCATTGTTTTGATTCTGGCCATGGTGGCTGGGTTCTTTTTTAACATACCGGCACTTTCACTGATGGTGTCAGCTGGCTTTGTGCTGTTTGCTTCAGCAGCCATTCTGTATCAAACCAGTGAGATCATTCACCGCGCTGGCGAAACGAACTACATTCTCGCTACGGTGACGCTCTACGTATCCATCTACAACCTGTTTGTTAGCCTGTTGTCGATTTTGGGTATTATGAGCAGCGATTGATCTAAGTAAGCAATAGACGCTATGACAGGCCCTATTTGATAGGGCCTGTCTTTTTTTAGGGTAACCGTTACCAGGTATTATGATCATGCAGTACGGCTTATTGGTGATGGGGGCGCCTTATAGCAGCCCAGCACCGCACTCTGCATTGCGTTTTGCCCATGCCGTTCTAGCGCAAGGGCATCAGATTGCCGGTGTTTTTTTCTATCACGACGGCGTTCATAATGCATCATCGCTGATGGCTCCTCCCCAGGATGAACTCAACCTCAGAGAAGCCTGGAGTGAACTGCATCAGCAGCATGCGATTCAATTAGATGTCTGTATTGCCGCTGCGTTGCGACGAGGTTTGATGAGCGAATCGGAAGCACAGCGACATGGCAAGCAGGCCTTTAATGTAGCACCTCCTTTCGAGTTGACAGGGCTAGGGCAACTGCTTGAGCTACAGCAACGCGCTGATCGCCTGATTACCTTTGCTTAGAGGAGAGCCAATGGCGACACCTGATGCACTATTAGTGATAATTCGCCACGCGACCCACAGCTCAAATTGGTTACGTGAAGGGTTGGATGCCGCATTGGTAGCGGCTGCCTTTGGCCAGCCCGTGCATTTGCTGTTTATGGGGCAGGGTATAATGGCACTGCTGAAAGAACAGGGCAGTGGTGCGCCGGGGCAAAAAGCCACGCTGCCTACCATCGACATGTTGGAAATGTACGATATTGACAAGCTTTGGGTAGCCGAAGAGGCGCTGCAAGGGATGCACCTATCCGCCGATTCACTGGTAGAGGGCATCACCCTGATAGCGGATCAGGAAATACCTGGGCTGTTACAGCAGCACACCCAGATACTTAACTTTTAGGGCCTAGTGAGAGAATTATGATCTTACACATCCTCACCAAAGCGCCTGATAGTATTGTCGCTACTCAAATGCAGCAAGCGATAGGGGGGCAGGATGCCGTGCTACTGATCGAAGAAGCGGTAACCGCTGCCCTTGATCCCTCCTGGCAGGCATGGCAGCAGTGTCAGTCGCGCATATTCCTTCTATCGGAAGACCTTATAAGCCGTGGGCTTGCCAGCATTGCCACGGATAATGAGCTGCCCACGCTAGAGATGGATGGTTTTGTGGCGCTCACCGAGCAGTATGAAAAGACAGTTACTTGGTACTAGGCATGTCAGAGACAAAAATATACCGTTATCTTGATTCGCAAAATATGTATCCGCTCGACCCAGAAGGATATCTTGTTAATCAGTCGCAGTGGGACGAATCCGTTGCTCGTTTAATGGCGGAAGAAGAGGGCTTAATGCTTACCGCTGAGCACTGGGAAGTTATCAAAGTCGTACGAGCATTTTATCAGCGTTACGAAATGGCACCGGCTATGCGGCCGCTTGTGAAAGCAACCAAAAACGCATTGGGCGAAGAGAAAGGGCGTTCTATTTACCTGATGCAGCTCTTCCCCGGCAGCCCGGCAAAGCGAATTGCCCGCCTAGCCGGTTTGCCAAAGCCTACCAACTGCCTATAACCCGTGTGAATGGCTCGCTGGTTTTCGAACAGCTTTAGGCCACATCACCGCGCGTACAGACCGACAAAACAACGGCATCGTCTGGACTGGTGGATACCAGGGCGTGGCCCATATCACTATCAAAATAGATGCTGTCGCCCTCGGCTAGCACTAACGGGGCGTAAAATTCAGTGTAGAGCATAATATCGCCATGCAGCACCATCAAAAACTCTTCGCCATCATGGCGTACCCACTGGTGATACTCGTCAAAGCTGCGTGCACGTACGATGGTTTTGAAGGGAATCATACGTTTTTGGGCGAGTTGATGGCCCAACAATTCGTGCTCGTACGTGGGCGTGGGGTGCAGTTGCCCTTTGCCTTTACGGGTTAGATCGCGCCGCCCCATGGTATAACGTTCCCGCTTGGGGGGCGTGAGCAATTGAGGCAAGTCGATGTTGAGCCCGGTGGTGAGTTTTTGCACCACGCTAAAGGTGGGGGAGACTTGATCGTTCTCAATTTTAGAAAGCGTAGAGCGGGCAAGCCCGGTGCGCTGGCTAACCTCTTCCAACGTCCACTGATTAGCGAGACGAATTTGTTTGAGCCGCTCGCCTAAACGCAATGGCTCAACAAAGGGTTTGCTTCCCGATGCAATACGCAGCGCGGCATGCTCTTCAGTCGTAGCGGTCATAGGTCGTCACATTGGCTGCGTTGTCTAACGGTGCGTGTCTATAGGCGCGCGTAAACGAACATGATATCACAGCAAAGAAGCGGCTAAGAACGGCCGACAGAGGCAAGAGCGCTGACGCTTACTTAGGGCACTTCAGTAAACGGCAGCCCCAAAAGCGCTTTTAGATGTGCCTCAACGCCACTTGCCAGCGACTTCGGGTTATAGCCGCCTTCAAGCACCGATACAATGCGGTTGTCGGCATACAGGGTGGCGATCTCCATGGCTAGATGGGTAATCCAGTAGAAGTCTTCATCCTCTAAACAGATATCACCCATGGGGTCATCACGGTGAGCGTCGAAGCCAGCGGAGAGCATCACCAAGTCAGGTTTAAAGGCGTGCAGGGCAGGTAACCAGTGGTTTTCGATGATACGCCGGAACTCTGGGCCATTGGTGCCCACTTCCAGCGGGGTATTCACAACGTTTTGCCACTCGCTGCGTAGATAGCGCCAGGGGTAAAACGGGTACTGGAAGCTGGTGCAGATCAGTATCTCAGGATCATTTTTAAAGATATCGATGGTGCCATTGCACTGGTGAACATCAAAATCCAGTATGGCGATACGCTTTGCGCCGTATTTGGCTCGCGCATGGGCCGCCCCCACGGCGATATTATTGTAAAAACAGAATCCCATTGCTTCGCTGGCTTCCGCATGGTGGCCTGGTGGCCTAACCGCACAAAAGACGTTATCCGCCTGACGCTTAAATACCTGATCTACCCCACGAATAACCGCTCCCGCTGCAACCCGTGCGGCTTGTAAGCTGTCAGGGTTCATCATGGTATCGCTATCTAGCGTAACGATGCCTTCGGTGGGCAAGCACTTCTCTAGGGAGCGCAAATGACGCAAGGGGTGTACTCTGGCAAGAGACTCCTCGCAGGCTGCCTTGGCATCGGCCTGCATGGTTTGCTGTAATAACCCAACAAGCGATAGGCGAGCGCGAATAGCCTCCAGACGCTGAGGGCTTTCAGGATGCTCCGGCCCCATGTGGTGCAATGAGCAGTATGGGTGGGTAAGGTAGGCGGTAATCATTCCAACGCTCCATTATCATTGAGGCCACCTTAATCGCCTTCAGGGCCTGGGCGACAGTGTCAATAAGTCGTACAGCCGCGATTCATGTCAGGGGAGACGCATTTTGAGTACGCGCTTTTTACACCATTTTTTCGAACCTCGCACACTAGCGGTGTTTGGCGCCTCTGAAAAACCCGCGTCGTTGGGCGGTTTAGTGCTGAGAAATATTCAGGAGGGTGGCTTTAAAGGGCCGCTCTGGGCAGTCAATCTTAAAGGCTACTCCCAGGTTTTCGGTGTGCCGTGCGTCAGCCGCGTAAGCGAGCTACCCGAAGTGCCCGACTTGGCCGTGGTCTGCTCGCCGATTGAAGGCGTGCCAAGCCTGATTAAAAAGCTTGGGCAATACGGTGTCAAAGCGGCCCTGGTGCTCTCGGGCGGCGCTTACCTGGATCGAGATAAAGGCAATCAGGGTTCCATTCGCGAACGAATGTTGAGTGCAGCACGCGTCTCGGGTATTCGTGTACTTGGCCCCGAGTGCATGGGGCTAATTGTACCGGGCAAAAAGCTTAACGCCTCTTACGCCAGTCAGCCGGTGAAAGCGGGCCGCGTCGCTTACCTGGGCCAGTCCGGCATGCTGGCCAATGCGATGATTGATTGGGCCGCCGGGCGTGATGTGGGCTTTTCGCACTTGATAACCGTTGGCGACAGTGTCGATGTGCTATTGCCAGACCTGATCGATTACGTTAATCAATTCTCGCCCGCTCAGGCCATTATGCTGCACCTTGAGCGAATCAGCGACGCCCAGCACTTTATGACCGCCGTGCGTGATGCATCACGTAATCGCCTGGTACTGGCGATTAAAAGCGGCCGCACCCCAGAATCGGATATATCCGGCATGGCACCCACACCTGGGATTGCTAACCGTGACGTGGTGTTTGATGCCGCTTTTGCCCGGGCAGGGGTGGTGCGGGTAGATGACTCTGATGAACTGCTCGATGCGCTGGAAACCCTGTCGCGCATGAAACCCCTGAAGGGCGATCGTCTGGCCATTGTGTCTAACGGTTTAGGGCCCGCCATGCTGGCCATCGATAAGCTGATTAGCGCGGGCGGCAAATTGGCTGAATTTAGCGACGAAACCCAGGCAGCGCTGCACCGTAGCGAGGTCGATATGAGCAAGCCGGGTGAGAATCCGGTGGATCTGGGCGGCAACGCCTCGCCCGAGCGGTTTGTTCAAGCACTGGAGATTGTCGCTGCTGACGCTAATGTGGATGCCGTTCTGGTGGTACACGCTCCCACCCGAATGGCGCCATCGCTGGTGACTGCCCAAGCGCTGATCGATAACCGTAAGAAATTTCGCCGCAACCTGCTCACCAGTTGGATGGGCCTAAAAGAGGCGCTTAATGCGCGCCATATCTGCAATTTAGCCGGGATTCCGACCTATATTTCACCCGAAAAGGCCGTTAAGGCGTTTATGCATATGGTGATTTATCAGCGCGTTCAAGCGCTGCTTCAGGAGATCCCACCTAGCCTGCCATTTTCCACCAGTCCAGAAATACGCGCCCAGTGCCGTACACTGATTAAGCAGGCAAAAGAGCAGGGCAGGCAAACCTTGACCCACTCTGAAACTGCCCAAGTGCTCGAGGCTTATGGTATTCCCACAGCACCCAGCGTGTATTTGACCAGCCCCGATGAGGCGCTTGCTCGCGCTGCGGAGATACCTGGCACCAAGGCGCTGAAAGTGGTTCATGAAGGCAACTGTCGCCCCTACCGCTACCGTAAGCACCCGCATAAAATTTCAGCAGGCTTACTACAGGATCTGGACACGCCAGAACAGGTAGCGGAAGGCGTTCGCCAGCTAGGTGAAAAAGTCGCTGAGAAATTTCCCGAGTATGCGATCCGCGAGTACTGCTTGCAGCCCATGCAGCGTGGCAAGCACTCGATGCAGGTTTGCGCGGGCATTACCCGTGATCCGGTATTCGGCCCACTTATCGTCTTTGGTATCGGTGGCTATAAGGTCAACGTACTGGCTGACCGCCAGGTGGCGCTGCCGCCGCTCAATATGAGCCTGGCTGCCGATGTGGTAGGGAGAACCCACGCCGCCTCATTAATTCGTGAACACTCCGCCGACCCAGAGCGTGACATTCAGCATTTATGCCAAATGCTGGTCAAACTATCGCAAATGGCCTCCGATCTAAGCGATCTACGGGGTTTGGAAGTGAATCCTCTGCTGCTGAATCGTGACGGTATGGTCGCCGTCGATTTCGCCCTGGATCTTGGTTCGCCATCGCGCTTTGCGATCATGCCGTACCCTGAAGAATTGCGTGAATGGGTAACGCTGAAAAATGGCTGGCAGGTCGAGGTAAGGCCTATTCGTGCCGAAGATGCCCACCTAATTACCACCTTCCACCGCCAGCTCTCGGAAGAGAGTATTCGTTTCCGCTATTTCCACAATAAGTCCAACTTAACCCAGCGTGACCTGTCGATCCTGTCGCATATCAATTACGACCGTCAGATGGCGTTTATCGCTGAATATTTAGGCGATGATGGCAGTAAAGAGATGCTTGGCGTTGTCCGGGTATGGAACGACCCAGACAATATTCGTACGGAGTTTTCGGTGATTATTCGCGACGATCTGCAGGGGTTGGGTATTGGCAGCCTGCTAATGAAGAAGATGATTGATTACTGCACTAACATAGGCACTCTGGAAATGATCGGCAAAATTATGGTCGATAACCATCCAATGCGGGCGCTAATGAAACACTTAGGCTTTAAATGCCGCTACAACATGGAGGAGCAAGTGATTGATGCCGTGCTGCGTCTCAACGAGCCCGAAAGTGAATGGCAGCGGCACCGCCTTGAGAGCCTACCGGATTAGGCCTCAAAAGCTTAATAATAACTATAAGGCCTGCATATTTAACCGCAGGCCTAAGCAGTAAGCATATTTCTTTCGTTATGGCGCCATGCGGAAACGGCCCCATTCACCGCCGTCGCGACGCTCAAAGCGTAGGCGGTCGTGTAGGCGGCTAGGCTGCCCCTGCCAAAACTCGATCATTTCCGGGGTGACACGGTACCCCCCCCAGTGGATCGGGCGGGGAATATCCTGGCCATTGTAGGCTTGCTCAAAGCGCTTTTGGCGCTCCTCGATCCAGTTGCGGTCGGGAATCACCACACTTTGAGTCGCAATCCATGCGCCCAATTGGCTACCCCGTGGTCGGCTGGCAAAGTACTCATCAGACTCATCGGCTGAAACCTGCTCAACGGGACCTTCTATGCGTACCTGTCGTGAAAGCGAAGGCCACCAGAAGGTCATGGCCGCGAAGGGCACATTGCTCAGCTCGCTCCCCTTATGGCTATGGTAATTGGTGTAAAAAACCATGCCGCGCTCATCAAATCCCTTTAACAGCACCACCCGAGCGTGAGGGCGGCCTTGGCTATCTACGGTGGCTAGTGTCATGGCGTTGCCATCTTTGCCCTCTTTTTCCAGGGCAAGGCTAAACCACTCCTCGAATAGCACGAATGGATCCTCGGGTGTCTGAGACTCATCAAGCCTGCCGCCTTCATAATCACGCCTGATATCGGCTATGTTACGTGTCATCGAATACTTCTCCCTGGAGTTTCATCCATGTTCGCCGGTCTGTCTTTAAAGCTCAAGTGACCGACATCAATGGATGTTTAACGCGTTGACTCACTGCTTATATTTTCGGCGGTGTTGCAACTAACCGTTCCGACTGACGATTGCGGCTAACTGTCTCGCATTCTATGAGAAAGGCTCAATTAATGCGAAGCTATCTCACCACTGGGGCTCATCACTGCTGAGAGAGGACATGTTATGCGCGACAAGCTAGCGATTGAGGTATGGGATGGTTGGATTCGCCTGTTTCACTGGGGGTTAGTGGCGGCGGTGTTGATTTCATTTTATACCACCAAGACTAGCGGAGCGCCTTTCCTATTTCCAATTGAAGTGCATGCCCAGGCGGGCTACCTGGTAATCGGTCTACTCGTTTTCCGATGGCTGTGGGGCGCCTTGGGCAGCGTGTATGCGAGATTTAAAACGTTTTTATATCCACCCGCTGAAACAGTCGCCTACGCCAAGTCACTTTTTAAGCGCCAAACCAGCGTTTATGCCAGCCATAATCCGCTCGGCGGCTGGATGGTGTTGTTAATGCTTCTCTCGCTTAGTTTTCAAGCCGTGAGCGGGCTGTTTTTAAGTGACGATGTCTTTTTTCAGGCACCGCTCTATGGCGTATTTGGCGAAGCAGTAGGTAACCAATTGAGGACACTGCATCAGCTCAACAGTGATTTGCTCATCATTTTAATTGGGCTGCACCTGGTAGGATTGATTATGCACCGGCTGCTGGGTGAACCGCTGGTAGTAGCAATGTTGGTAGGTACCAAACGCCTTCACCAGCAGCCTGTCGATGCGCGTAAGGAGCGACTGCAGGCTGCCACGCTGCGCTTACGTGCGCTGGGTGCGCTATTGATCGCAGCGGGCGCCGTACTATGGCTCTGGTTTTAAAGCGGTGTTTATTGATTCAGCTGTCGACTGCGAAAGCGCGCATAGCTCATACAGCCGGTAAATAGCACCAGTGCGACAACGGCCTCTACCACTCCACGCAAGCCCTGCCCAGGCAGAGTGACCAGCATCACACCTTGCGTGAAGTAGAGCAGGCTAACAAAGGCGAGCCAGGCGTGGCCTCGAGCACGTTTACCAATGATGGAGGGTAAAAACAGTACCAGTGGCAGCACAAACGCAACCACCGGCCGCCAGTTAAAATCGTCGTCTTGGAGTAAAAAGCCACGGTAAATAACCAGTACCAGCAGAAGAGCAAAGCTGGCTAGCACCACCTGTCGACTTCTAAGGGTAAGCTTATCAAGCCCATGTTGTTCCTCTACCTTCTCCAGCCATTGCCTCATAATGCCTCCTGACGCATGGCGTGCAGCGCTAGAGCAAGTCGTGCCAGTCGTTTGCCCTGGGCAACACACAGCGCGCGTTCATCCTCATCGACAGAGCGGTCACTACGCGTTCCTGCTAAGTGGCTTGCACCATATGGCGTGCCACCAGTACGCGTTTCCAGCAAGGTGGTTTCACTATAAGGAACCCCTGCGTAGACCATGCCATGATGCAGTAGCGGCACCAGCATAGTGAGCAGGGTGCTCTCTTGCCCACCGTGCAGGCTGGAGGTCGAAGTGAAGGCACTGGCGGGTTTGTCGATCAAGGCACCGTTCATCCACAGACTGCTGGTGGAGTCGATAAAATACTTAAGCGGAGCGGCCATATTGCCAAACCGGGTGGGGCTACCCAGTGCTAACGCGCTGCAGTTGCGCAGGTCGTCTAGCTCAACGTACACCGCGCCCTCTGCAGGAATTTCTGGCTCAATAGCTTCACAGGTCGTTGAAACCGGCGCCACTGTGCGTAAACGCGCTTGAATGCCCGGCACGCTTTCTACACCAGCCGCAATTTGCTGCGCCATGGTGGCGGTCGCGCCAGAGCGCGAGTAGTACAGAACCAAAACGTACGGTGTCATTTCACTCATCACTATTCCTGAATGGGTTCATAAAAGCTGTCCTGGCAATAGGGCTTTGCATTAGGGCAAAGCAAAAGCATGGTGTCTATGGTATCAGAGCGAACGGGAAGTCCGCGTGAGGTACAAACGCATTTTGCTCCTCAGTTAAACGCAGGTAGACCCAGGCGCGGGTACCATCATCGAGGGTTATTGTCCTGCGCTCATAACGAACCCCCAGTCGTTCGTAGCGATCAAGACGAGACAGCTCGTCGGCATCCACTCGTAACAGTAGGCCCTTAACGTTGCTCCCCGGCTGGGGTGAAAGGTCGAGACCGTTGCGTTGGTACCCCTCTAGCACCGCATCTTTAGGGGCGCCGAAACTTCCCATGACCACTAAGCGAACGGGGGCATAGCGTAGTGTGCCATATACAAAGACCTGATGAGTGCGCTGTTCGATAGTAGGAAGATCGTCAGGTCGGTCATAAAACCACGGACTCAGCATGGTTAACCAGAGCCACCCGACTAGGCTAAGCAGACCCACACCGCTTAAAATCAAAAGGCGTTTTAGCCAAACCATTTTAATCACACCAGGGCGCCTCGCAATGTAGGATGAGAATGTGAATGGGGCGATAAAAAAACAGATGCTTAGCTTGTCGCCACAGACAGAGGATGACAAGTTCTATGTTATCGACTGTTTGAATCTGCTTAAGCAAACTACCCAGGTTTGCTAGGCTATGTTGGTAAAGTCTGCATGTGAATAGGTGCTCATTAGAACCTGCCGTAGGAGCCTGCAATGAATCAGCCGCTTCGTGATGATCTGGATTTTCGTGCTCTCGTAGGTGATGTGAAACCGCTGCCACCGAGAAATCGTGCTGACCCAGGCGCTAATCGCAAAAGCCCCTCAGAATCCCAGTTGGCTCGGCGGGAGTGGGCAGAGGAAGAAATGGGCGCACGCAATTTTCTGTCCGACGACTTTGTCGATCTGCTGCCCCCCTTTGATCCGATGGAGTATCGCCGCGAAGGCATTCAGCAGGGCGTAGTCGATAAATTAAAGCACGGGGGCTATAGCGTTCAGTCGCAGCTCCACTTGCTTCGGCGTCCATTAACAGAGTGCCGCCGTATGCTCTTTCCCTTTATTCAAGAAGCCTACGCCCACGATTTACGCTCCGTTATGATCGTGCATGGCCGCGGGCGAGAGATTGATAGCCCCGCCAACGTACTGCGTTCATACCTGGCCAAGTGGCTATGCCAGTTTGAGGAAGTGCAGGCGTACGTCTCCGCACAGCCTTCGGAAGGTGGGTTGGGCGCGACCTGGGTAATGCTACGTAAAAGCGATCGCGCCAAAGCCAATAATCGCGAGCGCCAGCAGAAGCGGCGGGGGTGACGGTTTAATAATAGAGCCAGTCACAAATAAAAAGGGCAACCGAAGCTGCCCTTTTGAGTTTATAATATTCACGCCCTGCGTCTACTTATTGTCGGCTAAACGGTGCTCAAACAGCGCCTGTCGCTCTTCTACATCGGGTTGGTAGCGAACGCTGATAAAACTTAGCGCGCGCAGGGCATCCTCGGGATGCTGGTCATCGCGCAGCGCCATGGCAGTAAAACCACAGCGGCGCATATACTCCAACTGATCCACCAGAACATCACCTACCGCGCGCACTTCGCCACTATAGCCGTATCGCTCGCGTAGCAGGCGGGCGATGGTGTAACCCCGGCCATCCGTAAACGCAGGGAAATCAACCGCGATTGCGCTAGCACTACTCAGCTGTTGGCCTAACTCAAGATTAAGCTCGGTATCGCTGGTGAGTAGCGGTGCCAACTCAGCGTCGTCCTGATTGGCCTGCCACAATGCCAGCGGTACAAACGCCGGGCGCTGCTCGGGAAGGGCATCTGCATCGTAGGAAACACACCAAGCGTTTTCCGCCGCAAGCTCGCCATTGAAAATTAAGTGATCGACATGAACCGGTGTCTGTTCAACCGCTTCAGCTTGCGTCTCATCAGGTTTATTAGGCACAGGGTTATTAGGCATAGACACGCTCCTTAAAGGGTTTTAAGCCAATACGGCGGTAGGTATCCAAGAAGCGTTCGTCCTCATGGCGCTGTGACACATAGACTTCCAATACTTTTTCAACTACATCCGGCACGTCTGAGCGGAAAAAGGACGGGCCTAAAATCTTACCAAGCGAGGCATCGTCGGTGGAGTTGCCGCCAATCGATATCTGATAGAACTCTTCGCCTTTTTTATCCACGCCCAAGATGCCGATATGACCAACGTGGTGGTGGCCACAAGCATTCATGCAGCCGGAAATATTCAGATCCAGCGGGCCAAGGTCATACAAGAAGTCGAGGTCTTCAAAACGTTCCTGCAGCGCCTGGGCAATGGGAATAGAGACCGCATTAGCCAAGCTGCAGTAGTCGCCCCCAGGGCAGCAGATAATGTCGTTGAGCGTGCCTACGGTCGGGTTCGCCATGCCCAACGCTTCCAGCTCATTCCACAGTGCTTCCAGTTCATCGATCGGCACATCAGAGAGCACTAAGTTCTGCTCGTGGGTAACACGCACTTCACCAAAGCTGTAGCGATCGGCTAAATCAGCGACGGCTTCCATTTGGTCAGCGGTGACATCCCCAGGCGCATGCTCGCGGCGTTTCAGTGACAGCGTTACGGCCTTATAGCCGGGCACTTTGTGGTCGGTCACGTTGTTGGTGACAAAGCGTGCGAAGCTGCGGTTTTCAGCGCGCAATCGGTCAAAATCTTCGTTAGCATTCTCTGCAACCGGGCGACGATCAGGCTCAGGGAAGTGAACTTTGGCTGCGTCGACGGCTGCTTGGTTAAGCGTTTGCGGGCCGTCTTTCAAATGCGCCCACTCTTCCTCCACCCGACGACGGTACTCCTCAATACCCAGAGCTTTTACCAGGATTTTAATCCGCGCCTTGAACTTGTTATCCCGGCGACCAAACTGGTTGTATACCCGTACACAGGCTTCCAGGTAGGTGAGCAGATGCTGCCAGGGCAGATCTTCACGTACCACGTCTGCAATCATCGGCGTACGGCCAAGGCCGCCACCGGCTAGCACTTTAACACGCAGCTCGCCGTCGGCGTTGTGCCATAGGCGCAGGCCAATATCGTGTACTTGAATCGCCGCACGGTCTTGGGCCGCACCGCTGACCGCGATTTTAAACTTACGCGGCAGATAGGCGAATTCCGGGTGCAGAGTCGACCACTGGCGGATTAATTCGCACCAGGGGCGTGGATCTTCCACTTCATCGTTGGCGATGCCGGCAAACTGGTCGCTGGTGGTGTTACGAATGCAGTTACCACTGGTTTGAATCGCGTGCATCTGTACTTTGGCGAGATCTGCCAAAATATCCGGCACGTCTTCAAGGGCAGGCCAGTTGAGCTGCAAATTTTGCCGGGTGGTAAAGTGGCCATAGCCTCGGTCATAGCGGCGGGTGATCTCAGCTAGGGCACGCAGCTGGCTACCCGCCAGCATGCCGTAAGGAATCGCAATACGCAGCATAGGCGCATGGCGCTGAATATAGAGGCCGTTCTGCAACCGTAAAGGGCGAAACTCCTCTTCTCCCAAACGCCCAGCGCGGTAGCGTTCCATTTGGTCGCGGAACTGAGCGACACGCTCGTCAACCAGGGTTTGGTCGTGAATATCATAACGGTACATGTGGCACGATCCTGCTAAAAAGCGAAATGGTCACGTTGAGACGGACGTTAATGTAGCGTCACCTTAACGCGGGCGTCATATTCTTCAAAAGAATATATAATTATCTTTTTATCTCTAAAAGCTATTTAGAATATCTATTATGAGTCAGGCAGCCTGCTTATAAAGCAGGGGCCAGCCAGCGTCGTCGTTGCCATACCCATAAAAAGCCAGCTGAGTTTATCAACCGGTAGAGCAGTTGCATAAGCCAGATACCTAATAAGCCCTGGTTTAAACCAATCCCGACCCACCAGGCCAGGGGTAAAAAAAGTAGCCACTGCATTCCCAGGGTCAACATCATCACCGTGCGTTGAGCGCCCGCGCCCATTAAGGCCTGGGCGAGCACTAAAGCTGCGGCATCCAATACAATCATCACGCCGGTTATCTGCAACGGAAGTTTACCCAGCGCTACTAGCTCGCTACTGCTGAAAAATATCCCAAGTACCTGTTCGGGTATCATTAACATCGGCAGCGCCAGCACAAGTAGCAGTAGCCATGCGACCCGCAGCGCATCCAGGCCCCAGCGGTGGGCTTCGTGCTGAGCATCTCGGCCTAATGCCTCACCCACTAAGCTCATCGCTGCAACGCCAATCCCCACCCCCGGCAAAATTAGCAGCAGTGAAAGATTAATCAATACATGGCCAACCGCGACACTGGCCGTGCCTAGCTGGCTAAGTAACCAAATGAGTACCGCATAGCCCGCTGCAAATAAAAACTGCTGCAAAGAGTGAGGAGCGGCAAGTACCAAGGTCGTGCGCAGGGTGGCTAAGCAGGGCATGCGTGTCAAACAAAGTTGGATACATGGGCTTTTTATGCTCACACAACACCAAACAATCAAACCAATAAACAGCGATAATGTTGTACCAGCACCCGCACCGCTCGCCCCCATTTTGGGTAGCCCGGCGAATCCATAGATCAACCCCGCACTGGCCGCCACATTAATCACGTGAACCGCCACGATGATACGCAAGTAGAGATGCGTTTGCTGGCGTCCGTTCCAGTAGCCACGAAAGCAGAGCGTTAGCGCAATGGCCATTAGTGACACCACCCGCCAACGAAAATAGTCAACGGCGACGCTTTGAACATCATCGGCCTGGCTAATCAAGCCAATCAGCAGCGGTGCTTGCCACCAAGCCAAGAGTGACAGCGGCAGGCCAACACCAAGCCCAATCACCAGCCCTGAGTTAAGCGGATGGGCAATATCCGCGTGGGCAGCCCCCACGCGCTGGGCGGTTTGTGACTGCACGCTGGAGGAGAGGCCAAATACAAGAGCGCTGAGCATAAACATGGCGTAGCCGCCCACGCCAACACCCGCGAGCGCTACCTCGCCTAAATGCCCCACCAGGGCAGCATCGATCAAGTTGAGCATGCTCTGGGAGAGCATGCCCAACATAATCGGAAAAGCTAAGCGCATGACCTTGCCATGGCGACCGGGGACAAACAGCATTAATTAGCTCAGGTCGTAGGAGAGCACTGGCGAGAGCCAGCGCTCCATCTCCTCAAGGGGCATCTGTTTACGCTCGGCAATGGCCTCGACCTGATCCCGGGTAATCTTACCGGTGGAGAAGTACTTCGACTGGGGATGGGCAAAGTACCAGCCAGAAACCGCTGCCGCAGGCCACATGGCGAAGTTTTCGGTCAATGCCAAACCGGTATTTTCGGTGGCATCGAGCAGCCGGAATAGCGTGGCTTTTTCGGTATGATCCGGGCAGGCAGGGTAGCCGGGGGCAGGGCGGATGCCCTGATACTTCTCAGCGATCAGGGCATCGTTGTCCAGCGTTTCTTCCGGTACATAGCCCCAAAACTCTTTACGCACCCGTTCATGCATGCGCTCGGCGAAGGCTTCTGCAAGGCGATCTGTCAACGCCTGCACCATAATCGCATTGTAGTCGTCGCCTGCCGCCTCATAAGCTTTGGATAGCTCATGAACGCCGTGGCCCGTAGTGACCGCAAAGCCGCCAATCCAGTCAGCTTTGCCGCTCTCTTTGGGAGCAATAAAGTCGGCCAGGCTGTAGCAGATACCGTCACGGCCTTTAGTGGTCTGTTGACGGATATGGAAGAGACGTTCGACGACTTCGCTGCGTGACTCATCGGCGTACACCTCGATGACATCATCATCAACGCTGTTGGCGGGCCATAGGCCGATAACACCGCGGGCCTGGACGCGTTTCTCATTGACCAGCTTGCGCAGCATGACCTTGGCATCTTCAAACAGGTTGCGGGCTGCTTCACCGACCACCTTGTCGTCGAGTATCTTGGGATACTTACCCGCTAACTGCCAGCTCATAAAGAAGGGCGTCCAGTCGATGCGCTCGATCAATTCTTCGAGGTCGTAGTCATCGAAAGTTTTTAGCCCCAGCATATTGGGCTCGGCGGGAGTGTGGGCGCTCCAGTCGGTACGGAAGCGCCGCTTGCGTGCCTGGGTGTAGTCCAGGTCCGCCGCTTTGGGACGACGCTTGGCGTTACGCTCGCGAACCTTCTCGTACTCTTCACGTATTTCAGCGACGTAAGGTGTTTTTAAAGCAGGCGTCAACAATCGGCCCGCTACACCAACGGCCCGGGAGGCATCGGTAACGTAAATCACCGGATGCTCATACTGCGGCTCAATCTTCACCGCGGTATGCGCTTTTGAGGTGGTAGCACCGCCAATCAGTAACGGTAGATCCATACCTCGACGCTGCATCTCTTTGGCGACGTGAACCATCTCATCCAGCGACGGGGTGATTAGCCCGGAAAGTCCGATAATATCGGCGTTGTGCTCTTTGGCCGCCTGCAGGATTTTATCTGCGGCGACCATAACGCCAAGATCGATCACCTCGTAGTTATTGCATTGCAAAACCACGCCGACGATATTTTTACCAATATCGTGGACATCGCCTTTCACCGTTGCCATTACGATCTTGCCTTTGGCTTTGGTCTCTTCGCTCTTTTCGGCTTCGATATAGGGGATTAAGTAGGCCACGGCCTGTTTCATGACCCGCGCAGACTTAACTACCTGAGGCAGGAACATTTTGCCGTCGCCAAACAAATCGCCGACCACGTTCATACCGTCCATCAGCGGGCCTTCGATCACCTCAATAGGGCGTTCGGCCTCTGCGCGGGCCTGTTCGGTGTCATCCTCAATATACACCGTAATACCTTTAACCAGCGCGTGTTCGATACGCTTGTTAACCGGCCAGCTGCGCCACTCAAGATCCTCTTTCTTAGCCGCGCCGCTGCCGTCGCCTTTATACTTATCGGCGATATCCAGCAGTCGCTCGGTGCCATCGCTACGCCGGTTAAGCACCACGTCTTCAACCGCATCGCGCAGCTCGGCGGGGAGGTCGTCGTAAACAGCGAGCTGGCCTGCGTTGACGATGCCCATGGTGAGGCCCGCACGGATGGCGTGATAGAGGAACGCCGAGTGAATTGCTTCGCGCACCGGGTTGTTGCCACGGAACGAGAACGAGACGTTAGACACCCCGCCAGAAATCATCGCGTGGGGCAGGTTTTCGCGAATCCACTGGGTCGCTTCGATAAAGTCGACCGCGTAGTTGTTGTGCTCCTCAATACCGGTGGCGATGGCAAAGATATTGGGGTCAAAGATAATGTCTTCCGCGGGGAAGCCGATGTCATCCACCAGCAGGCGGTAGGCGCGCTGACAAATTTCGGTTTTGCGGGCAAAGGTGTCTGCCTGGCCCTCTTCATCAAAGGCCATGACGACAATGGCAGCACCAAAGCGGCGGCATTTGGTCGCCTGTTCGCGGAAGGCGGCTTCACCCTCTTTAAGCGAGATGGAGTTCACCACCGCCTTGCCCTGGACACACTTGAGGC
The DNA here is from genome assembly GCF_013416325.1 of Vreelandella sedimenti. Classification (GTDB taxonomy): domain Bacteria; phylum Pseudomonadota; class Gammaproteobacteria; order Pseudomonadales; family Halomonadaceae; genus Vreelandella; species Vreelandella sedimenti. Next base: position 62,594 of record NZ_JACCGK010000011.1, read on the forward strand.
CCGCTTCGATAATCTCCCACTTGGAGGAGTCGATCATAATCGGCACACGGGCGATATCTGGCTCGCCGGCAATCAGGTTAAGGAAACGCTCCATGGCTTCCTTGGACTCGAGCATGCCCTCGTCCATGTTGATATCGATGACTTGCGCACCGCTTTCGACTTGCTCCAGGGCGACTTCCAAGGCGGTGGTGAAGTCCTCTTCCACAATCAAGCGCTTAAAGCGCGCCGAGCCGGTAACGTTGGTGCGCTCGCCGACGTTGACGAACAGCGAGTCAGCCTCAATGTTGAACGGCTCTAGGCCTGATAGACGGCAGGCGCGGCTGCGCTCAGGAATTACCCGCGGCGTCATATCGCGAACCGAATCAGCAATGGCGCGAATGTGCTCGGGTGTTGAGCCGCAGCAGCCGCCGATAATATTCACCAACCCGCTGGCAGCAAACTCGCTGACAATCTCCGACATCTCTTCCGGCGTTTGGTCGTACTCACCAAACTCGTTGGGCAGGCCCGCATTGGGGTGGGCGGAGACAAAGGTATCGGCTTTGGTAGAGAGTTCTTCCAGATAGGGGCGCAGCTCCTCGGCACCCAAGGCACAGTTCAAGCCTACCGACAGCGGCTGAGCATGGCGTACCGAGTTCCAGAAGGCTTCGGTGGTTTGACCTGACAGCGTACGCCCCGAGGCATCGGTAATGGTGCCGGAGATCATTACCGGCAAGCGCTCGCCGCGATCATCGAACAGCTCTTCCAGGGCATAGATCGCGGCTTTGGCGTTAAGCGTATCGAAGATGGTTTCGATCATGATCAGATCAGCACCGCCTGCAATCAGCGCTTCAGCGGCCTCATAGTAGTTCTCGCGCAGCTCATCAAAGGTAACGTTACGCTTGGCGGGATCATTCACATCCGGCGATAGCGACGCTGTGCGCGAGGTGGGGCCTAACACACCTGCCACGTAGCGGGGCACACCGGTTTCAGCGGCCACTGCGTCGCAGACCTCACGAGCCAGGCGCGCTGATTCACGGTTGAGTTCAACCACCAGCGATTCCATGCCGTAATCAGACTGTGACAGCTGAGTGCTATTAAAGGTGTTGGTCTCAATAATGTCAGCACCGGCTTCCAGGTAGTCACGGTGAATCCGTGTGACCACTTCGGGGCAGGTTAGCGCGAGCAGATCATTATTGCCTTTGAGATCCGAGGGCCAGTCGCTAAACCGTTCGCCGCGAAAATCTTCCTCGCTCAACTGGGCATTCTGCAGCATGGTGCCCATACCGCCATCCAGAATCAGGATACGTTGGGCAAGGCGTTGGGTGAGGGTTGCGATCAAAGCACTATCAGCCATGGCAGGGGGAGTTCTCCAGCGTCACAGTCGTCAAAGGGGATGTTGTTATCGTCGGAAAAGCAGCATCTGTCGTTATAAGGCGCATAATGATAACAAAAGGGAGGGCAAAAGGCGCCCCTACGGAGGCTATACGCAAGATAAGGAAAGATAATTAATAGTCGCTCATAAAAAGAGCCGTTTAAAATAGCCGACTAAAATAGTCGGGATTGTGTCAGCGCGCTGTTTTGCTTACCATAGACACAAATGACATGTGAAGTGGCGCCGCCACTACCACGGGAGGAAGACAGCCCTCATGACCACGACTAGCGAAAAAGAAACCAGTGTCGATACCCAAGGTATTGATATTACAAACAGTGCGCAAGAATACTTGGCAGAACTGCTGGAAAAGCAGAACGTTGAGGGTATTGCCGTACGCATTTTCATTACCCAGCCGGGCACACCCTACGCGGAAACGTGTCTAGCCTACTGCCGCCCCGGCGAAGAAGAACCCACCGATGTGCTGCTTGAACTCGAGAAAATCAACGTCTTTCTCGATAAAAACAGCCTGGCGTTTTTGGAAGAGGCGGTGGTGGATTTCAACGCTGACCGCATGGGTGGCCAGCTAACCATCAAAGCGCCCAACGCCAAGATGCCCAAGGTAAATGCGGATAGCCCGCTGGAAGACCGTATCAATTACGTGCTATACAGCGAGATCAATCCTGGGCTGGCGGCACACGGTGGTGAAATCAAACTGGTGGAACTCACCGAACAGCAGTACGCGGTGTTGGCCTTTGGCGGCGGCTGCCAGGGTTGTGCAGCGGTTGATTTAACCCTGAAAGATGGCGTTGAGAAAACCCTGATGGAGCGCATTCCAGAGCTTGCCGGTATTCGCGACGTTACCGATCACAGCGATACCACCAACGCTTACTACCGCTAAATAAGCGATAGTAAGGCTCAAAAAAGCCCAGCTTGAATCGCTGGGCTTTTTGCGTCTCTAAGTTGATTACTGGCTTGGCTCACTGCTCTGCTTTGAAAGCGCATCGGGGAGTGCCGTTAGCTGTGTTTGCAACGCTTCCATACGGCTCCAAAGCTTCTCTTGCCACGCTTGCTGTAGCGCAGCTTCGCGCTCGGCATGCTGCTGAGATTGTCTGTTTAGCGCGACTTTGGCCTCATCTAGCTGCTGGGTCAGCGCTTTCTCTTGCTTCTCCAATGCCGTCATTTGCTGTTTCTGCTCACTTAGCTGTTGCTCGCGCTCACTGGCTTCCAGCTGTAGTTGATGCAGGGCCTGCTGCTTTGTCTTTAGCTCCTGACTCAATGTATCAATGCGCTGCTCAGACTGCTGCAGACGTTTTTGGAAATTCTTCTCTTCCTGGGCACGCGTCTGCTGAGCGCTATCCAGCATCGCCATCAGCCTTCCTTCGGCCGCCTCATGGCGCTGCTCCTCTTGTGCTAAACGCTGCTCCCACGCTACCTGCTGCTCGCTGAGGGCATTGCTATGCGCATCGCGCTGTGCATCTGACTGGTTCTCTAGCTGCTGCTGTACCTGCTTCAGTTGAGTTACTTCTTCTTGCGCTATTTCAGCTTTTTGATGCCAGTGATGTTCGCTGGTTTGGCTAGCGGCCAATTCCCGGTTTAACGCCTCCATGCGCTGCTCCATATGACGCAAGTGCTCGGCGAGGGCGCTTTCGCGTTGCTCGGCGTTAGCGGCCTGCTGTTTTGCATCTTCTGCGAGCTGCTGTGCATCTGCAACCTGGCGATTGGCATCTTCTCGATAGTGAAGCAGCGTTTGATTCGCTACCTCCTGGGCCTCGCGCCATAGCTCGCTGGCCATGGTCACCACGACTTCTGGCACCCCCTTGGGCGGCGGCACGTCGCGATTTTGCTCCCGCTCACTGCGCCACAAGCGGAAGTGATCACTAATCGTCGTGAAGCTGCCGGTGCCCAGCACATCGCGAATACGCTGCACGCTGGGCGTGTCGCCCCGGGCCAACAGGGCATCAATGGCTTGTTGAACATCGCTGTACTGAATGCCGTTGCGGGCCATGAAATGATCCTTCCTTGAGAGCTTCTGTAACCACCATTGTCGGGACTTGTCGTATAAAAGGCAACAATTACGTATTATGTAATACGTAATTTTATTTATGATAATACGCATAAATTCAAGATTACCCGTATTATCTTGAATTTATAGTGTTACAGGAGCACACTTAAGGCCAGATAATGTAAACATCGGCTAAAAAGAAGAGAGTAGCGACGGGCATGGCGAACGAGGTTATAACACCCACTGGCCAACTTCAGATATTGAAAGAGTCGCCGAATGGCGGACGTATTAGCGCCCAAAACGATGTCCAGGCAGTGACCGCATGGCTTGACGAGTACGTGGATAGCCCGCAAACCTGGAAAGCGTACCGTCGCGAAGCGGAGCGGCTGCTGCTCTGGCTCGCCAGCCAAGAGCACACGCTGGCCGATATCAACCGCGAAAACTTGCGCCGCTTTGAAGCCTTTCTCGCCGACCCACAACCAAGCGAGCAGTGGGTAGGGCCCTCCAAACCCCGCGCGCACCCGTCATGGCGGCCATTTCGTGGCGGTTTATCGCCCGCCAGCCGACGCCAAAGCCTGGTGATACTGCAAGGGATGTTTGCCTGGCTGGTAGAAGCTGGCTGGGTTAACCATAATCCGTTTCGCTTGATGCGCGATAAATCGCGGCGCCTGAATAATCAAACGCCGCGTGTTGAGCGCTATTTGGAAAGTGATTTGTGGGCGTGGCTGTGGGAGTGGCTGAATAGCCCGTTAGAGACTGGGGAGGGCAGTCGTGCCCGTTTTGAACATGCACGACGGCGCTTTACCTTTGGCTTTGCCTATTTGCTGGCACCGCGCATTAGCGAGATGGCCGATGCGCGGATGGGGGACTTCCAGCGCAGCGAAGGACGCTGGTGGTGGCATGTGGTGGGCAAGGGAAACAAGATGGCACGCATTCCGCTGCCTGACGATATGCTTGATTGTCTGCGCCAGTGGCGCCATGTACTGGGGTTGCCTGGATATCCTGAGCAGTTTGAAGCTAAAGCACCGGTGCTTCGCGCCCTGGATGGACAGCGTGGCCTGGGCCATAATCAGCTTTATCGGCTTATTCGCGCTACGTTTCAGCAGGCAGCACAAGCACTTAAAGATATTGACGGAGCGACGGAGCATGTGACAGCGCTTAACCTGGCAACGCCGCACTGGTTAAGGCACACATCGATCACCCATCAGGCTCAATCGGGCATTAGTCTACGCCATCTGGCCGAAAGCGCTCGACACGCGCGCCTCGACACCACCTCACGCTATCTCCATAGCGAAGACAACGAGTGGCATCTTGAACAGCAGCGACATCGATTGACTGTTTCCGACACAACCTCCCTCAAGACTCCTTCGAGCCGTTATAATGGCCACAATGAGTAACCCTATGACTCAAAACATCAGTCGCCAATCAAGCCAATTCCAATAGAGAAGGAAATAGCATGAGCACTTCCGGCGCCGAACAGGCCCAGCAAGAGCTAATCGAAGATTTCGAGATATTTGATAACTGGATGGATCGTTACCAGTACATTATCGATATGGGCAAGCAACTGCCTGACTTTCCCGAAGAGTGGAAGCTCGAAGAGTTTAAAATACAGGGCTGCCAGTCAAACGTGTGGATGCGCCATGAGGAGGAGGGCGATAAGCTGGTGTTCAAAGCGACCTCCGATGCCGCCATCGTATCCGGCCTGATTGCCGTATTGCTGCGCATTTACAGCGAACGCACCGCCGCTGAGATTCGTGCTACCGAGCCACACTTTTTAGCGGATCTGGGATTGGATAAGCACCTTTCACCTACGCGCAGCAACGGCCTGCATGCCATGCTTGAGAAGATCTACGCGGTAGCACAGCAGAAGTAGAAAACAAGCTAGCGAGGGTGATGATCACAGCAAGAGGGCGACGATGCCTTTTCGTCATCCTCACGGCAAAGCTGTTCGCTGCGGCCGCCGGGCACCGGATCCATACCGCCAGGATTGCCTGGGTGGCACTTAACGATCCGCTTAACGGACATCCAGCCGCCCTTTATTGGCCCATGCACCTGAATCGCTTCAACCGTGTAGGACGAACAGCTCGGCCAGAAGCGGCAGCGCGGGCCTAAAAGGGGGCTGAGCGTATATTGATAGACTCTAACGCAGCCAATCATCACCTTCATCAATACCCAACGCGGGCCTGATCGTAGGGCTGATATCAACCGAGTCATGGCTAAGTTTTGCATAGGCAAAGCTAGTTTTTTTTGCCGTACAGTTCGTCAGGATCAATCAGAGGATTGCTGGCAATCGAGGCCTGCTCTTCACCCACGGTAATATAGAAACAGCTGCGCCGGCCGGTGTGGCAAGCAGGTCCCGTTTGTTCGACTTGCAACAATAGCGTATCGCCATCGCAATCCAGCGCAGCAGAGACAAGCTGCTGCTGCTGGCCCGATGACTCACCCTTGCGCCATAGTTTTCCCCGCGAGCGCGAATAGTAGCAAACACGCTGGGTGGTTAACGTCTCTTCCAGCGCCTCACGGTTCATCCAGGCCATCATCAACACTTCGTTAGTATCGTGCTGCTGAGCAATGGCAGGGATCAAACCATCAGCATTAAAACGCACCGCGGCTAGCAAAGTGGCCACAGCGGGAAGAGTATCTTCTGGGGCAGCACGCTCGAGTTGTTTAAACAGGGCATCCGGCGCGACGTGATCAAAACGGGACATACAATTTACTCGCTAGCTGTTCGACAGTCCTGACAAAGCCCTTGAAGCTCAATGGTTTGGCGCTCAACGTTAAAGCCCTGGCGTTTTGCCAGCGCCGCCAGTTGATCGCTGATCTCGTCCAAGTGCAGCTCTTCGACATAACCGCAGTGACGGCAAATCAGTAGCTGAAAACCGTGGGCATGCTCTGGGCAAGCGCAGGCCACGTAGGAGTTCTGCGACTCAATGCGATGCACCAAGCCTTGATCAATCAAGAACTCGAGCGCCCGATAAACCGTAGGAGGGCGGGCGGCCGCATGCTCAGTAGAGAGCTTATCGAGCAGGTCATAGGCTTTTAGTCCGCCGCCATTTTCGGCAATCATCTCTAGCACGCGTCGGCGAATAGGGGTGAAGCGGACGCCGCGGATATGGCACTGAGACTCCGCCTGCTGTAGTAGTGTACTCGCTTGGGTCATGGGCAACTCGTTGAACGTTGTTAGCCTAGGCTCTCGTTAGTAGTCTACGCGCCGGTGGAAGCGGTGTCAGAGCTTTCTACCGGTTCGCTGTCTACCAGCTCACTTTGTCGCGCAAAATGGTGCTGGGCAAAAGCTACCCGTTGTTTAGCGGGCACGCCATCGGGTTGACGTTCAACCAGGTCGAGGCGACGGCGCAAACCTTCGCCATTGGTCATTTGAATAGCCAAGCCAGGCCTGGCGTTGAGCTCAAGCAGCATCGGGCCGTATTTTCGATCCAGCACCATATCGGTACCCAGGTAGCCTAGACCGGTCATTTCATAACAACCCGCCGCTAAGTTAAGCAGCGTTTCCCACTGGGGAACGACCAAGCTTGCCAGATCGTGCCCAGTGTCCGGATGGCTAAAGCAAGGTCGGTCAAACTGAACGGCGCGCAGGGCAGCCCCAGTGGCGATGTTCAAGCCAACGCCTACCGCCCCTTGGTGCAGGTTAGCTTTGCCGTCGGAAGCTGCGGTGGAGAGGCGCATCATGGCCATCACCGGGTAGCCCTTGAAGACGATAACCCGGATATCAGGAACACCTTCATAGGTGTAATCCATCAGGCTTTCATCGAAATTAATCAGTGTTTCAATCACCGCTACATCAGGCGAGCCACCCAATGAGTAGAGCCCCGACAGAATATTCGACACGTGTCGCTCAATATCGGTAAGAGAGAGCTTGGCACCACTAGGCTTGATAAAGGCGTTATCTTCGACCTTTTCAATCACCAGGATGCCCTTACCGCCGCTTCCCTTGGCAGGTTTGATGACAAAGCCTGTGTGCCCTGTGAGCATGGCGCCAATGTGCTTAACGCCAAACTGTGTTGTTACGGTGCCAATCAGCTCGGGCGTGGTAATCCCATACTGTTGAGCCAGTAGCTTGGTTTTAAGCTTGTCGTCGACGAGGGGATAGAGACGGCGACTATTATAGCGGCCAATGTAGCGAATATTACGCCGATTCATGCCGATAATGCCTTTATCCCGCAAGCGCGTGGGCCACGTCCAGTTCTTCAGCCAACTCATGAGGGTTTCTCATCGTCAGTGATTGGCTTGAAGCGGCGCAGCTCAAGTAAACGGTAGCCGGTGTAATTGCCCAGCAGCAAGATCAACGCCATCAATATCAACTGAACGCCCAGGAAGTTGAAGGTGATATGACGCACCCAGGGGTTATTCATCGCCAGGTAGGCAAGGATCGCCGTGATCAAACTGCCGCCGCCTTGGATTAGCACCTGCTTAGGGCCTTCCTCTTCCCAAAGTATCGACATCCGCTCGATGGTCCAGGCCAGGATGATCATCGGGAAGAAGGTAATCGTTAAACCAGCACTGAGCCCCATGCGGTAGGCCAATACGGTGAAGATCGAGATAATCGCAATCACCGTTATGATCACCGCTGAGACCCTGGCCACCAGTAATAAATTCAAGTAGGAGAGATAGTTACGAATAATCAGACCGATGGCAACGATAAGCAGGAAGCCTATCAAACCCGTGGGAAGGGTGGTTTGAATGAAGGCGAGGGCGATCAACACCGGCATAAAGGTACCGGACGTTTTGATGCCCACCAGCACACGCAAAAACACCACCATTAACGCACCAATGGGAATCAGCAAGATAGTTTGGAATAGCGCTTGCTCCTCCAGTGGCAGGCTGTGAATGGAGAAGTTCAGCAGCGTATCCTCAGAGTAGTGGTTGCGAACCGCCGCCGAAGCAGGCTGGTCATGGGTCATCATGGAGAAGGTAACCCGCGAATTGGTGCCACCCTGAACTTCCAGCACGGCTCGACCGCCGGTTTCCCACAGCAGCAGGTTATCGGGCTTACCTTGCTCACCTGTCAGTGGATGAAAAATTGACCACTCTTCGCCTGATTCATCAAACACCTGAATCCAACTACTAAGTGTTTGACGGCGCCGCCCATCTTCTAACAGTAGGCCGCTCACTTCACGGGCTTGTACGCCCGCCTGATTGAGTAATCTTACTACCAGCGCCGCCGGATTCTCTTGTGAAAGCAGTAGCCGCGCATTTTCTTCCTGACGCTCACCGTTAATGTCGCGAATTAGCTCGCGAGCGAAAGTGGCGTTGTTGGCACTACGCGCCCAGGCTTGCTCAATTAGTTGGCTGGCCGCCGTATCATAGGGACTTTCCCAGGGAGTGGTAACGGGCACTTCGGGAGGTGTCTGTACCGGCGAACGCGCATCCTGGGACACCAGCATCTGAACTGAGTAATATAACGCTTGGCTGCCCACGGCTTCGCGAATTGTCCAACGGGCGGTACGGCCTAATTCGTCCGCCTGGTAAGCAAGCCCATAACCCGACGATGCAGTGTTTTCAGTCAGTACGCGGTAGCCTGCCTGATGAGAAGGCAGCGCCAGATCGACCTGAACAGGGCCACCCTGGGCATTGAAGTTAATACCTGCTTCAATTTCCCACACTTGCCGCTGCTCACCAGGCAGCCATGGGATTTCAAACTGCACATGACGATGCACGCTGGTCGCTACGCCCGCGACGAGCAACAGGACGACAATAATATAAAACATTAACCGTGACATGGAGATTCCTTTCCTCGTGAAGCGTCAGAGCGGTTACTCTTCGCTATCGTCTTCATCAACTGCTTCATCTTCAGTAGCTTGATCCGCTGGTTCGCCACCAGGAAATTCGGGGCGCTCATGCAAATAGGTGTCGGCCACATCAATTACCGCAATATCCATCAAAAAGCGCCGTCCTAGAAGCACTGGATAATCGAGATGAGAGCGGTCATTGAGGGTAAATTCGACATTTTCACGAATCGGCCCTAGAGTCAGTAACAAAGAAATGACGGGACGTGACTCTTCGCCAGAGGCTTGAATAATGCGCACTCGGCGCACGATAGGCGCTTCAACCCACTCATCGCGCTGCGATTCAACGGCCACATCGTCGTCGTTCAGCGCCAACTTGAAGCGTACCCAATTTTCACCGTCACGCTCGAAGCGAGTGATCTCGGCAGCAGAAAGGGACGAGGTGTTGGCTCCTGAATCGACTCGCGCTTTAAGGTAGGTGCCCAGGCTTGGTAGGCCAACCCATTCGCTGCGGCCCAGTAACGTTTTAGTGGTCAAGCTCTCATCAACCTCACACTCTTCACGAATGATGACCGGCTCTTCACCGCGAGCTTCCAATTGCTGCACGTCTTGGCGGAGGTAACGCAATAAACTGCCCACTTCACGAATATCAGCGGTCAATGCCTGCTGGTGATCAAGCTGGCGTTGCTGCAGATCAATGCGGGTGTCGCATTGTTGCGTTAGCTGGCTCTCTAACTCCAGGATACGAGAATTGAATGAGGCTTCGCTTAAAGGGGGCGGTTGGTTCGTTTCCGGCTGGGTTGCTGCACAGCCTGCGATCGAAAGCGACAAGCCAGCGATAAGCCACAAAACACCTGGGCGCATAACGAGAGATATCCTTGGACAATAGGTTGGGGAATGATAAGGAGATGGGGGTCTAGTGTCCAACGCCATCATCGCTTTTCGGGCACCCATTCTATCTTATTTAACATAATATATATTAATCGAACCTGAGTGCTCACAGTAGTCATGGCTGCCTGTCTGCTCTATGCTAACAAAATGCTTTACCATAATTGTACCCAGCTCCATTTAAATATAGGAAATGATGTCATGATCCGCCCTTTGCGTATTAGCCTCTTTTTTACACTGCTCTTCTTATTAGCTGGTTGTGCTGGTGTCACTATTGAAGACTACGCTGATTCTGAGCCTCGTTTGGACGTCGCCGAATACTTTGCGGGCTCCACCCGTGCCTGGGGCATGGTACAAGATTATTCAGGCGAGGTTCAGCGGCGCTTCACCGTGGATATACAAGGCAGCTATGAAGATGACACCCTGACTCTGGATGAATCTTTCGTCTTTTCAGATGGTGAAACTGATCGACGCGTTTGGACATTTGAGCGAATCGATGAACATAGCTGGGTGGGTACTGCCAGCGACGTGGAAGGTCAAGTTGAGGCGCACCAGTACGGCCATGTTTTCCATATGCGTTATCCGTTAGAGATCGAAATCGATGGTCGGATGATCTCATTTACGATGGATGACTGGATGTACCTTCAATCGGATGGCCGCTTGATCAATCGAACCGCCATGCGCAAATTTGGCTTTACGCTTGGTGAAATCACACTAGTGTTTGAGAAAAACTAAGAAACCTTTGATTTTCTATTGCGCTCGTCTTCAGATTAAAAAAGGCAGCCGCATACTTAGCAGGCTGCCTTTTTATTTATCTCACGCTAGTACGATTTACTCTGGGGCTGCGTACGAGCCATCTTCCTGGTGAACCTCATTACCTGTGATCGGCGGAGTAAATACACAGGCAACCGTCATGCCCTTCTCTTTGCCGCGCAGCAAGTGTTCATCATGCTGGTCGAGTAGATAAATGTCGCCTGCTTTGATCGGCCAAATTTTACCGTCAGCCAGGGTTTCAACTTCGCCTTCACCTTCGTAGCAAAACACTGCTTCGTAGTGATTTTTGTAGTGGATATGCGTTTCAGTGCCTGGAAAAATGCGGGTAATATGGAACGAAAAACCTGCATTATCGTTGGCCAGAACAAGGCGCGTGCTGTCCCAGTTACCATTTTCAGCGGTCACTAGACGGTCTGTTTTACGCGCTTCATCAAGATTACGAACGATCATAGGAGTACTCCGTTGCAAAACGACTGGCGACTACCAGCCGCTATATCCCTAACTAAAAACTGTGAGCTACTGCTGCAGCGTAACGCTTAATCCTACCGCCAAGTTATTCGCTAGCAACAACAGCTTTAACGCACATTTCGAGAATATCCAAACCTTCCAGCAGATCATCATCGCTAATGGTTAGCGGGCATAGACACTTAACCACTTCACCATCCTGACCACTGGTTTCAATTACCAGACCATGCTCAAAGGCTTTACTGGTAATTTTATCGGCAATATCACCCGACACGACGTCAATACCGCGCATCAAACCACGACCACGTTCAGTGGCAGGCATGCCGTGTTCCGTTAACAACGCTGCTAACTTCTGAAAGCGCTCTTCTACAATACGCCCTTTGCGCTGAACATCACGCTCAAAGGTGTCATTAGTCCAGTATTTTTTCAACGCCGCTGTGGCGGTCACCATCGCCAGGCTGAAACCACGGAAAGTGCCGTTATATTGACCCGGTTTCCATTTGTCCAGCTCAGGGCGCATCAACACATGGGCAAATGGCAGGCCAAAACCGGAGAGCGATTTCGAGTTGGTAATAATGTCAGGTGTAATACCCGCATGTTCGAAGCTAAAGAACTTACCTGTACGGCCACAGCCTGCCTGAATATCATCGATAATCAGCAGAATATCGTGGGCACGGCAAATCCCTTCGAGACGCTTCAACCACTCCAAGCCTGCAACGTTAATACCGCCCTCGCCTTGCACGGTTTCAATGATAACGCCCGCTGGAATATCCAAACCGCCAGATTTGTCGCTGAGCAGCTTTTCAAAATAATCCAGAGTATCGGTATGCTCACCCATGTAACCATCGTAAGGCAGAAAGCTAGCGCCCTGGGTGGGTATGCCACCCGTGGCTTCACGGAATTTACGATTACCTGTGGTCGCCAAAGCCCCCATGGTGACGCCGTGGAAACCATTGGTGAAGGTGACAATGTTGTGACGGCCTTTAGCCACACGAGCCAAGCGGATAGCGGCCTCTACGGCATTGGTACCGGTTGGGCCAGGCAGATGCACTTTATAATCCAGCCCGCGTGGCTTGAAAATAACTTCTTCCAGCGTTTCAAGATAATCGCGCTTGGCATTGGTCCACATATCCAAACCGTGAACAACACCGTCAGTCGACAGGTAATCAATCATCGCCTGCTTCATGTGCGGATTATTGTGGCCGTAGTTCAGCGTGCCCGCGCCGGCGAGGAAATCAATGTACTCACGGCCATTCTCATCGGTTAGGCGCGCATTTTGCGCTTTGGTAAACACCACCGGAAACGAACGAGAATAAGTACGTACATTGGATTCCATGCGTTCAAGCGTCTGGGTCTGCATTAGCGACCTCCTTGGTTGATCATTTTAACTTTAGGCATTACTTGCCCGAAGCAACATGAGCGGGAAAAACGGTAAGTCCGATACGAGTATCTAGCAAAACGGCGTATTAGATGCGGTCTGTTTGGAACGGGCCGATACGAACCAGGTTTTCCGGGTCATGCTCTCCTCCGAGCTGTTCGGTAGAGAAGTATTCGCGGCTGTTTAGCGGCGCATGCCAGCGCGCAGCCAGGCGACGAAATAAGCCCCAAGAGGCTAGATTGTCAGGCGTGATGGTAGTTTCAAGGTGATGCACATCATCAAGCTCGGGACGCGACATGATCGCCTCAACCAAGCGACGCGCTAGGCCTGTGCCGCGTGCCTTTTCACCGACAGCCACTTGCCACAGAAAATAGGTGTCGGGGGCATTGTCCTTAACATAGCCAGACACAAACCCCACCACTTCGCCGTCTTCATTGGTCGCCACTGCGCAGGTGTCACGAAACTGAGTAGCAAGCAGTAGGTAGGCATAGGCTGAATTCACATCCAGCGGCGGACAGGCTTTGATAAGCTCGTAAACTCCCCAGCCATCATCTGCATTGGGTTTGCGAATAAACAGCGGCATCTCCGCATGACCCACAACAGCATCAGCCACCGTTGGCCTAGCAAGGTCAGCAGAGGGGGTAAAAGGTTGTGTCGGCGTACTCATAGTTATGCTTCGCTGTAGCGAATTTGATGTTCATTATAACAGCTGATTATGAGCAATTCAAAAATCATATTATTCTACACCTCGCTTTCCATAATTTTTTGTTATGAGCGAATGATGCAACCACTGCTCACTCCACCGCTCGCCGTTATCACTTTTAGAATAGTGCAAGTAGCCTAGAAAAAAGGCGCACCAATGGGCACGCCTGCACTTTTAATGTATTTATCTGCGTGTCAGCGTACGCAGCGTGACGAACTCCTCAGCTCCCGTCGGGTGGATGCCTACGGTGCGGTCAAAGTCCTGCTTGGTAAGGCCAGCTCTTACCGCGATTGCAATTCCTTGAATAATTTCACCCGCGTCATCTCCGACCATATGGGCCCCTACGACTACATCGGTAGCATCGTTCACGACCAGCTTCATTAAGGTGCGCTCTTGGCTACCTGATAGGGTGTGCTTCATGGCGCGAAAATCGGTGCTATACACACGAATATTGGTGAATTTTTCCCGCGCGTCCTGCTCGGAAAGGCCCACGGTACCGATGTTGGGGTGGCAAAAAACGGCGGTAGGGATCGTTGTGTAGTCCAACGGTTTGGGAACCGTATCGGCAAAGTGGACGTCGACAAGCTGCATTGCCTCAGCCAGTGCTACCGGTGTTAATTCCGGCCCAGCCGTCAGGTCGCCCAAGGCTAAAATAGAAGGCAGCGCTGTTTCAAACCGCTCGTTTATGGGGATTTTGCCCGCGTCATCCAAGCATACGCCCAACGCTTCAAGCCCTAGCTCACGGATATTCGCCTTCCGCCCTGTGGCGGCGAGCACCACATCGACTTCAAGCATGTCGCCGTTGGTAAGGTGAACATTGTAGCCGTCTTGGCTGCGCTCAATGCTCTCGATGTTAGTGTTGAAATGGAGGTTGACCCCCTTTCTTTCCATTTCAGCGCAAGTGAACTCGCGAACCTGTTGATCAAAGCCTTTCAAAAACAGTTCGCCACGGTAGATGAGGTGCGTCTCGCTACCCAGACCATTAAAGATGCTCGAAAATTCCACCGCAATATAGCCACCGCCAAGCACTAAAAAGCGCTTAGGAAAAGTATCCAGATCAAAAATCTGATTGGAATCCAGTGCGTGTTCACTGCCAGGAAAATCGGGTACCCAGGGCCATCCACCAGTAGCCAGAACGATTTTTTGTGCAGTCACCGATATATCGCCATGCTCGCCGCTTAAGGTCACCGTGTGTGCATCGGCCAGGCGTGCTCGTGCATTGAAGAGCGTTACTCCAGCGCCTTCCAGCATGCGTTGATAAATGCCATTCAGACGTTTGATTTCACTAATCTTATTGTCGCGCAGTGTGGCCCAATCAAAGCTGGCGGGGCCAGGCAACTGCCAGCCAAAACCTGCCGCATCGTCAAAGCTGTCATGGAAATGGGCAGCGTAGGAGTAGAGCTTCTTGGGCACACAGCCAACGTTGACGCAGGTTCCACCCAGGTAGCGATCTTCGGCAATGGCCACTTTGGCGCCGGTAGCCGCGGCCATACGCGCAGTGCGTACCCCACCAGAGCCTGCTCCAATAACCAGAAGGTCATATTCGTATTCAGAAACGTCTGCCATGATTTGCTCCCGGGGAGTTAGAATTCGTATGGATCAATATCGGGTTGCCCATTGGTCAAGTGCAGTAGTTGACCTGACTACCCGGGAAGGTTAAAACCTTCTGCTGCTATTTTGTACTGGCCTACGTTATATAAGGCCTAATTCCACCCTGAGTAGGGCTTTGATAACCCGCTTATCTTAATGCCCTTTAACTTTTCTGGAGACGCTATGTCTGACCCTATTGCGACGCTACTCGACAATAATCGCGCCTGGGCTGAGCGTATGTGCGAAGAAGACCCCGACTACTTTAAGCGCCTTTCAAACCAGCAGAACCCCGATTATCTATGGATTGGCTGCTCCGACAGCCGAGTGCCGGCGAATCAAATCATTGCACTCCCGCCTGGAGAAGTTTTCGTACACCGCAACGTCGCCAACTTGCTTCATCACACCGATATGAACGCCCTCTCGGTGGTTCAGTTCGCGGTGGATGTTCTTAAAGTCAGCCATATTATGATTGTCGGTCACTATGGTTGCGGGGGGATTAAGGCCGCCATGATGGGAGGCGAATGTGGCGTGGTGGATTACTGGCTGCACTCGGTGCGCGAACAATACAACCACCACAGGAATTCGCTTGACCACCTCCCACTGGAAGATCAAATCGACCGCATGTGCGAGCTCAACGTGAAAGCCCAGGTAAACAGTTTGTGCCGCACCAAGATTTTGCAGCGCGCTTGGCAGCGAGGTCAGCAGATTTCGGTGCATGGCTGGGTCTACGGATTAAGCGATGGCCGCGTTAAAGATCTTAACTGCACCGTAAGTGGTTTAGAACAAGTGGAAACGCTTTACCGTATTGATCGTATCCAGCCAGGCGATTAAGCACTCCCCCAATGCCTATCGCTACGCTTAGTCGTAGCGGTAGGCACGATGGCAGCTCTTACAGCTCGCGCCCACTTCTGAAAGCGCACGGGCAGTGTCTCGAGTATCCTCTTGCTCGGCTACATCGATTAAATGAGCGATTTTTTCCTCCAGGTCGCTAAAGCCGGCGGCGAATTCACCCCACTTTTCCCATATAGATGCCCGCGCTTCAGAACCACTGCCGTGGGTGCCCTCAATAAACGCAGGTAGCAAACGATCAGCACTGGCACGCTCTTGTAGCTCAAGCAATCGCGGTGTTGCGGCCACAATATCTTGATTATTGATTAGATCAAAGCGCAGCTGACGCACCAGACTCTCAATATCCTTAAGCTCTTCGCGACGCCAAATGACGGCTTCGCGTTCACTTGCGAATGGCGTGTCGCTGACAGCTTGGGGCATGGCTAGGGCGCTAGTCTCCTCGCCTGCCCAGGCCAGCGGCGTGCAGAGCATTAGTGCTAAGGCGCTGGCTGCCGTACCGCGGCGGGAAGCCCACTTCAGGTAATGGCGTTGCTGCATAATGGCTTCCTGTCGATGATTCGGTAGTCAAAGGTGTAATGCGCGCGCTTTAATCTATCGGGCACGTGACCCCCGTCCCTTTTAAGCCACAGTAGCCATGGGGGTTTTTATCCAGGTACTGCTGATGGTAAGCCTCTGCGTAATAAAATGTTTCTAGCGGCTTAATCTCAGTCGTGATTGCCCCTCTGCCCGCTTTGTCGAGCGCCTGTTGGTACGCTGCCGCGCTTTGCTCGGCTACCGTTTGCTGCGCTTGGCTGGTGGTAAAAATGGCGGAGCGATATTGCGAGCCAATATCGTTACCCTGGCGATTGCCCTGGGTCGGGTCGTGCGCTTCCCAAAAAACCTGCAACAACGTTGCCAGCTCGACTTGCTGTGGGTCATAAATCACCCGCACCACTTCGGTGTGGCCGGTACGCCCCGTGCATGTCTCGTCATAGGTAGGGTTAGGTGTCTCACCACCGGCATACCCCGCCGCAGTGACATAGACCCCTGACAACTGCCAAAACAGGCGCTCAACGCCCCAGAAACACCCCATGCCTAGCACGATCTCCTCGTGGCCTTCGGGAAACGGAGGATGTATCGAGTGCCCATTAATGGTATGCACCTGGCTTGTTTCTATAGGCGTATCACGCCCAGGCAGTACACGGCCTAAACCTGAGCTAGCGTTTGAAAATAGTGACATATCGCCCTCACTTATTGCTGCTGAATGATTTCAGGATTACCGGAACGGGTAAAGGTGTAGATTAAATCCACCGCTTGGTTGGTACCCGAGACGGCCTGTACATAAAGGTTACGCCACAGCGTGTAGCGTAGTGTTAGTTCGGCAATTGGCGAGAAAATTCCCACCCCGTAACTAATTCTAAGATCATCGGTGAGTTGGCCACTGACAGCGACTTGACTGTCGTCACCGGCCCCGGCGGTGTCCAAAGTTAAGTCATCAATGCCGAAGGCTTCACCAATGGAACCGACCGCTCCACCGGTGCGCCCTAACGACATACCAATCAGCGCGGTGGTCAGTGCGCTATCCACCCCGCCCCCCGAAGCATCAGGCGCGCGACCCCGTAATAGATAGGAGAGCGCTCGGGATTCATCCATCGCCGGTTCAGAAAAGATCAGTACGTTTGGTGATTCGGCACTGCCTGTTACCCGCAAGCCCGCAATAACGTCATCTTCGGTAACGTCAGGGTTGCGAATGGCTTCGAAGTCGAGCGTAGGTAGACCTGGCGGACCACTAAACAGCAGTTCACCGCGGCGAATAACCAGGTCTTGGCCGAACGCTTGGAAACGACCATCGACCAAATTAACGTCGCCGAACAGTTGTAGCGCGCCGCTGCTTTGGCGAATTTCCAGCGCGCCTCCCAAGCCAGACTCCAAGCCGTAGGCTGAAATTTGCATATCGCTGCCCAACGTTAGGGTCACCAGTACGTCAATAGCCATACCGGTGGCGGCAAGCTCATCCGCGGCACTTGGGCCATCCTCATTGGCAGCCGCTCGCTGAGCCTCAATTTCGGCCTGGCGATCGTCGCGCTCGGTAATAATCACTTCATCGCCACTTGGGGTGACTGCCGATGAGGGCATATCGCCAATTTCAAGTCGTGCCCAGGGTAAATTCACATCCCCTCTCACTTGCAGCCTTTCCGGCGTGACCCGGATACGGATATCCGGCGCTACCTCAAGACGTCCAAACTGAGGCAGAACGACCAAGATAGGCTCCTGCACAGCATTCAGGTCGACGCCAATCCGCCAATCATCACCGCTTGGCCAATATGCATCACCGGTGATTTCCAAACGCCCGCGCTCAGCGGCCAGATAGCCGTCAATATCCCCCTGTTCACCGTCGAATGAGACCACCAGATCGCCACCCTGAATATCGACAGGAATATCCGGGCCACTTACCCCTATGCCGCGCAGTCCAAGCTGACCTTGTAAGTCAGGCGCGGCGGTGGTACCGGTAATTTGGACGCTGCCCGTTAAATCGCCCTCTAGTCGATCCATTCCTACCAACATAGGTCGATAGGGTTGCAGCGAAACATCTTCTGCACGCAGCTCGCCAGTTAACGCGCCGGCCCCCAAGGGATCATTAACCGCTAGGTCTAAGTTGATATCGCCCGCTTCGGCAAGCGAAAGCGACACATTGGCATTCGCCTGGGCTTGGTTGGCCTCGATCTGAGCGTCTAAACTGACTTCTGGCAGTTGCACAGGCTGGCCATAATCATTAACGGCGGTAATGGCGAGTTCGCTAAGAATTTGTAGATCTGCCTGCCACTGGGCACCCCCTTGACGCCAGTTGGCAACAAGATCCGCGGTTGTATCCCCCTCTAACTGCCACTCTTCAGGCAAAAAGGGCTCCAGCATTTCCATTGGCACTTCACGTACCGAAAGCACGGCGTTGCCCTGTTGCGCAGAGGCAGTGATCTCCTCTTCAGAACAGACTAGCCCACCTTGCTCCCGGCGCAGGCAGAACGGCGATAGGCGCGCCTGACCATTGGCTAGGTCATAGCGCAGGTCTAGAGGCGCTTCAAGACGAATATCCCCCGCCTCAGACTCAACTTCCAGTGGCGTTACGCGGGCTTGGTAAAGCTGGCCTTGCTGGTCAAAGCGGCCTTCCAGGGCAATCAGCGCACGGCTTAAAGCACTGTTGTCTGTACCCTGGGCGGTCAGTTCAAGCTGATGCTCTGAGAGGCGCCCGGCCAAATTGGCCTCTATGTTTGCAAGGGCCTGACCCCCAGCATTGACGTTTTGTAGTGCGAGCTGTACGTCGAGGGAGGGATCCTCAATGCCCTGTACATCAGCATCTAGGATAAGCCGTTCAATACGATTCTGACCAAAACGCACGCCATCACCCTGTAAACTGGCGAGTAATTGCGGTTGATTAAAACTACCGCTGGCCTCTAGCGTACCGACGATAGTGCCCGCCAAGTCTGGCGATAGCGTTTGCAACTGGCGTAGTGCAATGTCCGCGTTTAACGACATGGCCTGTTCGCTCATTTGCCCCTCTGCTGTTAAGCGATTCTCCCCCTGGGTAAACAGCAACTCGTCAATCTCCAGCTCCAGGTTGCTGTTAGCATCAAAGGCCGCTTGCAGGGTTAGCGGGTAGTCGCGCAGTTCACCGTCAATCGCTAAGTTGGGTACGCTAACTGCCCACTGATCCTCTTGCTGACGCAGCGTAAGCTCGATGTCGCCGTTTAAATTACCCTCAAGCTGATCCACGAAGTGGGCAGGGTTAAACTGATCCAGACGAATAGTGGTGTTGACCTGTAGCGGTGCAACCCAACTGATGTTGCCTTCGCTGCGCAGGGAACTTTCGTCGACTGCGAGGGTGAGCGGTTGCCAGCTAAACTGCTCGAGATCGCCCTCTCCGGTGACGTTAATTTGAGTGCGCGGCAGGCTCGGGCCCTCAACCGCCAGAGCCAATTGAGCACTATAATCGCTCAGGCTGCCGGTGACCTGTAGATCCAGGTCATCGACTATATAGGCTTGGGCTGTCTCTTCTTCAGTGCTGTCATCGACGCTTTCATTGCTACTCTCATCTGCGCTGACAGGCAGCGGCCACTGAACTTGGTCACTTTGTAGCTGCAGTTGAAACGGCAGCGTCGGGGCGAGTGCATCGACTTGCCCCCTCAGGGATGCATTGACCGCGCCAGAGGCATCCAACTGCGCTTCAAGCGCATCCAGTGGGCCAGACAGCGTTAAGGTTAAAGATTCGCCACTTAGCTCAGGGTATATCTCAGGTAAAAATAGTTCGACGCCCAAGCGAGCTTCGAGTGGGTAGTTGCCGGTTAGAG
This sequence comes from Vreelandella sedimenti, assembly GCF_013416325.1. Lineage (GTDB taxonomy): Bacteria > Pseudomonadota > Gammaproteobacteria > Pseudomonadales > Halomonadaceae > Vreelandella > Vreelandella sedimenti. The sequence continues at coordinate 82,660 of NZ_JACCGK010000011.1, forward strand.
TGGCGTTCGCGGTTAATTCCGCCTCAGCATCCGGGGTAACCACGGAAAGCTCAGTTACTTCGACGTTATCACCTTCGGTTAACAGCCCAAGCCGCAGTCGCTCGACGCGGTACTCGGTAGCCCCTTCCAATCGAAAATCGTTGAGCGTGAATTCAGGTATCTGGATATCAACCGGTAGCGTGATCTCTGGTAGTTCCAGGCGTTCGCGTTCTTCAAGCTGCTGCTCTGGAGATTCCACCGACGCCACGGCTTCTTGGGGTGGTTGGTTGAGCAAGATAGCGGCATCGATGGCTTCAGCATAAAGCGGCGTTTCAATGCCCTGGGTTAGCAGAACACCCGGGGAAGGTGGCAAATAGACACGTGGCTGCTCCAAATGGGTTGGCGAGAGGCGTACTGTGTTTCCTTCAGCGGTGGCTGCCGAGCTTAACGAGCGCCACGCTACTTCGGTACCATCGGCAAGCCTGAGGTTAACATCGTCCAGCAACAAGGAACGTAGTTCGATGGGAAAAGGAAAACGAATAGCCAGCGGGCTCTCTTCCTCTTCGGGAGGTGGCGCTTGCTCACTGGATGGGCCTAGCTGGATGTCGGCGCCCACCACACGCAGTGTGTCGATGCATAGGCGCCCTGACAGAACACAGTCATCCGCCCACTGGAGTTCGAACTCATCCACGGTTATACGTGTTTCGCCTAGCTGTAGCTGGAAATCTTCGAGCTGGAAATGGTCGAGCAAGCCGCCTTCATGATGCGTGTAGGAGAAAAAATCACGCTGCTCCCCCTGCGAGAGCAGCACCCCAGTGCCCCAGGGTGATAACGCCACCCCGACAATCAGCGCCACAATACCGAACAGCCAAATAGGCAACACGATTACAAGACGCACAAGGCTCCAGAACAGTAGCCAGGCACGATACTTTGGAGACAACATACGGCGTTTATCAGACGCAGCTGGTTCAACCTGAGACAAGTCTCTCTCCTAGAATTCCGGTCCGATAGAAAAGTGCAAACGCCAATCGTCTTCGTGGTCAAAAGGGTGGGCGATGTCAAAACGAATTGGCCCCACCGGCGAGACCCAGCGTACCCCGACCCCAGCGCCCGTTTTCAAATCATTAGGCCCCCAGTTATCAAACGCATCGCCGTTATCTATAAAAGTGGCCCCCCACCAATCCCCCGTCACGCGACGCTGATACTCCAGGGTCGAGGTCAGCATTTGCTGCCCACCGCGCAGTCGGCCCTCGTCGTTGCGGGGAGATAAGCTCTCATAGGAGTAACCACGCACACTGCGGTCGCCACCCGCGAAAAAGCGCAGCGATGGCGGTATTTTGGCAAAATCATCGGTTTCAATGGCGCCTAAACTAATACGTGCCAAGAAGCGGTTATCGTTGCCAATCATGCGGATCCACTCCGTATCCCCCGTGATACGAGCGAATGTCGCATCCGAGCCCCAAACGGTATCCGAATACTCTAACGAGAGCTGCTGGCGATCACCCCATAACGGAAAGCGCTGAGGACGTGTCCGCGTACGCGACCACTGAATACCTGGATAAAACAGCCATACTTGATCCGCTTCGCCGCCCTGCTCAAAGTCCTCATACGTAGTGCGGAAATAGATCGTTTGCACCCAATCGTTATCAAACTCCCAACGCCGGGCTAGCTCGACAGTGCCTTCTAACGACTTGGTGTCGCTGTCATCGACATTACGAACCCCGTACTGAAGCCGATAGCTGTCGCGAAGCGGATCTTCCAGTGGCACATTATATACCCCGGTAAAACGCTGCTCTGGGGCAGATAAATAGAGGTCGTGATCAAGGCTATGACCAAAGCGGTTAATCCATGGTTGATCCCAACCAAAGCGCAGACGTGGCCCTACATCGGTGGCGTAGCCAATACCCACTTCAAACTGATGGCGATCAGCAGGTTCAACACTGACATCGATAGGCAGTTGGGTATCACTGGGCTTATTAAGACTTAGCGCGCTGGCCAAAGCAGCACTGGTGACTCTCGGGCGCTCCGGCTGAGAGGCGGTGGCTTCACTCCACCAGGGGGCACCACCGCCAGGAGGAGAAATAACCAACTCTTGGGCGGTTTCGAGGCGAGGACGCACCGAAACCGAGCTAAACCAGCCGGTTTCCGCAAGCGAACGATTATAGTCTGCCAGAGTCTGTGCTAAATAGGGGTCGCCCGGCTCGAAGGGCTGCATGCGGCGCAATCGATCAAGCTCAATATGGCTGCCGGTAATGGAGGATTCACCAAATTGGTAGCGCGGGCCACTGTCAAAATCCATATACAGGCGCGCACTTTGTAGATACGGACGCACTTCCATGCGCCGATCGGTAAACCCCCAGTCAAAATAACCGCGCTCAATAGCCAACCCTGAAAACTGGCTGCTTAATCGATCCCAGGGGGCGTGCCGCAACACATCCCCTTCTTCCAAAGGAAAGTCCTCTACGGCCTGCTGGAAAGGTGGATCTTCACTCGCATCGCCTTCCACATTGATTGACAGAATTTCAATTTCAACCTGAAGGCCGGGTTCAATTTCAAGCCAAGCACGTTCATCATTGGCGCGCTCAAGGGTTATTTCGGGTTCGTAATAGCCGTAAACACGCATTGCTTCCTCGGTACGTCGGCGGATCTCGCCCTCTAAACGCACCTCGGTATATTGTGCCGCATCGATATTCTGTAAGTAGGCTTGGATATTGCCTTCGACCTCATCGGAAACACCCCTGACAGTCGCTTCTAATGCCCATGCGCCAGGTGATACGCATAACAGCGGTAGCACAACAGTAAAGGTGCGCTTTGTGGCTGCTGTCCATCGCCGTTGTCTTCCCATACATTTTTATCCCAACCTAAATCAGCGGCTTCATCGCCTAAGCATTTCAACGCATTAGCATGTTAAAGATTAAGCAATCACACCCACACTTCCGACGCGCCTTATTAACGCAACATTTCTAACTGGGCACTGAAGGCAAGCTGCGCCTGACGTACTTGGCGCACATCGCTTTCCAGCGAATTCAGCCGTTGAGACCACTCCTGTTCCAATGCTTCCAGGGCTGCTTGATCTGCAGGTGCTTCTATCTCTGCAACGGACTCGGCAACGGATGTTTCCAGCTCATCAAAGCGCGCCTCAAACGCTGCTCTTTGTGCCGACAGCTGCTCTTCCCAAGCGCTACTGGCACTATTGAGCTGACTATCCAGGCCATCGATGCGCCGTTCGGTCAATTGCTCCAGATGGGAGACTTCCTCAACAAGATTTTGACGACCCGAGGAACCCGTTTGTTCTAAGGCGTCAAGAGATTCCCGCACCGCCATTAATTGACTGTCGCGCAGTTCGGCTTGCTCTCTAAGTTGAGACAACTGCTGCAACAGTGTGTTGATGGAATCACTAGAGACCGTATCCTCGCTAGAGGTGAGAAAGCCGTACAACTCTTCTCGAGTCTCGGCCAACGACATTGACAGTTGCTCCTGCTCTTGGAAAAGCGTCGACATCTGAGCTTGTACAAAGGTTATCGTATCTTGCACATCAGTGTCATCCGAATCCAACCGAGCGTGCACATTGGAGACTTCCCCACTCACCCGGTGCAGCTCATCCAACAGTCGTTCACGTTCGTACCAAAGTCCAGCCGCCGCCGCGCCCATAAGCGCAATGATCAGTAGCAAACATAGCCATAGTGGCCATAGCGTGGGCCCCTTTCGGTGACGCAAGTGTTGCGCCGTCAAGCTTTGATCCACATCGGGCACAATACGAGAGGATGCGGTGGCGTCTGGCATGACATTTCCTCAAAGAGTCTTCGGGTCGGCACGGCGGCCAATACCTCGGTACATTAATCCACAGCTGGCAACGAACTCAGGGTCGTAAATATTGCGTCCGTCTAGTACGAGCTTAGCGTTTAAAAGCGAGCCGAGTCGGTGCCAGTCCGGGTTCCAATACGTTTTCCATTCAGTCACCAGCATCAGTACATCGGCCCCCTCACAGGCTTGGTAAGGGTCATGCGTATAGGTACGCAGGTCGTCACGTTTGCCTACCAAGGCGTGAAGAGCTGGCACTGCTGCTGGGTCGTGGAGCTGAACCTTAATTCCCTGCGCCCAAAGCGCCTCAAGCAGCGTTAATACCGGGGCGTGGTCAATACGCGCTGTGCCGGGCTTAAACGCCGCGCCCCATATCGCCACGGTTTTACCCGCCAGTTCACCTGCAAAGTGAGCCCACAGTTTGCGAAACAGGGTCTCTTTCTTCTGCTCGTTAATATCCATCACCTGCTCAAGCAGTGCTGAATAACGACCGCTTTGCAGTTGCACATCGGCCAGGCGCATCAAATCCCGGGAGAAGTTCGGCCCACCAAACCCACATCCGGGGTAGAGATACTCAAACCCGATCCGCGAGTCAGCGCCCATACCCTGGCGGACATGCTCAACATCCACCCCCAGGGTATCAGCCAAGCCAGCAATTTCATTCATATAACTGATACGGGTAGCCAGCATGCCGTTAATAGCCAGCTTGGTGAGCTCCGCAGCGCGGCGCGGCATACACTGAAATACTTCGCTGCGGCGATTAAAGGCGCGTAATAGCTCCCTGGTCACCTGCTCACCAGTGGCATCATCGCAACCTAGCAGCCGCCTAGTGGGGCGGGTAAACGAGTCCCACGCCCGCCCCTCTTCCAACGTGTCTGGGAGTGCCACGCTGGTGTGCTGCATGCCTATCAGTGCATGCAGGCGCTCGGTCTCGCCGACCGGAAACGTTGAATTATTGATAAGCACTATGCCCTGCTGATCGACCAATAGCGGGTCTTCAACCAGCGAACTGGCTGAACTACGCTGCGCAGGAGATAACGCCAGCCAGATCACATCAGGTGCGCGCGCCTCTTTAAGCTGCTCAATGACCTGCAGCGTCCCATCTGCCAAACCCTGCTCCAGATGAGCCATCAGCTGAGGTTCGCTGCGCAGCCAGTCCACTTGGGAAAGTGCTGACCAAGGGGTGTCAGCGTGCGGCAACCACTGCACCTGATGCCCGACCCAGGCCAGCGCAGCGGCGGCCGTCGCTGCGCTCAATTCGCTACCGTAAAGTAACACCCGCATGGATTACTCTCCTTGTTGGTAACGTGATAACAGGGCTTTGAAACCCTCACCAAACTCGGGGTGACGACGTGCGTAGGCAAGTGTGGCTTCAAGATAACCCAGCGGCTGACCACAATCGTAGGTCGTGCCCTGCATACGATATGCCTGAACCCCCGACTGTTCGCGCAGGGTCTCCAGCGCATCAGTGAGCTGGATTTCGCCACCGGCACCGGGCTTGGTGGCTTCTAAAATGGAGAAAATATGGCCTGGCAGCGCGTAGCGACCAATCACGGCTAGGTTTGAGGGCGCTGCATCACGCTTTGGCTTTTCCACCATTCCCACAAGATCTGCCGATTGGTTAGGTGCTGGCACATCGCCAGCGGGTGCCACGATGCCATACTTCTCGACTTGCTCCCAAGCCACCTCCTCCACCATTAGCTGCGCCGTTTGCTGTTGATCATAAGCTGCCAACATGCCGGCCAAGTCGGTCGCTTGGTTGGCACTGTTGTCGACCAGCACATCGGGAAGCAGCACTGCAAAAGGTTCGTCGTCGCCAATGATCGGGCGAGCGCATAGCACCGCGTGCCCCAACCCTAACGGTACACCCTGACGAATACTGATAATGCTGACATCATCAGGTACCAAATTGCGCAACATTGCCAAAAGCTCGTGTTTACCTTTCGCTTCCAGACTGGCTTCTAGCTCGGCGTGGGTGTCAAAGTGGTTTTCAATAGCGCTTTTATTACTACTGGTGACCAGCACAATCTCACGAATACCCGCGGCAATAGCTTCTTCGACCACATATTGAATAACCGGCCTATCGACAATCGTAATCATCTCCTTGGGAATAGCCTTCGAAGCCGGTAAGCAGCGGGTGCCAAACCCAGCAACAGGAAGTACGGCCTTGCGAATCATAAAGAGGTCCTTTTCATGCGTTCCGACACAGGAGTGGTTAGAATGTCCATAATACTGAAGGCGTGGATGGATGCCACCTCGCCAATGGACGATAACCAATGCAAATGGATAATAACCAGTAATTAAGCGTCAACTCTTCGCTTAATGCGCAACGACAATGGGAGTCACAACATGCAAGCGACACCACAGGATAGCACTGCTGGTCACTATCAAGACAATGTCGATGCAGCAGAAGTCGCCAAATTTGAAGCGCTTGCTAGCCGCTGGTGGGATCCGCAGGGTGAATTTAAACCACTCCACGAGATTAACCCTTTGCGGCTCGATTTTATTGATGCGCGTGCGGGCTTGGCAGGAAAAAAAGTGCTGGATGTGGGCTGTGGCGGCGGCATTTTGAGCGAATCAATGGCCAACCGCGGGGCTAAAGTAACCGGCATTGATCTCGGTGAAGCACCTTTAGCGGTGGCTAGGCTGCACGCGGCAGATCGCGGTGTCGAGGTCGATTATCAGCACATCAGCGTGGAAGCCATGGCGGCTCAAAAGCCCGCTTTTTACGATGCAGTGACCTGCATGGAGATGCTTGAGCACGTACCTGACCCCGCCTCCGTCATTCGTGCCTGCAGCGCCCTGGTTCGCCCCGGTGGCTATGTGTTTTTCTCTACGCTGAATCGCACCGCCAAGTCGTATGCGTTTGCCATTCTAGGCGCCGAGTACGTGCTGAGACTGCTCCCCCGGGGTACGCATAACTACGCGAAATTTATTCGCCCTTCAGAAATGGCCGCCTGGTCTCGCGACTGTGGCTTAGAAGTTCGTGAGCAGACGGGACTTACCTACAATCCGCTAACCCGGCACTATCGTTTGGTAAGCCATGATGTTTCGGTCAACTACATGATGTACTGCCGTAAGGTGAGCGATTAAATGCCGATACAAGCGCCCCAAGCGATTCTCTTCGATCTAGACGGCACCCTGGTCGATACCGCTCCAGATTTAGCCCATGCAACCAATACGCTACGTATTCACCACGACTTAGAGCCGCTGCCCTTTGAAGTGATTCGCCGCCAAGTCTCTAACGGCGGTAGTGCGCTGGTGACACTGGCGCTAGGGTTAGAAACGACAGCGGATGGACATACTCAAGCACGCCAGTTCCTGCTGGATGCCTACGAGCAGGCGGTCGCGGTGCACAGCCAGGTTTTCTCGCCGCTCGATGTATGGCTGAAGGAGTGGCATGGCAGCCAGCGACCCTGGGGAATTGTGACCAATAAACCGCGTCGCTATACGCTACCGTTGTTGGACGCATTGGCACTTCAGCCGGGTGCCCTGCTGTGTGCAGATGACCTGAGTGTTAAAAAACCAGCCCCTGAGCCGCTCTGGGAAGCTGCCCGGCGACTAGGCGTTGAGCCGGGTCAGTGCTGGTATATCGGCGACCATGCACGGGATATCGAGGCCGCCGTCGCTGCGGGGATGACGGCCGTGGCCGTTGGCTACGGCTATATCAGCGAAGAGGATGACTATCAGCAGTGGCCTGCTGACTTATGGTTTGGAGAGTGTCACGCGCTGGTCGATGCCCTGAACGGTTTCAAACGCTAGCAATAATTTCAAGCGTGAGTACCTGCGGGCATCGACGTGCTGATAAGGGGTTTAAAAGTAAGCGCTATACCCGTGGCGGCTGGGCATCGAGCTTTTGACCGTTGGTGCCTGTACTGTCTGGCCCCATAAGCCATAAGTAGGTAGGCATGATGTCTTCCGGCGTGCGCAGTGTGAAGGGATCCTCACCGGGGAACGCGGTACGCCGCATTTGAGTGCGTGTGGCACCCGGATTGAGTGAATTCACGCGTACAGTGGACTGGTTATCCAATTCGTCGGCCAACACCTCGACAAACCCTTCGGTGGCAAACTTAGAGACTGAGTACGCTCCCCAATAGGCGCGGCCTTTACGGCCAACGCTGGAAGAGGTGAATATCACCGATGCATCGTCAGACGCCTGCAGTAGCGGCAATAGTGCCTGAGTCATCCAGATGGGCCCATTGATATTCACCTGCATCACCTGCTGCCAAAGCTCAGGGTTATACTGCTCGAAAGGCGTGATGCGACCCAACAGCCCGGCGTTATGCAACACACCGTCCAAACGGCCAAACTCTTTATCCAGCGTTTCCGCCATATCATGAAAGTCTTTTAGCGTAGCGCCTTCAAAGTTGAGCGGAAAAATCGCTGGCTGGGGGCCGCCGGTCGCTTCGATTTCATCATAAACGCGCTCTAACTTGGCAATGGTGCGCCCCAATAGAATCACGGTGGCACCGTGTTGGGCATAGCTCAACGCTGCCGCACGGCCAATCCCGTCCCCTGCGCCGGTTACCAACACGATGCGATTTTCCAATAGGTTGGGCGCTGGTTGATAGTCGATCTTGCAGCTCATGCTGATTCCTTGAAACTATTCTTAGAAACTATAAGGAGCAAAATTTAACTTGCTGATTGGCGTAAAAAGTCATTGGCAAGGCCCGCGGCACTGCTTTGCGGGTAGTCATCGCGCACTTGCTCGAGTAGCTCACGGCTGCGCTCTGCTTCGCCTTTACGCGCTTTCACTAAGCCTAGCTTATAGATCGCATCTGGCACTTTACTGCTGCCGCTGTACTCCTCGATCACTCGGCTAAATGCCTGGTCGGCAGCATCCAGCTCGCCTTCTGCAGCATATAGCTCGCCCAGCCAGTAGTGGCCATTAGCCGTTAGACTAGTGTCAGGATGGTCGCTAACAAAGGCCTCAAAGGCCGCAATCGCTTCATCAAAACGGCGCGCTTGAACATGCGCAAAAGCTGCCTGGTAATCGGCCTGGGCGTCCTCACTGACGTTGCGGCTCGAAGGCGCGTTGACAACTTCTTCAGCGGCCTCAGGCTTGACTGCTGGCGTTGACTGCTCAATCTGAGTTGGGCCGCTGCTCATCAGGCGGTCTTCAATATCGAGATACTGCTGCTGGGATTGACGACGCAGCTGTTCCAACTGATGGCGTAACTCTTCAATTTGACCACGCAGTTGCTGGATCTCCTGCTGGTGCTCCTGCACCTGGTTAAACAATACCAGGTTACCGCTGGACGCTTCCTGGCGCTGCGTTTGCTGGTAAAAGCTGCTGTTGGAAGAGTTGGAAAGATCTTGAACGAGCGGCTGTTGAGCGGTGGCCGTTAGGGGCAATACGGACAGCGGGAGCACTATGGCTCCCGCACCGCACAGCCTCTCAACGTAACGCTTGAGACTGTGATTCATGATGACTCCGTAGACGTAAACGGCGTGCGATAAGCCGCACGCCGAATTCATCAGTGGTTAAGCATTTAATCGTTAAATGCTCAGTAGTTAAATACAACACGACGGTTCTGAGCGTAGGCGCTCTCGTCTTGACCATTGACGGCCGGACGCTCTTCTCCATAACTAACCACGCTCATTTGTGAAGAAGAGACGCCCTGAATATTCAGGAAGCGCTCTACTGCACCGGCGCGACGCTCACCAAGCGCCATGTTGTATTCACGGGTACCGCGTTCATCAGTATGTCCGTGGAGTACCACTTGAGCGTTCGGGTTAGCACGCAGATAGCGCGCATGAGCCATTACCACGGATTCGTACTCGCTCTTAATTGTATCGCGGTCGTAATCGAAATAGATGGTGCGTACTTCTGGGATGCGTGAATCAGCCTGCTGACCAGCGCCTGAACCAGAGGTGGAACCATACTGACTACCCGTGCCTGTACCCGAGGTGCTAGACCCAGTCGTGCTGCCATCCTGGCTACCGTACGAGTCACCGTCTTGGGTTCCGCCGGTGCTGGAACAGCCAGCGATTAACACGATAGATAGCGCTGCTGCTAATGAGCGAGCCAACGGTTTAAGTTGCATAATCAGACTCCTTGCCTGAAAACAGAAATTTCGATGTTAATTAATTGAGTTGATCAATTTAAGAAGGGTGACCAAGCTGGATCACGAACATCGCCTTGTGCTGACGGCAGCCTGAATGAAGAGCGGCCATCGGCAGAAACAGCACTAAGCACCCCACTGTTACCCTGTTGGGTAGCGAAGATTACCATGGTCCCGTTCGGCGCAACACTAGGAGATTCATCTCTTGTTGATTCACTTAATACCACTAAGCGGTCACCGCTTAGGTCTTGCCTTGCTACTTGATAACCACGGCTAGAGCGATGGATCAAGAATATTTGTTCGCCATCCGGTGAGAAGCGGCCACGCGCATTGTAATTACCGGTAAATGTTAGCCGTTCGGCCTCACCGCCACCCAACGAATACTGGTAAAGTTGAGGGCCACCGCTGCGGTTAGAGGTAAACAGCAGGCTTTGACCATCTGGCGCCCATGCGGGCTCAGTATCGATACTGTTATTGTTGGTGATGCGCTCTACGGAACGGCTGCCAACATTCATAATGTAAATTTCAGGCTGGCCATCTTTAGACAGTGACATGGCAATACGCCGCCCATCCGGTGACCATGCTGGCGCGCCGTTAATACCATCGAAGGAGGTCGCTTGCACGCGCTGGCCAGTGGCCACATCCTGAATATAAATCGCCGGACGCTCAGTCTCAAAGGAGACATAGGCGAGCTTGGTGCCATCGGGCGACCACGTCGGTGACATGATCGGTTCATCAGAGGTCAACACCTGCTCACTACGGCGACCATCGGCGTCTGCAACGTACAGACCAAACTGCATATCGTCACCGATACCTTGGGCCGTGACATAAGCAATTTTGGTAGAGAACGCGCCGCGGATATCGGTAATCTCTTCAAAAATTTGATCGCTGATATAGTGTGCAGCGCCGCGCAGGTCATTACCCCTCACTGTCACGGTTTCACCGATCATTCGACGCTGACCGCTGATATCCATCAGTTCAAACTGTAGTTCAAAGCCACCGTCAGTTTGTTCTGCCTGGCCGACTACTAGATAGCGCACATCCAACGAACGCCAGGTGCCGAATTGCACATCGTCAGATTGACTCGGTTGCTCAAACATAGCGCTACGCTCTAGAGGAGCAAAATAGCCACTCCGCTCAAGGTCATCCTGGACAATCTGGGCGACATCTTCGGGCAGGCCGTCTGAGCCGGCGAACGGCACTACTCCTATAGGCAGCGCTTGATCGCTGCCTCGCGTGATCTCAATGGTTAAGTTGGCACTTGCCACACTGCTGACTAGCAGCAGAAGACAGAACAAACACACTTTGCTCAAACTTTGCATCAGCGAACATCTCCCGGGGTAAATCGCAGATTAAACTGACGTAAATTACGCTGCTGATCGGCTGGCAAATCTCGCAATTCACCAAACGGTGCAGCATGTTCCACGGCCTGCATTACAGACCGGTCAAAAGCACTATCGCCGCTTGATGTCACAATCGACGTTGCCAACAACTCTCCTGAAGGCCCTAGCCGTACCTGTAGGGTAGCACTCATCGCATCACTTGCACCGGGCGGAATCACCCACGCCTGCTCGACAGCACGACGAACAATGTTGATAAAGCTATTGGCCGCTTGCTCCGCTTGCTGAGCATTGGCTGCCGCTTCGGCCTCACCGGCCAGTTGGCGCTGCATGGCCGCTTCTGCAGCTTCCGCGGCTTCGCGTTGGCGCTCGGCTTCTGCTTCGCGACGCTGCTGCTCTTCAGCTTCTCGCTGGCGTTGTGCTTCTGCCTCGCGCTCCCGCTGGGCCTCCTCTTGCTCTCGAAGACTCTGCTCTTCAGCCTCGCGTTGACGTGCGGCCTCCTCTTCTTCACGGCGCTGCTGCTCTTCAGCTTCGCGCTGACGCTCGGCTTCTTCCGCTTCGCGGCGCTGCTGTTCTTCGGCTTCGCGCTGGCGTTCTGCTTCTGCCTCTTCGCGTTGCTGCTGTTCGGCGGCTTCCTGCTGGCGCTGTGCCTCTTCCACCTCACGCTGACGCTCTGCGGCAGCTTCCGCTTCGGCTTCACGTTCAGCCGCTTCAGCAGCCTGCTGTTCGGCCTGCTCAGCCGCTTCTTCAGCTCTGCGCTGAGCCTCAGCTTCCGCTGCCGCGCGCGCCTCTTCTAACGCCTGTGCCTCCGCTTCCGCCGCCTGCTGGGCGGCCTCTTCTGCGGCTTGCTGCTCGGCTGCGGCCTGCTGTTCACTAGCTGAAGGCTCTTCCGGTGCCTCAGGCTCGGTGGGGGCTTCGGCGGGCGCATTCATCGCCGCCTGCTCTTCCGTTGCTTGCTGCGCCTGGTCGGTAAAGGTTTCGGTGCTGACCAGCGTTGCCTGTACGATCGAGGAGCTGTCAGGTTCTGCGTTCCGACTAGGCAGGCTGATCAAGCTAAACGCTACAATTGCCAGGTGCACGCCAATCGCCAGGACAGTTGGCCACTTATAGCCGACGTCTTGAGGATCGCGCGGGGATTTCAGTGCCATGTGCTGCTTGCCCTTACCCATCGTTTGGCGGCTCAGAAAGCAGCCCCACATTAGCCACGCCGGCGCCTTGCAGGGTACTCATCAAGACGACAATCTGACCGTAGGCCACATTACGGTCGCCGCGTACCATCACCGGTGTGCCTGGACGACGCTCTATAATCGTTGTCACTCGTGAGGACATCTCATCCAGCGACACCGACGTGGAGTCTTCCCCAAGCGTGATGAAGTACCCGCCGTCGCTATCAACAGAGATAATGATCGGATCATTATCCTCCTGGGACTCAATGGGCTGAGAGGTGACTTGCGGCAACTCAACTTGTACACCCTGGGTCAACATGGGCGCGGTGATCATAAAGACCACCAGCAGCACCAGCATGATGTCAATGAAAGGGACAACATTAATCTCCGCCATTGGCTTGCTTTTACCGCTACGATTGAATGGTCCTTGCATGGCTCTCTCCCTTAGCTGGCGCTCGGTTTGCCGTCACGACCTTGCAAGTTGCGGTGCAGGATAGCGTGAAACTCTTCCGCAAAGTCTTCATATTTGCCCAGCAGGCGAGAAGACGAGTTAGAAAGGCGGTTATAGAAAATCACCGCCGGAATCGCCGCAAATAGGCCCATGGCTGTGGCAATGAGCGCCTCAGCAATCCAGGGAGCCACCGTAGCAAGGGTCGCTTGCTGGGTCAGTGATAGTGCCTGAAATGACCCCATGATGCCCCATACAGTGCCGAACAAGCCGATATAGGGGCTAGCTGAGGCTACCGTGGCAAGAAACACTAAATGCTGGGTTAAGCGATCCTCTTCCCGAGACCACGCTACGCGCATACTGCGCTGAACACCTTCCAGCACGGTATCCGGGTCGCGGGTTTTAGGCATCAAACGGTTAAATTCGCGAAAACCGGCTTGAAAAATATGCTCGGCGCCGTGGCGCGGGTCATCGGCGGGAATTTCACGATAAAGTTCGTTTAAGTCGACACCTGACCAAAAAGACTCCTCAAATTGGTTGTACTCCTTCTTGGCACGGCCCAGCGCAATACTGCGCTGAAAAATCACTACCCAAGAGAGGATCGACCCCACCAGTAGCAGCAGCATTACCAGTTGCACTACAGTACTGGCATTCATTATCAAATGGGGAATGGACATGGTGTTATCGTTCACAGGTGCCCTCATCAATCTATTAGGGTCGGGATTACCGACGCAGTGAGCGACCTCTTGGTTAAGAGGCCTGGGTCAAAACTTTAAGCGATGTAGGCCATGCTTTTGGCCGTAAACGTTCGGTGCTCAAGCAGGCTATCTCGACTGTGGCAGAGCATAGGAGTTCCTCACCACGCCAAACCTGCTGTTCAAATGTCATCCGACAGCGCCCAACGTCGGTAACGTGAGCACTAATCTCCAACGCGTCATCCAAGCAAGCCGGTTTCGCGTAGTGACAGGCCAAGCGGTATACCACTAGCTGTGTGCCTTCGTCTAGCAGCGTTTGCTGATTCAGGCCCAACTGGCGGAGCCATTCACTACGCGCACGCTCCATAAACTTCAAGTAGTTAACGTAGTAGACAATGCCGCCTGCGTCAGTATCTTCCATATAAACGCGCAGCGGCAGTCGATAACCTTCTCTTGTGCAGCTACTCACGGACGGCGCTCTCCTTCCATATCGGTTGCCTGTTCGTGGGGCACGCGCTCAAAGTGCAACCACGCTTGCCGGGTGGCCACCCGGCCGCGGGGAGTGCGCATCATCAAGCCCTGCTGAATAAGATAGGGTTCAATAACGTCTTCGATCGTGTCACGTTCTTCACTGATCGCCGCGGCGAGTGAGTCAATACCCACCGGCCCACCTTCAAATTTATCGATCATGGCCAGCAGTAGCCGCCGATCCATATGATCCAAGCCGTGGTGATCCACATTAAGCATATTGAGAGCCGCATCAGCCATGGCGACATCGACGACGCCATTGCCTTTCATTTCGGCGTAATCCCGCACCCGGCGTAGCAGTCGGTTGGCAATTCGCGGCGTGCCCCTTGAACGCCTGGCCACTTCAATGGCGCCATCGTGGCTGGTTTCAACGCCTAACAAGCGCGCCGAACGCGAGACAATTTCTGTTAGCTCTTCCAGGTTATAAAACTCAAGCCGCTGCACGATACCAAATCGGTCTCGCAGCGGGGAGGTTAATAACCCTGCCCGGGTCGTGGCGCCCACCAGGGTGAAGCGGGGAAGATCCAGTTTAATCGAACGTGCCGCAGGCCCTTCGCCAATCATGATATCAAGCTGAAAATCTTCCATGGCCGGGTAGAGTACTTCTTCAACCACCGGTGACAGGCGATGAATTTCATCGATAAAGAGTACGTCGCCGGGCTCTAAATTAGTCAGCATGGCGGCTAGATCGCCTGCCCGCTCAAGTACCGGTCCGGAGGTCGACTTCATACCGACGCCCATCTCGGTGGCAATAATATGCGCAAGGGTCGTTTTACCTAACCCTGGGGGGCCAAATACCAGAGTGTGATCCAGGCTCTCTTCGCGCAGCCGCGCGGCGCCGATAAAGATTTCCAGTTGCTCACGCACACGCGGCTGGCCAATATAGTCATCCAGCCGCTTGGGACGAATCGCGTAATCAATGCGCCCCTCCCCCTGTTCAGGCTCAGCGGCGATCAGCCGATCGTGTTCTAACATAGGTGCTCTTCTTTATGGTGATTCAAAAGGTCTATTCACGAAGGTCTATCCGCTACCCGCAATTTCGTACTTATTCCGCTCTGCTTAGCCACTCATACGCTGTGTGAGCGCGGCTTT
Organism: Vreelandella sedimenti; assembly: GCF_013416325.1. Taxonomy (GTDB): domain Bacteria; phylum Pseudomonadota; class Gammaproteobacteria; order Pseudomonadales; family Halomonadaceae; genus Vreelandella; species Vreelandella sedimenti. The sequence goes on from NZ_JACCGK010000011.1 coordinate 97,774, forward strand.
AATCAGCGCTTCGGTAGACTGATCGGGATCGATATCGGCGAGCATTTTCGATGCCTCAGTCAGTTTATAACCCAAGCTAACTAACGCGGCTTCCGCATCGGCAAGACTATTGTGGGCAGAAGCACGGCCATTGGTGGCTTCAAGGGGCAGTAGCGCGTTGCTGCCATCTTCCCACTCAGGAAAACGGTCGCGCATTTCAATAATCAGCCGTTCTGCGGTTTTCTTACCCACCCCTGGCAGTGTTGTCAGCGCTTTGCTGTCGTCATCACGGACGCAGCGCATAAAGGCGTCTTCGTCCATACCCGACAGGATGGCTAGTGCAAGCTTGGGCCCTACGCCATTGACCTTGATCAGGGCACGGAACAGAGCACGTTCATGCTCACGGCCGAAGCCATAGAGTAAGTGGGCGTCATCACGAATGGTTAAATGGGTGAATAATGAGACGCTCTCATTAATCGCAGGAAGTGCGACCAGCGTATTCATTGAGGTTTCCAGCTCGTAACCTACGCCGTGAACGTCGATCACAATCCAGGGAGGTTGCTTTGCCACTAGCTGACCACTCAGACGTCCAATCATAAATACGCTCGCACCGGAATGAAAAAATAGAGTAAAAAAACAGATGATTACTATAAAGCGACTCTGTACAGGTGACCAGTAGTTCAGCCATCGGTACAGCGGGAATTAAAGCCGCCAGCGTCCGGCAGAGCGACGGCGGCCCCGAGATGGCGCAGCGGGCAAGCCATGGCTGCTAAATACTGAGCCGTTATAAGCATGGGTTAACGCAATGGCTAAAGCGTCGGCTGCATCGGCCTGGGGAGTAGCAGAGAGCTGCAGAATGGCGGTCACCATATGCTGCACCTGCTCTTTGTCCGCGCCACCCTGGCCGGTCACCGCCTGCTTGATCTGCCGCGCGGCGTACTCGGCAAGACTCAAACCATGGTTGGCCATACACACCATTGCCGCCCCCCGAGCCTGGCCCAGCTTTAGCGCTGAATCGGGGTTTTTGGCCATAAATACCCGCTCAATGGCCACCTGGGAGGGTCGATGCAGACCGACGACTTCGCTAAGACCGGCGTATATTTGCGCCAAGCGCTGCTCCAAGGCCCCTTCTGCCGTGCGGATACAACCACTCGCTACGTAGCAGGGTTTAACGCCAATAATATCGATCACCCCGTAACCGGTTACCCGGGAGCCAGGGTCTATGCCCAAAATGCGAATGGGTACGACGGGCTTTTGCTCTTCCATGCGTCGATACTCGTGTGACTAGAACATACAAAAACACCGACGCCGTGGCGTCGGTGTTGAGCAGCCATCCAAACCGATTTATTCGGCGGCGGGTTCCGCTTTGACTTTCTGACGTAGACGGATGTTCAAATCTTTCAACTGCTCGGGGCTGACTTCGCCCGGTGCATTGGTCATCAAACAGGCAGCGCTTTGAGTTTTCGGGAAGGCGATGACTTCACGAATAGTTTTGGCACCGACCATGAGCATGACCAAGCGATCCAAGCCAAAGGCTAAGCCACCATGAGGCGGTGCACCATACTGAAGTGCATCCAGCAGGAAGCCGAATTTCTCTTGGGCTTCTTCTTCACCGATACCTAGAATCTCAAACACCGTGCTCTGCATGGTCTGATCGTGGATACGAATAGAGCCACCGCCCAATTCGGTACCGTTGAGCACCATATCGTAAGCGCGTGAAAGCGCGTTGGCAGGGTCTGCCTTGAGCTCTTCCGGTGTGCAGGAAGGCGCGGTAAAGGGGTGGTGCAGCGGGCTCAGTCGACCACTGTCGTCGGCTTCAAACATTGGGAAGTCGACTACCCACAGTGGCGCCCACTCTTGAGTATAGAGTTCCAGATCAGCACCGAGCTTGACGCGCAGCGCGCCAATGGCTTCATTAACGATACGGGCTTTATCGGCACCGAAGAAGATGATGTCACCATCTTCTGCGCACACGCGGTCGAGCAGCTCTTCAACGATGTTTTCCATAAACTTGACGATCGGAGACTGCAGACCTTCAAGCCCTTTGGCACGCTCGTTGACCTTGATCCACGCCAAGCCTTTGGCACCGTAGATGCCGACGAACTTGGTATATTCGTCGATCTCTTTGCGCGATAGCTTGGCGCCGCCGGGTACTTTCAGCGCCGCTACGCGACCATCATCCGCGCTGGCAGGGCCCGAGAAGACCTTGAAATCGACTTGCTGCATCAGGTCGTCGACATCGGTCAGTTCCAGCGGGATACGCAGATCCGGCTTATCGGAGCCGAAGCGATCCATCGCTTCCTGCCAGGTCATGCGCGGGAACTCAGGCAGTTCGGCTTTTAGCACGCCTTGGAAAAGCTGACGAATCATGGCTTCGGTGATGCCCATGATGTCGTTCTCTTCCACAAACGACGCCTCGATATCAATCTGGGTGAACTCAGGCTGACGGTCGGCGCGCAGGTCTTCATCGCGGAAGCACTTGGCAATTTGGTAGTAGCGGTCAAAACCCGCCACCATTAACAGTTGCTTAAACAGTTGCGGCGACTGGGGTAGTGCAAAGAAACTACCCGCGTGGGTACGGCTAGGCACCAGGTAATCACGAGCGCCCTCTGGTGTCGCGCGGGTAAGCACCGGCGTTTCGATATCCAGGAAGCCCTGGTTTTCGAGGTATGCGCGCACGTTATGAGAAATACGCGAGCGCAAACGCAGCTTCTCGATCATATCTGGGCGACGCAGATCGATATAGCGATGCTTTAAGCGCACTTCTTCGCCGACTTTGCCATGCTCATCCAACTGGAATGGCGGGGTAACGGCGGTATTGAGCACTTCAACGTCTTTTGCCAACACTTCAATCATACCCGTCGGCATGTTGGCGTTTTGGGTGCCTTCTGGGCGCAGCCGAACGCGACCAGTGATACGCAGGACAAATTCACTGCGGGCACGGTCGGCATTAGCGAATGCCTCGGCGGTATCAGGATCGACCACGAACTGTGCGATGCCGTCGCGATCGCGCATATCGAGGAAAATTACCCCACCGTGGTCACGGCGGCGATGAACCCATCCGCATACCGTAACCGTTTGATCCACCAAAGTTTCGTTTAGCTGGCCGCAATAATGGCTGCGCATGTCAAATCCTGTTCTGTTACGTGGCAATGAGTGTGTCGCGGGCGTCCCGACCCTGACTGCCGCGGCTATGCCGCGGCGCCCTTGTCTTTGGGAGTAACGCTCTTAGCGGTAGCGCTGGAGTCGCTTGATTTACCGGCATCTGCAGGGGCAGTTTTGCCATCAGCGGCCAGGTTCTTTTTGCTACCCGTTTTGAAATCAGTTTCGTACCAACCGCCGCCGGCCAAACGGAATCCCGCTGCCGAGACAAGCCGTTCCAAGCCATCACTTTGGCATGCAGGGCAATCCTTGAGAGGATCGGCGCTAATTTTCTGCAATTTTTCCATGCGATGGCCGCAGGCCTTGCACTCATATTCATAGATGGGCATCTTAATGACTCCTAATAATCAACCCTGACAAGCTCAGTTCTAAAGACCCAGCTCTGGCAAATCCAGTTCTATCTAAAAGACTCGTTCTGAAAAGAAAGAACAATGGCGAACACAAACGCTGCCAGGCTGCAATATGTGGCCAGTCGGGGTAAATTCCAAGGCTGCGGTTGATAAAGCGCCGCCATTATACCCTTTTGTGCCCCCTGACGAGCAAGGTTATACAGCCCCCTGCGGTTAATGGAGAGAAGAAAATGCCCCATGCGGTGATACTGGATGCGCAAAGTCTCGGCCCCGAGATCAATTTGGCCGCCATTAAAGAGACGGTTTCAAATCTTGAGGTGTTTGAGCAGACTACCACGCAACAAGCGCGAGAACGCCTTGCTAACGCCGATGTAGCGATCGTGAACAAGGTGGTGCTGGACGCCGAGACGCTGCAGCAACTGCCAAAACTGCGGCTAATATGCGTATTGGCGACAGGCCTCAATAATATCGATCTTGAAAGCGCAAAAGAACACAACATTGAAGTTAAAAATGTCGCGGCTTACGGCACTGCCAGCGTTTCCCAACACACTTTGATGCTCATGCTCGCCTTAGCCAATCACCTTCCCCAATATCAGCGCGATGTCGCCGCAGGCGAGTGGCAGCGTAGCGCCTTCTTCTGTTTACAGGATTACCCAACGCTCCAACTGGCAGGTAAACAGCTAGTGATGGTCGGACAAGGCGAGTTAGGTACCGAAGTAGCACGCTTGGCGGAAGCCTTTGGCATGCAGGTCACCTTTGCCGCCCGCCCCGGCAACGAAGCTAATGATAAGCGCCCTGCCCTTGACGACCTGCTTTCCGATGCCGATGTTATCAGCCTGCACTGCCCGTTGAGCGAGGCCACCAAGCACTTGATCAATCGGGAGCGCTTAGCGCGCGCCAAGAACTCACTGCTACTGGTCAACTGCGCCCGCGGCGGGGTTATCGATGAAGTGGCTGCGTTAGAGGCACTGCGTAGCGGCAAGCTGGGTGGATTAGGCGTTGATGTACTGCCCGCTGAACCACCCAGAGATGGGCATCCACTGTTGGATGCGCTCAGCGAGCCGCTAAACTTAATTGTCACGCCTCACAACGCCTGGATCACACCGGAAGCGCGCCAGAATATTGTTAGCCTGACAGCTAACAATATCCTTGAATGGAAAGGCGCCCAATAGAAACTTGCCGACGAACCAGAGGGCTCTAATAGGCTTTACTGGGGGGCAAAGTGGCTCGGGGCGCGGCAGTTATCCAGCACCTCGAGCTCCACGTGGGTAACTTGTGCACCTTCTGAGCCCTGCCATAGCCATTCGCTTAGCAGCTTGACTGCGTCGGAGTGACCACACATCAACACTTCAACCCGGCCATCGGGCAAGTTTTTGGCATAGCCGGTGATACTGTGCTGAAGGGCTTTCTCTTGGGTGGCACGGCGATACCAGACACCCTGCACCTTACCGGTCACAAGGGCACGTACACAGCAATCACTCATACTTACCTCCTTACCTTGGCGCTTCTTAACAGAGTGTTAAACAAACTCGCGTTTGACAATCACTGCACTATTGCGCGGAATTAGCGGGCGGCCACGGCGTAGCAGCAGTGAGCGGGTGAACGCCGCCCCAAACAGCAATATTAGTGAACTGTAGTAGACCCACAGCAAAATCATTACCACCGACCCGGCGGCACCATAGGTAGATGCGGTTGCCGTATACGCCAGGTAGATCGCGATCACACTGCGTCCAATAGTAAACAGTACGGCAGTGACGACAGCACCAATCAACACATCTTGCCAGCGCAACACAACATCGGGAAGTACTTTAAAAATGGTGGCAAATAGCAAGGTGACGACACCCAGCGAAACCAGCGACTCCACTGACGTTGTCAGCAAGCTGGCATAAGGCACTAAATTATCGGCGGCCTGGAGCATACCGCGCAAAACGACGCCTAACACCAGCGATACCATCAGTATAAATCCGATGGAGAGCACCACTGTTAACGATAGCAATCGGCTTTTAATAAAGCGTAAAGCGCTATTAGAAGTGGGCTTTGCCGTTACGCCCCAAATGGTATTGAGCGAAAATTGCATCTGGGCGAACACGGTTGTTGCACCAATCACCAAGGCCCCTACGCCCAATAGCGTTGGTAGGATACCCGACTCCTCAATCCTCGACTGAGCGACGGCGTCTTGAATAGCGACAGCTGCGTCAACTCCTAAGGTACCTTGCAGTTGCGCTACAATTTGTCCCTGAGCCGCCTCTTCTCCCATCACAACACCGATAACTGTGACAGCGATAATAATGGTGGGTGCCAAGGAGAAAAGCGTATAAAACGCTAGTGATCCCGCGTAGCTAAAAGCATTTCTCTCCAACCATAGTGACGTGGCGTCTTGGACTACTTTCCACCAAAAGATAGCGGCGCGTTTAATCATATTCACTCCCTGTATACTGGGTATGGAGACGTTTTATAAACGTTATCAATATCCTACTTTTTAGCATACCTAACCACAGCGTTAAGCGCAGTTTTCTGGTACGTTGCATCTCTGAGTTCACCAAACGCAAAAGGACGCTTGAATGGCTACTGATACTTCGCGCTCTGCGACTGCCTGCGACTTCGACTGTTTGGTGTTTATTGGCCGTTTTCAGCCGCCACATCTGGGGCATCTCGCGATCGTTCGTGAAGCGCTCAAACGCGCACGGCAGGTCATTGTGTTGGTAGGCTCTTCTTGGCAGGCCCGCTCACTACGTAACCCCTGGCGTTTCGACGAACGTCAAGCCATGCTTCGCGCAGGTTTTGACGACGCTGACAATCAACGCTTAGAGATCACCCCGCTACTCGATGCACTCTATAACGACGATGTTTGGGTGCGCGATGTGCAGCGCAAAGTGCGCGATTTAGCTGCGCCTGCCAATGCTCGCCTACCACGCATAGGATTGATCGGCGCTAGTCGTGGCCAGTCGAGCTACTACCTTTCACTGTTTCCTCAGTGGGAGTCAGTCAGTGTGCCGTCGGTGGAGGGCATTTCAGCCAGTCAAATACGTGAGCGACTGTTTCGCTCGCCCAGCTCAACGAATGACTACCTGAGTACCGGTGCTTACCACGATTTACCGCCGGGAGTAGTGGAGAGCGTCAAACACTTTTGCAATGAGCGCGCCTATCAGCGCCTGCTTGAAGAGCAGCAGTTGTTGGACCAGTACCGTCAGGCCTGGGCTCACGCTCCCTACCCGCCTATTTTTGTCACGGTCAACGCGGTGGTCGTGCAGTCAGGCCATGTGCTGCTGGTACGACGCACGGCGGCGCCGGGGAAAGGCCTTTATGCCCTGCCTGGGGGGTTTATCAACCCCCACGAACGGCTACTGGATGCCTGCTTGCGTGAGCTTCGCGAGCGCATTCGCTTAAAGGTTCCTGAACCCGTGCTCAAAGGCTCACTGCGTGGCCAACGCCTGTTTGATGAACCCCACCGCAGCTGGCGCGGGCGCACCTTGGCGGAAGCTTTCTATTTTGCGCTACGCCCCGATCAGCATCTGCCACGCCTAAAGCCCGTTAAAGGCGGTGATCATGCGCGCTGGGTAGCGCTTGCCGATCTCGAGCCCGACAGCCTGTTTGAAGATCACTTCTTTATCATTCAGAACTTCCTAGGGCTACCCGCCGATTTTGGCAGTAGCTAAACGTTGTCTGACGAGCGTTAGGCTTGTAGGAAATCCCGTGGCAGCTTCATCATCTGCCGCCATAAACGCTCTACGCCGGGCTTATGCACCATCGAGCAGCGATATAAGCGGATTTCCAGGGGGATATCCCAGCTAGGGTCACCTGCCCTCACCAAACGGCCACTTTTCAGCTCTTCACGAATACAAAAATCGGGTATCCATGCGACGCCAACGCCCTGTAATACCATTCCTTTCAGGCCTTCAGCCATGGCCGTTTCATATACCGTACGCAGCTTCATACGCAGCGGGTCATTTTTCAGTAGCATGCGCACACTGCGCCCTAAAAAGGCCCCCTGTGTGTACGAAAGATAGGGAATGGAAGCGTCGTGCTGGAGTGAAAATTTTGCTTTCCCATGCTCATCTGGCAACGAAACGGGCAGCATATTGACCTTACCAATTGAGAAAGAGGGGAATACTTCAGCGTCCAGCTGCATCGTCGCAAAGGGGTCGTAGTAGGCGAGCATCAGATCGCAGTTGCCCTCTCGCAGCACATGTATGGCTTCGCCCACATTCATGGCCACCAAGCGGGTCGGCAACTCGCCCAAACCCTGCTGCAGGCGGGAGATCCAGGGCGGGTAAAAACTCAATGCCAGGGAATGCGCCGCGACAATATCCAACGCCTCATTGGCGATAGAGAGACCGCGCAAATGGCTTAGTGATTCGTTTAACTGTTCGACCAGATTGCGCGCAGTAACCAAAAACAGCTGCCCTTCGGGCGTTAACCCGACGGGGGTGGTTGAACGATCCACCAAGGTGACATCAACGGCCTGCTCCAACGCTCGAATACGGCGACTAAAGGCCGGCTGAGTCACGTGTCGCTGGCGTGCTGACGCAGAGAAGCTGCGTGTATTGGCTAGCGCTACAAAATCTTCTAGCCATTTTGTTTCAAGATTCACCCCATGACTCCTTGTCTCACCCTGCGTTCGAGCATCTCGGTTTTCCTTATTAGGCTGACGTAACTATTGAACCGGGGCCATTAAATAGGCCGCCCGCGAAACGACTTTCATCCACACCGGGCGTTGGTTAATTTCATCGATAGTGACACGACGGCAGTGAGCAAAGTCTTTTTCCAGCATCGCCTCGACACTGGTAGCAAAATCGCGGCTAGGAATATACGCGGTAATCTCAAAATTTAACCGAAACGAGCGATTATCCAAATTGACTGTCCCTACAGTGGCTGCTTCGTTGTCTACAAGGATGACTTTTTGGTGTAAAAACCCAGGAAGGTAACGGTATATTTTAACACCCGCCCTTAACATATCGGGTAGAAATGAGAATGCAGAGAGGAAAACCAACAAGTGGTCGGGGCGCTCCGGAATCATCACCCGAACATCAACGCCGCGCATCGCTGCAAGTCGTAGCGCATCCTGAACGCCCTGGTCAGGGACGAAATAGGGGCTGGTCACCCACAGGCGCTGCTTGGCGCTATGAATGACCTGCTGAACGAGTAGACTGGCTGTATCCTGACGATCAGCGGGCCCAGAAGGCACGATCACCACATGATAATCGGCCACAGAGGACGACGTGTCAGCCATCCAGTTCAGGCTAATCACTTCATCCGTCGCCCAGTGCCAATCTTCCCAAAATGCCTCCTGCAAGCCCAGCACGCTGGGCCCTTCAAGCTTGAGATGGGTGTCCCGCCAAGGCCCGTGCCGTGGATTCTCGCCGAGATATTCGACCCCAACATTAAAGCCCCCTATCCAACCCTCTTTGCCGTCTATTACCGTCACTTTGCGATGGTTACGGAAGTTAAGCTGAAAACGGTGCTTAAAGCCTCGCGATGAGCGAAAGGCACTCACGGCCACCCCATCGCTGATTAAATCATTGAGGTAGCTATCGGCTAACTTGCGGCTACCCACTTCATCATAAAGAAAATAGACCCGCACGCCGCGCCGGGCAGCACGCTGTAAATGGTACTTCAAGCGTTGCCCGAGAGCGTCGTCGCGAACAATGAAAAACTGCACCAAGGCATACTGTTCCGCACGGTCAATACCATCAAACAGGCTCTCAAACGTTGCTGGCCCGTCAATGAGCAGTGTCGCTTGATTGCCATGGGTTAGCGGCATCATGGCAAGCTGCTCGACCGCCTGAATATCAGCGTTGGTAGAGGGCGCAACGTAGGGCTGAACGTTAGCCCGGTAGCGCACTAGAACCCGGCGTAGCACGGTGTCCCGCTGGCCTCGGGCAGACACATAGCCATAAAACCTTGGACGCCCGAAAAACCAGTACGCTGGAAGCGCGACATAAGGGAACGTCAGCAGCGAGATGATCCAGGCCACGGCCCCCTGAGAGGTGCGACTAGACATCAGCGCCATAATGGCTGAAACGATGCCGAGCAGATGTATCAGTAAGATGCTGGTCCCTAGCAACCAAGAGGTCATAGCCACGTCCTTATATAGCCCTCAAAAAGAACAAGGCCTCGCCGTCAGCGAGGCCCTTATGCGTCTAAAGCCTAATCAACCTTACCACTCCATTACGCCGACTGGGCAATAATCTCTTTCCACTTCGCAGGTCCGGTTTGATGTACCGATGTGCCCAGGCTATCAACGGCGACGGTCACCGGCATATCTTCAACCTCAAATTCGTAGATTGCTTCCATGCCTAAGTCTTCGAAGCCCACTACCCGCGATTTTTTAATCGCTTGAGCGACCAGATAAGCCGATCCGCCGACCGCCATTAAGTACACCGCCTCATTGTCACGAATAGCATCAATGGCAGCTTGGCCACGTTCTGCTTTGCCGACCATACCTAACAGGCCAGTCTCTTCCAGCATAGTGCGGGTGAATTTATCCATTCGTGTGGCAGTGGTTGGGCCAGCGGGACCAACGACTTCGTCACCAATGGGGTCAACCGGGCCGACGTAGTAGATAAAGCGACCTTTCATATCCACTGGCAGCGGTTCGCCTTTGGCCAGCATATCGACCATGCGCTTATGAGCCGCATCGCGGCCCGTTAGCAGCTTACCGTTCAACAGCAGCGTATCACCGGGCTGCCAGGTTTTGACTTCAGCGGGGGTCACTGTATCAAGGTTGACACGTTTGACGTTCTCGCCCGCCTCGCGAGTGATTTCCGGCCAATCCTCAAGCTTCGGCGGCTCAAGCACCGCGGGGCCAGAGCCGTCCAGAGTAAAGTGGGCATGTCGAGTCGCCGCGCAGTTGGGAATAATCGCTACCGGCTTGTTAGCCGCATGGGTCGGATAGTCTTTGACTTTGATATCCAGCACGGTGGTTAAGCCGCCTAGGCCTTGGGCACCAATACCGCTATTGTTGACTTTATCAAACAGCTCTAAACGCAGCTCTTCGGCACGATTGCTGGGGCCACGGGCCTGCAGATCCTGAATATCGATAGGATCGAGTAGCGCCTCTTTGGCAATCATCATGGCCTTTTCGGCGGTGCCGCCGATCCCAATCCCCAGCATACCGGGTGGACACCAGCCAGCGCCCATCTTCGGAAGCTGCTCCATTACCCAATCCACAACGCTGTCGGAAGGGTTAAGCATGGCAAATTTAGACTTGGCTTCACTACCACCGCCCTTCGCTGCCACGTGAATATCGACCGTATCACCGGGCACAATCGAGTGGTGAATAATCGCCGGGGTGTTGTCTTTGGTGTTGGCTCGCTTGCCGTCAGGATCCGCTAGCACCGAAGCGCGCAGAATGTTATCTGGCAGCAGGTAAGCGCGACGAACACCTTCATTGATCATGTCGTCCAGGCTCATGTCCGCCTCCCAGGTAACGTTCATGCCCACGTGAACGAATACGGTGACGATGCCGGTGTCCTGACAGATTGGGCGGTGCCCGGTGGCGCACATGCGCGAGTTAATCAAAATCTGAGCGATGGCGTCTTTGGCGGCGGGGTTCTCTTCGCGCTCATAGGCAGCTGCCATGGCGTCGATGAAATCTTTGGGATGGTAGTAAGAGATGTACTGCAGAGCATCGGCAACGCTTTGAATAACGTCGTCCTGGCGAATCACGGTCATGGACTAATAGCTCCTAGGTTATCGTCTAGTCAGCGGCTTTCTTCCGCGCCCGCGGAGGTGCCGTCTTAGCGTGCTACCAGTATACCGTATTGGCACTTACGCAGCAGCAATCCCTGGCGTCTATCTGAATACTATGGTTATGGCTTTAGTCGACGGTACCCCTTAAGCAAGATAACGGTATAAAAAATGGTAGCGTATGCTTTCAGCAAGCTAAACGCCCGCTCCAACCGACTGACAATTTGGGCATAAATAGAGCCTTCGCGACCTAACCATCTTACGCTCCACTACCGCTCCACAGCGGTGGCATTCAAGCCCTGCCCGTTCGAAAACCGCAAAACGCCACTGCCTGCGCGGCTCACCCGCTGCTTTGGCCTGCGTAATCCAGACCTCACGATTAGTAACGCCTGCGGCTTGGTAGGCTTGCTGGGTAACATCAATGATGCAGTCAGCCAGGATTTGCTGCTGTTCTGGGGTTAAATCCACCGGCCGAGCGCTTGGCGGAAGCTGGGAGAAAAAAAGGATTTCAGAACGCAAATAGTTGCCCAGCCCGGCGACCAACCCCTGATCGAGCAGCAGTGCCCCCAGGCTGCGTTTATGAAACTGCTTTAAATTCAGCCGCTGCTGCACATCAGAGGGAACCACATCTTGACTCAACAAATCAGGGCCCAGGCGGGCTAAGAAAGGGTGTTCGGTCAGAGTTTCTGCCTGCCAGAGGGAAATATCTGAGGCGCTATAGAGACTGGCGCAACGCCCTTCTGCGCTCAACCGCACCCGCAGCGCGCGCTTGGTATTAGGCGGCTTATCCTCGCTATGCAGCTTCCAAACACCATAAAGTTGGTTGTGGGAATAAAGCACGCGATGATCGGCAAACCGGATCAGCATTGCTTTACCCCAGGTATCTACTCGGGCAACCCGAACACCAATAAATGATGCTGCCTGCTCGGCAAGCTCTGGAAAGGCGAACCAGGCCTCGTCGATCACCCGTCCGCCTATCTGCTGCTCAATACGATCCGCCGCGCGGCGAATTTCTGGGCCTTCCGGCATACCGCTAGCCCAGCGCCAGCTGTTTGTCTTTCATTTGATGGAGCTGGTCGCGAAGCCGAGCCGCCTCTTCGAACTCCAGATTTTGCGCTGCCTCAAACATGGCGTCTTCGAGCTTACTGATGGCGCCCAGCAGGTCTTGCTTGCTCATCGTGGTGACATCATACTCGGCAGCGCTCTCCGCCACCTTGCGCTCATTGCCACGGCGGTGACTGCTCTTCTTGCCCGGCGCCTGGGCAGCTTCAAGAATATCGGCCACCGAGCGGGTAACCGTTGTTGGCGTAATACCGTGTTCTAGGTTGTGCTCGGTCTGCTTGGCGCGACGACGCTCGGTTTCATCAATCGCCTTGCGCATCGAGTCAGTAATCCGATCACCGTAAAGAATCGCCTTGCCGTGGGCGTTACGGGCAGCACGGCCAATGGTCTGTATCAGCGAGCGCTCGGCACGCAGAAAGCCCTCTTTATCGGCGTCGAGAATTGCCACCAACGACACTTCGGGAATATCCAGGCCTTCACGTAGCAGGTTGATGCCCACTAACACATCAAACTTGCCCAGGCGTAAGTCGCGAATAATCTCAACCCGCTCGACGGTGTCGATATCCGAATGTAAATAGCGCACTCGAATGCCGTGCTCGTCAAAATACTCGGTCAGGTCTTCCGCCATACGCTTGGTTAGCGTAGTCACCAGCACCCGCTCACCTACCGCAGTGCGCAGTCCAATTTCCGATAGCAGATCGTCTACTTGGGTACTGGCCGGACGCACTTCGATTTCAGGATCCAGCAGCCCGGTGGGACGCACAACCTGCTCAACGGTCTGGCTAGCGTGTTCGCCCTCATAGCGGCCTGGAGTGGCAGAAACAAAGATGGTTTGTGGGGAAATGGCCTCCCACTCTTCAAACTTCATGGGCCGGTTATCCAACGCCGAAGGCAACCGGAAACCATACTCGACCAGGGTCTCTTTACGCGAACGGTCGCCTTTGTACATACCACCGACCTGGGGCACGCTGACGTGGGACTCATCGATAAATAGCAGTGCGTCATCGGGCAGGTAGTCAAAAAATGTCGGCGGCGGCTCGCCGGGGGCACGCCCAGAGAGGTAGCGGGAGTAGTTTTCGATACCGTTGCAGTAACCCAGTTCCAGCATCATCTCAATATCGTAAAGTGTGCGCTGCTCAAGACGCTGCGCTTCTACCAGCCGTTCATGCTTACGCATCCACTCCAGGCGCTCTTTGAGCTCCTCTTTAATGGCATCAATGGCGCCCAGAATCGTTTCCCGGGGGGTGACGTAGTGGGATTTTGGATAGATGGTCATCCTTGGCACCTCCCCGCGGACAGCGCCGGTGAGCGGATCAAACAGTCGGATAGTGTCGATTTCGCTGTCAAACAGCTCCACCCGCACCGCCTCCTCGTCAGAGTCGGCAGGAAAGATATCGATCACATCGCCGCGCACCCGGTAAGTACCGCGGCGGAAATCCATATCATTGCGGGTGTACTGAAGTTCGGCCAAGCGCCGCAGGAAAGCGCGCTGATCAATGAGCTCACCGCGGGTAAAGTGAAGACGCATTTTCAGGTATTGGTCGGGATCACCCAGGCCATAAATCGCCGAGACTGACACCACAATCAGCGCGTCGCGGCGTTCTAGCAGTGCCTTGGTGGCCGAAAGCCGCATCTGCTCGATATGGTCGTTTATCGAAGCATCCTTTTCGATAAAGGTATCCGAGGAAGGTACATAGGCTTCAGGCTGGTAGTAGTCGTAATAGGAGACGAAATACTCTACGGCGTTATCCGGGAAGAATGCTTTGAACTCACCGTACAACTGGGCAGCTAGAGTCTTGTTTGGCGCCATCACGATGGTGGGGCGCTGCTGCTGTTCCACCACATTGGCCATGGTGAAGGTTTTGCCCGACCCGGTCACGCCAAGTAGCGTTTGGTGAGCAAGTCCAGATTCCAGGCCACTAATCAGCCCTTTAATAGCGGCAGGCTGGTCGCCAGCGGGCTGAAATTTTGACTGCAATCGAAAGGCTTTGCTCATCGGTGCTCCTGAAGAGAAAAAAATAAACTAATTAACACTAAACAAGGCGCGTGGCGATCTCGACCGTGGACTGGGTCATCAAGCGCTGAATGGGGCAACGGTGGCTAATATCTTCTAGCCTGGCGCGCTGCTCTGGGTCATCAATACCGTGTAACGTTAAAGCCACGTCTAGTTTGTAGATGCCCTTTTTTTCCTGGCTATCGTCCCGCTGCACGGTGACGGTAATGCCCTCAAGCGGCCACTCTTTTCGCTTGGCGTACATCTGCACGGTAATCGCTTTGCAGGTACCCAGAGCGATATCGAAATAGTCGTGGGGATCAGGGGCACTGCCCTCCCCACCCACTATCGGTGGCACATCAGCATAGAGATCTTCCAAGCCATTAACTTCAACTCGCTGCCTAAAGACATGGTTGCGTTCGCTGATCACTGTAATGGGAGGGTGCATTAGGATACCTTTACGCCTAGCTTGAGTTTTTCAATGGCATTAATCAGTGTCTCGCGCTTTGCCCGACCGTCCACATCTGCACCATGGCGCCCCACTTCGGCACTATCAACGCCATCAAGCATCATGAGCGCCGTGGTGATTTTGTTTACCTGATCGACCGATTTAACACCCTGGAATGTCAATGACTGCTGTGCCATAGCGTTTCCCCTATCTGTTGCCCTGTGCAAAACTGATACAAGAGAAAGAGTCTAGCACGCTAATGGTACCTTGCAATTAGTGTCGGCTGCCCGCACCTAATAGCACTAAAGACACTTTTACTTTTTCGCACTGAATGCATCACTATCAAACGCTTTCCCACTTTTGCAGGAGTTTTTATGGCGACCGTTACCGTTAGCACCCCCGCCCTTGGCAGCGTCCGCCTTAACCACTTAGCCGCGCTGGATGTGAAGGGGGCGGATGCAGAAAAGTTCCTTCAGGGTCAGACCAGCGCCCAGGTCAGTTTGGCCGACGGACACTTTGCGCCGCTCACCTGTTTCTGTACGCCTAAGGGCCGCATGCTGGCCAACGCCCAGTTAATGCGCTTGGGCGAAGAGCACTATCGGCTACTGCTCAGTAACACCTTGTTGGATAGCCTAGAGAGTCATCTTAAAAAATTCGCCGCTTTTTATCGTGCTGAACTAACCAGCCAACGCGACTTGGTATTCATTGGTGCCAGCGATGAGGCCCAATCGCTGGCGGAGCAGCTGGGCCTGACGCTAGCTGATCAAGTAGGCACCCACACCAGCAACGACCAGGCCTGCGTAATCCGCTACCCCGGTGAGACACCCCGGTGGCTGCTGTGTTTCGACAACGACATTCAAGTCGATATAGCGTCGGCTCAGGATGACCAAGCGAGCCGTAACGCTTGGCAGCTCGAGGATATTCGTAGTGGGCTGGCGTGGCTAACCGATACCCAGCAGGATCACTTCCTGCCCCAAATGCTGAACTGGGAAGCGCTGGGTGGCATTAGCTTTAAAAAGGGCTGTTATACCGGCCAGGAAGTCGTCGCACGAGCGCACTTTCGTGGTCAGGTGAAAAAGCGCTTGATGCTTATCAGCATAGAAGCCGCCTCACTGCCCGAAGCAGGTACTAACGTGGTTAATAGTGACGATAAAGCAGTAGGCGAAGTGGTGGTCAGCGCTTTTAATCATCAAGGCGGCGTTGAATTGCTGGCAGTCATGAGCACCAAAGTCGCCGAAGAAACTATTCAGCTCTATTTAGATGGGGCGCCAGCCACCCTTCTCCCCTTGCCCTATGCCATTGAGCGCGTTGACCCGGAACAGCTAGCGGTTAGCCTTAACGGCTAGGCTTTCTCTAGGGCTAGCGTTTCTTGCTAGGTTAAAGACAGTCCAAACAGTGTCGCGGCGGTATCACTGCTCTGAGCCGCGACCTGCTCCTTCGTTTGCCCGCGCAGTGCGGCAACAACGTTGCATACCTCTGCTACTCTACAAGGTTCGTTACGCATGCCCTGATAGCCGCTAAGCGGCATATCGGGGCTGTCGGTTTCCAGCACAAAAGCATCGTCAGGTAGTGCCTTAACGGTTCGCCGTAACCGCTTGGCACGCTCATAGGTGACTGCGCCGCCCAACCCCAGCTTGAAGCCCAGGTCGAGAAACTTGGTCGCTTGCTCAATGGAGCCTGAGAAGGCGTGAATCAGTCCTGCCTCTGGAAGCGCAAGCTGGCGAAGCCGCTTGGCGACCTTATCGTTGGCGTGGACACAGTGCACCACCACCGGCAGCGAATGCTGTTTCGCTAGCGTCAGCTGAGCATCAAAGTAGTGCCACTGCGCTTCAAGCGTGTCGGTAAAGCGGCCATCAATACCGCATTCGCCCACTGCGACTATCTCAGGGTGCTCAGCGAGCCAATGATCAAGCGCGTTAATATCCGACGCTTGATGCTCATCGACAAAGTAAGGGTGCAAGCCCAAGCATACCGACGTATCCGCCCGCTTGCCGAGCGCCAGCACCTGCTGCCAGCGCGAACGGGTCGTGCCCGGTACCATAAAGTGCGCGACACCCACTGCCTTAGCGGACTCGAATACCTCAGCCCGATCATCATCGAACTGGGTAAAATCGAGGTGGCAGTGGGCATCAATCAGCATTTGCATGCCTAACTATCAAAAATTTAGTGTTCGCGGGTAGGCTGGAAGCGAATATCCGGCCAACGCTCCTGAGTCATCTGCAGGTTCACCCGGGTAGGCGCGATGTAGGTGAGATAACCACCACCATCGATTGCCAGGTTGGCGCTGGCTTTACGCTTAAACTCTTCGAGCTTTTTGGCATCTTCACAGTAAACCCAGCGGGCGGTCTGTACATTGACGCCTTCGTACAAGCAGTCGACCTTGTACTCCTCCTTGAGGCGGTGGGCGACCACATCGAACTGCAGAGTTCCTACGGCGCCGAGAATCAGGTCGTTGCTATCCATCGGCATAAAGACCTGGGTAGCCCCCTCTTCGGAAAGCTGCTGCAGGCCTTTTTGTAGCGCCTTCATCTTAAGTGGGTCTTTAAGCCGTACGCGCTTAAATAGCTCGGGGGCAAAGTGGGGTATGCCGGTAAAGCGCATATCTTCACCCACGGTAAAGGTATCGCCGATCTGAATCGTACCGTGATTATGGAGACCGATAATATCGCCTGGCCAAGCCTCCTCCACTTGGGAGCGGTCTGAGGCCATAAAAGTCAATGCATCGGCAATCTTAACGTCCTTGCCAATACGCACATGGCGCATCTTCATGTTCTTTTCGTACTTGCCTGAACAGACCCGTAAAAAGGCGATGCGGTCACGGTGGTTGGGATCCATGTTGGCCTGGATTTTAAAAACGAAGCCGGTGAAACGATCATCATCGGAAGTGACTACACGAGTATTAGTTTCGTGGGCCTTGGGCGGCGGCGCGTACTCGACAAAGCCATCCATCATCTCGCGCACCCCAAAGTTACCCATAGCGGTACCGAAATAGACCGGCGAAAGCTCACCCCGGCGATAAGCCTCCAGATCAAATTCATGGGAGGCGCCACGCACAAGTTCTACTTCCATACGCAGCTCTTCGGCCTGATCTTCCCCAAGCACAGCATCCACTTTGGGACTATCCAACCCCTCAATGCGCTTATCCTCGGGAATACGGCTACCCTGCCCCTGGGTATAAAGATGAATAACGTCGTTATAGAGATGATAAACGCCCTTAAAGTGGCGACCCATGCCAATCGGCCAGGTCATCGGCGCACACTGGATATTCAGTACCGTTTCAACTTCATCCATCACCTCAATGGGGTCACGGATATCGCGATCCATTTTGTTGATGAAAGTGAGGATCGGTGTGGTGCGCAGACGACACACTTCCATCAATTTAATGGTGCGATCCTCAACACCTTTGGCGCCATCGATCACCATCAAGGCAGAGTCAACCGCCGTAAGCGTGCGGTAGGTATCTTCAGAGAAGTCTTCGTGACCGGGCGTATCCAGCAGATTGACGATGCGTCCGCCATAGGGGAACTGCATCACCGAGGTCGTTACTGAGATACCCCGCTCTTGCTCCATCTTCATCCAGTCTGACGTTGCATGGCGATCGTTACGCTTGCTCTTCACCGAGCCGGCTAACTGGATGGCATTGCCAAACAGCAACATTTTTTCGGTAATGGTGGTTTTACCGGCGTCGGGGTGCGAAATAATAGCGAATGTCCTGCGAAGCTCGGCTTCACGGGCTAATTGAGTCTCTTTCATTGTGCCTCTTCAATATAGGGTCCCATTCGCAGCACTCACTCAGCAGCTCTCGCTAACTGGCTACCGCGCGTTGAGCCATGTCCATTACGACAATTGTAACGCTTGGAGGTGGCTGTTGTCGCGGGTGGCGTCAAAGGTGACGCTCTTGAAAAAGACCAATAAAAAACGCTGAGCAAGTCAGCGTTTTAATCTTACAAAGTGGCACAAGGTCGATTTTAACCACACCAAAGCCGGGGGCTAGGCGAAGGTGTTGACCTGCGTACCGAGGGTGCCCTCTTTCGCTAGGTCTGGCTGCGCACCAGTATCGGCAGAAGCCATTATTTCAGTTACTTGATCAGCTTGCGTATCCAAAGCTTCTTTGAAAACCTGCATTTGAGCCTGTTCGGCGGTTTGCGCCTGATTCATATACAGCGATGCACTGACTGAACTGCTGATGCCTACATCCATATATCCACCTCATGGTGTGCAAATGTACTTATAAACTAGCAAAGCATTAGATCACGCGCAAAGATACCGTCTCTATTACTGGTGCTAGCGTATACTACTATCGGCTTAACTCGCCTGATCATTAATAAATAAAGCGCTAGTTAAAACCTATCGGCACGAAATGGTGCCATATCGATCGCCGTGGGCTGTCCTTCCATCATATCCGCCATTAGATGACCAGTAGCAGGCCCCAGAGTGAACCCCTGATGGCCATGGCCAAAGGCAAGCCACAACCCTGGATGCCTTGGCGCAGGTCCAATCACTGGCTTCATATCGGGCAAACAGGGGCGCGCGCCTTTCCAAGGGGCATCATCGCGTCGCTCGCCCAAAGGGAACACGCTACGTGCTACTTTCTCGGCGGCGCCCAATTGATTGACATCAGCAGGCGCATCCAAGCGATCCAGCTCAGCGCCGGTTGTCAAGCGAACCCCTGCGTTCATCGGCGCCAGCAGGTAGCCCACCTCGGCATCCATAACCCAGAAATTTAGCTTGGCTGGCGCATGAGGCGCGTAGTGCATGTGGTAGCCACGTTTTACAAAGGTAGGAAAGTGGTAACCCAGCTCTTTTAGCCAGCTCCCCGCCCAGGGCCCTAGCGCCACGACGACGTCATCTACTTCTAACGCTTCACCAGCGGTATTGACCTGCCAGCGCTCACCCATTTGCTGAACCGACTTGATATCCGACTGCAAAATACGCCCGCCATCATTACTAAACGCTTGGGCGTAAGCTGCGACCAACCCGCCTGGATCAGCAACCGTCCAGGGATCAAGCCAGTGAATTGCGCCGATAATGGTGTCACTCAAAGCAGGTTCTTTCTGCGCAAGAGCCGCCCTATCCAGTTGTTCAAACTGCACGCCATAAAGGCGCCGTGCCTCTTCGGCCTCTTTTACCCGTGCGGTAAGTTTTTCAGGGGTGCGGTATAGCTCAAGCCACCCCTGTCTGCGCACCAAGTGTTCAGCGCCCGCGGCATCAATCATCGGGCCGTGGGTTTTTAGCGAAAGCTGAATCAGTGAGGCGTATTCCGGCACGATTTTCTGGTAAGTCTTCGGTGCTGAGTTCATCCAGTAGCGCAATAGCGGGGAGGCGGCGTTGACCATACCCGCGGGGCGATAACGAATGTCTACCCGACGGTTAGGTAAAACGCTGAGGAGCGTTTTAACGTCGCGGGGAAAAGGGTAAGGCCTGACCGCTTCCCGCTGAATGATACCCGCATTGCCAAACGAGGTTTCGCGGCCAGGCTGAAGGCGATCTACCAGGGTGACTTCATGCCCACGCTGGCGCAGATGCCAGGCAATGCTGACACCGACCATGCCTGCTCCCAAAACTACCGTTTGACGCGCCATTTTGATGCACTCCCTTTTCAGCGTTTATGAACCACAATTGAAGACCTATAACTAATTGAAAAATATCACCAATCAATGCGCATTAACACAGTAGAAAACGCTATTTTATTTCTATAAATCAGTAATTAATACTGCCATAAGCATTAAAAAGGATGACTTCACTATTAGCGGCATAACAATTGCTTAGTTTCTATTAGGAAACCTGAATAGCAGTCGGTTAGCACCGGTGCAACGGCTCCCCCTCCCTCCGCTTAAAAAAAACAAAGCACCAAAAAGAAGCGCACTTGCACCAAAAGATACTAAGGAAAACACCATGCCTGCCACGCTAAATTTGGACAGCTCGTTGCTTGATATGCTCTGGGTGCTCTGGGCCGCTGCCCTGGTATTTGTGATGCAAGCTGGCTTTCTCTGCCTGGAAGCGGGCACTACGCGAACCAAGAACGCTATCAACGTCGCTATGAAAAACGTAGCGGACTTTGCCATTGCCGTCAGTGTTTTTTGGTTAGTCGGTTTTGGTCTCATGTTTGGCGACTCTCGCCACGGCTTAATCGGCACAACGCTGTTTGGTTGGCAGTTAGAAGCTTCCAGTCACTGGGTGATTACCGTTTTTATTTTCCAAGCAATGTTCTGCGCCACCGCCGCCACCATTGTGTCGGGCGCAGTGGCAGAACGTATGCCCTTTTTAGCCTATACCTGGACGGCCCTCTGGATAGCTTTGGTTATCTATCCGGTTTTTGGTCACTGGGCATGGGGTGGGCTTTTGGATGGCGCAGAAGGCTGGTTAGGGGCACTTGGATTTGTCGACTTTGCGGGCTCCACGGTCGTGCATAGCGTAGGCGGATGGGTCGCCCTGGCAGCGGTACTCTGTATTGGCCCACGCAAAGGACGCTTCAACCACGGTAAACCGCCAAATGCCTTCCCTTCAGGCAACTTACCACTCGCCATGCTAGGCGCGCTGTTTATGATCTTAGGCTGGTTTGGCTTTAACGGTGGGAGCACCCTGGCCGTTACCGAGCAAATACCCAGCATAATAGCCAATACTGTTTTGGGCGCCGTCGGCGGCATCCTTTCGGGCATGCTGATGGGGCTACGCACTCGGCGCTACGCCGACGTTATGTATGCGATTAATGGCGCCATTGCAGGCTTGGTCGCCGTCACCGCCAGCGCTCATGTGATCTCTTTATCGGCGGCATTTGGGCTGGGTGCGGTTAGCGGCGTACTGATGGTACTGACCAGCGAATGGCTACTAAGTAAACATATTGATGATGCAGTCAGCGCCATACCTGCGCACCTCGTCGCGGGCGTATGGGGTACGCTAGCACTGCCCTGGGTCGCTGACTTAACACTGATGGATAGTGGCTTGTCTCGATCAGCTCAGTTTGGCGTTCAGTTGATCGGCGTTGTGGTGTGCGGCGTTTGGAGCTTTGGCAGCGCCTGGCTACTGTTCCGCATTACCCGGCGCTTCCTACCCATACGCGTCTCACCTGACGCAGAAAAGATGGGCCTCAATCTCGCCGAGCATGGCGCCAAGAATGAGTTGAACCAGTTGCTTGAGCATATGCGCCAGCATGAACAGCAGGGTGATATGCGCCAGCGAATTGAAGCCGACCCGTTTACCGAAGTAGGCGAAATAGCGGCGAGCTATAATCGCGTAACTGCTGCCCTTGAAAGCGCCGTTGGACATACCCGCGTGATGCTTCGCAATCTCCGCGATGGCGTGATTACTTGGCAGGCAGACGGCACCCTGACCAGTCTTAACCCTGGGGCGGAGCAACTCTTCGAGGTCGACGCCAAACAGATTATTGGCCAACCTGTCTCTCAGCTATTGTCAACCCGCTCCCTCAGCCCCGGAGCACGCCATGAAGTTAAACGCCGCTGCGCAGATATGCAAGTGCGCTACCTGGAAGTACAAGTCAGCGAAGGAGCCAGCGGTTCCGCGTCAGAGCGTTCGGGTATGGTGCGCGATATTACCGAGCGCAAACAGCTGCAGGAGCAGTTAAACCGCGAACGCGATCTTGCCCGCACTACCCTGGCATCGATCGGCGATGGCGTTATTACCTGTGACGCTAGTGGCAACGTAACGTTTATCAATGCGGAAGCCAAACGCTTGACCGGATGGACACTCGAAGAGGCCATGGATAAACCCATTTACATGGTGTATCAATTACTCGAGGAAGCCAGTGGTCAACCGCTAAACAACCCAGCCCGGCAAGTGCTCACTCAGCTAACTCCGGTGCACTCCACCGAGCACTGCCTACTGGTGAATCGCGAGCACTCGCATACTCCCATCCAACACAGTGCTTCACCAATACGCTCGCGCAGCGGCATCACCTTAGGTGCAGTGGTCGTTTTTCAGGATGTTAGCCTCACTCGCCAGTTGACCGAACAGCTGAGCTATCAGGTCAGCCATGACAACCTGACCGACCTGCTCAACCGCCGCGCCTTCGAATCAGCACTGACTGCGTTACTTAATCGCGACGATGGCCACCATGTGCTGTGTTACCTGGATCTCGATCAGTTCAAAATCGTCAATGACACCTGCGGCCATCTCGCTGGAGACGAACTGCTGCGACAAGTGGCGTTAAAACTGAAGAACCATGTTCGCAGCAGCGATATCGCCGCCCGCCTGGGTGGCGATGAATTCGCTTTGTTGCTACCCGATTGCGGTATAGAGCGAGCATTGACGATTGCGGAAGCGCTTCGCTGCGATATTGAGCAGTATCGTTTTTCTTGGCAGGGCCATACCTTTGGTATCGGCGTAAGCATTGGTTTGGTTGAACTCAACGCCACTCAGCCCATGCAGTTGAGCCAGGCTCTCCACGCCTCTGACGCTGCGTGCTACGCTGCTAAAGAGGCAGGCCGCAATCGCATCCACTGCTATCAGCCTGACGATCATGCATTACTGGAGAAACACGGCGAACTCCAGTGGGTGCAACGCTTGCAAAATGGCTTGGATAACGACACCTTCCGCCTTTTCGCCCAGCCCATTACAGCCATTTGTGCCGATGGCCCTGGCTACCGGGAAATTTTGCTGCGACTTGAAGAGCAGGGAGAGATCGTCGCGCCCGGGAGCTTTCTACCCGCCGCCGAGCGTTATCATTTTATGGTGCGCATTGACCGCTGGGTGATTCGTAACACCCTAGCCTGGTTAGGTGATCAAAATCACCACACGACGCTTCCGTCTTATAGCTTGTGGGGGATCAATCTTTCAGGAGCATCACTTTCCGATGCTGATTTCTGCCGCGATCTGATTACACAAGTCGCCATGGCTAACCTACCCCACGGCACGCTCTGTTTTGAAATCACTGAAAGCACCGCCATTGCCCAACTCTCAAGGGTTAGCGAATTAATTGCCACCCTAAAGGAGTACGGCTGCCGCTTTGCACTGGATGACTTTGGCACCGGCCTCTCCTCTTTTAGTTATTTGAAGCAGCTACCCGTCGATTATTTGAAAATTGACGGTAATTTTATCCGCAATGTACATCAAGATCCGATTGATCGGGCGATGGTTGAGGCGATTCATGCCGTCGGCAAGGCGTTAGGGATTGAAACCATTGCTGAATGTGTGGAAACCCAGTCAACGCTGGATACTTTGCACCACATGGGGATCAACTACGCGCAAGGGTTTTTGCTTGGCAGGCCTGAGCCGCTCACCCATATGGCGGGTAACCGCATTAAGGTGATGCCGCGCTAGCTACGACAAGGGGAGTCTAAAAGCCGGAAACACAAAAACCCCAGTTAAGGGCATACTCTCTAAAAGAAAGGGTCAACTAAAAGGAAATTAAAAATAGCAGAAACGATATATGCTGGGGTAATGGGGTGGATGATGGGACTTGAACCCACGACCACCGGAGTCACAATCCGGGGCTCTACCACTGAGCTACACCCACCACAACCTAGGCTTTGCCGAAAATTGTCTTCGCTCAACGATTTTTCGTACAAATCCAAAAAACTGGAAACGCAAATATTGTCACTGGGGTGGATGATGGGATTTGAACCCACGACCACCGGAGTCACAATCCGGGGCTCTACCCCTGAGCTACACCCACCAAAGACAATC
Organism: Vreelandella sedimenti; assembly: GCF_013416325.1. Taxonomy (GTDB): domain Bacteria; phylum Pseudomonadota; class Gammaproteobacteria; order Pseudomonadales; family Halomonadaceae; genus Vreelandella; species Vreelandella sedimenti. The sequence goes on from NZ_JACCGK010000011.1 coordinate 122,099, forward strand.
TTACGTAGAACAAATAGCATGCGCTTGAAGATATGATTCTGACAGGTTGTCACCACTGAATTAGGTGGCACGCCCAGCAGGAATCGAACCCGCAACCTACGGCTTAGAAGGCCGTTGCTCTATCCGGTTGAGCTATGGGCGCACATATAGTATTCATAAAATACGAATACCGATGAGCACTAGACCACAACTGCAGCTTGGAAAAGCAAACTACTACCTTTCATGCTAAGTGAATGGTCGGGATGGAGGGATTCGAACCCCCGACATCCTGCTCCCAAAGCAGGCGCGCTACCAGACTGCGCTACATCCCGATTTTTATCACCTTAGACGCTACCGTGCTGCCCGTCTCAAGCGAGGCATATATTACTATTTTTAATTTTAAAGTCAACCATTAAAGTGATTGTTCGTGAAGGCGCTTTGCCTGGATGCTCCAGCGTGCGAAAATTACCGCCTTTAAAGCGCTGTGGCTTGAGCGCTTTAATGCCTAGGCTATTTTTAACATTCACAGGGACTCCATTACATGACCGCCCAACTAATCGATGGCAAAGCCATCGCTGCCACTGTCCGCCAACAGGTTGCCGAAAAGATCGCTACACGCCGTCAAACCGGCGGGCGGGCACCGGGACTAGCCGTGGTTGTGGTCGGGGACGATCCCGCCTCTCATGTATATGTCAGCAATAAGCACCGCGCCTGCGAACAAGCTGGCATTCTCTCCTTTCAGCATGCCCTACCCGGCACAACCTCACAGCATGAACTGGAAGCCCTGGTTGATCAGCTCAACAGCGACCCGACCGTTGATGGCATCTTGGTTCAACTGCCACTGCCCAAGCATCTCGATGCCGAGCCCATTTTAGAGCGTATTCTGCCTGGCAAAGATGTCGATGGGTTTCACCCCTACAACATTGGCCGCTTAGCGCAGCGTATGCCCGCCCTACGCCCCTGCACGCCGAAAGGAATCATGACCCTACTGGCACAGAGCGATATTGCGCTACGCGGCTTAGACGCCACCGTTGTGGGCGCTTCTAACATTGTAGGCCGCCCTATGGCGCTGGAGCTGATGCTGGCAGGGTGTACCACCACCGTATGTCACCGCTTTACCCGCAACCTTGAAGATCACGTAAGCCGCGCCGACATTCTGGTCGTGGCCGTCGGCAAGCCGGGTATCGTGAAAGGCGAATGGATTAAGCCGGGCGCTATCGTGATCGACGTAGGCATCAATCGTCAGGAGGATGGCACGTTAAAAGGCGACCTTGATTTTGCCACCGCTGCCGAACGCGCCAGCTTTATCACCCCCGTACCTGGAGGCGTGGGGCCGATGACCGTAGCTACTCTGCTTGAAAATACCCTTGAAGCCGCCGAGAAGCACGATTTAGCTCCCCTAGAGCACGCCTGAGTTAAACACCACTTTTAATGTAGGAGCATGGCGCAGTGAAGCGTATTGGTATTATTGGCGCAATGGCGCAGGAAGTGAGCACCTTGGTGAGTCAGTTGGACAACCCCCAACGCTACGAGCACGCGGGTTTTGTCTTCCATACCGGCACGCGTTACGGCCTTGAGGTCATTGTGCTGCAGTCGGGGATTGGCAAGGTCAATGCCGCAGTAGGCACGGCTATTTTATTAGAGCGCCATCAGCCCGATGCCATTATCAACACTGGTTCCGCCGGTGGCTTTGCCGCCGATTTAGCCATTGGCGATGTAATCATTTCAGATGAAGTACGCCATCACGACGTCGACGCCGTGGTATTTGGCTACGAGATAGGCCAAGTGCCGGGAATGCCCGCCGCCTACTTGGCCGACAAATCGCTGCGAGAAGTGGCGCGCAATGCCATCGCCTCGTTAGGTGAAGTCCAGGTACGCGAAGGCTTGATCGCCACCGGTGACGCCTTTATGGCTGACCCTGTAAGGGTAGACGCTACCCGTGCCCAGTTCCCTAGCATGCTTGCGGTCGAGATGGAGGGCGCCGCCATTGCTCAAACGTGCCACCTCTACCAGTGCCCCTTCGTTGTGATCCGCGCGCTCTCTGACATTCCGGGCAGTGGCGACAACCACCTCTCCTTCGATGAGTTTCTGGAAGTGGCCGCCGACCACTCATCGCGCATGGTTGACCAAATGCTTAAGCAACTTGGCAACGTCTAACAAAGCTTACTAAGCGTTTGGAGCCGTCGACCGTTAAAGCGTCGACGGCGCTTGTTAAGACCTGACTTGTTAAGACCTAACCGCCCAGTTAAGCGTCTCCCCCGCCAGCAATGGAATAATTTTCTCTCCCTGGGCGTAAGAATAACTCTCCGGCAGTGTCCAACCCCGTCGCTCTAGCGTAATGGTATCTGCATTAGCCGATAACCCATAAAAACGAGGCCCATTCAGGCTGGCGAAGGCTTCCAACTTATCCAAGGCATCCATTTCATCGAAGGCGGTGGCGTAGAGCTCAATGGCCGCGGGGGCAGTATAGGCACCGGCACAGCCGCAGCTTGACTCTTTAGCCCTCTGGGAGTGGGGCGCGCTATCGGTGCCCAAAAAGAACTTATGGCTACCGCTGGTGGCTGCTTTAAGCAGCGCCTGGCGATGCTGCTCACGCTTTAGAATGGGCAGGCAGTAGTAGTGAGGACGAATCCCACCCACCAGCATCTTATTGCGGTTAAACAGCAGGTGATGCGCAGTAATGGTGGCAGCCACGTTATCCGGCGCCTGGGCAACAAACTCTGCGGCTTGCTGGGTGGTGATATGCTCACACACCACTCTCAGTGCTGGATGGCGTTCAAGCAGCGGTTTTAGCACTGTGTCAATAAACACCGCTTCGCGATCAAAAATATCGATCTCAGCATGGGTGACTTCACCGTGCACCAAAAGTGGCATGCCAACCTTAGCCATCATTTCGATAGTTGCGTCACAGTGGGCCAAATTGGTCACCCCTGAATCGGAGTTAGTCGTGGCACCCGCCGGGTAAAGCTTCACTGCTTTGACAATGCCACTTTGTGCCGCGCGCTCGATCTCTTCCGGTGGAGTTGTATCGGTGAGATAGAGCACCATTAAGGGCTCGAAGGTACTGCCCGCTGGCAAGGCAGCAAGGATACGCTGACGATACTCAAGTGCCTGAGCCGTAGTGGTTACCGGCGGGGTGAGGTTGGGCATAATGATCGCCCGCCCCATCTGCGCTGCGGTATGGCCTACCACCGCTTTGAGCGCCTCATCGTCGCGCAAGTGAAGGTGCCAGTCATCGGGGCGGGTCAGTGTTACAGTATCCACGGCATGTCCTGTAGTGGTGTTAAGTCGGGTAAAATACGCCATGTACAGTATACGCAATTGCGCGATGGGATAAATCCGCTCCTCAAGCGCCCACACCCCAGCCCAAGTATCGTATTATGGCGGCGCTGTTTTAGAGACACGGCTCTTTCAAGACCCAGATCTAACGGTTAGTTTTTGCAGTCGTTTATAAAAGTTAGTTTTTGACGCTAAGGATTCGGTTGTTTATGCAGAACGTGCGCCGCTATGCGGATATTATTGCCAGCCTGGAAGGATTGATGTGGCTAAGCCTCGCTTGGTCGATTTCGCTCTCCGTTCATATCGGCAGCACAGAACCCACTCTTGCTAGCTTATTGGTGATTGGTGCTCTAGTGGTTTTCTGCTGGGCTCATAGGCCACTGCGTTACCTGTTGCGCCGCTACCATATTCGCAAACGACGCACCGATATGTGGATCCATACCCTGGCCCTGCCGTTGCTGCTGGCGATGTTCTTCCACATCATGCTTGAAGCGTTATTGGGTAGCGCCTGGCTGCCGCCTAAAATGCTGCTGTTCAATATATTGGCGTCGGCTGGCTGGACAACCTACGTGATGACCCTGTTCATTAAATTTGTCATTCATGGCTTTAAAGCCAAAACCAAGTAAGCCCATCATGCCAACTGCCCTCCCCCTCCCGCTTTCTACACCCAACCGTAACTTGGTGCGACTGACTATCGTGCGCGGCATCACCTGGACGGGTTTTTTACTGGCTATTGTGGTGGGCGTTGAACTGCTCGCCTTCGATTTACCGGTTACCGCCGTGGTGAGCGTGGTCATTTCAATGGGCGTACTCAATATTGCCACTTGGTGGCGTCTGGGCCGTCCCCGTGCGGTGACGCACCTTGAGTATTTGCTGCATTTACTTGCCGATATCACCGGTTTAACACTACTGTTCTATTTCTCGGGCGGCTCCACCAACCCTTTTATTACCTACTACCTGGTGCCGGTTACCATCGCCGCCGCCACCCTGCCCTGGCGCCATGCCTGGATCATCGCCGCATGCTCCATGGCGGGTTACACCTTTTTAATGTTCTCCTACCACCCCATCCCGCAACTGGGCCATATCAATAGCGATAGCCCCTTGAGCCTGCATATACTAGGCATGTGGCTTAACTTTGGCCTCTCTGCAGGGCTGGTAACCTTTTTTATCTACAAAATGGCTCACGCGCTGCGTAGCCGTGATCAGGCACTCTCCCGAACTCGGGAAGCGGCCCTGCGCAATGAGCAGGTGTTGGCGGTCGCAACCCAGGCTGCGGGCACTGCTCACGAACTGGGCACACCACTCTCTACCATGGCAGTCCTCCTCAAAGAGATGCAGGCCGACACCCCCGCCGATTCGACGCTGGATCAGGACATTAACTTATTGCGCCAGCAGGTCGACGTATGCAAATCACGTCTACAAAATTTGGTCTCCAACGCTGACCGGCGGCGTATGGCAGAACCCGAAGTGCTCGACGCCGAAGTGTGGTTAGCGGGTGTTGTTCAGCGCTGGTTGGTGCTTCGTCCTGATGTGAGCCATCAGTTCGATGTGGCAGAAAAACGCGGTAGGCCTTGGCTGGCCGTCGATGCCACGCTCGACCAAGCATTGACCAATTTGCTCAATAACGCCGCTGACGCTAACCCTGAGCACATTGCCATACGCTTAGACTGGCAGAGCGAGAGCGTGGTGATCGATATTCGTGACCATGGCCCAGGTGTCGCCATGTCGATCGCCGACCAGTTGGGTGAGACGTTCATTTCGACTAAAAGCAAGGGCATGGGCATCGGCTTGTTTTTAACCCATGCCACCATCAATCGCTTTGGTGGTGGTGTAAGCCTGTATAATCACCCGGAAGGGGGTACGCTAACGGAAGTCACGCTGCCCCGCTGCGCAGCGCCAACTTAATCGCGCCCGCCCCAAGCACCGCCAGTTATGGATTGAGGACAACATGCAAACGCGAGAGCAACGCCTACTGATCATAGATGACGATGAAATGTTTTGTCATGTGCTGAACCGTGCCCTTACGCGCCGCGGTTACGACGTTATCGTTGCCCACGATGCCGAGCAGGCCCTGACCATGGCCGCGCAGCATTCACCCACCATGGCGACCCTTGATTTAAAACTGGAAAACAGCTCAGGCTTAAAACTACTTCCCGAGCTACTTGCCACCGTACCCCAGTGTCGCATTGTGGTGCTGACCGGCTACTCCAGTATCGCCACCGCAGTGGAGGCGATTAAACTCGGCGCGGTTAATTACCTGTGTAAACCGGTGGATGCCGACGATGTATTAACCGCATTCGAGCGCCAGAGCGGCGACCCGGATATTGAGCTTGCAGACAATCCGCCATCGATTAACCGCATCACCTGGGAGCATATTCAGAAAGTGCTGCAGGAGCACGACGGCAATATATCCGCCACCGCACGGGCACTAGGCATGCACCGCCGCACCCTGCAGCGCAAACTACAAAAACGCCCCGTACGTCGTTAAGGCCTGCAACAAAGCACCCCGCCAATCACATCAAGGTCACTGGCGGGGCCAAACTGATTAATTAATGCGCTGTCCAACCAAGATCAATATTAAAGCTTGAGCCAGTCACGGCACCGGCTGCGTCGGATGCCAGGTAAGCGACTAATTGCGCCACCTCTTCAGGCTCGATCAAGCGCTTGATGGCCGCCTGTTTGAGCATGACTTTTTCGATGACCTCCTGCTCATCCATACCGTGTAATTTAGCTTGGTCGGCGATTTGGTTATCCACTAACGGGGTTTTCACATAGGCAGGACATACCGCATTCGCAGTGATGCCTTGTTCACCGCCCTCTAGCGCCGCCGTTTTGGTCAAACCAATCATGCCGTGTTTGGCGCTGATGTACGCCGCTTTCCCCGGGGAAGCCACCTGAGCGTGTATCGAGGCCACGTTAACGATGCGTCCCCAGCCCTTTTCACGCATATGTGGCCACGCGGCCTGTGTCAGCAAGAAAGGCGCCGTCAGCATCAAATCCATGATCTGACGCCACTTCTCCTCGGGGAAGGTCTCAATCGAGGCAACGTGCTGAATCCCAGCGTTATTGACCAATATATCAACACCGCCAAAGCGCTTAACCGCATCCGCCACCGCCGCACGGCAGGCGTCAGGATCGGTTAGATCCGCCTGAAAGAAAGCCGCGCCGGATTTTTCAGCGACCGCCTTACCCGCCGGATTAAAATCGACGGCAAGCACTTGATGGCCTAATTCGCAAAAGTGCTTAACCACAGCGGCACCGATCCCGCTGCTAGTACCGGTTACCAGCGCAACTCGTGGCGTTGTAACGGATTGGGAAGTCATGGGCAATTTCCTTTTTCACTGCGTGGATGGAAGATACTGTTGGTAGAAATCCTGACAGTATAGCTGGCTGCGCTTAGGCGTTGAGCTCTTCATCGGGTTGCATTAAACGCGCCATCATTTGCTGCGCCAGCCTCGCAGCTTCCTGCATGCTCTCCAGCTCGCTCAAATCTCGCAAAATGGCGCGCTTATAGAGTCCGTAGCCGCCTGGCAAGCGCTCAAGTGATAGTGGGTATGTGCCTGAAGGCAGAGAAAGCGTAAGCGTATCCGCCAAAGGCTCGGTCAGCCGAGAGTGGTCAGGCACTGCGACCAACCACAGCTCGCAGGGCGTAATCAACGCCCCCACCATGTGCTTAGCGCCATGATGCTGAAAGCATAGCGCATCAACCCCTAAACGCGGGTTCCAGTCACTTTCGCGTTTAATGGATGGCAAGTGCCTATCTCGGTACGCCTTCGCCAGATCAGTAAGAAAGGTGTATTCGTCAGCGGTAAGCATGTGCATAGGCTTGTTGGTTTTCCCAGGTGATAACGGGCATTAATGGTTCGTGTAGCGAGCTGCTATTGGCGAAACGAGCTCTGCTCAGCCACAATGGGCGCGAATTTATCGCTAAGCCAAACGGCTATTTACCCTTCAGCTACTGTCTACCTGATAACTTACTCAGTTTATCGTAAAGGAGCACCACCTATGTTTGTGGTTATTTTTGGTCGGATGTCATGTCCCTTCTGCGTACGCGCAAAACAGCTTGCCGAGCATTTGGAAAAAGTCGGAAAAATTGAAGGCTATCGCTATGTGGATATGCCCTCTGAAGGCGTCACTAAAGAAGATATCGCCAAAACGGCGGGCAAACCCATTCACACTGTCCCGCAGGTATTTGTCGATCAAACCCATGTAGGCGGCTTTACTGAATTTGATCAGTTTGTCCGCGATCAACAGCTACTTGCCGTTTAACCGCTCGTTAATAGCCGTTGAACCCTTGCTTACCCCGCTTGCCTATACTGAGCAGTTATTTAATGGCTCACGCTAGGTGTGCCACTTTAGGCAAGGAGTTCACCATGCAGCGTCAGGAGTTCGTTCAGCAGCTGTGGCTTGACTATGTACATACCCATCCCGATATCGGCGCCCTTAGACTTTGGCCACTATCAACGGCGGCTGAGTATTTAACGCTGGTAACGCTCAATTACGGGCCCTTTGCCGCTGCCGCGCTTACCGGCAATTTAGCTCATATGGGCTATCGCGCCATGGGCCATTACGCCATGGCCGATAAAGGTCTATTGGTGCAACTACTCGCGCCAAGCGACGGCAGTAGTTGGCTGGTGCTGGCAGAACTGCAAATAGGCACATTGTCCAAGGCACCCCGGGAAGCCATTGAAGGGCTGGTGCAACAATCTCATCCTCAGGATTGCAAGGGGCATAATTTGCTCTGCCGCGGTCGCCCCTGGCCGATGCCTAGCTGGGCCCTTTATCAACAGCTACAGCAAGCGCACCCCTTGGCGGCCTGGATAGCGGTGATGGGCCCTCGCTTGCATCACGCAGGCTTTGATTGTGGGCAGTTGGGTGAGCCCTTGAAAACGCTGGATCAACGCCTAAGCGAAGTGGGCATGCCAAGCCTTGAGGGCCAGCAAAACGGTGTCTTCACGGTATCATCACTGCTTGATCACCGCTTCTACCCCACCACACCACAGAAAACAGTCTTCGCCAATGGCGATGAACATCGCCTCTGCCTAGGCGGCTTGGCGTTAGCCCAAAAGCACGTTGAAGATAATCACGAGCGTATTGCCGATTTACTGCTACCCCATCATACGCGCTGTGAAATGGCCTGAGACGCTAGCAGCAATGTCGCTAGCGTCTCACTGTGCACTTTATTTAACCCTCTAAACTTTGGCTGTTTATCATTCGTGCTAATGGGAGCGTGATTACTCGGCATCAAATGTCATTTCGGGTACATGGTCAGGCACAATCAGCTTGCCCGCCGTCTTCTCGACGATTTCCTCAACGCTTACGCCCGGAGCGCGCTCCTTGAGAATAAAAGCACCGTCTTTGATTTCAAGATAAGCTAAATCTGTCAACACGCGGTTAATGCAGCCTGCGCCGGTCAGCGGCAGTGCGCATTTTTCCAATAGCTTGGATTCGCCGTGCTTAGAGGCGTGCGTCATAGTGCAAATGATGTTGTCGGCACCGGCAACGAGATCCATGGCACCGCCCATGCCTTTGATCAACTTCCCTGGAATCATCCAGGAAGCGATATTGCCCTGCTGATCCACCTCGAAAGCCCCCAGCACGGTAAGATCCACGTGACCACCGCGAATCATTGCAAACGATTCTGCTGAAGAAAAAATCGCTGCGCCTGGGCGCGCCGTCACCGTCTCTTTACCCGCATTAATCATATCTGGATCAAGTTCGTCTTCGCTGGGGTAGCGGCCCATCCCCAGCAGCCCATTCTCGGATTGCAGCATGACATCGATGCCATCCGGGATGTAGTTGGCAACCAGGGTGGGAATACCAATGCCCAGGTTGACGTAAAAACCATCTTGAAGTTCGCGGGCGACACGCTGAGCCATCTGTTCTCGTGTTAAAGCCATGGTGACTTCCTCTTGTTGAATCGTTAAATGAGAAGCAAGTGTTGCGTTTGAAGGCGCGGCGTATTAGCTGCGCACCGTGCGTTTCTCTATCCGCTTTTCAAACGTGCCTTGAATAATCCGATCCACATAAATTCCTGGGGTATGGATCTGGCTAGGCTCAAGCTCACCTGGCTCAACAATCTCTTCAACTTCCACCACGGTAATTTTCCCCGCCGTGGCGGCCATGGGGTTAAAATTCTGCGCCGTATGGCGATATATTACGTTGCCATAGCGATCCGCCTTCCAGCCTTTCACTATGGCAAAATCACCTACAATGGCTTCTTCTAAAATACAGTGTCGGCCATTAAACTCGCGAACCTCTTTCCCCTCACCAATCGGCGTGCCGTAACCGGTAGCAGTATAAAAGGCGGGAATACCAGCGCCGCCTGCGCGCATTTTTTCCGCCAATGTGCCTTGAGGCGTTAACACCACTTCAATCTCATCGTTGAGCATTTGCTTCTCAAACAAGGCATTTTCACCTACGTAAGAGGCCAGAATTTTACTGATTTGGCGGTCTTCAAGCAGTATTCCCAAGCCAAAACCATCGACACCGCAATTATTGGACACCACGGTAAGGTCATTGACGCCGCGACGCTTGATCTCGGCAATCAGGTTTTCGGGGATACCGCAGAGTCCGAAGCCACCGGCGATGACGGTCATACCGCTCTCGATGCCTTCCATAGCCTCTTCGTAGGAAGCTACACGCTTATCGAATCCTGCCATTGTTGTGCCTCACATTGTTGTTGATGATCAGTATTATCGTAGATGAGTGCTGTCAAAAATTCGCGAACTGAAGCTTACGATAGTGCCAGTGTTGTGCGAGATGATATATTTGTTAAGTTTGTTTTTCTTATCAATTTATTTTTTAAACTTATAAAAGGCACTTTATGACCGTCAAACAGCTGCGCGCCTTTCTGGCGGTCGCCCAAACCCTCAGCTTTACTCAAGCCTGCGAGCGCCTGCATTTATCCCAACCAGCACTAAGTCTTGCGATTAAAGGCCTGGAAGAGTCCCTGGGTGGCAAACTGCTTATTCGGAGCACCCGCAACGTCAGATTAACCCCAGAAGGCGAGTCGCTACTACCGCTAGCCAAACACTTGCTGGCTCAGTGGGACAATACCGAGGAGCGCTTACGCCAACGTTTCACCCTTCAACTTGGGCGGCTGAGCGTCGCGGCGATGCCCGCCTTTGCTTGTAACTTACTCCCTGCGGCGCTGGTTAAATTTCGCCATGAACACCCCAAAGTCAATATTACCGTACACGATGTTATCAACGAGGAGGTTACCGCCATGGTGCGCTCTCGTCAGGTTGAGATGGGGATTGCTTTTTCACCGGAGGGAACCGGCAGCCTGCTCTTTACACCGCTGTTTGAAGACCACTTTGTGGCTGTCGTGCCACCTGACTCTTCGTTAATCCAGGCCTCTCAGTTGACCTGGTCAACGCTGCTCCACCACGATTTCATTACCCTTCAACGCCCCTCCATGGTGCGTCGCTTATTGGAACAGGAACTGGGCAAGCAAAATATGGAGCTAACGGTAGCCTTTGAAAGCCACCAGCTCTCAACAGTGGGGAGAATGGTCGCTGACGGCCTGGGCGTCAGTGCGGTGCCTTCCATGTGCATTCGTCAAATGCATGAATTGGGCGCTCGCTGCATACCGCTGACAGCGCCCGCTATCTCCTGCCGCGTCGGCATTTTGACCCACCAAGAGCTCTCCGTAGCCGCCCACGCACTGCGCACCGTTCTCTTGAACACCGTCCAAGCCCCTTCACTGCCGCTCGTATAAAACATCATCAAGCTAATGAATTGCTGTAGGTTTCTGCTGGGCAGCGTGGCTAGGATCCTTTAGCATTCAGTATTACGTTATTGGTCTGACGGCAAGGAAACGCGGTATGCCTATTTTAAAGGGGCTGATTAGCGCGCTGCTGCTAACGCTCAACACACTGTTCTGGGGCGTACCTCTCATTCTGCTGACGCTACTTAAAGTCATTGCCCCAGGGCAGCGGCTTAAGCAGTTAGTGTTGCAGGGGCTGAATGGCGTTGCGCTTAACTGGATAGGCGTTAACCTTTGGTGGATGCGGCATTGGCTCAAACCCGTGCTACACGCCAGCGTACCTGATAATTTGAGCCCACAGCAGTGGTGGTTGGTGATATCCAACCATCGCAGTTGGACGGATATCTTTATGCTGTTGATGGCGTTGCATCGGCGTATCCCCATGCCACGTTTTTTCTTAAAACGTCAATTAATCTGGATCCCCATCGTAGGGTTGGCTTTTTGGGCGCTAGAATTTCCTTTTATGCGCCGCTTTAGCCGCGAACAAGTCGCTAAAAATCCTAAACTGGCCACCATTGATCGAGCGGCTACCGAACGGATGTGTCAGCAGGCAAGGCTCTCGCCCATTGCGATTTTTAATTTTGTCGAGGGCACCCGTTTTTCGGTTGCCAAACGCGATGCCCAGCAGAGCCCCTACCGCCACTTATTACGCCCTAAAGCGGGCGGCATTGCTCAAGTACTTAGTCTGCTAGGCAACCAATTGGATGGTATCCTGGATGTGACGATCAGCTACGCTAACCCCTCGCCGACGTTTTGGGGCTTTTTATGCGGCAGAGAGGCACCCATAACATTACAGGCACGGCAACTCAGCATTCCTGAGTGGATGTACGCATCAGAAAACCACGAAGAAAAGCAGCATAAGGAACGCTTCCACACATGGATCAATGCACTCTGGTTGGAAAAAGATGGCATGCTGGACAGCCGAACCGATCACGCCTAGTCGGCTGGCTCATTGCTTGGCTGTTAGCGGGACTACTGACCGGCTGTTCCAGCGCTCCTCCATCGTCATCCCAGCGAGCGGCCGCTCCTAGCGCCAGCCAGATCAGTGGCGACTGGGTGCAGGTGCAGCGTGGCGACACGCTGGGTAAGCTGGCGGCCCGGGCTAACGTGCCACTGGAACGCCTGGAGCGCTTTAACCCAGGTGCCGATACGCGGCGCCTGGAAATTGGGCAACGTCTATTAATTCCTACCCAGCAGGAGCGGGCACCTTCCGGCGGCCCCTACCGCTATCAAATCCGTCCTGGTGATACGTTCTCGAGCATCGCCCGACATTTTGGCACTACCAGTGGCCGCATTCAGAGTGCCAACCCTAGCGCCTCCCCCACTAATTTGAGAATTGGCCAAATAGTCAGCCTACCCCTTAGCGGTTCAGCGGCGCGAAGTTCACCTAGAAGCTCAGCAAACAACAGCAGCTCTTCAAGCGCTAACAAGCCTGCCGCTGCACCTGCCAGCAGCGCACCCAGTCAGGCGCTACCCTCATCAGCCAGGCGCTGGCCCTGGCCGCTGGAAGACTATCGAGTGGTTCGCCGCTTCGGGCCAGACAGCCGTGGCACCCTGCAGCCCATGCTGCTGGCTACTCAAGCCGGGGCTCAGGCTAAAGCCGTTGCCCCTGGCGAGGTACGCTTTGCCGACGGTATGCGTCAGCTAGGTGAAGTGGTGATTGTGCACCATGCCGATAACCTCCAGACCGTATACGCGCTTTGCGAGCGCATTTTGGTCGAGGTAGGCAAACAGGTTAGCGCCGGAGACCCGCTTTGTGAGGTAGGTCAAAGCAGTGCCACCCAACGCTATGATCTACTCTTTGATCTGCGCCAAGGCGGTAAACCCATCGATCCCAAGCAGGTTCTGCGCTAAAACACTTGCTTGATAAACCGCCCTTCGTAATACTCTCCTTTATAAAGCAACGGCCCCTAGCTAAGCAGGGGCCGCGGGTAGATGGGCGCGCTTCTAGCCGCGATAGTAGCCCGGCTTTACAAACGGCGTGGGAGTTACCACCATAGGTAACTGTTTACCGCGTACCACCGCGAATACAGTACTTTGCGGTGCTTCCAGCTCGCGAGTGACATAACCCATCGCCACAGGCTTACCGACGCTGGGACCAAAGCTGCCGGAGGTAACGATTCCAACCTCATTGCCTGCCTCATCCACAAGCGGCGCGCCCTCACGCACCGGCGCACGGCCTTCAGCTAACAGCCCAACACGCTTGCGGGTGTGATCTTTGGCATCGACCTGATGAAGAATCACATTGGCGCCTGGAAAACCTCCGGGCCGATCACCACCACGGCGACGTGGTTTGCCAATCGCCCAGATTAGACCTGCTTCTACCGGGGTGGTTTGCTCATCCATATCGTGGCCATAGAGGCATAAACCCGTTTCCAAACGCAGCGAATCCCGCGCTCCCAGGCCAATCGCTTCGACTTCGGGCTCAGCTATCAGCTGCTCAGCAAAGGCTTCGCAAGCATCGGCGGCGACGGAAATTTCAAAACCATCTTCACCGGTATAGCCGCTGCGGCTCACCCACACCTCCTGCCCGGCAATGGTAAAGCGTCCATGCTGCATAAACACAAGCTCACAGGCTTCAGGGCAAAGCCGCTGCATGACATCCCGCGCCTGAGGCCCTTGCAGCGCCAGTAAGCCACGATCCAAGGGTTCAATTGTATGGGTTGACGCCAAATTGAGGCGTAGGTGAGCCAAGTCCTGTTCTTTGCAGGCTGCGTTCACTACCAAATAGAAGTGATCACCCGCATTGACCACCATTAGGTCGTCAATAATGCCGCCTTCTGTGTTGGTGAACAGTCCGTAACGTTGGCCACCTTTCTCGAGGCCCACCAAATCGGCAGGAATCAAGGTTTCCAGGGCTTCAGCCACGCCGTCACCGGAAACGCTGATTTGCCCCATATGGGAGACATCGAACAGCCCGCACTTTTGACGGGTGTGCTCATGCTCTTTTTTGACCCCCAGCGGATACTGCACCGGCATATCGTAGCCAGCAAAAGGTACCATCTTGGCGCCTAGCTTGAGGTGCAACGCATGCAGAGGCGTTTGCTTTAATTCAGACATAGGGGCTTTCCTTACTCAAAAGTGTTCGCTCAAAAAAGAGAACGGGAAGCCACTAAGTAAGTGTCTTCCCGACTCTCCTGTTATTCACGTTCACCTACAGCGCCGATGAACGCGCTGCGGGTATTATTGGTCGTGATCCAGTTCTTCACCCGGCAATACGTCTTTGCCGTCGAAATAGTCCTTGGTTAGCTTAAAGACTACCGGCGAAAGCAGTGCCAAGGCAATCAAGTTCGGGATCGCCATCATGGCGTTGAAGGTATCCGCCATGAGCCAGATAAAGCCCAGTTGAGCGATGGCGCCCAGCGGTATAGCCAGAACGAACAGCACCCGATAGATCATAATGGAGCGAGTACCAAACAGGAACTGGCAGCACTTCTCACCGTAAAATGACCAGCCTAGGATGGTGGTAAAAGCAAAAATCGCCAACGCAATGGCGACGATCTGATTACCAAAGCCAGGCAGCGCAGCATCAAACGAAAGCGCGGTCAGCGACGCCCCCGCTTCGCCCTCTTGCCAAACTGTTGAGGTCAAAATCACCAGCGCGGTAATCGTGCACACAATAATGGTATCGATAAAGGTGCCCAGCATTGCGATTAAGCCCTGGCGCACCGGATTTTTGGTTTTGGCCGCCGCGTGGGCGATAGGCGCACTTCCCAAACCCGCTTCATTGGAGAAGATACCGCGTGCCACACCAAAACGAATCGCCGCCATGACGGCAGCACCCGCGAAACCACCTGCGGCCGCCATGGGGTTGAAGGCATAGTAGAAGATCATACCAAAGGCTTCACCGATCTGCCCGGCATTGACGATCAATACCAACAAGCCAGCCACTACGTAGGCAATGCCCATAACCGGCACCAACTTGCCCGCCACTTTAGCAATACGCTTGATACCACCCAGAATCACCGCGCCAGCCAGCACCATAATGACCACACCCGTGAGCCAGTGCGGCACGCCGAAGGTGGCGTCCATGGCGTCAGCAACGGAGTTGGACTGAACGGTATTGCCGATCCCAAAGGCAGCGACAGCGCCAAAAAACGAGAACAGGCCGCCCAACCATAACCACTTTTTACCCAGGCCATTCTTAATGTAAAACATCGGCCCGCCCACGTGGTAACCGGTGCTATCGGTTTCACGATAGCGCACGGCCAGCACCGCTTCGGCAAATTTAGTGGCCATACCCACCAGTGCAGTAATCCACATCCAAAACACAGCGCCAGGGCCACCTAACGCAATGGCTGTAGCGACACCGGCAATATTACCGGTACCGATGGTCGCTGAGAGTGCGGTCATCAAGGCATCAAAAGGAGATATTTCCCCTTCGTCTCCTTCTTTGGCAACTGCCGCTTTACCCACCTCTGGTTTCGCGTCACGCCCCGCCCACATTAGCTTGAAACCCATGCCGAGCTTTCTAATCGGCATCAGTTTCAAGCCAAGCTGCAGGTAAATCCCCACACCGAGTAGCAGAATCAACATGACGGGCCCCCAGACCACGCCGTTGATCGCCCCTAAGAGGCTAGTTAATGCTTCCATGTTCATCTCCTCGCTTTGTTGGTATGCAATGTTGGTGTGTATTATTGGCTTGTTGCGATTAGGGCTAGTCCTAACGTCGCTATTGTTGGTTAGCGCACGATTTGAATGTTTTACACCATAAACTTAGCTAGCATCTAGGGTGATGTCGCTTGTGCATAGAGGATACCGCTTTTTTCATAACCCGATCTTCCGCACAAACCCGGCAAAAAATACCTGAACCGATAACGCTACTAAGCAAGCTTTGAAGCAACGAAGAAATTTGTTTCCGATTGGAAACACGTTAACATGCTTGCTTATTCGCTCGATCTACCCCAGTCACTAGTCGCCAAGGTGAACGACAACCGCTAGTATGCTCGGGCCCAGAAAACTGTTTCATATAGGAAAACACCATGAGCAATCTTCCTACCAATCTTCGTTACGCGGAAAGCCACGAGTGGGTGCTGGATAATAAAGACGGCACTGTGACCGTAGGCATAACCGATCACGCCCAGCAGGCGCTCGGCGATGTCGTGTTTGTTGAACTGCCTGAAGTGGGAACAGCGCTGAGCAAAGGGCAAGAGTTTGGCGTTATCGAATCGGTAAAAGCTGCTTCTGATCTCTACTCGCCGGTTGTTGGCGAAGTCATTGAGGTCAATGACGCGCTTGAAGACGCCCCTGAAACAGTCAATGAAGCGCCTTACGAAGGCGGCTGGATTATGAAAGTGCGCTTAGACAGCGATTCACTTGATGGCCTGCTCGACGCAGATGCCTACCAAGCAACGCTTAGCGCTGACGATTAAAGGCTGTAGCTGAATCATATACATATATTAGGGCCTGCCTTTATCCTTTATGGCAGGCTCTTCGTTTAACGCCCTGCACGGTTCTCTCTTAACGTCCGGAATCTTCTTCATGTCTCTTGAAACACGCCGTCTGGCCGAGCTGGCCGATCACGATGCTTTTATCAAACGTCATAATGGTCCAAGTCAAGATGACGTGGCCACCATGTTAAAAGCGCTCAACATGCAGCACATGGAAGATCTGATTGAACAGACCGTGCCGAGCGATATCCGCCTTGGCCGTGAGCTAGCGCTTGATGAACCGCGCAGCGAATCAGAGGCGCTAGAGTACCTAGCACAGCTAGCGCGGCAGAACCGTGTGACTAAAAGCTATATTGGCCAGGGCTACTACGGCACCCATATGCCCGCGGTGATTCAGCGCAACGTATTGGAAAACCCGGGCTGGTACACGGCTTATACCCCCTACCAACCGGAGATTTCTCAAGGACGCCTGGAAGGCTTGCTCAACTTCCAGCAAGTAGTCATGGATTTAACCGGCATGGAGCTGGCGAATGCGTCACTGCTCGACGAAGCCACCGCTGCCGCAGAAGCCATGGCGCTGTGTAAGCGCGGCAATAAGAAGAGCAAATCCAACGCTTTCTTCGTCGCCGATGACGTTTTCCCGCAAACGCTGGATGTCGTTAAAACCCGTGCCGAGTTCTTTGGCTTTGAGCTTATCACTGGCCCTGCAGAAGAGTTGGCCAGCCACGATGTGTTTGGAGCCCTGGTTCAGTACCCGTCGGCCAGCGGTGAGGTTCGTGAT
The DNA here is from genome assembly GCF_013416325.1 of Vreelandella sedimenti. Taxonomy (GTDB): domain Bacteria; phylum Pseudomonadota; class Gammaproteobacteria; order Pseudomonadales; family Halomonadaceae; genus Vreelandella; species Vreelandella sedimenti. Next base: position 139,299 of record NZ_JACCGK010000011.1, read on the forward strand.
TTATCACCGCTGTTAAAGTCGGCCACCGACCGCAACATCATGACCTGTGTGGCCACCGACCTTTTGAGCCTTGTGCTTCTGAAAGAGCCCGGCAGACTGGGCGCTGACATTGTGGTAGGCAACTCCCAACGCTTTGGCGTGCCCATGGGCTTTGGTGGCCCTCACGCGGCGTTCTTTGCTACATCCGACAAGCTCAAGCGCTCGATTCCAGGACGCATTATCGGCGTCTCCAAAGATAGCCGTGGCAATACGGCGCTGCGTATGGCGATGCAGACCCGCGAGCAGCATATCCGCCGCGAGAAAGCGACCTCCAACATCTGTACCGCCCAGGCGCTTCTGGCCAACATCGCAGGCTTTTATGCCACCTATCACGGTGCAGAAGGGTTGCGCAAAATTGCCGGCCGCGTTCATCGCCTAGCCTGCCTGCTTGCCGAAGGCCTTAAGCAGGCAGGCGTATCGCTCGCTCATGACAGCTGGTTTGATACGCTACGCCTGACGGGCGTTGATGCAGGTAAGATCCATGGCCGAGCCATGACCCATGATATTAATCTGCACTACTTCGGCAATGGCGATGTCGGTATTAGCCTGGATGAAACCACCACCGCCCACGATGTAGCCACATTGTTTGATGTGCTGCTGGGCGATGAGCACGGCCTTGCCGTTGCAGTATTGGACGAGCAAGTGGTAGCTAGCGGCGCTTCCGGCATTCCGGCTTCATGCCAGCGCGAAAGCGACTTCTTGAGCCATCCCACCTTTAACCGCTACCGCAGCGAAACCGAAATGCTGCGCTACTTAAAGCGTCTTGAGAATAAGGATCTGTCGCTTGCCCATGCGATGATTCCGCTCGGTTCCTGCACCATGAAGCTCAACGCCACCAGCGAAATGATCCCCGTTTCCTGGCCCTCGTTTGCGCATCTTCACCCCTTTGCACCTCGCGACCAGGTGGCTGGCTATCATCAAATGATCGACGAGCTCTCGGCCTTCCTGGTCGAAGTCACTGGTTACGATCACCTATCGATGCAGCCTAACTCCGGCGCTCAGGGTGAATATGCGGGCCTTGTGGCAATTCGTCGTTACCAAGCGGCCCAAGGCGAAGGCCATCGCGATGTCTGCTTGATTCCAAGCTCTGCCCACGGCACCAACCCTGCCTCGGCAGCCATGGTGCAAATGAAGGTGGTGGTGGTTGAGTGCGATCAAAACGGCAATATCGACATAGCGGATTTACGCGCTAAAGCTGAACAGCATAGCGATAAGCTCTCCGCCATTATGCTGACCTACCCATCCACTCACGGGGTGTTTGAAACCAGCGTACGCGAAGCGTGCAAGATCGTTCACGACAACGGTGGTCAGGTGTATATCGATGGCGCCAATATGAACGCCCAGGTAGGGCTAACCCGTCCTGGCGATTTTGGCGGCGATGTGTCTCACCTTAACCTGCACAAAACGTTCTGTATTCCCCACGGCGGCGGCGGCCCGGGCATGGGCCCTATTGGCGTTAAAGCCCACCTGGTGCCCTACGTTTCAAACCACGTGGTAACGCCCATCAACGGCGTCAACACTGATAGCGGCGCGGTATCCGCAGCCGCGTTTGGCAGTGCCTCAATCCTGCCCATTTCCTGGGCCTACATTAAGATGATGGGCGCGCGGGGGCTGCGGGAAGCTACCGAGCTTGCCATTCTAAACGCCAACTACATTGCCAAACGATTGGAAGCGGCATACCCGATTCTCTACCGCGGTCAGAACGGTACCGTTGCCCACGAATGCATAATCGATATTCGTCCGCTCAAAGCGGCCTCTGGGATTAGCGAGGAGGATATCGCCAAACGTTTGATGGATTATGGTTTTCACGCACCAACCATGTCGTTCCCAGTGCCGGGCACGCTGATGATCGAGCCGACTGAGTCTGAGTCGCTGTATGAAATTGACCGTTTCTGCGATGCAATGATTGCCATTCGTGACGAGATCGCCCGAGTGGAGAGCGGCGAATGGCCGCTGGATAATAATCCGCTGGTCAACGCGCCACATACCCAGGCGGATCTAATGGATAGCGACTGGCAGCGGCCTTATGACCGCCAGTTGGCCGCCTTCCCGACCGCGGCTGTTCAAGCCGCTAAATACTGGCCCGCGGTTAACCGCGTCGATAACGTTTTCGGTGACCGTCAGTTAATTTGCTCCTGCCCTAGCATCGACGAATATCGCAACTAGCGGCAAAACTGGCAAGATGTAAAGCGATAGCGCTCTAAGTAACGAAAACGCCCTTGGTGCCTAATCAATTAGACGGCATCAAGGGCGTTTTTTCTTGCAGGCGCTGAGCGTGAAAACCGTCTAGCAGCTTCGCGTAGCGCTTAGGCAGCACCGAGTCTCGGCGGCGCAGTAAATAGAGCACTTCATTGACCCCATTGGGCAAGTTCAACGCTTTTACCTGGCGCTGCCAAGGTGAAGTTTCCAATACCAATCGCGATACCACGCTAAAGCCCAACCCCCTGGCCACCGCATCCAGTACCATGCTGACTTCATTGGTAAAGCCTTGATGGCGGAAATGGGTCATTGAGCGAAACTCGTCGGGGTAATTGGCTCGCAGCAGTGCATTGGCGTGGTTAATGCCGTCGTAATAATTGAGAAAGCCGATGCCCATTAAATCTGATAACGTGCTGCCGGCAAAATCTGCAGGTACCACCAAGCAGAGCGGCTCTTCATGCCAGATGCTGCAGCTAAGCTCAGGGTGTCGCATTGCCTCGGTGACTATCCCGATGTCATAACGCCCTTCAAGCAGGTCATTGACGATTTCGTGGTTGAACGCAAAGCTATAGTTGACCGTTAAATTGGGGTGCATTTGCTGCTGCCCCAATATATACGGATAGAACATCAAGCCAACGCTGCCCGGCGAGGCAATGCGGCAGTCACCGCTATCCAAAGAGTCATCGTCTAGCCCGTGACGGAACTGCTCATGCTCAGCAAATAACTTTAAAGCGTAATCGTAAGCACGCCGCCCCGATTCGGTTAATGTAAAGCTGCGCCCCTTGCGCTCTAACAGCTCTTTATTTAAATAGTCTTCTAACTTGCGTACATGCTGGCTTACGCCCGGCTGGGTCATTTCTAAACGTTGCGCCGTACGGGTAAAACTGCCTGTTTCAACAAGCGTAATAAAGGTACGAAAATAGTGGGCATTGAACATAGTGAAGCGCCATGGTCTTTGATAACGGTCTTTAGCAGCTCTCTTTGAGAACACGCTTTAGGCAACAGTTTAGTAACTAACAAAAAACGCTATTGCCGCCGCCCTATAAAATAGACCTCATAATAGCACACCCCGGCGAGCCAGCCGCCGCGCTGTACCCACCGCTTGGGCGTGGTAATATGCAAAGAGACATCAAACGATTAGGGACAGCCCCGCTAATGACCGAAAACGTTCAACCTCGCGCCACCCTTTCCAGCATCATTTCCCCCGAGGGGAGCCTCGAAGTACTCTCTCAGCATGAAGTTAATCGACTGCATAAAACTTCTCAAAGCGGTCTACACGACCTTCTTCGGCGCTGTGCGTTGGCAGTACTCAATTGCGGTAATCCCAGCGACGATAGCCTGGCGATTTTAGAAGCCTATAAAGATTTCGATATTGAAGTGCTGCAGCAAGACCGCGGCATTCGCTTAAAGCTCACTAACGCCCCCGCCGAAGCCTTTGTAGATGGCCGCATGATTCGCGGTATCCGCGAGCATCTTTCCTCGATCATTCGCGATATCGTTTACGTCTACAATGAGATTCAGCATCACAATCGTTTTGATCTTAGCACGGGAGAAGGCACCACCAATGCGGTCTTCCATATTCTGCGCAAAGCGGGCACGCTCAAACCCGGCCGCGACCCTAGCTTGGTGGTGTGCTGGGGCGGCCACTCTATCTCCCGGGAAGAGTACGAATATACCAAAGATGTGGGCTATCACTTAGGTCTGCGCGATTTAGATATTTGTACCGGCTGTGGCCCTGGCGCAATGAAAGGCCCCATGAAAGGCGCTAACGTTGCCCATGCCAAGCAGCGACGTAAAGAAGGTCGCTATTTGGGTGTTTCAGAGCCCGGCATTATCGCTGCCGAAGCGCCTAACCCCATCGTCAATGAACTGGTTGTCATGCCAGACATTGAAAAACGCTTGGAAGCCTTTGTTCGCCTGGGCCATGGCATTATTGTGTTTCCTGGCGGGGTGGGCACCGCAGAAGAGATTCTCTATCTACTGGGCATTCTGCTGCACCCCAGCAACCAGGATATTCCTTTTCCGTTAATTTTCACTGGCCCTGCCGATTCTGCGGCCTACTTTCAGAAAATTGATGAATTTCTGGTCTATACCCTCGGTGAGGATATCCGCCGTTACTACACCATCATTACCGGCGATCCGGTCTCGGTTGCACGCACCATGCGCCACGGCATCGATGAGATCGCTGAATTCCGGCGCACCCATCAGGATGCTTTCTACTACAACTGGCGATTGACTATTGCGCGCGACTTCCAGGCAACCTTTGAACCGACACACGACGCCATGCGTGGCTTAGCGCTGCACCGCCAGCAACCCACCCATGAGCTTGCCGCCAATCTGCGCCGCGCTTTCTCGGGGATAGTCGCGGGCAACGTCAAAGAGGCTGGCATTCGAGCCATTGAAGCTCATGGCCCCTTTGTACTGACCGCAGAGCCCGAACTAATGCAACGCCTTGACGAGCTACTCACCTCTTTTGTAGCCCAAGGGCGCATGAAACTCGATGGCCAGCACTATGTGCCCTGCTATGTGCTGAAATAACAGCGGCGCTTAATCCTGAAGGGCATCAATACACACAGCTGCCGTTTGCGTGGCGGCTGTGCGCTAAAAGGGGCCGGGTAACCTTATGCTGTTCATTGCGTTTATAGCGCTACTCGTCGCAGGTATCGTCAAAGGCGCCATCGGTTCAGGTGTCCCGGTTATTGTCGTACCCATTCTCACCATGCTGTACGACGTTCAACTCGCTATCGCTCTATTAGTCGCGCCTAACCTATTTAGCAATGCTTTACAGGTATGGCAATATCGGCGTCACCTACTACCCTTGCGCTTCTTGGCAGCTTTTTCCATCGCAGGCGGGCTAGGCATCGTTCTGGGCACTTGGGGATTAGTCATTTTATCTCCCGAAATACTGTCGCTGGGTGTCGCGGGTGTGATCGTGCTTTACCTGATCATCAAAGTGCTAAAACGTCGTATCGCCCTGCCTTTTAATATCGCTGCGCGACTAGTGATCCCTATTGGCCTACTCGCTGGCGTGCTTCAAGGCGCTGCAGGCATGTCGGCGCCAGCCTCGGTGACGTTTCTCAATGCGATGCAGTTGAAACGAAGCGTATTTATTGGCTCCATCTCGGTGTTCTTCGTCGCCATTACCAGTGTTCAAATACCGGCGCTTTTAAACGCGGGCATTTTAACCCTGGATCGCTTTTTGTTTAGTATTCTTGCCCTTGTGGTAATACTGGCTGCCATGCCGCTAGGCGCTCGCCTGGGTAATCGGCTGCCCCACCGCTGGTTTGATAATTTGGTCATGCTGCTGCTAGCAAGTATCGCCGGTAAAATTCTTATCGATACGCTGATGGCTGGCTAGCCTCACGAAAGCCTTCTCTACTCTTTCTTTCTCACTTCAGCTAAACAGTGTTGGGAACCAAGTCAGGTAAAAGTGGCCAGAATAGCTACACTGAGTGGGCATTACCTCACTATTGACCTTGAAAGGAACTCAATATGTCGATGATTAACCAGCTAAAAGATGTCAAAACCAAAGATTTCGCCAAGCACTGCTATGAAAGCAGCAGCGTCGATAAACTGCGCGAGGCGTCGGCAGGCAGCGCCGATCAGTCAGAAATGGAGCATTGGGGGTTAACCGAAGGGCAGTGGGAAGAGGCAATTGTTGCCGCCCTCGCCGACCATGAAGCCAAAGAGTAAGTAACCCGGCTTAGCGAAAAGATAATTGGTAGAGATGTTTGCGCCCTATCGGATAACCGCTAGGGCGCTGTGGTTTTTGCATCGCTCACTCCACAAAAGGCCTAGTCCACACGAGGCTCACTCCAAACGGGAGAAAGCAATGCCACCATACTCCTTCTGCAGTCGCTCAAGCCTGGCCAACTCGTGTTCCGTTAGCTCAGGAGAGTCCCATAATGGCTGCTCATCAAGCCCTTTCAACCCTTGCAAGGTGACCGTCAGCTCTGCATCGCTGGGTATTTGAGCATTCCCCCATGGGCCAAAGCGGTTAGGCGCAAGACTCCACTCCTGTGTTTCGCCAGGCTTAATGCCACCAGGAACAACGTAGTAAAACGTTTCGTCTACCCAAGGTGCTGAGTGATCAGGGCTCGCCACCACGCCCCTCAACAGAAGTTCAGAAATGGCCTGATCCGTGTCATTCGTCACTGTAAGATCAATCACAGGTTCCGGAGCACCATAGGGACTTGCTCCCATATAATAGCGAGCACTATCAATGGTAAACCGAGCTAACTGCTGCTGGTCACTTGCGGCTTTTGCACGCTTCTCTTCTAGCCGCTTTAAGGTTCGAATAGACTGCTCACGTTCACGTGCCCGACGCTCGCGCAGAATTTGATCGGCACGCTGAATCACCTGATCCCCCGTTAACCCATGCATTTGCACATTGGCAGTTTCGGCGATCTCTGCGGCATTCATACGGTGGGGGTTGAGAATATCGATACCACTAAACGACGTCGACGTGGCGATAATGATCAACCCTTGATCAAACTCATCGCGCTTGTAGGTAGGCAACGAGTTACGCACTTCCTCAACCGAGACAACCGACGCAGGCATGGAGCTAGTATCAATTTTGGGATCTGAGCAACCAGCTATCATGAGTACTGATAGTGATATTGCAGACAGCCTCAGCAGGCTCCACATACAATCACCTCAACGCAAACAAAAATAAAAAATTGTCGAGGAGCTTAACGGAAAGCGCTATTCACCACTAGCCCTCGTTGCACTTAGTATGTAATACAGCCTCTGCTATCCTGCCCTTAGCAGTAGGATTAGGCAAACATGTAACAGGATCGACTCTGTTGTCTCTCGCTCCCGCTAGTTAATCTTCTCCAGGTATTTTTTATTGTGAGGATTAACACATGACAGTTTCAACTAACTTCGTATCAAACGTTGTTTTATTAACCGGTGCAAGCAGCGGTATCGGCGAAGCCACCGCTCTCTGGCTGGCAGGCCAAGGGCACCGTCTCATCATCGGCGCACGCCGTACGGATAGATTAAAAGCATTGGCCGAGCGCATTCGTGCCAAAGGTGGCACTGTGGATTATCGGACACTGGATGTTACAGATTTAGACGACATGCGGGCATTCGCGGATTTCGCCATCAAGTTGCATGGGCGCGTTGATGTCATCATCAACAACGCTGGTGTCATGCCACTCTCACCACTGGACTCTCTTAAAGTTGACGAGTGGAACCGTATGATTGACGTCAACATTCGTGGCGTCCTCAATGGTATCGCAGCCGTCCTACCCACCATGCAGTCTCAGGAAGGTGGCCAAGTAATTAACGTATCCTCTATTGGCGGATTCACGGTCGTCCCGACCGCTGCGGTTTACTGTGCCACTAAATATGCAGTACGTGCTATTTCGGATGGGTTACGTCAGGAAACAGACAAAATCCGCGTTACCTGCGTTTATCCCGGCGTAGTGGAATCAGAATTAGCCAACACCATCACAGACCCCGAAGCGGCTAAAGCAATGGTAACTTATCGTCAGATTGCACTTAAACCTGAAGCAATCGCTTCGGCTATAGCGCACGCCATTAATCAACCGGATGACGTTGATACCAGCGACATAGTGGTACGACCTACGGCGAGCCTGTAACTCCGTATCGATACATGTCCGAGCTATTTAAGCAAATGTGGCATTTAAAGCGAGCAACTTTACATGCAAGACACCAAGCTTCCTATCTACTGGCAACGTGCTTTAGTCGTTGCTGGCATTATCACTATTTTCCCCGCCACCACTACGGCTCAAACAGCCCCGAACATAGGAGATAACGCTATGGCAGAACACCCGTATGTTGGCATGTGGGTAACTAAAGATGGCCTAATACGCCACGAACTTTTGCCCAACAATCGTTACGATGAAGCCCGTGGTGAGCGTAAAAGCGCTTATCAGGGCCGCTATCAAGTGACAGGAAACTATATCGAATACTGGGACGACACCGGTTTTACCGCTGATGGCGAGTTTATTGATGGCGTACTCTATCACGGTGGTATGGTGTTATACCGTAATAAAGAGTAGCGCTAAAAACGAATCACTTTAGAACGGGTGGATAAACATACAAAAATGCTAACAAGGTGAGCTATTTTCCTTAGCGTTTGTTCATCCGCCTACCAACGATAGGCGTATTCTTAGCCATCAAATCTGCAACCCAATTAATAAATACGCGCAGTTTAGCGCTGACGTGCAGGTTCGATGGAAATGCTACGTACATTGGCATCGGGTCGAGGTGCCAATCATCAAACAAGCGCACCAGTTCCCCGCGCGCAACATGCTCACTGGCCATGTAGTCAGGAAGCCACACTACGCCGAGCCCCGCTAGGCCCGCCGCAAGACCGGCATTTCCATCGTCAACCGAGATCACATAGCGCCCTTGTACGTTGATGCGCTCTCCGCTGCGGTACATGGCGTAGGGAGAGGATACGCCGGCACGAGCCCATCTGAAGCCTACAATATAATGAGGGGGAGCTGACAGTTCTTGCGGGTGCGAAGGCAAACCAGTACTTTCCAGATAGCTCGGTGCGGCGTAAATACCACTTTTTAGATCGCCTACATGGCGCGCTACCAACGATAAATCAGTGGGCTCTCCACCGCGCACAACGCAATCCACGCTTTCACCGATCAGATCCACCATGCGATCACTCACGCCCATATCGATTTGAATATCGGGATATTGAGTGAGAAATGCAGGCAAGGCCGGAATCAGGATCATGCGAGCAAAAGGGCTGGGTACGTCCACTCTCAGTCGGCCGCGGGGCAACACCGAGGCATTGGACAAGCTGGTTTCGGCGTCATCCATATCGGCCAAAAGCTTTATAACGCGCTCGTAATAAACGGCACCGTCTGCCGTGACGTTAACCTTGCGTGTGGTGCGGTTAAGTAGCTTAACACGCAGCCGTGCCTCTAATTGTTGCACGAGTTGCGTCACACTGGTCTTGCTCATGTGTAGCGTTTCAGCTGCCTTGGTAAAGCTACCCGTTTCCACTACTCGAGCAAATGCCTGCATTGCGTTAAAACGATCCATGGCTGTGCCAAACACCTCATGATTGTTTGAAATATACAAACAATGTTGAACAGAATTCGCTGTTTATCCACCACTATTGCAGGCTTAAAGTGACTACATCGTAAACAAAGGGTCGGCTTCGACCTACTGATGGAGTATATATGGCTAAGCGTGATGTCGTTTTTCCCTCGGGCCGCCAGGCGCTCTATGACCAGAACACCTATTCTGCTGCTATTCGTTCTGGCGGTTTTCTGTTTGTGTCAGGCCAAGTCGGTAGCCGTGAAGACGGCTCACCCGAGCCGGACTTCGGCGCTCAGGTGCAGCTTGCCTTCGACAACCTGCAGAGTGTTCTGGAAGCAGCGGGCGCAAGTTTCGAAGATATCGTTGATGTGACAAGCTTCCATACCGACCCCGAAGCCCAGTTCGCCACCGTGATGGAAGCCAAGTCACGTGCATTTCCGGAAAAACCCTATCCGAATTGGACAGCGGTCGGAGTGACATGGCTAGCGGGTTTCGATTTTGAAATAAAGGTCATTGCAAGACTCCCCGAGTAATCGGGAAGATTACTAAAGAGCGGCACAAGGGTATAGCACCTTATTTTCATCGACACCTTGCGCCGCTCAAGTGTTTACTCTTCCAACCTACGTCTTGTACTAAGTAATCCCAAGAGCATCGCTGGAAGGCTGTAGGCCACTCTCCAAGAAGCATCCTGCGGATCGACCGCGCTTGTTACCCACTTTTAGGCGCCCAGAGCCGCCGAGCTGATCAAACGCCTTTTGAGTAGGCCATAAAGCTGGATCACTCAGTACAGCTGATTCATCAAGCAGCATAGGCGCTGAGCTCAGCAACAAAACCGTTCCATGGCGTTGCTGCCCCTTCCAATTGCTGACAGCCGCTCGGTCATCTCAGCATCAATCTGCACATTTAGCGCCCTCCTACTTGCTGCCTAAATGATGGTAGAGGGCGCCCCGCGAGCCCCGCCTCTGCCGTAGATCTTCCATAGCTGCATTGGCATTCCATATAAAAAACGCACTTAACTTGACATACGCTGCGTATGCACTTAAATTCCACATACACTCCGTATGCTAGAGGCACTTAGTCGAGGAAATTTTCCTCACCTGGCCTGCATACCATTTCTATAAACATTTATTAGGAATTTCTTCAATGACTGACTTTACTAATCATCGTGGTTACTCCGCGATGTTTAAGGAAGGAAAAATGACCCTCGGTCTTTTCTTCCCCATAGAATCGTACTCAGGCGCGATCCCTGTGATGGAAGTGGAACAACAGATCAGCACGGCTAAGCTGGCAGAGATGCATGGTTTTTCAGCGCTTTACTTTAGAGACGTTTTTCTAAATGTGCCGTCGTTCGGTGATACAGGTCATATCTATGACCCATGGGTCTTTATGGGATATGTGATGGCCCATACCTCCCGAATTGCCCTTGCCACAGGCAGTATTGTCAGTACGCTTCGTCACCCGCTACACATCGCTAAGGCAGCAGCGTCAGCTGATCGCCTGTCGGGTCAACGTTTGGTATTAGGACTGGCAACCGGTGACAGGCCCTCCGAATTTGCAGCTTATGCGGCTTCTCTTGACAAGCGCTCAGAGCTTTTTCGCGAAACTCTCGCGGTATCTCGTCAAGTCTGGAAGGAGGACTTCCCCACAATTTCCACAGAACGAGTGGATATGTCGGGTGGCGACGTATTGCCAAAACCGATGCTAAACGACATTCCCGTCATGGTGACGGGCAATTCACGACAGTCGGTGGAATGGATCGCAGAGCACGGCGATGGCTGGCTCTATTATCCCCAAAACCTCGGTCTGCAAGCACATACGATCCGTCAGTGGCGGTCACTTACGAAAGGCTTCAAACCTTTCTCACAATCTTTGTATGTTGATTTAGCTGAGAACCCGGATGAACCGGCAACATCTATTCACCTTGGGCTTCGCACAGGCCATCGCTTTCTTATTGATTATCTTAGTGATTTGCAAAAGATCGGCGTCAATCACGTTGGCCTAAACCTGAAATATGGAAAACGGCCAGCACACGAGGTGGTGCAAGAACTGGGAGAATTTGTCGTTCCACACTTTGCGGCAAATTGAAGCAGCTATACACACCAACACTTTTGGATGTCGGCAAGTTCACAGTATGAGCAGGAAATCACTCTTTCCAACGAGCCCATGCCGGCTGTTTTCCATCAAACTTTCTTTGCAGGAGTTAACATGGCTAGGATTAGTGTCGATAACTACAAGCGCGTGCTGGGATCATTTCCCAGCGGGGTCACCGTTGTCACAGCTCTCACTGCTGACGGCAAAATGGTTGGATTCACGGCCAGTGCATTTTCAGCAGTCTCTCTGGATCCTCCCCTGATCTTGGTATGCCCGAGCCTTGCTTCAGAAACCTATCAAGCTATCTGCCAGAGCGGGAGGTTCACTGTCCACATTCTTGGCTACGAACAAGAAAAGATGGCTTACCAATTCGCCTCGAAGATGACCGATAAGAGTGCTGGAATAGAATGGCAACGCTCGTCACGAGGCAATGCCATTATCAATGGTGCAGCGGCCTACCTGGAATGCCGTCTATGGGAGAACTATCCGGGTGGCGACCACGCTATTGTCGTCGGCGAAGTCGAGCATCTCCAGGTAGAGGAAAACGATCCTGAGCCTCTGCTCTACTACCGAGGCGCAATGAGCAGAGTGCCCAAAACGTTAGTTGATGCGGCTATCCTGCAGGCATAGACACTGTTACTGTTCCAAAAGCGGTAGTGGATTAACTATTTTTTAACAACCCCAATAGACGACCGGTCTACTCAGAGCTATAATCTGTTTATGAACACTGAAACCACACATGAAACAAACGATGTCCGTGAGAACATTCTTGCTACAGGCCAGCGAATTATGGCGGGCAAAGGTTTTTCAGCCGTTGGTTTAAATGAAATTCTGGCGACTGCTGGCGTACCCAAGGGCTCCTTCTACCACTATTTTGGCTCGAAGGATGCTTTTGGCGAGGCACTGTTGGAGAGCTATTTCGAGCATTATCTCGCTGAGCTCGACGAGACGCTTGGTCAACCTGATCAGGCGATGGCCGAACGTCTGATGGCGTATTGGCAGAACTGGCAAGAGAATCAATCCTTTTACGATTGCCAGGGCAAATGCCTCGCGGTCAAATTAGGCGCTGAAGTAGCCGACTTGTCGGAAACAATGCGTTTAGCGCTCAAGCGCGGTACTACGGGCATCATTGAGCGCCTTGCGAACGCCATTGAATCTGGCGTGGCAGATGGTTCGCTGTCAATCGAGGGATCAGCTCACGACAATGCTGAAAGCCTTTATCAGCTATGGCTGGGAGCCAGTGTGATGGTGAAAATTGCGCGCACGACGCGCCCCTTTGAAACAGCCATGAAGACGACTCGCCAGATTCTTCATCTTTCTACCTGACCGGGGAGAGATGTTGAGGCACTGATACAGTGCTTTTTTACGCCTCTTTTCGAGACGACCGGTCTAATATATCCACCTTAAACCTTGGAGGAAGACATGAAAATTTTGATGGTTCTTACGTCGCACGACCAACTTGGCAACACGGGCCGCAAAACCGGCTTCTGGCTCGAAGAGCTGGCAGCACCCTACTACGCGTTCAAGGAAGCCGGTGCCGAGATCGTACTGGCATCGCCTAAGGGCGGTCAGCCACCACTCGATCCGAAGAGCAACGAGCCAGACTTCCAGACTGATCTGACTCGCCGCTTTGAGGCGGATGCAGACGCCCAGGCTCAACTCACTAACACTGTGCGCCTGGATAGCGTTTCGCAAGATGATTTCGATACTGTGTTCTACCCCGGTGGCCACGGCCCTCTTTGGGATCTCGCCGAAGACACAAATTCGATTACGCTGATCGGATCGTTTCTCACTGCCGAAAAGCCCGTGGCACTCGTTTGCCATGCGCCTGGCTTGCTTCGTCATGTTAAAACGCCAAGTGGCCGTCCGCTGGTAGAGGGCAAAAAAGTCACTGGGTTCGCCAACAGCGAAGAAGCCGCTGTCGGTCTGACCGACATCGTGCCTTTTCTGGTCGAAGACGAACTCAAAGCCAAGGGCGGTATCTTTTCGAAAGGCGACGACTGGGGTCCCTACGTCATCACTGATGGCCTGCTGATCACCGGTCAGAACCCAGCCTCTTCGGCACCGGCCGCGACCGTTCTCCTCGAACAGCTCGCCAATAGCTTGAAGGCATAATCGTCTAGGTGATGATGCTGCCTTCGCTTTACTGCCCCAAGAGAGAAAAGTGCGCACACAGCAAAGTCAAAGCCGCAGGTCGGCTGTAACGATCCGCGGCTTTTTTTAACGTTCGACGCACTCATTCAGCGTGGCGTGCAAACGAGGCAACTGTTGCAATATCAATCCTCTAGTTCAACCATCCACTGGCCTTGGCCGCCTACTCACTGAACGGCTGTTCGAACGCGGCGACCGCGTGGTAGCCACGCTTCGACGCAAAGGGGCACTGGACGACTTGCAGGCCTTGCATGGTGATCGTTTGCAACAGCTCACTTTTGACGTAACAGACACGTCAGCGATGCGAACGTCCGTTTCACAAGCGTTCATGACATCCGGTCGAATCGATTTGGTTGTCAGTAATGCGGGGTATGGACTCTTTGGTACGGCTGAAGAAGCCAGCGACGAACAGATCGAGCAGCAGATCGCGACGAATCTTACGGGTTCCATTCAGTTTATTCGTGCAGTACTACCGCATTTACGCAAACAAGGAGGAGGACGGATTGTTCAGGTATCCTCAGAAGGCGGCCAAATAGCCTATCCAAGCTTCAGCCTTTATCATGCTACAAAGTGGGGTATCGAGGGGTTCGTCGAATCAGTGGCGAAGGAAGTTGCACCTTTTGGTATTGTTTTCATAATTGCCGAGCCGGGCCCCACTGCCACCCAGTTTGCCGAGGGGCTGGATCGCACTGCAACGATGCCGATCTATGAAGATTCCCCAGCAGGAGAGCTGCGCAGGGCACTGGCTTCAGGTGACTTGGCTATTAAAGGCGATGCTGGAAACACCGTTAAAGCCATCATTAAAGTGGCAGATATGACCGCACCACCATTACGCTTAACGTTGGGAAGTACCGCCTATGAATCCATTAGCCATGCGCTAAAAGAGCGGAGTGAGTCACTCGAAACGTATAAAGACATGGCCCTGTCTGCCGACAGGAAAGAAGTGGCTTAGGGCTGCTTTCGCCTAATACTGCCTCTGCCTTAAGCGCCTATTTGTTGCGATGCCACTGTACCTCCATTAGCAACCTCTAGAGGTTTTTGGTAGCGCAGAGCATCGCGCTTCGGCGATACCTGAAAAAGGCGTCCGTATTCGCGAGTGAATTGAGAAACACTTTCGTAACCCACCTCGAAAGCAGCATTGCTAGCAGAATACCCTTCGTCGAGCATCAGGCGCCGCGCTTCGATCAATCGCAGCCGCTGCTGATATTGACCCGGCGTGAGCGATGTCATGTGCTTGAAGTGCTTGTGGAACGAACTGGGACTCATGCCAGCCTTAGACGCAAGATGCTCTACCGACACCCGCGATGTGTATTCGGCCCGAAGAATGGCAATGGCATCGGCAAGACGGCTTGCATAGCTACCCGGATCTGCAATGTCCCGCAAGGCGGTGCCATGAGGCCCCGCCAGCAGCCAATAATGCAACTCCTGCATGATGCCAGGGCGAAGGAGCAGCGCAGAACTGGGGTGATCCAGAAGTTTCATTAGCCGGGAAGCGCAGTCAATCACTTCCGCTTCGGTGTCTTGAGCGAATAGCGTCTGCATCTCGGATGGTGACTGGGCAGGAGCATTTCCTATGTGAGCGGTAAGCTCGCGCAAAATTACCATGTCTATTTCGACCGCAATCGCTAGGTAAGGCTCGCTCTGGCTCGCTTGCACAATCCTACCAACAACAGGCATATCAGCGCTCACGATCGCTGACTGTCCTGCAGATAAAACCTTCTGTTGATTTCCAACGAGAATCCGCTTTGCACCCTGCAGGACTAGACAAACCAAGGGTTTATAGACCGAATGCAGATCGCCAGCAGGCGCTTCAAGGCACATCATTCTCAGGCCCTGCACGGGTGTTAACACCAAGCCATCGCTGTTGGCATGGCGCCTAGCATAGGTCTGAACAGCTTGCTTGAGCGAGTTCATAGGCTCTCCTCCCATATTTCCTCTCAAATCTAGTATGGCGGTAAAGCGATTTCCCCGCCCCTGCAGGATAAGGCAAGTTTAGCGGAGCTATTGGCAAGCCCCGCCAACCTTAAATTGTTAAAACTAACGTCACGCAGTTATTACCGAGGCCATCTGCCGGGAAGAAACCAATTGAGCAGAACTGGCAGGGGCATCCTCATTAATGGCATTGCGCTCTACAGATGACTTCATACAGATAGCGAGAGGATGTAACAGTGAAAACATCAGGAAATACTATTCTCATTACTGGCGGTGGCTCCGGCATTGGTCGTGAACTTGCCCTTCGCTTCAATGCTCTGGGCAACACCATCATCATCGCCGGACGTCGCATGGAAACGTTGGAGGAGACCATTGCTGGTCAGCCAAACATGTACGCGATGGTCGTCGATGTCGAAGACCCAACAGCCATTACTGCCTTTGCAGAGCGAGTCGTCGCCGAGCATCCCAACCTCAATGTACTGATCAACAATGCTGGCATTATGCGGCGCGAGGATTTGTCCAGTACGCGGGATCTGAGCGATGCCGAGCAGACGATTGTCGCCAATTTGCTCGGGCCAATCCGGCTGACGAATGCGCTGACCGACCATCTGGTAAGCCAGCCAGAAGCGGCGATCGTCAACGTCTCATCCGGGTTGGCTTTTGTACCGTTAAGCGGCACGCCCACCTATAACGCCACCAAGGCAGCCATCCACTCCTATACGATCTCCCTTCGCGAACAGCTCAAGGGCAAGGTCGAGCTTATCGAGCTTGCTCCCCCCGCCGTGCAAACGGAACTGACACCAGGCCAGTCGGCCCGCGAAGGCTATATGCCGCTCAATGACTATATCGAAGAGGTCATGACGTTGTTTAGCCAACAGCCCACACCCAAGGAAATTCTGGTGGAGAAGGTAAATTTCCTTCGCTGGGCAGAGCGTGAAGGTCGCTTCGATCAGGCGGTCGAGATACTCAGCAAGATGTGAGGAGCTCGACTGCTTACCCAGGCACCTTTGCTATACGATAGAGCCGCTCTCCGCTGAACTTCCGGGTTCAGCGGGTGACATCCTGCCGCGCGGAGTATCCCGAGCATAGCGGGCTGGCGGCACTCCTACATGGCGAGTGAAGGCGACGCTAAACGTACTGGCTGAACTGTAGCCTACTCGACTTGCTACCTCAGCGATGCTGGCTTTTTCTCTGCGTAGTAAGTTTTTTGCTAATGCCATGCGCCAAGTGAGTAAATACTCCATTGGCGCCATTCCCATCGCGTGACCAAACCGCTCGTAAAACACGGAGCGAGAGAGCGTCGCCTGACTGGCTAGCTGTGTAACCGTCCACGACTGACTGGGACTCTCATGCATCCGGCGGATCACTACCGCAAGCCGCCCATCCATCAGGGTACGCAGCAACCCAGGGGCTGCATCCGTCTTTCCACCCGATCGAAGGGCTTCGATGAGCAGGACTTCTAGCAGCCGCTCCAGCACAACATCACGCGCGGGTCGTTGCGCCCGCGTTTCATCGCTGACGAGTTGCATCAGTGTCGCCAGCCGACTCACTCCCCGTACGTGTACAAGCTTGGGGAGCAGCGACGCCAGCAGAGCCGCATCCGGGGAGCGAAAAACACAGTAACCCAACAGCAGGCGGACATCGGGAGGATCGTCTGCGCTGCCAAGTCTGTGCTCACCATTAGGCAGCAAGATAGGAGTCGAAACGATGTCCTTGGCGCCCGCTGGCAGAAGACTCGACATTGCGAAGTTCTGCGCCGAGGGGATAAGCACAAAATCTCCTTCCATGAGGACAATCTCGTCATGCCCTTCTGCTTCGAGACGGCATCCTCCCTCAAGAATAGCGCAGTAGAAGGGCCCCCCAACGTCTGAGCGGTGGACACGCCAACGACCTGCCCCGCTGCCCCGTTTTGAGAACGGGGCAGCGGGTTGAAGCAGCGCAACTACTTGGGTGAACGGATCAAGCAAATCAGGACACCTGCAAACAAAATACGGACATTACACTGTAGATCATCCGGAGCTGGGTAGCCATACTCTCACGTGCAAAATCCTTTTCCGAGGTGACACCATCCGCAATTTTTATCGCAGTATCTCACCGGATATCGCTACCAAACTACAAGGTAAACTACCATGCAATACCGTAATCTTGGCCGTACCGGCATCAAGGTCAGCCCCTACTGCCTGGGCACAATGATGTTTGGTGCAATTGCCAATGCAGATCACGATGAATGTGTCGGTATGATCCACAAAGCACTGGATTTCGGCATTAACTTCATCGATACCGCCGATGCTTACAGTCAGGGCGAATCTGAAGAGATCGTCGGTAAGGCACTCAAGGGGCGCCGGGACGAGGTCGTGCTTGCCACTAAGGCGTCTCTACCGATGAGCGATGATCCCAATCATCGTGGCGGATCACGGCGCTGGCTGACCCGCGCGATTGAAGATTCGCTAAGGCGCCTTCAAACCGACTATATCGACCTTTATCAGCTTCAACGGCTGGATACAGAGACTGACATTGAGGAAACTTTGTCAGTTCTCACCGACTTGATGCGCGAAGGTAAAGTACGCGCCATCGGCACCTCAACCGCTCCTGCCTCCGACATTGTGGAAGCGCAGTGGGCCGCCGACCGCCGTGGGCTTGCCCGCTTCCGCACAGAGCAGCCGCCCTACTCTATTCTCAACCGCTCAATCGAGCGGGAAGTGCTGCCCACTTGCCAACGTTACGGCATGGGGGTGTTGACATGGAGCCCGCTAGCCAAAGGGATGTTGACTGGCAAGTACCGCAAGGGCGGAGAGCTGCCGGACTCGCTGCGCGTGAAATATTTCCCGAAGGCTATGACCGACGAGGGTAGCCTCGACGCGGTGGAACAGCTCATCCCTCTGGCTGAGAATGCAGGCTTGTCGTTGATTCACATGGCATTGGCCTTTGCGGTGACGCATCCTGCGATCACATCCGCCATAATCGGGCCCCGCACCCCCGAGCAACTCGACCATCTGCTCGTCGGCGCGGAGGTCCAACTGAGCGACGAGCTTCTCGACCAGATCGATCAAATTGTTCCGCCGGGCGTTGACGTGGCACCGCTGGAGAGGGCGGCCTACATACCGCCGGCGATCGCACAGACCTCCCTGCGTCGTCGTGCACTGATGGAGCGAGCGGTCATTTGAAGTTGTTTTCGGTGCTCAAGACGTAATATCGGGGCGGATGTGGAGACCTAAGCAGCACCCTTTAGCTTCAATGGGATGGTCTCATTAAAGGGTGTTGCGTAAAGCATTACCGCTGGGAATATATTACTTAAAGCTCAAAACCTAGTCGCCTATCGACGGAATATCTGCCGCCGCCACGAATGACGAACAGGAGCGACACGAACCCCAGCATGATCGGATATTCGATACCGCGGTCGATCCAAGGATAAGTCGGCCCGATCGCAAAGCAGATAACGATCATCTGCACCGTAAACACCAGCCCAAGAAGACGCGTGCCGAAGCCCATAGCAATGGCGATGGCGCCAAATGTCTCAAGTAGAGCAACAAATATCGCCAATTGCGGCGCGAAAGGTAGCCCCAAAACGTTGCCTATCAGGTTTGTCGTCCCAGCCATCGGATCGGCCATTGATCCATGCGGCATACCCAGTAGCTTAGGAATACCATGCGTCAAGATTGACAGGCCGAACGCTATACGAAGCAGTGCATAAGTGATCGGCTCTCCTCGCGTGTAAAACTGCGCGAGAAAAGGAAAGAGCAAGCGGGGGTGGCCACTCGTGGATTGGTCAACTGCGGTTTGGTTTTTGATAGACATCATTGACTCCATTGACTTGAGATTTCACGACCATCAGGGCGTGAGGAACGTAGCATCCCCACTTGTTTGACGTAGTAGTGGTGAGACCCAGGTTCAGGTTCGGCATCACATGGCAGTAGCTTCTATTGCTCATGTCTCTTAAAGCAGATCTTCGATCCGAATCGGCAGATGCCGAATCCGCTTACCGGTCGCATGAAAAACCGCATTGGCGACCGCGGCTGAGGCACCGACCATGGCGACCTCGCCGACCCCCTTAACACCGGAGGCGTTAAGCTGTAAGTCAGGGATATCGAGCAGTTCGACGGTTATGTCACCGATATCAGCGTTCACCGGCACGACATAGTCAGCAAGATCGTTATTTTGGATAAATCCGTAACGCGGATCGACTTCAGCGGCTTCTTGCAACGCTGCCCCGATTCCCCACACCACGCCGCCCTGAACCTGGCTGGTCGCTGTGCGGCGGTTCATCACGCGTCCGCAGTCGGCGACAGAGACGACGCGCGGTACTCGTACGCGCATCGTTGTTGGGTCAACACGCACCTCAACGAAATGGGCGATCCAACTAAACGCAACCAGTTCATCATAGATGGGCCCAGCCGTTGCCGGTGCGCCCTGCCGCATTCGGTCTAGGGCGGCCTGGGTCTGATCCAAGCCCAACTGCTCAATCTCCACCTCGAGCATGGGACGCTTTGTGGACATAAGCTTGCGATGCACGTCATCCCCTTCGCGTAGCTCTCCGACAAGTTCCGTCAACGCCGCCTTCATCTTTTCTGCCACTGCACGAGTGGCAGGCACCGCACTTCCCGTTCCCCAAGAACCCGCGGTGAGGTGCTGGGCAGCGGCTCTCGTGTCGCCCATCTGGATATCTAGCTTGTCCAAGTTGACTGGGAGCACCTCCATCAGCTCGGCGGCGATAGCGCTACGCATTCCCTGACCCATCTCATGCCCTGTAATGAACAGGCGTGTTACGCCATTTGCCTGAATACGCAACCGCGCGATGGCCGGGCACATGGATCCTTTATAAGCACCGGCGGCAACTCCCCAACCGATCAGCGTTCCATCCTCGGCCGTCATTGTGCGCGGCGCCGGGTTGCGTCGATTCCATCCAAAAAGTTCGGCGCCCCGCTCCAAGCAGCGGGCCAGTGTCCGGCTGGAATAAGGCTTTCCGGTTATCGGATCGCGGTCTGTGTCATTGACAAGACGCAGTACAACAGGGTCCATCTCAAGCAAATAAGCCAGTTCATCAATGGCACTTTCGAAGGCAAAGCTCGCCGGGTGCTCATGTGGAGCTCGCATATAGCCTGGAGGGGACGTATCAACGCGAATCAACCGTTCACGGCCAAGCCAGTTGGCAATGCCATAAAGATGGCTCACCATTTCATTGTGAGAGGTTCCATAAAAATGGTCGTAACGAGCATTTTGCTGATCACTTTCGTAGATCGTCGCCACTAGCCGTCCATCTCTTGAGGCGCCAAGCTGTATGCGGTGATTGCTGCGTGGGCGATAGGCGGCAGTATGGAAGAGTTGGGCGCGAGGCATTACCAACTTAACCGGTCTGCCGAGTAAAACAGCTGCCCGTGAGACCAACGCTGATTGAAGTTGGAGAACAGTTTTCTGACCGAAAGCTCCTCCTACATAGGGACTGATCGCATCGACAGTGGAGGGGGCGAACCCAAGAGCACCGGCGGTACCGAACTTAATCGCGCTGGTATTCTGGGTGCCTTCAAGGATGGTCAGCTTACCGGCCCCCCAATACGCCGTCGTGGAGATGAGCTCTAACGGGTTGTGATGATTCTGCGCCTGGGCGTAGACAGCATCGACCGTCACCTCTGCCGCCTGAAGCGCAGCGTGGGCATCGCCTACCTCAGCCGTTATCTCGTAGGGTTCTGCTTCGGAGCCCAGCTCGTCCATTGTTGCGGTGAACGGTTCCACACGGTAGCTGACGCGTACCAAACGAGCCGCTTCACAGGCCGCCTCCAGCGTCTCGGCAACCACGAGCGCCACGGGTTGACCGCGAAAGCGGATCATGGTGTCCGTCATCGGCTGCAGACCGGGCTGATTGCCGCCTAACGTGGCAGGCGTCACTGCTATATCATCAGCGAAATCCTCATGGGTATAGACACGCACAACGCCCGGCTCTGCGATGGCTAACGCGGTGTCGATCGCGGTAACGCGCCCTTTGGCAATGGTGGCCGGTACTGTTATGGCGTGTAGCAGCCCATCGAGCGCTATATCGGCAGCATACAGTGCGCGACCTAATACTTTTTCACGGGCATCGATACGTGGCCGGTCAGGGGTAGTCTGCAGTGTCATCATGCAATCCTCTTGGCTGCGATCATTAGAGCATCGGCGATTACTTCAGGCCCGAGCGTAAGCTTGAAAGCGTTGTGCTGCCCCGGCCGCGCATTTGCAAAGGCAGCTCGGCCGGCAGCGAGTGCACGAGTTCGGGTGAGAGGATGGCCGACCAGCGCTGTCTCAGCTTCCGTTGCGCGCCAAGGTATGGACGCCACGCCACCCAAGGCGACGCGAGCTTGAAGGACGGTATTACCCTGCATCTCCAGAACAACCGCTGCAGACACTAGTGCAAAGGCATAAGACTCACGATCGCGGATCTTGTGATAGGTCGAACGCCTGGCAGGCCACTTGGGAACGGTGATAGCGGTAACGATCTCATCCGACGTGAGGGAAAACTCAATATGAGGCGTATCACCCGGTAAGCGATAAAGCTCGGCGACGGGAATCGTTCGGCGCCCATTAAGACCTAAGACATCCACCGAAGCGCCGAGCGCAATAAGGGCGACCGGCCAATCGCCAGGGAAAACGGCCGTACAGGCACTGGAGGCCCCCAGCAAAGCCTGCCCGCGATCCAAGCCCCCAATGGCGGCACACCCAGAGCCCGGCTCGCGTTTGTTACACGGTGAAATACCACCTGCACCATTACGGAAGTAGATGCAGCGGGTGCGCTGGAGTAAATTGCCCCCTACCATTGCCATGTTACGAATCTGTTGCGAGGCGGCCTTCAAAAGTGACTCCGCCAGTACCGGGTATTCATCTCGAATCACGGGATGCACAGCGACATCCGCCATCCGGGCCATGGCACCAATGCGCAGTGTGTCGCCCTCCGTCTCAATAGCATCAAATCCGTCGATATCGCTGACATCGATGATATGCGCTGGCGTTTCAATACCTAGCTTCATCAAATCGTAGAGTGTGGTGCCCCCGGCGATGAAACGTGCCCCTTCTCCGGCATTAGAGAAAGCGGCCAAGGCGGCTTCGGGCGTGTCTGTACACGTATAGGTAATCGACTGCATCAGCTCTCTCCCATCTCTCTAGCGGCATCCTCAATCGCTCTCACAATGCCGACATAAGCGCCACAGCGGCAGATATTACCGCTCATATACTCACGGATTAGCTCAGGACTCATCGCATTACCTTCATTGACACACGCAATACCCGCCATGATCTGCCCCGGCGTGCAATATCCACACTGCAAGGCATCGTGATCAATAAAGGCCTGCTGCATCGGGTGCAGGATCTCCCCATCAGATAGGCCTTCAACCGTCGTTACCTCATGCCCATCAACCTTAGCGGCGAGTGTTAGGCAGGACACCACACGGCGACCGTCGACGTGAACGGTGCAAGCACCGCACTGGCCGTGATCACATCCCTTCTTCGCGCCCACCAGTTCCAACCGTTCACGCAACATGTCGAGAAGAGAGGCGCGGGTGTCGATATTGATATTGACCGGCACGCCATTCACTCTTGTTGCAATCCTGGTAGTGGTGCCTGGCTCCCATCGAGTAGGAGACGTCCCAAGTGTTGTGTTCTGCTGCGCCCAACTGGGCATGGGAAGAAACGCGCTAGCCGTTAAGAAAGTCCCAAGCCCTAGGGTTTCGCGGCGAGTCATAGGCAGGAAGGTTGCGCGTTGATCATCGTTCATAACCTCACTCGCCTGTATATCATCGGGCTGAGCTGGTTCTTGCTGGAATTCGTTACTCATTGGGAACCCCGCTTTAGTGGTCAAGAGATAAACCCGTACTCACACTTCAAAAACTTGAATCGACAGCGCTCTTATAAAGAAACAATGAGCCTTAAGCATTGATCTGCTAAAAATCACCAAGCTTAACTATTGATTCTCTGCGTCGAATAAAAAGATGTTAGGCCAGAGTTGTGCCCACGATATGCCGAAGTTTTCGACACTTTGTCGCAAAATGTGCCAATCAAACTAAAGCGCAACAAAAGATGGGATTGACGCGGTTTAAAGCAGGTCTGTAGGGAAAACTAGAGTCAACAAGATGAGAAAGGCAATGGTGAATAACGAGCCAACATTGGCACTTTATATCTCAGCGCCAAAATAAGGACTAGGACGACTCAGTCTTGGCCGTTAACAATTTGGCCAAGACTGTCGTCACATAAAAAGCGTGGGACGAAGCTATTTTGGTAAGTGAGTGCTTTGTGCGGAGCTTAATGTTTTCTTGAGCCTCCAGGGGCGCTCTTTTTTCACCGGCGTTGCGTTTGTACTGCCTTCTCTTGGGAGTGAGATGATGGCTTGCATACCGGTTTCGGTGTTGCACAGTGAGATATCTCCCCCATGCTGCCGAGCGACCGCGCGCACAATTGAGAGGCCGAGGCCGCTGCCGCCTGTCTCCCTGCTTCGAGACGTTTCAAGTCGCACAAAGGGTGCGAACACCTTTTCTACCATGTCGTCAGGTATTCCAGGGCCACGGTCTTCAACGACAATATCAACAGTGGCCGCTGTGTATTGAAGCGAAACCTTTGCCTCTCCCCCATAACGCACCGCGTTCTCAATCAAGTTTCTGATTGCGCGACGGAGGCTATCAGGCCGACAAAGGTATTTCATCTTCATCCCCTCGACATGAGTAACCGGATAACCCAGATCAGATTGATCATCACAAATACTTCCCACCAGGGCTTCGAGATCTATATTACGCGTTTCCTCTCTTACAGCTTCTCCATGGGCGAATGAAATTGCGCCTTCAGTCATCGACTGAAGCTCATCAATCGTGGCTATCATCTTGCGCTGGATCTCTGCATCGGTAACAAATTCTGCTCTTAGTCGAAGTGAGGTTAGCGGCGTACGTAAATCATGACTAATGGCCGCCAACATCTTTGTGCGATCCTCCACAAAACGATGTAGTCGACTCTGCATTTTATTAAAGGATTGAGCAGTCCGCTTGATCTCTTCAGGTCCGTCTTCCAATAACGGTGGCAAATTTTGTCCTCGACCTAAGGCTTCAGCGGCGGTTGCCAGATTTCTCAGTGGTCGAGCAATGCGGCTGGCGATAAAAATACTGATCAAAGCAAGCATGAGGGCTGTGAGCCCAAGCGACATCAATGATCTGGACGTCCATAAGCTGCCTTTATCGTGCTGATAATAGGCCGCGTTCAACCATCGCCCGTCATCAAGTTGCACCGTGAAACCATACCCTTGACTGCCTGAAAACTGGAGCACTTTTGCTGGCTGTGGCATCAGCCATAAATAGGGCTTTGGCGTCATCCATGAATCAGATGCATTAGCAGTGAGCACTTTATTAGCGCTCGGCAATTGCGGGGAAGCAGAGCCGGCCCACCCTAATGTTCCGCTCGGATCGACAGAGCTATCCAATGGCAGCGAAAGCCGAGCGAGCGCTTGCAACCTCCAGTCATTTGGATCCATAGGCTCGATGTCGGTTAACCAGTACCTCAAGTAGCTACCTTCACTTGCGTGGAGAGCCTGCTCCCGCAATTCCGGCGATAGCGACTCCATCAAGCGGGTCACTGATGATGCCCGGCTGATAAACTCTGCTTTCGCTCCCGCATCGAATTTCTTGGTGTACTCATCCAAGGATATGAGGAAGGTGAGTGCCTGAGAGACGATTAGGGCCACGAGCGTCAGACCAATGATTTGTGTTGCGAGCCCCCTTCGCCAAAGACGAGTCATTCGGGCGCGACCTCGGCGCACAGACTGTAGCCACCACCCCAATGCGTTTTAATAATCGTCGGATGTTTAGGGTTTTCCTCAATTTTCTTACGGAGGCGGCTAACTTGGTTGTCAATGCTACGGTCAAATATCTCGGCTGTCCTTCCTGCCGTCAGATCAAGGAGTTGCTCCCGGCTAAGTATCAAACCTGGCCGCTCGATGAAAACCTTGAGCAAGCGAAACTCCGCGGTGCTTAGCGGAATACCGACACCATCGTCGCCGACGATTTCCTGGCGCCCCAAATCGAGCTTCCAGTGATCAATGCGGACGACCCTGCGATCTAGAGTGGCACGCGCTGGAGCCGCGCTGGTGGCACGGCGAAGCACCGCTCTAATCCGCGCAAGAAGCTCACGCGGATTAAATGGCTTCACCAGATAATCATCCGCACCGAGTTCCAGACCAATAATGCGATCGGCATCTTCGGCCATCGCCGTCAGGAATATGATAGGAGTATTGCTGGAAGTTCGAATTTCCTTGCACAGCGAGATGCCGTCCTCGCCGGGCATCATGACATCCAGGATAATCAAGTCGACAGTGTGGCGCTCAAGGAGATGCCGCAAGGCCACACCACTTTCCGCTACGCTGACCTTATACCCCTGCTGCTCGAGATACTCCCGAACCAAGTCACGGATATCGTTATGATCGTCAACCACTACCACATGGGTGGCGTTCTGCATTGCCCTACCCTCTTATGGACTTTTTAAAGAGTAGCAAAGAGTTCTCCCTAGAAATGCGCTAAGTGTGAGGCGTGTTGCCCGAAAGCCACCGCCTCTTGAGGATTAAGCCTCAGAAGCGGCGAACACGCTAGCATTGCTTATAATTGCAAAAAATCCCTTTTTCTGCTCCCATCATAAGCGGCATACCAGCGAAGTAAAACGCTTATGTGCAAGATAGGTTCATTGACGCCGGGCGAGCCTAAAACGATCTAAAGATCCTAGGCCCGCCCAACGATTAGGTATCACAAGCTGTCAGAACCTTTTAAGGATTTCTTTCGGTCAGATCAGCCGGTGAAAGTCCCCGGGTCTCATGGTCTTGATGCATCGTTATCGCGTCGACATAAGTCACCCTGTTATCTTTAGCCGATCCCCGCTCAGCAAGTGCTGCGCTAGAAACAAGCATTAATGTAATCACTAACGTTGCATTTAAAATTTTCATGATTCACTCCTCGTGCCTAAACTGTAGTTTAAGCATCAATAAATTTTGAGCTACCCCAAACATTTAAAGTGACCTTCGAGAATTAAAAGCGCCACTCCTGTTGGCATTAATAACCACCTTATATCCGAACAGAACCGTTTAAGGGTTTCAGTTCTGCAGCGAATAGGGAAATATTAAGGGATAGATATACCTACGTTATGCCAAGTTTTTAGACATTTTGTCGCCAAATGTGACAGCGAAGCTAAACGCAGTTAAATGAGATAGATTTGCCTTTAAATATCCGAGGAAATGTGCTGTTTTAGCGCGGAGACAAACTGATACAAGTACGACACACTATTAAAGCTCAGCCATAGTAAAGTGCTCTCATTGCGTATTAAGAAGGGAGTGTCGACTATGAAAATTCCAGATTTTGACGATAGCGTAGCAGCACAATTTCAGGGGTCTGTCTTCGAAACACTCAACGTGGCGCTGTTTGTTATCACGCCACAACGGTCACACCACCTAATATGGCTAGATCATGCTTAGGGTTAGCGAAGGTGAACATTCATCGTCGAGGTTCACCACGTATCTTGAGCATGCCCAGGATGTCCTTGGGCAATGGATCGATTGGTCTCAAAAAAGCAAGGTGGCGCTTGTTATCGTAACGTCGACAGTAGGCGGCGCGGTGCGCATGCCGGGCGCCTTAATGGCTGTGTCTGAAACAGGCGAAAGTTGCGGCTATATTTCAGGCGGCTGTATCGATGCAGACGTCGTCAATCATGCGCGAGAAGCGCTTCGTTCTGGCCAAGCAGCATGGCTGAGATACGGCAATGGCTCGCCTTTTATGGATTTACCTCTCCCCTGTGGAGGCGCCATTGAGATTTGCGTCCTTCCAAATGCAAAGGACGATATCCTACGTGCGTGCCATTATCGGCTCGCCTCGCGCCTGACAGTGACACTCAACCTCTCGGAAACTGGTGATCTCAGGTTGGGACAATCGACAGTCGCTAGCGAATTGTCTTTTCCATACACACCCAAGCTCCGTCTGCGCATCGCCGGACGTGGTGCCGACAGTTTAGCGCTTGCCCGACTGGCAATGGCCAGTGGTATTCAAACCGAGCTGCAACTCCGTGATGGAATCGACATCCAAGATGCCCAGCAACTGGGAATCGACCAAGTTACCAAGTTGACGGTTCCAACATCGCTTCCGGAACTGAATGACGATCCATGGACAGCCTTTCTCCTCGCCTTCCATGATGTCGATTGGGAGCAGCAGCTCCTGGCCCAGGCCCTAAACGGCCCAGCCTTTTATATCGGCGCGGTTGGTAGCAAAAAAACTCATGCCCGCCGTTGCGAAGGACTCCGCAAGGTCGGTTTTACCGAGAGACAGATCAATAGAGTACGCGGCCCCGTTGGGTTAATTCCATCCATGCGTGACGCATCTATGCTCGCAGTCTCCGTGCTAGCCGAGATCGTTGAAGCCTATCAGAGCAAGGTGCAATTTCATCCAGCCCACTTTTATTGAACCGCAATAAAGCGTTGATGGAGTTCTTAAAGAGTCACCAAGAGTGCCTACACCTTCTTGAGCTCAATGCTTTGAAAGCCATCGGGGCCTATAAGGCCCCGATGGGATCATAATAAGAACCTGCTAACCCTTATCAGAAAGGCGCAGTTTGTATTACGAAGCTGGAGTGAGGATATAACGAATGTTCGGATCTCCGCCCCAGGCCTCTGCCACAGCACTAAGCGGTAAGCATTTATGCGGAGCATGGAAACCAGCTGCCGGTGCAGCGGCAAGCAACTCGCCAGCACCTTGGATGAGTTCATTGACAGCCACACTGCCGATACCGCTTCCGATCAGCTCCAACCCTGAACTACGCAGCATATCGCCGCGAATGGGGATCTCATCTCCCGCCACGGTGCCGAGTTGCACATAGCGGAGACGTGGCTCACCGGCACCCGAGCCACGATTTAGAGTGGCGGCCCTTAAAACATGTACAGCGGGCTCACCCCATAGGAAGTCGAGCACAATATCGACCCGCTCGTTAAACTGCTCACGCAATGCTGCCTCGCTGCCGTCATTGAGGGCGATCTTCACATCAGCGTTGAGGCTTTGAAGTTTTTTCTCATCACGGCCGACGGCGATGATCTTACCTGCGCCACAATATCGAGCGGTATCAAGTGCCATTCCACCAGCTGAGCCTGCCGCACCCAGCACCATCACCGTTTCACCTTTTCGCAGTTTGGCTCGACGTGTAAGCGCGATCCAGGACGCTAGCCCAGCCGTGGCTATGGATGCTGCGTGTATGTCAGGCAACTCATCTGGCACTGGCACCATCATGTGATTGGTAACCAATGACCGCTCTGCCATAGAACCAAACGGTGCCTTGGGGAAAAGAAAGTAGACGCGCCGTCCGCTAGCATCGACTCCTACGCCGTCAACACCCGGTATGAATCCGGCTTCTGCACCACTCGCATAGTGTTTGCCTGACGCTAATCCTTTCACAATAGGGCTTAGCGCAGTGGCATTCACCTTGACCACCGACTCTCCCTCACCGGCCACTGGCCCGCGAAAATCCTCAAACGATGGTGGAGCACCGAATTTATTCACAACAGCTGCTTTCATGATGTTTATTCCTGAATATTGATTCTTCCCACTGAAGAATTGCCGCATTGGCAATGTAGGCAGAATCAACCGAACGATCTATACTTTAAAGTCCGCTTTTTTTACGCATTCGTCCGGGCAATATATGGATCCTCTTTCTGAAGTACTCTCAATGCTAAAGCCCCGTAGCTATATCACCGCTGGCTTCGATGCAGGCGGTGCATGGGCGCTCACACTCGATGATCTAGCTGGTCGAATCAAATGCTATGCCGTCATGCAAGGCGCCTGCTGGCTGTCAATGAAAGATATGGAAGCACCAGTGCTGCTCCAGGCTGGTGACTGTTTTGTCTTGCCCAGCGGCAAAGCCGTACGTATAGGCAGCGACTTGAGCACCGAGCCTAAAAGAGCCAGCGAAGTACTTGATCCCTCTCGTAGCGGCGAAATCGTCACCTATAACGGTGGTGGCGACGTATTTCTGGTGGGCAGCCGTTTCGAAGTCAATGGACGTCACGCAGAGGCACTGCTGCAAACGTTACCACCCCTGATGCGGGTCGAGACCTCGGCTGATCGCGCCAGACTACGATGGTCGATCGAACTGATGATGGAAGAGTTGCAAGAGGCCCGCCCCGGTTCATCCTTAGTGGCACAACAGCTGGCACACATGATGTTAGTACAAGCGTTACGGTTATACCTATCGGAGCAATCTTCTAATGACATTGGTTGGTTTGCCGCGCTTGAAGATCCTCAACTCAGTAAAGCACTCAGAGCGATGCATGCGAACCCTGCACACTCCTGGACAGTTCAGGAGCTAGCGACACAAGCAGGGATGTCACGCTCTACATTTGCCGAGCGCTTTCGCCATAAGGCAGGTGAGACTCCCATCGCCTACCTGACGCGCTGGAGAATGATGCTTGCGGGGGAGCAGCTCACTCACGGTCGTGACACGCTAGCGCGAATAGCCCTGTCAGTCGGCTATGAATCCGAGCATGCGTTTAATACGGCTTTCAAGCGCGTTATGGGCATATCACCAGGGCGTTATATCAAAGCCACGTGGTGAGTCGGACATCGTGATCGCACAACACTTCAGGCGATCAGGCGCCGAGTGCCGCCTTTACCCGCTCAGGTAGGAAAGGGTAGTGCCGGAGCCGCACGCCGCCAGTGAGGCGCGCCACGGCGTTGGCGATTGCTGGCCCGACCGGCGGCAGGCCAGCCTGACCTATGCCGCCAACCGGACTCCCGCTTGTCGGCACCACCGCCACTTCGATTTCAGGCGCCTCTGACATACGAATCACCCTATAGGTATCGAAGTTTCCTTCCTGCACCTCGCCATTGACGATGTTGATCTGCTCGAATAGCGCGTGGCCGGTTCCGTTTGTGATGCCCACGATCATCATGCCTTCAATGTGGCGCGGTTGGATCGCCACCCCTGGATCTACAGCACACCAGACCTTATGCACTCTAATCACACCGGTTTCCCGGTTGAGCGACACTTCCGCAATCTGCGCACAATGAGAGCCAAATGCATCGGAATAGGCGAGGCCTAACGCCCGGCCATCACGCTCACGATCCCATTCGGCCATCTGGCCAACGGTCTCGATGACGTTGCGCGCCCGTGGCTGATCCTTCAGGAGTTCGAGCCTGAGCTGCAGAGGATCAGTTCCCCTAGCGGCTGCGATTTCATCGATAACGCATTCGATACTGAATCTGGTGTAGCCAACCCCGACGGCGAACCAGAAGCCGATGTCCAAGCCATTATCCTGGCGGATATACTCGATCCGGTGCCCTGGCACCGTGTAGTTGAAATGCGCGCCCTCGGTCACCACGTCGTCATGCCCACCCGCGCTTGCGAACAGTTCAGCATTCGTACGAGCAAAAATGGAATCGGCCACAATACGGTGCCGCCAGCCGGTGATATTCCCATTGACGTCGAGACCAACCTGAATGTGCTGCGCTTCGAGTGGTCGGAATTTATCGTGCCGGACATCGTCCTCGCGGCTCCAGATGACCTTGACCGGGCGTCCTTCCACCTCCTTGGCCAGCGACACGGCATCGACGATGAAGTCTGCCTCGGCTTTGCGGCCGAAACCACCACCAAGCAGGGTCACGTTCACCTTGACCTTATCCGGCGTCGTGCCGACCACCTCTGCAGCAAAGCCTTGCGTGCCCGTCGGTCCCTGCGTGGGCGCCCAGATTTCAACAGTGTCACCAGTCACCAGCGCCGTGGCGTTCATCGGTTCCATGGTTGCATGGCAAACCAGATCGCTCATGTAGTCGACTTCAATGACCGTTGCCGCATTCGTGATCGCGGAATCAGCATCACCCTCCGAGAACGCCTCAACGCCCGTTTGCGAGAGATCGCGCCCCACATCGCGATAATGTTCCAGCAGGCGGTCGCTTGTGTAGTTGCGAACCCGTGAGGATGTGCTCCACGTCACATTAAGCAGATCTTTGGCCCGCCGCGTCGCCTCGACCGTCTCGCCAATGATACCGACCCCGTAGGAGAGCGGAACAATATGCGTGATGCCAGGCAGGGCCCTGGCTTCCGAGTCGTCAATTCTCTCGGGTTGCTCACCCTGGACAGGCGCCCGCAATACTGCGCCATACAGCATGTCGGGAAGCTGCACATCAATGCCATAGACTGCACTCCCGTCGACCTTCGAAGGGAGGTCGATGCGGGGGATGTCACGCCTGCCGATATAGCGCCATTGATCGGTCGGCTTCAGATCGGCCTCGGTTACCTGCGGCAGCGGATCGGGAAGCGAACCATCTGTGGCGATCTGGCCATAACTGAGTGAGCGGCCGGTTCGTGCATGTACGACCCTGCCCGGTTCTGTTGTGAGCTCGCCCACTGACACGTCCAGCATGTTGGCCGCGCTCGACAGGAGAACCTTACGGGTCTGCGCGCCGGTAAGCCGTAGCAGCTCATAATAGCCGCGCGTAGATTCGCTGCCGCCCGTGAGCTGGATGCCATAGAAGCCAGGATTGCCGTATTTATCCGCATCGGATGGAGCCTGAACAATGCGAACCATCTCCCAATCAGCATCCATTTCTTCCGCGATGAGAAGCGGCAGAGTGGTCATGATGCCCTGCCCCATCTCGGAGGCAGGCGACATGATCGTCACGGTTCCATCGCCCGCGATGGTCACCCACGCATTCGGGAGGTAATCGCCCTCACCGACCAACGACATTGTTGCGCCAAAGGCATTACGAACTAGGCCACCGAATGCAACCGCAACGCCGAGACTTCCAACCGAAATAAGGAAGCTGCGCCGAGAAATCGCGTGACTGAAAATCTTGACTGTCTTGGTCATGTCTCAGGCCTCCCGTGCGGCGCGCTGTATGGCGCTGATAACCCGTACATAGGTTCCGCAGCGGCAGATATTACCGTCCATATGTTCAATGATCTGCTCACGCGTGGGATTGGGGTTACTCTCAAGAAGTGCCGCTGCTTGCATGAGCTGTCCGGACTGGCAATAGCCGCATTGCGGCACCTGTTCGTCGATCCAGGCCTTTTGAAGCGGATGGCTCGCATCTGGCGACAGCCCCTCAATCGTTGTTACTTCACGGCCAGCCACGTCCTCGAGCCAAGTCACGCAGGAGCGCGTCGGCGCGCCATCGATATGAACCGTACAGGCTCCGCACTGCGCGATGCCGCAGCCGAACTTGGTGCCAGTGAGCTGCAGATGCTCCCTGATCACCCATAGAAGCGGCGTGTCTTGCGCGGCGTCGACATCCACCACACGCCCATTGATTGTAAACGCTGTCATGACGGCTTCTCCTGGGAGGGTTACTGATTTTCGAGATAGTCGATGATCGCCGCACGCTGAGTGTCGTCGGGGACGGTGACGGTCATCCGAGTGCCTGGAACCACCTCATGCGGCGCCGCAAGAAACGTGTCGAGCGAGCGATTGTCCCAGACGATGCCTGAATCACGCATAGCATCCGAATAGCGGGTCCCTTCGATGCTGCCGGCAGCGCGGCCGATAACACCCGCGAGATGCGGGCCAATTCCGTTCTGGCCAATCTGAAGGCTGTGACAGGAACCACATCGTTGTTGAAAGAGCCTCTCGCTGCCAGTTTCCTGCGCCTTTACAGCAGTAGCCAGGGCAAAAAAACCCGCTAATATGCCCGTGGCGAACAGCAGCAAAGCGGCAAGATGAGGGGATTCGTTGGTAGTCTTCATACCGTTATATTCATATCAGGGCTGCAGTGAGAGGAGGTTGCTTCGTGCGCCTCTAAAAGATAGGCCGTCGGAGAAGTACTATCTATGCTCAGAAATCCGCTTTATCTTTGCGATCGTCCAGGATACTTGATGGAATCACTGCCAGACGTGCTGGTATTGTTCAGGCGAGCAGCTATGTATCCTCCGTTTTTGGCACGGACGTCGACGGGTCAATCCAATTTCCCTGTCAGCAAAACCGAATAAAATGACACGCGGCAATATCAGCATGACCCGACCCAAGCACTGGTAGCTAATGCGTGGAAGTGACCCGACGGAAACGGTAGACCGTCGCCGGGGGAAGATTGGCTAACGTGCGGCCTAGCAGTTCCGCTTTAATCCCAAGATGATGCTGGAACCGCTGTGAAACGGGGCAGCGAGCACCATAAGTGAACTGATAGAGCACACCCTCTGGCCTCATTTTACGAAACGCCCCCGACAGAACCGCGATCACTTTACGCGGTGACATAGAAAGTAATGGCAGGCCACTAATGACCGCACCAGCAGGTTTCCCATCGAAAAGGTCGACCATCCGAAGGCGAGTGGCGTCCATTCTCAGTATCTGGGCCTGCGGATAGAGAATACTGAGTGCAACCGCAAACTCAGGCATGGATTCAATCAGCGTCAGATCCTCTTGTTTAACACCACGTTCAATCAATGCGCGCGTAAATACCCCGGTTCCAGGCCCAAGTTCTATCACGGGCCCAGTTTCGCGCGAGATTTCAGAAGTGATAAGACCAGCTAGCGCGCTTCCTGACGGTATAACGGAAGCGACAAGTAGAGGATTTCTGGCCCATGCCAGGAAAAAACTTAATGATGTATTCGTGGTCGTGCACTGCTTCATAACCGATGCTCCTGAACGCGAGTTATAGATGGAAGAAAGTCGGTTGCATGCGCGCATTCGGTGCTTCTTATTACATTCCGCCGACTTGATACCCGTCGCATAAGCCAAAACAGGGCAATTTCTAAACACAACAGAAAACCTAGCGCTACCAGGGTTAGAACCGTTGTATTTTCAGCAGCTGACCAATGGGAAGCGAAGTAACCGATGCTAATAAATAGGCCGTTCCAAATCACGACTCCAGCAGCCGAGGCCAACAGGAAACTCCCTGAGTGACAGCGTAGAAGAGCCGCAAAGGCAGGAGCGAATAGCCTGACGGTAGGCACGAGCTGGAGCGCAAAGGCCAGTACGGTCTGGTTTCGCCGAAAAGATGTAATCCAGTGAGTGATGCGAGAAGCAGGCATTCCGAAAAATCTCCCTAATCTGTTGAGAAACCGCATAGAGCGTGACTCACCAAGCCCTCTAAAAATGTAAAAGAAGACGGTAGCCCCTAAGGTATTGCCTGTAACGGTCACCAGGAAAGCAATTGACAGCGACCAAGTTCCTTCCGCTGCTGCAATCCCAACAGCAAGCAGTAATCCATAGGAAGGTATTACCGGCACGAAACGCTCCGCAAAAGTGATAGCAAAAAGTGCTATCAAGCCATAGGCACTGAGCCATGCGGTAATGGTACTAACTGGATCGAAGTTCATAGGCTGTACTCTCCTGTCACAAGCTACTGTGAGCCCTCTCTTCACACCGCAGAGGTAGGTAGAACGGTTCGCGTGCGGCGTTCAGCTATGGTTTCAGTAGTGGTCAGTGGCAGTGAGCGTATCCGTCGGCCCGTGGCGGCTTGAAGGGCATTGGCGATGGCCCCTGCGATGGGCACGATTCCGGGCTCACCCGCCCCGCCAGGCGGCAGGCCGCTGTCGACGATCGTGACTTCAATCTCGGGTGCGTTCGCTAGGCGCAGCATCGGGAAATCGTGGAAATTCGATTCCACGACCGCGCCACTTTCCAGCGTAATGCTACTCATCAGCGCGGCTGTCACGCCAAAGGCGATTCCACCCTCCATCTGAGCGATCACAGCATCAGGATTGATCACCATTCCTACATCGATAGCGCAGAAAACGCGATCCACGGTGACAACACCATCTTCCCCAACAGTGACTTCAGCAACCTGGGCGACCACGCTGCGATAGCACTCTTCGATGGCGATGCCGCGGCCACGGCCGGGGGCCATGGCTGAACCCCATCCAGCCATCTCCGCCACCCGATTGAGCACGGTCAAATGTCGCGGACTGTTTCGAAGCAAGGCACGGCGGTAGTCCAATGGGTCTCTCCCCGCCGCCAGTGCGCATTCGTCGATGAAGCTCTCGGTGAAGAAGGTATTGAAAGAAAAGCCGTTCGAGCGCCAGAGCCCGATCGGCACGTGGCTGGCCACATGCTGGCTGCGAATGCGTCGGTTGGGAATGGCATAGTGCAGCTTGTCCCCCCCTTCGACGGTCAGACGATCGCCGTCGGGTCCGGGGTTGAACGGCAAGTTGCGGCCAGCGACAGATTCAATGACCGATTGAGCCGCAACCAGTGCGTCATAAGCGCTGGGCAGACCGTCGGGCCCTAGGACAGCACGCAGGCGTGCGGCAGCATGGCTGCGGTAGAGGCCGCGGCCGACGTCCTCCTCACGCGACCAAATCAGCTTGACCGGCCGGCCTCGGTGCCGAGTGGCCAGGAAGGCTGCCTGGGCCGCAACGTCTAGATCACCGCGTCGACCAAAAGCACCACCATTCATGGTGATGTTGCATGTGATTGAGGTGGGCTCTACGCTTCCCCATTCCGTTCCTCGCTGCACACCGGTACGCACCCCCAGGGGAGACTGGGAAGGAACCCAGGCCTCGGCCGTCCCATCTTCACGTACGATCACGGTCGCATTCATCGGCTCCATGCAGGCATGCGTCAGAAAGGGAACCTCATAGGTTTTCTCGATTACAGACATGGAGCTGTTAGCTATGCTGGCCTCCACATCACCGTCATTGATATTTTCGTACGGCGCATCGCTGCCAAGCGCAGCTTGCAGCCTTGCGGACATCTCGGCGCTGTTAATGCCATCCCCGTCGGTTTGCGCCCACTCAATATCGAGACGCTGGGCTGCCTGTTCAGCACGCCACCAGGATTCAGCCACGACGGCCACCTGACGCCCATCAATGATCGCGACATCTCTAACGCCGGCAACGGTACGCACCTCAGCCTCGTTCACGACCCGAGCCACCTGCGCTCCAAAAACCGGCGCATGGCGGATAGAGGCATACAGCAGGCCAGGCTGAACCACATCCATTCCAAAGACCGGCTCCCCTCGGATCTTGGCGGGAAGATCCACACGGGGCTGCGACCGGCCAATCAGCCGCCAATCAGATGCCGGTTTCAGCGGGGGATCATTGGGCGGCGGCAAAACAGATGCCTCTCGAGCCAGCTCGCCATAGGACAAACTTTGGCCCGAGGCCTCGTGCCGAACAAAACCATCGGCGGTTGTCAGCTGATTTACCGGGACGCCAAGACGCGCGGCACCGGCGGCAAGCAGCATCTGTCGGGCAGCGGCACCTGCCAAACGCATCGGATACCACAGTGCCATCGTTGATGCCGAGGCGCCGGTCGCGATAAAGCCAAGAAGCCCGAGCACCCGCCGTCCGATCCAGACCACAGGCCCGCTGGCTTCCTCGGGACGCTGTTGCAAGACGTTGAACCAGCTAGCATAGGCAGGCAGAGGTTCGACCGGAAACTCAACGCTGATACGGTCATCGAAGGGAATATCAAGTTCCTCGGCCACCACCATGGCGAGACCGGTATGGATGCCCTGCCCCATCTCGGTACGTGGCACGTTAACCACTACGCGGCCATCTTCATGGATAGTAAGGAACGCATTGAGCACAGCACGATCACCATCGACATATCCATCGAGGCCATCCACATCGACCAACGCTAGGTATCCGACGCCACCTACAGCGGCAACAAGGGCGGTGCCACCAAGGGCCGCACCGGTGAGCAGAAAGGCACGTCGGGAAAGTAAAAGAGGCATGGCTGTCTCCTCAGCGCTCGGCTAGCATGGCGGCGGCACGATGAATGGCACGGCGAATACGCGGATAAGTGCCGCAGCGACAAATATTGGTGATCGTTTCATCAATGTCGGTATCTGTTGGTCGCGGCGTCGATTCCAGCAGCGCTGTGACAGCAATAATGAAACCTGGTTGACAATAACCACATTGCGGCACCTGCTCATCCAGCCAGGCTTGCTGAATGATCGATAAACGACCTTCCGCATCCGCAAGACCCTCGACAGTGACTACCGATGCGCCTGCCACAGAGCCAACCGGCGTTATACAGGAAAAGCTCGACACTCCATCAATGAGGACACGGCAAGCCCCGCATTGAGCAATACCGCATCCGTATTTCGGCCCGAGCAATTCCAGATCCTCACGAAGTACCCAAAGAAGGGGCTTGCTGGAATCTGTCTCGACGCTTACCGACGCTCCATTAACCACAAACTCAACCATGCTCTTTCTCCTCGGTTTTACCCGTTTTGCATAGGTAATCGGCTGATAGACCTTAAATCGCCTCCCCCCTTGTGGGTACTTACATGAAGTTCATGCTGGCTGTGAGTAGCTCGTCGCTAGTCCAGTGGCTGTCGTGGCTGTCACCTTGTGCAGCATCATGCGACATCGGTTCTGGAGCCCTCGCCAAGATCGACTGCCAAGTGATTTGCCATTCCGCAAGCGCTTCACCGTCGCCCTCAAAGACTAAGTCGAAGAAAGCTAAGGCCAAATCGGCGGTGGCGACTTTGACTTTGGCGTTGAGCGCACGACCGCCGGTAAGGGTGCGATCAGTGAATATGCTGTGGGAACCGCCCCGAAAAACGGCCAGAAACTTGTTCGGGCTGGTGATCGCATCGAAGATATCGATCCGATCCTCTATGCCCGAGTGATAGCCTGGGATCTGGATCACATCATCGGTCGCAGTGACGTGAATGGTAGGGATCGACACATTGTTAAGCACCGTTGCCACGTCGGACTCCCCATAGAACGGCGGTGCGGAGATCAAGACTGCCGCGGAAAAGCGTGAATCCAAGTAGTCAATCGTTTGGCCTTCTCTCACAACTTGCGCGCCAATCGTGAGTAGTGTGGTATTCGCGCCGTATGAGTGGCCTGCAATAACGAGGCGCTGACGGTTAACTGCAACACCGCGGCTGCCCATTTCATCCGAAAGCATTTGGTCAAGCGCAAAGCGTACATCGGCGGCACGTTCGATGGCCTCCGTTTCCCGCGCTGCAGCTTGCAGGCGATCGACCATCCGAAATGGATTGCCTCGCCACAATTCCTCATCACTGCCTACGTGCTGTACATGTAGGCTGGCAACGCCCTGGGCCGACCAGTGTTTTCCGAGATAGCTGTAACCTTCCCGCGAACCACCGATGCCGTGTGAAAACACGACCAACGGCACCGACATTTCAGGCGTAGCCGCCGTAGGCCAGTACAGTCGTGCGGGTACCGGGCGCGAACGATCTTGATCCACCCAGTCGAAATCAGTCACTGAATAGGTGGGCTCTGACTCTATTAACTGCGCGCTCACCGCCGAGTACGGTACGGCCAACCCCGCTAATAAAAGCATGGCGCTCACTTTTCGCCGCCACATGTTTACCTGTTTTTTTACAATCACTGTAGAGATCGGTGTGCCGCTGAACTCAGCGGATCGATCTGGAGCTATTGGTCGATGTATTGGGATATCGTTCATAAGTTGTCTGGTTCCGCACTACGCTACTTTGATAGAAGGCTGTAGTAGTAGATTTGAGAGAGATACGAAAAAAGGCGGCAGACTAAAGACTCGCTAGCGGCCAGCGAATCAATTGAGGCTTATATTTCGTTTATCAGCGACGCTGGAATTCTGAATTTCCTCAAGGGAAAACAGTGCTCCCGTCAATCGTTCCGACTCCTCCCATAACCTGATTGCAACTTCTAGATCCAGTGCTTGTGGAGGAAGTTTGGCCGCGGAAGGATAGCCTCGGGTTTCACCAAACCTATCGGGTCCGTAATAGGCACCACCTTGCGCCTGCGGTGACGTAGCGGCGAAAAGTGTTGGCAACGCCCCCTGCGCTGCTGGCTGAAACAGGAACCAAAGGTAACGACGGATGATCCCCACGACACTTTGTGCTCCAGCGCCATTGGGCAACAAGTCGGTGCGTGAAACGCCTGGATGCGCCGCAATACTCTGGATGCCCCATCCTGCGACATCGCTGCGACGTTGCAATTCGAGAGAAAACATCAAGCAGGCCAGTTTTGACTGGCCATAGGCAACCATTGGTTTATAGCTGCGCCCGGACTGCAAATCGTCGAAGTCGATCGCACCGCTACGAGCGGCAACGCTTGATAGAGTGACGATACGCGGATGATTACCATTACACAGAAGCGGCAATAGCTGGGCCGTCAAAGCAAAGTGGCCAAGATAGTTCGTACCAAACTGTAGTTCGAAATGATCGGCCGTCATTTTCCGATCTGGGGGCGCCATAACCCCTGCGTTGTTGATAAGGAGATCGATACTGTCAAATGAGGAGTGCAGATGCTTACCAAATGCTGCAATTGAATCGAGATTAGCGAGATCTAGTTCCTCAAACCACACATTCGCGTTAACAACATCATGGCGAATCCGATCAATGGCCGCCGCCCCTTTTGATGGGTTTCGGCCTGCAAGGATGACGCTCGCGCCAGCGCGAGCCAGCGCCAATGCGGTTTCTAGTCCAAGCCCACCTGTGCCAGTGACGACCGCGGTACGGCCACATTGAGAGGGGATGTCGGAATCTGTCCAGTTGGTCATGGGGCGTACCTCGCGTTAAGAAGAAAGATCAGTTGAGTGAATAAATCAGCTCATAGGCATTTCCGTATGCAGCAGTATTTACTGGCGAGATTAATTTGCGTTTAAGACGCTCGGCACGAAGGTTGTGTCCGAGCCTGGGCTTCCAGAAGCGCCAGATATGACGGATTAGGACTTAAATGTTTCGAATAGAACAGAGTGAGACGTTCAATGGCTTGATTGACGTAATCGGGCTTGTGGTACAAGTCGTAGTGGCTGGCCCCTTCTACAACGAAGAAGTCTTTCTCAGCGGCAGGTGAACTATTGAACAGCGCTTTACCATTTTTGTATTGACCAGTGTTACCGCGGCGCCCCCCAACGATCACTTGAAGAGGCTGCGTCAGCAGTTCAGGTACCAAGTTAAAGGCATCAAAGCCGAGCAGGTGGATATAGCTGGTGAAGAGCAAGCGATTACTAGAGTTGGGGTGGCGATAGCGCGACTCCCGATAGAACGTGACAGCTTCTAGTACTTCCGGATCCGTAATGCCAACGGCTTCTGCTATTTTTATGCTGTCAGGAATCCAAGGATCAAACCTCGGTTCGGCTCCGCGTGCTTCGTCTGTACGCTGCCTGCCTATTTCTTCCAACATTTTGAGGAGGTCTTCCCTTGTCTGCATCTCACGGAATGCTCGACCTATATCATTAGCCACGACCGTTCCAATGGCGTTGAAGCGCCGGTCGGTAAGCGCCGCTTTGACCGCGTATCCACCACCGGCGCAAATTCCCAGCAGCCCAACGCGTAACTCGTCTATGAAAGGCAGTGTCATCAGATAATCAACGGCGCAACGGATGTCCTCGACCCGAACGGATGGGTCTTCGAGATTTCGCGGCACCCCGCCACTTTCTCCCTGATATGACGGATCGAAAGTAAGGGTCACGAATCCTTGCTCCGCCATCTTCATTGCGTAAATCGCGCCAACCTGCTCCTTTACACTACTACCTGGCGTGGCTAGAACGAGTGCAGCATAGGTTTTGGTTTCGTCGAACCCGTTAGGAAAATGGATAATTCCGGCCAGTTCGATGGCTCTGTTTCTAAAAAAAATGCGTTTCATACTGACTCTCCTGCTTATATTGGCTGAGGCCGCCGTATGCACTGGGATACTGCATACAGCGACAGGGAAGCCTTTACTGGTGATCGATAAATTCGACCCAGCCATGTCGCTTGCTTCAAAAGGTCACCGCTAAACCATGGTTAACAAGCTGGATGAACGGCAGATCAGCTTAGTCAGGATTGGTTAAGGGGCACTTGATGGATAATGTGTGCCGGCGATCTCTTCGGTGACCGCCCACAGGCGAGCAGCGATCGCAATATCATTGGCCACAGAGGGGACGGTCGCCAGGCCAAGCGGGCCACTAACCTCCCGTTCTCCAGTCGGCCCGTAGTAGGCGCCACCTTGTGCGTCAGGCGCAGTGGCAGCATATAGCGTCGGCACTGCACCTTGGGCTGCCGTCTGGAGGTGTTCGCGGTTGGCAGACCACTGGCGCCCCTGCTCACTATCCAATCCGGGGCCGCGAGCAACCAGTTCGGTTACCGCAACACCGGGGTGGGCGGCCATGCTCTGGATGCCCCAGCCTGCCGCAGCGCTGCGCCGCTGCAGTTCGAATGCAAACATCAGGCCCGCCAGTTTGGACTGCGCATAGGCCGTCATTGGTTCGTAGGCCTGAGCGGAATGAAGATCGTCAAAATTGATGCTGCCGCGGAGGGCAGCGATACTCGACAGCGTAATGACGCGAGGCGCATCACTGTTGCGTAACAGCGGTAATAGCTCTGCAGTCAGGACGAAGTGCCCGACATAGTTGATGGCGAATTGCATCTCAAAGCCCTCTGCGGACGTACTACGCTCTGGAGGCGCCATGATGGCGGCGTTGTTGATCAAGCCATCCAGTCGGGGTAGTGAGGCGTTGAGGCGTTGGCCCAGATCACGGATTGAGGAAAGATCGGCTAAGTCAAAGGGCTCAAAGGTCACCTGAGCATCAGGCACCTCCTGTTTGATCTGATCAATCGCCTCCTGTCCCCGCTCGGGATTGCGTGCCGCGATCACTACCTGGGCCCCCGCAGCCGCGAGGGCTTTTGAGTCCTCATACCCCATACCACTGGTTCCGCCAGTGACCAGAAAAATGCGTCCTTCCTGGGAGGGCATGTCGTCAAGGCTCCAATCGGGTTTGGGCTGGTTCTGCGCCTGTGCACTAGCCGTGAAAAATAGACAGATCAAAAGCACACCAAAGGCAGCAAGACGGATGCGCAATACATTAGACATTTTTCTTTCCTCATTTTTAGTTACTGATATACATCGATAGATAAGTAATGCCAGCTCAATCTCAGCACGAGGCGTCCTACGCCATTTTGATCAGGCCTCAGCAGTAGACCGTCCCTAATTCGTACTGACATATTCATTTCGTGATTCTCATAGCCACGGCTTGGCTTGAGTTTGGGTAACACCTGATAGCACCTCTGGGACTGAAGAACTCACGCTCTTTTCTATCGGTTGTTCAAGGCCTACGTTTCCACCGCCAGGCCCACCGTTAGTTAGCGTTAGTGCTCGGGCGGCCTGCGCGCGACCCATCCAGAGGCCCAGCGCAGCCCAGACTAATGCCAGAGGTACGACCACACTCACCAGTCCCCCTACTGCCAGCCCTAATCGCCCAAGCGCGCCCTCAGTTTGGGCACCAACAACATCACCAGCACGGTAAATGAAGGTGTCTACAAAGGCCTTGGCCTTGTACTTGTCTTCTCGTCCGACCACCGTAAATAGCGCCTCCCTTGCTGGTCGGGTGACGCCACGTTGAAGCGCACGCGTAGTAGCCTCTAGAAGGATTAACACCACGAACGACCCGTATATCGCCAACCCGATAAAGCCAAGGGCGGTAGCCACCGGTAAAATCGCCAGCGCCACACCCAGGCCGAAGCGCTGGATGATCTTACCGGTCAAAGTTGCAGAATCAGTACCGCTACCTGCGTCCACATATCGATGTTGCCTAGTATTTCCGCACGCGCATCGATGCTATCTGATACCGCTGCGACCATCTGCAGGCGGGTGAAGTAGATAAATGTTGCGAGCACAGTCATT
Organism: Vreelandella sedimenti; assembly: GCF_013416325.1. Classification (GTDB taxonomy): domain Bacteria; phylum Pseudomonadota; class Gammaproteobacteria; order Pseudomonadales; family Halomonadaceae; genus Vreelandella; species Vreelandella sedimenti. The sequence continues at coordinate 182,259 of NZ_JACCGK010000011.1, forward strand.
AACAGGATGTACCCAGCGATACCGGTCAGATAGCGTGATCGGAAAACGGCACGTAGACCTGCCAAGGCGCTGCCACCTATACGCTCGTATTCGCTAATGAATCCGGCCGTGGGGGTGGGCGTGTCAGAGCTAGCCTGATCCGGTGCCACACGCACCAGCAGCCAAGCCAAAGAGAGAGCTAGCAGCAAGAAACCACCGGCGACAAGCAGCAGGCTGGGCGTACCCAATGGCAGGGCCAGTTGCGACGTAAGCCACGGGCCAAAAATCGCGCCGAGGGTGCCACCGACCGAGATAAGGGCGAAGAAACGTTTGCCCTGCTCACTGGTGAAGCGGTCAGCCAGCAACGCCCAGAACACCATCGTGACGAACAGGTTGAACACACTGAACCAAACAAAAAATACCTGTCCACTGCGCTGACCCACGGCGGCGGGCGCGAACACCAGCAATGCCCAAAAGGCCACCAAACTCAGCACGAAGAATGTGTAGGTCGCTCCGATGAACTGTAGTCGCTTCAAGCGACTGACCAGCCAGCCGAACAGTGGATTCACTGCCAGCGTCACCAATGCGGTACCGATAAACAGCCAACGGACACTCTCGATACCGCGTTCCATACCTAGCGCATCACGAACAGGGCGCAACAGCATCAATGCGGTCAATATACAAAAGAAGAACAGTGCTGCAATTAGCACAGGCCCAACCTCCTCAAGGCGGAGATTGAAGAGGGTTTTCAATAGACGTGGACGTTGTGCCACCGAAGTCTTGGTTCTGCTCATTGGATAGCGTCCTGGGTTGAAGCACACCACAAAGGCGTCTTTAATACTCAGTCGAAGCGGCTGATGTCGCAGTATTTACCGGTGAGATTAATTTGTGTTTAAGACGATTAGGGCAAAGTTGTTGCCGCTGTAAGCGACCGTATCCAGCGATCGCCAGCCACCTAACAGCTTTTAAGCACAGGCCTTAATCCGTTATTAATGTCGATGTAGGAATATCGCTGCCCTCCCCTTATTACTCAAGCTGCCCGCTATGGATGCGATCCTGCTTGTTGAAGACGACCACATTCTTGATCGTGCGCTCTCGGCCAGAAGAGGAGGCGCGTCGTACATTGCAAAGATGTGATATCTGCACGAACCGCGCTGGTTGAGCACCCATTCGTCGCTGTGCTACTTGATCTAGACCTGCTTGGCAGCTTTATCAGATATCACATGCTGTCAGAACCTTTTAAGGGTTTCTGTCGGTCAGTTCAGACGGTGAAAATTCCCGGGTCTCGTAGCCTTGATGCATCGTTATCACGTCGACATAAGGAACGCTGTTATCTTTAGCCGTCCCCCGCTCCGCAAGTGCTGTATGAGAGACAAGCATTAATATAATAACTAACGCTGCGTTTAACATTTTCATGATTCACTCCTCATGCCTAAACCGTGGCTTAAGCATCAATAAATTTTGAGTTAACCCAAACAATTAAAGTGATCTTCGAGAATTAAGAGAGCCACTCCTGCTTGGTATTAATAACTACCTTGTATCCGTCCAGAACCATTTAAGGGTTTCAGATCTGCAGCGAACAGGGGAATATTAAGGGGTAGATATACCCACGATATGCCAAGCTCTTCGACGTTTTGTCGCCAAATGTGACAGCTAAGCTAAGTAACATTAAATAAGTTCTATTTGCCATTAAATATTCAAGCAAATGTGTTGTTTTAGCGCTGAGACAAACTGATACAAGTACGACACACTATTAAAGCTCAGCCATAGTAAAGTGCTCTCATTGCGTATTAAGAAGGGAGTATCGACTATGAAAATTCCAGATTTTTACGATAGCGTAGCAGCGCAATTTCAGGGGTCTGTCTTCGAAACACTCAACGTAGCGCTGTTCGTTATCACGCCAAAACTGTCCCGCCATTTAATATGGCTAGATCATGCTTAGGGTTAGAGAAGGCCGATATTGATACATAGGCCCGTCTAGCATAAGCGCAATTGCTCAATCGGTAATCCTTGCAAGCACACCGATGAACTTACGAAGAAGGTTGTCATGCATATTTTAAGGCGCAAACCCCTCAACCCATCTAACCTTCCCGATACTTTGACCGAAGGCCATAGTCAGGCAGTTATAGTGCAGGGTGGCACCCGGTTGCTAATGTCCAGTCAGGTGGGGGTCGATATCCAAGGAGATTTGGCGGGTCCCGAACTGGCCGAGCAGACTGAAGCGGCCCTGGACAATGTCGAGCGGTTGCTAAAAGGCCTCGACGGCGATCTCTCACGAGTGGTGATGTTGAGAATCTACTTAGCCGAATACGCTCGCTACGATCAACAAGTGGTGATGGAGGCGCTGAAGCATCGCTTCCCTATCGCGCCGCCTGCTGCCACTTGGTTAATTGTGTACGGCCTTGCCGAACCGGAATGGTTAGTCGCTATCGAAGCCGAAGCTGTGCTGCCCGGGTTTGTCTTGAATAGTTAAGTAGTTTTAATCCATTAATCATATTTTTACTCGTTTGCCAGCGCACAGCCCGTTTACCCGCCCCTTCTAAGGATAGGACGCGGTAACCCTCTGTCAGAAGCAAGCTCCTAAAAATGGAGTGGTTCATGTTTCGCCGTCTTAACATCCTACTTTTACTTCTCTTGCTGAACTCCTGTGCTTTACCGCCAGATTCCCCACGTTTTCGACCTTCAGAAAGTCTACCTCCATATGAGCAAGAGAATTTTGAACAATATGTGCGCGAAACCCGTGCATGGATTGCCGATAACCGCGCCTTCATCGGTGAAGATCGGGAGCTTGAAATAGAGCTCAATACACCGTTCGAAATTCGCCCTGATGAACCGGCGAAGCACGGTATCCTTTTAGTGCACGGACTGGGTGCCAGCCCGTGGTATTTCATTGATATCGCCACCGCCATGGCGAATGACGGCTGGCTGGTTCGCTCTATCCTTCTGCCTGGCCACGGCACACGTCCTGCCGATTTGATGCTAGCTGATAATAAGGATTGGGGAAAAATCATTGCCCATCACGCCAACCTGCTGGCAGTCGAGGTCGATGAACTTTGGCTTGGCGGTTTCTCAACTGGCGGTAATCTGGTCACCTCTCATGCGTATACAGATGACAATGTCGATGGGCTACTGCTGTTTTCCCCTGGGTTTTATCCCGATACCAACTACCTGTTTCTCACCCCGGCCATTTCCTATTTTTGGGACTGGCTTAATATCGATGACGAAGACAATATCGCTACTTACCAGTCGCTTCCTAGTCGCGGGGCCTCTCTCTATTATCGTTCGGTCAGCACCGTGCAAAAAAACCTCAAAAGCGCACAATTTGACAAACCTGTCCTGATGACGATGAGTCAACATGATAGTGTCCTTGTCGCCAATACGATGCTCACTGCTTTTCAAAACCGCTTTCCCAATCCCAAATCACGCTTCGTTTGGTACGGTGAAAGCCCGCCCAACCTGAACGATCCACGTGTTACCACCCTTAGCAGTAGCCTACCCGATCGACGCATTAGCACCTTCTCTCATATGAACGTGCTGTTTGCACCTGAAAACGCCTATTACGGTGAAGCAGGAAGCTACATCATGTTTGAGAATGGTCAGGACGATATACCCCGCCCCGCCAACCCTGAAGATCTTTGGTTCGGTGCATGGGGGCAAAGCGAAGAGGAAAAATATCATGCTCGCCTGACCTGGAATCCCTATTTTGTCGAACTCCTAGACAATATTCGGGAGGTGGCAGTCGACTAACTGGCCGGGTAGGCTAACTTGTTCTTCCTGCATCGTTAAGTAAGTGAACAAGTACGGCAACGTTGAGAGGGAGTATCAGAAGCTTTCCAGCTAGTCATGATCCGCACCTTACGTTAAGAAGAAGTAAGATCAGTTGAGTACCTAACTCCTCTCATAGGCAGTAACATATTAAACAGTTTTTACTGGCGAGATTAATTTGCGTTTCCGACGATTAGGGCAAAGTTGTTACCACTGTAAGCGACCGTGTCCAGCAATCGCCGGCCACCTAACAGTCTTTAAGTACATGCCTTAATCCGTTATTAATGTCGCTGTAGGAATATCGCTGCCCTCCCCTTATTACTCGAGCTGCCCGCTATGGATGCGATCCTCCTTGTTGAAGACGACCACATGCTGGGTCGTGCGCTGTCATCCGCCCTTGGTCAGGAAGGCTGGCGCGTTGTGCATTGCAAAGACGTTGCATCCGCACACACAGCGCTGGTCGACCACGCATTCGTCGCGGTTCTACTTGATCTCGGGCTGCCGGGCGGCTCAGGATTGGAGGTGCTGTCCTCGATGCGCAGTCGCTACGACCCGACGCCGGTGCTGATCATTACCGCACGCGATCAGTTGAGCGACCGCGTCCGCGGGCTTGACGTTGGTGCTGACGACTACATCGTCAAGCCGTTTCAGCGCGACGAAATGCTGGCGCGGCTTCGCGCGGTACTGCGCCGCAGCCGTGGCGCAGTAACCCCCGTGTTGCGGTGGCGTGATGTCGAGATCGATCCCGCTGCGCGGGTTGTGACCCGTGAAGGTCAGCGTATTAGCCTTAGTGCGCACGAGTTCCGTCTACTGCTGGCACTGTTCGAGTCGCGTGGTCGTGTTCTCAGTCGTGATCAATTGCAAGATCGGCTCTACGGCGACGATACGGAGATCGGCAGCAACACCGTTGCGGTCTTCGTGCACCAACTGCGCCGCAAGCTCGGCGATGGCGTAGTGGTAACGGAGCTTGGATTCGGCTATCGCCTCGGGGATGAACACTAATGCGCGCGCTACGCACGCGGTTGCTGGTTGCGCTGGCCACAGTGCTGCTCTCTACTTGGGCTATCGGGTTCGCCATTCAGTACGTAAACGTACTGGAGCGCCAGGGTGGCGAGATAGATGGCATGCTGCGCAATATTGCCGAGCAGATACTGCAGTCGTTGCCTGCGGACATCGCCACCGCAGGCCAACAACAGCAATTTCTGCTCAGCGGCGAGACGGTGCCAGCGGAAGGCAAGTTCGGAGCGCTCGGTTTCCAAGCCTGGGAGCATGGCACTGGGCGACGATTGATGTCTTCGCGTCCGGCACCCGCGCACCCGATGGCGCCGGACTTCGTTGATGGCTTTGCCGATGCAACCGTTGCTGGCGTGTCCTGGCGCGTATTCGCCGTCAGCGATGCCGACCAACGGGTGCAGGTGCAGGTCGGCGTGCCAACATCGGCCATCCGGGCGGAATTGATGCGATGGCTCGGCCCGACCCTACTCACAGCACTGTTGCTCCTGTTCGGTATCGGTGTCGCGATATGGCTGGTGATCCACTGGTCGCTGAGACCAGTGCTGCGCGTCAGCAAGTCGCTCTCTACGCGTGCCCCTCTCGATCTGGCACCGTTGCCCGAACATGGATTACCAAACGAATTCACGCCGCTGGTGCGTTCGTTCAACCAGTTGATGGCGCGATTGGCGCAGGCGCTTCAGCATGAACGCGAGTTCATCGGTGAGGCCGCCCATGAGCTACGCACGCCGTTGGCAGCGCTGCTGACTCAGGCGCAGGTGCTACAGCACGCCAGCGACCAAGAAGAAGCGGGCGAAGCGCTCGAGCATCTCATCGCTGGTATAGAACGCACCTCGCGACTGGCGCAACAACTGCTTGATACCGCGCGGGTAGAATCCGGCGGTTCCGCCGCGCGCGCGCAGGATGTGGATCTGGCAATGATTGCGGGGATGGTGGCCGACGAGTTCGAGTTGGTTGCGTTACGCAGTGACCAATCAATCGAAGTCGAAGGAGGTCACGCGCCAGTACATGGCGACATTGATGACCTCGGCATACTGGTTCGCAACCTGCTCGACAATGCCTTACGTCATGGAGGCCCGGGCACGCGTGTACGGCTGGAAACTTGGGTCGAAGATGAAGGACATGCTCGAATGGCGACCCTAAGCGTTGCTGATAATGGCCCTGGCATTACCGATGGCGATTACGAGCGCGTATTCGAGCGATTCTACCGCGCCGAGAACGGTCATCGTACTCAGGGCATTGGCATGGGCCTTTCGTTAGTCGAACGCGTGGTCACTTCGCATGGCGGACAGTTAAGATGTGGCGTCGGTCTTGAAGGTCGTGGATTTGGCATCACAATCCAATTACCGGCATCCAAAGGGCAGAGATAGTCCCACCTCTCACCTTAAAGCCTCTCAACTAGCTGACGATTGCGCTTTTAGGCCAGAATACGTAACCCCCTTGTGCAACATATCCGTTGTTGGAACACCAACGATGCGGCACTTGAACTTTGCCGGGGCTTTTTATGCACTATCTAACGCGCACGAATTCTGCACTGACTCGCCCTCCATCAGGGCGAGTGAACGTTTCGTGCATCCTATCGCCTTCCACTCTCAGTTGAAGCTCCCGCGAGCTTCTTTCACTGCCCACCCAGTTAGGGAACGTAGAACCCTCGACGTAATTACCGGCGAAGCGCCCCTGTTCATCGACGGTATAACTACCAAAGAAGCCAATACTCGAAGCCATGGCACGGCTATTCTCTTCGTCGGTGCCACCACCACGTGAATTTGACTCAAAACACTCGGTGTCACCATTGGTTAATACCTCGACGAAGTGCATGTCAGCAGTGAAAACCAGCATGCCCTGTGGATTCTCACCGTAGGGATGCTCGGTAGTCCCATCGCTTTCCAATGTAGCAGACACCATGCGCCACGTTCCGGCGACCTGATTGGGTTCGGAAGGAGACAGTAAAGGCTCGCTAGCCTGAGTAGCTACAGCGGCCGCAAGTAATAAAGTGCCAGTTATAATTCCTAGCTTCATAAGGATGCTCCTGACGGGTTCTGAAGAGATATTTATTCTGTTGTTTTTAACTGTTGAGATAAATACCTATATTTCGCATGACCTAGTGATTAAATACCACCAACAGAAGTGCTTCAGCGCCTAGCTGCCTGAGCTTATCTGCACTTTAGCCGGAGCGGGCCAACCCTAGAACTTGATGGCCACTAGCAAGTAGCTCTCTCGTAACGGCTATGCCTAAAAAGCCTGTCGCATCAGTCAAAAACATCTTCATAACGCTTCCCCTTCCTCCCAGTGAATGCTTGTCATGGGAGAGAATATCGATCAATCTTTATCCAGATAAATAAGCGGCTTTATAGGGGTATAATGACTAACAAGCTAGCTCCTGCGATTCCAATAACCTTGGTGCTTTCTTAAAGGATCGGCGGCAGCGACTTGACGCGCTAGCACTTGGTTTCGGAGGGCGCCGGAGGACACTTGGCCTTCGGCGTGAAGAAGTCGCTCAGCGAGCCCATATCAGCACAACATGGTATACGTGGCTCGAACAGGGACGTGGGGGCGCACCATCAGTGCGCGTACTCGAAAGCCTTGCTAAGGCGCTGATGCTGACCGAAGCCGAGCGCGAGCATCTATTCTTGGTCGGCATCGGTCACCCGCCGAAAGCCCACTCCTCTGTTCAAGAAGGTATCTCGGAACGACTACAACGATTTCTCGACGCTATGCCTATGATCCCTGCGACCGTCGCAACGTCGACATGGGACATTGTTGGCTGGAACCGAGCAGCTCAACTAGCGCTCACGGATTACCCGGCACTACCTCCCGATCAACGAAACATATTGAGGCTCATGTTCCTTGATCCAGCGACACGCGCTGCCCAAAACGACTGGGAAACAGTGGCACGGTTTCTAGTGGCAACCTTTCGCGCAGAAACCGCACGTATGGGGGAGAACCCGCGATCTGCTGGACTCGTGGCGGAAATATCCAGCAAGAGTACGGATTTCAAGCGCATGTGGAGAGCAAACGATGTTCATACCGCTGGGGAAGGATCGAAGACAATTTTCCACGCAGTGGTAGGAGAAATTACCTTCGAGTTTTCATCCTTTGCGATTGACGGGCGGCCGGATCTAAAACTGATGACCTACAACCCGGCGGAGCGCTCCGACTTGGAAAAAATGGATCGGCTGAGCCACTCCGGATAACCTGTCGGCCGACCCTTTTAAAGGTGCTAATCGGCGTAGGCTGAGTCGATCGCACCATCGAAGACCACGAAGGCGACACCGAACTCTGACAAGCAATTGTCAGAGTGCAACTGGCCTCCAGGCTGATACCAATAGGCGCCCGCTGTCTGAATCGGCACGTCCGCTTCAAGCTGACCTTCATCCCAGTGCTTCATAGTCCCCTCCATAAGCGACAGGTGGTAAGCCGCGCTATGACTGTGGAAGCGACCGCCATAATTCAGAGGGAACCGAAACAGCGCTGCCGATGGGCCAGTCTGAGGATTCCCCCACAGCACCGAGATCTGAGGGCTGTTTGGATTATCAGCGTAAAGCGGCGTGAAGCGAGCCTCGGCAGCTTCGTAAGGAACCACGTACGTTCTTCCTTCGGTGGACGGGATTTGGTCGACGTCGCTCGAATATGCAGGGATGCAGACCAACGAGCCAAGCAGCGAAGCGGCGCATGCCAAAAAAGCAGAGCGGGCCCCTAATCCAGTCCTGTCCGTTCTTCTTAAGGCATGTAAGCTGAACACTACCATGATGCTTTCTCCATTTAGAGGGTGGCGCAAGCGTGTTGCCTGCCGCCGAGAAAGCTGGATTGTGTGCATACCTCACATCCTGGTAAATATGTTTTGTTATAGGGGTAAAAGCACTAACAGGTTGGGCAAACCAGTGCAGTCACTGCACGTTCTTGAAAGAGTGCTAGAGAGCCTAGACGCTATTTTCATCACTTTCAGCGATCTATGCTGGGTTGACGCCAGCCCCATTGAGACCAACTGCGTGGCTATACGAAGCGGGCGTTGCCCCACGACTATACTGCCTCGGAGAAACTCCCATTACCCGCTTAAACGCAGTGCTGAACGCGCTTTCGGATTCGTATCCAAGGGATAATGAAATAACGGAAACGGGATCTTGGGAGTTCTCCAACTTCTCTCCCGCCAGCATCATGCGCCAGCGCGTCACGTACTCCATGGGCGATGCTCCTATCGTTTCCCTGAACTTCTGAGCGAACGCCGAGCGCGACATACAGGCGCACTCGGCCAGCGCCTGCAGCGTCCAGCGGTGTGCAGGGTCGGCATGGATCGCATTAATTGCCGGCCCCAACTGTTTGTCCGCTACCCCCAAAAGCCATCCCCCACCGTTAATGACTCCTTCCGCCATATGAAGCCTTAGTGCCTGTACCAGCATCATATGAGCGAGGTGCTGGGCAATCAGGAAACCACCGGGCTCGGGGTCGTGCAACTCCTTCATCATGCGTTCCACAGACCACCTTAATGCAGCCTGTTCTGTCTCGTTGTGGATGTGGACAATGGGCGGCAGCATGCCCATCAGCATATCGGCATGCCCCCCACTGACGCCGAACCGGCTGCCCACGATAAAGAAATCGCCCCCGCCGTTGACCTTCACGACGGTGCCAGTACGTGGTGGGGGAAAATAGTTGCTGGAGGGCTCTGGTGGCAACGACATATCGCTCGCCAACCGAAAAGGGCGTCCGCTCGGTAGAACGAAACAGTCGCCCTTCTGCAGATGTACGGCCTCCGGAACACCATCGACGGCCAACCAACATTCGCCGGAGACTACGGCATAACACTTGAGGAGCTTATGCTGATCCGGAAATTGGAGTGACCATGCACCGCCAGCCTCCACTCCAGAGGAGACATAGCTTCGCGGTTTCAGTAGCGAGAGTACATCTGATAGGGGATCCATGGGTTCTCCTGGACGATTGCAAAGATAAGCAGGACAAACGCGCATAGACCAACCTGCACGCACCCCTTATGGTCGCAGAGTACTCGACTCTGGCAGACACCGCGAGACCTAACTAAACGCTAAGTCACCCGCGCTCATTGTCATCCATGCCAACAATCTGACCATTTCCATACGGCGCTTAGGCCCAAAAATACGAACAGCATTATAGAGGACAAAACTCTGATGCCATCAATTGAAAGCCTCACTCATTTTAGCGCCGCGTGCTATGGGAGTGAATATATCATCACATCGGAGCCCAACAATTTCGCTTATCGGAAAAGCGCGGCGGCGGAATGCTTTCCTCAGGTTCTCAACCGATGAGGTGGACTTCGGTTGCCCAACGAGGGGGCTCAATACTCACCTTACTTCTACTTACCGCCTGCGATGCGCAGCCCAGGCACGTCAGCGCGAATGAACCGGCTGCAGAGATGCATGTCGCTGTGGCACAAGCAGAACGAGCTACGTTCGGGGAACGCTTCTCTATCTCCGGAACCCTAACCGCTGAACGCCAAGCACAGCTTTCTCCTCGCGCCGACGGACTGGTTTCTCTGATACACGTGGATTCAGGTGAATTTGTCGACGCAGGACAGACACTCGCTGAACTCGACCCTACCGTTGTACACCATGGCCTCTTGCGAATCCGTGCCGAGGCAACTGAGGCGGACGCCGCCGTGCGCGAGGCAGAGCGCCTAGTCTTAGAGGCGCAGCGGCTTAACGAACAACGAGCCATCGCGGCTACGGAGGTCGGAGCACGCACTGCTGCACTGGATCTGGCACGAGCGGTAGCCGATTTCGCCCACGCCAGTGTGCGCGAGCAAGAAGAGATCGTCGCGCGGCACATGCTCCCAGCGCCATTCCCCGGGGTGATAGCGGAGAAACATGCTGAGGTCGGCGAATGGGTACAGCGCGGCACGCCGGTGCTGACGTTGGTGTCGACCGACCGCGTCAGGCTGGATCTGCGCGTGCCACAGGAACGCTTCAGCCAAATCGACGAAGATGCACAGGTGCGTGTATTTTCCGACGCACTCGACGGCACGTCGTTGCCTGCGCGCGTCAGTGCGCGGGTTCCCGTTACCGATCCTGGTACCAGAACGTTCTTGTTACGATTATTGGTGGATGTTTCTGATGGCTACCTGTTGCCAGGCACTTCGGCCCGCGCAGAGATTTCACTCGCGCAAACGGATACCAGTGCCATCGCAATCAGTCGCGACGCCGTGCTTCGACAGCCCGACGGCAACCACAGCGTCTACGTTGTTGAAGATGTCGACGGACAATCGGTGGCGCGCAGGCATACCGTGCGCATTCTCAATGATTTAAATGGCCAGGTCGCTGTCGTTGGCGACGCTATAACAGAAGATTCCTGGGTTGTAATCCGCGGCAACGAAACTCTGGCAGATGGTCAGCCTGTGCATGTGGTGGAGCGCTAACATATGGGTTTTGAACGTATTCTCCATCACGGCACACTAATCGCGGTTGCCATTCTCATACTGTGTGTACTGGGAATCAGCGCCGCGTTGCGCGTACCGGTGCAGATGATCCCCGACCTGGAGGTACGCACCATCAGCGTAGATACACGCTGGCCGGGAGCATCGCCGCGTGACGTAGAACAGGAAATCCTCATCGAGCAGGAGCAGTACCTACGGATACTACCCAACCTAGGCCGCATGGTTTCCACTGCCACTACGGGGCAGGCTAGCATCGAGCTAGAGTTCCCTTTCGGCGTCGATATTAACGAGGCCCTGATCAGAACTAATAACGCGCTCAACCAGGTCTCAAGATATCCGGAAAATGCTGATGCCCCGGCGCTGACCACGATTTCCTCGTCAGATCAGCCGTTCATGTACTTCCGTATCGGGCCTCACTCGGAAGTTGGAGCCAGCCTCGACCTGGCCATGGTGCGCCATTTCTTGGAGGATCAAGTTAGGCCGCGCCTCGAACGCATCGAAGGCGTCTCACTGGTCGAGATTATGGGCGCGGAAGAACGACAGGTTCGCATCGAGGTCGATCCCTATCGACTTGCCGAGCGTGGGTTGGATATGGCAGACATCCGCAATACCTTGCGCCTGCGCAACCTTGATCGATCAGGTGGTGATCTGGATAACGGCAAGCGCAGTGTGCTGGTACGTACGGTTGGGCGTTTTAGGGAACCGAGCGATATCGGCCAGCTGATCGTTGCCGAGCGCGACGGCGCTTTGATTCGACTAGCCGACCTCGCTAGCATCCAGCTCAGTCATCATGAATTACGCAGTTCGTCTTATTACAATGGATTGCCAGCCTTGATTCTTGCGGTACGGCGAGAAACGGGATCGAACGTCGTCCAGACTAAATACGCCGTGTTGCCAGAGGTCGACGTCGTCAATACGGAGGTTTTGATGCCACAGGGCCTCGAGATGACCCTGGTTAATGAAGACGCGCATTACGTCGAGGCATCAGTCACCAATATATGGACTAACCTGCTACTGGGCACGCTGCTAGCGACCCTGACGATGTATGCCTTCCTGCGCTCAGCGCGCAGCACCTTCGTTGCGGCGGTTGCCATTCCAATCTGCACCATCGCCGCCTTCATCGGCTTACTGCTAGCGGGACGTACGCTCAACGTGATCTCGATGGCGGGTGTAGCATTCGCCATTGGCATGACGCTAGATAACACGATCGTGGTGCTGGAAAGCATTGACCAATCGCGCCGACGTGGTCTCAAGCCTTTCGATGCAGCCGTGGCCGGCGTAAGCCGAGTCTGGCCTGCCGTCTTGGCTTGTACGCTAACCACTGTCCTCGTATTTGCACCCACGCTGTTTATTCAGGAGGAAGCTGGGCAGCTCTACTCGGATATCGCTATTGCTATCTGCGCCTCCATTCTGGCGTCGATGGCAGTCGCGGTAACGGTGCTCCCGGCCATGGCTGCATGGCTGCTGCCTCAACACCCATTAGGCACGTCTGCCGAAGTAAGTTCGTTCGACCAGATTAGCCGCTGGATCAGCAAGTTCTATAGCAGTTCGATACGCCGCGCGGCTGTTCTAAGCGGAATGCTTGGTGCAGCTGTATGTACCGTACTATGGCAGACACCACCGGCCGAGTACCTGCCAGAAGGCGAAGAGGCGCGCATCTTCTCGCGCATGATCGCACCACCGGGCTACAACCTGACGGAGATGGAGGGCATTGCGCAAGAGCTAATTCCGGAGTTGCAGCAGCGTATTGAGGACGTTCCGGAGCGCTTCCATCAGGGCGAGACAAATATACCCGCGATGCGGTTTTTCACCATGTTCGTGGATCCTCAAGGTATCAGCATAATCACTGACCCCAAAGATCCTGGCGATATTGACGCCTTAATGGTCGCACTGGAGGCGCGTTTCACTGCCTGGCCAGGCATGCGCTCATTTGCCTCGCGCGGATCCATCATCTCCAGCAACGACGGCGGCACGCGCAGCATCAACCTGAACGTTTCCGGCTCTAATCTTTCTGAAATTTATCAGGTGGCAGGTCTCGCCTATGCACGTGCGGAAACGCTCTTCGATAACGCGCAGATAAGCTCCGAACCAAGCTCGTTGAGTTTGGATCAATCGCAGCTAGAGATTCGGCCACGTTGGGAACGCCTCGCTGAGGTTGGTCTGGATGCAGATCGATTCGGCTACTCGGTAGCGGCACTAAGCGATGGCGCATTCGCCGATGAAATGATCCTCGACGACCGCCGGGTCGACATTTATTTGTTTAGCAGCGCAGGCAGCGAGCAACAAGTGGATCGATTCCGTGCCCTGCCTGTCGCCACGCCATCGGGGACAGTCCTACCACTTTCCGCGCTGGCCGACTTACACGAGTCTGCCGATACCGACAGCATTCGTAGGTTAAATGGCCGTCGAACCGTCACGCTGAACATCATTCCACCACGTTCGGTGGCACTCGAAACGGGTGTCGAGCGAGTGAGCACCGAGTTAATCGAGTCGATGCGCACTGCTGGTGAAATACCTCATGGCATCTCAATGGATATTACAGGCGCCAGCGACCAGTTGCAGGCGACCCGTGAAGCAGTATCGGGAAATTTCATGATTGCCGTGCTGCTGTGCTATCTGATGCTGGTAGCGGTCTTCCGTCACTGGGGACGGCCGCTGTTCGTCATGGCCACGATTCCCTTGGGTCTCGCGGGTGGAATCATCGGACTTACGATGCTCAATCGCATCGGTGCTCATTTTGGCATTCACCAGCCGTTGGACATGATCACGCTGCTTGGCTTCCTGGTACTCCTTGGCGCGGTAGTCAATAACCCGATCCTGATCGTGCAGGAAGCCTACAAGCGCCTAGAGGAAGGTGCTGAATCGATCACCTCAGCAGTAGAAGATGCGGTACGCATTCGCCTGAGAGCAATACTGATGTCCAGCCTAACGACCATTTTAGGCGTAGCACCGTTGGTACTTATTCCTGGTGCGGGTACAGAGCTTTATCGTGGCCTGGGGGCCATCGTGATGTTCGGCATTGCATTCTCCTCCGTTGTTACGCTGTCCTTCTTACCCAGCCTTATTGTCACCATCATCAGTTGGCAAAAGCGTCTAGCCGGACGGGCATCACAATGGTGGGCTCAACTTCCAAGGCAATAAAACCATGTAAATTCAGGACGAACAAAAAAGTAAACCGGATTTTAAAGCATAGCTCGTACAGTTAAACGTACCTATCTTATGACATGTTCAGAACACGATATGGTTCCACCTCTCAGCCAAAGGAGGTGACATATGAACAACAAACAATTTCATCGTACTGAGCAATGCATAGGAATAAAAGATGTTGATCGGCGCCGATTTCTTGGTGGAGTGTCGCATTGGGTGCAGGCTTGGCTATTAGCCTGGGAATATCGCCTCTGGCGATCACAGCTAATTGGGCAACAGACATGCTAATCGTTGTTACTGCACCGACTGGAAATATCGGTTCTCAGGTGCTGACGAACTTACTGGCTAGCGGTGCAATGATTCGAGTTATCGCACGCGATCTATCGCGGCTTCCAACACATATACTTGAGCAAGTTGAGGTCATTCAGGGCTCGCACAATGATGCGAGCACCATTGATCAGGCGCTTGAGGGTGCCAATAGCCTGTTTTGGTTATGCCCTCCGGACCCTCACGCCAAAAGTGTTATGAGCGCCTATGTAGACTTCACTCGCCCCGCCTACGAGGCAATCAAGCGGCATGGCATGGGAAGTGTGGTCAGCATTTCGGCGCTTGGAAGGGGCACCCCAATGGCTGCAAATGCAGGTTACGTCACTGCGTCTCTGGCGATGGACGACTTGATTGCGAGCACAGGCGTGGCGCTAAGAGCGCTAACCATGCCGTCGTTCATGGATAATATTGCTCGCCAGGCCTCATCGATTCGCGACCAGGGCAGGTTCTTTCTACCTATCGATGATGACCGCAAGTTACCGGCAGTGGCTACCCGGGATATTGCTACCGTCGCTGCGAAACTGCTGCTTGATACCTCTTGTGACGGTACTGGGGAAGTGGCTGTGCTCGGTCCAGACGACCTCTCCTTTAACGACATGGCAGATATCATGTCCGACGTTCTTGCTAAGCCCATACATTACCAACAGGTAAGTTTCGAAGTTTACAAGGCGGGTTTCATTGAACGCGGTATGTCGGATGCAATGGCGCAAGGCCTTACCGACATGACTCACGCCAAGAATGAAGGGCTCGATAATGCAGTGCTGCGCACAGATAAGAACAGCACACCCACCAGCTTTAGACAGTGGTGTGAAGAAGAGCTGCGGCCGATGATACTTCTTTAGAAAATTCGCACACGTTTGCTTCATGACTCATCCCACTTACCGAAGTAGCGAGAAAATAAGTCTCTATTTTTAGACATTAGCGTTGGCTAAAACTGAATCCAAATACTGGCCTAGATTCATTGGCGCCAGCCGCTTGACAGATGCAGGGATCTCGCAATAACAAGTTAAGTTATGACAAGGAGTTCTAATGATTTTAAACCCGCTTGGACACCTTGGATTCATTGAGATACGCCCGACACATCCTAGCAAGCTGTTCGCGAAAGGTAGGCAAACGCGTGGCTGTATCGTCACCCTCGAATATTTGGCGCGTTCCGCCGGTCACTACAGCGATCAAGCTGAAAACAACATTATCAAGGTCGTCGACCAAATCGTCAGAGGAGCTTGCCAGCAAACTATACGCCGCACGATGAAGACGCATGATCGCCGTGTCGATAAGCTCTTTCATATCGAGTCCGGCAGTTGCTTGGTATAGGGCTCGTGAGCTTTCAGGATTGCTAGCCTTGGCATCGATATAGGCGTTAACAAATGTGTCGCTGCATTGGTTGATTGGTCGACCATGGTTCTCTCGACATGCTTCCTCCACAGCGGAAGCTGCCAAGTCGAGCTGTCGGCTTACAAGAGCGTAGAGCAGCGCCTCCTTTCCCGGAAAATACTGATATAGCGTACCAATCGAGACACCGGCTCTTTCAGCGATGCGTCGTGTCGTTAGTTTTCGCGCGCCGTCACGCAACAAAACCTGAACAGTTGCTTCGAAGATGGCATCCACGGTGGCATGCGAGCGATCTTGCACTGGCTGTTTACGGGGTTTTAGCTGGCCTAGGCTGGTTGGAGCCATATGCGAATCCCAAAAATGAACGATTGTTCATATAATAGACAGGTATCCACAAATCTCAAGAAAGGTAGCCCAATGAGCCATTCTTTGAAACGTGTTGCCCTGGTCACCGGCGCTAACAAAGGTATTGGATTTGAAACTGCGCTCCAGCTTGCCCGAGAGGGCTACACCGTACTGCTGGGTGCACGCAATACTTCGCGCGGACAGGCGGCCGCTGAAAAGGTAGCGGCGGAAGGTGGTGATGCGCAATTCCTTGCGCTTGATGTGACGGATCGCGAGACGATTCTGGTCACAGCGCAATATATCGAAGCTAACTTCGGCAAACTCGATGTACTGATTAACAACGCAGGTATCGGATCCCCTTCGGATAGTTCGGTAGGAAAAGCGGATCTTTCGGAAGTCCGCAGCGTTTTCGAGGCCAACTTCTTCGGCGCGCTGGCAGTGACCCAGGCAATGTTGCCGCTATTGAGGAAAGCGTCCTCAGCTCGCATCGTCAATGTATCAAGTGGGCTGGGTTCTCTTGCCAGGCACAGCGACCCCGACTGGGAATTCGGGGCGATTCAAATGATCGGCTATAACGGAGCGAAAGCAGCTCTCAACATGGCAACGGTGCTTTTAGCCAAAGAACTTCACGCTACGAACATAAAGGTAAATTCGGTCGCGCCCGGTTTTACTGCGACTGATCTAAACGGTGGTGGCCCGGGTGCGCAAACTGCCACAGAAGCGGCTCAAGTATCTGTTATGGCAGCGCTATTGCCCGATGATGGGCCTACGGGCGGCTTTATTGGACAAAGTGCAGATGAGCCTTGGTAGTCGCTTTATGTTCCGAGCGATCAACCAATTCTTTGACCAGCATATTTGCGAGTCGCACCTTGAGAAGCTCGGCGATGGCAGGCCTAGTTTAACTCGTTACGTATGTGAGCCCCATGTTGTTCAAATACAACGTCAGTAAGAAACGAGAAAGAAAAGACGACCGATATTGGTGCCCAGGCCCGTCTACCATAAGCGCAATTTCTCGATCATAACCCTTGCAAGCACACAGCTGAACTCACGAAGGAGGTTTTCATGCATATTTTAAGACGCAAACCCCTCAACCCGTCTAACCTGCCAGATACCTTGACCGAAGGCCATAGCCAAGCCGTTTTAGTACAAGGAGGCACACGTGTGCTGATGTCCAGCCAGGTGGGGATCGATATTGAGGGAGAGTTGGCGGGCCCCGAGCTGGCCGAGCAGACCGAGGCGGCACTGGACAATATCGAACGACTACTATCGAGCCTTGGGGGCGACCTAATGCGGGTGGTGATGCTGAGAATCTACTTAGCCGAATCCGCTCGCTAGGATCAGCAAGTGGTGATGGAGGTGCTGAAGCATCGCTTTCCCATCGCGCCGCCAGCTGCCACCTGGTTGATTGTGTACGGCCTTGCCGAACCGGAATGGTTAATTGCTATCGAGGCTGAAGCGGTACTGCCGGGGTTCGTCTTGAACAGTTAGATATCTAGTCATATCTCTAATCGTTTGCCAACGCACAGCTCGTCTACCCGCCCCTTCTAAGGAAGAATAGGACGTCGGTGACTCTCTGTCAGAAGCAAGCTCCTTTAAGATGGAGTGTTTCATGTTTCGCCGCCTTAACATCCTACTTTCCCTTCTCTTTCTGGCCTCTTGTACCGTGCCGCCGAATTCCCCACGGTTTCAACCGTCAGAAAACCTGCCTCCTTATGAACAGGAGAGTTTTGATCAATATGTGCGCGAAACCCGTGCGTGGGTTGCCGATAACCGCGCTTTTATCGGTGAAAACCACGACCTTGAAATCGAGCTGAATACGCCGTTTGAAATCCGTCCCGCTGAACCGGCGCAGCGCGGTATCTTGTTAGTTCACGGATTGGGTGCCAGCCCGTGGTATTTTATTGATATCGCGACTGCCATGGCGAATGACGGCTGGCTGGTCCGCTCCATCCTGTTGCCTGGGCACGGCACACGACCTGCCGATCTGATGCTAGCTGATAATGAGGATTGGGAGAACATCATTGCCCATCACGCCAGCCTACTGGCAGCCGAAGTCGACGAACTTTGGCTTGGTGGTTTCTCAACCGGCGGTAATCTGGTTACCTCCCATGCGTATACAGATGACAATGTCGACGGGCTACTGCTTTTTTCTCCTGGGTTTTATCCCGATACCAACTACCTGTTTCTCACCCCGGCCATTTCCCTTTTTTGGGACTGGCTCAATATCGATGAAGAGGACAATATCGCTACTTACCAGTCCCTTCCAACGCAAGGGGCCTCCCTCTATTATCGTTCGGTCAGTACCGTGCAAAAAAATCTCGAAACCGCACGCTTTGAAAAACCGGTTCTGATGACGATGAGTCAACATGATAGTGTCCTGGATCCCAACGCGACGCTCAAGGCTTTTCAAAACCGCTTTCCCAATCGCCAATCACGCTTCGTTTGGTACGGTGATACACCGCAAAACCTTGATGATCCCCGAGTCACCGACCTTGTTAGTCATCTACCCGAACGGCGCATCAGCACTTTCTCCCATATGAATGTGCTGTTTGCTCCTGAAAATGCCTATTACGGTGAAGCAGGGAGCTACATCATGTATGAAAATGGTCAAAACGATATCCCACGCCCCGTCGACCCTGAAAATCTGTGGTTTGGGGCATGGGGGCAGAGCGCAGCGGAAAAATATCATGCTCGCCTGACCTGGAATCCCTATTTTGTTGAACTTCTCGACAATATTCGGGAGGTGACAGTCGATTAACCGGCCGGGTGGTCTGCTATATTCTTCCTACAGGGTATAGGACAACTTTTCTGATGATGGGATTTCCATAAAACGTCATTAGGAGTCCACCTTGGCTTATCATCAGTCACTATTGCAGAATGGCCACCTCCGCATCGTCGCTGGGCGTTAGTTTGAATAAGCGACGGTAGTCCCGATTTAACTGCGAGATGCTCTCGTAACCTATACTAAACGCGAGTGATGAAATGCTGTCGGTATAAGGCGAGCGGCGGCGCGCTTCCTGAAGGCCGCACGCGCTTTTGAAACTGAACCGGAGCCATGGAAGTCACCTGTTTAAAGTGGCGATGAAAGCTCGGCACCCTCATGTTCACTTTGGCTGCCAGTTCTGCAATCCGTAGAGGCTCAGTATAATTATCGCGTATCTATGAGGACGCTTGCCCTATCCACGCCGTATGGCTATTGGCAAAGGCAAGCTGCCCAAGCAGCATGCCATGCTCGCCATGCAGTAGCCTCCAGACGATTTCTGCTACGACCACTGAGGTACCATAAACGCCTACGGCTTTCTAGGGGAATGAAACCTTAGAAATCAGACATTCGCCTTTCGTTCAGCAGGATATCGATCACAGCGAGATTATCGAGCACATCCAGGCGCGCTCTTTGTTCACAATTGGAAAGTCGAACTCAGAACGTCGTGATCCTTGGGGATTCTGGTTGTCCCGGTGAACTTACCGGACAGTAAACTACCGGCAAGGGGACTCCATACTAGAAGGCTCATTTTCTCATACTCCATCAGCGGCACTGGGTCACACTGCACATCCCTGCCAGCAATTGAGCATTCAGAATTACTTGAAAAGCAATGTCAAAGCATTAATAAGATTGTAACTTGTGACTACCCTCCTTTTTCTTAAAAGTAATTATTTAGTTTTCGGTATAACAATGAATGTTTTGATATATTTTGAATATTGCAAGGTGCCGTACAGATTTAAGATACTTAAGCCTGCCCGACACCACTGACTACCTCCAATATAGCCAACAACATTTCAAGGATTTCTTTCTGTCAAATCAGACGGTGAAAAGTATCGTGTTTCATTAACGCTCTGTTCTGTCGCTGACTTAGGAGAAATAACCCTGTTACCTTCGGCCGAACCTCGCTCCGCGATTGCAACGCCTGAAGCAAGGGTTAATGCGATGATTAAAGCTGCGTTTAACATTTTCATGATTGAAACTCCTTCTGCTTAGTAGTGGTTGATCCAATAACAAATGTTGTTCGGTGTTAGGCATTCTACCTGCCAAAACAAGACTATTGGTGATAAATAGTCTAGATAACATGATTGAAAGTATTGAATGGTCGCTGGGCTGGCTGTTTTATGTAGGGCAGGTCTACCCCTAGGCCCGCCCGATATTACAAAGCATTTCCCATGGACCCAGCGTCGTTTAAGAATTACGAGCAAGCACTTCTGACGGTGAAACGTTCCGAATATCACTGTCGTGTTGCGTAGCAGTCGATTCAGGAGAGATAATTCGGTTATCTTCACCTGAGCCGCGCTCTGCAAGTGCAACTCCTGAAGTAAGAGTTAATGCAATGATTAAAGCCGCGTTTAACATTTTCATGATTGAAACTCCTTTTGCTTAATAGTGATTTGACCGACAACAAATGTTGTTCGGTGTTAGACATTCTACCTGTCGTAACAAGACTATTGGTGATCAATAATCTCGAAAACTTGATTGAAAGTATTGAATGGTCGCTGGGTTAGCTGTTTTATGCAGGGCAGGTCTACCCCTAGGCCCGCCCGGTATTACAAAGTATTTCCCATGCACCCAGCGTCGCTTAAGAATTGCGAGCAAGCACTTCTGACGGTGAAACGTTCCGAATATCACTGTCGTGTTGCGTAGCAGTCGATTCAGGAGAGATAATCCGGTTATCTTCACCTGAGCCTCGCTCTGCAAGTGCAACGCCTGAAGTAAGGGTTAATGCAATGATTAAAGCCGCGTTTAACATTTTCATGATTGACTCCTTTTGCTTAAAAGCAGTTGTTTAACTTTGGTTGCCATAGAGAAAGAGCTCGTATTGCNCTCCTTTTGCTTAAAAGCAGTTGTTTAACTTTGGTTGCCATAGAGAAAGAGCTCGTATTGCCTCCTTTCCATACATGCATGATAGAATCAAAACACACAAAGCTGAATGCAGAATACTCTCTACTTCTTGCCTAATTCGATCGACCTGCCTGCTTCCATGCACTGCCCATTACAGCGCTGAAGAGAGCAAAAACTCCATCAAGCGCTTTGCTATGAGCAATGGGAGTAACAGAAAACGAACCTAGTATCAGCTAGCTCTTAAAGGTCTCCGTCGGGTTCACGACAGTCTAAATGGTCGCCTTCTTACTCTACCGCCGTAAAGGAAGATAATTTCGGCTGTTATTGCGGAGAAATTGCCTATCGCCCAGGCGATATAAAGCATGCTGCTTTAATTAAAAAGATTAGATGCAAGAAAATCCAAGCGGCTTGACGATGTAAAATGATCGTTTTACACTCCAGACATGGATACTAAAACTAAGCTTATCTCTACTGCAGAACATCTTTTCGACCGGCACGGCTTTACCGCCACAGGTATGGACCGGCTAACCCAGGCCGCCAGTATGTCGAGCCGCACCCTCTATAAACACGCTGGTAGCAAGACATCGCTGATTGCTGACGTACTGTCAGGAAGGCACCTACGTTTTCAGCAAAGCATAGAAGTGGACAGCGTCGATGCACTCTTTGGCGCGTTGGAAAAGTGGGTGCAAACTGAAGGATGTCGAGGGTGTCTTTTTCTGCGTGCCTACGGCGAAACCGGCGGTGATACACCAGATATCGCGAAAGCCGTATTTACACACAAGGCGAGTCTTTATGAGAAAATCCAAAAAATTGTCTCAATAGAAACCCACGGGAAGAGCAACTCTGAATTGGCCGAACAGGTCCTTATTCTGTTTGAAGGCGCGACGTCGGCCGCCATTTATCGTGGTGCTGAAGCAATAAGATCCGCACAGACCGCTGCGTCAGTCCTCATCCAGCAGGCGCGATTATGAGCCCCAGCCTATACCTGGGTGCAATGGGTTTTGGTCTCATCGCCGTTTGCTACGGCTTTGCCCGTTTCGCCTTTGGGTTGTTTCTGCCGCAAATTGACGCCGACCTTTCATTATCTCCTACTTTGAGCGGTTTAATATCCGGTGGGTCTTTCTTAGGCTACTGCATAGCCATTGTTCTATCGGCGTTTCTGACCGAACGAGTCGGCGCTCGCGCCGTTGCCGTCGGCGCGGCCCTGGTCGCAGCGATAGGCATGATTGGTATCGCAACAGCCCCTTCTCCCCTGCTGCTCGCCAGTGCAGTGATGTTAGCAGGGTCAAGTACGGGGCTCGCCTCTCCGCCCATGGCGGCAGCGGTGGCCGCCGCCGTTCGAGCTGATCGGCAAAGTGCCACTAATACGATAATTAATGCCGGTACCAGCGCAGGCGTGGTGCGCTCAGGGCCGGTAGCATTAATGATGGGGGGACAATGGCGTTTAGCCTTCGCGGGCTTTGGAGTAGCCGCTTTTGTAATGGCAATCGCTGCAGCCTATAGCGTTCCAAGTAGAACCAAAACAGCAACCACAACCGCAGCCAGTTTTCCTCCGCTTACCAGTGACATTGTTCGCCTAATTGTCGCCTCATTCTTAATGGGTGCGTCCAGCACCGCGCTTTGGTCTTTCGGCGGTCAGTTGGTTACGCTTCAACTTGGCTGGAGCAGTACTGGCGCAGGGCTTCTTTGGATTGCTATCGGCGCTGCAGGTATCGTGGGGGCAAGCGCGGGAACGTTAGTCGCACGTTTCGGAATCGACTACGTTCATTGGCTTTTCCTAGGGGGATTAGCGGCTGGCATTCTTTTGGTCGGGACCAGTGCCACCACTCCGCTATTGGCAATCGCCGGGGGCATGCTCTTCGGAGCGGCGTACATCATGCTCACAGGTGTCTATTTGGTATGGGGCGTTTCGGCGTTACCCGACCGACCTGCAACGGGACTAATGATCGGTTTTTTGACCATCGCTATTGGTCAGACAGCAGGCGCCCCTCTCTTTGGGTTATTAATGGATCGACTGCCACCCGACTACGCCGTGATCGTTTTCGCTTGCCTTACCTTTACAGCCGGATTGGCAAGGGCTGGAAATGCGCAATCCTCTGATCTAGCTCCAAAGTCTTAAGTGCATACGAACTTCTTAAAATAGCTAGCTAACTCTCTACCTGTCAGTGAATTAATGTAAAACATAGTACTTAAAGCTAATTTAAAGGCTTTAACGTTATAAGGCGGGCCTAAAATCTCTAGCCCGGATTTCTCACAGGGTATA
>NZ_JACCGK010000012.1 GCF_013416325.1 Vreelandella sedimenti
ATGGCCATGGATGCTTCCTCCGTGAATAACAATTGTTGATAGTAAAGCGCGTAGCGGCTGGGGGGGATGCCCTCTTTTGCACCAAGAGCTGTGTTGTTTCAGTCTCCATTCAGTCGAAATCACTCTGCCTCAGAAGGCAAGGTCTACGGGCTTAAAATATACCTTTCATCCGAAATATATCCACGACAAAATAGGCAGGACAAATTTAAACCTGGTAACATGGCTCATCGTACAAAAACGTCTCAATTGAAGAAGGCTGTATGCTCAAGTTCGTGGATCTATTTTGTGGTGGTGGCTTTGGTGCCAGGGGAGCTGTCAAGGCAGGAGCTACTCCAATTCTTGCCGTTGATGCTTGGCAGCTTGCCGCATCCACATATAAGAGCAATTTTCCTTCTGCAGAAGTCATCTGCTCACCTATCGAAGACTTAGATCCAATTGAGCTGGCAAAAAAATACAAGCCTGATGTGCTATTAACTTCACCCGAGTGCACTTCTCACTCGATCGCTCGGGGAGCCAAGCCAGGTTGTGAGCTAAGCAAAGAAACAGCTATTGGCATAATTCCCTGGATCGAAACAATGAAGCCACGCTGGCTGATTGTGGAAAATGTGAACAGGATGAAAAAGTGGGGGCGGCATCAAGAGCTGGTTAGCGCTATTGAGTCATATGGCTATACCGTAAATGACTTGTTCCTTAATTCAGCCGATTTTGGAGTTCCTCAAGCACGCAAACGTATGTTTTTGGTTTGCGACCTGCAAGGGTCTGTTATTACTCAGGAAGATCTATTCGCGTTACGCCCTAAAAGTGTTAATTCTGCTCGTTCAATTATTGACTGGTCTGGCATTTACAAAAGCCGTCCTCTTTATAGGGAAAAGAGAGCACAAGCAACGATCGATAGGGCAGAGAGGGCTATTGAAGCTCTGGGAAGAGGAAAAGATTTTATTATCGTTTATTACGGGTCAGATTACGCTGGAGGCTGGCAATCGCTTGATGCACCACTTCGCACAGTAACTACCATAGACCGATTTGGCTTGGTTACATGGGAAAATGACACTCCATACCTTCGTATGCTACAACCACCAGAGCTGCTGCAAGCTATGGGTGCAGGCTCTAAACATCTCCTCTCACACGGCAGCCGACGGGACAAGGTTAAACTTTGTGGCAACGGCGTTTGCTCGCCGGTTATGGAAACTATTTTTAAAAAAATAACATCAATTGAAACTAAAAGAATAAAACTTGCTTCTTAATAAGAAGCGTTTATTTCATGAGCCATATAAATGGCTCACGATTTATATTCAATCTAAAGCTCATCCTAGTTAAAAATATTTTAAAAAATAAACTTTTCATCTATCTTATTCCACACTTCATCTTTTGCATAATCTGGGGTGCCAATTCTACCGTAATAGTTAGAAAAAATTTGCAAAAATTCTTCTCTATATGGATTGTCAAGCGAACAAATTGGTCTATACCCATCCTCCTCAACCATCGGCATATGTAATAAGTTCTGAAAATCAACAATGCAATCATCAATAAAGAAAGTTCCGGCTAAAAACCTATATCTCGCTTTGTGCTTATTGTTAACTATATCTTTAACCTTACTTCTTGCCTGATTTACAGGAACTTTACTACTTTTCCCTCTTTGAGCCTCTGGTATTTCATGATACATTTTCAACTCATTTTCCCAATTAATATAAAGCTCATGTTCTGTAAGAGGCGTAACTCGTGCCAACAAAACATTCTCAGCATTTTCTTGCACAAAATCGCAAGCAGGAGTAAGCACCATCCATAAAGTGTTGTCGTCTTTACGACAAATAATATCAGCAGGATTGCACCCACCTTTCTCGGGGGGAAATAAATACATTTCAAGAGGGTTAATTCGACTAGTATCACAACCTAATAATTCTTTTATACTATTTTGTGACAAATTTTTAGCGAGGTTTCTTGCAACTAAAAGAGCAATATCGGACTCTATCTTACCAGTAGTAGTTTCGTTAAGAGATTTTTCAAGATTCTCCCAAATGTAAGCGCGACTTTTATCTTCAATATACCGAGTCAAATGTGGTAAACGAGTTTCAAGTATAGATTTAACTGCGTCTCTAATATCCTGTGGAGGCGATCCTTTTTCGACCACTTTAACAACATGACTTTTTAAATGCTCTACTTTAGATGGATAACCAGTATAAAATATGACAGGAACGAAGATAGTTTCCTTCAGTGCCACTAATAGCTGCTCACCTCGCTGATCTTCTTCCTCAAGATTATCCATAGGATCAGGGTCGCTAAGATCTTCATGAACATCCAAAAAAACAAAATCAAATTTGCTCTCCTGTATAAGCTTTAAACCAGCACTAAATGATGTTTCAAAAATAAATTCAAATTCATCATCGTCCATTCTGGTAGATAATATCCTAGAAAGATCTTCATGCATTTCTGAATTATCATCTACGGAAAGCACTTTCCACTTAGGCATAGTCAGTTCACACTCTTTTATTCAATAAAATTCTAAACGTGGCACCACCAGAAACTCCAGTATCTAGCAGCTCAACAGAACCATTATAATATCCATGTATTATCTCACCTACCAAACTAAGGCCAAGACCGTCACCATTAGGTTTCTTTGAGAAGTATGGCTCAAAAACCCTATCCTTATACTTCACATCAATACCAGGCCCAGTATCAGAGAAGATAATTTCTAGAGCCCCCGTTTTTTTTCTTTCAACTAACACATGTATGCTACGACGATCTTTAGGCACTGATTTTAACCAATAAAGGCTATTAGTAATAAGGTTTATGAAAATTTCAGACAGTTCAGTGGTATCAACACTAACAAGCGTACTTGTTTCAGGAAGATGTATTGACACATTTGCTTCTTTAAGCTCTTGCTCATAATTTGAAAAATTTTCCTGAATAAGGCTTTCAATATAATATTTTTTTGGCCTACCCCGTTTTCTTCCGCCAAATGGTTCCGCTCTCTGAAAGACATCTCTTAGGATTGTAGAGTGGCTAACTATTTTCCCAAAGCTTTTTTCAAAAATTTTGAACTGAGCGTCGTCAGGATTATTTTTTATAAAATCCTCTGAAGCCTCTAAACCAAGACCTGCTTCAGTTTGAATTTTTGCTAAAGGTTGACGACCATCATGAAGTATTTTATCAACAATACCACCTAAAGTTGCCAAAGCATGGTACTGCGATAATACACTTTGCAACTTTTTAATTTGCTTTTTCCAATCATCTTCAGCTTTACTAATTAGCTGAAGAGTTTCTTCTTTGTTACTTTTATCGTCCTTCAAAGAAGCTGATATTTTTTCAAAATCAGGAGACTGAAATAACCCATTTTTATTTTGATCGTCATCATCTGACTTTTTTAAAGTTTCACGTTTCGATACATACCTAAGATTTTCGGTCTCATTCAACAAAAATCTCATAATATTTTGCAAATCAAAATATGCCGAATTATTATCCAAACCTTCTCTGTTACTTCGATCATGCAAATTAGGATTTTTATCTGCTGTAATAGTTATATAGCCAGTTATTTGATTATTTGACAATCTCTTTGTAGGTGCTTGAACACGACGTATATCTAACCTAAGCCAGTCATTATTAGGTTCGCCATATGGTAAAACTCGAAAGCCGTCCCGGTAAATATTTACTCCGGCTATTGCATCTAAATCTTTTCTGACACTCCTTATACCACCACCCAATTTCTGAACTAAATTTTCAAGCTCATCGCGATCCCAAATTCTTAATTCAAACTCAAATGGACCGCTATCAACTAACCTTTCATATTCTGTAAACTCTGATTTCACTGGCGTTTCCTTAGAAGTATGTAACTCCCATTCGCCAGCCGTTAAAACATTATAGAAAAATCCACTATACTCATGAGTATTACCTTCAGCCTCAATACTCACAGAAAAATAATATTCTCCATTATCATTTACCCATCCTTTGAGAATATAATGGGGATACTTAATTATCTCTGGAGGAGCTATTTTAGAATTGAAATCAGAATACGCTTCGGGTAGCTCTAGAAATATATTAAAATCTTGTTTTGCAAAGAAAGGAGAAAGAAGTCTTGAAAGTCCACGCTGAAGTGTTTCTATGTCATGCCTTTCCCAGGTGTGCTTTAACCCATTCATTTTTAAATAAGTACCGTGTGGAGAAGCATCACAACTTTCTTCCAAAAACTTTGACAAACACCAATCATGTGTAACTACAGTAGCAACTTGCTCTTCCGCAAGAAAAAGAATATCACTTAAAAATTTTTCATCATCATCAAATTGAGTCCAATCAAAAACGGCATATGATTCGTTAAAGGATTGGCTACTGGTTCTAGTAAAAAGCTCTAGCTCATCTGCAATTCGAGCAGTAGCAAATCTACCGATTCCCTTTTCACCAAGAACCCTTCTTCTTCCATTCTGGCTTTTCTTATAATCTTTCTTTGAGGAAGTCGCAATTACCATCCAAGATGTAATAATTGTATCCATATCCATACCATGGCCATCATCTACAACATGAATCGATCCTTCTCCCTTCTCAAGGGAGTCAGAGAACGATATTAATACGTTTTCAGCATCAGCATCGTAAGCATTTTTAACAAGCTCTATTAACGCCACAGTTTCACTACTAATTAACTCTTCGCCCAAAGTTTTTAATATACGAGCTTTAGGCCGTAAAGCAATTGCTGATTCTCTATTTTTATCTTTCGACGACCCACTCATATCACACACTCCTGAGAGAAAATAAATCAAAGCATATCAAATTATGATGATTTAAATTTAAAACCATTAAGAAATCATTAATAAAAAAGAAACAATTAAAATTTATCAAAAATAACCTAGCTTAATTTGATTTGCAAACTTTAGACTCATGATAATTAAAAAAATATCTAATATTGCCAAGAGCTGGTGCCGAGTAATGATGAAACCATAACCTGAAGTTACAAAAAAGCCACTCTATTTTGAGTGGCTTATGTTCACCTAACAGCGTTCACGAACAAACTCACTCCCACTCAATAGTAGCAGGCGGCTTGCTGCTCACGTCATAAGTTACCCGAGAAACCCCTTCCAACTCATTGATAATCCGGTTGGAAACCTTCTCCAACAGCTCGTAAGGCAGGTGCGCCCAGCGAGCGGTCATGAAGTCGATGGTTTCTACCGCGCGTAGCGCGATGACCCATTCGTAGCGGCGTCCGTCGCCGACCACGCCTACCGATTTCACCGGTAGGAATACGGCGAAGGCTTGGCTGGTTTTTTCGTACCAGCCAGAGGCGCGTAGCTCTTCGATGAAGATGGCGTCGGCATCGCGGAGGATGTCGGCGTAGTCCTTCTTCACTTCGCCCAGAATACGCACGCCCAGGCCGGGGCCAGGGAACGGGTGGCGGTAGACCATATCGTAGGGCAGGCCGAGTTCAAGGCCGAGTTTGCGCACTTCGTCTTTAAATAGTTCGCGCAGCGGCTCGACCAGCTTGAGCTTCATGGTTTCCGGCAGGCCACCTACGTTGTGGTGGGATTTGATCACGTGCGCTTTGCCGGTTTTAGACGCGGCGGATTCGATCACGTCCGGGTAGATGGTGCCCTGGGCCAGGAACTCGACGCCTTCAATCTTGCTGGCCTCTTCATCGAACACGTCGATGAAGGTATTGCCGATGATCTTGCGCTTGGCTTCCGGGTCTTTCTCGCCCTTTAGCTTGCCGAGGAACAGGTCTTCGGCGTCTACGCGGATCACCTTAACGCCCATGTGCTTGGCGAAGGTTTCCATGACCTGGTCGCCTTCCGCTTTACGCAGCAGGCCGTTGTCGACGAAGACGCAGGTCAGCTGGGTACCAATCGCTTTGTGCAGCAGCGCGGCAACTACGGAAGAATCCACACCCCCGGAGAGGCCAAGCAGTACGTGGCGGTCGCCCACTTGCTCGCGCACGCGCTGAACCTGGTCTTCGATGATTTGCGCGGGTGTCCACAGCTTTTCGGCTTTACAGATATCCAGCACGAAGTGCTCAAGAATGCGCTGGCCCTGCAGGGTGTGGGTCACTTCCGGGTGGAACTGAACGCCGTAGAACTGCTTCTCTTCCCAGGACATGGCGGCAATCGGGCAGCTCGGTGTAGAGGCGGTCACGGTGAACTGGGCGGGCGCTTCGGCGACCTTGTCGCCGTGGCTCATCCATACGTCCAGCAGGGTTTTGCCGCTTTTAGCGTCTACGTGGTCTTTGATGTCTTTAAACAGCGCGTTATCTTCGTCGATCTGAATCTGCGCGTAGCCGAATTCACGCTGGTTAGAGCCTTCTACCTTACCGCCCAGCTGCTCGGCCATGGTCTGCATGCCGTAGCAGATACCAAACACCGGCAGGCCCATTTCAAACACGCACTGGGGCGCACGCGGGGAGTCCAGTTCCGTCACGGATTCCGGGCCACCGGCCATGATAATGCCGTTGGGGTTGTACTCGCGGATCTCCTCTTCGGTGATATCAAACGCGCGGACTTCGGAATAGACGCCGATCTCGCGTACGCGGCGGGCGATCAGTTGGGTGTACTGCGAGCCGAAGTCGAGAATCAAAATCTTATGGGCGTGAATGTCACTCATGGCAGGGTCTCGGTTAAGCGGTGTGGGTGCCGCTGGTAAGGCCAAAAAGCAAGCGGCGAGCTGTTGTGCCCGCCGCCGTTTTAACTAACTACGCTGGTTAGCTCACCCGATAGTTGGGAGCTTCTTTGGTGATCTGCACGTTGTGGACGTGGGATTCGTTAAAGCCAGCGCCGGTAATTTGTACGAACTCCGGCTTGGTGCGCATTTCCTGAATATCGCGGCAGCCGGTGTAGCCCATGGAGGCGCGCAGCCCGCCCATCAGCTGGTGGACGATGGCGCTCATCATGCCTTTATAGGGAACGCGGCCTTCGATGCCTTCCGGCACCAGCTTCTCGGCGCCTTCGCTCTTATCCTGGAAGTAGCGGTCGGCGCTGCCCTGGCTCTGCGACATGGCACCCATGGAGCCCATGCCCCGGTAGGCTTTGTAGGTACGGCCCTGGTAGAGCTCGACTTCGCCGGGGGCTTCTTCGGTACCGGCCAGCAGGCCGCCGACCATTACGGCGCTGGCACCAGCGGCAATTGCCTTGGCCAAATCACCGGAGTAGCGCACGCCGCCATCGGCAATCAGCGGAATGTCGTACTCTTTGAGCGCTTCGGCCACGTTGGAAACCGCGGTGATTTGCGGTACGCCAACGCCGGCTACAATGCGCGTGGTGCAAATCGAGCCAGGGCCGATACCGACTTTAACGGCATCCGCACCCGCTTCGGCCAGCGCACGAGCAGCACCGGCAGTGGCGATGTTGCCGCCAATCACTTGAATCTGCGGGAAGTGCTCTTTGATCCAGCGAACGCGGTCGAGAACGCCTTGGGAGTGGCCGTGGGCGGTATCGACAATGATCACGTCCACGCCTGCTTCAGCCAGGGCTGCCACGCGATCCGGGGTTTCCGGGCCGGTGCCTACCGCTGCGCCGACTAACAAACGGCCATCGCTGTCTTTGGCGGCCATTGGGTAGGTGCGGGCTTTTTCGATATCCTGGAAGGTGACCAGGCCGCGCAGGTGGAACTCGTCATCAACGATCAGCATTTTCTCGATGCGGTGTTCGCGCATTTTGGCTTTGCTGGTTTCGAGGTCGGTACCTTCTTTAACGGTAACCAGCCGGTCGCGCGGCGTCATGATCGCTTCAACGCTGTCGCCGTGGTTAGGCTGGAAGCGCATGTCACGTTCAGTCACGATACCCACTAGGGTCTCGCCTTCTACCACGGGGAAACCGGAGAAGCCGTATTCACGGGCCATGGCGAGCAGGTCTTCGAGCTTGGCTTTCGGGCTAACGGTGACCGGGTCTTTCACAATCACGCTTTCGTGCTTTTTGACCTTGCGCACCTCAGCAGCTTGCTGGGTCATGGCCATGCTCTTATGGATGATGCCGATGCCGCCTTCCTGGGCCATCGCAATCGCTAGACGCGCTTCGGTAACGGTGTCCATCGCAGCAGAGAGGAGCGGAATATTGAGCGAGAGATTGCGGGTCAAGCGGGTTTTGAGGCTGACATCCTTGGGGAGAATATCGGAGAAGCCGGGAACGAGGAGTACGTCATCGAACGTTAGTGCTTCTTGGGCCATACGTAGCATAGCGGCAACACCCTGATTGAGAGGAAGTGGGGCGTGAAAGGTTAATCCCCCATTATAGCGTTTTGAGGGCCTTCCCAGCAATGCAGTCAGGCTGTTGTGCTTATACCAATTGCTAATGACGTATGCTGGTAGGCTGACAATGAGTTATTTTTTATTTAAAGGGGGCTTTTTGTCTCAACAGATTATTGTCTACACCGATTACGTTTGCCCCTTCTGCCTGCTAGCCGAAGAGGCCATTGTTCAGGCAACCGAGGGTATGGATGTGGAAATCCGCTGGCGGCCCTTCGAGCTGCGCCCTGCCCCGGTGCCCACGCTGAAGGTGGAAGACCCTTACTTGCCTAAGATATGGCAGGATTCGGTTTATCCCATGGCCAAAAAGCTCGGCGTGCCGATTAAGCTGCCCAATATTTCGCCGCAGCCACGCACCGACAAAGCCTTTGAAGTGTTCGCCATGGCCGAAGAGCTGGGCTTGGGCCACGCCTACTCCATGGCCGCGCTGAAAGCGTTCTTCCAGCAGGAGCGCGATATCGGCAACCCGGAAGTGCTGGCGGATATTGGCGAGTCGGTGGGCCTGGAGCGCTAGGCAGTGCTGGATGTGCTGGCCGAAGGCCGCTACCGCGAGCAGCATCAAACAGCTCAGCGGCATGCGGTGGAAGAAGCGCTGATTCAGTCGGTGCCTACCCTGGTCATCGATGGCGAAGTGATTCAGGGTGTACCTGATCCCGCCGCCCTCAAACGTTTTCTATTGGAGCGGGCGTAATCCTATGGCCTCCCTGCGATTTAGAGTTACTGACGACTCGTGGGGATACAAGACGTTATCATTCTGGGCTTGGAAGCAACGAACGATTCGCTTCTACCAGTTCCATCAGCACTTCGATGAACCCGGTGGCTGCAGGGGTAAGCTCTCGACGACGGGAGGTAAGCACGCCTATGTCGCGATAGAGCCTTTCCGTAATCGGCACAAGGCGAACATCGTCTCGACGAAACATGAGCTTAAGCGATGAAGGTAAGGCGCTCACTCCAATATTGTTAGCTACCATGCCCAGGATAGTTGACTGATACCCCGCTACCTGTACAGGCTCCATCGGCTTACCGGTGATCGCAAACCCTTGCTCGGTAAGCCTTCGCATACTGGTACGTGCCTTCATGGCGATAAACGGCCACTCCACGATCTGATGCCAACTCACCTCGCCTTCATCTGCTAAGGGGTGCTCCGGCGAACAGACAAAATAGAGGTAGTCTTTGTAGAGCGGATGGAAATTCACATCGTCCGAATTCACAGGAGCGACACTGACACCGAAATCGACATCCCCCGCCATCACCTGTTGATAGATAGGCTCATCACTCTCTTCCAAATACTCCAATCCTATCGTGGGGTAGCGCTTTTGGAACTCTGCCATGGCTGCAGGAATCAAGCTTCCCCCGACGGTTAACAGGGCCGCGAAACTGATCTGACCCTGCTGGCCCTTGGCAAAGGCACGCATGTTCTGCATGCCTCGCTCCAAGCGCAAAAGTACCCGCTCCGCTACGGGTAAAAACGCCTGCCCCGCCGCTGACAAGCTCACCCTTCGCGTGGTGCGTTCGAACAATCGCACGCCCAGCGTCTCTTCAAGTTGGCGCACAAGCTGACTCAACGAAGGTTGGGAAAGATGAAGCTTTTCGGCAGCTTCAGTAAAGCTGCCCAAATCGGCAACGGCGATTATTGCCTCCAACTGCCTGGCGGTCACGTTATTCATCGGCAATTCCAATTAATCCATCTTTAATTCAAATTTATCCAATCAATCCTCAAGCGTACTCTACTTATGTCTATTACCCCACCGAGGTAGCGTAAATGCTTAAGCAAGTTATCGATCTTCATGAAATTCTGGATACCCCGAGTGCGTCAGGTGAGCGAGTTCGGGAATACTTGATAGGTTGCGGAGCAGCGCCGGAAAGTATTCAGGTCACTCGCGTTACTTCCGATAAAGGCGCCAGCGATTTTCTGCACATCACCGTGGCAGGACACAGCGGCAAGCAAGCAGGCAAAGAGGCGCCCACCCTGGGGGTGATTGGCCGTTTGGGCGGTATCGGTGCCCGCCCGGACATTACCGGCTATGTCTCGGACGGCGATGGTGCCTTAGCGGCCCTGGCCGCCGCCGCCAAGCTGATTGGCATGGCGGCCCACGGTGATCGTTTGGCGGGCGACGTTATTATCACCACGCATATCTGCCCCGATGCCCCCACCCGTGAACACCATCCGGTACCGTTCATGGATTCGCCGATCAGCTTTGAAGATACCTGGGAGCACGAGATCGATGCTCAGATGGATGCCATCGTTTCGATCGACACCACTAAAGGTAATCGCGTCATCAATGTGCGCGGTGTGTCGATGTCGCCGACCGTCAAGCAAGGCTATATCTTGCGCACCAGCGAAGATCTAATGGATGTAATGTCCCGCGTAACGGGCCGTTTGCCACACATTTTTGCGCTGACTCAACAAGACATTACACCTTACGGCAATGGTCTCCATCACCTGAATAGTATTCTACAACCGGCGGTTGCCACCTCGGCTCCCGTGATTGGCGTGGCTTTGTCCACCGAAACCGCCGTAGCCGGTTGTGCGACGGGGGCAAGTCATGAAGTCGATATTGAACAGGCGGCTCGTTTTGCCGTTGAGGTGGCGAAGGACTTTACGGCGGGTATTTGCCAATTCTACGACGCTGAAGAATTCAGCCGTTTGATCGCACTGTATGGAGAACACACTCACTTCCAGCACAGGGGCGCTCGCAAATGAGTGCCGATACCTCGCGCTTGGGCATAGTGACGATTGGTCAAGCGCCGCGCACCGACCTCCATGAAGACCTCTCTACGCTGCTCGTTCCACACATAGACGTGGTCGAGCGCGGCGCGCTAGATGAATTGACGCTTGAAGAGATAGAGCAACGTTATCCCACCGGCAAACAGTCTCAGGTGCTGGTTTCGCGCATGCGCGATGGCCGCCAAGTCATCATTGCCGAACCAGACCTGGAACCACTACTCGATTTGGCAGTGCACTCCATGGCGAAGGAAGATGACGTCGACGCCATCGTGGTGCTCTGTACTGGTGAACTTCCCGACTATCGTGACCTTCCCATGCCAGTGCTGTCACCCAAAAGGCTGGTACGCCACGGCATTCAGTCTCTTTTTCCCCAAGGGAGACTCCTCATCATGAGCCCTGAGTCACGCCAAATGCAGAATGCGCGTACCCGCTGGGAAACAGCTGGATTCAATGTTGAAACACTTTATGCCTCGCCCTATGGGGCTTCGCGGGAGCTGGAACAAGCCGCTCATGAAGCCGCCTCGCTCAAGGGGGATCTGCTCTATTTAGACTGCATGGGGTACACGCTGGCGCAACGCCAGCGCATTGCCAAGCTTTCCGGTCATCGCACTCTCACGCC
This sequence comes from Vreelandella sedimenti, assembly GCF_013416325.1. Lineage (GTDB taxonomy): Bacteria > Pseudomonadota > Gammaproteobacteria > Pseudomonadales > Halomonadaceae > Vreelandella > Vreelandella sedimenti. Next base: position 11,557 of record NZ_JACCGK010000012.1, read on the forward strand.
TCGTCAAATCGTATTCAGCGCCGCCAACCTGCTGCTGACGTGAATCGGCGAACCGATAAAACACTTTTCACAATAACGCGGATTGCTTTGAGATGAACAAAACAACCTTACCGGGAACGCCCGGTACAGATAGCACTCAGGAAACGCATCAACACCCACGCTTCTTTTCTCCGGGGCAAATGGTGGTCAACATCATTGTTTGTGTTCTAGGTGCCATCATCGGCATGGAACTGATCACTCGCGTGGGTATTACCCCTAACACCTCAATCATCGGCGCGCTGATCGCCATTTTACTCTCCTATATTCCTCTACAACTGTTCCGCCGCTACCGTTCGCTGGAGCGGCAAACACTGGTGCAGACAACCATTTCTGGCGCTACCTTTTCAGCCGCTAATGGGTTGTTGTTACCGCTGGCGATTCCTTTTCTTATGGGCGAGTCTCAAATGCTGGTTCCCATGCTGATTGGTGCCTCGCTGGCGGTGATTACCGATGCTTCCATTCTTTATTTCTCGTTCGACAGTAAGGTATTCTCGGCCCGGGCCGCTTGGCCGCCAGGACTAGCGACCGCAGAGGCACTTAAAGCAGCGGCCCAAAAAGGACATAGTGCCTTACTGCTATTGGTAGGCATGATCGGTGGTGGCGTAGGCAAAGCATTCGGCATCCCCGCCGAAATGTTCGGTATCGCCTGGATCGCTAACGTGTTTGCCATGTGTGCGTTAGCACTGGGGTTAATCATTCGCGGCTATTCTGAATCACTTTTTGGCTTCGATATCAGCGCCGCCTATATTCCTCATGGCATCATGATCGGCGCGGGCTTGATCGCGCTGCTGCAGATATTACGAGTGATGTACCTTGAGCGCCGTCAGGGCGAACACGACACGTCACCACAACGCCCCACCCGATCAGCGCTGCAGTTGCGCCGGGCAATGATTAGTGGCTTGACTGCCTATCTTATCGTGGCGTTGATTCTCGCCTTGGGAACTGGCATCTACACTGGCATGTCCTTGGGCATGTTAATCGGCTGGCTGGTGTTCGCTGCAATGGCTGCAATGGCATCTGAACTAATCGTAGGCATCGCGGCCATGCATTCTGGCTGGTTCCCTTCCTTTGCTACCGCATTGATTTTTTTGGTTATCGGCATGTTGATTGGCTTCCCCACCACCGCTCTGGGTGTGCTGGTAGCGTTCACCGTTGCGACGGGACCGGCGTTCGCTGACATGGCTTACGACCTAAAGGCGGGCTGGGTTATCCGTGGAGAAGGGAGTGATCGGGACTATGAGGTTGATGGCCGTCGCCAGCAATACTTCGCTGAACTGTTCAGTTTTGGTGTCGCGATCGTGATCGTCGCCTTCGCCTTCAATGCCTACTTCGCGGCTGACTTGGTACCACCGGTTGCGCGCGTCTACGTGGCGACCATCGATGCTGGCGCCAGCGCTGAAATCGCTAAACAGCTAGCGATCTGGGCAAGCGTTGGCGCTGTCGTTCAGGCGGTGGGGGGAATGTCGCGTCAAATTGGTGTGCTACTTGCCACCGGCCTCTTGATCACTTCACCGCTAGCGGGGATCGTGATTTACATTGCCTTGATTATTCGCTGGTTAGTGGTTAAACGCTTTGGCGACAATGGAAGTCAGAAGCTCTACATTCTGGGGGCGGGCTTCATTACTGGCTCGGCACTTTACAGCTTCTTCTCGTCTACCCTTAAGCTGGGTTCTAAATAAAACCACATTCAAGGCGTCATCTTGGCGCCCTTCATTTTAGGAGTTGCCTTATGTCACGACTGCTACTGCTCAGCAGTTCTCGCTCTGGCTCTACTGGCTACCTTGATCACGCTCAACCATTAATCGCCGATTTTCTGGGTGATAACCCAAAGCCGGTCAAGCGCGTACTATTCATTCCCTTTGCGGGAGTCGGCAAGACCTTCGATATCTACCTGGAACAGGTGCGACCCACCTTTGACGCACAAGGATTAGAGGTGGAAGGCATTCATCAAGCCGCCGACCCGAAAGCAGCCGTCCGCGACGCTGAAGCGATCGTCGTTGGAGGTGGGAACACTTTCGCCCTGGTCAAGCGTCTGTACGACGCCGACTTGTTAGACACCATTCGCCAGTGCGTTGCCAATGGCACCCCTTATATTGGCTGGAGTGCCGGGTCGAATATTGCTGGCCCCACTCTCTGCACCACTAACGACATGCCGATTGTTGAACCGCCGAGTTTCAGCACGCTTGCTCTAGTGCCGTTTCAGATTAACCCGCACTTTATTGCAGGCAAACCGGAGGGACATAACGGAGAAAGCCGCGAAGAGCGTTTGGAAGAGTATTTGGCCCTTAACCCTCACGCCTTGGTAGTGGCCTTACGCGAAGGTACCGCCCTTTCCCGTGAGGGACATTCACTACGCCTGTTAGGGGAATTAGATGGGTTAACATTCTCAGCAAACGGCCAGCAAGCACTCGCAGCCAACAGCCGGTTGGACCATCTGCTGACACCGTATTAATGCTAGAGTTAATATCTCTCTCGACCTGAAGCCCGTTATTACCTCATCAACACCCCTGACCCTTTTCGTCAGCCATCTCAACCATCGCGCTAAGCAAACCCTTGAGCGCGATGTGGGCAAGACCATAGGTGCTGCACTCATGGTTTGAATTCAGGTTCCATTATCAGGAGACAAAACCCTTTTGGCCTCATCCAAAGATAGCGTTTCTCCACCAAAATGAATGACGGCATGGCAGTTCGGACAAACCGGCACCAGATCTTTTTCAAAATTTACTTTATAATTTTTACCAATTTTGGAAATAGGAACAATATGATGAACATGAATAAAACTTGAATATACATCTCCATACCTTTCTCCAAAATCGAACTTACAGAAGAAGCAGCGAGCTCCATGTTTAGCAATACAGGCAGTTCTTGCCTTTCGACTTCTTTCATATTTATTAACAAACACCTTCAGCACTGCGCCTTCAACAAAATCTTCGGCACAATCTGACTCACCAGCATTTTTAAAAAACTCTTGATAATCTATTGGTAAGCACCCACTCCCATTAGTCCGCTTTTCTACTATCTCAACAGATTTACCTAAATCTTTTAAAAACTGTTTAAACTCAGCCAAATTATTTGGAAAATCTTTTAGATAGAATCTTCTTTCATTTAGCTCGTCCCAAGAACAGCCTATATCACCTGCAAGCCTTGCTCTATCTTTCTTTGCATCTATCCTGATCTTTACACAAGCTGGCTTATTCCGCCCAGGCCTCCTGATTGCAAATAGCGGCCTACCTTTAGATTTACTTTTCGATTTTCTTCCCGCACTTATCGCGGCGCCATTACCTAAAACAGACTTATAAATATCAATCTTTGGGTACATTTCTCGAAGAGTTCGCACGGCTACTTCAAGCCCCTCTACCTCTTTACCAGAAAGCCGGAAATATAACTCCCTAACAACCTCATCATCCCAAATTTTCATTATCTAACTCCCAACAAAAAAGAATAAAAGTAGAAGCGCAATCACGCTTCATACAGTGTGTTTGGCATCCGAGGCTGCGCGCCAGTAAGCCATCGACTGTGCGGAGACAATACCCTGAGTACTGCCAATATCAATCACTGCCTGCTGGAACGATGCCGCCAGTTTAGGTTGGTGACAAAGTGCCAAAGAACGAATCATCCGCGTGATGCGCAGGTGATTATGCCCACCTGCTTTGAGCCAAATATGCTCGCGGATATTGAGGCTCGGCTGGGCAGTAATGGTGAGGCCATCCCGAGTTAAACCCAAAAAACTCAGCATGACATCCAGCGAGGCTCGCTGTTGCTCACGTAACGCGCTATCGTCTTGAAATACTTCACGCTCGACATCAGTCAGCCGCGGGGCAAAATGGTTAAAGCGGCCAACCTCAGGGAGGGGAAAAAGCCACTGAATATAATCGTGGGTATGCTCTAGCCAGAAGTGAGATAAGGCCCAGACGGCATCGATATAGCGCCCCTTATGATCCGGTGCCTCGCCACGGTAAAAAGCGATCAGCGGTGTAAGCTGGTGGCTCATAGCATTTCCTCGTCATCTCCTGAGTAATACAATGATATTTTGTAATAACGACGCCATTTTACGCGACTAGCCGTAAAGATTCCCGGATTCCCTAAAACAAGGGATAGTAATGAACGCACCAACGCCCACTGCCCTCTCCGTCAGCCAACTCAACCAGCGCGCCAAGCAGACTCTTGAGCGTGATGTGGGCGAGGTGTGGGTGGAGGGCGAGCTCTCTAACGTTTCCCGCCCGGCGTCGGGGCATGTCTATTTCACGCTGAAGGACGACCGGGCGCAGATTCGCTGTGCGCTGTTTCGTCAGCGGGCGCGGTTTGTCTCTGCGCCGATGCGCGATGGTGATCAGGTCAAGCTGCGCGGGCGAGTGTCACTGTTCGAGCCCCGCGGCGATTACCAGCTAATTGCCGAGGCCGTGCAGGCGGCGGGGTTGGGCGAGCTGCTGGCAGCCTTTGAGCGTTTGAAAGCGCAGCTGGAAGGCGAAGGCGTGTTTGCCAACGCTCGGCCGCTGCCCTTCCCGCCCCGCAAGCTGCTGATATTGAGCTCCGCCACCGGGGCGGCCATTCGCGATGTGCTGGCGGTGCTGGAAGCGCGCTGGCCACTGGCGGACGTGACGCTGATTCCGGTGCCGGTGCAAGGCGCCGAAGCCGCCCCGGCGATGATTTCGGCCCTAGGGTTATTAAACCGCCAAGCGAAGCTAGACCCAGAACGGGATGTGGTGCTCATTACCCGTGGCGGCGGTAGCCTGGAAGACCTCTGGGCGTTTAATAACGAACACTTGGCACGGGCGATTTTTCACTCCCGGCTGCCGGTGATGTCGGCGGTGGGCCACGAGGTGGATATCACCCTGGCGGATTTTGCCGCGGATATGCGCGCGCCTACCCCATCGGCGGCCGCCGAGCGCTTGGTACCGGATCACAACACCCTTAAGCGCCAGCTAGAGCATCAGCACAGCCGTTTGCAGCGGGCAATGCAGGCGCGCTTAGAGCGAGACAGCCAGCGGCTGGATACCCTGCGCGCCAAGCTGCGCCACCCCGGCGAGCAGCTCAACCGTCAGCGCCAGCACTTAACCGCCCTCAATCAGCGCTTGAATCGCGCCATGCAGCAAGCGCTTACCCAACAAAAAGCCCAGGTGACACAGCTGAGCAGGCGCTTGGCCAGCCAGGATATGGCGCGGTTGCATCGCGCAGAAAGTGAACGCGTGAGCCAGTTACAGCGCCGCTTGGGGAGTGCGATGCAGCGCCAGTTGGAGAGCCGACAGGCCCGTTTGAAAGCCGCGGCGCGGGAGTTAAACGCGGTCAGCCCGCTGGCGGTGCTGGGGCGGGGCTATGCGATTGCCCAGGATGAGCAGGGCCAGGTCATTCGCCGTGCGGAAGATACCCAGCCCGGCCAGAAGCTGAAACTGAAGCTTGGTGAAGGCAGGCTAAGCGTGGAAGTTAAGCGGCGTCTAAAGTCCGGGGGTTAAAGACCGGGGGTTAAAGACCTAAGCTAAATGGCCGATATCTTCTAACAATGAGGAGAGGGTAGCGTCATGAAGATAGGATTTTCGTCTTTTACACTGATTAATCAGCGCCAAGATAAGCCGCAGTTTTTAACGCCTACCCGCATCGTCCCCCAAAAGAGCGAGCCTGCTGAAGACGACCCGTTCACAAAGCGGCTTAAAAAGCAGCAGGAAGCGTTGGAGAGCTTGGCGTCGCTACCTACGCCAAAGGAAGCCTCCCAGCAGCAGGCCAGCGATAAAGTGGGCTTCCTGCGCCAGCGGATTGAAATGCTGAAAGCCATGATGGCCTTCGCCTCTCCTGAACAGCTTAAAAACATGGCCAAGGAGCTCAAGAGCATCGCTCGTGAGCTTGCCGGTGCGGCTAAGCTGTTGAACAACCAAGGTGGCGGTGGTGCTGGCATGACCGCGATCCCGTCCGTGGTTCCAACAGCAGTTGCAACGACCGCAGTTCCTACGACAGCAGCTCAACCGGCTGTCGCCCAAACCAGTGAGGCCGAATTAGCCGGGCCCCAGGCGGGTGGCGATGAGAGCGCCCAGGCAACGGTTTCCAGTGACGCGCAGCAAGCCGAAGGCAGTGCGCAAACAGCCGAGGAAAACGCTGAGAAAAGTACTGAGGAAAAAGCTGAGCAAGAGGCCGAGAAAGCAGCGGGCGAGCCTGAAGGTGATGAATCCACCGAGCTTGGCGTATTACCTGGTCTGCCCTACCTCATTCAAAATGAAGACAATCGCTCAAAATCCAATGGTTCCAGCGCTAGTGAACACGCACTCCGCGGCGTACTGACTGACGCTCAAAAAGCGCTGCGCGAAGCGGTTAACGAACTTAAGATTCGGCTGAGAGAAGAAGACAAGGAAGCTCGTAGGGAGCTAAAGAAAGCAGAAGACATAATGGAAAAGACTGATCGAGCGGTTGCAGCATCCACTTCTGAGGCCCTCTACTCCTCATTGGGGCAGTTGCTGCCTACCTCGCTAGGTGACGTTGCCGTATCAACGTCCTCTATCAATATAGAGGTTTAGCGCTGATAGAAAAGGCGCTGCTCATCAGCAGCGCCTTTTCTGTATAGATCCAATCTAACCAATATTGCCTCGATTATTTCTTGGAATCACTACCTGACTTTTTATCGTCATCTGAATTTGGGTTTACATGATGGGTATCCGGCATCGGATTGGCCTCATCATGATGGTCATCCTGCTCTTTAGGCGCTTTTTTATCTTTCTCGGGAACTTGAGTCATCGCTTCTTCCTTATCGTATGTGGTCTTGGTTTCTTAAATCCCTTGGCGACACCGCCACTGGGACTCCCTGAATAGCGTGAACATAAGGGTGGGTGAATGCCTATCACCTGCTCTTAGAGCTGCCTTAACTGTAGCCCTTCTGTTGCTACTTTCAATCCATCACATGGCATAGAAAACCGAAGCCTTGAAATAAAATCAAATTAAAACAAAAACTTGCAACATAAAACCTTGGCAAACTGACGTATATTAGCAATAGCAATACAGCCAATGGACTGTCGCTATCGACTGGGTCTTTCTCGATTTTATATGCCCATGAAACAGTGGCCGCACTCAGGCGGCCACTAGGCATTACTTGGGCGTGCGGTTAGTGTCCGCCCCCTGGGTGTTACCAGAGGGCGTACTCGAACCCGCTAAGCCTGGGCTGTGCCTTTCAGGGCCATTTTGCTCAGCATTGAATCGCTCTGAACCGGGGCGTTCAGCAAAAGGGGTGGGGTCGCCTGGTAGGCCTGTCGCCCGATTCTGCGGCGCAATGATATTCGCGTCACTGGCGCTCGTTTCATTTGCATTGACACTTGAAGGCTGCGATCCGCCTTTATACAACTCGGCTTTCTCGTGTATCGCGTGTTGAGCTTTATCTGCCTGCGCTTGCCCAGTTTCAGCCGCTTTATGAAGCACGCGGTCACGATACTCGCCCATGTAATCGTCTTCTTTCTTGGTGGCTGGAAAAATACCGCCCAAGGCGGCGCCCAGCGCAAACCCTAGCGCGCCAACCACCAGCGGATGCTCCTGAATAAAATCGGAAGCTTGGCTCTCTGCACGGCGAGCACGCTGGCCCGTGTTGTGCAGATTGTCGTGAGCGTCATGCTGTAGATGAGACGTGGAATCTCGCATGTTATCCCCCATGTGGTGCGCCTTATCGCCCCACTGCTGCGCCGTTTGCTTGGCTTTCTGGCCCAGGTGTTGAGCGGAGTCTTTGGCTTTATGGGTCATCTCGCTCATACGGCCTTGGCCGTCGCTTGAGTGCTCCGCTCCACCGGCCGTACCTGCATGCATAGCAGCATTCGGATGGGTGCCCTCATGCACGGGAATACCCGGTGAGCCATGAGAACCGCTGTACCCATAGCGATGCTGGCCTTGATGAGGCTGACGCTGTGACAACATCATCCAGCCCAACCCTGCAGTGGTAACCAGAAATGGCAGTGGGTTCTGCTTAATAGTGGTGCCTAAATTAGCCACGAATTCGTTGGCACCGCCATGGCGAAGATACTCGTAGGACGTATTCAGCAACTGCTGTGGAGAAAAGCGCTCTTCGATCTCGTTCAGCGTGGTATCGAGGCGCTCGCGCGACTGATTGATATCCTTTTCAATCTCTTCGGAATTGCGCTGTTTATCATGATCCGTCATTTCAACTCCTCCTTGACGTTGTGCTGATGCTTCTGGGCAAATGCCTTGTCACTTTGCAGACTGTTCATCGTGCGATTAGGCATCAGGTTGCGTGCCTGCAGTTTCTTTTGGCCCGCTTTGAGCATGATGATGCCGACAACCGTCACCACTCCGCCCACAATCAGCGCCGATAGCCAGGGCGTGGTGTCAGGCGGCAGTATTTCATTGAGCAGAAACACCGCTGCGGCTAGCAGGGTTAAAAAACCGCCTAACAGCACCGCACCGGCAATGGCGATCGAAGCAATACCCGCCATGGCCTGATGGGTTTTCTCTGACATCTCGGTCTTGGCAAGCTCAGCTTCGTTGCGCACCAGCGAGCTAATCTCGTGCATTACCGTTGAGAGTAGCGATCCAACCGACGAGCCTTGCGACGTAGGTTTGTTTTCCGAATCCATTCTTTGCCTCCCTGCCCCTAGTTAGGGCATTCCATTTTCTCGACCCGCTGAACCTATTGCCCTATTACTCGGAACGGAGCTGCCTGAAAGACTTGATGCCTGGCTAACCGGTGATGCCTGCCCGGCAGGAACGTTTTCCTGCATCGGAAGGCCCGTAGAGTGCTCATCTGTCGCATTTGTATAACGCTGGTGCGAGTGCTGGCCTGAACTACGCAGGAAACGTGCTGCTAAAAAACCAGCGGCTATTACACCACCTATAAACAGCGCGGGTTCGCGGCGACTCAAACTCTGCGCCTCATCACAAACATTGCGAAAGTCTTTATCACGCAAGTTGTGCGAAAAACGTTCGGTTGTATCAGCAAACTTTCTCGCTTGTTTTGAGAAAAAGGGCTGCTGTTGGTTATCAAACTCATCGGCCATTTTTTGCAGAACGCCGGTTAACTTATGGGACTGTTCCGCTGCATTATCCCGCTGCTGGTTAAAATAGCCTTCAGCTTGGTGTTGGGCCGCCTCTCCGACCTCATGTGCGGTATCACGCCCTTGCTGCTTGAGCGACTCCGTTGAGTGGTTTGGCTGGGCGGGAGCGCCTGGGCTAGGCTGATTTCCTTGATCGATCATCTGTCACTTCCTCCTTGTCGTCTCACTTGTCAGCATCCGTGGTGAAACAAAATCAACGTCAGCGCACATCCGCAAGGTGTAATTAATCAGAACAATTATGTACTTAAAGAAAATAAGCACTAATACTTAACCAATTACACCGTTTTATTTAACAGATATGCCACCTACAAAACATAGCGGTCATTATTTTCCTGTCAATTTATAGCCATTTATTTATCTGCAAATATTTATTTTATTAACTTATGTTATTAAATTAAATATCATCAAATAACATAACTTTTGTTATAGAAACAAACAGCTAAAAAGTTATCGAAAAATATCCCCACTAGCGTTGGGTTTGCTTGTTTCTACGCCTTTGGTCTACGTTTAGGGGTGACGTACGCCCGAGGAGTGGGTAGGCGTCGGATGGCCCAAAAGTATCCATCCGTCTTGAACGGTTTTTGTGCCAACGATTTCTGTGCCAGCGATTTCTGTGCCAACAATGGAGTGACCGCACATGAGTGATCAACACCAACCACCCCAACACCAGGATAAGCAGCCTGGTGATGAACACGCCATGCGCCCGGAGCCCGAATACATTCGTGAAAGCTACCGGGGCGCCGATAAGTTACTGGACAAGGTCGCGATTATTACCGGTGGCGACAGCGGCATAGGGCGTTCAGTCGCCGTCCACTATGCCCGCGAAGGTGCCGACAGCGTGATCGTACATCTTAAAGAAACCAAAGATGCGGAAGAGACCAAACGGCTGGTAGAAGCCGAAGGTCGCCGCTGCTTGGTTTTGAAAGGCGATGTGGCAGCGCCAGCGTTTTGCCGTGAGATCGTTAAGCGCACCCTCGACCACTTCGGCAAGATCAATATCGTCATCAATAACGCCGCCGAGCAGTACGACTGGGATGACATTACCGAGATCCCCGATGATCAACTGCTGCGCACCTTCCAGACCAATATTTTCAGCCACTTTTATCTGAGCAAATCTGCCCTGCCGCATCTCAGCGAAGGCGACACCATTATTGCCACCTCATCGATCAATGCCTTTAAGGGCAACGATACGCTGATCGATTACACCGCCACCAAGGGCGCTATTCAGGGGCTGGTGCGTTCGTTGGCGATGTCGCTGATGGATCGTGGCATTCGCGTGAACGCCGTAGCGCCAGGGCCGGTATGGACCCCGCTGATTCCCGCCAGCTTTGAAGATGAGAAGGTAGCGTCATTCGGCGGCCAAGTGCCCATGAAACGCGCCGGGCAGCCCAGCGAAATGGGCCCTGCCTATGTCTATTTGGCCAGTGAGGAATCCTCCTACATGAGTGGCCAGACCATGCACCTGAATGGTGGCGTTATCTTAAATACTTAAGCGTTTCTTATTAAAATATAGCGCGCATTCCCAGGGTGGCTTTGAGCCACCCTTTTGTTAGAACACGGTGCATAAAAGCACTGCACCACCACAATATTCCCACTCGGTAATTATCTAAGGATTTATCTGACAGTAACGTTGGGTTAACAAGCCTCGCTTCTCACTGCCGCCTGGGGATAGCCGTCGAATAGGTATTGAGATGCGAGAGGTGCTCATCCGCTTGCTGCAAAGCCTCTAGCGTCTGAGGCCGGTCGAATTCCGCCAATAAACTGCACAGCACTTCAGAGACGGCTAACGCCGGGGTTAGCGTATGAAAGAAGCTATCGGTTTCCGTGGGGCATAGAATCGTCTGCGCTGACATCCCCACCAGCGGCGACACTTCACTATCGGTGATGGAAACAATCCCCACCCCCTTATCTTTTGCCAGTTGAGCCAGTTCCAGCGCATCCTTTGCATAAGGCTTGATGGAGATAACGAGCAATACATCCTCAGAGGTAGCGCGAATTAGCCCATCTCCACCGGTTCCTCCAGGCCCATCCAGATGAACCGAGCGCTCGCCCAGTAGGGTCATTACGTAATGGAAATGCCAGGCAACGGCATGGCAGGAACGTAAACCCAGCACGTATACCTTTCTCGCTGACCTTAGCCTAGTGGCGGTGCCTTCCAGCTGCCGCAGCGCATCGGGCTCGCACAACTTAGCAAGCTGGGCACTTAGCCCTTGAAGCATATGCGAGGCGGTATCGCTGGCTCCCCTTCCACTGCCTTCATCTACCCGCTGGCGAACCTTGGCCGCAAAGCCATCGCCCCGCTGACGTAACGCCGCGGCATGCTGCGCCCGAAGTTCGTCGTAGCCTGGCAGCCCCAAGAACTTGGCAAGCCGTGTCATGGTGGCGGGCTGCACACCCGCTAGGCGCGCCACCTCGCGCATGGACACCAGCGCCACTTCCTCCGGATGCTCAAGCACGTAGCGAGCGGCCTGCTGCAGCTGCGCAGACATGGCATCGTACTGGGCAATCATCTGCTCTCTCAGTGGATCGCTCGGCTGCATCGTGGTGGGCTCTTTTAGAAGAAATGATCTACATGTTTCATACTATATTTTAATGATTTATTTGTTGCAAACATCTTTACGAGTGTGCCAATCTCACTGTCATATGAATGGCTCACCGTTTGATAATGGGGGAAAAGTCTATGACGCGTATTCTTCACCGCGGTATCGGGGCGCAGCTACCTCATGCTGCGTCGGCGCAAGGCGTCTATATCACGGATACCACGGGGCGTCGCTACCTGGATGGATCGGGAGGCGCTGCGGTCACCAGCGTAGGGCACGCCCACCCGGAAGTGCTGGCCGCCATGCGCTCGCAAATCGATAGCCTCTGTTACGCCCACACCTCATTTTTCACTACCGCTGCCGCCGAAGCACTTGCCGAAAAGCTCGTGGATTTAGCCCCCGCAGGGCTGGATTACGTCTACTTGGTGTCGGGTGGGTCAGAAGCCGTTGAAGCGGCGCTGAAAATGGCCCGGCAGTACTTTGTAGAGATTAATCAGCCCCAGCGGCGGCATATCATTGCCAGACGCCAGAGCTACCACGGCAATACCATCGGCGCGTTGGCCACCGGTGGCAATGCCATGCGGCGCCAGCAGTTTCAGCCGATTCTGCCAGAAACCCACCATGTATCGCCCTGCTATGCGTATCGCGACAAGGGCACCGACGAGACGCCCGAGGCCTACGCGGCACGGCTTGCCGAGGAGCTTGAGGCAAAGATTCTGGAACTTGGCCCTGAAGAAGTCATGGCCTTCGTTGCCGAACCCGTCGTTGGCGCTACCTTAGGGGCGGTCGCCTCCGAGGCGGATTACTTCAAACGCGTGCGTGCCATTTGCGATAAATACGGCGTACTGCTGATCCTCGATGAAGTGATGTGCGGCATGGGAAGAACCGGCACCGTCTTCGCCTGCGAACAAGATGGAGTAGTCCCGGATATCGTCACGATCGCCAAAGGCTTGGGTGGCGGCTATCAGCCTATCGGCGCGGTGATGCTATCGGCCAACATCTACGCCAGTTTCGCCAATGGATCTGGGCTGTTTCAGCACGGACATACCTATTTGGGCCATCCTGTGGCCGCCGCGGCCGCCAACAAAGTGGTTGAGATCATCGCACGGCCGGAGACACTGGCAAATGTTAATGCCATGGGCATGAGACTGCAGAGCGGTCTTGAAGCGGCGCTCGGTGCATCGCCCCATGTGGGCGATATTCGCGGCAGAGGCTTGTTTCGCGGTATCGAGATTGTCGCGGATAGGGAAAGCAAAACGCCTTTCGATCCAGCTAGAAAGATTTACGCCAAGATCAAGCGGCAGGCCATGGCGCGTGGCCTGATCAGCTACCCGATGGGCGGTACCATTGATGGCATTCACGGCGACCATATCTTGCTGGCACCGCCCTATATCATTGCGCCTGACGAAGTAGACCTGATCATCGAGCGTATTGCCGAGGCCGTAGACGCTGCCATCGCAGAGTGATGACACACTCAATAACGATTTGAATAACTAGTTTGAAAGGAGATCACCCATGCCCTCTTCTCCCTGCCCGCCTATTTCCGACACCGACTGGCCTGAGGAGATCGCTGAATTACGCGAAGGCTTTGCTGGCGCACTCAATGTCTATCGCACCATGGCCCATCACCCGGCCTTGCTCAGAGCGTGGGCGCCCTTGCGCCAACACGTTGTTAATGAGAATGCGTTAGGCCCGGAACTGACCGAAGTGGTGATTTTACGCGCGGGTTTGCGTATGGGCTCAGCCTACGAGTGGGCCCATCATGTTAGTCGTGCACTCGCCCTGGGATTCTCCGAACAGCGGATCACGGCTATTCGCGGTATTCCCGAAGGCGTTGACGGTCTTATCGTCAACGCCGTGGATGCGTTATTCGATGAGCGCATGCTGGCCAAGGAGCAGGAAGCAGAACTGGCCGAGGCGATCGGGCGCAAGGCCGTGATCGACCTGATCGCCATGGTGGGTTTTTATTCGGTATTGGGCTATCTGCTCAAAACCTACGACACACCGATTGACGACACTATTCAACAAGAAGCGCAAAAGCAACCGGAGCTGTTTTCGCTAATGCCAAGTTCGACAAGTTAAACCAGGACTGCTAATTAGCCACCCAATTTTCAATACGCGAATTACGCTAATTGCTTAACCAACACCTTCGATTTACGGGCGTGGTTGTAGGTTTCGCGTTTCAGCGGGGGAAGGTCTTCCAGGCTGGCGGCGCGGAAGCCGTGTTCCACAAACCAGTGGGCGGTATGAGTCGTCAGCACGAACACTTCAGTTAAGCCGCGCTGGCGGGCGCGGCGCTCCATGGCTTCCACCAGGCGCTCGCCCCGCTCGCCACCGCGGTAGCTGTCGTGCACCGCCACGCAGGCGAGTTCGGCAATGCTGGTATCGGTGAAGATGTGCAGCGCGGCGCAGCCAATCACCATACCGTCGCGCTCGATCACCATGTAGTCATCGATTTCATGCTCCAGGCGCTCCCTTGAGCGTGCGACCAGCATGCCCCGCCGCTCTAGAGGCTCCAGCAGTTCCAGCAAGCCCGCTACATCGTTGAGCGTGGCCGGGCGCAGCTGTTCGTAGCGGTGCTGGGTAATCATGGTGCCCACGCCGTCGCGGGTGAACAACTCACCCAGCAGGGCATCGTGGTTGCGCCAGGAGAGCAGGTGCGTGCGCGCCACGCCTTTCCTTGCGGCGGTGCAGGCAGCCTGTAAGTGGCGGGCTAGCTCGCTACCTGGCACTGCGGCGCTTAAACGCGGCTCGGCTTCTGCTGGCGAAAGCTGGCGCAGTAGCGCCCCCTGCTCATCTTCCAAGCCTTCTGACTCACCGAGTAGAATCAGCTTGTCGGCTTTCAGCGCCACGGCGGCGTGTTGAGCGACTTCAGAGGCGTCTAAATCGAACACCTCACCGGTACTGGAGAACCCCAGTGGCGGCAACAGCACCAGTGAGCCTTTTTCCAGCAGGCCTTCAATGGCGCTGGCACGCACCCGACGCACTTCACCGCTGTGGTCGAAATCCACCCCTTCGCGCACGCCTAGGGGCTTAGCAGTCACCAGGTTGCCGGAGATCACGCTCAGTTCCACACCGTGCAACGGCGTGCTGGGCAGGCCAAGGGAGAGCCGCGCTTCCAGCCATAGCCGCTGGTGGGCAGCTACCTGCTCAACATGGGCCATCACCGCGCGATCCGCGACCCAGCGCCCATCGATGCGCGTGGGCTCTACGCCGGCGGCGGTCAACGCTTCATGCACCTGGGGGCGAATGCCGAACACGACAACCAAACGCACGCCCAAGGTATGCAGCAGCGCCAAATCCTGAATCAGTTGCTCCCCTCGGCCAGACGCCATGGCTTCGCCTTCAATTAAGATGACAAAGGTTCGCCCTCGGTGGGCATTGATGTAGGGGGAAGCGTTACGAAACCAATCAACAAAGGGGAAGCGCGTATCCAAGGGCCGCTCTCCGGCAGCAGGTGAAAGAAACAATCTCAAAAACAATCTCAAAAACAATCTCCAGTTACTTTACCAGAGCACGAAAAACAGCGGCACCTTCAAATGCAAATCTGCTCGATCTAATGCAGATAAACATGAAGATGCCGCTGTGATCTTATCGCTCAGATGCTTCTAAAGCCTTTCGAGCCTTGGCGTACTACGTTACGAGTGCTGTTTATTATTCGTTAACCGAACATGCCCTTGAACATAAAGAAGAACAGAATCGCAAGGCCCGCACCGGCAGGCAATGTGATCAGCCAAGACGCCGCAATCGTACCAATAACCCGTAGGTTAAGGGCGGCCATGCCGCGCGCCAGACCAACGCCTAAAATCGCACCTACCAGTGTGTGCGTCGTGGAAATTGGCAAACCGGTACCCGAGGCCAACACCACGGTAGTGGCTGCCGCCAGGGTAGCGGCAAAGCCACGGCTGGGGGTCAGCTCGGTAATCCCCGTGCCCACAGTGGCAATCACTTTATGACCATAGGTGACCAGACCCACCACGATACCGCCACCGCCGAGTACCAGCACCCACCAGGGCACCAGCGCGGAGCCGCCAATTTCGCCGCCGGTTTGCACCACGCTGATGACTGCCGCTAGCGGGCCTACCGCATTGGCCACATCGTTGGAGCCGTGGGCAAAGGCCATGGCACAAGCAGTGAAAATCATCAAAACGCCGAACACACGCTCAACGTTGGCATAGCCAAAATGATCATTGGTATTGTGCTCAAACTTGATACGCCGTTGCAAAATCAAGCCGATGCCCATAATCACTAGGCCCAGGAGGATAGACAGTAGCAGGCTCTGATTAAAGGTCAGATCCAGCCCCACGTGGGATAACCCTTTGGTCAGCGTGACCATTGCAACGATGAAACCTACCAGAAACACATAGCCAGGTACGTAGCGTTTGGCAGCTGTGAACGGGTTGGCGTCCTCGAATATCAGGTGGTGTACCGATTTAAACAGCACGAAACCGATGGTGCCTGCCAACAAGGGGGAGACCACCCAACTAGCGGCAATCGTGCCTACCGCGCCCCAGTCCACCGTGGCAGGGCCTAGCCCTGCGACCGCAAAGCCTACGATCGCGCCGACAATCGAGTGCGTCGTGGAAACCGGCCAGCCTTTCATGGAGGCCACCAGCAGCCATGTTCCCGCCGCCAGCAGTGCTGCCAGCATGCCGTAGACCAGCAATTGTGGGTCGTCCTGTAGCAGTTCGGGGTCGATAATACCTTTACGGATCGTATTGGTTACTTCGCCACCGGCTAGCCAGGCACCCAGGAATTCAAAAATGACCGCAATCAGGATGGCCTGCTTGATGGTGATCGCTTTCGACCCCACCGAGGTTCCCATGGCATTGGCCACGTCGTTGGCACCAACGCCCCAGGCCATGAAAAAGCCAAACAAACAGGCCAGGATGATAAAGATTTCACCGTGCTGGGCAATAATCAGCATGAAAGTCCCCTTAGCGGGCAGTCAGGATCTGCAGACGGCTACCCACGCGCTCGGCGCGGTCGGATAGTTCGCCAACCCATTCAATGATCTTGTAGAGAAAGATCACGTCCACTGGTGGTAGCTGGCTCTCAAGCTTGAACAGCTGGCGGCGAATGGTGATCTGTTGGTCGTCGGCTTGGTGTTCGAGGGTGTGAAGCTCACGGATCATCTTCTGCATCACATCCGAGACGTTTTTGCCAAAGCCGGACTCAAGTAGATCCTTGAGCTCTTCTAACGCTTGACGTGCTTGTGCCACGCAGGCGACGCTGGTTCGAATGTAGTCGCGCATCGGCTCGGCCAGCTCATCCGGCACGCGCATTTTACGCCCCAGCATAATGCCGGTAATGTCACGCACCTTGTTGGCGATCTTGTCCTGCACGCTGATCAGATCAAGCAAATCGGAGCGCGACACCGGAAGAAACATGGTGTTGGGCAGGTTCAACCGCAGTTCTGTTTTCAGCGTATCGGCGTCATGCTCTAGGCGGGTGACGTTTTCGCGCAGCTCAGCCGCTTTGTCCCAGTCATCAGCCAGAGTTGCTTCAAAAAACGGCAACAGCTGATCGGCACACTCATTCGTCTTGACGATATGGGCCAATAACGGCTGGAATGGCGAGCGGCCAAACATCGAAGAAAAAGGATTGGAGGTAACCATAATGCCTTTTAGCCTGTTTTCGGGGAGCCTGGAAATGGCGGCGCCAGTATAAAGAGTGCGCCCGCCGCCGTCATGAAAAGTTCACAAATGTAATCAAATATTCATCTAAATGTCACGATAACGAGGTGGCTAGCGTCATGAAAAGCCCAAACCCCATGGAAGTGGAACTTAAACTGGCCCTTGCCCCGACAGGGCCTGCGGCGCTTACTCAACACCCGTATCTTGCTTCACACGCCGAGCGTAAACAAACGCTGACCAATACCTACTTTGACACCCCTCAGAGTGATCTGGCGAAAGCACATATTGCGCTGCGACTTCGCCAGGTGGATGGTCAGGTGCTGCAAACGGTGAAAACTGCTGGCCAAGGTGGCGGCGGGCTTTCCCAGCGCGAAGAGTGGGAGTGGCAGGTGGCTGGCCCGCAGTTGGATCTCGCTTCAATTGCCAAGCTCCCCCCTTTTCAAGGCGAACTTAGCGGTGTGCTAGATGCCCTCGCCCCCCAACTCAGCACCGATTTCACACGGCGCAGTTGGCAGCTAAAAGAGGGCAGACAAGGTCAGGAGAGCCATATCGAGCTGGTATTGGATGAAGGCGAAATTATTAGCGGTGGCTACCGCACGCCAATTCGCGAAGCAGAGCTCGAATTAAAAGGCGGCGAGCCCGAAGCTCTGTGGGCGCTGGCATTAACCCTTGCTGAACAGGTACCGCTGCGGCCCTCGGACAGTAGCAAGGCGGCCCGTGGCAATGCGCTTAGTACCCAACACTGGCCGCTCCCCGAAGCGCACTCCCCAGCAGAGTGGCTGCACCGTGCCACGCTGGCGCTGGATGCCTACCACGACAGCCAGCAAGCCAGCTTTCTAAACGATGCCCAACAGGCGCTGGCTACCCTCGCCGAGCACCGCGAACTGGATGCCACTGCACGCGCTTATGCCCAGGCGATGCCTGGCGCGCTCGATGCAGACGGCCAGCCCAATGCGGCCTATGGTAAAGCGGCGTTAGCGCTCGCCCATCGCCTGGCGTACCAAACCACGCTACGCTCTAATTAGTACGGCATTGAGGCTCACTTCAGGATGATGCGATGAATTTTCACCTAACCCCCGGCGCGGAAGGCCTACGCACCCGCCTGTTTCATATCATATTTGAATCTGACACACCGGGGGCAAAAGCTTTTGATATCGCCTTGATCGTGGCGATCCTGATGAGTGTCGCGATCATCATGCTAGGCAGTATCGAGACTTATGCCGAGCGGTACGGCGACTTATTCTTCTATCTTGAGTGGGTCTTCACGCTATTGTTCAGCATTGAGCTGATCTTGCGCATTTACTGCCTGGAAAAGCCGACGCTCTATTTAAGAAGCTTTTACGGGATCGTCGACTTGATTGCTGTGCTGCCCACCTGGCTAGTGCTTTTGGTACCAGGCGCCCATGGGCTGGTGATTGTTCGTCTGCTGCGGGTACTGCGCATTTTTCGCATTCTTCGCCTGATGGAGTTTGTCGGCGAAGCGCGTCTTTTGATGGATGCGTTGAAGCGCAGTATGCGCCAGATTTTGCTGTTTTTTAGCGCCATTTTAATGGTGATCACCCTGTTCGCGGCGTTGATGTACACCATCGAATCCCCCGAGGCGGGTTTCACCAGTATTCCAATGTCGATGTACTGGGCCATCGTCAGCATGACCACCGTCGGCTACGGTGACATTGTGCCGGCCACGCCGCTAGGCAAATCGATCACGGTCATCCTGATGCTGCTTGGTTACTCGATCATCGCTGTACCCACCGGGGTGTTTTCCGCCCAGGTGATTCGCTCGATCCGTGAAGAGCGTTACTCCGAAGAAGCCTGCCCCGGCTGCGGTCACGAACGCCATGAAAAACGCGCTCGCTACTGCCTACGCTGCGGCACCTGGCTGGACGAAGACAGCGAAGACCCGCGCAAGAAGGACGACGACAAAAAAGATGAACAGGAAGGCAAAAACGCGCCCCAGGACAGCTGAACTAAGTTGCTAAACCAAGTGTAGCTAAGTCTGGGGCGCGTAGCGTTCATTTAATACAGGAGGGAGTGGTTATCTCACCGATCACTCCACTTCGTGGGGGGCATCCCAGGCGTCTAACTCAGCCTCGCTCCAGGCGCCATAGGTCGCATTGGGGAACACAATCCAGTCCTTGCCAAACCGCTCGGAATTCTCCTCAACAAGCGCATGCTGCTGGTCAAGGTCGGCGCCCGCGAAATCACCCGCGAAATCGTGAAGGGAATCACCTAGCTGCATCACCAGGGTGTGGTTATCCACCACTTCCGCGCGGCGTTCCGCCTTGGCAGGCCCCAGCAACATCACGCTTTGTTCAGAGACTTGGGGTAGCTCTAGCGCTTCCAAGGTGGCGATAGTGTCGGCCTCGTTCTCCTGGTAGCGGTCAGAGACGTAGAAAATGGACACGCCCTGCTCGTCCGCGTAATCCAGGAACGCTTTGGCACCCGGCATCAAACGCGGTTCGCCTTCACGCTCCCAATGCTTCCAAGTATCCCAGGTGGTGTAGTCGTGACACGCCTGCATGTCGCGAACCAACAGCGGGCTATTATCCAGCACCGTTTCATCCAGGTCGGTAATGATAGCCAAGTCGTCGCTGCCACCATGCGCCTCAATCTGATCCTCAAGCCGGTAGGTGGCGAGGGCAAAACCCTGACGCTGCAGAGCAGCGGCTTCAGCAGACTGCTGTTGATAGCGCAGACCCATTGCATAAGCTTCCTGGGCACACATTTCTGCGTCATCACTATTTGCATAGCTGGTCAGTGGTAAAGCGGTAAGGCTGGCTAGAGCAGCAAGGGTGCAGAGGCGAGAAGGGAATGGCATCGTCATTGAATGATCTCCTGGGCTAGGCGATCTCAAAAAGACGAGGCGATTCCTCGCCTTAAAGGATCACGATTTATTATCGAAAAGAACCGTTAGGATCATATTTTATTTTCATTGAACATTCAAATAATGAAAAATAGGCAAATTCCCTGCTCATTAAAGCTAAAAGCAGGGATTTGCTCTGAAAAGCGTTTTTAGACGACGAAAGGCGAAATATCCCCACGCCCTTCACGGATGATTTTCGGCGGCAGTTCGCGCAGGTCGATGACGCTGGTGGGGTCTAAATGGCAGGCGCCGCCGTCGATAATGGCATCCAGGTGTGCCCCAAAACGCTCGCGGATCTCTTCCGGGTCGTTCATGGGCAGGTCATCACCCACAGGAATCAACGTTACGCTCATCAACGGCTCGCCTAATGCGGCCAGTAACGCGTGGGTGATGCGGTGATCCGGTACGCGCACGCCAATGGAGCGACGCTTGGGATGTAGTAGCAGGCGCGGCACTTCTGAAGTGGCATCCAGAATATAGGTGTAAGGGCCTGGAGTATGGGCTTTCAGCAATCGAAATACATCGTTATCCACCTTGGCGTAGGTGCCAATTTCCGAGAGGTCGGAGCACACCAGGGTGAAGTTGTGTTTATCGTCCAGTGAACGTAGCCATTTTATCTTCTCAATGGCTTTCTTCTCACCCAGATGGCAGCCAAGGGCATAGCCCGAATCAGTGGGGTAAGCAACCACACCGCCTTTACGAATGATCGCAATCGACTGATCGATGAGGCGTTTCTGAGGGTTTTCCGGGTGAATCTGAAAATATTGGCTCATTGGTAACTCCTGTCCGTAGGCACTGCCTATACAGCATAGCCGACTTGGCTTTTAACTGACCGGGCTTTGAAATGACCCGGCTGTGATTTAACCGACCGCCAGCAGGCCGGGTGACGCATCGCGCAGGTGCAGCAGCCGGGGATGCTGCCATATGGGGGGCGCCGCCGTGCGCGGCACTAGGCTCATGCTGCCGGGGGCCGCATGACTGCCTGGGAAGTGAAAATCGCTCCCCATAGAGGCGTAAAGGTCACGCTCCACTAGCTGACGCGCCAGGTCGCGGGTGCTATCCGGGTTCTGCTGGCCGCTGACTAGCTCAACCGCTTGGCCACCCGCCGCCTGGAAGGTATCCATCAAAAGGCCTCGCTTGCGCCGGGTTAAGCCGTGGCGCAGTGGATGGGCAATCACGGCCACACCGCCGGAATCGACAATCCAGCTTACGGCTTCGCTGATTTCCGGCCAGTGGGCTTTAATATCGCCCTTTTTGCCGCTGCCCAAATAGCGCTTGAAGGCGCTGGCCCAGTCCGGCACCACGCCTTCCGCTACCAGCGCGCGGGCAAAGTCCGGGCGGCCTAGCGGGCGGTCACTGCCTGCGTGCAGGCGCGCTTTTTCCAGCGCGTTGGATAAACCGACTTTTTCCAGCCTTTCGGCGATCACTGTTGCACGCTGTATCCGTGCTTCACGCTGCTGAATCAGGCCTTCCACCATTGGCCCCTGTAAGCCACCGGGCATCAACGCCACCACATGGATATTGACGCCCTGCCAGCGTGTGGATAACTCACAGCCGGGGATAAGACACAGCCCTGCTTGCTCCGCCGCGCGGCCCGCTTCTTCAATGCCGTCCATGGTATCGTGGTCAGTGAGCGACATGTGCGTCAGCCCGCGTTCGGCACACAGGGTTACCAGTTCGGTGGGCGTTAACGCGCCATCGGAAGCGGTTGAGTGCATGTGCAAATCAACTGGGTAGCGCTGATCGGCATCAAAGGTATAGGGAAGTCGAGGCATAAGCATGACGCCGTGTGGCCAGTTTGTCAGAATGCGCTTTTCAGCTGAGAATGAACCCTTCGCAATGGGTAAGATATGGTGCGCGCTTATGCCAGTGCGGTCAATTAACGGTCACTTTGCATCCTCGTCTTATCAAGGAGTTATACCCAAATGCTGTATGCCATTATGAGTGAAGATGTACCCCATAGCTTAGAGCGCCGCTTAGCGGCTCGGCCAGACCACTTGGCACGTCTGGAAGCGCTGCGCGATGAAGGCCGCATGGTACTGGCGGGCCCTCACCCTGCCATCGACGCTGAAAATCCTGGCGATGCAGGCTTTTCCGGCAGCTTGGTAGTGGCGGAATTCGACAGCCTGGAAGACGCCAAGGCATGGGCCGACGCCGACCCATACATTATTGCAGGGGTGTATGCCAAGGTAATTGTTAAGCCGTTCAAGAAAGTTATGCCTTGACGCCAATAGGCAAGTGTGGAGAGTTCGTCGGCTTTTTCACAGAGCCTGTGGAAAACTCTGTGCAAACCCGGCGGACGCTTTGCGCTAAGCCAGAGATAACGCCAGCGCTAACAAATTGATCATTTTTTAACCACCTGTTCATCAATACGGATACCTGCGTGACCCAACGTTCAAACGCTTTGCCCCCGCTGGCAGCATTAACGACGCCAACCCTTACCTGGAACGAGGGAGCCCCCCACGCAACAGCGTTTGATGACATCTATTTCACCCGTGGCGATGGGCGCGCAGAGACCGAGCATGTCTTTCTGGGTGCCAACCACCTGCCCGAACGCTTTGCTGCCTGGGAAGCCGCGCGGTCCTTTGTGATTGGCGAAACCGGCTTTGGCACCGGGCTCAATATGCTCTGCGCCTGGGCCTGTTTTGAACAACATGCGCCTTCTTCTGCACGACTGCACCTGTTATCCACAGAGAAGTTTCCCCTTGAGCTAGCTGCCCTTGAACAAGCATTAGCTAGCTGGCCCTCGCTGGCGACTTATACACAGGCGCTCTGTGCCCAGTGGCCCGCTGCGGTTAGCGGTATTCACCGCCTTCACCTAACCGACCGCGTCACTCTTGATCTGCATTTTGGCGATACCACCGATCGCCTGGAGCAGTTGGATGGCCAGGTCGACGCTTGGTTTTTAGACGGTTTTGCACCTTCCAAAAATCCTGATATGTGGCAACCCGAGCTATTTAACGCCATGGCCGCCCGTTCACGCCCCGGCGCGACTTTCGCCACTTTTACCTGCGCAGGCATCGTTAAGCGGGGCCTGAAAGCGGCGGGTTTTAACTGGAAGAAAGTGCCGGGCTATGGCCGCAAGCGGGAAATGCTAGCGGGTAGTATTGAGACGCCTCCCATCGATCAGCGTCGTCAGTCAACGCCCTGGTTTACGCCTCCGACTGTGGCAGCTGAAAAGCGCGTTGCGATGCATGTAGCAATAGTCGGTGCAGGCCTTGCTGGAAGCAGCGTGGCGGCAGCGCTGGCTAAACGCGGGATGAAGGTGACGATTGTTGAGCGCGAAGCCCCCGGCGCGGGCGGCTCAGGCAATCGTCAGGGCGCGCTGTATGTAAAGCTCGCTGCCGAGACCAATCATCAAAGCCGGGTTTATCTTGCGGGGCTCCTGTACAGCCAGCGCTGGCTAACGCAGCAACATGCTAATCAAACCTTATGGCATCCCTGCGGCGTGGTGCAGTTGGCAAGCAGCGATAAAGAGGCGCGCCGCCAGCAGCGTTTTATCGAGCAACACCCGCTGCCACCTGAAGTCGTCACGGGCATGGAGAACCCGGCGTTAACCGAAACGGCGGCAATCACCGTCAGTGCACCTCACGGGCTTTATTATCCACAGTCGGGCTGGGTAAGGCCTAAGGCGCTGTGTGAGCACTTGCTTAGCCAACCAGGCATTAGCTTGCAGCAAGGCGACGTTTGCTCCCTTACCCAACTAGAAAACGGCTGGCAGCTTAACTTGGCCGATGGCAGTACGTTGGGGGCGGATCAGGTGGTGATTGCCAGCGCGCATTTGGCCAACCGTTTTGCGCAAACGGCTGAGCTGCCGCTACAGTCGGTGCGCGGCCAAATTAGCGAGTTAACGCTACCCGATGAGGTAGCGGGCCCTAAACGCGTCGTATGTGCTGGCGGCTATGTGGCGCCCGCTTTAGATGGTGTGCTGACCTTCGGCGCTAGTTTTGTACCTAACAATGCGACCACTGATGTGACGGACGACGACCATCAGCGCAATATCGATGAGCTGCGCCAGACGCTGCCCGCGCTGATAGAGTCGTTGGAACAGGCAGGCATTGAGCTGAGCCCTGAGAACCTTAAGGGTCGTGCCGCCGTGCGTGCAGCAAGCCCCGATAAAACCCCTTACGCTGGGCCGGCGCCGGTGGCAGAAGCGTGGCGGGCGGATTATTCGCTGCTGAGCAAGGATGCCACCCGCGTGGCGGAGATACCTGGCAGGCACCACCCCGGCCTGTGGGTATCCACCGCCCACGGCTCGCGGGGGTTAGCCAGCGCGCCGCTCTGTGCCGAGGTAATCGCCTCACGAATCTGCGATGAACCAATGCCACTGGAAGCGCCGCTGGTCGATCACCTGCATCCGGGGCGGCGAATTATTAGTGGGATTATTCGGGGCGAGAACCGTTATTAAATATCGCCCTCTTCCTCGTCGTCGGCGATATCGCGGCCAAACGAGCGCCACTGGGCTAGGGTCATCACTTCAGTCATCTCTAGCTCAAGGTCATGGGCGATAATCAGCTCATTGCGCTCAAGCTGCTTTTTCAGCTCGGCTACCCAGCCGTGCATACCCTCACCCGTGGTATCGGTGGTGTCGTAGCCCTGGCGGGTCACAAACGCCTCCAGCAGGGCATTGAGGGTGTCCGCTGGCAGCATTCGGGCGGGTACTTCAATAAAACGGCTCATTCACGCTGCTCCCACTCTGCCAGACGTTCGATAAAAGTGGCTTCGTCCACGACTTCCACGCCCATCTGTTCAGCTTTGGTAAGTTTACTGCCCGCCGCTTCGCCTGCGACCAGGCAGGTAGTCTTCTTCGATACACTACCCGCGACCTTAGCACCCAACGCCTGCAAGCGTGCTTTGCCTTCGTCGCGGGTCATACTCTCCAATGAGCCGGTGAGAACCCAGGTCTGGCCTTCCAGCGGCGTAGGGCCTTGGGTGACTTCCGCTTCTTGCCAGGTAATGCCCGCATTAATCAGCGCGGCAATGGTTTCCTGGTTGTGCGGTTGGCGGAAGAAAGTATGCACATGGGCGGCGACAATCGGGCCGACATCGTTGACCGCTTCCAGCGCTTCCAACTCAGCGGCTTGAATGGCCTCAAGGGTACCAAAGTGGTTGGCGAGATTGGCCGCCGTCGCCTCGCCTACTTCACGAATACCTAAGGCGTAAATAAACCGCGCCAGCGTAGTCGATTTAGCGGTTTCAAGCGCGTTGACCAAGTTGGTGGCTGACTTCTCGCCCATACGCGGCAGGCTTTGAAGCTGTTCAACAGACAAGTGAAACAGCGCCGCCGGCGTTTCTACCCAGCCCAAATCAACTAACTGCACAATCAACTTTTCGCCCAAGCCGTCAATATCCAGCGCTTTGCGACTGGCGAAATGCTTGAGTGCCTCTTTACGCTGCGCCGCGCAGTAAAGCCCCCCCGAACAGCGAGCTACCGCTTCGCCTTCAATACGCTCGATATCAGAACCACACACCGGGCAATGTTCGGGAAAAATGATCTCCCTTGCATCCGCTGGTCGCAGCTCGGTATGCACGCTCACGACTTGAGGAATCACATCACCGGCCCGACGAACCGATACCGTATCGCCGATCATTACATCCAAGCGTTTGATCTCATCGGCGTTGTGCAGCGTCGCGTTAGACACCGTCACACCGGCCACGGTGACTGGTTCCAGGCGCGCCACGGGAGTAATCGCCCCAGTTCGGCCGACCTGGAACTCCACATCGTTAAGCGTGGTGACCTCTTCCTGAGCCGGATATTTGAACGCCACCGCCCAGCGCGGCGCGCGGGCAACAAAGCCAAGTTCACGCTGGTGGCGAAGATCGTTCACCTTGATCACCACGCCGTCAATATCGAAACCTAAATGGTCTCGCCTTTCGCCTAACTGGTCACAGTAATCGGCAACGGCTTGGGGGCCTTTGACTACCTTCAGCTCTGAGCTTGCGCGAAAGCCCCAATCTTTGAGCTTTTCCATCTGGCGACTATGCGTAGGAATTACACTGTCATCCAAATTTGCCATATCGATACGGGCAACTTGATAAGCGTGAAACTCTAGTGGGCGTTTTGCCGTGATGCGTGGATCCAACTGGCGCAGGCTACCTGCCGCCGCGTTGCGCGGATTGGCAAAAACCTTGCTGCCCTCTTCCCGGGCGCGCTCGTTCAGCGCCTCAAAGCCCGCATGGCGCATTATTACTTCGCCGCGTACTTCTAACAGCGCGGGCACGTTTTTTCCCATCAACTTGAGCGGTACCGAGCGCAGCGTGCGCAGATTAGAAGTAATGCCTTCGCCGGTGCGGCCATCGCCTCGGGTCGCACCGCTCACCAGCATGCCCTGCTCATAAACTAACGAGACGGCCGCGCCATCCAACTTTGGCTCGCAGGTAAACTCAAGGTCGTCTGCCGTGCATTCGAGGCGTTCGGCCACCCGTTCAGCAAAGGCAAGGATATCGTCACGGCTAAAGGCGTTATCCAACGACAGCATGGGGATCGCGTGGGCCACCGATGGAAAGCCATCCGCAGGGGCAGCGCCCACACGCTGGGTGGGTGAATCGGGGGTGACCAACTCCGGATGCTCAGTCTCCAACTGCTGTAAACGCTGAAACTTGCGATCGTAGTCGGCATCCGTCAGCGTCGGTTCATCCAGCACGTAGTAACGGTAGTTGGCCTCGTCCAGGGCGGCCCGCAGTTGGGTAATCTCTTCCAGAGATTGAGAATCAGACTGACTCATTGGGGTGGGTTCCAGTACTAGCTAAAAGCGGCAGCGAAAACGCAAAAGCTAAATTTCAAAAACATAAAAATGACAAAACAACAGCGTATTGAACAGAAACACCCGCCTTCTGGCAAGAAGGCGGGTGTTCCACAGCAAGTGCTGCTTCGTCGGTTAGTAGGCGACGATTAGCGGGCTTGCAGTTGACGATGCAGGCGATGGCGGCGCTCAAACTCACGCACCCGCTGGCGGGCAAATTCGATCGTTTGTGCGGTCATCACGCTGCGGTTTTCGTCTTTTAGCTCGCCGCCCATATGGCGAACCACCACCATGGCGGTTTCTACCATCGCCTCAAAGGCAGCGGCACTATCAATGGCGCCAGGTAGCGGCATCAACAGCGTGATACCGGGCGTCATAAACTCTCCCATCTCTTCAATGGGGAAAGTACCCGGTTTAACCACATTCACCATCGAGAACTGAAGCTCACTATCATCGCTCTCGGTTTCAAAGCGGTGGAAAACACCCATTTCACTGCTATAGCGCAAACCGCACACCATCATCAGCTCAAGTAGTTTGGTGCCATCGAAGCCTTCTGGATCACGGGACAGAACGCTAATCACCACGACTTCTTCGGCACTGGACAGCGTCTCTTTGGCGTGTTCACCGTTTACATCATGGCGCAGGGCTTTTTCTAACGTTGGGTGTACGCGGACTCGCTCGTTCATCCCACGCTCGCTGGCCGTTTGGCCTTCATAAGCGTCAGCCTCGAAGCCTTCTTCAAAACCCTCTTCGTGGGCTGCATACTCATTGCTTGCGTAGCGATGCGCTTCATCATCAGCAGCACGCTGCTGAGCGGCTAGCCTCTCGGCAGCCGCCGCACTAGCTGCAGCTTCTTCACGAGCTTGGGCCTGCTCTTGAGCAAGGCGGGCACGCTCTGCGTCAGCGGCTTCTTTGGCTTCACGCTTCTGCTCTGCTTCCAGCGCTTTACGCTCGGCCTTCTGTTGGGCCAAGGCTTGATCACGCACCGCTTTCTCAGCTTTCTTGCGCTGCTTTTCTTTACGCCGCGCAATCAAACGACGCTTCAGCGAGCGCCCCATGCCTTCAAAGTCGACCAGGCGATACTCATCGACTTCGTCATCATCCAACTCGTCGTATTCGCCCGCGGTATCAGAACGCAACTGACGCCGTTTCGGTGAATGCCCATTGGCGTGTTTAGCAAATACGGCATCTTCTGGCTCAGCCCGCAGTACAGGCTCTTGGCTGTGCTCTGGCTCCTGTTGAGTGCGAGGCTGTGCTGCCATTTCGCTGTCTGTTTCAGTGGCAACTGTGTCACTGGCGGTGAACGAGGTAGCATCTGAAGCAGCAGGCCGAGACGCTTCAACCCCTTCCTCTGCCACTGGAGAACTAGGCGTTGCAGCAGAATACGCAGGTTGCTCGATTTGTGGTTCCGGCTGCGAAGGTACTGTCGCCTTGACCTGTGGCCTCTCAGTTTGAGAAGAGTCAGTTTGAGGAGAGCCAGTTTGTGCAGAGTCAGTCATTGAGATACTGGGCTCGCGGCGCTCATGTTCAGTGGGCGCATTGTGGGCAGCATAGCTAGCAGAAGACTTCGCCGCAGAAGTGACTGGCGGCTCTGTCTTAACTGCTACGCTTGGTGCTGGCTTAGCAGTTGATGCTGCTTTACCGAGTTTATCTGCCTTATCAGCTTTGCGCTTGGCGGCTTTAGCAGAGGCGGAACGTCTAAACTCTGAAAGCACTCTAGAAGGCCCAGGATGCTCTTGACGTTCTAACTTTGGTTTATTACCTAAGCCACTATAGTCTGCGGGTTTAACAACTCGAGCACCGCCATTTGGAAGTTCCCAATTGATCTCCGCGGCTTTAGCAGCCTCCTCGGGATCATCTAGCGAACTACCGGATAGGTCTTTCTCCGCCTGATCCAGACGGGGTACACGACGCTGCCGTTGAAGTCTTCGCGCACCGTCAATAACGATGAGCGATACCAACGCCAGCCCTAAAATGATTAGCCACTCTCTTAGTTCCATGTCGAACGTTCCATGGTCGTCTTGCCGGTTGCTAAGGCACGGTGTCTAAAATGTCATGCCTGAATATAGGTAACGGCTATTGAATAATTACCTGCTATCAATAAAGCCAAGCATAGCGCGATTACTACCAAAAGGGCCAATTTTTGCTGCATTTAACGCGATTTTCACGTCTTGGCAGAATTCTGCCTCTCTTTAGGCCAGAGAAATCTGACCTTAACTTCAAACAAAAGTGCCGCAATCATTAGATCTAACATCTATAAATAGCTTTATAAAGGAATCCGAGAAGCAAGAAAAGCCGTTTTGACAACCGACACACCCGGCATTGCGTATTGCCTCTATAAGCCGTTTAACCATCTCAAGCACGCTATTAGTAGGGTTAATATAGTTAAGAAGAACGCTTTAGGACATTTTTTTACGCATTTTGCCAACAAAAAGTTTATCTACTTGACGTTTGTCGCTTCAGCTTTGCTCACTCTACTATCGCCAATAGTGCTTTAGCTAACACTGCTTTCGACAATAGCCTCCTTGGAAAAACGCTCTCAACAGAAGTGCTCTTCCAAGAACTCTGCTGCTTAGTCTTCGTTCTCCCAGGTCTCAATCAGAATGCTTTCACTGCTGCTTGGTAGGATAGGGAGTTAGTTTAATCGACCAGCGCCGCCGCTTCTTCAATACCCACCGAAACTAATCGCGATACGCCGGGCTCTTGCATGGTGACACCCATCAAGCGTTCGGCGGCTTCCATGGCAATTTTGTTGTGGGTGATGTAGATAAACTGAACGTTTTCAGACATCTCTTTCACCAGCCTGGCGTAACGGCCCACGTTGGCGTCATCCAAGGGGGCATCGACTTCATCGAGCATACAGAACGGCGCGGGGTTAAGCTGAAAGATCGCAAATACCAGCGACAGCGCGGTCAGCGCCTTCTCGCCGCCCGAGAGCAGATGAATGGTGCTGTTCTTTTTACCCGGTGGGCGGGCCATGATCGCTACGCCGGTTTCCAGCAGATCATCGCCGGTTAGCGTTAGCCATGCAGCACCGCCGCCGAATACCCGTGGGAAAAGGGTTTGTAGCCCAGTGTTAACCTGGTCAAAGGTTTCGCGGAAACGCACACGGGTTTCTTGATCAATACGCTTAATCGCCCTTTCGAGGGTTTCCAGCGCTTCGGTCAGCTCAGCGTGCTGCGCTTCCAGATAATTTCGCCGTTCGGCCTGCTGGTCGTACTCCTCGATGGCGGCGAGGTTGATCGCCCCCAAGCGGCGAATCTTATCCGTGGTGCTTTCCAGGCGATCCTGCCAACGGGTTTCCGTCGCTTCCTGGGGCAACTGTTCGGCGAGGGTCTCGACGTTATGGCCAAGCTCAGTAAGCTGCTCATCCTGGGTGGCGGCTTTGAGCGCCAGCGCCTGCACGTCCATACGCCGCTGCTGGAGCTGCTCGCGGCTCTGTTCCAGGTTGCGCTCGTGCTGCTGGCGGGCCAATTCGTCATTACGCAGCTGTTCTGCCAGCGCCTGGGCTTGCTGACGAGTGGCATTTAAGCGCCCTTCCTGCTGCTCGCGCTGATGAAGCAGCTCTTCAAGCTCTTCCCCGGCCAGCTCGTCGGGCTCGATCAGCATTTCTCGTGACTCTTCCAGCTCGGCAATACGTAGCGAAAGTCGCTCTTCAGAGTCACTTGAACGCGCCTGCTGGGAGCGCAGGCTATCACGCTCGGCACTTAAGCGTTCGCGCTCCAACGCCAACGCCTGCTGTTGTGCTTTGAGCGGGGCGTGCTGCTGGGTCAAGTGGTCACGCGCTTCACGCTGCCGGTTGCGCTGTTCGGCGCTGGTTTCCCGCGCTTGCGCCGCGCTTTCCAACTGTTCCATCGCCACATGCCAGCGGGCACGCTGCTCGTCAATAGTAAGCGCTAACTCCGCTTCGTCTTCTTGCAGCTGGGCAAGCTCTTCATCGAGCTCAGTGGCGCGACTCTCCAGATGTTCCAAGCGCTGGGCCAGGCTACGCTCTTTTACCGCCAGCTGTTGCAGGGTGGCGGCGTGGGCGCGCTCCTGTTCGGCCTGCTGCTCACGGGCCTGCTCCAGGGTTTCAATGGTTTCATTGGCCGTTTCGCACTGCGCTTCGGCCAACGCCAGCGCCTCTTCTTCACTTTCGCGCTGGGCGGTCAGTTCGGCGTAGCGGCGGCGCGTTAATAGCAGCCCGTCGATACCTTCGCCATTGGCCTGCTGGTTCAGCCAGCCGCGGCCCCGCCAAACGCCATCCTGGCTCACCACGCTTTCGCCGGGGGCGAGATGCGCTACCTGCGCCTCCGCTTGTTCTACCGTTTGCGTATAGTGAATACTTGCTAACCATTCACCCAACGCACCAGCGCCTTTGACCAAACTATCTAATCGCTGACCAGAGGTTGAAGCGGCTGGCGGAGTCTGATCAATCAGCCGCCACTCCGTGGCTAAGGCTTCAGGTAAAGCAGCCAGCTGGTGGCGGTTCACCAGGCGGGCATTGAGCCAGGGCGCGAGCAACCAGGACACCAGCGTTTCCCAGCCGGGCTCAACCTGCAGTGCTTCTCCCAGTTGCGGGGCATCCGCTAAACCGTACGCTTCTAAGGTCGTGCCAATAGCAGGATCGTGATCCACCAGGGCGGCATCGATCAACGCTTGAAGTGAGGCTAACTCCCCCTGGCGCTGACTGAGTTCAGCGCGCTGATTGTCCCGCTTCTGAGTGGCCTGCTGGTAGGCTGTTTTGGCATCGCCGTAGCGCTGCTGCCATTGATCGCGCTGGGTTTGAAAACCTTCCGACTGCTCCTCGGCCTCGGTCAACTGCGCCTGGCATACAGCGTGCTCTTCACGCAGCGCGGTGAGATCGGCTACCTCGCTGCGCTGCTGACGACGGCGCTGATTTTCCGCTTGTAAGCGCTGAATACGCTGTTCAAGGTCGCGCAACTGATCTTGGCTGCGGTCTGCATCGCGGCTGGCATCCCGCCAGCGGGTTTCGGCATCTGCCCACTGCTGCTCGGCGGCTTCCAGCGCGGGAGATGCGTCGGCCAGCGCCTGCTCCAGGCTTTCTAGCTGCTCCTCCAGCGCTTCGTGTTCGGGGAGTAGATCGTCAAAGCGCTCGTCAATGGCGGCTAAACGCTCCTGATCTCCTTCGCTAACACGGCGCTGCTCGTCCAATTCTCGCCGAGCCGTGGCGATATCACTGGCCAGCTGGGTTTCACGGCTACGCCGGTGAGCCTGATCCTGCTCTAAACGGGCGATGCGCGTAGTGGTTTCAAAGAACTGCTGCTGATGGCGATCAAGCACCTCAGAAAGTTCGTCGTGCTGCTCCCGGGCCTGCTCCAGGCGTGTTTCGCACTGGCGGACGCCGAAGACATCTTTTTCTACCGCGATTTCCAACTCGCGGACGCGGCTCTCTTGATGCGACTGCTCGGCACGCAGGGCGCACCCACGCAACAGCGCCAGCTCGCCCTTGAGTCGATACTCCTGCTCCTTGAGATCTTGATAGCGTTTGGCGGCTTCGGCCTGACGCTTGAGGCGCTCTAGCTGTTTATCCAGCTCTTCGCGAATATCGTCCAGACGCTCCAGGTTCTCCTGGGTGCGCCGCATGCGGTTTTCGGTTTCCCGGCGGCGCTCTTTGTACTTGGAGATACCCGCGGCCTCTTCAAGCGTCGAGCGCAGGTCGTCGGGGCGGGCTTCGATAAGCCGCGAGATCATCCCCTGGCCGATAATCGCGTAGGAGCGCGGCCCCAGGCCGGTACCCATAAACAGGTCGGCGATATCGCGTCGACGGCATTTCTGGCCGTTAAAGAAGTAGTTGGATTGTCCGTCGCGGGTGACTAGACGCTTAACGGCAATTTCCGCGTACTGGGCGTAAACGCCGCCCATCCCGCCATCGCGGTTGTCGAACTTGAGTTCTATGGACGCCTGGCTGATCGGTTTACGGCCGGTGGAGCCGTTAAAGATAACGTCAGCCATGGATTCGCCGCGCAGGGTTTTGGCGGATGACTCCCCCATCACCCAGCGCACGGCGTCAATAATGTTGGATTTACCGCAGCCATTGGGGCCTACGATGGCGGTCATATTGCCATCGAAGGGCACCGTGACGGGATCCACAAAGGATTTAAACCCGACTAAGCGAATCGACGTTAAGCGCATACCGAAGCGGCATTCCCGTTGCGATTATTCAAAGACACGGTTAATCACCACTTCGGCCGCTTCGTCGTCTGCAATCGGCCCGATGCTGACACTCTCAAGGTCGCCGAACAGATCTCCGGGCTGGGGCGTTGCTTGGCCAGAGGGAGAAACACGCACCACTAATCGGGCTTCCTGTACCTGGGAGATTTGCGCCTGGGGAGACATCGCGACACTGTTATCCAGCGTCACGGTCATGGGCAGCTCGGACACTTGCGCCCGCACCACGGCCAGGGGCGGCAACTCGCCCTCAATATCGCGGGCGGTAATAAAGACGCTGGCATCGCCATCCACACGCCCGACGAGCTCCTCATCCAGCGAGACACGCACACGAATGCCGGTGCCCTCGGCGACGGCCTCTTCGGGTTCAACGCCCAATCGCTCCTGAGCCACGCGAATGCCATCGCGCAGCGAGGACACGGTGTTGGGATCCTCGATATTGGCAATTGCCCGGCGCCAGTGGTCAATAGCCTGCTCGTAATCGCCGTTGTCGAAGGCATTAATGCCCAGCAAGCCCAGCACGGTGGGCTGGCGGGGATCCTGCTCCAACGTCTCGTCGACCAACGCTTGAACTTCGTCGGTAAGCTCGCGCTCAGCCATAAAGAAACGAATTTGCGCCAACTGCGCAAGCAGCGGTGGAATGCGCCCTTCAATCTCGATCAGGCGCTCCAGGGCGTCCACGGCCTTGGGCATTTGTCCGGTTTCACGGTAGAGCGGAAACAGCTCGCTCCACACATTGGGGTTATCCGGCTGGCGTTCGGCCTGCTCCTCCATGCGCTCGATGTACATGGCAAGCGACCCATCAGGGTCATTCTGCACTTCTTGCTGCACGGCCAGTAGCACCAGGTCGCCCTCGGCGCCCTTTTGCTGATACCAAATAACGCTAACAGCGACCACCGCGAGCATCACCACGGGCACGACAATACGGCCGGCGCTGGCAGCCTTTAGCGGCCGACGCTCGCGAAAAGCAGTGTCTTCCAGCAGGCTTCGCTCAAGTTCCAGCCGGTCTTCCTCAAAGCGTGCGGCATCTATGTCGCCGCGTTCAAGAGCCGCTTCCAGTGACGCCAAGCGGCGCTTGAAAATCGCCACGTTCTGCTCGGCGGAGGTGTCGTTGGCTTCAAAATCGCGCTGCTGGTCATGCAGGGCACGCGCGTTTCTTAGCGGCGAAACCAGCAGCCACAGCGCGGGGAGCAGTAGAATGGCAATGGCTATCCAGAGCAGCGTCATGAAGACCTCTTACGGTTAGTCAGCGCGTCTATGCGCTGGCGTTCTTCGGCACTCAACGCTTTAGCAGAGGCGTTGCGGCGGGCCCGAATCATCAGCACAACCACCATCGCGCCTAGCAACACCAGGGCAATGGGCAAGCCCCAAAGCAGGTAAGTACGGCTCTCTAAACGCGGATTGTAGAGAATATATTCACCAAATCGCTGCACCATGTGGTTGATAATTTCGATATCCGACTGCCCCTCTTGCAGCAGTTGATAAACCCGCTCGCGCATATCTGCCGAAATGGGTGCATCGGAGTCGTTTATGGCTTGGTTTTCACACAGCGGGCAGCGCATGGAGGCGGTTAAATCGTGGTAGCGCTTCTCCATGACCGGGTCGTCAAATTCGCGCAGTTCGATACCACCCGCCGCTGCACCAAACGCTATGACCAGCAGTAGTAGCGCTGCCATGGTTCGCATTAGCGCCATTTTTCCACCTCCGGAAGAATTCGCTCGCGCACGTCTTGCGGTGATACGTAGCCTTTATGGTGATAGCGAATGACCCCGTCGGCATCGACCAGGAACGTTTCCGGGGCGCCGTAGACGCCAAGATCAAACCCTAGCTCGCCTTCCGGATCAAAAATATTAACTTCAAACGGATCGCCAAATTCGCTGAGAAACTGCATGCCTTTCTCGCGGGTATCGCGGTAGTTGACCCCGACCATGCGAATGCCGTTATCAGCCAGTTCCAGCAGTTGCGGCATCTCCTGCTTACAGGCGGGACACCACTCGCCCCACACATTCACCAGCGTTACTTCACCCTCTAACAGCGTTTGGTCAACGCGGCGATTCTCATCACGCAGCGTGCTGGCCTCAAAAGTCGGGAACTCCCGCGCCATCAGCGCTGAATCCCGCTGGGAGGGATCCAGCGAGAGGCCTTGGTAAAAGAACAGCGCCAGGGCTAAAAAACACACCGGCAACAGTAATAGCAGTAGCCGTCGCTTCATGCCGTGGCCTCCCGTGCGCCATTTTGAGTACTGTTCTGAGTACTACCGCCTTGGCTGGCCACTTTGGGCGCTTCACGGGTGGCTGCAGTGCGGCGGTAGCGCTTATCGAGCACCGCCAATACACCGCCGAACGCCATTAGCAGTGCGCCCAGCCAGAGCCAACGGACGAACGGCTTATACTGCACCCGCATCGCCCAACTGCCATCGCCAAGGTTTTCACCCATGGCTACATAGAGGTCGCGGAACAGCCCTGGGCGCAGGGCCACTTGCGTCATCGGCATACCGGTGGCCAGATAGAGGCGCTTTTCGGGCCGCATGGTAAAACTGCGGCCCGAGTCGCCGCGCTGCACTTGTAGAATCGAGGTGTCCGCCAGGAAGTTAGCACCACGACGCTCGGTTAACTCGGTCATGGTGAACTGATAGCCCGCGACTTCGACCGTGGTGCCCGGCGACATGCGCACGTTGCGCTCAATGTTGTAGTTGGACACTACCGTCACGCCGACGATAGTGACCGCTACACCTACGTGCCCCAGCACCATGCCCCAATAAGCCAGGGAGAGCTTACGAACACCGGCCAAAAACGAACTGGCATGGCGGGTTTTATCGAACACGTCGCGCACCATCGGCAGCACGATCCATAGTGCGGAGACAATGCCCAGGGAGACAAACAGGTTCCATTCGCCGCGGTACAGCAGTGGCATTAATATGCCGATCACCAAGGCGGCCACACCGGCTAACCACAGTTTACGAATCAGGTCGCGTGCTGCCATGCTCTTCCAGCGCGTTACCGAGCCGAGTCCCATAAAAATACACATCAACACGGTAAGTGGCACAAACAGGGCATTAAAGTAAGGCGGGCCCACGCTGATTTTTCCCAGCCCCAGAGAATCCAGAATCAGCGGATAGACGGTACCCAGCAGCACGGTGACGGTCATAATCACCAGAAAGATATTATTAACCAGCAGCAGCGCATCCCGGGAGAGCCAGTTAAAGCCTACTTTATGACTCACCCGCGGCGCGCGTAGCGCAAACACCAGCAACGACAGCGTTACCGTAATCGCCAGCAGCATCAGGATAAAGAAACCGCGGGCCGGGTCGTTAGCGAACGCATGCACAGAGGTCAGCACCCCAGAGCGCACCAGGAAAGTGCCCATTAGCGACAGCGAGAAGGTCGAGATCGCTAGCAGCACGGTCCAGCTTTTAAACGAGCCGCGCTTCTCGGTGACCGCTAGTGAGTGAACCAGTGCGGTTCCCGTCAGCCAGGGCAGCAGTGAAGCGTTTTCGACCGGATCCCAGAACCACCAGCCGCCCCAGCCAAGCTCGTAATAGGCCCACCAACTGCCTAACGCGATACCCACGGTCAGAAAGGCCCAGGCCAGATTCGTCCAAGGCCTTGCCCAGCGCGTCCAGGCCGCGTCTAAACGCCCGCCCATCAGCGCCGCAATGGCAAACGCAAAGACCACGGAAAAGCCCACATAGCCCATGTAGAGCATCGGCGGATGCACCACTAGCCCAAAGTCTTGCAACAGCGGGTTAAGGTCGGCGCCATCCTGGGGCATACCGGGCAGTAGCCGCTCGAAGGGGTTCGATGTCATCAGAATAAACAGTAAGAAGCCGACGCAAACCATACCCATCACGCCCATTACTCGCGCGACCATATCCCGCGGCAGGTTGCCGGTAAATAGGCTGGCCGCAAACCCCCAGCCCGCGAGCATAAAGCTCCACAGCAGCACTGACCCTTCATGGTTACCCCACACCGCGCTGAACTTGTAGTACCAGGGCAGCAGCGAGTTGGAGTTGTTGGCCACGTTCGCCACGCTAAAGTCGTCCAGCATATAGCTGGCGGTCAAACAGGCGTAGGCAATGGCAATAAACACAAACTGCCCCACCGCCATGGGTTGACCATAGGCCATCCACAGCGGACGCCGGGTGGCAGCACCGGCCAGCGGCATCACGGCCTGCACCGCCGCCATCAGCAGCGCGATAATGAGGGCAAAGTGGCCAATTTCAGGGATCAGTTTGATAAGCATGTGTGCTCCGCTTGGGGCTTATTTGGTAAAAGCCTAACCCTGGTTTTACTGTTTTGGTGTACTAAATTCTGCTGGTACTAGTATTCGCTTGCTTGGGGTACGCCTTCTTCGTCCAGGCGTTTACCCACTTCGGCGGCTTTGGCCTGGTAGTCGGCTGGCGAATAGCCCGCCTCTTCAAGTGCCTGGGCGACTTCAGGGGGCATATAGTTCTCATCGTGGCGCGCAAGCACCTTATCGGCGTACAAACGACCATCGGCCTGAAGCTCTCCTACCACTACTACGCCTTGGCCTTCGCGAAACAAATCGGGCAGGATGCCGCTGTAGTAGACCTCCAGGTCATCAACGTAATCGGTGACGACAAACTCGACGTCCAGGCTCTCAGGGTCACGGGATACCGAGCCCTCTTTCACCATGCCACCGGCGCGAATCTGCCGCTCCATGGGCGCGTCGCCCTGGGCGATCTGAACCGGGCTAAAAAACAGATTGATGTTAGCGCGCAGCGCGTACAGGGTCAGCCCCACGGCGATCGCGGCCAGCGACACAAGGCCTAGAATAATAAAGAGTTTCTGTTTACGTTTAGGCGTCATTGGGCGTTCCCCCTTGCGCTGTTTGCGCGTCTTGCGCGGCGTTTCAAGCCTTTGATCAATTGGCGCTGTTCAGCACGCGCATGCCATACGGTGGCGAGCAGCAGTAGCGCTGTCACGCCCCAGGCAGACCATACATAAGGCGCGTGGCCACCCATGGCGAGAAATTCGGAAAATGAGTCAAATGCCATTAGCGGGCCTCCTCTGCTGGTACTTTCACCACTTGGCCGGCCACCAATTCCTGTACCCAGTGTTTGTTAGCTTCGCGGCGCAAAATTTCACTGCGTGTGCGCATAAGTGTTAAGGCAATGAAAAAGCAGTAGAAACCCAGCACCATAATGACCAGAGGCAGCCACATTTCAGTAGGCATGGCCGGGCGAGAGGTCAGCGTAAATGAAGCAGGCTGGTGCAGTGTGTACCACCAGTCCACCGAGTATTTGATGATGGGAATATTAATCACCCCCACCATGGCTAGCACCGAGGCTGCCCGTGAGGCGCTATCGCGGCTGGTAAAAGCACCGCGCAGAGCAATCACGCCCAAATACAAAAACAGCAGGATCAGCATTGACGTTAGCCGTGCATCCCACATCCACCAGGTTCCCCAAGTGGGCACGCCCCATACGGCACCGGAAAACAGCGCGACAAAGGTCATGGCCGCGCCAAGAGGCGCCATCACCGCCGCCGCCATATCGGCGACTTTAATTTTCCAGACCATAAACACCAGACCGGAAACCGCCATGGCAATGAAGATAGACTGAGCCAAAAAGGCCGCCGGCACATGGACGTAAATAATTCGGAAGCTATTACCCTGCTGGTAATCCGCTGGCGCAAACGCCAACCCCCACAGCGAGCCTGTGACGATCAACAGCGCCGCCGCGGCCCAAAACCAGGGCTGTAATTTGGCACTAATGCCGTAGAACCACTTGGGTGATCCCAGCTTATGTATAAAGGCCCACATAGCGTGTCCTGTCCTTAACCGTTAATACTGATACGCAGCGATGCGGCAATCGCCCACGGCGCCAACATGAGCGAGGCGGCGAGCAGCGCGCCCAGGATGGCCAGGTGTGCGGAGACACCCTCTCCAAAAATGGCCGCCTGCACCGCGCCTGCACCAAAAATGAGTACCGGGATGTACAGCGGCAGCACCAATAGCGAGAGCAGCACTCCGCCCCGTGCCAAGCCAACGGTTAACGCCGCACCGATGGCACCAATCAAACTCAAGCTTGCCGTACCCAGTGCAAGCGACAGCGCCAGCACGGCATAGCTGCCCGCCGGCAGCGCCAGCATAATACCCAATATCGGCGCCATCAGCGCCAACGGTAGGCCCGTGAGCAGCCAGTGCACGGCCACTTTGGCCAAACTAAGCGCGGCTAACGGCTGCGGCGCTAATAGCAGTTGCTCCAGACTGCCGTCGTCATAATCGCTACGAAACAGGCTATCTAATGAAAGCAGCGCGGCTAACAAAGCTGCGACCCACAGCAAACCTGGAGCAATCACCGCTAACAGCTCAGGGTCGGGCGAAATAGCGATCGGGAACAGCGTGATCACCAGGGCAAAAAACACCAGTGGGTTGAGCACTTCGCCACGGCGTCTTAGCAATAGCGTTAAGTCACGCACGAGCGTGGCCTTCACTGCGGTCATTAGCCCACCATTATGCTCACGCAGTGGCACTGCTGAAACCTGTTGAGCGGTCTCCGAGCTTTGTGAAGAGCCGCTATTTGAAGCGCCATGTAAAGAGCTGTGCAACCCTTTCTCCTTTACCCTAGGGATATCCGTCTGAGCAACGGTGAAGCGGTTAACTCGTGGTGTGTCGTTACTAACACGCAGCCCCCCGCCTGAGCGTGGGCAACCAGCTGTCTTTCTAGATCAACGACGCCGTGGCGATCAATCGCGGTAAAAGGCTCATCCAGTACCCATAGGGCGCGCGGCGTTAACGTTAAGCGCGCCAGGGCGACACGGCGCTGCTGCCCTGCTGAGAGTTGCCCTGCTGGCACATCTTCAAAGCCTGCCAACCCAACCTGTTCAAGGGCTTCCAAGCGCTGATCTTCATTACCGCTTTCCCCGCTTAACGCCTGATACCAGGCTAAATTTTCTAACGGGGAGAGCCCTGATTTAATGCCTGGTGCATGCCCTAAATAGAGCAAATTCGCGAGAAAATGTTCACGTGCCTCGTTCATCGCAGCGCCATTCCAGAACAGTTCGCCCTGGTAGTCACTGAGCTGCCCGGAGAGAATTTTCAGAAGGCTGGTTTTACCACTACCATTGGGCCCTTCAATTCGCACTATCTCACCGTTGCGAACCTCCAGATCCAACCCTTGAAACAGCCAGCGGTCATCGCGTTCACAGGCAAGCTGTCGGGCTTGTAGACACAGGCTCAAGCGTCTCTCCTGGCATATTGATTTCGCGTCGAACTCTACACGTAAAGCCCCTTTCTCGCCACTCACACAATGCGGCGCTGGGTCGCAGCGTGATCTCCATCAATATGTCGTAAGACCAATTATCTCTGGCACTGTATGCAAAAACAGGTCTACAATGAAAACCACTGTATGAAAGAACATGCAATGGAGATTCCCTGATGACCCTATCGATGGCAGCACCTACCGCTACGTTCGGCCGTAGGCAACCGGCACCGCGACCTTACGCAATGGCACCTAGCGTTACCCGACGCAATACCTATGCACTCAAAGTGCGTGGCAATGCACTGTGTGATTGCAACTTGTTCGATGGCGATGTCATTATTATCCGGCGCTATCAACATGATACCCAGACAGAAACTGCCGTTGCCGAAATTAACCAGCAAACAATCGCCCTGAGGCAGCTCTCTATCAGTCGCTTTGGCGTAGAGCTATGGCCAGAAGATACTTTGCAGCCAGCGCTATTTTTGCACAACCGAGATATTCAGGTGCTCGGCATGGTAATGGGTGTGAAAAGTGAGACTACCTTCACGGAGCATTAATGCGCTATCGGGTTCCCGAGCTACCCACAGGGTCGTGGCACACGGCTGACATTGAAGTAGAAAAGAGCCAATTTATCACCTGGGTCTGCCACGCTCCCGATATCAACGCATTCACTAACCTGCTGAATGCGGCGAAAACTGCGCACCCTAGTGCCAGCCACCACTGCACTGCTTACATTGCCGGGCCACCCGGCGAGCAAAATCTGATTGGCTTTTCCGATGATGGCGAGCCCGGCGGCACCGCTGGCCGCCCCATGTATCAGGTTCTCCAGGGGAGCCAACTGGGCCAGATCGGCTGCGTGGTCATTCGTTATTTTGGCGGCACCAAGCTTGGCACCGGAGGCTTGGCCCGCGCTTACGCCCAGGCGGTTAGTCATGCCCTTGAAGCACTACCTACGCGGGAAGTGGTTGAGCGCGACGTCTATACCCTGCGACTCACCTTTGCCAATGAAGCGATTGCCCGCACCTGGTGCGAAGAGCACGACATCCCTATTGAGCAAGCCGACTACGATGGTGATGGCGTTCGCCTGACCATTGGCTGGCCACGAGACTACCCGCTTGACCTTGCCCCACTAGAAAACCGCTTGAAGAGTGCTATCGACATTCTCACTGACTAGATAGCCCCTAGGAATAGCCCATCAAAAAAACGCGACATACTGAAAGTGTCAGTATGCCGCGCTCGGATTGATCCCTATTTAAGCCTTAAGCCATTCAGCATTAACCCAGGTATTTAATCATTACCCCGGCCGCGACTGCCGACCCAATAACACCCGCCACGTTGGGGCCCATGGCATGCATCAGCAGGAAGTTATGCGGGTTGGACTCCAGCCCCACCTTGTTCGCCACCCGCGCTGCCATAGGCACGGCGGAAACGCCCGCTGCACCGATCAATGGGTTGATGGGCATTTTGCTCACCAGGTTCATCAGCTTGGCCATTAATACCCCAGCGGCCGTGCCGATACCAAAGGCGACAATACCCAGACCTAATATCCCCAGCGTCTCAAAGGCCAGGAAGCTCTCGGCCATCAGTTTGGAGCCTACTGATAGCCCCAGGATAATCGTGACGATATTGATCAAGGCGTTTTGCGCGGTATCCGACAAGCGCTCGACTACGCCACACTCACGCATCAGATTACCGAAGCAGAACATACCGAGTAGCGGTGCCGCATCGGGTAGAAACAGCGCGACCAGAATCAACAGCATCAGCGGGAAGACGATTTTTTCCAGCTTGGAGACCGGCCGCAGCTGGGTCATCTTGATTTGACGCTCTTTATCGGTGGTCAGCAGACGCATGATGGGTGGCTGTATCAGCGGCACCAACGCCATATAGGCGTAGGCAGCCACCGCGATAGCACCCAGCAGCTCCGGCGCCAGCACGCTGGAGACGTAGATGGAGGTCGGGCCATCCGCGCCGCCAATAATACCAATGGCTGCGGCCTGATTGAGCGAGAAATCCATGACGCCCATCGAGGTTAGCGCCACGGCACCAAACAAAGTGGCAAAAATACCAAACTGAGCGGCTGCACCTAAAAACAGCGTGCGCGGATTGGCCAGCAGCGGACCGAAGTCGGTCATGGCGCCCACACCCATAAAGATAATCAGCGGGGCGATACCCGAACCAATTGCTACTTTATAAAAGTTGTAAAGCATGCCATCGCTATAGCCGACACCCACAGCGATATCACGTGCGGCACGCACCTGATCCGGTGCAACGCCATCGTGGGCTATCACTTTTAACGATTCACGCCAGGCTTCCGCATTCGCTAACGGGTCCAGCGTCGCGCCCAGCGCTGCCGCTATCTGCTGTAGCACTGCGGGTTTCGCCACCTCGATCGCTTGGTCAAGCGCTGAAATCGCCAACCCTGCTTCGGGAATATTGGCCAGAATGCCGCCAAAGCCAATCGGCACCAGCAGCAGAGGCTCAAACTTCTTATAGATGGCCAGGTAGAGCAGCAATAGCCCCACCATGATCATGGCCGCTTGGCCTAGCTCAAGGTTATACAGCCCAGAGCCTTCCCATAACGTTACTAATTTATCCATTACTTTTTATCCAGTACTGGGGGCCCTTAGAGCTCGATCAGCGCATCGCCTACGGCTACGCTGTCGCCCTCACTGACGTTAACCTTAGACACAGTGCCTGCGCTGCTGGCACGCACTTCGGTTTCCATTTTCATCGCTTCCAGGATGATGACGACATCACCTTCAGCGACTTTATCGCCAGGACGGACATTGACCTTGAAGATATTACCGGCCAGCGGGGCATCGATGCTCACTCCACTACCTTCACCACTGGGCGCGGGCGCGTCCTCTTTGGGTGCGCTGGCTGCCGTTTGCTCTTGCACTTCGCCCAGCTCACCGCCTTCAGACACCTCCACTACGAAGGCTTTGCCGTTGAGCTTAACGGTGTAGGTTTCCGGGCCACTGCTAGCGACAGGCGCTTTGCTTTCCACCTTGGCGGGTGTCTTTTCAGCACTTGCGTCAACTGCCTGAGGGGCAGGTTCGAAGGCATCGGGATTGTCGCGGTTTTTAAGGAACTTCAAGCCGATCTGCGGAAACAGCGCGTAGGTCAGAACATCATCCACTTCACGCTTGCCTTCGGCCAAACGAATGCCTTCAGCGCTGGCCTTCTCTTTCAGCTCGGCAGCCAGCCTATCCATTTCCGGCGAGAGGTTATCCGCCGGGCGACAGGTAATCGGCTCGCCGCCTTCCAATACGCGCTTTTGCAATTCGGCGTTGAAGGGTGCTGGGGCAGCACCATATTCACCTTTGAGCAGCGCCTGAACTTCCTTGGAGATCGACTTGTAGCGCTCGCCCATCATCACATTCATGACCGCCTGGGTGCCGACGATTTGCGAGGTAGGCGTCACCAGCGGAATAAAGCCAAGATCTTCGCGCACGCGGGGAATCTCGCTTAGCACGTCGTCCAGCTTATCGCCCGCGCCCTGCTCTTTCAGTTGGCCTTCCATGTTGGTCAGCATGCCGCCGGGCACCTGAGCAATCAGGATGCGCGAATCAATACCGCGCAGCGAACCTTCAAAGG
This sequence comes from Vreelandella sedimenti, assembly GCF_013416325.1. Classification (GTDB taxonomy): domain Bacteria; phylum Pseudomonadota; class Gammaproteobacteria; order Pseudomonadales; family Halomonadaceae; genus Vreelandella; species Vreelandella sedimenti. Next base: position 55,403 of record NZ_JACCGK010000012.1, read on the forward strand.
CGGCGTACTTCTTACGTACTTCGCGGAAGTAACCGGCAATATCTTCCAGCAGCTCAAGATCCAGACCGGTATCGCGGCCGGTGTCTTTCAGCATTGCCACCACTGACTCGGTGGGACTATGACCATAGGTCATCGACATGGAAGAAATCGAGGTGTCGACGTTATCGATGCCCGCTTCTACCGCTTTCAAAATAGTCGACGTGGAGAGGCCGGTGGTGGCGTGGCAATGTAAATGCACCGGAATCGATAGCTCTTTCTTCAGCCGGGAGACCAAATCAAACGCTGTGTAGGGCGTCAATAGCCCCGCCATATCCTTGATAGCCAATGAATCCGCGCCCAAACCGGCAATGGTCTTGGCGAGATCGACCCAGCTATCCAGGGTATGTACCGGGCTCACGGTGTAAGAGATCGTGCCCTGTGCATGGCCTTCCACGTTACGCACTGCCTGAATGGCGCGCTCAAGATTGCGCGGGTCGTTCATGGCATCAAATACGCGAAAAACGTCAACACCGTTGGTTTTCGCCCGCTCAACAAACTTATCGACAACGTCATCGGCGTAGTGGCGGTAGCCCAGCAGGTTCTGACCACGTAGCAACATGGCCTGAGGCGTATTAGGCATAGCCTCTTTTAATGCACGAATGCGCTCCCATGGATCTTCGCCCAAATAGCGGATACAGGCGTCGTAAGTGGCCCCTCCCCAGGTTTCCAGCGACCAGTAGCCAACGCGATCCAGCTTTTCGGCGATCGGCAGCATATCGTCCAGCCGCATACGTGTGGCGAATAGCGATTGGTGGGCATCGCGCAGCACGACATCAGTAATGCCTAGAGGGCGTTTTATTTCGTTCATTGTCATGGCTCACAGTAGGGAGTTGTAAGTTTGTAGTAAAAATAACAAAAAAATAGCCACAAGAGGGCCAAAATGAAAAAAATCGAGAAAGTTAACGACGTCGGGTAGAGCGATAACGATGCACTGCAGCACTGATCACCGCCATGACCTCGTCATTTTGCGCAGAGGGAACCGAAGATGGCGACGATTTTTTGCCCGTATCAACAGCCACAGGAGCGGGCTGAAAACGCCCAACAAGCTTAGACATCAGCGTAACACTAATGACCAAAACAGTAAGAAAAACAAACACTACGCCCATACCGAGCGCCATCAACGCCAGCCCTTCTTGCAATAGTTCTAGATCCTGCATAAAGCGATCTCCTTGAAGCTCGGTGTCTTGAAGCACAGCTCAAGTACCATTTTTACGCACATCATGACGCCAATACGGTGAAAGGCGCTTGGCGCAGTAAGGGGAATGCACTAACCTGCCACACCCAGAATAGAATGCAATGGCGCGATAGTGGAAGTCATGGTTGTTAATTTACTACAAAACGGCAGAATCGGCCTAGCCCCGATGGAAGGGGTAATCGACGCCCTGACTCGTGATCTGCTGACCCGGCATCCCGGGTTCGACTGGACGGTCACCGAGTTTGTACGTGTAGTCGATGCGCGCCTGCCGCCAAGAGTGTTTTATAAACACTGCCCCGAGCTTGCGCAACCGCCTGTGGCCACGCCAAGCGGCATTCCCGTGCACTTGCAGTTACTGGGCTCTGACCCAGCCGCCCTGGCGGCTAATGCGCGCCAGGCGCTTCGCCTGGGCGCGGTAAGCGTCGATCTTAATTTCGGGTGCCCTGCCAAACTGGTTAACCGGCACGATGGCGGCGCTTCGCTGTTACGCCAGCCTGATCGCGTCTATAAGGCGGTTAAAGCCGTTCACGACGCTTTGGAGGGGGAAGCCCCGGTGACCGCCAAAATTCGTCTGGGCTTCTCTAATCGCCGTTTAGCGGTGGCCTGCGCCCAAGCCACCGAAGCGGGCGGAGCAGCACAACTGGTCGTTCATGCACGCACCCGGGACGAGGGCTACCGCCCACCGGCACACTGGGAATGGATCGGCAAAATTCGCCGCCAAGTGAGCATTCCCGTGGTCGCCAACGGCGATATTTGGACGCTGGAAGATTACTGGAAAGCCCGCACCCTGTCAGGATGTCGCGACGTGATGCTGGGACGTAGCGCCCTGGCCGACCCTTGGCTGGCGCCACGCATTCGCCACTGGCAGCAAACCGGCGAACGGCTACCTGAAAGTAGCTGGGCGATGCGCGCCAACGTGCTCAAAGAATACGCCGCTCTACAACGCCAAAAGCTACCAGACCGCGTCGTGGTCTCTTTGGTAAAGCAGTGGCTCGCCCAAATGCGTCAAGGCAGCAGTGAAGCTGAACAGAATTTTCAGCGCGTAAAGCGCATCACCGAATTAGACCAACTGCTCGACAGCCTTGTCGTCGACGAACAGCAAGCTGCAATGGCCTAGACCTTCTGCCGCGCCATCCCTTTAACAGGCAAAAAAAAAGCGCCCTACCGCAAAGCGGGGGCGCTACAAACGATCGCAAGACCGGGGCGCGAGCCACTTCCGGTCAGGCTAGAAACTGGAGGACAGACTGGAAACAGAAAACCCGCTCTCAATAAGAGAGCGGGTTTTTTGGAATCTGGCGCGCCCGGGAGGATTCGAACCTCCGACCCCCTGATTCGTAGTCAGGTACTCTATCCAGCTGAGCTACGGGCGCGTGATATTGCAATTAACTTTTACTGATCCTGATACGCTGCAACTAAATCAATGTAACTAAATTAATGTAATTACACCAACGGCTGCTAAGCAGCAACTACTGTTTAGGTTGCTAACACATAGCAAGCAAGTACCAAGAAGGTGGCGCGCCCGGGAGGATTCGAACCTCCGACCCCCTGATTCGTAGTCAGGTACTCTATCCAGCTGAGCTACGGGCGCATACCTTGTGACCATGCACTTTTTAACAAAGCAAAAGCACTTACTGGTCATGCGATTGGCGGAGAGAGAGGGATTCGAACCCTCGATAGGGCTATAAACCCTATACTCCCTTAGCAGGGGAGCGCCTTCAGCCACTCGGCCACCTCTCCTCAACGGCACGGCGCGAATATTACCGATTTAGCCTTCTTGTGTCTAGTCTTCTACGGATTTTTTTCGCACCGACCATATCTTACATGTAAGCTTACGCTTTAAGCATCGTTTCATCATGCGAGCCCGCAAGTGTTATTCCACTTCGTTTTCACTGTTTCGTTCGCGCTGAATACGCTGGTAAATCTCTTCACGATGAACTGCCACATCTTTAGGCGCATTTACGCCAATACGTACTTGATTGCCTTTCACACCTAGCACGGTGACGGTGATTTCATCACCGATCATCAGGGTTTCGCCAACACGGCGAGTTAGGATGAGCATGGCTGATCTCCTTTTCAGACGTTTTATGCAACGGGATATGTCAGCCGGAGGCAACACCATGCCATTATGCGGCATAGTGCTCCCTGTCACCAATGACTCCGGCTCCGTGACACCTTAACCTCCCGTTGAAAGAAAGCTCACCACCACACGGCAGTAAGTACCCCTTCAGCGTAGAAGGTTTAAGGCATAAATGTTATTCAGACTCGATATCTGCCTTATCTAAACCAAAAGCTTTGTGTAATGCATTAACAGCAAGTTCCATATGTTTCTCATCAATCACAACCGAGATCTTAATCTCAGAGGTAGAGACCATACGGATATTGATATTCTCGTCAGCTAGAACGCGGAACATTTTAGATGCCACACCCGCATGAGAACGCATACCAACACCGACCAAAGACACTTTAGCAATATTGTCGTCGCCACGCAGCTCACCGCCGCCCAAATCAGGAATCACCGTCTCTTCAAGCAGCTTCTTAGTGGCTTTGTAATCGCCCTTAGCAACTGTAAAGGTGAAGTCGGTATAGTCTCCGGCCGGCGCCACGTTCTGCACGATCATGTCCACTTCGATATTGGCATCGGCAATGGGTCCCAGAATGCGTGATGCCACACCCGGCACATCCGGCGTATTCAGCAGGGTTAATTTTGCTTCATTTTTGGTGAAAGCGATACCGGAGATCAGTGGTTCTTCCATAGCGTCCTCGTCTTGGTCAGCTTCTGCAACAATTAGGGTACCGGGGCCGTCTTCAAAGCTCGACAGCACCCGCAGGGGTACGTTGTACTTTCCGGCAAACTCTACCGCGCGGATCTGCAGCACTTTAGAGCCGAGACTGGCCAGTTCCAGCATCTCTTCCACGGTAATGCTCGTTAAGCGCTGGGCTTTGGAGCAGACGCGGGGGTCAGTGGTGTATACCCCGTCAACATCGGTGTAAATCTGGCACTCATCGGCACCTAATGCGGCGGCGAGGGCTACCCCAGTAGTGTCGGAACCACCGCGACCCAGGGTGGTGATATTGCCGTCTTCATCGACCCCTTGGAAACCGGCTACGACCACTACCTGCCCTGCTTCCAGATCGGCCTTGAGGTCTTCGGTTTCAATGCGCTGGATACGCGCCTTGGTATAGGCACTATCGGTATGGATACCTACCTGGGCGCCTGTGTGCGAAGTGGCTGGCACACCGATTTGCTGAAGCGCCATGGCGAGCAGTGAAATAGTTACCTGCTCGCCGGTCGACAGCAGCATATCCATCTCGCGCGGTGCGGGATCGTCGTTAAGCGCCTGTGCCATGTCCGTCAGGCGGTTGGTTTCGCCGCTCATGGCGGAGACCACGACCACTACCTGATGGCCTTGATCGCGGAAGCCCTTAACCTTTTCTGCTACGGCCTTGATACGCTCGACAGAGCCCACCGAAGTGCCGCCGAACTTCTGTACGTATAGTGCCATATGCCGTTTTTCCTATGCGTTCGGGAATGGAGGGTGAAAGTGTCACAAGTTTTAAATAAATAATAAGGCCGGTGACAATAATGCCACCGGCCCAGAGGTTTAGCTAAGAACGTTTTCCAACCATGCTGGTACGCTCTTCAACGCATCCGGCAGGGCGTCGGGTTGACTACCTCCCGCTTGGGCCATGTCGGGACGACCACCGCCCTTCCCTCCTACCTGGGAGGCAACATGGTTCACCAGCTCACCGGCTTTCACACGGCCGGTCAGATCCTGGGTGACCCCAGCGATCAGACTCACTTTGCCCTCCGCCTGGTCGGCAACGCCGAGGATAATCACTCCAGAGCTTAGCTTGTTCTTAAGCTGGTCAAGGACGCCGCGTAAATCTTTACCTGACACGCCATCCAGCTGCGTCGCCAGCAGCTTCACGCCGTTAACCTCCTGCACTTGGCTGAGCATATCGCTACCCGCTGCACTGGCTAGTTTGGCCTTGAGCTGCTCAAGCTCTTTTTCCAGACTACGGTTGCGCTCAACCAGTGATTCTACCCGCGCTTCGACCTGCTCAGGCTTGGTCTTCAAGCGCTCACCCAAGCGCTCGAGGCGGGCTTCCTGCTCGCGGAAGTGGGCCAGCGCATTTTCGCCGGTAATCGCTTCGATGCGGCGTACGCCAGAAGCAATGCCCACTTCGTTCATCACATGACAGCAGCCAATATCACCGCTGCGTGCCACGTGAGTGCCACCGCACAACTCGATCGAGAAGTCGTCGGCCCCAATGGTCAGCACGCGCACGTTCTCGGCGTATTTGGCTTCAAACAACGCTGCTGCGCCCTTGGCCTTGGCTTGATCCAGGCTCATCTGCTCGATTTTGGTCGGCGCATTAGCCAAAATCTGCTCATTGACCAGCCGCTCGACTTCCGCCAGTTGCTCGGCAGTCATCGGCTCGAAGTGGCTAAAGTCGAAGCGCAGGCGCTCGGCATTCACCAGCGAGCCTTTCTGCTGTACGTGATCACCCAGCACCATGCGCAGCGCTTTATGCAACAGGTGGGTGGCTGAGTGATTGCGAATGGTGGCTGTGCGTAGACTGGCATCCACTTCCCCGCGCACGCTTGCACCAACGCTTAGAGAGCCTTCTACCATCATGCCCTGGTGAAGGTGATGACCGCTCTGCTTTTGGGTGTCCGTCACCTGGAAACGGCCACCGTCGACATACAGGTAGCCGGTATCGCCTACCTGACCGCCCGACTCGCCGTAAAAAGGCGTACGGTCTAGTACTACGACGCCCTTCTGCCCCGCCTCCAGCGCGGCCAATGGGTTGCCTTCGCTGTCGACCAGCGCGGTTACCTTGGCCTGATCTTCCAAGCGGTCGTAGCCGGTGAATGCCGTCTCACCCTCCAATTCGATGGAAGCGCTGTAGTCGGCGCCAAACTGGCTGGCCGCCCGTGCGCGTTCACGCTGGGCCTCTAGTGCTTGTTGAAATCCATCTTCGTCCAGGCTAACGCCGCGTTCACGACAGACGTCGGCGGTAAGGTCGAAGGGAAAACCGTAGGTGTCATAAAGCTTAAACACCGTCTCACCCGGCAGCACCTTGCCATCCAGTTCGGCCAGCGCCGCATTCAAGAGCCCCATACCGTGATCCAGGGTGCGTGCGAACTGCTCTTCTTCTTTCAGCAGTACACGGGCAATTTGATCGCTCGCTTCACGCAGTTCCGGATAGGCATCGCCCATCTCCGCATCCAGCGCCTCCACCAGCTTGTGGAAGAACGGTTCTACCGCGCCCAGCTTATGGCCATGACGAATTGCGCGGCGAATGATCCGACGCAGCACATAGCCGCGTCCTTCGTTGGAAGGCAGCACCCCATCGGCAATCAGGAAAGCACAGGAACGGATATGGTCGGCAATCACGCGCAGTGAGGGCGTAGCAGTATCAGGGTGACCGGTCGCTTTAGCAGCGGCTTGCAGAAGGTTCTGGAACAGGTCGATCTCATAGTTGGAGTGGACGCCCTGCATGACGGCGGCGACACGCTCCAGCCCCATACCGGTATCGATGGAGGGCTTGGGCAGCGGGTTGAGCGTACCCTGGGCATCACGATCAAACTGCATGAATACCAGGTTCCAGATTTCGATATAGCGATCGCCGTCCTCTTCCGGGCTTCCCGGTGGGCCACCCCATACCTCAGGGCCATGATCAAAGAAAATTTCCGAACTGGGACCACAGGGGCCGGTATCGCCCATCTGCCAGAAGTTATCTTCATCCAGCTTGGAGAAGCGTTCAGGGTCGATGCCGATCTCATCTTTCCAGATGCGCTCAGCTTCATCATCGCTGATGTGTACCGTCACCCACAGCTTGTCTTTGGGGAGCCCCAGCGTTTCGGTTAAAAACACCCAGGCAAAGCGAATGGCGTCGCGCTTGAAGTAGTCGCCAAAGCTGAAGTTACCCAGCATTTCAAAGAAGGTGTGGTGGCGTGCGGTATAGCCGACGTTGTCCAAATCATTATGCTTACCGCCCGCGCGAACGCAGCGCTGCGCAGAGGTGGCGCGCACGTAAGGGCGCGGGTCGCGGCCTAGAAACACATCTTTAAACGGCACCATGCCGGCATTGGTAAACAGCAGCGTCGGGTCGTTGCCCGGCACTAAAGAGCTAGTGGGTACAATCGTATGTCCCTGCTCTTCGAAGAAGGTGAGAAAGGCCTGTCTAATCTCTGCGCTTTTCATAGGGTATCCGTAACAAGAAAGCGTGATGTCCCAGGGCGCTGTTGCCGCTACCCTCAGGGGTCGCAAAGCAGCCATTATAGCGCAGTTGTCAAACGACTAAAGCCGCACTTAGTGGCAGAAAGGCAAACAGCCACGTAAACAACTGGATGAGCAAGCGTATTAGAGCGCTACTAAAAATGTAAGAGGGGGTATTGTATAGGCTGGGGAAAACGTATTATAAACAGGAGATCGCGTGGCGAATTTGTTCAAAATCGAAGCCACGACTGGCGAGAAAACGTTCCCGCCTAGCGCGCTCTTTGGGTGTCTCACCGGGGCTATCAAAACGCCGCGCCAGGGTTTCCCGGGCTAGCTCAAACCAGTCGACCTGCTCGCCCTCCTCTACCTCTTCAAACGCGGCATTAAGGGTTTCCTGGTCAACGCCTCGTTGGCGCAGCTCGCCTTTGATACGAATCACGCCTTGGCCACGCAGTATACGCGAGCGGACGAAACTTGCCGCAAAGCGCGCGTCAGACTGTAGTCCTTGTTCAACCAAGGCATCCAAACACTCATCAATAGCGGCAGCGTCGAAGGATTTTTTCTTCAGGCGCTGGGCAAGCTCGGCGCGGGAGTACTCGCGCCGAGCCAGTAAGCCAATGGCGATATCACGGGGCGTAGCATCACGCTGGGAGGTGAATGCCATCAGCTTATCTTAGCCAGTATCGTCTTAAAGCAGATCGTCATCACCCGCATCCAACTCTGCCGCTGCTTCGGTAGGCGCATCATCCTTCTCCTTTTTGGGATCAGGCTTAGCCAGGAGCTGCTCACGAATCTGTGTTTCGATTTCGAGCATAATCTCCGGATGCTCTTCCAGATACAGCGCTGAATTGGCTTTACCTTGACCGATTTTCTTACCTTTATAGCTGTACCAGGCACCGGCTTTGTCGACCAGGTTGCACTGCACCCCCAGATCGATGACTTCACCAGCATGGTAGATACCCTTACCGTACAGAATCTGGAATTCAGCCTGACGGAATGGCGGTGCCACCTTGTTTTTGACAACTTTCACGCGAGTTTCATTACCGGTGACTTCATCACCCACTTTCACCGAGCCGGTGCGACGAATATCCAGACGCACGCTGGCGTAGAACTTAAGCGCGTTACCACCAGTAGTAGTTTCAGGGCTACCAAACATGACGCCGATCTTCATGCGGATCTGGTTGATGAAGATCACCAGGCAATTGGCGTTTTTGATATTACCGGTGATTTTACGCAGTGCCTGAGACATCAAACGCGCCTGCAGGCCAACGTGGGAATCACCCATTTCGCCTTCGATCTCAGCGCGCGGCGTTAGAGCTGCGACCGAGTCGATAACAATCACGTCAACACCGCCGGAGCGTACCAGCATGTCGGTAATTTCCAGTGCCTGCTCGCCGGTATCCGGCTGGGAAACCAGCAGGTCATCCAGGTTAACACCCAGCTTTTCTGCATAGCTGGGGTCAAGGGCGTGCTCGGCATCCACGAAAGCACACACTTTGCCCTGTTTTTGCGCCTGAGCAATCACCGAAAGGGTCAGAGTCGTTTTACCCGACGATTCCGGGCCAAAGATCTCGCACACACGACCAAACGGTAGACCGCCGATGCCGAGGGCGATATCCAGACCCAATGAACCGGTGGAAACCGACGGCATGACGACACGCGGCGCGTCGCCTAGACGCATGACGGTGCCCTTGCCGAACTGACGGTCGATTTGGGTGAGTGCAGCGTTTAGCGCTTTAGTGCGGTTGTCATCCTGAGCCATTCAGAGATTCCTCATAACAAGCTGTATAATTAGCCAGTAGTATGCCAAAGTTTGCGCCGTAAACAAATCCTTGATCACGCTTTCTCTCATCTATTTTATCAACAGCCTTTGTGCATAAGCGTCTTTTTCTTACGGCTGGTTCGTCTTGCTCGCCTTCTCGCGCTCATTCAGGCGCGCCACCAGCCCAACCAAGGCCTGACGCACGGCCTGCTCTCGCACCGACTGACGGTCACCTGGAAAGTGAAAGCATTCGGCCTCCTGAGCAGCAGCATCTCCCCAGGCCAACCAAACCGTACCCACCGGCTTTTCAGCGCTCCCCCCCTCTGGGCCTGCAACGCCGCTAACGGCAACGGCTAAACCTGCGCCACTTTCATTACAGGCACCCAGCACCATGGCTTTGACAACCTCTTTGCTGACAGCACCATGCTCGGCCAGCATGGCCTCAGGCACCCCCAATAAGCGCGTTTTAGCAGCATTCGCATAGGTCACATAGCCAGTCGTAAAGTAAGCAGAGCTACCCGCCACCTCGGTAATGGCGCTGGCAATGCCGCCCCCCGTACATGACTCAGCGGTGGTCACTTCCACATCCAGCTGCTTACACAGCCGCCCCAGCCGCTGAGCTAACAGGGTTAAATCAAGATTTTTCAGGCTCGTTTCGCTGGGCACTATGGTCGCTCCTTCAAGTGAGTCGTCTGTTCAGCGTAGAATACTGCGTTTAGCTTTCTCAACGAATTTATCCAAAGGGCTTGCTCGCAGAACTGACCCAAAAGCTTGCTCGAAGAACTTTCTTAAAGAACTTTCTCAAAGAACTGTTTCAAAGAACTGACTCAACGAACATGCCGTAAGCCGTAATGGCCTACGCTAAGCTTAATCAGGACGCCCATGTCACAGGCTATTCCCGCCAACACACCCATGATCACCCAGTATTTAAAGATCAAGCGCGAGCACCCCGAGGTACTGCTGTTCTACCGCATGGGGGATTTTTATGAACTGTTTTTTGACGACGCCAAGCGCGCCGCCGCCCTGCTGGATATTACCCTCACCCAGCGCGGGCAGTCAGGCGGTAAGCCGATTCCGATGGCGGGCGTCCCCTATCATAGCGCTGAGGGCTATCTGGCCCGCCTCGTCGCTGGCGGCGAGTCGGTCGCTATTTGTGAGCAAATTGGCGACCCCGCGACCAGCAAAGGGCCCGTTGAGCGCCAAGTAGTACGTATCGTCACCCCCGGCACACTCCACGATGAAGCGCTGCTCGATGCCCGTCGCGACAACGTGCTGGTGTCCGTTTCTCCCGGAAAAGAGAGCTGGGGCCTTGCCTGGCTGGAGCTCTCCAGTGGTCGCTTCAACGTACTGGAAGTAGACAGCGAAGCCGAAATGCTCGCCGAGCTGACGCGCCTCTCCCCGGCCGAGCTGCTGGTACCCGAAAGCTTAGCGCTACCCGAGGCCTGGTCGCAGAAACGCAGCCTGCGTCGCCAGGGCGAGTGGCTGTTTGATTTGGAAAGCGCTACCCGCAGCCTCTGCGACCAGTTCGAAGTGCAGGATTTACGCGGCTTTGGCTGCGCTCACTTAACCACTGCACTGATTGCTGCCGGCGTATTGATCGATTATGCCCGGGACACTCAGCGCTCGCGCCTGCCCCACGTGACTGCCATCAGCGTTGAGAACCGCGACGACGCGGTGGTGATCGACGCTGCCAGCCGCCGTAATCTGGAAATTGATATCAACCTGGGCGGCAGCAGCGACAACACCCTGGCCAGCGTGCTGGATACCTGTACCACTGCCATGGGCTCACGGCTACTCAAACGCTGGCTCAATCGTCCGTTACGTCAACGCGAGATTGTCCAGGCCCGTCATGCGGGTGTGGCGCTGCTAAGCCTGGATGCCGCCTATATGCCGCTGCGCGAGACGTTGAGCGCGGTGGGCGACGTTGAGCGCATTCTGGCACGGGTGGCGCTGTATAGCGCCCGCCCGCGCGATTTGGCTCGGCTGCGGGATGCGCTGATAACGCTCCCGGAGCTGGAGCAGCAGCTTAGTGAGGTTGAGAGTGGCAGTGCGCTGGATAACTTGCGCCCACATATTCGCCCCTACCCAGAAATGGCCGACACACTAAGACGCGCGCTGGTCGAGAACCCGCCGGTGGTGATCCGCGATGGCGGGGTGATTGCCGAGGGCTTTGACTCAGAGCTCGATGAGCACCGTGGCATGGCCGAAAACGCGGGCGACTATCTTATTCAGCTCGAGCTTCGCGAGCGCGAGCGTACGGGGCTAGCCAATCTCAAAGTGGGTTACAACCGTGTGCACGGCTACTTTATCGAACTACCGCGTTCACAAGCCCAGCAGGCGCCCGCCGACTATATTCGCCGCCAAACACTTAAAAATGCCGAACGGTTTATTATTCCCGAGCTCAAAGAGTTTGAAGATAAAGCGCTCTCCGCTAAATCTCGCGCGCTGACGCGTGAAAAATGGCTCTACGATCGCCTGCTTGGCGATCTCAACGAAAGCCTTCACGCGCTGCAGAGCACCTCGCAAGCCTTGGCGGAACTGGACGTACTGTGCGCCTTTGCCGAACGCGCCGAGGCGCTGAACTGGGTGCGTCCAACACTCAGTGAAACCACCGGGATTCAAATTGACGCGGGACGACATCCGGTAGTCGAGCAGGTGAGCGAGACACCCTTTGTGCCCAACGACGTGACGCTCAATCCTGACCAGCACATGCTGATTATTACCGGCCCCAATATGGGCGGTAAATCGACCTATATGCGTCAGACCGCGCTAATCGCCCTGCTGGCCCACTGTGGTAGCTTTGTGCCCGCGGATGCCGCTGAGATCGGCCCGCTGGATCGGATCTTTACCCGCATTGGCTCATCGGATGACTTGGCTGGCGGGCGCTCTACCTTTATGGTCGAGATGACTGAAACCGCCAACATTCTTCACAATGCCACCCAGCAAAGCTTGATCCTGATGGATGAAATTGGCCGTGGCACCAGCACTTTCGACGGTCTGTCGCTCGCCTGGGCAAGCGCTGAACACTTGGCAAAAGGACGCGCGCTGACGCTGTTTGCGACCCACTACTTTGAAATGACGGCGCTGCCTGAACATATGGAAGGGGTGGCCAATATTCACCTAACGGCGACCGAGCATGGCGACAGTATTGTGTTTATGCACCGCATCGAAGCGGGCCCGGCCAGCCAAAGCTATGGTTTGCAGGTGGCACAATTGGCGGGTGTGCCCAACCATGTGATTAAACGTGCCCGCGAGAAACTGATAAGTTTGGAGCAGCGCGATGTGGATAACACGGCGCAGGCGCCGCGAACCGCACCACAGCAAAACGATCTGTTCGCCGCTGCACCGCATCCAGTGGTCGAGGCGTTGGAAAACGTCGATATGGATGGTTTAACACCGCGGGAAGCGCTGTCACTGTTGTATCAGTGGCGAGACCTGATCTAATGGTGCTTATAGGAGGGAAAGCCATATGGCGCTTGCCGCCAGGTATGCGCACCTCTAGAATGTCGCTCAAACTTTTAGCTTATAAAAAACGGCTGATTTATAACCATTCACGATTGACCATGGCTGGGAGTCACCCGGCCCTGCAAGAGGGATAGCAAGATGACGTTTGTCGTTACCGAGAACTGCATCCAGTGCAAATACACCGACTGTGTGGAAGTCTGCCCGGTCGACTGTTTTTACGAGGGTCCGAACTTCCTGGTCATTCATCCTGACGAGTGTATCGACTGCGCCCTGTGTGAGCCCGAGTGCCCCGCCGAGGCGATATTCTCCGAGGATGAGTTGCCGGATGGACAGGAGGCCTTTATCGAGATTAACGCTGAGATGGCCGAAGTATGGCCCAATATCGCCGAAAGAAAAGACCCACTGCCGGACGCCGAAGAGTGGGATGGCAAACCAGGTAAGCTCGAAAAACTAGAGCGCTAAACGCTGTGACGGTTTAAAAATCAGCACATAGCTCTTTTTTAAAGGCTCTCTTTAAAAGCTCTTTTTAAACCAGCGCTTGTTGTTAAAAACAGCGCTGTTTTTTTTGTGCTGTCGAAAGTGTATCGTCAAAAATGTGCTGCCAAATTGCGGGCAAAAAAAAGGCGACCCGTAGGCCGCCCGCTCCAAGCACTTCCTCTGACCACTCCCTGGATCAACCTCCTCAGATGACGTCCTTGCCGGGGCTCACCTCACTGTATCACCCGACGCATCTGACCTACATCCCGCTGCATCCTGACTGAAGCGTCCTTGCCTCCCCTTGTCCTGTGCATATTGTGTCAGATCATGGCCACTTCTCAACAAAGCCAAAATGCAAAAAGGCGAGTCGCTGTGACTCGCCTTTTTTAAAAAACTACTTTTTAAACAATAAGTTAAATTTAAATTAGTGGCAAAGTACGCTATTTCTTACCCTAAACCGAGCGATTCTCGTCGGTATTTGTAAGATATCTCTTACAAAATTTTGAGACATCTCTTACAAGCACCTCTAAAAAATCGCTCGATATTGGCATTTTACTGCCCTTTAATGGCTTTCAAACCTGGGTAGGTCACATCACCCAGCTCTGCTTCAATCACCAGCAAGCGGTTGTACTTGGCAACCCGATCTGAGCGGCAAAGTGAGCCCGTTTTGATCTGACCGGCGCAGGTACCCACCGCCAAATCGGCAATGGTGGTATCTTCGGTTTCACCGGAGCGGTGAGAAATAACCGCCGTAAAGCCTGCATCCTGCGCCATCTTAATCGCGTCCAGCGTCTCGGAGAGCGAGCCGATCTGGTTGAACTTGATCAGGATGGAGTTACCGATTTGCTCATCGATACCGCGCTTGAGAATCTTGGTATTGGTCACGAATAGATCATCGCCCACCAGCTGCACTTTATCGCCCAGCTTGTCGGTCAGCGCTTTCCAACCCGCCCAATCTGATTCATCCATGCCGTCTTCGATAGACACAATCGGATAATCGGCACACAGGCCTGCCAGGTAATCAGTAAAGCCTTGGGCGTCGTAGCTTTTGCCTTCACCGGAAAGGTTGTACTGACCGTCTTTGTAAAACTCAGACGAAGCACAATCCAGCGCCAAGGTAACGTCTTTACCCAGGGAGTATCCTGCATCAGCAACGGCCTGTTTAATCACCGCTAGCGCATCAGCGTTAGATGCCAGGTTAGGCGCAAAGCCGCCCTCGTCACCGACGGATGTAGAGAGCCCCTTCGCGGAGAGCACCTTCTTCAGCGCGTGGAAAATTTCCGCGCCCATCCGCAGCCCTTCGCGGAAGTTAGGAGCGCCCACTGGCTGTACCATAAATTCCTGGATATCGACGTTGTTATCCGCGTGCTCGCCGCCGTTGATGATGTTCATCATTGGCACCGGCATGCTGTACTGACCCGGCTGGCCATAAAGTTCAGCAATGTGGGCATATAGCGGTACGCCTTTGGCGTTAGCAGCGGCTTTAGCCGCTGCCAGGGAAACGGCCAAAATCGCGTTCGCGCCCAAGTTCGCTTTATTCTCCGTGCCATCCAGCGCCAGCATGGCATCGTCCAGGCCGCGCTGATCACGCGCATCCATGCCCAGCAGCGCATCACGAATTTTGCCATTAACCGCATCGACTGCTTTCAGCACGCCTTTACCCAGGTAACGCGACTTATCGCCGTCGCGTAGCTCTAACGCTTCCCTGGAACCGGTTGAGGCACCACTAGGGGCACAGGCTTCACCGACAGCGCCACTGGCTAGGCGTACGTGGGCCTGCACGGTCGGGTTACCACGGGAATCCAGCACTTCCAACGCACTGATAGCAACAATTTTGGTCATGGCAGTATCCTTTCCTGTTAGTCAGATAAAATTATTAATATAACGACCTAAGTTAGCGAAACACAGCTTAGCGAATCGTTAGCGGCTCAAAACCTTTAACCAGTGCATCCAACTGGGCAAGCTGAGTCAAGAACGGCTCTAATTGATCCAGCGGCAATGCACAGGGCCCATCGCACTTGGCGTTATCAGGGTCAGGGTGAGCTTCTAAAAACAGCCCGGCAAGGCCGACAGCCACGCCTGCACGCGCTAACTCCGCTACCTGGGCACGGCGCCCATCAGCACTATCGGCACGCCCACCGGGGCGCTGCAGCGCGTGGGTCACATCGAAAAATACCGGATAGCCGGTTTGTTTCATATCACCAAAGCCCAGCATATCAACAATCAGATTGTTGTAACCAAAGCTTGAGCCGCGCTCGCAGAGCATCAGTTGGTCGTTACCCGCTTCCTGGAACTTGCTGAGGATATGACGCATTTCATGGGGCGCCAAAAACTGCGGCTTTTTAATATTGATGACCGCGCCGGTTTTGGCCATGGCGACCACCAAATCGGTTTGGCGAGCCAAAAAGGCCGGCAGTTGAATAATGTCAGCGACTTCAGCGGCTGCTTCTGCCTGCCAAGGCTCGTGAACGTCAGTGATGATCGGCACGTTGTGGCGAGCTTTGATATCGGCCAGTATCTGCAGCCCTTTCTCGAGACCCGGGCCGCGGTAGGAGTGAATCGAACTGCGATTGGCTTTATCAAAGCTGGCCTTGAAAACGTAGGGCATTCCCAGTTTCTGGGTCACCGTGGCGTAGGCTTGAGCGACTTCGTCGGCAAGCTCGGCCGACTCCAACACGTTCATGCCACCTAGCAGCATCAGCGGTAACGAATTGCCGGCGGTTAAGCCGGCAACGTTAATATGACGCTCTTGAGATCGTTCTTGAAAAGCCATGCTTCTGCCCTCTTATTCCTGCGAATTCGCATGGGCGCGGCTGCGCGCTGTTTTGTGCTCCAACGCAGCATTCACAAAGCCCGAGAATAGCGGATGACCATCCCGGGGAGTAGACGTGAACTCCGGGTGGAACTGGCAGGCTACGTACCAAGGGTGGTCAGCCAACTCGATGACTTCAACCAGCGATTGGTCAACGCTCTTGCCTGAGATAACCAAGCCCGCCTTTTCAAGCTCATCGATAAACTGGTTATTGACCTCAAAGCGGTGACGGTGGCGCTCGACAATCTCATCCGAGCCGTAGGCTTCGCGCGCTTTGGTTCCCGATGCCAAATGACACACCTGACCACCTAAGCGCATGGTGCCACCTAAATCAGACGCTGCATCGCGCAGTTCGACTTTGCCTTCAGGGCTTAGCCACTCGGTGATCAAACCTACTACCGGGTGCTGGGTGTCGTGGGTGAACTCGGTAGAGTTGGCGTCGTTCCAGCCTGCCACATTACGGGCAAATTCAATTACTGCCACTTGCATACCCAGGCAGATACCTAGATACGGCACGTTGTTTTCGCGGGCGAATTGAGCGGTCATAATCTTGCCTTCTACGCCGCGCTCGCCAAAGCCGCCGGGCACTAAAATGGCGTCTTTACCCGCCAAGCGTTCAGTGCCGTGACGCTCGATGTCTTCTGAATCAATATAGTCGACGTTGACCTTGATGCGTCCTTGGATACCGGCGTGAATCAGCGCTTCGTTGAGCGACTTGTAGGCATCCAGCAGCTCCATGTACTTACCCACCATGGCGATGCTGACCGACTTGAGCGGGTTGAGCTTGGCGTCTAGCACTTTCACCCATTCAGAGAGATCGGCTTCAGGGGCTTCAAGACGCAGCTTATCGCAAACGATCTCATCCAGGCCGTGCTCGTGGAGCATCAGCGGAATGCGGTAGATCGTATCGGCATCCTGAAGCGGAACCACGGCACGCTCTTCGACGTTGGTGAACAGGGCGATTTTGCGGCGCTCGCTCTCTTCCAGCTCAACTTCGCTGCGGCAAATCAGAATATCCGGCTGGATACCAATGGAACGCAGCTCTTTAACGCTGTGCTGGGTCGGTTTGGTTTTGGTCTCACCCGCCGTCTTGATGTAGGGCACCAGGGTCAGGTGCATAAACAGCGCGCGGTTGGCGCCCTGCTCACTACGAATTTGGCGGATCGACTCAAGGAAAGGCAGCGATTCGATATCACCGACCGTGCCGCCGATCTCTACCAGCGCCACATCAAAACCTTCACCGCCCGCATAAACGCGCTCTTTAATCTCGTCGGTGATATGCGGAATCACCTGAACGGTGCCGCCTAGATAGTCGCCACGGCGCTCTTTACGCAGCACGTGCTCGTAGACACGACCGGTCGTAAAGTTGTTGCGCTGGGTCATCTTGGTGCGAATAAAGCGCTCGTAATGCCCGAGATCAAGGTCGGTTTCGGCGCCATCTTCTGTGACGAACACCTCACCGTGCTGGAAGGGGCTCATGGTGCCCGGATCCACGTTGATGTACGGGTCGAGCTTGAGCATGGTGACCTTAAGGCCGCGGGCCTCTAAAATCGCCGCAAGCGAGGCGGAGGCGATGCCCTTGCCAAGAGAGGACACAACGCCGCCGGTCACGAAGATATATCGTGTCATGGATAACCTGTCGAAACGTGATCAGAAGGCACGGCAGAAAGCCACGCCAGGATGGGTCGACAGACTAGCAGATTACGACCTAAGGCTCAATTTGAACTGAGCAGCCAAAACTACTCACCTTAATCACGCTTGTGCAACCGCCCCAGCGATAGGTCTACGCGAGGGCGCTGTGAACCCATCCCTGGGCGCTACTTTTGTCATCCATGACAAAAGACCCTCGCTACGACCTATCCCTGGAGCTGCTCTATGCATCAGACACGCTCTATACGCCCAGGTAGTCCAGAATGCCTTCTGCAGCTTGACGGCCTTCGTAAATCGCCGTGACCACCAAATCAGAGCCGCGCACCATATCGCCACCGGCAAAGATTTTTTCGTTGCTGGTTTGGAAGGCGTACTGGCCGTGCTCCGGCGCGGTGACGCGATCACGCTCGTCGACCTGAATATTGGCGCTATCGAACCACGGTGCGGGGCTTGCCTGGAAGCCAAAAGCAATAACCACAGCATCCGCCGCAATGATCTCTTCAGAACCGGGCACTACTTCCGGACGCTGACGGCCGTTTTCGTCCGGCTCGCCCAAGCGGGTGCGCACAACCTTCACGCCTTCGACCTTCTCTTCACCGATGACCGCCACCGGCTGACGGTTGAACAGAAACTCAACGCCCTCTTCACGGGCATTGGAGACCTCACGGCGCGACCCCGGCATGTTGCCCTCGTCACGACGATACGCACAGGTCACGCTGGCCGCATTTTGACGGATAGAGGTACGGTTACAGTCCATCGCCGTGTCGCCGCCGCCCAGCACCACCACGCGCTTGTCTTCCATGGAGATATAGTCGTTGGGATCCTTCTCGAAGCCTAAGCAGCGATTGACGTTGGCAATCAGGAAATCGAGGGCCTTGTACACGCCCGGCAGATCTTCACCAGGGAAGCCACCTTCCATGTACTTATAGGTACCCATGCCCAGGAAGACCGCGTCGTACTCCTGCATCAGGGTCTCAAATTCGATATCGGAGCCGATTTCGGTGTTAAGACGGAACTCGACACCCATCTCTTCAAAGACTGCCCGGCGGCGCTCCATCACGCTCTTTTCCAGCTTAAACTCGGGAATACCAAAGGTCAGCAGGCCACCGATTTCCGGGTACTTGTCGAACACCACCGGCTTGACGCCGTTACGGGCCAAAATATCCGCACAGCCCAGCCCTGCAGGGCCTGCGCCAATGATGGCGACCTTTTTATCGGTCCAGGTAACGTGGGACATATCCGGACGCCAGCCCATGGCAAACGCCGTATCGGTGATGTACTTCTCCACCGAACCGATGGTCACCGCGCCAAAGCCGTCGTTCAGCGTGCAATCGCCTTCACAAAGACGATCCTGCGGGCACACGCGGCCACATACTTCGGGCAGCGAATTAGTTTTGTGTGAAAGCTCAGCGGCTTCAATAATATTGCCTTCCACCACCAGCTGCAGCCAGTTAGGAATGTAGTTGTGCACTGGGCACTTCCACTCGCAGTACGGGTTACCGCAGTGCAGACAGCGATGCGCTTGGCTCGCCGCATCGGTGGGCTTGTAAGGTTCGTAAATTTCCGCAAACTCTTTGGCACGGGCACGGGCGTCTTTCTTCTGTGGATCCTGACGACCCACATCTACAAACTGAAAATCGTTATTTAAACGGTTAGCCATGATCTTTCTCCTGTCAGCGTGAGGGGCATAAACGGGTTATTGCGGCTGACGCCGAGACTGATCCAGCAAACTACCCAAGCTGGCCGCTTTTGGCTTAACCAGCCAGAAGTGGCGTGCATAGTCGCTGAAGTCTTCCAGAATAGCCGCCCCACGCGCGGAATCCGTCGCGGCCACATAGGCTTCTATCATTTCACGCAGGTGACGACGATACGCCTCCATGGCCTCTGTGTTAACGCGGTGAATTTCGACCAGTTCGTGGTTGTACTTGTCCACGAAGGTGCGCTCTTCATCCAACACATAGGCAAACCCGCCGGTCATGCCCGCACCGAAGTTGACCCCGGTCTCACCGAGCACGCAGACCAGACCGCCGGTCATATATTCGCAGCAGTGGTCGCCTGCACCCTCGATCACCGCAGAGGCACCAGAGTTACGCACTGCAAAGCGCTCGCCCGCGGTACCGGCGGCAAATAGCGTCCCGCCGGTGGCACCGTAAAGGCAGGTGTTGCCGATAATGGCCGTTTTATGACTCTCAAACTGGCTGACTTTGGGCGGCACAATCACGATACTGCCGCCGTTCATGCCCTTGCCGACGTAGTCGTTGGCGTCGCCTTCCAGGTAGAGGTTCAGGCCACGAGCGTTCCACACCCCGAAGCTCTGCCCCGCCACCCCGGTAAAGCGGGCGGTGATCGGCGCAGCTTCCAGACCCTCTTCGCCATAGCGCTTGGCGATGGCGCCGGACGTTAACGCGGCCACGCTGCGGTCACAGTTGGTGATGGTGAAATCAAACTCACCGCCTGACTGATTTTCGATAGCGTCTTTCAAGGCCGCCAGCACTTCCTGATTTTTGGCACCCGGATCGTGAGGCACGTTACGGTTGACCTTGCAGAACTGCGGCGCGTCTTTAGGTACAAAATCATTGGCCAGCAGCGGCGTTAAGTCGAGCTTACGCTGAGAAGGCGTATTACCTTCCAACACTTCCAGCAAGTCAGTACGTCCAATTAGATCGGTCAGCTTGCGCACACCCAGCGCTGCCATCAGCTCGCGCACTTCTTCAGCGATAAAGCGGAAGTAGTTTTTGACCATATCCACGGTGCCGCGGAAGTGCTCGCCGCGCAGGAAATCATCCTGGGTGGCCACACCGGTGGCGCAGTTGTTGAGGTGACAGATGCGCAGGTACTTACAGCCCAGCGCCACCATCGGCGCGGTACCAAAACCGAAACTTTCAGCACCCAGAATCGCTGCTTTAACAACGTCTAAGCCGGTTTTCAGCCCGCCGTCGGTCTGCAGGCGAATCTTGTCACGCAGGCCGTTGATACGTAGCGCCTGGTGTACTTCCGGTAGCCCCAGCTCCCAGGGTGAACCGGCGTGTTTGATGGAGGTCAACGGACTCGCCGCCGTGCCACCGTCGTAACCGGAGACGGTAATCAGGTCGGCGTAGGCTTTGGCCACACCGGTGGCGATCGTGCCGATCCCCGGCTCGGAAACCAGCTTCACCGACACCTGAGCCTCAGGATTGACCTGCTTAAGGTCAAAAATCAACTGAGCCAAATCCTCGATAGAGTAAATATCGTGGTGTGGCGGCGGTGAAATCAGCGTGACGCCGGGGACTGCGTAGCGCAGCCGGGCAATCAGTTCGTTCACTTTACCGCCGGGCAGCTGACCACCTTCGCCGGGCTTGGCGCCCTGGGCGACTTTGATCTGCAGCACTTCCGCATTGACCAGGTAATGTGGCGTCACGCCAAAACGACCGGAGGCGATTTGCTTGATCTTCGAGCTGCGCACCGTGCCGTAGCGTGCTGGGTCTTCGCCGCCTTCCCCTGAATTGGAGCGGCCGCCCGCTTCGTTCATGGCCTGGGCCAACGCTTCGTGGGCTTCCGGCGACAGCGCACCCAGCGACATGCCCGCACTGTCAAAGCGTGGCAGCAGCGCTTCAACCGGCTCAACCTCGTCAAGTGGCAACGGCGTTTCAACTGGTTTGAGCTTGAGCAGATCGCGGATGGTGGCCACCGGGCGCTCGTTCACCAACTGGGCGAACTTCTTCCACTTGGTGTAGCTGCCCTCTTGAACCGCGGCCTGAAGCGACATCACCACATCGGGGTTGTAGGCGTGGTATTCGTGGCCGTGGACATACTTGAACATCCCGCCTTGGGAGATTCCTTTACGGGGGATCCAGGCATCTTTTGCCAGCAGCGCCTGCTGCATCTGAAGCTCGGCAAAACCGGCGCCCTGAATGCGCGAGGCCATACCGACAAAGCAGAGATCCATTACTTCATCTGCCAAGCCCACGGCTTCAAACAGCATCGAGCCGCGGTAGGAAGCCAGCGTCGAGATACCCATTTTAGACAGGATCTTGAACAGGCCTTTCTGCAGCCCTTTACGGTAGTTCTCGCGACCGTCAGCCGGGTTGCCAGTAAGCTCGCCCGTGCGGTGCATATCCGCCATGACCTGATAAGCGAGCCACGGATAAACCGCCGTAGCGCCCACGCCAAACAGCACCGCCATTTGATGGGCGTCGCGAGCGTAGCCGGTTTCTACCACGATATTAGCGTTGGGGCGCAGTGCCAACCGGCCTAAGTGAGAGTGCACGGCACCCACGGCCAGGGCGGCCTGAATGGGAATCAGGCCTTTCGCCAGTTCCGCGTCGGTGAGTACCAGAATGACCTTACCGGCGCGGACTTGAGCTTCTGCCTCTTCACATAAAGCCTTAAGCGCTTGATGCAAGCTCTGCTGTTCGGGGTCGTAACCCAACGACAGTGTATAGCTGGCAAACGCCGGATCGTCCTGGCTAACCAGGGCAGTAAACTTGCGTGGGGACAGTACCGGCGTGGTCAAGATCAAGCGATGCGCGTGCTCAGGCGTCGCTTTAAAGACGTTAAGCTCAGCGCCACAGCAGGTTTCCAGCGACATCACGATCGCTTCGCGCAGCGGGTCTATGGGCGGGTTGGTGACCTGGGCAAACTTCTGACGGAAGAAGTCAGTCAGCAGGCGCGGGCGGCTCGACAGCACCGCCATGGGCGTATCGTCGCCCATGGAGCCAACGGCTTCCTGGCCACTCTCTGCCAGCGGGCGCAGCACCTGGTCGCGCTCTTCGAAGCTAACCTGGAACAACTTCTGCTGAACGTTGAGCGAATCGGTATCCATGGTTTGGAAACGCGCAAGCTCGGTCAGTGCCGACTCTAAATAGTTCGCCTCCTGCTTAAGCCAACGCTTATAGGGGTAAGCGGATTTCAGCCGCTCATCGATATCGGTGGTGTGCAGCACTTCGCCGGTTTCGGTATCCACGGCGAGCATTTGACCAGGGCCAACGCGACCTTTAGCGACCACGTCTTCCGGCTTATAGCCGTAGGTGCCAATTTCAGAGGCCAGGGTAATGTAACCATTCTTGGTAATTACCCAGCGCGCCGGGCGCAGGCCGTTACGGTCTAGCATACACACCGCTTGGCGGCCGTCGGTCATCACTACGCCCGCCGGACCGTCCCACGGCTCCATGTGCATGGAGTTGTATTCGTAGAAGGCGCGCAGCTCGGCGTCCATAGTCTCTACGTTCTGCCAGGCGGGCGGCACCATCATGCGTACCGCGCGGTGTAGTTCCATGCCGCCGGTAAGCAACACTTCCAGCATGTTGTCCATACTGGAGGAGTCAGAGCCAGTGGTGTTGACGATCTCATCCAGCTCGGCGATATCCGGCAGGCGATCGTTAACGAAATTGGCTTTACGCGAGTTCGCCCAACCGCGGTTGGCCTCAATGGTGTTGATCTCGCCGTTGTGGGCCAATAGGCGGAACGGCTGCGCCAGCGGCCAGCGCGGCGCGGTATTGGTCGAGAAGCGCTGGTGGAACACGCAAATAGCGGTTTCCAGACGCGGGTCATTCAAGTCCTGATAAAACGCCGGTAGGTCTTCCGGCATCACCAGGCCTTTATAGGAGACCACTTCTGACGAGAGCGAGGCGACGTAGAAGTCTTCTTCATCGCGAAGCGCCTGCTCGGCACGGCGGCGGGCCATAAAAAGGTCAACATCGAAGTGCTCACCCTGGCCTGGCTGTACAAACAGCTGACGAATACGCGGCAAGCAGTCCAGCGCCATGGGGCCGCAAACGCTGGAGTCAGTGGGCACATCGCGCCAGCCCAACACGTTAAGACCACGCGCTTCCAGCTCCCCCGTCAGGGTGTCGCGAGCACGCGCTTCACGGGCATCATCGTTAGGTAGAAACACGACACCCACGGCAAAACGTTCGCCCAGCTCGGCATCGAACGCCTCTTTGGCCAGCGCCTGCATAAACGGAGTGGGCATTTTCAACAGCAAACCACAGCCATCGCCGGTTTTGCCGTCGGCAGCGATACCACCCCGGTGGGTCATGCAGGTCAGGGATTCAATGGCAGTTTTCAGCAAATCATGGCTAGCCTGGCCTTCCATATGGGCAATCAGGCCAAAACCACAGTTATCGCGAAACTCGCCAGGCTGGTGAAGACCTTTATTCATGGGCGTGCCTCTACTAGTCAGCGTATTTTTTTAGCAGCGTGCTTATGGTATAAAGGACGGTTTCGCTTTTTTTATAGTGCTTATAACCTGCCCTGAATGGGGTACTTCCCACGTTCGCTGCCGCAACAAAATGGCCGGTCAGCATAGCGATTGCCAACCACTTTGCGCAATCTCTTGGCGCCCATATCGTTAGAGAAACTCTTTTCAAATCCTGTATTTGCATCCTCATTTAAGGAGAAAATACATATACTTCAACCACTTGTAACAATCTAAAACGCTATTTTAACGCTTTTTGTTTTCCATTAAACTTTAGTCTAAATAGCACCCACAAACCCATGCCGATAGCGCATAAGGCATACGGATTATATAAAACAGTGTTCGACAAATGGGCTCACGATGTAGCCGAGCGAATAAAAAACCGCCCAATGAAAACCACTCTACAAGAAGCGATCCATTGGGCGGGCAAGATATAGCTGACCAGGTCTTGAAATGGCCAGGTTTTGAAATGAATAAGTTTTGAATGACTAGCGGGTGAAAGGATTACTTTGCCACTTGGCAGCGCGGGTAATCATCGAGCAGCGTGCGAAGGACGTCAACAGGCGTGGCATCGCTAACACAAGCATCGCCCAGAGCGTTAAGCAGCACCAAGCGCAGCCGCGTATCGATATTTTTCTTATCCAGCCGCATGCGGGTTAAAAAGTCATCGCTGTCCATATTCGCCGGTGCCGCTAACGGTAGCTCGGCGCTCTCGATCACCGCCAGACTTCGTGCTAGCGCTGCATCGGTGAGCCAGCCCAAGCGTCGGGAAAGCGTTGCCGCCATGGCCATACCAGCGCCCACTGCTTCGCCGTGTAGCCAGTTGCCGTAGCCCTGATGCGCCTCAATGGCATGGCCAAAGGTGTGACCCAGGTTGAGCAGCGCGCGGACGCCCTGTTCCGTCTCATCTTCGGCAACAATGTCTGCTTTGATTTGGCAACTGCGTGCAATGGCTTCTGCGACGACCTCAGGCTCCACATCAAGCAGTGCGGGCATGTTAGCTTCCAGCCAGCTTAAAAACGCTTCGTCGCGGATCAGCCCGTACTTGATGACCTCAGCCAGCCCGGCGGAGAGTTCGCGACGGGGTAGACTCTTGAGCGTATCAATATCCACCAGCACTGCTTTGGGCTGCCAGAAGGCGCCAATCATGTTTTTACCCAGCGGATGGTTAACGCCGGTTTTACCCCCCACCGACGAATCCACCTGGGAAAGCAGCGTGGTGGGCACTTGGATAAACGCTACACCTCGCTGATAGGAAGCAGCGGCGTAGCCGACCATATCGCCGATCACTCCACCGCCTAAAGCAATTAGCGTGCAGCGACGGTTAAAACCGGCCTCTAGCAGCGCATCCCAAATACGGCTGACCTGTTCGATGGTTTTGTATTGCTCGCCATCTGGGAGTATGACCGTGCGCACTTCCAGATGATCCGGCAGGCTAGCGCAAAGCTTGTCCAGGTAGAGCGGCGCGATAGTCTCGTTAGTGACGACCATCACCTGCTGGCCGGCCAGATAAGGCGTTAGCATATCGGCACGCCCCATCAGCTCGGTGCCAATATGAATCGGATAGCTGCGCTCATCTAAAGCAACATGAAGGGTGCGTTGCGCGCTGGCTGTCGAGTTCATTGCGATACCTTATGGTTAAGCTTTCTAGCCGACGATGATGAGGGCTCAAGTGGATCCACCAGCCGATGCACCCGGCGCAGAATTTCATTAACCACCGCCCGCGGGCTGCGACGGTCGGTGCGCACGGCAATATCCGAGGTGGCGCGATAGAGCGGGTCGCGCTGGGCAAACATATCGTTAAGCACCTGCTCGCGGTTGGCGCACTGCAGTAGTGGCCGGTTGCGATCTTTCGCTGTCCGTTTGAGCTGTTGGTCGACGGTGGTGAGCAGATACACCACCGTGCCACGCTCACGCAGTGCACGGCGATTCTCTTCGCGCAGCACCGCACCGCCGCCCGTGGCAACCACAACCGGAGAGAGCCGGGTTAGCTCATCAATCATATGAATTTCCCGCAGGCGAAAGCCTTGTTCGCCCTCGACATCAAAAATCCACGGGATATCTGCCCCGCAGCGGTCTTGGATGGCGTGGTCACTGTCGTAAAACGGGCGCGCAAGCTCGGCCGCCAATAGGCGACCAATGGTGCTTTTGCCAGCCCCCATGGGGCCTATGAGAAATAAATTGGGTAAATCCTGCATCAGCGAACCGTTAAGCCATCGTCTAGGAGTCGTGGAGTAATAAAGACTAACAACTCTACCTTTTCATTGCTCTCTTCGGTATAGCGAAACAGTCTACCGAGCAAAGGAATATCACCCAAAAGCGGTGTTTTGGCGATTTGGCGCAGCTCTTCGGTGGTCAAAATTCCGCCTAACACCACCGTTTGGCCGTTATCTACCAGCACTTGGGTCTCAATCTGGTTGGTATCAATCGGCGGTTCACCGCCAAACGCCGATTCACGAAAGCTGTCATTTTTAATCACCAGATCCATAATAATGCGGTTATCCGGGGTAATCTGCGGGGTGACTTCCAATGAAAGCTCGGCTTCTTTGAATTCAGTATCTGGGTTGTCGTTGCCATCCACGCTCTGGAAGGCACGCTCTTCCCCCTGGCTAATTTTGGCGGTACGTTGATTGGCGGTAATAATTCTAGGCTGAGAAATAGTCTGGCTTTTCCCTTCACTTTCCAGTGCGCGCAGCTCCAAATCCAACAGGATATCACCGGATAAGTAGCCAAAGCTAAAGCCGGTGCCCGGACCAGTGGCAGCACCTAAATCCACAGCCAAGCCGCCCTGTGCCCGGTTGATGCCACCGGGGTTGATATTCCGTCGACTGAAGGTGCCGTCTTCCCCCTCCTGAAAGCCGCGGGTACTCGACATACCCCAGTTAACTCCCAGTTCACGGGAAGCAGTGTCCCTTGCAATGACAATGCGCGCCTCAATCTGTACCTGCCGAACAGCCACATCCAGGCGGTCAATGGTGTGGGCAATATCGCGCACTTGATCAGCGGTATCTTGCACCAGCAGCGTATTGGTGCGGTTATCAATGCTGACGCGCCCCCGCTCGGTGAGCAAACCAAAGCCGTCACCTCCGCGTAGCAACTGAGCTAAATCTTTGGCCCGCGCATACTTGATCTCGATAAACTCAGTGACCAACGGCGAGAGCGTTTCGCGTTGATTGCGCGCTTCTAGCTCTTGGCGTTCCAAATCGGCCAATTCACTAGCGGGCGCTACCACGATCACATTGCCCTGCTCACGACTCGATAGCCTCTTACTTTGCAGAATCAATTCGAGCGCCTGATCCCAGGGCACATCATTTAAATTGAGCGTTACACGCCCCGATACGCTATCGCTGGCGACTAAATTTAGCCCGGTAAATTCGGCCAGCTTCGCTAGCACCGAGCGTACTTCTATATCCTGAAAATTAAGACTCAACCGTTCGCCGGTGAAGCGTTCACCTGCCGCCTGGGAGGGTTGCACCTCCTGACTGGCGGGCTGGACTTCCACAGTCAGCGTACGGCCACTTTGCGTGGAGATCATCGCATAAGCGCCCTGCGTGGCGATCGCTAACTGGGTGGCGTCATGGCTGGTGCGGGGCGTAATCCGTGTGATGGGAGTGGCGAAATCGGTGACATCGTAGACTTGGTTAAGCGAGTCTGGAATCGCCACATCGCGCAGATCCACCATCACTTGATCGGGACCATCTTCCCGCACGTTCGCCTCGACGCCTTCGCGATCAAAGGTGACTATCAACCGTCCGGCACCACCTGCACCACGACGAAAGTCAATATTTTCAACCTGCGGCCCTTCATCGGTTTCAAGCCCCGCTGAAGCGATGCTGGGAGAAGGGCTAGGCGAGCGGCTGACACCTGAAGCAAAGGTAATGCGTAGGCGATTATCCATTACCCGTGATGTGAACGCCTGAGACTCGCTCAGATTGACCACCAAACGTGTGCGGCCATTACCCTCCAGAGAGGTAATCTGTTCGATACCGTTACGATTAACGTTGATGCGCCGATCCGCGAGACCGCTTTGGGTTGCTGCCAAATCCAGCATCACTCGGGGAGGGGAGTCTAAGCGGTAGCTGCGTAGCTCAGGCACACCGCCGGTAAAACGCAGGTCAAGGTGGGTTCCACCTTTCTTAGCGGGTTGAACCTCAATACCGGTCAGCACCGAGGCAGCCGCCAATGAGGGCAACAGTGAGCATAGTGCGGCCATGGCCATGTAGAAAGTGATTCGCCAAGCTGTAACTGCCATGAGCTGTATCCGCTTACTCGCTGTTTTCGTTGATGACTAGTGACACTTGCCGCTCCTGCCACCCCTCAGGCTGAGTTAACACCCGTTCGGTAACGCGTATTTCTTGTGCGTTGATCTGGGCGATACGCCCATAGTCGGTGCCCATATAGTTACCCTCTTTGACGCTGGTCACGTTGCCATCCGGCGATGCAATCAACGCCACTTGTCGCTCTCCCATACGCATGGTACCGACCAATCGCAGCTCTTGCAGTGAGAAGCGCTCCAGCGGCTCTGGCGTGCGCTGCTGGTCGGGAGCGAATGCAGTTTCGCCTCGATCAGCGCTATCCTGAGCAATCTCGTCGGGGGGCAAAAAGGGGCTACGCCCGCCGCTATACAAATAGGACAAATCCAGGCTTTCGGGCAGCGCGACAGCCATAACCGGCGGTTGCCCGCCAGGGGACTGACGAATATCAGCCAGCGTGCCTTCAAGCTGAGCCAAGTCGGCGTCCGCACAGCCTGTAAGCACCACCGCGGAGCCCCCCAAGGTTACTAACTTTGCCGCAAACGGTAGCTGTTTAGCTCTCATGGCGCCTGCTCCCCCTCTGTGGAGGCTTGGTCGCTCTCTTCCACGTAGTGGTAGGTGCGAGCCAAGAGCGAAAGGCGCAGCGCTTCGCCGCGGCCATCGACGGGTTCCAGGTTAAAATCGTGCTGGGTCAGCATACGGGGTAGCGAGGCAATATCGGCACTAAAGCGCGCTAATTGGTGATAGCCGCCACGCACCTGTATATCCAGCGGCTGCTCGACATAATGGGCCTGGGCTTGCGTTGGGCGCAGCCGAATCGTTTCAATGGTCAGGCGGTTATCGGCGGCGGCATCGCTAATGCTATCCAGCAGCGAGGGGATTTCTGCATCGGTAGGGAGCATGGTACGCAAGCGCCCCATCTGCCCTTCCAGGGTCGCCAACTGATCGCGCATTTCCGACAGGAAGGCTGCTTGCGAGGCTTTGCTGCGGTATTCGCTCAGCAGCCTGGCTTCTTGACGCTGGGCGGTCATAAAGGCCTCGCGCTGTTCACTCACCACTAACCACATCATCACACTTAATGCCGCTAGCAGTGCCAAGCAGCAACACAGCACTTTTAATAGCCACGGCCAGCCGCCGGCCTCTTTAACGTCTAGATCCCGCCAGTCGACATTGCGCAGGCGCTGCCACTCAATAGCCCACTGCTCGCGGTTAAGCGTCATGGAAGCGCCTCCTCAACGTCTTGCGGCAGCACGGTGGCGGTCTGTTCCACATCAAAACGAAATACACGGCCTGAGCCGTTTTGCTCACTCTCAACCGCCAATAGCGAGGGCACGGCTAACCCCGGTAGAGCGGCAATGCGGCGCAGTTGCTCGGGAACCTGGCGCTCACTGCCTGCCACCGCAGTGACACTGACGTTATTACCGCTCTTCGATAAGCGTTGATAAATGACGCCATTGGCCACGCTCTCTGCCACATCATTAAACAGCTGCACAGCATCCGTTCGTTCGGTCTGCAGCGCTTGAAACACCGCGATCTGTTCGCCTAAGCGTTCAGCGTCGCTGGCGTAGCGTGAGACGCTCTCGATATCGGCATTAAGACGCTCAATATGGCTACTAATGTAAGCATTGCGTTGCTGCTGGGCTGCCAGCTTGAGCTGGTAAAAATGCGCGACCAGCAGGCCAAGCACGACACCCACCACCAGCATGCCCGCCACCACGACGAAGAATGTGTGGGTTCGCCGTTCACGTTGCGCTTCACGCCAGGGCAGTAGGTTAATGGCCATGCTCATTGGCGAACCCTCATTGACTCACCCGCATGGCCAAGCCACCCGCTGTGAGCATCGCTGGGGCATCGTTGGTTAACGCCTGAAGGTTCAAGCGTTTGTTCACCCGCATGCGCTGGAAGGGGTTGGCAATGGTCACCGACATACCAATATCTTCAGCAATGCGCTCGGCAAGCCCTGGAATCACACTCGAACCGCCCGCTAATACGATGTGTTGCACTTCTTGCTGACGCACGGCGGTGTAATAAAGCTGCAGAGAGCGCCCCACTTGCTGCACCACGGTTTCCAAAAAAGGGTTGAGCATACGCTCATGATAATCATCGGGTAGCCCGCCGCGCTCTTTGGCGAAACCCGCTTCCTCCATGCTTAAATCGTAGCGGTCGCGAATCGCATTGGTGAGCTGACGGCCGCCAAACACCGTGTCGCGGGTATAAACGATATGCCCGCCGCGGACGACGTGGAAAGCATTTATATTGGCACCAATATCCACCAGTCCAACGCAGGCGGCAGGGTCGCGTTCCACCTTAAGCTGGCGCCGCAGCTCGGCAAGTGAACGCTCTATGGCGAAGGTCTCCACGTCCACTGCCGCGGGCTCTAAACCTGCCTGTTCTAGCGTGTCGGTAAGCTGCTCCACATCCTGCTGCCGACAGGCGACCAGCACTACCTGCTGCTGCTCATCGTCAAAGGGTGCGGGGCCAAGGCACTCAAAATCAAATGCCACTTCATTGAACGGAAATGGAATATGACGGTCGGATTCGGCCATGATGCGCTCTTCGATCTCCTCTTCGCTTAGCCCGCTAGGGAAGCTCAGCGTTTTGGTAATCGCGGCGCTAGCGGGAACAGCTACCGCGGCTTTGCGGGTAGAGGGTTTAGCGTGCTCCACTGCACGTCTAAGCACACTGGCAACGTCATCGATATCGCGAATTCGACGCTCCACAACCGCCCCTTCGCGAAGTGGTCGCACGGCATAGCTTTCTACCTGGTAATTATCGTGGCACTGTTTTAGCTCAAGCAGTTTGACGGTCGCCGAGGTAATATCGACGCCAATCAATCCTTTACCAGGTTTTAGAAAGCGCATATTGGGTCTGGCTCCACCTGCTTGTCGCCCGTTCTTCACATGTGATTTGAGGTTACATGATTTTTAGTTCCGTCACACGCGAACCCACTTAGCGCATATCAACACTGGTGGCCGCCGCTTCAGGTTCCTATAATGGCTGCCAATTGCATGATACGGCCGTTTAGATGCCGATCTTTTCATTCTTCCCAGGGTGCTCTTCGTACATGACGTTTCTTCGAACCCTTATTGTGTCGCTTTTTTTCCTCATCGTCTCGTTGGTGGGCGCCACCGCCTTAGCCGTGGTGGGGGCCGCCATTTACTTTGCGCCAGGGCTGCCCGACGTTCGCCAACTGCAGGACTTCGAACTGCACACGCCGCTACGTATTTTCACCCAAGACGGTAAATTGATTGGCGAGTTCGGCGAAGAGCGCCGCATGGCGATCAATTTTGATGAAATTCCGCAGGATATGATCAATGCCTTGATCGCAGCCGAAGATGCCAGCTATTTTGACCATGCCGGTGTCGACCCGCGGGGCTTGGCCCGTGCGGCGTTCGAGCTTGTGCAGAGTGGCGGTACCATCCAATCCGGTGGTTCGACGATCACTATGCAGGTCGCGCGGAACTATATGTTGACCCTCGACCAGACCTTTACGCGTAAAATTCGCGAGATTCTGCTGGCGCTGCAAATGGAGCAGGTGCTCAATAAAGAAGAAATCTTCGAGCTTTACGTCAATAAGATTTTCCTGGGTAATCGCGCCTACGGCATCGCGGCCGCTGCTGAAACCTATTACGACAAGCCCCTCGCTGAACTTAATCTGGCGCAAACGGCGATGATTGCGGGGCTGCCCAAGGCACCTTCTGCCTTTAACCCGTTGGCTAACTCCGAGCGTTCACTGATTCGCCGCAACTGGATTCTGTTCCGTATGCGCGAACTCGGCTACATCGATGATGCCACCTATCAGGTATCGGTTCAGGATCCTGTAACGGCCCGCCGCCACTATACTCAAGCTGAAGTCGATGCCGCCTATGTCTCTGAAATGGCGCGTCAGTATGCTGTAGAACGCTTTGGCGATGACGCTTACACCGGTGGCTATCGTATTTACACTACGATTGATAGCGAGCTGCAGCCCTTTGCCCGCCAAGCGTTGGCTAACGGCCTGACGGCCTATGACCTTCGCCATGGCTGGCGCGGGCCGGAACAGCGTGAGATTGCGGCAAGCCTTGTCGAGGCCCAGGAGCAAACCGCGACTCAAGGCCTGGAGGAAGAGCTTTCTGAGTCTCCCGAAATTCGCCAAACCGCACGCCAAGCCGCCCAGCGCAGCCAAACGGAAGTCGAAGGGATCGAGGGAGACGTCAGCAACTGGGTTCAGGTGCTTGAGCGCACACCCAATTATGGCCTACTCCAGCCCGCCATCGTGGTAGAAAGTAGCGGCCGCGAAATGCAGGTACTAACTCGCAACGATGGTCTACAGACGATCGGTTGGGAAGGTTTGAACTGGGCACGCCCTTACCTGAGCCCACGGAGCCGCGGAGCTGCGCCCAGTTCGGCGGAGGAGATTGCCGTACGGGGCGATATGGTGCGCATCATTGAGAATGAAGACGGTTCGCTACGCCTCTCTCAACAGCCGGATACTGAAGGCTCGCTGGTCGCTCAAGACCCACAAACCGGTGCTATCCTGGCACTCCAGGGCGGTTTCGACTTTAACGCCAGTAAGTTCAACCGCGCGGTGCAGGCACGGCGTCAATCGGGCTCGATTTTCAAACCGTTTATTTACTTAGCGGCCCTTGCAGAGGGTGAGATGAACGCCGCCAGCGTGGTTAACGACTCGCCCGTGGTACTCGACGACGGCAGCAATTCGTTGTGGCGGCCGGTCAACTCTAGCCGTGACTTCCAAGGCCCTATGCGCTTACGTCCAGCCCTTGCCCGTTCGCGCAATCTAGTCACTATTCGCGTTCTACAAACCATGGGGCTGGATTACACGATTAACTTTTTGGAAGGCTTCGGCTTCTCTCCCGCCCAGCTCCCTCGTGGCTTATCGTTAGCGCTAGGCAGTGCAAGCTTAACGCCGATGGAAATGACCAACGCTTACGCGGTGCTCGCCAACGGTGGTTTCCAGGTGTCGCCCTGGTTTATTGAGCGGGTTACCCGTGACGACGACAATGAACTGATTGATGAAGCCACGCCGCAGGTTGCCTGCCCCAGCTGTACCGAAGGCCAGGAGACGGTGGAAATTGATGGCCGCGAATACCCGATCGCCAAACGGGTAGCCGACCCGGCCGCTGTCTATATTCTGCGCGATATGCTGCGTGACGTTATCACCTCGGGCACTGGCCGCGGCGCACTGAGCCTTAACCGTGAGGATATCGTCGGTAAAACCGGCACCACCAACAGCCAGCGTGACGCCTGGTTTGCGGGCTTCAACAGCAACCTGGTGACCACGGTTTGGGTCGGCAAGGACAGCAACGAGACCATTGCCGAGTATGGCTCGAATGCGGCGCTGCCTATTTGGGTAGAGTTTATGGGGGATGCCCTGGACGGTACGCCGAACGCCGTGCCTGAACGTCCAGCAACGGTGGTCACCGCTCGCGTTGACCCTGACTCCGGCCAACGCTTAGCGGATGGCCAGTCTGGCGGAATTACCGAGCTGTTCCATGAGGATCACCTGCCGGATTACCAGCAGCGCCGCATTAGCCGCGAACTGGAAGAAGCCAGTGGTTCTGAGGGTTCAGGCACCGCTGAGTCGATCTTCTAACGCGATCTTCTAAACCAACCAATCCCGTAGCACACCAAACAGCCCACCAAGCAAAAGGCCCGGAGATTATCTCTCCGGGCCTTTTCTGTTACTGGCTATCTTTGGGTCTGTATGTAGGGTCGCCTAACGTTTAACCACTAACGGGTGTCGCAGGCGTTTCGCGCTTACTGGCCAACCAGTTAGCGCCTATGGCGACGATCATGACAGCGACACCGGCAATTTCGGTCATCAGATTAGGATAGAACACCCCAAAGATCGCGGCGGTAATCGCGATGCGCGGTAGCCACGACATTTTGGTAAACAGATAGCCTTCCAGCGCCGCGGCAAAGGCACCTAATGCCAGAATGGCAATCACCCCATTCCAGATGACCACCGGCACCGGGCCCCCAATGATAATCTCAGGGTTGAAGACCATAAATAGCGGGATCAGGTAGAGGCCTTTGGCAAACTTCCACGCTTGGAAGCTGGTTTCCATCGGCTTACTGCCCGCAATCGCCGCCCCGGCAAAGCCTGCCAAGGCGATGGGAGGCGTCACGTTGGAATCCTGGGAGTACCAGAACACGACCAAGTGGGCGACCAGCAGCGGCACACCAAACTCGGCTGTCAATGCCGGCCCAACGAGTACGATGAGCACGATATAGCTGGCGGTAACGGGCAGCCCCATCCCCAGTACTAAGCTTGCCAACAGTACCATGACCAGCGCCAATACCAGGTTGCCGCCGGAGAAAGCCAGCATCATGGAGGAGAATTTCAGTCCCAAGCCGGTTAAACCCACTACCCCAACGATAATCCCGGCGACCGCACAGGCCATGGAAACCGCTACCGCATTGCGAGCACCTAGTTCCAAGCCTTCGATCAGCTTGGTAAAGCCTGTACGAACCACGTCTTTAACGGCCGTTGCGGTCACCGGCTGGCCCTGCCTTGGTGCCACAAAGAAGAACCACAGCACATAGCGCAATACCGCTACCGCCAAAATGGTGACCACTGCGTAATAGCCTACCCGCATGGGCGACATACTCATCGCCAGCAGCCAGACCAGCACCGCCAACGGCAGCAGGAAGTGCCAGCCATCCTTCATGACCTGGCGCATCTGCGGCAGCTCGTCCTTGGGTAGCCCCTGCATACCCTGCTTGAGAGCGATGATATGCACAAACAGGTACACCGTCGCGAAATACATGATCGCTGGCAGGATACTGACCTTGACGATGTCCAGGTACGGCGTATTGGTATACTCAGCAATCAGGAATGCCCCGGCCCCCATCAACGGCGGCATGATTTGCCCGCCGGTCGAGGCCGCCGCTTCGATACCGCCTGCCTGTTTGGCTTTGTAGCCCAGCCGCTTCATCAACGGAATGGTAAAAGCACCGGTGGTGACCACGTTGGCAATCGCACTGCCAGAAATCGAGCCCATGCCCGCCGAGGCTAATACCGCCGCCTTGGCTGGCCCGCCGCGCTGGCGGCCGGTCGCCGCATAGGCCATATCGATAAAGAATTTACCCGCCCCGGTGCACTCCAAAAAAGCACCAAAGAGGACAAAAATAAAGATATAGGTTGCCGCAACGCCTAGCGGCAGGCCGAAAATACCCTCTTGCCCCAGGTAGAGTTGGCCGGCAACTCGATCAATAGTGTATCCGCGGTGCTCAAGAATGCCCGGCATCCACTCGCCAAGCCACGGCAGCTCACCCCGCGGCCCCGCAAAGGCATACACAATCGCCAAGAGGCCAATCACGGTCATACCAAAACCTACCGCGCGACGGCTGGCTTCCAGTACCGTCACCGTGGCAATACAGGCAACCAGGATATCGGTACTGTTCCAAAAACCCGCACGGCTAAAAATCTCATCCAGGTTGAGTACCAAGTAACCACCGGTGAGAATCGCCCCGGCAAAAAACACTAGATCAAGCCCCCAGCCCAATACACCACGCTTGCGAGTGGGCCCAAAGGCTGGAAACATGAGAAATGCCAGCACCATAATCAGTGCCAGGTGAATACTGCGCTGATAAAAAAGCCCTAAGGGCTGAATACCAGCGGAATAGAGCTGAAACAGGGAAAGACCCACCGCCACAATGGTGATCGACCACAGCACCATGCGGGGTTGAATCACATTACCGCCAGGCACCACGCTCGACGGCTGATTGGATTCGCTCATGAAGTCCTCGGAAGCGTTAACTAATGTCGTTTTTATTCACGCGGGGATGCGTGAGGGTCTATCAACTGAATGGTCACGCGTTGTCCAGCGGCGTGCTCACTTAGGCTCACTGGCGCATGCTCACCGCCTGGCCACACCACACGATGATTAACAGCCGGTGAACCTACCCTCAACACATAACGGTTATTGGCTACAGGCTCGTTAATGGCATTAATCCAGTAACCGCCTTCACCGTCTGATAGCTGCTCGCCGCGGCCAAAAATATGCCCCAGTCCTGCGGCGAAATCAGGTTGATGGCTACGCTCTAATTGCATGACGCCCGCTACATTACGATAGCAGTCCAGCACCGTGAAATGTTCAACGGAGTGCTGCCATTTAATACACCAGCGACCGTCAGCAGGTACCGCTTCATCCACTAGCGTGTCGCCTTGTTCGGTCACCACGGCTAGGCGCATAAACGCCAACGCCGAAGCGGGGGCAGCCCCCACTTCGGCGAACGGACAACATGCAATCAGTAGCGCCATCAGTCGTCGCTGCCACTGCATGGCAATGTCCTTATGGCAATCTGATTATGAAAATACCATTACACGATTAAGGACGCAGACGATCCGGGATCTCAGCACCGACTTCTTCGAAATAGCGCAGTGCGCCCGGGTGCAACGGCACGGGGGTAGACTCCATAGTGAATTTAACGGTGGTGTCGTTAGCCGCCGGATGAACCGCAATCAGCTCGTCAGTATTTTCAAACAGCAGTTGTGTGAGTTGATAAGCCAGCTCTTCGTCCATATCGGCATTAACGACCAGCACGTTGGGGATACCGATAGTCTGAACGGCTTCGTCCATACCGTCGTACATACCGGCAGCAAGCTCGTAGGGAGCAAATACCGCTTCTTCTTCCTGGGCATTGGCCACTTCTTCATCGGACAAGCTAATCAGGCGAATATCGCGGGTGGCTGCCAGATTGAGAATCGAGCTGGTGGGCGGCCCAACGCTCCAGAAGCCGGCGTCGATATCACCGTCGCGAATTGCATCAGCAGTTTCGTTGAAATTAAGACGCTGGGGAGTGAAGTCTTCATAGCTAATGCCATTGGCTTCAAGCAATGCACGGGCATTCAGCTCGGTGCCGCTACCCGGTGCACCGACGGAAACGCGCTTGCCCGCTAGATCAGCAATCGACTCGATATCCGACTCGGCCAGGGTCACCAGCTGTACCGCGTTGGGATAAACCGACGCCAGTGCGCGAGTATTTTCAATCTGACGGCCTTCAAAATCATCCGTGCCGGTATAGGCTTGATAGACCGTATCGGCCAGGGCCAGGGCGAGATCCGCGTCGCCGCGCATGATCAGGCCCATATTTTCAACCGAGGCACCGGTCACTTCAGCAGTCGCCTGAGCGCCTTCGATATGGTTGTTGATCATTTCGGCAAAACCACCGCCGATAGGATAGTAAACGCCACCGGTGCCGCCAGTCGCGATTGAGAGTTGCTGGGCGCTTGCTGGAAGTGCGACCGCGAGTATAGAAGCGGCAGCGGCTGTGGTGTATAGAGAGCGTAGAGTTCGCATGAGCATTTCCTCCGTCCTGCTTGGACTTATAGGTATGGTTGACGATAAAAAGGAAGTGTTGAAGCCCCAGCTTCTGGCTGCCGTCACGACGAACCGGAAGCGGTGGAGGTGAAGTTAGCACGGCTTATGCGTTGGATGCTAATAGGGCGTTATCAGCGCAGCAGCGCCTTTACCTCATACAGCCGTGAGTGCCCCAGAAGGTGTAACCGCCCGGCAGTTGGATCGAATAGCCAACTATTAAAAACATGAAATCTCGCATAAATGTCTTATTTTATGCCGAATTGTTATTATTTATTGCTAATGGCCGTCAATTTCGCCCACCCCATCGTTATTATTGATTCAGGATAGGAGCCACACTGCTATGGAGCCCGGTTTTAAAGAGGACAGTAGTCGGGATAAAGGCGCGCCGCGGCAAAACCTCGCCATTAGTGCTTACCGCCAACTCAAGCACGACATTATTCGTGGCCGCTATGCGCCTGAGCAGAAGCTGCTGATGAGCCGGCTCAAAGAGCAGTACGGCGCCAGCACCGGGCCGCTAAGAGAAGCGCTATCGCAGTTAGTTTCTGACCGCCTTGTGGTCGCGATCAGCCAGCGCGGCTACCGGGTAGCACCCATGTCGCTGGCCGAACTCAACGATATATACGATGCCCGGGCCCAGCTTGAAGGGCTGATCCTGCGCTTGGCTATAGAGCGCGGCGACGACGACTGGGAAGCCACGGTGCTGGCTACCGCACACCGGCTGGCCAAGGTCACCGACATCAACACCCCCAACGACCTGCTCGACATCTGGGATCAGCGCCACAAAGCCTTCCATACCGCCATTGCCAGCGGCTGCAACTCTCCTCACCTACTGCAAATGCGCAACACCCTGTTTGACCAAGTAGAGCGCTACCGCCACCTGTGGCTGCAGGAAACCGTGATGTCGCCCCAGGCGCTGGAGCTTAAGCGCCAAGAGCACACTGCGCTGGTCGATGTCATTCTGGCTCGCGATACCGCTGAAGCCGACACCCTGATGCGCGATCACCTGATGACCCCCGTACCGATTATTACCCGCGTCCTCCAAGAGCGCGGCATCGGCTGAGCTTTTCGTTTCTACTCTTCGCCCTCAGACCAAAGCTCTACGTTTTAAAAAAATGTAGATATTTTAAAGAAACGGCGATACATTGATTACCAGCTATCTTGCATTTATTCCTGCCCACGAACTTAGGAATCCACGCCATGACACATTTCAACTGGGACGACCCGCTACTTCTGGAACAACAGCTCACTGATGAAGAGCGCCAGATCCGCGATGCGGCCTACGACTACTGCCAGGAAAACCTTCAGCCCCGCGTGCTAACCGCCTTCCGTGAAGAGCGCTTTGACCGCGAGATCATGACTGAAATGGGTGAACTTGGACTGCTGGGTGCCACCGTGGCTCCCGAGTACGGCGGTGCAGGCGTTAACCACGTGGCCTACGGATTGATTGCCCGCGAAGTAGAGCGCGTTGACTCCGGCTACCGTTCAGCCATGAGCGTGCAGTCATCGTTGGTAATGTACCCCATCGAGACTTACGGCTCTGAAGAGCAGAAGCACAAGTACCTGCCTAAGCTGGCCAGCGGTGAAATGGTCGGCTGCTTTGGCTTGACCGAGCCTGACCACGGCTCTGATCCGGGCAACATGATTACGCGCGCGGAAAAAGTCGATGGCGGCTACCGCCTGACTGGCGCAAAAATGTGGATCACCAACAGCCCGATTGCCGAT
The DNA here is from genome assembly GCF_013416325.1 of Vreelandella sedimenti. Classification (GTDB taxonomy): domain Bacteria; phylum Pseudomonadota; class Gammaproteobacteria; order Pseudomonadales; family Halomonadaceae; genus Vreelandella; species Vreelandella sedimenti. The sequence continues at coordinate 94,506 of NZ_JACCGK010000012.1, forward strand.
ATTGCAGTGGTATGGGCGAAATCAGTTGCTCACGACAATCAGATTAAAGGCTTTATTGTCGAGCGCGGCACCGCAGGTTTCACCACACCCAAAATCGAAGGCAAAGTCTCTTTGCGCGCATCGATTACCGGTGAGATCGTGCTGGATAACGCCTTCGTTCCCGAAGAGAACCTGCTGCCCAACGTCAGTGGCCTGAAAGGCCCCTTCGGCTGCCTTAATAAAGCCCGCTACGGCATCGCCTGGGGTGTGTTGGGCACGGCTGAGTTCTGCTGGCACGCAGCACGCCAATATACCCTCGACCGCAAGCAGTTTGGCCGCCCGCTGGCCGCCAATCAATTGATCCAGAAAAAGCTCGCCGATATGCAGACCGAGATCACCCTGGGCTTGCAGGCAGCTCTGCAAGTGGGCCGGCTAATGGATAGCGGCAACTGGGCACCGGAAATGGTTTCGCTGATAAAGCGTAACAACTGCGGCAAAGCGCTGGATATCGCTCGTCAATCCCGCGATATGCACGGCGGCAATGGCGTCTCCGACGAGTACGGCGTTATTCGCCATATGGTCAACCTGGAGTCAGTGAATACCTATGAAGGTACTCACGATGTTCACGCCTTGATTCTTGGTCGCGCCCAGACAGGCATTCAGTCGTTCTTTTAATCACTGCACCTTGATCACTTGTCATTTATTAACGGAGCCTCTATGAACGAGCCAACCAAACCACTGGCCGGTATAAAAGTACTCGATATTTCCCGCGTACTGGCCGGGCCTTGGTGCGGACAAATGCTCGCGGATATGGGGGCAGATGTGATCAAGGTAGAGCGCCCCGGTAGCGGCGATGACACTCGCCACTGGGGCCCTCCTTGGCTGGCGGGCAGCGAAGAGTCGGCGTACTACCTGTGCGCTAACCGGGGTAAACGCTCGCTGACCGTCGATATGGCCAAGCCCGAAGGTCAGGCGGTGATCAAGCAGCTAGTGGCTAACTCCGACGTGCTGATAGAGAACTTCAAGGTCGGCGGCCTGAAACGCTACGGTCTGGATTACGCCAGCTTGAAGGCGCTCAACCCACGACTGATCTACTGCTCCATCACCGGTTTTGGCCAGGAGAGCCCTTACGCTCACCGCGCCGGTTATGACTTTATGATCCAAGCCATGGGCGGGATCATGAGCCTAACTGGCAAGCCCGACAGTGAGCCCGGCGGTGGCCCGGTAAAAAGCGGCGTCGCCTTTACCGATATTTTCACCGGGCTATATGCCGCTAACGCAATTTTAGCGGCACTTTATCAGCGCCGTGATAGCGGCGAAGGTTGCCATATCGATATGGCATTAATGGATGTCCAGGTGGGGGTGCTCGCCAACCAGGCACTGAATTACCTCACCTCCGGTAATGTGCCCCAGCGGCTGGGTAATGCCCACCCTAACATCGTGCCTTACCAGGCGTTTGCCACCCAGGATGGCCATATGATTATGGCTGTCGGCAACGACGAGCAATTCAAGCGTTTTTGCGCGGTGCTTTCGCTACCGGCTCTGGCGGAAGATTCGCGCTTTGTCACCAATGGCGCCAGGGTAAATAACCGTGCACTGCTCGTGCCGCAGCTGGAAGCGGCGTTGGCCCAGCGCAGCACTGATGAATGGCTAGCCGCTTTTGAAGCTGTAGGTGTTCCCTGCGGGCCAATCAATACGCTGGATCGGGTGTTCGACGACCCCCATGTGAAAGCCCGCGGACTTAAGCAAACCCTGCCCCACGACCAAGCAGGCCAGGTGGATCTGGTCGCTAACCCTATCCGTTTTAACGGTGCCCAAATGAGTGCCACTACGGCTCCTCCCCACTTAGGCCAACATACGGAAAGCGTGCTGGAAGAACTTGGTATTAGCTTGGAGCAGCGCACTGCGCTTCGCGCAGCAGGCATCATTTAATAACACTAATGTTTATGCACTCGGTTTATACACTTCCCTCTTAGGCGCCTCACCTGGCGCTTTTTTTTTTAAGCCCAAAAAAACTGACCAGCATTGCCAGCCAATAGGCGGGCAAGTGGTTAGTGCTTCGCAACCAAAATCTGTACAACATCTATACAAAGAGTATACTTATGCTTAACCTTAAGAGCTTACATGCTTCAGTGTAAGCATTAAGTTATCTAATGTTATGGCATTAACAGCGCCATCCAACAGCCACCCCTCAGGAGCAGCTATGAGCCAGTGCGCACGCGTCAATGGCAGTTGCAAACGCTGTGAAGGCGACTTGCCCTTTGGGTTCACCATGGCCTTTCAGCCAATCGTGGATCTATCGCTGGCCCAAATCGTCACCTATGAAGCACTGGTTCGTGGGCCACGCGGTGAATCCGCCTGGAGCGTCATTTCGCAAGTGACTGATGAGCTCCTCTACCGTTTTGATCAGGCCTGCCGGGTAAAAGCGATCGAAATGGCCAGCGCACTGGGCATGCAGACCGACCTTTCGATCAACTTTCTACCCAACGCCGTATATGAGCCGGAAGCGTGTATCCAGGCAACGTTAGCAGTATCAAAACGAGTGGGTTGGCCTGCCCATCGGCTTATTTTTGAAATCACTGAAACCGAGCGCGTCCGCGACCGGCAGCACCTGTCCAATATCATCGATGCCTACCGCTCCATGGGCTTTAAAACGGCGCTGGATGATTTTGGCAACGGGTACGCCAATTTGGACTTATTGGCCGATTTGACACCTGACAAGCTCAAAATCGACCGTGAGCTGGTGATGAATTGCGATAATGATCTTCGCCGCCAAGCGTTGTTAAACGCGATTATCCTGCTCGCTCAAGAGCTCGATATGACTCTTATCGCCGAAGGTGTCGAGACTCGTGCCGAAGCCTTATGGCTCGCCCGCGCGGGGATTGTTCGTCAGCAGGGTTTCTACTACGCAAAACCGGCGATTAACGCTTTGTGTACCAATATTGTCCCGCTACTAGTGGGGTTAAAAAATGAAGTAGAGAGCAGCTCAGGAGCGGTGCATGAAAGAGATTAGTCCCGATAAGCTCTACCAGTTATTTAACCGCTCAAAGCGCAATACCGAAAACGTTATCAAAGCGGCACCGATTGGAATCTGTATTACGAACCCTTTGGGTCACTTTGAAATGGTCAACCCAGCTTACTGTGAGTTTTATGGATACCGGCAGGAAGAACTTTTAGGCCAGCACTTTACTCACGTAGTACCCGAAGTGAACCAAGCGGTTTTATCAGCGCTGCATGCTGAGTTTATGCAGGGCAACGAGGATCAAGAGCTGCGCCAAGAGTGGGAAGTGGTTCTCAAAAACGGCGAAAGACGCACCATCATCGCCGAAGCTGCGCGTATTGAGGCTGATGACGGCGAGCCGCGTAAAGTCACTTTTATAATCGACATTACCCAGCGCAAACAGCTAGAAGAGCGGCTAAAGCAGGCCAATGAGCGCTTGGATCATTTGGCCCACCACGATGAGCTAACGGAGCTGCTCAACCGTCGTGCTGGTTTGCAGCGTCTGGATGAAGAGATCAAGCGCTGCGAGCGATATGGAACACCTTTCAGTATCGCGATCTATGATCTGGATGACTTCAAAGCGATCAACGATACCTATGGGCACAGCGCGGGCGATAGCGTTTTACAGCAAATTACCTCCTTAGTGAGCGATGTACTGCGCGATACCGATTTGCACATACGATTGGGTGGTGAAGAATTTTTGATCATTATGCCAGGCGTAAACGCCGAAGAAGCCTACCAAGGCATGGAACGCGTTCGTGAAAGCGTCGCGCAACAAACGTTTACCGAGCACCAATTAACGATGACGCTCTCTTCGGGGATTGCCAGCTACGTTGAAGCCTCGGGCACACGTCTACTTGAACGTGCTGATAAAGCTATGTATCAAGCTAAACAGACGGGGCGCAACCGTATTGTCATAGCCTTGTCATCCATGTAAGCAACGCTTTTAAACTTCACAATCAGGCCCCTATCAGGCACCACTATTAAGCACTATGCTAAAAGATCAATCCTCATCAATTAGGAAGTAAGCCATGAGCAGCAATGCCGAACTGAACGAGCTAAAACATAAATACGTCGCTGCTGGCGCTGCAAGCCCCGCAACGGCGTTCGCCGACCACGCTGAAAACGCTGAAATCTGGGACGCGGACGGCAACCGCTTTATCGACTTCGCGGGCGGCATTGGCGTACTCAACGTAGGTCACCGTCACCCCAAAGTGGTCGCAGCGGTAAAAGCCCAGCTCGATAAGCTGATGCATACCTGCCAAACGGTCATGCCTTATGAAGGCTATGTGAAAGTCGCGGAAAAACTCAGCCACATCGTGCCCGTTCGTGGCCATGCCAAAGTCATGCTGGCCAACTCAGGTGCGGAAGCGCTGGAAAATGCGGTCAAGATCGCACGCGCCGCCACTGGCCGTTCTAACGTCATCTGTTTCGATGGCGGTTACCACGGCCGTACCTTCTTCACCATGGCCATGAACGGCAAGGTGGCGCCCTACCAGAGCGACTTCGGCCCCATGCCGGGCACCGTTTTCCGTGCGCCCTACCCGGTGCCTTACCACGGCGTTAGCGAAGACGAAGCCATTCGAGGCCTGAAAATGACGCTGAAAACCGATGCTAACCCCAAAGATACCGCGGCCATCGTGCTCGAGCCGGTGCTTGGCGAAGGCGGTTTCTACCCGGCCTCTACCAGCTTCCTGACCAAGATACGTGAGATCTGCGATGAGCACGGCATCCTGATGATCATCGATGAAGTGCAGTCGGGCTTTGGCCGTACCGGCAAAATGTTTGCCATCGAGCATAGCGGCGTTGAGCCGGACATTATGACCATGGCCAAGAGTATGGCCGACGGCATGCCGATCTCCGCCATCGTGGGTACTGACAAGGTGATGGATGCTTCAGGCCCTAACTCATTGGGCGGCACCTATACCGGCAGCCCCACCGCCTGTGCGGCGGCGTTGGCGGTCATGGAAGTGTTTGAAGAAGATAACATTCTGGAGAAGAGCCAGGCTTTGGGCGACAAGCTGGCCAAGCGCTTCAATGTGTGGGCAGACAAGTTTGATTGCATCGACAACGTGCGCAACATGGGCGCCATGGCCGCATTTGAGCTGGTGTCGGATAAAGCCGATCACACACCTAACCCTGAGCTAGCTGCCGCGCTGTGCAAGAAAGCCCGCGAAGAGGGCTTGATCCTGCTCTCCTGCGGCATGTACGGCAACACCATCCGCTTCCTGATGCCTGTCACCATTCAAGATGACGTGCTCAATGAAGGGCTGGATATTATTGAGTCCTGCCTGGATTCCCTGGTGTAATTAAGCGTTAGTCAGCAAGCACCAAACCGCCGTCCCAAATTGGGGCGGCGGTTTTGCTTGTGTGGATACCTAACCGGCCTATTGTGCCATGAAGCGCGGCAGCCACAGCGCAATATCCGGCCATACGCTGATGATCAGGGCTGCCACGCACATCAGCAGGAAGAAGGGTAGTGCTGCCAAGGCCACACGGCTGATGCTTTCCCCCGTCAGGCTTTGCAGCACAAACAGGTTGAATCCAACTGGAGGCGTTATCTGGCCAAGCTCAATCATGATAATCAGGAAGATGCCAAACCAGATAGGATCGAACCCCGCCAGTAGCACGATCGGCAACGTAATCGGCAGGCTCATCACTGTGATCGAAATACCGTCCAGGAAAAGCCCAAGCACCACATAGAAAACCGCCAGCGCCAGCAGCAACAACATCGGGCTAAAGTTTTGCGCGGCGATCCACTCCGCAAGCTCCCGGGGCAGATGCAGATAGCCCATCGCCGTGGAGAGCAGCGTGGCGGTAATCAACAGGCTGCACACCATGATACTGGTGATCAAGGTGCCTCTGAACGCCTCGATAAACAGCCGCGTCGAAAGCTGGCGCTCGACGCCAAGCAGCACCAGCGTCGCGGCCACGCCCACCGCCGCCGCTTCTGAGGGCGTGGCAATACCGCTATAGATAGAGCCAATCACGATGCTGATCAACACCAGCACGGGCAACAGCAACAAAATGGATTGCCCTACGCTCTGGCCAGACGCCGCCTGTTTGGGTGCCAGCGACGGCGATAGATAGGACCTCGCGCCGATATACACGCTGTACAGCAGCGCGATTAACAGGCCCGGCACTACCCCCGCCATGAACAGCTGACTGATGGAGACTTCCGCCTGAACGCCATAAACGATCATCACGATCGAAGGCGGAATCAACAACCCCAGGCTACCGGCGCCCGCCAGCGAGCCGATCGACAGGTTGCGATCATAACCCCTCGTTTTCAGCTCCTGGGTGGTGATTTTGCCAATCGTCGCGGTAGTCGCCGCGCTGGAGCCGCTCACCGCCGCAAACAGCGTACAGCCCAGCACATTGGTGTGGAGAATGCCGCCCGGCAAACGGCGGGTGATAGGCACCAGCCCTTTGAAAAGCCGATCGGAAATATTGGAGCGAAAAATCAGCTCGCCCATCAATATAAACAGCGGGATAGCTGATAACTCCCAGCTATTACTGGCACGGTAGAGAATTCGTGAGAAAATCAGGCCAATACGATCAGCACCAAAGTCGCCAAACAGCCAAAGCGAGCCAATGGAAACGGCCAGCATGGCCGCAAAAATCCAGGTGCCCATCGACAAAAAGAACAACAGCAGTACGCCAACCCCGACGGCCGACCAAAAAATATCCATAACGCCTTTCCTATTAGTCGCTGCTTCAATTGACGCTAGGCGAGTAGCCTGAACGCAGAACCATTATTTTCAGGGCTCTGACTAACAGCGTGATGGAAATTAACCACATGCCCACGAGGATGGCGCTCTCCGGCAGCCAAATAGGCGTCTCTGCCATGGTTTCGCTGACGGTGCCGCGGCTATAGCTACGCTGAACGTTCTGAAACCAGAAGGTCGAGAGCCACACAAAGCAGCCTGCCGTTACCAGGCTGCTAAATAGCTCCAGCGGCCAGCGCCTGGTTTCAGGAAAGCGCTCCAGAATCAGAGACACACGAATCAGCCCGCCTTTCTCCAGCACATAAGGCAGGCCTAAAAATGACATCGTGGCCACGGCATAGCCGATATACTCATCGAGGATAAACGTTGAGTGACCAAACAGCCTCAGCGCTATCTCTAACAGGATGTGGCCGAGCATATAAATAATGAGCAGCACGGCAATGACAGCACCGACCCTATTGAGCAGTTGAGAGATACGCTCAATGACGTTGAGCGCCCTCATTCGGCGCCTCGGAACTCGCTCAAGATAGACTCGCCGTCATCTCCGGTCTTCTCTAGCCAACTTTCGACCACGCTACTGGCGGCTTCTTTGAGAGGCGTTAGCAACTCGTCCGAGACGGGATCACTGATCACCACATCGTGCTCACCCAGCGTCTGGTAGTTCTCTTCGGTACGCGTTTCAACCGCTTCCCAGTTATGTTGGTCGGTCTGGCTGGCCGCTTCCATGACCGCCTCCTGTTGAGCGTCGGTCAGCGATTCGAACGCAGCGCGATTCATGTGCACCATGTTAAGGGGAATGGCGTACTGAACCCCGGCAAAGTAATTCTGGTGTTCCCAAAAACTGGCATTGGCCCCCGCTTCGGCGGACGTTAGCACCGCCTCGATACCGCCGGTAGCCAGCTGGGGTACCACATCGGCCCAGGACAGGCTGACCGGCGAGGCACCTACATTTCTAAATGTCTCGGTACCGTTACGGTCAAAGGTGCGAATCTTCAGGTTCTCAAGATCGTCCTGGCTCGCGACCTCGTCTTCCGACCAGATACCGCTCGGTGGCCAGGGCGAGGCATACAGCAGTACCTGGTTATTATCGGCGAATACCTCTTCGTAATAGGGTTTCGCTATGTCATAAAGTCGCCGCGCATCGGCAACGTCGTCGACAATAAAGGGGAGCGAAGAGAGTAGAAACAGCGAGTCGATACCGCTCATGGTGCCCGAGAGCGTATCCGCTATCTCGACGGCGCCATCGGCCACGCCATAAAAATGATCACCGGAATTAAAGCCGAGCGAGCCACCCGTATGCAGCGTGATATCAATATCGCCATCGGTTAATTCGGCAAGCTTATCAATAAAATAGGCATCGCCCTGAGCATGAATGGAGGAAGCATTATACTCATTGGAGAAGTCCATACTGACCGACTGGGAATGCGCATAGCCACTGACGAGTAGCGCTCCTAGCGCTATCGAGAGCTTTTTACCCGCATGAGGGAATTTGTTATTTAAATCAGCAGGATGGAACATTATTTCAACCCCTATTTTGATTGGTATAGGGGTTAAACTACAGTCATTTGGGAACCATTTATGTCCCATAGCGACGCGAACGGACCAGACAACGACACGCCGCCCGGTGGGCGGCGTTTGCTGCGTGATTAACGCGGTCGGCGGTCGCCTTCGAGAAAGTTGGCCGTGAAGACGGCTTTGCCATGGGTCTCAAACGACCACTTCATCACCTCAGTTAGCGCTGCCATCACAGCATCGAACTCGCCAAATACCTGAGTGCTCATGCGATTCGGGTGTACGTCCAATCCTGTCGCCTCAAGGCGTTTTACCACCTCTTTGACCACCGGCTTGAAGTCATCAGCCAACGGGTAATAGCTAAGCTGTACGGAAAGATACATAACGCCTCCTTACGCTGTGTTTTGGGGCTGACGGGCGCTGGATAAACGCTGCCAGGCAGCCAAAATAGCGGCACGGGTCTCGTCCGGATGCTCCATCGGGAACATATGTGTACCGGGAACCTCGCTCACTGTTAACCCCTTGCGCTTCAAGCGCTTTATGCGTGAAGCGGTCAGTAAGTGGGACTCTTCGCCCGCCACCAGCTCTAACGGCACGCCCAGCCGCTGGGGCAGGCGCGAGAGGTGATCCGGCAGATGGCGGAAAATTTCCACCTCAATACCAGGATCAAAGGTCAACTCTGCACTGCCATCGTTTAGCAAGCGCGTCCCTGCTTCAATGTAGTCGTTGAGCGCCTCTGGGGTAAAGCGACGAAACAGCCCCCGGCGCCCCAGCGAGCTTGCCATCGCTTCGCGACTCGGCCACACGGTGCGCCGACCCAAGGTTTTTCCAGCAGGGGTAACCCGATCCACAAAGCCAAACCGCTTGGCGGCTTTCATTGCCCAGGCGTCCTTCCCCAGCATCAAAGGGGGATCGAGCATAATCACCCCGCAGAAGCGCTCGGGCTGCTTATCCGCCGCCATGGCCATCAAGGTGCCGCCCAATGAGTGCCCCACGCCCAGCAGCGGCGTATCCGTCTCGGGTAGGTAGCTCAGCAGCTCATCCACCAAGTTGCCCCAGTTATGATTAACGGGGTAGTCAGGGTGGTGACCCAGGCGATCCAGAGGGTGCAGATCAAAGGTCTCTGCCAGTGGGTTCAGCAGGCTACGATAGCTTAGGCCCGGAAAACCATTGGCATGGGCAAACACTAAACGGGGACGTTGGGCAGCATTAGCAGACATGGCAAGGCTCGCGCGTTAAAAAGGCAGGAAGACGGCTAATGTGAAACATGATTATTTACGCCGCCTATCATACATCTGTTTTAACGCGCTCCTGCATGAGCGTCAATCGACAAAAGGATTAACAGGCTAATTAAAAAAGCGACAGCTGATGCTCCTGGCTGTTGTCCGCCAGCCGATACCCCACGCCAAGCAGGCGCACGGGACGCTCGCCCCTAGCCCAGCCAACGTTAAGCAGAGTTTCAAACTGTTCAAGGTTGGGCGCTGGGTCAGCGTGTTCGACGGTGGTTTGGGTAAAGTCGTTGAACTTCACTTTTACGATTAGCCCGCGCACCGCCAGTGGCGGATCAAGCCGTGCGTAGCGGCGCTCTAAATCTTCGATCAGCGCGGGTAGCTCACGGCGGCAGGCATCGAGGTTGGGTAAATCCTGGGCGTAAGTCTGCTCGGTGCTGACCGATTTGCGCTCCCGGTGGGTTTTCACCGGGCGCTCGTCCCGCCCCCAGCTTAGCTCATGCAGCCGCCGCCCAAAGCGGCCAAAGTGCTCGACCAGGTCGGTCAGCGTGCGGGTACGCAGGTCAGCGCAGGTGTGGATATCCAGCCCCGCCAGTTTCTCGGCCGTGCGCGGCCCTACCCCGTGGATTTTCTTGACCGGCAACTGTTGTACGAAGCTATCGACCTTATCCGGCGTAATCACGCACAGGCCGTCAGGTTTGTTCCAGTCGCTGGCAATTTTGGCCAGAAACTTGTTGGGCGCTACGCCCGCCGAAACGGTGATCCCCACTTCGCGGCTGACCCGTTCACGGATCGCTTCAGCCATTAGCGTCGCGCTGCCGTGATGCTGGGTGACCTCCGAGACATCCAGAAAGGCCTCATCCAGAGAGAGCGGTTCGATCAGTTCAGTCACATCGCGATAAATGGCGAAGACCTGGCGGGCGACCTCTTTGTATTTGGCCATCTCACCGCGAATCACGGTGAGGTGCGGGCAGCGCTTGAGTGCCTGGGCCATCGGCATGGCCGAGTGGATACCAAATTCACGGGCGGGATAGTTGCAGGTGGCAACCACCCCGCGCTGCTCGACGCTGCCGCCAATGGCAATCGGTATATCCCGCAGCGCGGGGTTATCGCGCATTTCCACTGCTGCATAAAAGCAGTCACAGTCGCAGTGAATGATTTTGCGCACCGGCTAGCCTTCCAACTGTAAAAAACCACAGTTTATCACAGCGATTACGAGAGAAATCATAACGTCTTATGTCATTCTAAAATCGGCCGGATCAACCCTAGGCGGGGCGCTGTGCCCCCCTCCCTGGGCGCTACTTTTTCCATCCCTGGAAAAAGACCCCCGCTACGGGCTGATTCCACCCTCAGCTCAATGGCATAGGCTATTTTAAGTTCCGCAGAATGTCCTTAGCACCTGCTCATTTTCCGTGGCGGGCGCTGCTAAACGGCGCGCTTCAACGGAGTCATCGAATGGCTGGGTGACGACCGCCAGCAGAGTATGGAAAGGGGTAAAGTCACCGTCGTAAGCGGCATCAATGACCTCTTGAATCCGGTGGTTGCGGGGAATAATGACCGGGTTGGCGCTTCGCATGGCGGCAAAACGCTCGCTATCTTGGCTGGCTATCTGCGCTTGCTGCCAGGTATCCAGCCACTCGGTTAACTCATTGGGCTGGGTCGTCAGCGCCAGCAGCGCGTCACGCCGCTCAGCGCCCGGCGAGGCGGCGTACTGGGTCAGCGCGTCGAAGGTAGCGGTCATATCCATCCGCCCCTGATGCATATGGCTTTCGAGACTTTCCATTAGCGCTTCGGCTTGGGGGCTTTCCGCCGCTAAACCGAGCTTATCGGCATGCAGGCGGAGTTGCTCGGCGCTGAAAAGCGATTCAAAGCGGCGGATGACGTCAGTGGCCTGTTCCACGACCGCGTCGCCCTCTTCCCGCATCAGCGGCAGCAGCGTTTCGGCAAAGCGAGCCAGATTCCACTGGGCAATCGCTGGCTGGTTGGCAAAGGCGTAGCGGCGGCCTTGATCGATGGAGCTGTACACCTTCTGCGGGTCAAACTGCTCCATAAAGGCGCAGGGGCCGTAATCGATGGTTTCACCGGCGATGCTGCAGTTATCAGTATTCATCACGCCATGGATAAAGCCGACGCTGATCCAGCGGGCAATCAGCACCGCCTGACGAGCGACCACCGCTTCCAGCAGCGCCATATAGGGATCTTCTGCGTTGGCGGCATCCGGATAGTGGCGCGCAATCACATGATCCGCCAGGGCTTTGAGCAATGCTTCATCCCGCTGTGCAGCGGCAAACTGAAAGGTGCCCACGCGAATATGGCTGCTCGCCACGCGGGTAAAGACGGCACCGGGCTCAGCCATTTGCCGTACCACGCGCTCGCCGCTAGTGACGGCCGCCAGCGCGCGGGTGGTGGGAATTCCCATCGCCGCCATAAACTCACTGACTAGGTACTCACGCAGCACCGGACCTAGCGGTGAACGGCCATCGCCACCACGGGAAAACGGCGTGCGGCCGCTACCTTTTAGCTGCACATCGCGGCGAACGCCATTCTGATCGATCACTTCGCCCAGCAGTAACGCGCGGCCATCGCCCAATTGCGGCACAAAGTTGCCGAACTGATGCCCGGCGTAACCTAATGCGCCCGGCTTGGCATCAGGCATGGCCTGGTTGCCGCTAAACCACTCGGCAAGCGTTGTAGAGTCAGGTATCTCTTTGGCCCCTAGCTCATGGGCAAGCGGCGCATTGAACGCAATCAGCTCTGGGCTGGCCACAGGCGTTGCTTGGGTGGCGACCCAAAGGGGTTCAGGTAAGGAGGAATAGAGATGTTCGAATGGCAGCACGATAGGCTCCGCTATTGATGGCGATATCTACCTAATACCCTAGCACTTTAGTCAAGTAAACGCCGCTGCAAACAGCTCACAGCCTGCTCGAGCACCGGCGTCAACGGCGCCCGCCACTGGTGGGTCAATAGCGCATCTGCCCGGGTGACGCCGAGCGATAGCGATGCCAGCGGGATGCCCCGTTCATGGGCGGCACGGCAGAAACGGTAGCCGGAAAACACCATCAACGAGGTGCCGACTGCCAGCAACGCATCCGACTCGGCCAGTGCTACCTGCGCTGCCAGCCGCCGTTCGGCGGGTACCACATCACCGTAGAACACCACATCGGGCTTCAGGATGCCGCTGCAGCGCGGGCAGTCGAAAATACGAAAGGTGCTGAAGTCGGTTTCCAGGTCGGCATCGCCATCCGGAGCGTGCCCCGCCTGCAAACCAGTAAAGCTCGGATTCATGCGCGCCATTTCGGTATGCATGGCGTGGCGCATCATTTGATAGTCGCACACCATGCACTTCACCATGTCCGCCCGGCCATGGAGGTCGATCACCCGGCGGGAACCGGCGCGCTGATGTAAGCGGTCAACGTTTTGGGTCACCAACTGCTGGATATAGCCCTGCGACTCCAGCGCGGCCAACGCACGGTGGGCGCCGCTGGCTTGGGCTTCGCGCATGGCACTAAAACCGATCAGCGCGCGAGCCCAGTAGCGCTGGCGAACGTGATGAGAACTCATGAAGTCGCCATGCTGCAACGGGGGTGGCCGCTTCCACTGGCCATCCGCATCGCGATAGTCCGGAATGCCGCTGTCAGTACTCACACCGGCACCGGTAATCACCCACAGTTTGGGGTGCCGCTGAATAAAATCAGCCAGTTCCTCGCCCACCTGGGCAACGCTTTCTGCAATTTCCACGGCCTGCGTCAATCGTTCACCTCTAGGCAATGTGGCTCAAACTCAACGATACTGTATAGCAACAGCGGGCCATGCAACGCGCCCTTTAACGGTTATTGTGCACCCAGGAGATACTCTAATGCAGCACGATCATGACATTATTATTGTCGGTGGCGGCATGGTGGGCGCCGCCCTGGCGGCTCGCGTGGGTCATGCGGGCTTCTCCGTAGGGCTGGTGGAGCACGGCGATGCCCCTACTCCCCCTAGCGGTGACTATGACCTGCGTATTTCATCGCTGAATGCGCGCTCGTTAGCCTTTGTTAAGGCCAGCGGCACGACATTACCTGAGGAGCGTTGCTGCCCTTTTCGGCATATCGATGTTTCCAACCAGGACGGTACCGGCCACTCGCTGTTTTCCGCTGAAGATAGCGGCATGGATGACTTCGGCATCTTTATCGAAAACCGCACGTTGCAGTACGCGCTATGGCAACGGCTAGAACAGCTGCCCAGCGTCACCTGCTACACCCAATGCGCGCCGTTAAGTACGATCACCTCAAGCACTGGCCGCCTGCTGGAGCTGGATAATGGCAAAACCCTAAGCGCCCGTTTGATCGTCGGCGCCGACGGCGCGCAATCGACCCTACGTGAGCTAGCGGGGATCAACGTTAGTAGCCACGACTACCATCAGCGGGCGATGATCATTAACGTGGAAACCGAGCTGCCCCAGCAGGATGTCAGTTGGCAGGTTTTCACCCCCACGGGCCCCATCGCCATGCTGCCATTGCCCGGCCATCGCGCTTCCTTGGTGTGGTACGACACAGATAACACCACCCAAGCCCGCGAACAGCTGGACGATGAGGCACTTAAAGCAGCCATCGAAATGGCCTTCCCTAAACGCCTGGGCAACCTCATCCGCATCGTCGCCCGGGCCAGCTTCCCCATCAAGCGCCAACATGCCCACCGCTATATCGGCAAACGTTTAGCACTCATTGGCGACGCGGCCCATGTGGTGCACCCGCTGGCAGGCCAGGGGTTAAATATCGGCCTTCACGACGCCGACACCCTTGCCGAGATCATTATTCAGGGTCGCGACCCGGGTGACTATGTCAACCTACTGCGCTTTGAGTGCCAGCGCCGCACGGCCAACCAGGCGATGATCGCCGCCACCGACACTTTTCACCACCTGTTTACCGGTGCCAAACCGCTGCGCCAGCTAGGCGATTTAAGCCTGCAGATTGCCGAGCGCTTCCCGTTCGCCAAACGCATGATGATGCAGCAAGCCAACGGGCTGAATCCGTTCAAAATGCGCTAGTTACTCATAAAACCTTCCTCTTCCAGCGAATGGGCATGCCCAGCATAAAGCGGCGGACTTAGAGCCCCCCCGCATAGTGGAGAAAAGTGCAGAAAAATAAGCAGGTGGCATCTTATGCTTTCAGGTGGCCATCCAAGAACTCACGAATAGCCGGGATAATAACACTGCCATGGGTTTCCAATGCGAAATGCCCAGTGTCGTAAAAGCGGATGTCGGCCTGAGGAATATCCCGTTTCCAGGCTTCTGCCCCCGGCGGGAGGAAGAACGGGTCATGCTTCCCCCACACGGCGAGCAGCGGAGGTTGATGCTCACGAAAATAGGCCTGAAATTCGGGATACTTCGCAACGTTGGTTGCGTAGTCCAACAACAGGTCGAGCTGAATATCCGCCATCCCAGGTTGAGATATCTGAGCCCCCTCCAACGTATAGGCATCCGGTGCTACGGCACTTGTATCGCTTACCCCCTCCACGTACTGCCATTTGATAGACGCTGGCGTCGGAAAATCGCTAAGGGCATCACGATTCCCCTGAGAAGGAGTATTCCAGTACGTCCGGATAGGCTCCCACCCTTTTGAAAGCCCCTCCTCATAGGCATTGCCGTTTTGCGAAATGATAGCGGTGATTTTTGATGGGTGGGCCACCGCCAGACGCCAGCCTACAGGGGCACCATAGTCGTGAACGGCAATGGCATAGCGGTCAAGCTTTAACTGCTCAGTGAATCGATCAATCGTCTTTGTCAGGTTGGCAAAGGTGTGCTCATACTCACCGCGTGCCGGTGACTGGGTAAAGCCAAAGGCGGGCAAATCCGGTGCCACGACGTGATAGCCATCGGCAAGCGCCTCAATCACATCCCGCCACATATACGAGGAGGCAGCAAACCCGTGGAGCAGCAGCAGAGTCGGTGTCGCCGGATCCCCCGCTTCACGATAGAAAACCTCCACATCGCCCACTTTCTCGAATCGATAATGAACCTGCCACGTTGTCGAGCCAGAGGACTGCTCAGCGCTGGTCGCCGGTGCCTCCTGGGAAGTCGCAGAGACCGAGGTATTTTCAGATGTCATGGATATACTCCTTGGTAACCGTTAATAACTATTTTTGAAGGTTACAAAGAATAATAGTAACCTGTCAAATACAGAATTAAGGGTTACTCAATATGGCATCAAAAAATACGCCTCCGTTTATCGCCAGCAATCTCGCCATCGATTTCATCAACACGCAGTTTGGCGTAGGGGGGGAGCAGCAAGAGTGCCTGGATGACGACAGCAGTGTCATTGCGTGGCTTCAACAGGCGGGTGTGTTGTCGGAGGAGTGTGAAAGCCCCCCGCCTGGAATAGTCCACATTGCGCGGGAACTGCGCGACAACATGCGGGAACTCCTGATTTCGGCCCAGCAAGGGCGGGCTGCGGATCCCACAGTGGTGAATCACGTTCTGGAACGGGGTTATCCCCTAGAGAAAATCGAATGGCAGCCAACGGCGTCGGCGTTTCAGAAAAAAAACTATCAGCGCAACATGGAAAGCGAGAGCCTGTTGCAGCCTGTCGCTTCCGCGTTAGTCCAGTTGCTTACCGAGGAAGATCTACAGCTGGTGAAAGAGTGCGAAGCCTCAGACTGCGTTCTACTGTTCCACGATCAAACAAAATCGCACCGGCGCCGCTGGTGTAGCATGGCCTCCTGCGGAAACAGAATGAAAGCGGCAGCGCATCGGGCTAGGAAAAAAACGAGCACGTGAGACTCGTCGTCTTCAGCCAAACGTATGAGTATGCTGCAAGCTAATGGGCTGAATAAGCTTAGAGTTATTTAGGAATAAACAATGCACTCAGAGTCGACTGATCTAGCCACATTGGAGCGTTTTTTTGAGAAGCTGGCACTGCTGCCCAAACCGCCACCCCCTATCCCCAATCTGTTTACCGTTGCAGGACCCGGGCAGAATGAGAACCGCCTATCGAACTTAATGGCCTTCTTTATGGGCGGTTATCCCGGCGCGCCCCACTGGTTAGCCAAAGCCCTGCTGCATGCACTGGTACGTAGCGATGAATTCGATCACGAACATCTACAGCAAATCGACTGGGAAGCGGTTAATACCGAGCGGGAAGCAGGCAGTTGGAACGCTGAGAGCGAATCAACCAAGCGCCTGGATTTAGTGGTTTCAGGAAATGACTTCGTTTTGGGTATTGAGCATAAAGTATGGGCTTCGGCGGAGAATAATCCGTTTTATGCCTATGACGATTTGCTGAACAGCTATGGGGTTAAAGCCTACAGGTGTGTTTTATGCCCGGATGACTCCAAGGCAAGCGTTCAAGCACCCGCCAAGAGCGCAGGCTGGCCGACGCTGTCCTACTCAGCGCTATTGGCCTCGGCCTATGAACTGTACGGGCAAGATGTAGCACCATCTAGCCAGACAAAATGGCAAATTTTCTATCAAGAGTTGTTGCTGCACCTCTCCTCTATCGCCCATCCAACAGAAGAAAAGACAATGACGAAAGACGAGCTGTTATTTTCGTTAAAGCATTTCAATGACTTGCACGAAGCATCTCAGCGTTTAGAGCAATTCGAACTAGAGTTGATGGTGGAAGGGAAAAGCTCTATTGCTGCTGCGTTACAGATAGACATCAGCGAACTCAGTACCAATAAGAAGCCGGAAAATTGGAAGCAAACAAGAGCGTGGCGTTTCATTCCCTCTGCTTGGAGTAATAGCCACGGTGGAGCCTCTCAAGTTTGCCTTGTTTATTATCCTTCATCAGAGTCGGAAGGCGATGAAAGCATCGGTTTCGAGATACGGGCATATTTGGAAAGTCAGGAAAGCAATGATCCTTGGCTTAAAGAAATCGAACAGTCATTTCTGAAGGGAACGCCTGCTACCAAACAGCCGGGCTGCAGTTGGTACAGAGATGGCGGTGACAACGATGCTTGGTATGAAGTCAAAGGACGCTGGTTGGCGTTGAGTGTTTGGCCCAGAGAGTACACCAAGGTTGGAGCTATGAAAGCGCTGGGAGATTTAGCCAAATGGGTAAATGAATGCGCTTTCCAGCCAGAAACCAATAAAACTCGCTAATGAGATTGAAACGCTAAACGGTACAACTTGAATGCGTTCAAAATGCGCTAGTGTCGACTACGCTGAGAGGGTGGCTACTGGCTGTGACCAAAAATAAACACAATAAACTCTCGCTTAAGGCAACCCTATGGCTCCTAAACGACAAACGCTGTTAACGGCGACGCTATGTTCCAGCTTTGGCCTGCTCTTGGTCTCTCCTCTTTGGGCCTGGGACGGCATCGTCGAGAAACAAACCTTCGAAATGGACAGCTTCACTACCCAGGGCGGCGAGACCATTCCCAACGTGACGGTGGGCTGGGAAGCCTACGGTGAACTCAACGACGCCCGCGATAACGTTATTTTAATCACCCATTTTTTCTCAGGCACCAGCCATGCGGCTGGCCGCTATGAGGAAGATGGGCAGCCGACCGGCTACTGGGATGCCATCATTGGCTCCGGCAAGCCACTCGATACCGATGAGTACTACATCATCTCCTCGGATACGCTGGTTAACCTGAATGCCAATGACCCCAACGTCACCACCACCGGGCCCGCTTCCATCAACCCCGATACCGGCGAGCCCTGGGGCATGGATTTCCCGGTCATTACCATCCGCGATTTTGTCGAGGTACAGCGCGAGCTGTTAGAGAGCCAAGGGATTGAATCGCTGCATGCAGTGATGGGCGCCTCGATGGGCGCGCTACAAGCTATCGAGTGGGCCAGCGCCTACCCAGACCGAGTAGAACGGCTAATCTCAGTGATTGGCGGGGGCGTAGCCGACCCCTGGCTGCTGGCCACGCTAAGCGCCTGGGCAGCGCCGATTCGATTGGATGCCAACTGGAACGAGGGTAACTACTACGACGGCGAACCGCCCACCGACGGGCTAAAAGAAGCGCTGAAACTGGTGACACTCAACGCCAACCACTGGCAGTGGGCTAACGAAACCTTTAACCGCGATTGGGCCGACGAAGCGCGTGACCCAGCCCAGGATATCAACGCCCGCTACGCGATCGAGCAAACGTTGGATGACGTCGCCGCCGCCCGTGCTGCCACCTCCGATGCCAATCATCTGCTCTATCTGGTGCGCGCCAACCAAACCTTTATGGCGGGCCACGGCGACTCGTTAGAAGAAGGACTTTCCGCCATCGAAGCACCGACCCTGATGCTGTATAGCGAAAACGATCTCGTCTTCGCGCCCCAAGGTGTGCGCCGCACCGCCGAGCTGATCGAAGCAGACGGCACCGACGTGACGCTGGAAACCCTGGAAGGCAATCGAGGCCACTTGGATGGTGTGCTATCCATTGACCAGGCGAGTGATACGTTGCGGGCGTTTTTGCGCTAACTGAGTGAGCGCTGGCTTTTTGGTTAAAGCCAGCGCCCAAGTGCAACTGACAATATTTATGGTGTTAACCGCTTGAGTGCGCACTACCATGCGCATATTCTATCTTTATGCTTATGACAGTCACAGGGGGCTGCAATGGCCGCGCTATATAACACCGCAGCACCGAAAAAAGCCGCAAATTTGTCAGTTAACAGCGACTTGCTTCAAAAATCTCGCGCGTTGAACATTAATCTCTCGGCCACACTAGAGCGAGCATTGAGAGAAGAGTTGGCAAAATGCGAGGCTTCCCAGTGGGTTGAAGAAAACCGAGCTGCAATCACAAGCTACAACGAATTTGTCGAGCAGCATGGCTGCTTCGGTGACGAATTTCGGGAGTTTTGATGGCTCAGTTCGATGTTTACCCTAACCCCAGCAAGACCAGCAGGGCGCACTACCCCTACTTGGTGGATATCCAAAGTAGCCTACTAACGGATCTAACAACCCGCATTGTGATCCCACTGGGTAATCGAGCGGCTTTTGGTGGCAACGCCATGCAAGGCCTCACGCCGGAAATAGCGTTCAACGGTCAGGAGCTGTTGTTACTGACACCGCAGATCTCATCAGTACCAGAGAAACATCTCAAAACCCCCGTCGGTACCCTTTCACATTTTAAGGGCCAGATTGTAGGTGCGCTTGATCTCGCAGTTACTGGGATTTAAGGTTCAAAATTATCGCGTCCATGCTCTCTTTTTAGCACTCCGAACCTGGGTTGCAGGCATATTGTGTCCCAATCATTACGATTGTTCGGATTTTTTACGACAGGAAGATCAGCGACAACGATAGCTATCCTCATCTCAGGCCAGAGCCTCTAAAACATTAGCGGTTGGCGTTCTCTTCGGCCAACTGTCGAAGCGCATCGACCAGCACTTCAGCTGGCTGGGCGCCCGAAATCAGGTAGCGCCCGTCAAGGATGAAGCCCGGCACCGCGCTCACCCCTGCTTCCATGAATCGCTGCTCTGCCGCGCGAACTTCGTCTGCGTACTGATCAGACCGGGCGATGGCCTCGGCAACATCACCGTCAAGCCCGACCTCAATGGCCTTCTCCCGCAGAACCTCTGGGTTTGAAGGGTTTTTCGCCTCACCGAAGTAGGCCTCAAACAGTGCCAATTGCAAGGGCGTCTCTAGGTTCTGCGTTGCAGCCCAAGCAAGCACGCGGTGGGCAGCGAAAGTGTTGTTCGCCCGACGCTCCTGGGCGCCACGAAAATTTAATCCAAGCTCTTCGGCCACCGCCATAATCTCGCGCTGGGACTGCTCCATGCTGGCCGCGTCCTTGCCGTACTTGCGGCACAAGTGCTCCAGGATCGGCTCGCCCTCGGGCGACATATCCCGGTTCAGCTCAAAAGGCTGCCAGACCAGCTCAACATCGATCTCGCTATCAAGGGTTTCTAGCGCTTGTTCCAAGCGCCGATAGCCGATCGCGCACCACG
Source organism: Vreelandella sedimenti (assembly GCF_013416325.1). GTDB lineage: Bacteria > Pseudomonadota > Gammaproteobacteria > Pseudomonadales > Halomonadaceae > Vreelandella > Vreelandella sedimenti. Next base: position 114,822 of record NZ_JACCGK010000012.1, read on the forward strand.
GACAGGCTACATCGGACACTAGGTCAATTCTTACCTTTTGCATTTTGTATATCCCTTCGACATATTCCAAAATTCGATCAGACTAAAGAAAGTATGTTACGTGTATATATTGAGTAACGGCAGTATTGATAAGGAGACCGCCATGGAAAAAGCAGCGGTGTTTAAAAGGAACTGCCTTCTTGGTAACCAATAATCTAGATGAACTTAGTAACGTGCCAGGGCTTCAAATAGAAGATTGGAGTTAAGACGACCATTCATCCCCAACGGGTATCAATACCGATGATCAAAACAGCGTTAGCGTTAAGCACCCTATTACTTATCAGCGGGTGCGCTCAAAACAGCAATACCGCCGCATCAGGCGCGCCAGGCTCAGGTACATCAACCGAGCAAAGCGAGCCCCACCACCCGATGACCGATCAATGGGTCGGCCGATGGATTGGCGTTGAAGGATTATTCCTGGAAATCAGTAAGGACGAACCTGCAGGCCCGGGCCATTATCTCCTTCACATGCGCTACGGCCTGGATGCCGATCAAATCGGCACTTTCGAAGGACAGGCCACCGCCGAAGGCATTCGCTTCAACCGCGGGGACGGCCCACAGCTGCTTCGGGCAGGCGACGGCGAAGCCACCGGCATGAAGTGGCTATTGGAAAAGGAAGACTGCCTGGTAGTCGCAACAGGTGAAGGCTATTGCCGCGATTGATCTGCCTGGCGATCTTTCAAAGGGCGGCGGGATGAAACCGTCTATTCGCCCGCCAGTTCTGAAAAGTGGCCCGCTTTATCCAGGGTGTATTCGCCAAAATCCCGCGCCAGGTAAAGCGAGCCCGAATAGGCGCGCTGGGCCTCGTCTCTGATGTCTTCAATGGAAGGCGACGTATGGGGGTTGAGCTGGTAACGGGGACTAAAGTGCGTCAGCACCAGATTGGGCAGCTGTACAGAATCGGCAAATGCGGCGATAAGCTTGGCGTAGCTATGCCCTACATCACCGGCCTTCTGGGCCATCTCTTCGGTGTAGGTGGCTTCATGCACCAGCACCTGTGCCCCCGTGCACGCATCAAACAACAAGTCAGGCTGGTCATTGTCCCCAGCGATCACCACTTTCCTCGGCTTGTGTTTGAAGATCAGGTAGTCATGGCTTTTTAACAGCTCACCCTCAAACTCAACATCAAATCCTTTCTTCAACTGCCCCCACAACGGCCCTCTCGGAATGCCCTTTTGCGCTAGCTTATCCACATCCAAGGCAGCATCGACCTTTGTCTCCGTAAACACATAAGCATAGGAAGGCGCCCGGTGTGAAAGCCTAAACGTGGTAACCGCGATGCTTTCAAACTCAACGCTTGGCAGCTCGTCCGAGTCGATAAACTCCAGGGCAAAGGGTAAACATAGCTGCGTGGCCTCACAGGTGGCCTCCAACCACGCCTTGATGCCTGCGGGTGCCACAATGGTAAGCGGCGCTTTTCGTCCGCCCATTCCCGCACTCGCCAGTATGCCCGGCAGCCCATAACAGTGGTCGCCGTGCACATGGGTAATCAGGATGGCTTTCAGTGAGTGGAACGACAACTTGGTATGCAAAACCTGATGCTGGGTGCCCTCACCACAATCGATCAGGTACCAGCCCTTTCCCTTGCTCTCTCGCACAGCGACGCCGGAGACGTTTCTGGTTTTGGTGGGTACGCCGGCGGAGGTGCCGAGGAAGAGTAAGTTCATAGTTTGATCATGATCTCGGTTATGCACTCGCTTTTACGATGATGACTAGACACACATTAATGCCGTTTTAGACCTACCTAGATTAGCCAAGCTTGGATGGCGCCAATATTCATCGGCAGCTTGAACCGTAGAGGCAAGGATGTGTTCCCCGACAAAGTCATGCCGCTGTTAAGGGTGGAGAGGGCCGCCTTAAATTTGAAGTCACTGATCTAACGCACCCTGAAACATTTCTCTATAGGCTGTCGGAGTCGTTGATAGTTGATGACGAAAGTGATGCCGTAAAGTCGCAGTCGACCCAAACCCAGAAGCCCTGGCTATCTGCTCGATAGTCATCGTGGAGCTTTCAAGAAGACATCGAGCCTTTTCCAGACGCTCTGTAAGAAGCCATTTCGCAGGAGTGGTGCCTGTCGCAGCCTCAAAACGCCGTAGAAAGGTTCGAGAACTCATTCCTACAATGCTAGCCATACTTGCTACAGTGTAATTGCCATCAATCTCCTCTCGTATATGGTCAAGAAGTGGTCCAATCCGAGAACTTTCATATAAAGAAGGTACTGCGCGCTCAATGAACTGAGCCTGTCCGCCATCTCGGTGCGGAGGGACCACCAAACGCCTAGCGACCATATTGGCTGCCTGCATACCATGATCACGACGTACTAAATGCAGGCAGAGATCAATACCCGCGGCACTACCAGCCGACGTCATTACATCACCTTCATCGATATAAAGAACATCTGGCTCGACTGCAATCTCAGGGTAACGCTGACTTAAAGTATCTGTGTAGCGCCAGTGCGTTGTGGCTCGCCGACCGTTGAGCAGTCCCGCTTCGGCCAAGACAAAGACTCCCGAGCATATCGATAGCACACGAGCACCATTAGCATGCGCCTTGCATATTGCCTTTATTAGAGTCGCTGGAACAGGCTCCGTAGCACCACGCCAGCCGGGGATAATGATAGTCCCAGCCTGCTCGATGGTTTCCACTCCGGCATCGACGACAACACGCATTCCACCTATTGCTCGCATCTCGCCTGGGTCAATACCGGCTATTTCAAATTGATACCAGTTTTCCCCCATCTCAGGCCGTGGCAAGCCGAATACTTCTACTGCCACACCAAGCTCAAACGTACATAGACCGTCGTAGGCGATGGCGACGACAAGAGGGTTGGCAAGCTTTCGTGCATGATCTGATTTTGGCATGATTTTGAGCATACATGGCAAAACTGCCACCTACCAGGCTCACCACAACTCTCATAGGCTATTGGTTAACCCAACCAATGGAGAAACCTATGAGCTTCGTCACCGACATCCCTGCCGCGCCTTCGGAAACAGCAATAGAGCACTTTCATCGGCGACTGTCTGTTGAAACAGACTGTGCAGACGTGGCAGTAGCACTCAAAAGCTCAAAGCAAGACTTCGTGCTTTTACATGTTGTAGGGGCACTCCAAGACTACGAGCACCGCCACATCCCAGGTGCCATCCACTTTCCGCACCGAAAGATAACAGCCGAAAGCATGATGGAATGGCCGAAAGACACGCTATTCGTCACCTACTGTGCAGGCCCGCATTGCAATGGTGCCGACCAAGCAGCACTCAAGCTGGCCCGGCTAGGTAGACCTGTGAAGATAATGATTGGTGGCATAACAGGGTGGGAAGATGAAGGTCTTCCCTTCGCATCTGGGAAAGAGTCAGGGTTTATCCGATGAGTCTCGTACCCAGTGTCCCTCAAGTTACAGTCCGACCATTTGAGCGTTGCGATGTCACTGATGTTCTGAGCTTGATGCGAGAACTTGCAGTATATGAGCGGTACATTGATCAATTCCGGGTAACAGAGTCCGACATTATCGAAAACGGCCTCAGTGCCTCTCCTCGCTTTGGGATATTCGTAGCCGAAATGGACGGCGATATCATTGGTATCGCCGTCCACTATGAAATTCCTTGGACTTACGATCTCAAGCCAGTACTGGTTCTTAAAGAGTTGTTTGTTTCAAAGCATGCACGCACCCTAGGCGCAGGGAGAGCACTCCTGACTAAAATAGAGAAACACGCCTTGGAAATTGATGCTTCGCGTATTGTGTGGACGGTTCTAAAAGATAACGTCGCAGCCAAACAGTTTTATGAGAAGGCCGGAGGACAGAAAGATGCTGCGTGGGAACTTTGGGAATTGGTACATTCAATAAAAGCAGAGTGATTCCGGAGACGTTTCTGGTTTTGGTGGGTACGCCAACGGATGTTCCGAGAAAGAGTAGATTCATCGTTTGTTCGTAATCTCTCTAGCGCTCAGGAGTAGCTTTCGTTAAGCGGCTTCAAAATCCAAAGGGCGAAGCGCATCCAAATTGACCGTACTGCGAGCCATCCACAGATCATATCTGTCCTGCATCACCAGCCAACTTTCAGAGGTGCGCCCGAGCACCCTGGATGGCCGCAGAGTCATTTCCGGGCTAATGCCACTAATCACTTTGAGCAACCGCGACAACGTAGAGGGTGAAACGCCCAGACTGGAAGCAAACTACCGGGAACTGATGCCGAAAGACTCAAGGTAAATCTCCCGAATGAATTCACCAAGATGCGTCGGAGCATGCATCGTCATTAGTTTAAAAACCTTAGCGAAGTGGAAGATTTGGCACCTGATGCATAGCTTGGTTATGTAGCTGAAAACAAGTGGACTTCATGCTCATCTATGTTATCGGGTACTGGCTGCCAGGCGCGCGCCCAAGGTGACGAACAAGGCGCCAAGACCGCGATCCATCCATAAGCCAACTCGCCGATTGTGTCTCAAGAAAACGCCTAGTTTTGACCCCAGCATCACTAAAGGTGGCTCTATGCAAGCCGCGACAACAATGATCAGACTTCCATGCAACAGCAACTGAGCACCGGGTGGGCCAGCTCCTTCCACAACGAACTGAGGCAGGAAAGCTAGGAAAAATACAGCCACTTTCGGGTTAAGGGCAGACACCAGCGCTCCTTGCCAATAGATTGAATGCATTCGTTGCTGGCTGACGCTCCCGCTGGGCTCGAAAGAGTCACCACGCGATAGGAGCATTTTGATACCCAGCCATATTAAATATGCGGCGCCGACCCACTTAACAATAGAAAATGCCAGGGCAGATGTGGCAAGGATTGCGGAAAGCCCCACCGCCGCCATCACGACATGCAACGCTGCCCCGGTCCAAATACCAAACATCGCAGCGAATCCATGCTGACGTCCATTACGCAATGTTTGCCCCAAAATGAAAGCAATATCTGGGCCTGGGGAAAGGTTTAGCAGGACCGCCGCACCAAGAAATGTCACCCAGTGAATTATTGTGTAATCAAACATTTTGACACTCCTATGTCCTTAACTAAGACCAGCTCTATCGTGCTACTGATTACATCGACTGGGTCGCTTAATGATCAAGTTTCTTTACGCTAGCACTTCCGTTTCTGGTGTCCAGTACCACCACGCCCTCTGATTCAGCATCCATCTGGGCAAGCAGCTCGCCACGACCACTCCAGGCGGCCGATTGCCCGACGCTGATAAAGTCGTCGCTAGGTCCAACACAGTTCGCCATGATCACAAGCATATTATGTTTGCTTGCGACCGCTGGATAATGCGTCATTGCCTTGGCGATACCGTCCACCGGTTTGGCAACACTGGCTAAATACATATCCGCAGACAAGGTTGCTGCGCTATCAGCATGATTCATTTGAAGTGACTCGTAGCAGATAGCAGGCACAAGCCTAGAGCCCTCTCTTTCCAATACAAGCTGCTTACCGCCCGCCACAAAATAAGGAAGCTCATCGGCGTGCAGCTTTTGTTTCGCGTATAGGCGGCGAGAATCACCAGGCGAGAGCCACACCATGCCGATACACACACCAGAGCCCATGGAGATTGGCATGCCAACGCCGATCAGCATGTTAGTTTTGTCGCTGTGTTTCTGAAACACATCAAGCCGCTGGTCCGCTATATCCAGGGAAAGAGAATCCGCGAGCCGGGGCTCGAACCCCGTGAGCGACAACTCAGGGAAAAATACCACATCGGCCTGCTGCGAAACGGCAAGCTCGATGAGCTCAAGATGCTTAGCAACGTTGGCTGCCAAATCACCGGCTACGGGTCGCAACTGAGCGGCACACACCTTCATAAAAGGACCCCTGACCAATTGCTACCGTTCATCCTACGTCTCAGGTGCTTCTCATGAGCCTGCCTTACGTGAAGTATAACCCGTTGCACTCATGAACAATAAGTCATCTGTAGATTCTGACTCGATAACAAAGAAGCCAAGGCTTGAATATAAAGAACGCGCCGCATGGTTGTCTCGATAGACGCGCAGCGTCACCGTCGACGCGCCAGTTGATTGCCTAGCCTTTGTTATCAGCTTTTCGCAAGCAGGCGGCCTGCGCCCTTCTCTCTTGCCTCAGGCGAAATAATAATCCTGCCGATATGAACAGCACCCTGCTTTCCTGGCCAGAACTGGCCAAAACCAACGCAGTTGTTATCGATATCTGATAAACAATAGTTAGAGCATCCCTCTATGGCGAGTAGCTCAGGCAAGTTTTCTGCAATAAAGGGAAATGGCAGGGATGGACCAGCCCAGCGAGAACAGGCCTTCTCATCACTGATCCAAGTCGCAATAGCATCATAATCGGTTTTTCCGGGTGTTCGCAGAGTTGTTTTCATATGTCTAACGCTGTTCAATATGCGCGGCTGTGAAATGGAGGCGAAGCCACAATGGAGTATACGTCGCCGTGACTGACCTTGTTATGCTTTGAAACCAGGTGGAATGTCCCAAAGTTGCACCTCGATATAAAGTTCAAAGTCAGTTTCCCAATATCGCTCATAAGGAACCACATGATCGTTGCCAGGAACACCAAACCGCTCCACTAGTTCGCTCAGCTCGCTAAGCAAAAACACTTGATTGAAGTAAGGCTTATCGCCTCGGGATAACGCAACAAAGCTATCCGGATAGGTCAAGGACGTTGTTCCAGGATCAAGCTCCAATAGAGGTATTTTCAGCTCACTTTGGTCAGCGTTCAAATCACGAAACCAAGGAGATTCTCCAAGTACGAGATAATAGGGATGACGACGGCGCGGCTTACCACCTCGCGCAACGAAAAGTTCACGCAGCCGTGCTTCAACCTTGCTGCGAACTTCAATGTATTTCCTGCCATAGCGCCGTCGATAGCCGGGGTCACGCTGATGACGCGTCAGAAGATCTAAGAAGATTGGATCTTCTGAGCCCGCTGGAAGCTCGGAGAGACTCCGAAATGGGCCAATCTCAGGTAAATAGTAGTGAGTAGCAAATTCTGGGAGTCTCATCTCTATATCACACCTGACAGTGATTCTGCGCGCCACTGCAAAACTTCAATCAATGCGCCTCGCGTTTATTGAAGTTTTACAGCCAATAACAAGCGGGTTCTCTTGAGGGTTTTATTAAGGTTTGTAGCGTGACAAAGCAATGCCGCAAGCGATCAGGCCTGAAGAAACAAACCGCCATACGCCGAAGCCCTCTTTCAGAATGATGGTAGAAATCAGCGCCGCGAAAAGTACGCTGGTTTCTCGTAGAGCCGAGACCATGCCGAGTGGGGCGTAGGCCATAGCCCAGATAACGATCCAATACGCACCAACCTGCATTCCCCCACCGACAACAGCGGGAGCCAAATTGCTAGATATAACTCTTTTTATCTCTTTGGCTTTCCAAGTCATGGCAATAGCAAACGTCAGCAAGCCGTTGCCGAGGGTCAATAAAACCGCAAAGCCGAGCACTGAGCCAGCTTGTCGTGCGCCGAGGCCACCCACCAAAGTGTAAGAAGCAATAAAGGCCCCCGTGCCGAGAGCCAGGATGATGGCGCGGGGGTTCCTGGTAATACCGGTGCCTGTATCTAACGCTAACGACATCACACCAACCCCGAGAAACAGCACACCAAGTAACGGGAGAAACCCCAACATTTCGTCAGCGAATGCAGCTGCACCAAGGGTAACAAGTAAGGGCGCCGATCCACGAGCGATGGGATAGACCTGACCGAAATCGCCATAGTGGTAAGCCATAGGCAAACAAAAGTGATATGCCGTATGAATCAAGATTGCGAAGCCAAGAAGCGGCCAACTGGCAGGGTCGGGGATCACCACGAAAGGCAAGGCAAGAGCAGAAACCAGGCTGCCCAATAGGTGATTACCGCCATGACGGCAATCCTGTCGCCACTCACTTTAACTATCGCATTCCAGGCAGCGTGTTGTCGATCTTGCCATGGTTCACCTCATCGTAGCGTATTATATTCTTGAGGAGTCCATAGTTACTGGACAAGATCATTACCACTCGAAACTCGTATGCCATACCCAAATTTCCATTAACTATTACCAATTTTCCTTGTCGCGGATATCATTTAACTCTGATATATTGAAGCAACCTATTGAAAGAACATAACAGCCTAACCTTTCACCCTGCAGCTTTTATTTCCTTGATTTTCAAACACCTAACTACTGTCTCATTTTTAAACTTTGTTCTTTCATTCAACAAAGCCAATCTTTCAAGCAGCGGAGAATCATCACTATAAATCAATTGACTTATATTAAATTCCAGAAGTCCAATAGTCGTATGAAACTCGGACAAAGCCTCGGCAATATCCACAGCGTCTTCAAACTCCTGGTTGTTCTCAATAGAATTTAGCAGTTCTAGCACTTTACAAAAACACAGCTCTACATTTGAAACTATCGATTTAACAAGATCAATATACTCTTTTGAATGTCTTTTGTTAGCATTTTTCGAAGAATAAAAACCAAAAATAACGTCTCTCATCGCACCGTTCGGAAAATCTATATACTTTGATTCATCAGTATAAACATTAACCTTAACCTCACTAGACTTAGATTTGCATAAGATGCTATCAAACTGCCTGCTTACTGGCTCATCTAACTTTGAGTTATAAATATCAATGAGCTTTATCAGTTGCTCTCTACGATTATGAGCCTTCAGCACATCCAGTTGGTCTTGATGATTCTCATTACTCTTTCTAATACTAAGGTATATAAAAATAATAGAAACTAAACTAAAAAGAGGAGAAAGAACACCACCTACAAATGAACCGAAAGCTCCCTAGCCTGAATTATTCAAACTAACACTACCACCATTATATACTCCTAAAACCAACCACCAAATCAATAATGGGATAAAGTATACAATAACGACTATGACCGTAAGCTTTTTCATACCACCTTATATAAATGTAACAGAGATTCTTTTTCTATCTAAACTAACCCTACTCCATTGTATACTATGCAGGAAAAAAATTTGGCGTCATTACCACACTTCATTTGCTTACCCGAGTTTCCTTACCAATCACTACCCCACACACCCCATCTCCCCACCAAACCACTGCTGCTTGAGCCCCCGCTGCTTTTCCAACAACAGCGTTAGATAGTCACGCAATGGATGAGCGGCTGGCAGCGCGGCGAGATGTTTGCGAAGCCTACGTTGGTAGGAAAACTGTTCAGCAGGCACATGCAGCGGCGTGGCGTTTTGGGTGAGCCATTCGATGTTAGGCAGGAGCAAATGAGTAGCACCGCTGCCGAGCGCTAGCGTGACGCCTTTAACATCGAAGTCGCCCGCGTAAATATGTGGCCGATGGGTTTTGCGCCAGGCCTCAGCCAATAAGGCAAAACCGCCGCCGTAGTGGCTATCGCCGCGGTAAACGATTAGCGGGTTTGCGTAGCCGCTTAGCGCGGGTAATTCCGGCGAGAACTCGTAGAAGCTGTCCAGGTTTTCGACCTGAATTAGGGCACTAAAGGCGCTCAGTTTTAGCCCCAGCACATCTATATCGCGAATAGCGCGTGGTTCGCTGGCGAGCCCGGTTGTTGGCTGCGGCGGAAAGCTGACGAGTACCCGCCGCGCACGGGGGCTTTCGCGGGTTGCCTTGTCTTCTTCCACGCCCTCTTTCGCTTGGGCGCTGCTGCTCAGGCCGCTGAGCGAGCGGCCTAGCGGTGCTATGCGGGCGCTCTCTAGAACGTCGTTTATCTGCGCCAGCAAGGCGGCGTCAAAGCGCAGCGCTTTACTGTTGATTCGCGTGGCCAGGTCAATGTCGTGCTGATGGCACCAGGCCACTACGTCGTCTACCCACTGGCGGCGCGGCTTCTCCACCGTGGGCTGGCGGAGAAGTTCGCGGGCGACGCCGTTAAGGCCATTGCGTGCACGGCTGGGTAGGTTCATACGGCCAGTTGCAGTTCTACATCGTGGATCAGGCGCAGGTGATTGAATTGGCTGGCCTGGCTCTCCTGCTGTTTGAGTCGAAAGGCTTTCTGATCGCTGCGCGGCAGGCCCTGGTATTCGGAAATCACCTGGAAGAGCCAAATTTCATCTGGCCATTCCAGCGGGCTTTCGCGCAGGTACTCAAGGGCACTGACCGGCTCCGCCTGGGGCTGGTCGATCACGCTCATATAGAAGTGTTCCACATCCTGCTTGAGCGCCTGCTGGCGTGCGGCGGCGAGGCTGCTTTCTTGCGCTTGGGCCGGGGCCGCAGCTTCAACGGTTTGGGTGGTGTGGCGCGGCTGGGGTAGCTGGTGCAGCAGTTCGGCGAGCAAGCGGCTATCCAGGTTGCGATCCAGCGCCGGGGCGGCGGCAGCGCTGAGCGGTGCGGCTTGATTGACCAGCACGGGCACCTCGCTGCGCCTTGCGTAGTTGCCCGGCACAAAACCGGGGTGTTCGCGCATAAAGGCGGCCATGCCGCTAATCAGGCGGCTGCGCGCCTGCTGTTTACGAAAGCGTGCCATCAGTTCGATCAAGCGCCGCTGCACTTCGCGCAAACCGGTGTAGTGGTTACTTAACTGCTGTTGAAGCTGGCTGATCAACAGTTTGCGCAGGCTGCCGTCGCTGCCCACCAGCTCGATCAGCTCGTCGAAGTCAATCAGCGCCAGGCCGTCCAGCAGCCTCGCGATCTGCTTCTGGGCGCGGTCGTTCTCGCGGATCTTGTCGTTGAGCTGGCTGACGAAACCAAAATCGCTATTCAGCCGCTGCCATAGGCTGTCGATGGCATCGGCAAAGCGCCCGTTCAGGTCGTCGACCTCCTGGCGCAGGCGCATCAACTGCTGCTCCAGCCGCCAGTGCTCGCCACGGCTGCGCGCCTCCCGGTAGCTGTGTACCAGGGCGCGAATCAGTTCCAGGGTTTCCGCTACATCGGCATTCACATGGCGGCGGGTCTCGTCGGCGAGCATTTCGGCGATCAGTTCACGCACCTTGGGCGCCAGCTTTACGCCGCTCTGCTCGTCCGGTCGCCATAGAATGCGCGCCGCCAGCAGCTTGCGCAGCGCGCTGTCGCTGAGCGATTCCAGCGGCACTTCATCCCGGGTGTAGGCCTGCATCAGCACATCGGCGTGCTTGCCGAGCAGCGCCAGCCGTTCGCTGCCGGTTTTGAGCAGGCGGCTTTCCAGGGCGTGTTCTCCGTTAGACCCCATGCTCACAACAGGGCCTCCTGGGAACCAGAGCCTTCTTCGCTGCCCTCTTCGATGGGCAGGTTCTCTTCATCGCGAATAAAGCGCACCAGATCCACCAGGTAGTCGATCTTGCCGGTGACCACGAACACCTGCCGCTCTGAATGGGGCTGAAGCAGGTAGCCGTGCTCTTTGAGGCGCTTGAATACCTGCTTTACCTGGGCATCGAGCTGGTCGCTTTGCGAGCCAAAAAAGCTGTCGGTGGCCAGGCGCTCCAGGCGTTCGCGCAGGCTTTGGTTATCTTCGCACTTGGCGCTGAACTCGGCGGGTTTGAGCACGTCGCCGGGGGCGGCCAAGGTATCCCGGCCCAGCGCCTCTTGTACCAGTTGCAGCCACTCCAACAGCGGCAGCAGGCTATTGAGCGTATCGCCGAGCTGGCGGGAGAGCTGATCCCGAGCATTATCATTGAGCTGACGCCAGGCCAGAAAATAGACGCTGCCATCTTCGTTGCTGGCCAGGCGGCGGTTAAGCGGCCGCAGGTAGGTATCGATCTCTTCCCGGGTCTCTTCATTGGTGAGATGACGATAGCCGCTCTCATCGCTGATCGGGCAGACAAACTCCCCGGCCAGCAGGCGCTCTAGCAGTGGGCCATGTTCGATCATACCGTCACCTCCTGCTGACGTTCCTGGAGCCGTTCGGCCAGGCGGCTTAGCCGTGGCTCGATGCGTTTTAACACCCGCTTATTGGGGTTGGCGTCATCGCGATCAATCAGGTAGCGGTTGGCGAACAATAGCAACACATCGGACTCGGGGTTGGGAAACGCGCCGACGATATGAATGCGGTTGCTGTCGCAGGCGTCGAACAGTTTTTCGACGTTGTGATACGCCAGGGTGCCGATCTCATCAATAGGCCAGTGGATGGCGATTTCTGCATCGCCGCGCAGCAGGCGGGTAAAGGCGAGTAGGAACTTGCACAGAATCAGGTATGCCATGCCGTGGCTGGACGATTCCAATAGTTGGCGGTCGTTCTTGATCACCAGATCGGTGCCGCCTTCGTTCAGGTGCAACTCCAAGCGCAGCAGGCTTTCAAAGCTGTACTGCTGGTCGCTGCGCAGCAAATCGACCACGTCCGCCAGGGCGTTGAGGTAGTCGTCGCTGGGTAGCGTCTGGCCGGATTCGCGCCACTCTTTATAACGCTGGGCGAACAGTTTCAGCGGCTCCCAGAAGCCGAGTTCATCAATGGTGGACTGGATGCGTACTTCGGCCTTGGTGATGCCTTCCAGGCGCAGATCGTCGGCGACCTCTTCAGAGAGCCTACGGCTTTGGGCGCTGATACGCCGGTTCAGGTCGCGGAACACGGTGAAGAACTTATCCAGGTCGTCGCTCAGGTTGCGCCCTTCCTGAATCAACTGCTGCTGTTGATCTTCGAGCAGTTTGAGCATGTCGCGCAGTAGCGGCAGTTGTAGGCGCGGGTTGTCGCTTTGCAACTTGCTGCGCTCGCTCTCCAGCGCTTCGGCGAATCCGCTGCTGGCGTCCTTGATCAGTTGGCTTTCGACCTCCAGGCAGCCACGGCGTAGCTGCTCGATGAGCTGGTGGCGATTGCCCAATGCCTGGCGGGCGCGCTCGATGCGCTCGTCCACATCGCCCAGCGGCGTACCGGGCGCTTGGCCGTCGGGTTCGATGGCCAAGGTTTCCAGCTGCGTAAGTAGCGGCTTCAAGGCTTCAAGGCAGGCGTATTCGCTCTCCCGCTGGGTTTTCAGCGTGCTGACCGTGCTTTGGTGGGTTTTGCGCGCGGCCTGAAAATCGTTTTTCAGGTGTTCTTTATCGCGCTGCAGCTGCTGTTCGGCCTGCTCCAGCTCGGCCTCCTGAGCGACCAACTGCGGCTTGTGCTGGCCCCACTCGACGCGCATAAAGCGGGTGTATTCGGTGAGTTCATCCTGGCGGGCGGCAGTGACGCGGATGCGTTCATCCTGGCTTGCCAGCCGCTCCTTGGTATCTTTTAGCTTGGCGGGGTCAACACCCTGCTCGGCCAGCTCCTGGCTAAAGGCCTCTTCCAGTTCCGCGCGCTGACGCTTGTGTTCGGCATTGGCGTCGCTCAACTGCTGCTTATACTGGCGCAGTTGGGCATCCAGGCTATCCACCTGGCTCTGGCCGTCGGCCTTGAGCTCCAGCAGTTGGCTTTGATGGGTCTCGCTAAGGGCGGCGAGCGCCTGCTGTTTCTCTTCGCGCAGCTCCTTTTGCGTCTGCTCCTGGCTGGCTAACGCGGTTTGATGGGCAGTGCGCCGCTCCTGCTGGCGCTTGGTGTGGCGCTCCTGCTGCTGGCGGCGGGCTTCCAGTGCAAACTCGACTTCCTGCTCGGCGCGCTTGTGGGCCATACGGCCCTGATCCTGGGCTTCATCGGCCTGCTGCACTCGCTCGTTATGCTGCCTGAGCGCTTTCTCGGCGGCCTGGCTCTCTGACTGCACCCGGCGTTTATCGCTATCGGCTTCTTCGATGGCGGCCAGTAGGCTGGCTTCATCCTGGGCGTAATCCGGCAAGGCAATGGCGGAAAGATCCAGCGCCAGCCCGAACAGATCATCGCTCGCGCCTTCTGCCAATTGCGGGGCGAGGTCACGCCGCTCCAGCAGCTCCGGGGCAATTACTTTGCCTAGCTGCTGCTCCCAGCCGGGGCGATGGTAGCGCAGGAAGTGGCGCAGGCTGCCCTGCTCCGGGTCGCGCTGCTGATAGAGCGCAAAGCAGCGCTGCTCGGCGCGCTCAAGCTGCTGGCGAAGTTGCACCAGCTGCTGTTCGGCACTGTCGCGCTCGCGTTTGCGGCTTTCAAACTCGCGGCGCAGGCCATCCAGGGTGGCGGCCGAGGCGTTGCGCTCCTGCTGGGCCTGATCCAGGCGCGCCTGGGCAAGTTCCGCCTCGGAAGCCTCTTCGGCGGTCTGGGTCGAGAGTGAGAGCTGCGCTTTTAGCTCGGCTAGCTGCTCGACACCGAGTTCCAGCTGCGCCTGATACTCGCCCTCAAGGCGCTGGCGCTCCTGCTGATAGCGTTCATTGAGCTGCTGCTCGGACTCCCACTGCTGCTCCCGGCGCAGGGCTTTCTCTTCGACCAGGGCGTCGATCAGTTCCTGGGATTCACGGGTCTGGCGGGCCAGCGCCTCAGATAATTCGCGCAGCCGCCCATCCAGGCGAGCCTGGCTCTCTTTTACCGCGTCCTGCATCACGTTCAGGTGGGTGCGCAGCTGGTCGCGTTGCTCCCGCCACTGGTGCAACGCGTTGATGTCGCGCTCCAGGGCGGGCATGTCCGCCTCGGCGTATTGCTCGTACTGGGTTTGCAGGTCGTTGAGGCGGCGCTGGGTCTGCTGCAAATCGCTGACTACTTCGCTGTGGCGGTCGTTCAGCTTATCCCGCGCCTCACTATAGTCGCTCTCCCGCTGCTGGAATTCGCGCTGATGGCGGGCAAGCTCGGCATCCACATCGGCCATGCGGCGCTCTGTTTGCTGGCGGTCGTCTTCCAGCTGGGGCTTCAGTTGCCACAGCGTGGCATCCAGGTCGGCGAGTTCACGATCAATACCTGCGAGCCGGGCGAGGGAGGCCTGCAGCGGTTCCAGGCGCATGGATTGGCGCATCTGGGCAATCCACTCTCGCGCCTTGGTGTTGCGAATCCGGGTCACTGGGAGTTCAACGCCATCCTCTTCGAAAATCGCCGCCAGCATGGTTTTGAGGGTATCCATCTTGCCCTCTTTGGCATGCACCGCAGAAACCAGCTTTTCGATATGGCGGATGCGCCGCTCAGGTTTCACCAAGCTGAACTGGGACGCGATCTGGCGCAGCTTGAGGCCGTCGCGGCTGTTGCCGTGCAGCTGGGTAAAGTCGTTCTGGATCACCGAGCGGAATTCTGAGGTAGCGCCCAGCTTGGGCGACACCGGCGTGCCGCTTCGCCGAAGGCCGCTGGCCCACTGGGTGTAGTCCAGCGCCGCCACGCCCGCGTCGCTTTCCACCAGATAATCTTCCGGCTGGTAGGGCGCGCCGACAAAGCGGTACTCCACCCCGCCCTCGGCCTTGCGGGTCAGTACCGCCTGGCAGATATTGCCCGCTTCGCGGCGGTACTCGTACACCAGGTAGCTGTTGCGGTGGGGCAGGTAGAACGCGTCGAACTTCATGCGCGTCTTGGGCACGACCTTGTTGGGTAATTCGCCGTAAAACACCGGCACCAGGCGCTGTAGCGTGGTTTTACCGGAGGCGTTGGTGCCGCAAATATTGGTGTGACCGTCCACACTCAGTTCGACCACGCCTTCCAGGTGGCCGTGAATCATCACGATGCGTAGCAGGTGGGCCATGCCGTGTCCTTTCGATGACTATTTCAATGGCTATCCGGATCGTTTTGCTGATCGCTGAAAGCAGCCATTTTGCCAGACACCTTGATGGCTTGTCTTACTCATTACCTATTGGTTAGCAGCCCCTCAAAGAAACTCACCGCATTGGCCTCCAACCCCTCCAGGTAGTAGCCGCCTTCCTGCACCACCAGCGTGGGAGTATTCAGACCCGCTACCCTGCGGCCAAGCTCAGCAAACCCCGCTGTAGAAACGGCGACCTTGGCTTGAAACACTCAAAGAAGTGTATTTTTTGCCACCACAGCCATCGTGACAAGGATTTTCATGGTAACAACCATTCCACTGAGCTGAGCGTGAATTGTGATTACTTGATGACGCCACGCTCCCGGAGCGCATCGCAACGAGACTTGTCGATGCCCAACTGTTCGAGGACTTCATTGGTGTGCTGAGCGTAGAGCGGGGCCGGTCGACGAATCTGCGCAGGAGTCCGCGAAAGCTTACCGGGAAAACCTATTGTCTTCATCGTGCCGATGACTGGGTGCTCCATCTCTTGGATCATGCCACGCTCTAGATAGTGAGGATCCTCCATGGCCTGGGCAAAGTTATTAATCGGACCCGCCGGTACTCCAGCCTTATCGCAAGCCTCAAGCCATACATGCTTGTCACGCGTCACGAAGATCTCTTCTAGTATCGTTTCCAAAGCTTCAACGTTCTGACCGCGCTGATAATTGGTGGCAAAACGTGGTTCCTCGATCAGATCCGGTCGATAAACCACCTCATGGCACAGACGCTCCCAAGTGCGCTGATTGGCACAGCCCAGCATGATGTAACCATCTTTGACCTTGATTGCCTGATACGGAGCCGATACTCGATGACGCCAGCCAGTCGGCTCGGGGATAGTACCCTCGGCGAAGTACGCGGCCGCCTCCCAGGTAAACCAGGGTAGCCCACATTCGGCGATGGAGACATCAACCAACTGCCCTTCTCCGGTATTCATCTTGTGGATATAGGCTGCCAGAATCGAGTAGGTCGCGGTGATGCCGGCACCGATATCGTAGACGGCTATGCCGGTCTTCAATGGACGACGCCCCGGCTCCCCCGTCATGGACATCAGTCCCGACATACCTTGAGCCACGAGGTCGAAACCGCCCTTGTGGCTGTAGGGCCCAGTCTGACCATAACCGGAAATGGAGCAGTAGATGATGCCCGGATTGAATGCCTTGATGGTCTCGTAATCGACCTTGAGTGACTTGGCGACACCAGGACGATAGTTTTCGACAATGACGTCAGCGGTCTCGGCCAGACGATAGAACAGCTCGCGTCCCTCCTCCTCCTTCAGGTTCAACGAGATGCTCTTCTTGTTACGGTTGATCTGAGCGAAACAGGTGGACTCTTCATTAATATAAGGTCCCATTTGCCTACTATCATCACCGCCGTTTTTCTCGACCTTGATGACCTCAGCCCCCATGTCACCTAGCACCATGGTGCAGTAAGGGCCGGCCATGATCTGGGAAATATCCAGAACTTTCATGTTAGTCAAGGGAAGCATGCTTCAATACCTCTTAATTCAATAGGGGAGTTATCTACCGCGCCAAGTGTGCGACGTCTTATTGATAAACGCCTCGACAGCGCCATGAAAATCCTGACTCGTATAACAAAGTGCTATAAGGTCCTCATCCTGCCCATCTTCAGGAGAGTGATACTTCTGGAAGCGTCTAATGGCCTCCTTGGAAGCACGAATCGTCAAGGGGGCGAAGCTCTGAAGTTTTTCGATGACCCCTCTGACTTCGCTTTCAATGTCCTTATGGTCGATAACAGCAGTCACCAGACCTGCCTGCTTCGCCTCATCAGCCTTTATGATACTGGCCAGCATCAAGACCTCCTTGGCTCTTGCAGGCCCGGCCAGATCTACTAGCCGAGACACATTATTCATCGAGACGCAGTTACCAATCGTCTTGGCAATAGGAACGCCGAACTTGAGGTCTGGCGTGCAGTAGCGAAAATCGCAAGCCATGGCGATGGCCGCGCCACCCCCGATACAGTACCCCTCGATCAGAGCAATCGTGGGCTTTGAAAGCGACTCCAGGGTTGCCATTACCCTATCGATACGTCTCTCGTAATCCAGGGCATCCTGTGCCTGGGAAAAAGAACTGAACTGCTTAATATCAGTACCCGCCACAAAAGCTTCACCACCAGTCCCACGCAGTACCACGACATCGATATCGGGGTCTTCATTTAATTCGAGGCAGAGACGCTCGAGCGAGTCATACATGCCCCAGGTCATGGCATTACGAACCTGGGGGCGGTTGAAAGACAGCCAGGCAACGCGTCCTTCTCTTTCGTACAACAGCTCATCCGTCGAACTCATCACCCACACTCCTTATTTTTGTTTCTCTGTTACTTGATTGCTGGATGACAATTACTCAACTCAGAGACTTATCGTATCCACCTAAATATAATAATGAACTCATAATTCATTTTTTCAATATCGACTTTTGTCTAGAGTTACGTGAATACGTAAAGACAATTTCCTATATCCCAAAGAATTATGAATAAAAAAACACAGCCACCTTACGACGGGCGTTCAAGCACTCGACGGCGTGACAAAACATATCGAAGACACGTCTAGTAGTGGCCCGTGACGTGGTCATCATCGACGAAGAGGGAATAAACAAAGAGATGTGTAACTGACTTAAAGGGACATGATCGAAGAGACGAAAATGGAGCAGGCTTTGCCAGCACCTTCGCCATATATACAAAGCGGAAAATTTGCCCCTCCCTTGGTGAGGCCTTGTTGCCTCACCAAGGAAATACATCAAGCTGTAGCAATGAGACTGCGCCCAGGTGCTACTTTGCCAGCTGCCGCTTCTTTACCAATGCCCTGACCAGTTTTGCTATCAAAGGATATAAGAAAAACAGCAGGGTAATGGACAAAAGAGTTGTCGCAATCGGGCTGCCAAAGAAGATCGACGGATCACCACGCGAAATATCCAGTGCCTGTCGCAGGCTTGTTTCCAGCCTGGGCGTCAATACAAATGCCAATAACAGGGGCGCTACCGGATACTTGGCGACATTCATGAAAAAGGCGATCACGCCAGCCCCCAGCATAAACCACACATCGAACATACTATTGTTGACGCTATAGGAACCCACTACACAGACCACAGCAATGACCGGTATCATGAATGCTGGAGGAACGCGTAACAGCTTAACAAGGAAAGGGATAATGGCGAGTGCTGCGAGTACCGCCATGACATTACCCAGGTACATGGATGAAATCAGCCCCCAGACGAAATCAGGGCTATTTTGGAACAGCATCGGGCCTGGCTGCACTCCCCACATCATCAAACCGCCCAGCAGCACGGCGGCTGTCCCAGAGCCCGGAATACCCAAGGAAAGTAGGGGAGCGAAAGAGCCTGCGGCAGCCGCATTGTTTCCTGCTTCGGAAGCTGCAACCCCTTCGATTCTACCCGTTCCCATCTCAGCACCGTGCCGACCGACTTTCTTTTCAAGCACGTAAGCCAAGAAAGACCCGGTCGTGGCCCCTGCGCCTGGCAGGATACCCACCAGATTACCTAGCACGCCCGAGCGAAGGGAAGTGGGAATGATGCTGCGCAATTCACTACGGTCCAATAAGCTTTCGCGAAGAGATAGCTTTGTCATCAAACCGGCGGCATCTACTCTGTTGACCATCATTTCCAGAACCTGACTGAAGCCAAACATGCCGATGACCAATGGAATAAAGGAAATTCCATTCAGCAAATACATCGAATCAAAAGTAAATCTTGGCTGACCAAAAGCCAAACCAATACCTACCATCGAAAGCATGATGCCTATGAACGTGGAAACCAGGCCCTTCTTGGGACTATCTCCCAACAACCAGCCAATGGAGCACAGCGCAAGAATTACCAAGGCGGCGACTTCCGCCGGACCAAACAATAACCCGATTTTTGCCAACGCTGCTCCCATGAACGTCAGCATGACAATCCCAATGGTCCCACCAATAAAAGAGGAAATGTTAGCTGTAAATAGTGCCTTACCTGCCTGCCCCTTTTTCGAAAGCGGATAACCATCCAGGGCCGTTACGACAGCCGGTGCATCACCAGGTATATTGAGCATGATGGCACTGTAGGACCCCCCATACATGCAACCGTAATATACGGCACCCAGCATAATAATGCCGGTGATAGGGTCCATCTGAAACGTCAGTGGCAACAACAAGGCAACGCCAGTTACGGAGCCAAGGCCCGGAATCGCTCCGATCACGATACCTAAGCCTGCCCCGACAAGAGCAGCGAGTATGTTTGAGAAGGTCAGCGACGTCGCGAAACCCGACATCAGGGATTGAAGGATATCCATGTGAGACTTACCTTATTATTGTAACATTTCAAGGAACATGCCTTGAGGAAAGGGAACCTTCAGCCATAGGCCAAACAGTAAATACAGCGCCACCCCTGCGCCAATACCAGTAAAAATCGATTGCTTCCAGGACTTCTTCTCGACTAGAAGAATCCACAATAAGATAAAGAGTGACATGGAAAGAACCATGCCGAGCAAAGGAGTACACAGTATCGCCAAGGCCATTGCAGCCGCTGGCCATAGGCTTCTCCCTCCAATAGGTTTTGCACTAACGGGAGAGAAAAAGAATTCATAAATGCCAAGTGCAGCAGCACCGATACCTGCTACCGCTGCAAAAAAGCCGCCTCCAGGACCATTATTCACCCAGATGCCGTACTTGAAAATGCCAAATGCTGCCCAACAAAGTCCCATTATCACGATTCCGATGGTGACTAAAGCCGGCAGCCAGGAAAGGCTCTCTCTCTCAGAAGATTGCTCTACTTCCATACTCATTTCTCTCCCAACTTCCATGAAAGCCTAAAGTACCCAAGAGCTTTAACAGAATGCATGAACGTCATGGGTGGCCACAGGCAGCCAAAACCGCCTATAGCCACCAAAGACATTACTCGATGATACCGACCTCCTTGAACTTCTCCGCATAGCGGGCCTTCTCTTCACTATAGAACTCGGCGCTCTCCTCGGCTCCCATGAAGGTGCCGATCAGATTGTTCTTCTCGATATAATCAGACTTCCATTGCTCACTCTCGGACGCCTTCTTCAGAACGTCCTCCCAATAAGCTACCGCTTCATCCGACATATCAGGAGGGCCCGCATAGCCACGGAAAATCATTAGTTGGATATCAGGGTAACCAAGTTCAGCAAAGGTCGGAACATCATCGTAAGGTGCTTCGAGCCTCTCATCAGAAAGCGCTGCAAGACTGCGCACCTGACTCGGATCCATACGCGATCCAAGCTTATATACAGCAGCATCGATATGGCCACCCAGCAAGGCAGACGTCACTTCACCCGTGCCACCGAAGGGTACGTACTGGAAATCCGTGCCCAGGCTAGAATTGATCATGGCGAAAGCAAGATGATCCTCGCCTCCACGGCCAGCACCGCCAATTGCGATGCTATCAGAGTCTTCTTCTGCCTTTTTGATGAGGTCGTCGAGGCTTTCGACATCGCTATCGGCGGCAACGCCCAGAAGGAGCGTATCAAGCGCGAGCGTGCCGAGGGGGGTCAAGTCTTCCAGCTGAACATTGGCGTCATTGGTCACCATACTCATCATCTGCCCTCCATTGAAGGTCATGATGGTGTGGTTGTCGTCGCCCTTGTTATAGGTATAGCTATTACCGACAGCGCCCGAGCCGCCAGGCCGATTGTTGACCAGAATAGTTTCGTCGACAAGATCGCTCTGCCGAAACGTCTCCACCAACATGCGAGCATTGATGTCACTACCGCCACCAGCACTGTAGGGAACAACAAACTCCACGTTACGCTCGGGTTCCCAAGCGTTCGCACTACCGCTGATAAGAGTGATACCAACCGCACCTGACAGCGCGACCTTACTAAGCTGTTTCACTATGATCATGTTTTCACCCAAATTATTGTTGTGGCTTTTCCGTTATATTTCACGACTGAAGCAAACTTAATCGTCATACGCATCCATCATGTGGATGAGTTCAAAGTACGACAGCTTGCTCAAAGTCCGCCTCGGCTTGCAGAGAAAAACCTGCACCTCGCATACCTTATACTACCTAGGCTGTAGTGATTTTGAACTCATAATTCATTTTTTCAACGTAGACCTTAGTCGATGCTCTCCCTGTATCTCGCAATGCACCCTTGACTTAAATCGAAAATTACAAATAAATCGTTTTAACAATTACTTTCAAAGCCTTGAAAAGAAGCTTCAGGACTTCCCAACTGAGGCTCTAATCTGCTTTCCAGAGTTCGCTCAAGCATATCCAATACAAAAGTCTAATACATAGTTTTGAATTCATAATGCACATTTAAAAAACTACCAAGCTCTGGGAACAGGTCGATTCCCTTATTGACTGCATGGCTGAGTTTTTATCTGAATTTTTTTATATTCTCCTATAGGAAAACAAAATGAAGCTGAACGATTCTGCTCTATTCCGGCAGCATTGCTACATTGACGGACGTTGGACAAATGCCGAAACACGGAGTGTCATCGAAGTCACCAACCCAGCCACCAATGAACGCTTGGGGACAGTCCCCAAGCTAAGCAAGGACGAGGTTAGCGCGGCTATCGATGCCGCCGATCGCGCCTTCCCCTTATGGAAAGCCAAAACAGCCAAGCAGCGCTCCTCGATATTGCGAAAGTGGTTCGATCTGTGCATGGAGCACCAGGAGGATCTGGCGCAGATACTGACACTCGAACAGGGCAAGCCACTCCAGGAGGCCAGGGGAGAAATCGCCTACGGCGCCTCCTTCATCGAATGGTTCGGTGAAGAAGCCAAGCGGGTCTATGGCGACGTCATCCCGGCCCATGCCAATGATCGTCGCATCGTCGTCACCAAGGAGCCCGTCGGTGTGGTGGCCGCCATTACTCCCTGGAACTTCCCCAACGCCATGATCACACGCAAAGCCGCTGCGGCCATGGCAGCGGGGTGCAGCGTGGTCGTCAAGCCAGCCTCCAGCACACCCTATTCGGCCTTGGCGCTGGCCGAACTCGCCGAGCGGGCCGGAGTTCCTCAGGGTGTATTGAATGTGGTGACGGGGAGTGCGAGTGTTGTGGGCGGCGAGCTGACCGCCAACCCGCGGGTACGCAAGCTCTCTTTCACCGGCTCTACCGAGGTCGGCAAGATACTGCTCGGCGAGTGTGCGAAAACCGTCAAAAAGGTCTCAATGGAACTGGGCGGCAATGCGCCTTTCATCATTTTTGAGGATGCTGACCTTGACCAAGCAGTTGCAGGAGTAATGGCGTCCAAGTTTCGCAATACCGGACAGACCTGCGTTTGCGCGAACCGGATTTTCGTTCACGACAAGGTCTACGACGACTTTGCCGTCCGGCTGGCCAGTGCCGTCAGTGCACAAAAAGTCGGCAATGGCCTCGAGGAGGGAGTAGCGCTTGGCCCCTTGATCAACCCGGCTGCCGTCAAAAAAGTGGAGCAACATATCGAGGATGCGAAGGCCAAGGGGGCTAGCGTTTACCTGGGCGGGCAACGCCACGCGTTGCAGGGGAATTTCTTCCAGCCGACGATCCTGACTAATGTCTCATCCGATTCCCTGCTCATGCACGACGAAACCTTCGGCCCGGTGGCCCCGCTGTTACGATTCAGCGATGAAAACGATGTGATTCGCCAAGCCAATGACACCTCGCTGGGATTGGCCAGCTACTTCTATACCCGTGATGTGGGGCGCGTCTGGCGCGTCGCGGAAGCCTTGGAATGTGGCATCGTGGGCATCAACGAAGGCATCATCTCCAGCGAGCTGGCCCCTTTCGGCGGGGTCAAGGAGTCCGGTATTGGCCGCGAGGGTTCCAAGTACGGCATCGATGACTATATCGAAATCAAATATCTCTGCATGGGTGGTCTTTGAATCCCGACCGGCCAAACGACAAAGGACATCACATATGAGCAGCAAGCAACAACGGGTCGGCATGATCGGCGTCGGTTTAATGGGCCATGGAATTGCCAGCAGCCTTCAACGCCATGACTGGCCTCTGAGCTTCCTGGAACATCCCGGCAACCAACCGGTCGAGGATCTGATCGCCAAGGGTGCGACCGCCTATCCCACTGGGGCGGCTCTCGCTTCCCACTCCGACGTCATCATCCTCTGTGTTACCGGCACGCCCCAGGTGGAAGAAGTTTTGTTCAGTGACGGTGGCGTTCTGGAGGGCCTTCACTCGGGTACCGTTGTCATCGATTGTTCGACCGCGATACCCAGCTCCACCCTGCGGATCGCCGAGGCCGTGGAAGCAGCGGGAGGCCGTTTCCTGGATGCCCCGATGACTCGCACACCCAAGGAAGCCGCCGAGGGCCGGCTCAACCTGATCGTCGGAGGCGACCATGAGCTCTTCGAAACCCAACTCCCCCTGCTACAAAGTTATGCTGAAAATATCACTCATGCCGGATCGGTTGGCTCGGGTCATAAATTGAAGTTGCTGCATAACTTCGTCTCAGTCGGCTTTTCCACGGTACTGGCGGAGGCGGCGGCCTGTGCGGAACAAGGCAGCATCGAAGCAGAGGTTTTGGTCGACGTACTGGCACATGGTGGTGGCGCAGGCACCGTATTGGAGCGGCTGCGCCCGTATATTCTTTCGCGGGATGACAGCGGGTTCCGCTTCAGTATCGCCAACGCGCACAAGGATCTAGGCTACTACCTAACCATGGCGAACGATACCGGTGCAACAAAGAGCGCGGCTGCAGGAATTTACCAAGTACTAGACGACGCAGAGTCCTCGGGTCATGCTCACTCGACGATACCCGAGCTTGTCAGCATTCTGACCGACCAGGCACGAAAATGAGTCCGGTGCCGGTAAGCGTTATCCATAACGTACGTCAACGAATAGTAGCCAACTGGACTTGCTGCCTCAACTCGACAATCAATTCGGCTGTTGCCGGAGAGAGAGGTTCATGCTTGAGGGTAATGATGCCGTAGTAATCCAGGGGTTTGCCGACGGTAATGGATAACGTGACGTACTGACCGCTGGCCAGCGGCCGGTGTAATACCGAGCGAGGCAATATGGCCAGCATGTCGGAGGCCAGTAGCAACTGCAGAATGGACTGTGTCGAGGTGGTTTCGATGGTGTTCACAGGTGAAGGTATCCCTTCGTCAGCCAAGGCTTCTTCGAATATGCCTCGCATGGGGCTGGCCAACGGATGCAAAATCCAAGGCCAGCCGCTCAGTCCATCTAGTGTCACACCATCGACAGTGGCGAGAGGATGTTCCCGACGAGCGACGACTCGCAGTGGTTCCTCAAGGAGTGGCTCGAAGTCGAAAAGATTGTGTTGGCTGACATGTGTCAAGCGGCCGATGACCAGATCAAGCCGCTTGCACTCGAGCGCTAGGAGCAGTCGATCGCTGCTCTGTTCGTCAATACTCACCGATAGCCTTGGTCGCCGCTCTTTAAGGGCGGCGATAGCGGCGGGCAGAATTTCGGGAGCTGCTGCAGGAATCGCGCCGATCACAAGATGACCGTACCCCCCTTCGCGCAAGACCTGAACGTCATCGACCAGTCGTTGAACGTCGTTCAGAAGGCGTTCCGCATGCCTTACCACAACTTTACCGAGGTCGGTCGTAACCATGGCGCGAGGCTGACGCTCGAAGATCAAAAATCCGAAGTAGGTCTCCAGGTCGCGCAACATCTTACTCGCCGCTGGTTGACTTAGATTCATCTGTCTAGCGGCCGCGTGCATGTTACGGCTCTGCTCGAGATTCACCAGCAATTGTAGATGCTTGAAACGTAACCAGCTGTTAAGGCTGGCGGACATCAGCTTATCCATCATGTCTCCTTCACCATCGCATGTATCCAAAGCAAGCTCATATCGATACAACATATGATAACTAGAAGTAATCGCTACTAGTCAATTTTTGATTGGCAGGTTATTGAACGGCAAGGCTAAGCTGAAGCGAGTCATGCCAACAAATACACAAGGGCCCATTGCCGATGACCATGATTACCCATCTGGACGTTCAGGACATTCGATTTCCCACCTCTCGATCCTTGGATGGCTCTGATGCCATGAATGCTGCGCCGGACTATTCGGCCACCTATGTGACCTTGCATACCGACACCAGCGACGGGCTTGTGGGGAACGGACTCACTTTCACGATTGGGCGTGGTAACGAGATTTGTGTCAAAGCGGTTCAATCGCTCGCCTATCTGATCGAGGGTCGCAATCTCGAGGCCATCACCTCCGACATGGGAACCTTCTGGCGACATCTGACCAGCGGCGATAGCCAACTTCGTTGGACCGGGCCAGAAAAAGGCGCCATTCATTTGGCCACCGCGGCCATCGTCAATGCCATATGGGATCTTTGGGCCAAATCAGAGCAGAAACCGGTATGGAAACTACTCGTCGACATGTCCCCAGAACAGCTCGTTAACTGCCTCGACTTCCGCTTCGTCACCGATGCCCTGACACCTCAGGAGGCATTAGCCATTCTCCGGCGCAAGGTTAGCGGCAAGGCAAGCCGGGAACAGAAAATGTGTGAGCAAGGCTATCCCGCTTATACCACTTCGGCTGGCTGGCTCGGCTACTCCGTTGACAAAGTGCGTCGTCTCGCTCGCGAAGCCCTGGCGGAAGGTTGGACACACTTCAAGCAGAAAGTGGGCGGCGATCTCAACGAAGACTGCCAGCGTGCCCAAATTCTCAGGGAGGAGATCGGCTGGGACCGTACCCTGATGATGGACGCCAATCAGATGTGGGATGTCGATGAAGCCATCGCCAACATGCGTCAGCTGGCCGAATTCGACCCTTTGTGGATCGAGGAGCCCACCAGCCCCGACGATATACTGGGGCATGCCGCAATACGTCAACGCCTCGGTTCGATCGGTGTCGCTACAGGTGAGCACTGTCATAACCGGGTCATGTTCAAGCAACTGCTACAGGCTGAAGCCATCGACTACTGCCAACTCGATGCCGCCCGCCTGGGAGGACTCAACGAGGTCATCATCGTGCTATTAATGGCCGCCAAGTTTGGCGTGCCGGTCTGCCCGCATGCTGGCGGTGTCGGCCTCTGCGAGTATGTCCAACATATTTCGATGTTCGACTACATCGCCGTTTCGGGCTCGCTGGATGGCCGTATCCTGGAATACGTCGACCACCTGCACGAGCATTTCGAAAACCCGGTGTTGATACGTAATGGTCGCTATCAGGTCCCCATGGCGCCCGGCTACAGTATCACCATGCACCCGGAGTCGCTGTCTCGCCATGTTTACCCTGACGGTCAGGCATGGAAGGAAAAGTGAACACAACCACTGAGGAGATTCGTAACATGCCCCAAGTACAACCCTGTATCGCCCTGACCCTCGGCGACCCAGCTGGCATCGGGCCCGAACTGGTGGCCAGACTGCTGGGGGACCACGATGCGACGGGCCAAGCCAGCATCGTGGTCGTAGGTGACCGCTGGCTATGGGAGGAAGGTCAACGTGTGGCTGGCATCCGCCATGAACTCCCTGAAATCGCAAGCCTTGCAGAGGCGCGCGGCCAGACAGGCCCAGTGCTGTTACCGACATCGACCATCAAGCCGAAAGATGTTGAATACGCCCAGGTCAGTGGCCTGTGCGGCACCTCGGTACTCAAAGTGCTGGCGCAGTGCATGGACGGCGCCAGTGATGGACATGTCGATGCGATCTGCTTTGCCCCGCTCAACAAGCTCTCCATGAAACAGGGCGGGCTGAAACACGAGGATGAGCTCCACTTCTTCGTCGACCATCTAAAGGTCAAGACCCCCGTCTGCGAATTCAACACCCTGGGCAACCTTTGGACATCGCGCATCTCCTCACATATCCCGCTTGCTGAGGCGGCGTCGCATGTGACGCCTGAACGCATCCTCAGCGCCACCCGGTTGATTCATGATGCGTTGGTAGCCGCTGGCATAGAGCAGCCCCGTATCGGGGTAGCGGCGCTAAACCCTCACGCTGGAGAGGGGGGAACCTGCGGCCGTGAAGAGATAGACATCATTGCACCGGCAATCGACACATGCCGCGACGAGGGCTTCGCAGCCCAGGGCCCCTTCCCCGCCGACACTATCTTTCGGCGCGCCCGGGATGGAGAATTCGATGGCATAGTGACCATGTATCACGACCAGGGGCAAATCGCCTTGAAGCTGATGGGCTTCGAACGCGGCGTCACTGTTCAGGGTGGACTGCCGATCCCTATTACTACCCCGGCCCATGGCACCGCCTTTGATATCGCAGGACAAGGAAAAGCCAACGTCGAAGCTATACGCCACGCCTTCGATATCGCCTGCCGAATGGGGTTAAATTTTATAAGTCGATGATCAGAAGTCATCGACGAAAGTACAACTCTCAAAAATGAATTATGAGTGCATAATAAATTTTAACAGATAGGGTAACTCATAGGCAACTTGAGGTAATAGCAAGAAGCCAAGCTTAAAAAAGCAACAATAAAATTAGCCTGAACTACACGAAAACAAAAAAGAGA
Organism: Vreelandella sedimenti; assembly: GCF_013416325.1. Classification (GTDB taxonomy): domain Bacteria; phylum Pseudomonadota; class Gammaproteobacteria; order Pseudomonadales; family Halomonadaceae; genus Vreelandella; species Vreelandella sedimenti. The sequence goes on from NZ_JACCGK010000012.1 coordinate 142,713, forward strand.
GGTACAACATGTTTCTCAAGAAAAAGCTCACACTAACAATTGCCACTTTAGCCATTAGCGTTACAACTTTGTCGGTTTCAGCCGAAACATTACGCTATGCCCATGTTGGTGCAGAAGGAGATTCGCAGACACGCTATGCGTCCGAAGCGGCAGCCTCAATTGAGGAAGCAACCGACGGTGAGATCACGTTTAGCCTGTTCCCGTCAAGCCAGCTTGGGGGTGTTGCCGAAATGGTCGATGGTGTGTCACTTGGATCGATATCAATGGCACATCACGAATTTGCCTCGCTCGCCCAAACCGTTCCCGACATTGCCGTATTCAACGCGCCTTTCATTTATCGTGATGCAGAGCATGCCCTGAAAGCTACAGACCCTCACTCTCCTGTCATCAGTGAAATGAACGAAAAGCTCGTTGAAGAAGGTGATATGCGTATTATTGGCCGCATGTACCGAGGGGCTCGACATATTACCGCCAACTTCCCCGTTTACTCTCCCGCTGATCTGGAAGGCAAGCCTTTCCGTGCGGTACCACTTGATATATGGATTTCAATGGTCAATGGGTTTGGCGCTGATCCGACACCGGTCGAAGTCTCAGAACTTCCGACTTCATTAATGACGGGGCTTGTAGTTGGCCAGGAAAATCCTCTGACCATGCTTATGTCCAATAGCCTCTATGAAGTGCAGTCCCATGTCTCAATGACGGGGCACATGCACTCCATATTAGCCGTTTTCATCAACGAAGACACATGGCAATCCTTGGACGAAGGCCATCAAGAGACCATTACACGTATACTAGAAGAAAAAGCTCAAGAATCCCTCCAGTGGGCACAAGAGCGGGAAGCTAGCCTAGTCGAAGAATTAAAGGAAAAGGGTATGACCTTCGTCACCGAAGAGAACGGGCTTGAGTTGGAAGCCTTCCGTGAGCAGGTCTTGGCACAAATAAACGAGGACTACCCTAACTTTCAACCCTATATCGAACAAATAGCGGAAATAGAGTAATAGTTTGGCAGCGAGGAATACAGTAGTCCTCGCTGCCCTTACTTACTACCACATAGGGTCGCCAGCATGAGAACCGGAAAAAGGCTGTTAGAAGTTTTCTGCTTAGCTTTGCTAGCAGGCATGATACTTGTCCCTTTTATGCAGGTTATAACTCGCTCCGTATTTGGGTTTTCTATTCCAGGAGCGGGAGAACTCACTAGATTCTTGCTCATTTGTCTGGTGTTCTCTTCTTACCCACTTGCAATCTCAAGTGGTGAAAACATCGAAATGGCGGAGCTTCGCGAGACATTGCCTAGCACGATAAAAATATGGCTATACAAGATTATCGCTCTGTTATCCATCATTACGTGTCTTTTCATTGCATATGCTGCATTCATCACAGTACAAGCAAATTTGAATAAAGCTACGCCTGTTCTCAAAATTCCCTATTGGATCTTCTTCAGCACTACTTTCCTGGGTTTCGCTGGAGCTGCTTTCATGCATTTCCACCAGGGATTCAAGTCCCCTCGCCCTAATCCCGGCATCGGTTTATAGGATAAAAAAATGGGCTTTATGATACTGGCTTTGTTCTTAGTGTTTTTCCTACTCGGCTTCCCTGTGGTTTATGCCATCCTCATTCCTTCGGTGATGTATGTTCTTATTGAAGGGTTTCCAATCGGGCTTCTCGGCCAGCGCATCACTTATTCTCTCGACAGCTTTCCATTGGTTGCCGTACCAATCTTCATCTTTGTCGGGAATTTAATGAATCAGTCTGGTATTACAGACAGAATCTTCCATTTTGCTAACACCCTGGTTGGGAGGGCACCTGGCGGATTGGCACAGGTCAATATTTTCTCAAGCTTGATATTCTCAGGTATGTCAGGCGCGTCTCTTGCCGATGTAGGTGGGTTAGGCAAAATAGAGATCGAAGCCATGAAGAAAAGGGGGTATGGCGCTCCCTTCTCGGCGGCGGTCACTGCCTCATCAGCCGTCGTAGGCCCGATATTCCCCCCTAGCATTCCGCTGATAGTTTATGGATCGGTCACGAGCGTCTCCATTGTGCAGCTCCTTCTCGCTGGTATCGTTCCTGCATTGATCTGCACGGCGCTGTTAATGATCACAGCAGCAATTTTGGCGATCAAACACGACATGCCTCGCGCTCCTAGACTTCCCACGGCCAGCGAACTGTATAAGTCATTCATCCCTGCCTTGCCCGCACTTCTGGCACCGGCGTTAATGATCTCAGGGATGTTATTGGGTTTGTTTACGCCCACGGAAGCAGCAGCTGTCACAGCGGCCTATGTGCTGGTGGTTAGCTCGATTTTTTACCGGGAGCTGACCTGGCCACACTTGATAAACTCAATGATGGCCACACTAAAGACAACGAGCGCGATACTGATCATCGTGGCCGCGGCCTCCATGTTTGGTTGGATCTTATCTGTTGAGCAGATTCCACAGCAGTTCGCTGCCTTCATATTGCAGATATCCCAAGATCCATTAATGCTCTTGCTCATCGCGAATCTGATATTCTTCATTGCAGGTATTTTTCTCGACTCGACCACTGCAACCCTGTTAATCGTGCCCATTGTGGCGCCACCCATGGTGCTTGCAGGAGTTGACCCGGTACACCTGGGCATTGTCGCCATTTTCAATCTGATGATTGGGCTACTGACCCCACCCATGGGCCTTTCTTTATTCCTCGTATCATCGATTGCTCAAGTCTCGCTGCGCCAGCTTTTGAAAGCACTTATTCCTTTCTATATCCCGCTGCTTATCACACTGGCAATTATTACATTCGCAACAGACCTAGTGCTTTGGCTACCGGGCTTCTTGCGCTAAAGAGCGTGGCCTAAACCAATCAGCGACTGTACTGGTATGAAGGAGTAGTAAAATGACTAGCAAATCAACTATCGGTTTCATCGGACTCGGCAAGATGGGTGCCGGTTTCACCGCGCGCCTCATCGAAAGTGGTTATTCAGTTATCGGCTATGATATCGACGACACCTGCTGCCAGGCCGCCAAGGCCAAGGGTGTTGAGATTGCCGAGTCGCCGGCCAAGGTCGCCGAGCGCGCCGACATTATTCAGGTGTGCGTGATCTCCACCAAAGCCGTGGAGGCGGTCATCCTCGGCGAGGGCGGTATCGCCGAGGTCATCCCAGGTGAAGGCAAGACCATGGTTGACCACTCCACGACGGAACTCGAGACCACCAAACGCCTGGCAAAAACCTTGCTGGAACGTAACGGCATGCAATTTGTAGACGCCCCGGTTTCTGGAGGCCCCGGCGCTGCCACCGAGGGGCGCCTGGCCATCATGGCCGGCGGTGGGCAAGCCGCTATCAACGCCATCGAGCCATTGATGAGCGCCCTTGGAAAATTCACCCGTATGGGCGAGGTCGGCGCTGGGCAAGCCACCAAGTTGATCAACCAGGCGCTGGTACTCTCCAACTACTGTGTGATCGCCGAAGCCTGCAACCTTGGTAACCGGTTCGGTATCGATGTTAGTAAGATCCCCGAGGCCCTTTCCTCGGGCTATGCCGGCGGCAACCTGCTCAACGATCTCTTGCCCCGCATGGTGGAGAACGACTTCGAGCCGCGTGGCTACGCCCGGCAGATTCTCAAGGACTTGCATATGCTGCAGGACGCCGCCAACGCCTTAAATGTTTCCATGCCCATGGCGGGCACCGCCAACTCCCTCTTCAGCATGCTGGTTTCACAGGGCAAGGGAGAGCTGGATGGCGCCGCCATCGTATCGCTGCTGGAAGGTGCAACGCCGGAGAGCTCGTCATGACGCCACTTCCCATCATCGATGCGCACCAGCACTTCTGGGACCTCGAACGTAACTACCTGCCATGGCTCTGCGATGATCCGATGATTCCGTTTCGCTATGGCGATTACAGCGCCATCCGGCGCAACTACTTGCCCGAGGATTACAGACGCGACACGACAAATTATCGTGTGGTGGGGTCGGTCTTCATCGAGACCGAGTGGGATGCCAAAACGCCCGTTCAGGAAACCCGCTGGGCCCATGAACTAGCCGAAAGGGAGGGGCTGCCCAGTGTAATGGTTGCCCAGGCACGCCTCGACCAACCGGATATCGAGGATGTATTGGCGGCGCACTGCGCCTACTCACGGGTGCGCGGGATTCGCCATAAGCCCCGCGCCGCTCCATCGCCCAACGCAGTGGAGACCGGCGCCCCAGGTTCCATGGGTGATCCGGTTTGGCGTCGCGGTTTCGCTCGGCTAGCCGCCCATGACCTCTCTTTCGACCTACAGAGTCCATGGTGGCACTTCCGTGAAGCAGCCGACCTCGCCGCTGCCCATCCCGATACGACGATCATCATTAATCATACCGGTTTACCTGCAGATCGAAGCGAAGAAGGGCTCCAGGGTTGGCGTAAGGCTATGGCTCAAGTGGCTCACCATCCCAATGTAAAAGTAAAAATTTCAGGAATTGGAGTGCAGGGAGCAACTTGGACAGAAGAGGCTAACCGTCGAATCGTACTTGAGACCATCGAGCTCTTCGGCGTGGAGCGTTGCATGTTCGCTAGTAATTTCCCTGTAGATAGTTTGGTTGCAACATTTGAAACTATCTTTTCAGGTTTTCTTAAGATCACAAACGAACTAACCAATACCGAGCAACGCCAGCTCTTCCATGATACTGCACAAAGAGTTTATCGTATTGCACCTGAAAGCCTGTGCCAAACTAGCGCTACTACATACTTAACATAAGCATAATAGTATCTGGGCTGGCTTTTTCACTGACCGTACACCCTGTTAGTCGAGACTTCTTAACTACTCAGCCATCTCATCAAGAGCCGACACCTCTAATTTATCACGTAAGTGGCGGCGCAATACCTGGCCTAAATTAGCGCCATCACGTGCTCGGAGCGCTACGATCATCGCTTCATGCTCCGCTACCGCTTTGGACCAATAGTCATTGCTGAGCTCAGCGGTGAAGCGTACACGGTGCACTCGATGATTGAGGTTTTTATAAACATCAATAAGTATATCATTCTGAGAAGCTAGTACGATGGCCTCATGTATCTGCTGATTAGTCAGTAGATACTCCTTCATATTTCCACTCTTATAGTAAGCCAGCATCTGATAATGAAGCACTTCAATATTCGTAAGCTCATCCTCAGAAATCCTCGCACAGGCCAGCTCTCCCGAAAGAGACTCTAGGCTCTGCATAACTTCAAAGGTATTCTTAAGAGTGGTTTTAGTCAATTTAACGACTCTAGCTCCACGATTTGTCAAAAGTTCAACAAAACCTTCATGAGCTAGAACTTTCAAAGCTTCTCTGAGGGGGGTTCGTGATACACCAAACTGCTCACATAGCTGCTTTTCAGGAACACGACTACCAGGTGTTAACTTCCCTTGAGTGATCATGACACGAATTCGCTCGGCGACCTCACCGTGCAGTGTATTCTGCCTAATTTTATCCATGATCGATATTCTCTAAACCTAGGCTTGTACTGGTGTACAGGCATTTATTGACATAGTAGATTAAATTTTAACACAAAAATAATTATGAATTCATTCATTACCTTAGTCAAGCTAGTCAGTATATAGCTAGTTATTATGGGCATTATTCTATTAAGACATAGTCCAAACGCTTGGCAAAACTGGTTGTTTAATACAACGCAGCGGGCGCCTGAATGCCGCTCTTACGGATTTCACTCTATCGTTTAGCCTTTTTAAGGAAGACTAAGTATCCGAACTCATATTTTCCGCTATTTTTATATCCCAATCCGTTGACTCAGGAAAATGCACATGATTTTTTGATTGTACCTTCCTTATACGACGTGGACTTTAAAAAGTTGATAACCACCTAAACCAGCCTTACGGCATCAGGCCGACCCACTAAGTCATCATGGCCATGCCATGTCCTTTCAATGACTATCTCAATGACTATCCGAATCGTCTTGCTGATCGCTGAAAGTGGCTATATTGCCAGACACCTTGATGGCTTGTCTTACTCATTACGCCTTGCCAAGCAGCCCCTCAAAAAAACTCACCGCATTGGCCTCCAGCCCTTCCAAGTAGTAGCCGCCTTCCTGCACCACTAGCGTGGGAGTATTCAGACCCGCTAGCCTGCGGCCAAGCTCAGCAAACCCCGCTGTAGAAACGGCGACCTTGGCTTGGGGGTCACGCTCGTAGATATCAAACCCCAGCGCCAGCACGATGGCGTCAGGTTCGAACAGGCGGATGGCCTGGCAGGCTTGCTCCAGGCGGTCAAAAAACACCGACTCCTGTGATCCATGGGGCATTGGCAGGTTAAGGTTATAACTCAGCCCGGCCCCCTGCCCGCGCTCGTCTTCGAAGCCGGTCACCGCCGGGTAGAAGTTGGTGGTATCGCCGTGGATCGAAATGTACATAACATCATCGCGCTGGTAGAAAATCTCCTGAATGCCCTGGCCGTGGTGCATATCGGGATCTAACACGACGATGCGGGGGTAGCGTGAGGTGAGTCGCTGCGCGGCAATGGCGGCATTATTGAGAAAGCAAAAGCCACCGGCGGAGTCGATGCCCGCGTGGTGGCCCGGCGGGCGCGATAAAGCATAGGCGAATCGCTCCCCGGTTAACAGAGTCTCAGCCCCGGCGACCGCACTCTGCGCCGACCAATAAGCAGACTGCCAGGTATGCTGGCCCAGGGGAGCGCTACCGTCAGCCAAGTAACGCCCGGCTTCCGCCAAGATGCCGCGCAGAGCATTGGGCGAACGCACAAAAATATTGGAGATAACCTCTTCACCCCAATCTTCGCCAAGGGCATGCCAGCGCCGATGGGCACTTTCGAGAAAGCGCAGATAGGCCAACGAGTGCACTGCCCTTAACGGCGCCACGCCATGATCCGCGGGCACTTGAATATCAAACCCTAGCTGCTTGGCGGCGGCCAGCAGGTGCGTGGCGCGTTCAGGCACTTCCTGGGGTGTTCGCATCTTGCCACGGGAGAAGTAGGTTTGCGGCTGATGAAGCAGTTGGTCAGCGTGGAAGAACGTCTTCATCGTCACTATCTCCGGTTTCGCCCACACCCTTGACCACGAAATCGCGGGCAACGCCTATATGGTAGTCAATCGCCTCACGGCAGGCGGCAGGGTTGCCGCTATCCAGCGCGTCAAGCAACTTAAAGTGGCTGGTGGCGATGGTGTCAGGGGCTTCATGAGTTTTGGTAATTAGGGTGATGCAGAGGCGCAGCTCATGGGACAGGTCGTCAAAGGCACGCAGCAGACGCTCGTTGCCTGCGTAGTGCAGCATCAGTCGATGAAACTGCAAATCCTCCTCGATGCGGCGGGTGCCATCGTTCCCGGCTGCCGCTTCACATAGCACCTCAACCTGCTGCTTGAGTGCGCGCTGAGCATCGGCGGTATAGCGTTCTGCCAGGCGTTCGATCCCATGGCGCTCAAGACAGAGCCGCAAATCAAACACGTCTTCGAGTTCAACGGCATTCAACGCGCGAACAAAGAAGCCTCGGCGCGGTTTCGAGATCAATAAACCCCGGCTTTCCAGCAAACGAGCGGCCTCACGCACCGGCGCACGGCTAACGCCCAAGTCGCGGGAAAGCTGCACTTCCGAGAGCCGTTCTCCGGGTAAAAAGTGTTGCTGAATAATCGCTTGGGTTAAATAGTCAGCAACCTGTTCGACCAGATTCTGCTGCTGGATAAAGGCCCTGGGAGCCGCCGTTGGTGAGGCCATCGCATTCACTCATGGGATATGACGTGTTCTTCCCAGTATGACGAAAAAAAGCCACTTGTCGACGAACGATTGCCGACTGTCGACAGTTTTACCAAGTGCTGCTATGGTCAAAACAGATCCCTAACAAACATCACAACAGGGTCTGACACGCCTCGCTCGCCTAACGACTACGTAACCACATTACGTGCTAATAACCGAGGAGCAGGAAACATGAAAAAACCTTTAGCTTTGGCTATTTCCGCTGCAGCACTCGCTTTTACCTCCGCCGCCCTGGCTGATGATCCCAAAGAGGGCGGTGTCGTTAACACCATTATTCAGCCCGAGCCGCCAGGCCTGGTGCTGGGCATGGTTCAGAACGCGCCCACACGTACCGTCTCGGGCAATATCTACGAAGGCCTGTTGCGCTACTCCACCGACCTAGAGCCCATGCCGCAGTTGGCGGAGTCCTGGGAAGTCAGCGAAGATGGCCGCACCTACACCTTCCATTTGCGTGAAGGCGTTACCTGGCACGACGGCGAAGCCTTTACCGCCGATGACGTCGTGTTCTCCGCCGATGTCTTCCACCGCGAGTTGAACCCCAGTGCCCGCGCCGTGCTGCAGCACGTGGAGAGCATCGAAGCCACCGACGACCACACCGTCGTGTTTACCCTGACTCAACCCTTCGGCCCTTTCCTGCTCTCCTTCGAGGCGGGCACTTTCACCATGGTGCCCGAGCACCTCTACGCGGGCACCGACTTCCGCGATAACGAGCATAATGACCACCCCATCGGCACCGGCCCGTTTAAGTTCTCCAACTGGGAGCGCGGCACGGTGATCGAGTTGGTTAAAAACGAAGAGTATTACGAAGAGGGCTTGCCCTACCTGGATGGCGTCAATTGGCACATCATTCCTGACGGCGCTTCCCGTGCGGTGGCGTTCGAAAATGAAACCATTGACGTGCTGCCCAGCGGTACCGTCGAGAACTTCGATATTCCCCGCCTGGCCGAGATGGATAACGTCTGCATGACCGAAGAGGGCCACGAGTACTTCAGCCCCTTTGCCATGCTGTGGATGAACAACCGCGAAGGCCCCACGGCGGATAAACGTTTCCGTCAGGCGGTGATGTACGCCATGGATCGCGAGTTCGCTAAAGATGTATTGTGGAACGGCCTGGGCAATGTGCCGCTCTCCGCCTTTGGCTCCAATGCGCGCTTCCAGAACGACGATCTGGAACCCTACGATCACAACCCCGAACGCGCCCGTGAGCTACTGGATGAAATGGGCTACGACGGGGAAGAGATCACTATTCTGCCGCTGCCCTATGGGGAAACCTGGACGCGCTGGGCCGAAGCCGTACAGCAGAACCTGCGCGAAGTGGGTATTAACGTTGAAACCCAAGCCACCGATGTGGGCGGCTGGAACCAGCGCCTGGGCGATTGGGATTACGATCTCGCCTTTACCTATCTCTACCAGTATGGCGACCCCGCGCTAGGTATTTCACGCACCTACCTTTCCGACAACATTGCCAAGGGTTCGCCCTGGAATAACGTGGAAGGCTACGAAAACGAGCGCGTCGACGAGCTGTTTAACGAGGCCGCCACGGCTTTCCCCGACGAAGAGCGCGAAAAACTTTACCGCGAAGTACAGGAAATCCTCCATGAAGACGTGCCCGTTGGCTGGCTGATGGAGCTGGGCTTCCCGACCCTGTACCGCTGTGATGTGCAGAACCTGGTTACTTCAGGCGTGGGTGTTAACGACGGCTTTAAAGATGCTTGGCTAGATCGCTAGTTTTTTAGCAAATGCCTAAGCCCCACCCAGGCGATGAACGCCGCCTGGGTGTTTCAGCTATGTCTTGAAGGTATTAGTCAGGAAAACTACTTATGGTTTACGCGCGCCTCATTCTGATGCGGCTGTTTAAAGCCGTGATTGTGCTGTTTTTAATCGTTATTTTTAACTTCCTGCTGATTCAGCTGGCCCCCGGTGACCCGGCCGCGATTCTGGCTGGCGAAGCGGGTGCCGCGGATCAGGAATTTCTAAACCAACTGCGCGAGCGCTTTGGGCTCGACCAGCCGATGTATGTGCAGCTGTGGCGCTATGTATCAGGTATCGCCATGCTCGATTTTGGTTACTCCTATCGGTTGGGCGTCCCTGTATTTGACCTGATTATGGATCGCTTACCTGCCACCCTATTGCTGACTGGCACTGCCTTCGTGCTCTCGTTGGTGCTGGGCATCGTGGCAGGCTCCATGGCCGCGGCACGGGTCAAGAAACCCTCTGGCTCACTGATCATGGCGCTGGCGCTGGTGTTCTACGCCACGCCGCTGTTCTGGGTCGCACTGATGTCGGTGGTGGTGTTTTCCGTCTACCTGGGCTGGCTGCCCGCCTACGGTCTCTACACCGTGGGGGCAGGCCATACGGGGTTTGCGCTGGTGCTCGATGTTGCCAAGCACTTGGTGCTCCCAGCGACCACCTTAGCGCTATTTTTTATGGCGATTTACACCCGCATGACGCGCACGTCGATGTTGGATGCCGCGCAGCAGGATTACGTCAAAACCGCCCGCGCCAAAGGCTTAAAGCCCAGCATTATCCAGCGCCGTCATGTGTTGCGTAACGCCCTGCTGCCGATCATCACATTAGCGGGCCTGCAGGCGGGGCAGATGGTCGGTGGTGCGATCCTGACCGAAACCGTGTTTGCCTGGCCCGGCATCGGGCGGCTGATGTTCGAAGCATTGCAGCAGCGCGACTACAACCTGCTGCTGGGCATTTTCTTCTTCTCGGCAGCCTTGGTCATCGTCTTCAATATCATCACCGATTTGGTGTACAGCCTGGCTGATCCACGCATCAAGAAGGGGGCCGCATGAGCTTTTTCGCACGCTTCGCGCAAAACCGTGGCGCCCTCGTCGGCCTGATCATCCTGCTGCTGATTATCACCATGGCCATACTGGCGCCGCTGCTGTTTCCAGAATCGCCATGGCGAATGGTTCAGCGGCCCTTTTTACCCCCGCTCTCGCAAGATGGTTTTCCCCTGGGCACCGACACCATGGGCCGCAATGTGGCCTCAGGCTTGATGCACGGCGCCTGGGTATCGCTGTTGATCGGGCTGGTGTCGACGAGCGTGGCGCTGCTGATTGGCGTTCCCTTGGGGGCGATTGCAGGCTACTACGGCGGCATCATTGATGACGTACTGATGCGCTTTACCGAGTTCTTTCAGACCATCCCCAACTTCGCGCTGGCGATAGTGCTGGTGGCGATTATGCAGCCCAGCATCACCTCCATCGTGCTGGCGATCGCGATTGTCAGCTGGCCACCGGTGGCTCGCTTAGTGCGCGCCGAGTTTATGTCGTTGCGCAACCGCGAGTATGTCGAAGCGGCGCGCTTGGTCGGCCAGTCCAACACCACGATTATTCTGCGCCAAATTCTGCCCAATACGCTCTCGCCGATTATCGTGCTGGCATCGTTGATGGTGGCCACCGCGATTTTGCTGGAGTCGGCGCTGTCGTTTCTCGGTTTGGGCGACCCTAACGTGATGTCCTGGGGTTATATGATTGGCGCTGCGCGCACGGTGATTCGCCAAGCGTGGTGGCTGAGTTTCTTCCCAGGAGTAGCGATTCTGCTCACCGTACTGGCGTTAAACCTGGTGGGTGAAGGGTTAGACGACGCACTGAACCCCAAACTATCACGCGAGCGCTAAGGACTTTATATGCCTATTACAGAGAATCAATCGGCTGACACCGTCCTCAGCATTCGCGATCTGAACATTGCGCTCCCCAAAGGGGCGGATCGCGCCCTGGCGGTGGAGGACGTTAGCTACGAGGTGAAGCGCGGCGAAATCATGTGCGTGGTGGGCGAGTCCGGTTCCGGTAAATCGATGGCCGCCAACGCTGTGATGGGGCTGCTGCCCAAGGGCGTGAACGCCACCCATGGCGAGATACTCTTTGAAGGGCAGGATCTTCTCGCCCTAACGGAAAAGCAGCACCGCGCCCTGCGTGGGCTAAAGATCGGCATGATCTTCCAGGAGCCGATGACCGCCCTAAACCCGCTGATGCGGGTAGGCGCGCAAATTGCCGAAGTGTTCGAGGCCCACGGCCAGTTCAACCCCAAAGAGCGCCAGGCTCGCGCGCTGGAGCTGTTGATCGAAGTGGGTATTCCCCAGCCAGAGAAGGCCATTCGCGCCTACCCGTTCGAGCTTTCCGGCGGCCAGCGCCAGCGGGTCATGATCGCCATGGCGCTGGCGTTGGAGCCCATTTTACTGATTGCCGACGAGCCCACCACGGCGCTGGATGTCACCACGCAAGCGCAGATACTTGAGCTGATCCGCGACCTTCAGCAGCGGCGCGGCATGTCGGTGATGTTTATCACTCACGACTTTGGCGTGGTGGCCGAAATTGCCAATCGCGTCTGCGTCATGCGCCACGGCAAGATCGTCGAGCTGGGTGACGCCAAGTCGGTGCTTGAGAACCCTCAAGACGCCTATACCCAAGCGCTGATTGCAGCGATTCCAAGCAATGCGGTGCCGCCCCACCGTGAAACCAGCCAGGTCGCCCCGCTGCTGGAAATCAAGCAGCTAAATAAGGTCTTTCGCTCCCGAGGCGGTTGGCTTAAACCTGCCCGGGAAGTGCGTGCCCTTGAGGATGTATCGCTCACCTTGGCGCGGGGTGAAACGGTGGGCATCGTAGGCGAATCCGGTTCCGGAAAGTCCACCCTCGGGCGCTGCGTGGTGCGTTTGGAGCACCCCGACAGCGGCGAACTGCTGTTGGATGGGGTGAACCTTTCCCAGCTCAAAGGCGATGCGCTGCGCCGAGAACGCCACCGGGTGCAGATGATATTCCAAGACCCCTACGCCTCGCTCAACCCACGCACCAAAGTGGGCATGGCGATTGCTCAGGGGCCAATTGCCAACGGCACGCCCAAAGCTGCAGCGCTCAAGCAGGCGGGCGAGCTGCTCGACATGGTGGGCTTGGGCGCCAGCGCCGTGGAGCGTTTCCCCCACGAGTTTTCCGGTGGCCAGCGCCAGCGCATCGGTATTGCCCGAGCACTAGCGCTTAATCCCGAACTGATCGTGGCGGATGAGGCCGTTTCAGCCCTGGATGTTTCGATTCAAGCCCAGGTACTGGAACTGCTGGAAGAGTTGAAGCAGCGGCTGTCGCTTTCGCTGCTGTTCATCACCCACGACCTGCGCGTCGCCGCGCATATCTGCGACCGCATAGTGGTCATGCAGCACGGCCGCATCGTCGAGCAAGGTAGCGCCGAGCAGATTTTCCTCGCCCCGCGTGAGGCGTATACCCAGGATCTGCTCAAGGCAATTCCCGGCCGCGAAGCCCCCGTGGCAGCGACAGCGTAATTTGTCGGATAGGAAAGACAAGCTAAGGAAAACACATGCAAATAACCCTGGAGGCGCTGCGCGCCATTGTTGGCCCTGGCCATGTATTGACCGGCGATGATGTGCACAGCCGCCGCGTGGATTGGATGACCGGCGCCCCCTGCCAGGCTGGGGCGATTGTTCGCCCGGCGGATACCGAGCAGCTTTCCAAAGTGATGCGCGCCTGCTATGAGTTGCAGCAGCCGGTGGTCACCCACGGCGGATTAACCGGGTTGGTGCACGGTGCAGAAGCTAGCCCGGATGAGCTGGTGATTTCCCTGGAACGTATGAGCGCGATTGAAGCGATTGACCAGGTGGGCGGCACGCTCACCGTGCAGGCGGGGGCACCGCTGCAGCGGGTTCAGGAAGCTGCGAAAGAGGTCGGCCTGCAGTTCCCGCTGGATCTGGGCGCTCGGGGCAGTTGTACCATTGGCGGCAATATCGCCACCAATGCCGGTGGCGTTCGGGTGATCCGCTACGGCATGATGCGCCAGCAGGTACTCGGCCTGGAAGCGGTCATGGCCGATGGCCGCGTGGTCAGCTCCATGAACCACATGTTGAAAAACAACGCCGGTTTCGATTTAAAACAGCTGTTTATCGGTAGCGAAGGCACCCTGGGAATTGTGACCCGCGCGGTGCTGCGCTTGCAGCCACCTACCCCCAGCGAGCAAACGGCGATGGTGGCCTGCCCCTCGTTTGAGGCACTCACCGGGCTGCTCAGCCATATGGGCAAAGCGCTTGGCGGAGGCCTCGGCGCTTTTGAGGTGATGTGGCAAAACCACTACCGGCTGCTCACTGAAACCCTGGGCCGCCACACCCCGCCGATTGCCACTGAACATCCGTTTTATGTGATCATTGATTCCCTGGGCAGCGACGCCGAGCGCAACGCCAACCAGTTCAGCGAAGCCTTAGAAAGTGCGTTAGAGAGCGAGCTGATTGTCGATGCGGTGATTGCGCAGTCGACTACCCAGCGCGATGGGCTATGGGCGATTCGGGAGGATATTGAGGGGCTGGTCAAAGGCTTGGCGCCGGTGCTTACCTTCGATGTCAGCCTGCCGATTGCCGATATGCAGCGCTACACCAATGCCTTGGAAGCGCAGCTAACCCAGCGCTGGCCCGAGGCGCGTTTGGTGGTCTTTGGCCACCTGGGCGATGGCAATCTGCATATTTCCGTTAGCGTGGGGAGCGCCAAGGTCGAGGTGCGCCGTGAAGTGGAAGCCATGGTCTATCAGCCGCTGGAGGTACTTGGCGGCTCGGTTTCCGCCGAACACGGCATTGGCCTGGAGAAGCGCCCCTGGCTGAGCACCTGCCGCTCCAGCACCGAGATCGAGCTGATGCGGGTCCTCAAGCAAGCGCTCGACCCGCTCAAGCTTTTAAATCGCGGTAAAGTACTTCAATAAACGTTTTAAGTTACTCATTAACACTGTTTTAGGACTTACCATGCCCTGCCAAAGCACGCCCCGTTATCCCGAGCACTTAACTGGCGAAGGCCCGCATAACCCCTTTCCAGGTATCAAAGTATTAGAGCGCCGCATTGGAAAGGAGATCCCCCACCGGCTGGGCTCTAACGAAGGCCTGGATATGCCCCACCGCGCCCTGCGCGAACACTTTGGCGATGCCCTGGCCGAACACGTTTACTGCTACGGCGATGCCGAAGCGCTGGGTGTGCGACAACGCTTGAGCGCACAGCAAGGTATTGCGCTGGAAACGATGCTGGTAGATGCCGGTGCCGATAGTTTAATCGCCCTGGCCCTGCGCACCACCTGCGAGCCGGGGGAAACCGTGGTGAGCACCGCAGGCACCTACCCCACCTTGGGCTATTTTGCCAAAGGCCAGGGCTGCCGCCTGATTGAGCCCAGTTACTATGAAGCGCCGGGCGCGCTGGCCCCCGATCTGGAAGCCCTTATCGCAGCGGCGCATCAGGAAAACGCGCGGCTGGTCTATCTGGCCAACCCGGACAACCCCAGCGGCCACTTACATGGCGACAGCGCCATTCTCAAGCTGCGCGAGGCGTTGCCCGACACCTGCTGGCTGCTGCTGGATGAAGCCTATGGGGATTTTCGTGATGACGCTGGCAGCGAGTTCGCTGCCAAAGCAATACCGGGAGTGATTCGCCTGCGCACGCTTTCCAAAGCCCACGGCTTGGCGGGCCTGCGCGTTGGCTACGCCATCGCCGACCCTGACGTGCTGGCGATGATGATGAAAGTACGTATTCACTACGCGGTATCGTCATTGACCCTAGCCGCCGCCGAAGTGGTACTCGACCACCCTGACGAGGTTCACCAACACGTCGCCGATGTGAAAGCGCGCCGTGAGCAGTTGGCTGAGCACTTTCGCGCACTTGGTGCCGACGTACTCCCCAGCGCCACCAACTTTATCGGCATTCGCCTACCCAGCGCCGGCCTCGCCGCCGAGGTACATCAGCAACTGCTCGCTGAAGGCGTTTTGGTCGCTCGTTTGGCGCATCCAGAGCTTGCCAATGTGATACGTATTACGGCAGTACAAGCAGCGCTGGAGCCGGGGAGATTGGCGACTCTCGAACAGGCTATTACAGAACACGCATGATTAAATGGGTAAATCTGCTCAGTAGGTGCGAGGGCAGGTTGGAGCGAGGGTCTTTCGCCCAGGGCCGGAAAATGTTCCCGACAATTCCGGCATTTCCGCCATCCATGGCGGTCAGATGGCGAAAGCAGCGCCCAGGGATGGGTTCACAGCGCCCTCGCGGAAACCTGCCCTCGCACCGGGGCATGCTGATTACCCGCCACACTAGCCCTAAGGTGTTAACCAATGCCGGAAGTCATCCAACTCACCCCGCACCGCTTGGCGATATAAGCCCTGCAGTTGAGCCGTAACGCTATCAGAGCTGATCGGCTCGTTGACAGGCGGCGCACCCGCTCGGGTGCCGATATGGCGACCATCCAGCTCGCGCAGCGGCAGTATCTCAGCGGCGGTGCCGGTTAAGAACACCTCATCGGCGGTATACAGCTCGTCGCGGGTAATCCGCCGCTCGCGCACCTCAATACCCAGCACTTTTTGCGCCAGCTGAATCACGCTGTCCCGGGTGATGCCTTGAAGGCATGAGGTCACTTCCGGGGTGTGCAGCACGCCGTCGCGGAGCAAGAAGACGTTAGCCGCCGAGGCTTCAGCCACATAGCCCTCCGGGTCGAGCATGATGGTTTCATCGAACCCGGCTTTGATCGCCGTGTTCAGTGCCAGTATCGAGTTGACGTAGTGGCCGTTGGTTTTCGCCCGGCAGAGGCTGATATTGACGTGGTGGCGCGCCCAGGAAGAGGTCAGCGCACGCAAGCCGTGAGTGGCGGACTGGGGCGAGATGTAGGGCCCCAAATCCCAGGCGGCCACCATGACGTGGGTGGTTAATCCTTGAGCACGCAATCCCATTCCTTCCGCGCCGAAAAATACCGTGGGCTTGAGATAGGCGCTGCTCAGGTTGTTTTTCGCCAGGCACTGGCGCTGGGCGTCGATCAGCTCCGCTTCACTAAACGGCAGCGGCATATCCAGCGAATGAGCACTTTCTGCCAAGCGGCGGGTATGTTCCGCAGCACGAAATAGATGCGTGCCGCTGGGACCAGCGTAGGCGCGCACGCCCTCAAAACAGCCCATGCCGTAGTGCAGCGTGTGGGTAAGGATGTGCACCTTGGCCTCACGCCACTCCAGCCACTTGCCATCCTGCCAAATCCAGCCTTCGCGGTCATAAAGCGGTGTCATCGGGTTGTTTGCTCCCACTGTTGGCACCAGCCATCGATCAACGTCTGCTGGTGCGGTTGCAGGGCCTGATAGCCCCAGGCGGCAATTTCATCGTTTTGCGGGTCGGGCACGGCAATGGCGCTGCCTGCCAGGGTTTGGATCACCGCGTGGCCGCAGAGCGGCACATAGCCTTCTGAATAGCCGCCTTCGTGCACAAACACCAGCTTGCCTTCGCAGCATCGATCCGCCAGCGCTTTGAGCTGGGCGGTCATGGTGGCGAACGCTTGGCTATTGAGTAGCATCTTGCCTAGTGGATCCTTGGCGCAGGCGTCGTAACCGCAGGCCACTACGATGAGTTCGGGGTTAAAGGCTTCCAACGCGGGCAGCACCAGTTTTTCCATGGCGTAGGAGTAGGCACCCAGGCCGCAGCCCGGTGGCAGCGGCAGGTTGAGATTAGCGCCTAGGCCTGCACCTTCGCCCTGCTCGTCAAAGCTGCCGGTTTCCAGCGGATAGTTAGCCGCCTGATGGAGTGAAACGGTCAATACATCGGGATCGCCATAAAACGCCGTCTGCTGACCGTTGCCATGGTGAACATCCCAATCGAGTATCGCCACACGGTTAACCTGCCCCAAGGCGCGGGCGCGCATCACCGCCACGGGGATATTACCCAGCAGGCAGAACCCACGGCCCTGGTCGGCTTCGGCATGGTGCCCCGGCGGGCGGCATAGGGCGTAGGCGTGGCTCACCTCACCCTGCGCCACGGCTTCTACAGCGGCGATAGCTAACCCTACAGATTGGGTCGCCGCTGCCCAACTGCCCGGCATATAGGGTGCGCAGTCGCCACCATTGCCGCCCCTGGCTTTATCCCCTGTCTGCAGTTCATCCAGATAACGCGGGGTGTGAAAACGCAGCAGGTCAGTAAGCGAAGCGGCGGCTGGTTTCACCACTTGAAGCTCGTCAATCAGGCCGCTGACTTCAAGGATGTTTTTCAGGCGTCGTTTACTTTCCGGGCTTTCCGAGGCGGCCTGGGGCTGCAAAAACTCACCCGGCGCGGAAAATACCCCAATCGCGCCCAGATCGTGCCAAAAGCAGCGTTCGTGCCAATAAAAACCGGTTCTGCTCATGCCGTAAAACCCTGCATAAAAGCGGTCAGATTGGCGCTTAGATGTTCAGTGGGGTAACCGCCCTCCTGAATAATCACCATGGGTAGCGAGAGCGCCGCCAAGCGTTTGCCTACCTCGACAAATGCCTCGGTTTCCACCGTAAGCCCCGCTAGCGGGTCATCTTTGTGAGCGTCTAACCCGAGCGCTACTACCACGGCATCCGGCTCATAGCGCTGCAGGTGATCAATTAGAATCGCCAAGGCGTCGAGATAAACATCACCGTCACCGCCTAACGGTAGCGGCAGATTAACATTAGCCCCCTCGCCTTCTCCGCTGCCGGTCTCATCAGCGCCGCCCCAAAAGAACGGGTAGAAGTCGCTGGGATCAACGTGGAGTGAGCCTGTCCAGACATCGCCACGATCATAAAAAATATCCTGGGTGCCGTTGCCGTGGTGCAGATCCACATCGATGATCGCCACTTTGGCAAAGCGTTCACGCAGCACGGTCGCCGCCAGCGCTGAATTATTCAGCAGGCAAAAGCCCCCAGCGCGCTCCGGCCCGGCATGGTGACCCGGCGGGCGGCACAGCGCATAGGCCGTTGGAGTGCCATTCAGCACTTCTTCTGCTGCGGCTTCAGCGCTCGCCGCCGAGGCCAGCGCGCCTTGAAAGCTCGTCTCGCTTAGCGGGCAGGCCATATCGTGCAAATGCCAGCCCGCTTGCCCAATCGGGTGGCGCGGGTAGTGGTGGCCACCGCCGCAAGGGTGAATGTTTGGCGCAACCACTTCCGCCGCATTGGGCAGCGCCTGCCAGCGAGCGTAAATGGTGTCCAAAAAAGTGAGGTAACGCGGCGTATGTATCTGTTCCAGGCGCTTGCGCAGCTTAGGCGAATCGACCTCGGCAGGTGTGGACAGGGTCAGCCCTGCCGTTGCCAGCCCCTGGGTAAGCAGCTCAGCGCGCACCGGCCCTTCCGGCGAAGGCACGGGCTGGCCGCGCAGCAGAAAAGTCGGCGGCGCATGCATCGCCTGGTCAGGGTGATAAAAACACTTCATGGGTCGCAGTCCTTAGCTAAATTACAGCAGTGACGGAATCCAGGTAGAGAGCGCCGGAAACGCCGCCAGCAACACAATCACCACCACAAACGACACGTAAAACGGCAGCGAGGCCACGATTGCCCGTTCATAAGGCACCTCGGCTATTCGCGCGGCGGTCATCAGCGTCATCCCCACTGGCGGTGTCACATTGGAGATATTGAGCACCACGATCATCAGGATCGCGAAGTGGAGCGGGTCAAAGCCCAGCTGGATCATTGCTGGCACCAGCACCGGTGCAATGACCACCAGTGCGGGCAGCACATCCATCACCGTGCCAATCACCAAGAGTAGCAGACACACCAGCATCAGTTGCACAAAGGCCGCATCGCTCAAAGTGGTGATCATGCTGGCCGCATCCCTGGCTATCCCTGAGCGGGTAACGAACCAGCCCAATACCGCCGAGGTGGCTAACAGGAAAAAAACCACGCCAGAGAAGCGCACCGTGGTCACCAGCGCATCCCAGATTTTGCGCCAGGTGAGATTACGGTAGAAGACCACGCCAATCACGATGGCGTACACCGCCGCAAAGCCCGAAGCTTCGGTAATCGTGGTGAGACCCGAGAGAATCCCGCCAAGAATAATCAGCGGCACCACCATGGCAGGCAGCGCGACTAACAGTGCAATGATGGCCGCCTTAAAGGGTGTAGGAGCCTGTTTCGGGTAGTTGCGCTTCCAGGCCAGGAAGAAGCTGACGCCCAGCAGTGCCAGCGCCATCAACAGGCCAGGAATAATACCACCGGCAAACAGGTCAATCACCGAAATATCCCGCAGCAGTGTGGCGTACACCACCATCACCACGCTGGGGGGAATAATCGGCCCGATGATGGAAGAACAGGCGGTAACCGCAGCGGCGTATTCGGCATCGTAGCCCTGCTTTTTCATCTCAGGAATCATGATTTTGCCGATGGCGACGGTATCGGTGACCGCCGCGCCGGTGAGTCCCGCAAAGAACACCGAGACTGAGATATTAACGTGGGAGAGTGACCCGCGCACCCGGCCGAACAGCGCATTGTTGAAGGCGATCAGCTTGTGGGTCAGCCCGCCCTGGTTCATCAGCTCAGCGGTGAAAATAAAGTAGGGCACGGCAATCAGCAGAAAGCCGGAGACGCCGGAGAACATGCGGTCGGCAATGATGCCGAGCATGCGCTCTCCCCCAATGGCAAAGCCACCCGCCAGCCCCGACATGGCCATCACTACCGCTACCGGCGCACCGATAAACAGCAGCACGACAAACGCAATAATTGCAGGGGTCATGAGCGGTGTTCCCCGTCAGTGGTGTCGATGAGTTCGCCAATCACGTCCTGCTCATCAATGAAGTGCTCCAGCAGAGCAAAACCATGCACCAGATGCAGCAGCATGAGGATGCCACTGAGAGGCACCACAATAGCGGTCACCTTGCTGGGAATGCGGATTTGATCGGAGACCATGTAGACCTGGGTGGCACTGGTGAAGTAATCCCAGCCGTACCACGTCAGCATCAGTGCAAACAGGCCAATCACCGCCAGGCAGAGCCCGGCAGCCACTTGCACCATCACTCTGGGCAAGCTGCGAACCAGCAGGGTCATGGTGACGTGCTCGCCATAGCGCAGCGAAATCGTCATGGAAAGAAAGCCGATCCAGGGCAGAAACAGCCGCGCCAGCGAGTAAGTCCAGCTAAGCGTGCTGCCGGTGATCAGCTTGTAGAGAAACGCAGTGAACGAGATGCCCAGCATCGCCAGAATACAGCCCACACACACCACGATGGCCACCTGATTGACGAGGTCGCTCACGCGGCGCAAAGGAGTTAAAACGCCCATGGTTTTTCCTCACGCGGGGGCCTCACATCACCCCAGCGTATATCGTTCGCTAACCGTGATTGGCTCTGTTTTTTGGACCCAGCTTTATTGGCCCTGCATTTATTGACCATAAGTGCGGTAGTCGTCTTCTGCCAACTGCTGGCCGACGCGTTCAACTTCGTCAAGCAGCCCCTGGACGCGGGCTTCGTCCATGCCGAAGTCATCGACGATCCACTCCTGCCAAGCGGGACGAGCAATTTCCGCCATCCGCTCACGCTCGGCGTCGGGCATCAGGTAGCACTCTTCAAAGCGCTCACAGGACTCCACCCAGCTCGCAGTGGCCAAGGCACCAGACATACCGTGGCTCAGTTGAATCGCTTCCCGGGCGGAGCTGATCACCGCCTGCTGATGCTCTTCGGGCAGCGACTGGTACCAAGACTCGCTGACCACCCAGGGGGCGCTGTTATACACATGCCCGGTGAGCGTGGTGTAGTCAGTCACCGCATCAAAATTGAAGGTGGTGTTGAGCACCGGCGCATTGAACTGACCATCGGCAAGTCCGGTTTCCAGCGCGGTGATTAGCTCGCCCCAGGGCAGCGGGGTGGCCGAAGCGCCTAGCGAGCGCATGATTGCCACGTGGGCAGGGTTCTCTTCGGTACGAATATTGAGGCCTTCTAAATCCTCGACGGTCTCAATCAAGCGCACGTTATTAGTGAAGGCGACGAAGCCACCGCCATCGTCGAAGGTACCCAGGTAACGCATGTCGGCGGCTTCGACGGTGCCGGACATAAAATCGGCGAACCATTCGCTATCAAAGAAACTCCACGCCTGACGCCAGTTGGTAAACAGGAAAGGCGCCGTGACGACTTGGTAGTCTTCGTAGAAGGATGACATCGCCCCTGCAGACATAATCGTCGACTGCAGCGTTCGCCCGCCCTGCACTTCCGAGCCGTTTTCCACCTCGGAGCCTAGCTGGCCGCCGCCGAAGATCGTGACCTCAATATCCCCGTCAGTTCGCGCCTCCACCAGGTTCTTGAAATGCACCAGTGCCGGATAGATTTCGTTATTGCTCATATCCTCTGGCAACTGCGTAGCGATCACCATTTCATAGGATTGCGCTTGGGCATTGGCGCTGGCAATAGCCAACGGGAGCGCCGCCAGGGCGGCGATAAGCAAGGATTGATTAGCTTTCATAACATGCCTCGTTTTGGTTATTGGCCGGTCTTCGTTATGAGTGGCGTTGCTACCCATCGGGTAGCGATGGTGTTGTTAATACGATTATTATTAAAAAGTCATGACTGTTCCGGTAGCGACTCCCACACTTCAATGGCGGCGGCTAAATCTTCCAGGGAAGCGCCTACCGATTTGAAGAGCGTGATGGCGTCCGGTGCGGAGCGCCCCGATTTAGTCCCTGCCAGCACCTCAGCAAGCTCCGCCTTAATCTGGTCGAACTGGAATTCGCCCTCTTCAATGGCTTGCAGGATGTCGCCCGCCTCGCCTTTGGCACCGGCGTAGGTGTCTACAAATACTTCTGAACGGCGCAGACACAGCGCATCGGTTTCGCGCATCTGTGGTCGAAACGCGCCGATCAGATCCAGGTGAGTGCCGGGCGTTAGCCACTCACCTTTAATCAGCGGCTGATTGGAGAGCGTTACGCAGCTAATGATGTCCGCCTCAGCGACAGCATCCGCCAACTCCTCCACCACATGGGTTTCGAAGCGTTCGGCGTACTCGTCGGCAATCGCAGCCGCTTTGTTGGGATTGCGGCCCCAGATCAGCACGCGTTTGATGGGGCGTACGCTGGCGTGAGCCTCGACCACCATGGGCGCTAACTTGCCCGTACCCACCACCAGTAGCGTTTCTGCGTTTTCATTGGCCAAGGCTTGAGCGGCCAGCGCGGAGGCCGCCGCCGTGCGACGCCGGGTTAGCTCGCTGCCATCGATACACGCCAGCGGCTGGCCGTGCTTGCCCTCGCTGAGCAAGTAAAGCCCAGAGATTGCCGGGATACCGTGGTCGGCGTTTTGCGGAAACACGTTGACCATTTTCACGCCGATGTAACCCGCCGCTTCCCAGGCGGGCATTAGCAGCATGGTGGCTTCACCATCTGGCCGGTGCATCGCATGGTGATGGCGGGGAGGAGACTCCACGCCATTCACGAACGTTGTGTGTAGCCGCTTGATCAAGCCATCCCACGTTAGGTGGCGAGTGACCTCTTGGGCAGAAACAACCCGCATATCAGGCCTCCGGCAGCGCGGCTACCACCATGATTTCCACTTTCCACTCGGGTTTTGCGAGCTGGGCTTCAAGCGCTGCACGCACGGGCGGGCGGCCAGGCACCACCCAGGCATCCCAAGCGGCGTTCATTTGGTCAAACTCCGCCATGCTGGTGACCCAGATTTGCGCTGAAATCAGATGCTCTTTTGAGGTGCCCGCTTGGGCTAGCAGTTGATCGATACGCGCAAGCACCTGCTCGGTTTGGCCGCGCATATCCGCTGTGGCATCAGGAGGAACCTGGCCCGCAAGGTAAACGGTGCCGTTGTGAATCGCCACTTGGCTCATACGTGCATTGCTGTCTTGATAGGTAACGCCCATGGTGTTGCTCCTTGAAAGCGGTGCTGCTGATATAAATGGTTTTGATATAGGGGATTAGTCAAAGACTAAAGCGCTAGCAGGCAAATTACTTGCCCGAAGCTGAGGTAGATTTGCCCGCAAGTCATGCAGGCAAGAAAATTTTATCACTATCGGTTCGGCGAGGGGCTAATGGCCAGATGAGAGCCTAACGATCTGAAGAAGGGGAAAGCTCGAAATAACGTCGATAGGCGCGGGAAAAACTGCCTTGATCGCGAAAGCCAACCAGCATGGCGATATGCCCCAGGCTGAGCGTGCTATGGCGAACCAGTGTGCGGGCATGCTCTAAGCGCCTGCGCTGTACATAGGCCAGCGGCGTCACGCCGGTCAGCTCGCGAAAGCAGGAGTGAAAGTGGCCTGGGCTCAAGGCACACAAAGCAGCTAACTGCTCCACGCGGATCTCATCGGCAAGATGCTGATCCAACCAGGCATCCAAACGCGCAAGATCCAGGCGTTCGCTAATACAGTGTTGGCCCAACTGCCCAACCGCTGTGGAAGAGGTGTCATGCAGATACATGGTCAGCGCGCGTAACAGCAGAATCGCAATTTCGTTCTGTAGCGCGGGGCACTGTTCAAGCTGATTCGCCAGGGCGTGGGTAAGCTGGTTTAACGCGGGGGGTACGCTGAAAAAACGCGGTTTATCGAACAGGCGCTCAATCTCGCTGCCTTTCTCAAGAGAAGCTAACTGGGCAACGGGTATATCCAACACTAAGGTACGATTGCTGCCATCACCCTGGTACTCGTGGTGGCGCGACGAGGGAATCAGACACCCACGGCGAGCGGTAACCCGCTCCCCCTGACCTTCCATCGAAAGCTCCGTAACACCACAAGTGGCCAGAATAAGTTGATGGAAGTCGTGGGTATGGGCCACCTGCTCTTGGGCTAAATTGCGGCTATGCAGCTCAAAATGGGCCATAGTGGGGTACCGTCTGTACGTCGAAGGCTATTTCAGCACTATAAAACGGCTAAGCAACAAAAAGCGAGGGTACAGCCAACTGTGGGCTAACGCTCTTCCGGGTAAGTGCACGGTATTTACTAAGCGCACTGGCTGTCATCCGCCAGTCATGGACTCAAGATAGCTTGTTCGTAAGCTGCCACAAGAGTCAAAACAACATGCCACAGCGCCGACGCCCCTCTCTCAGCTCTCCTCTCAGTGACCAGGAAGTCACGGCCCTAACTCAATTAGCCAACGGCAATGCCCTACACCTACAGCGTGAAGCTGAACGCGAGGCGCAGCTAGCATCAGCTTTGACGCTGTTTCACTCAGCGGCGTCAACGACCGAGACGCCGTTGAGCGGTATGAAGATACTGATGATTTCGGATGCCTACTTCCCCCGCGTTAATGGAGTTTCCACCTCCATCGCCAGTTTTCGCGGCGCCCTTGAGCGTTTGGGTCACTCGGTCACGCTGATCTGCCCCGATTATCCCGTGGGCCAAGTTGACGAACCGGGCGTATTGCGCATTCGCTCGCACCAGGTACCCGGCGATCCGGAGGATCGCATGATGCGCTATCGGGACTTGATCGCCCTGACTCCGCAGCTTGCCGCTGAAGCCTTTGACCTTATTCATGTCCACACCCCCTTTACCGCCCACTATGCCGGTGTAGCGCTGGGTCGTCGGCTCGGGCTTCCGGTGGTTGCGACCTACCACACCCTGTTTGAGGAGTATGTTCACCACTATATCCGTTGGCTTCCACGACGCTGGCTGCGACTTGCCGCGCGTCGTCTTTCAGTGCACCAGTGTCAGCAGCTCGACGCTTTGGTCGCTCCTTCACGGGCCATGCAGGAAGCCCTTACCCGCTACGGAGTGACCACGCCCTCCACGGTCATTCCCACCGGTTTGTCGCTGGAGTCTTTCTGCCACTCTCAGGGAGCCCAGGATGATAGCGATTTTCGTGCTCATTACGATCTGCCCCAAGAAGCACGCTTGCTGCTCTATGTTGGCCGCGCCGCCTTTGAGAAGAACATCGATTTTCTGATCGATATGCTGCCCAAGGTATTAGCCGAACACCCCAACACCCGGCTGATCATTACCGGCGAAGGCCCGGCCCATGACTCGCTTGTCCGGCGCGCCCAGGAAGTTGGCGTGGCAGAATCGGTGCTGTTCCTCGGCTATCTCGACCGCAGCGGCCCGCTGCAAGCCGCCTACCGCGCCGCCGACGTTTTTGTGTTTGCGTCACGCACTGAAACCCAGGGGCTGGTACTGCTGGAAGCGATGGCACTAGGGACGCCGGTGGTCTCCACCGCCATGATGGGCACGCTGGATGTACTAAAAGAAGGAGAGGGCTGCCTAATCGCCGAGGATAACCACGGCAACTTCGCCATCAAGGTCAACCGCCTGCTAAGCGATAACGCCCTGCGCCAACAGCTCGCCGAACGCGCCCAAACCTACGCCGCTAGCTGGCATGAAGATGCCAAAAGTACCGAGCTGGTTGCTCTTTATCGAAAGCTTGCGGCTGAGCGTTTGGATCATGGGAGTTAGTACTAACCAGAACGCCGTTGGCACTTTAGCGATTTTGGTAACTAAAGAGGCATAGCGATGATTACTGAAACACTGAGGGCAGAGCGGCTGCAAAAGGGATCGTGATTACTGGTATGAGTGAAAGGAAAGCCATCAATATTCGTGGCAAGCTTCGAGAACGTCCACACGTACCTATGGTGGCAACCTGTACCTTTTTCTCTACTGGAATTGTTCTAACCGCTTTCAGAGCGGTCAGTATTCGGTGAGGATACGCAATGGAGAGGCTGCCAATTATTCCAAACAATAGCAGCACGTATTAAAACTGCCAAACTCATATAGTTCAAATCCCTATCTTAGAAACAGCAGTAACAAAGAGAGCTATAATTAAAGATATTATAAAACTTCTCTTAACCCTGAACCAAAAGCTACCAAACTTCACCTTATTCCACTCATCATTCAAATAAACCCCCACCTCCACCCTGAATGGAATTAAATATACATCATTTAAATTATCTAAACACTCCTTAATTTCACCAACATCAGCTTCAATATTTTCCACGTTTTCTCCTGCTTTAAGCCTACCACCTAAGAAGTATATTCTAGCAACAATCGAAAGAAACTCATCATTAAAAAACTCAAAGAGTTCATGTACTATTTTTTCAGCTTTAAAATCACCTTTTCTTTCCAAAAGGAGGTCAACTTTTATACTTTTCTCTTCAATATCCCTTAATACTTCAAATCCTATATGCTCTATAAAATTATCATAATAAAATAACAATCTTGAATGATAAGATTCATATTTTTGATCAAGCAAGCAGAGAGAGTTATGAGCAGCGGTTACTTCAGCGATATACGAATGAGCCAAACCTCTTATATCATCACACCACTTAATCCTATACTTATTTAACTCATTCTCTTTATTATTAAAAGAAATCAATATACTTACCAACCCAGCAATAACCCCTGCAACTAAAAAACCTATATCCTTGGCCTCTCCGGTTATGAACTTAGCCATCATAGAAAAAATTAAAAACGTAAAAATAATACTCAAAAAAATTATTAATAATATTTCCCATATCCAGCCATACTGGATGTACTTTGTATCTTTAAATTTTATCCAGTCAATTAAATTATGCATTTCATGCTCTTTATCCACAATGTCTTCCCCCTGAATACCATCTACCCACCACCCTTTGTACTAGTTAGCATCCGCCCCTGTTTGCTTCAATTCGCGGCGAGCCCTCTCTATCTAGGGGCTTCTAAGTGGTTCGCTCACGAAGCTTGCCGGGTTAAGTCATGAAAGTGTACGCCAGTAGCTTTGATGACCGCGGTCATAGTGCGCAAAGTTGGGTTACCCTTAGGCGATAACGCACGATACAGGCTTTCCCTTGATAGCTTGGCCCGTTCAGCAACGACTGCCATTCCACCCTGGGCCTCCACCACATGGCGAAGCGCCATAAGAAAGGCCGTTTCCCCGCCTTCCTCATCCAACTCATCAAAAGCGGTGCGTAGATAATCGACAGCCATATCAGGATCTTCACGAAGCATGGTAATCACAGCATCATCATGGCTTTTCATTTCTTCACCCCCATGTTGTGAGAATGAGCTAGGTGATAGGCAGCCTGTCTCGCACAAATATAGCTGAACAAAAATAGTAGCCTAGAAGCTACAGCACTGCAGCTACAACTAAGCATAGCTAGTCAACGCTATAAAGTGCGCCCCAAAAATTGAGGTGGACAAAAACTGGACAGATTGAAAGATTCAGGAGGGAAAAACACAAATCGCAGACACAAAAAAAAGGCACCTAAGTGCCTGATTTTAAATATGGTGCCGGTAGCCAGACTCGAACTGGCACACCCGTAAAGGCGGCGGATTTTGAATCCGCTGCGTCTACCAATTCCGCCATACCGGCAATGGATGCGCATTATACGTAATAAACGAGGTAGGTCAATCACATTGACTGACTTTATGCAGCCAAAGCGCTATCCTATGCCGCCTGTTTGATCAACGCTAAGAGTTATACGCCATGCAGCGCGCGGATTTTCATTACGAACTACCCGACGAATTAATTGCTCGCTACCCTTCTGAACAGCGTAGCGACTGCCGTTTGCTGTGCGTGGATGGCCAGAACGGCGCGTTGGAGCACCGCCGCTTTCCTGATTTGCTTGAGCTTCTTGAGCCCGGCGACCTGTTGGTGTTTAACGACACTCGCGTGATTCCTGCGCGCCTGCACGGCCATAAGGCCAGTGGCGGCAAAGTCGAGATGTTGCTGGAGCGCCCGCTGGATGCTCACCGTGGCTTGGCTCATATCCGCTCCAGTAAGTCGCCGAAGCCCGGCACCGAGCTGATTTTCGAAGGCGATGTTCACGCCATCGTAGAAGGTCGCCGTGATGCCCTGTTCGAGCTGCGCTTTTTGGGCGATACGCCGATGATTGCGCTGCTTGAAAAGCACGGCCATATGCCGCTGCCACCGTATATTACCCGCGAAGACGAACTCAGCGACCGTGAGCGTTACCAAACCGTGTATGCCCGGCGTGACGGCGCAGTCGCTGCGCCTACAGCAGGTTTGCATTTTGATCAGCCGCTGCTGGACGCCCTTGCTGATAAAGGCATTAACCGTGCTTTTGTGACGCTGCATGTGGGCGCGGGCACTTTTCAGCCGGTGCGTGTCGACAACATCCTTGAACACCATATGCACAGCGAGTGGATTGAGGTCACGGAAGCCACCTGCCAGCAAGTGCGCGAGACCCTGGCAGCAGGCAAGCGGGTGGTGGCAGTGGGCACCACCAGCGTGCGCTGCCTGGAGAGCGCCTGCATGAAAAGTAGCGACGGGCAGATCGCGCCTTATAGTGGCGATACCGACATTTTCATCTACCCCGGTTACCAGTGGCGCTGCGTGGATGCTTTAATTACCAATTTCCACCTACCGGAATCGACGCTGCTGATGCTGGTGTCCTCCTTCGTGGGCTATGACACCATCATGCACGCCTATCAACGGGCAGTGGCCGAGCGCTATGCGTTTTTTAGCTATGGCGATGCCATGCTGTTGACCCGCTAGGTATTGCTGCTGATTGTTGACCCGCTTGCCCTGCACCCGTCGCGCCAAACGAACGAGATTAACGAGTTACTTTATATGCGAAACGAATGCTTTATGCGCTTTGAGCGCTTGGCCGACGATGGCCGTGCGCGCCGTGGCCGCCTTCACTTCCCCCGTGGCACAGTGGAGACCCCGGCGTTTATGCCAGTAGGCACCTACGGCACGGTGAAAGGCATGACGCCCGATTCCGTCAAAGAGATCGGCGCCGAAATCATCCTCGGCAACACCTTTCACCTGTGGCTGCGCCCTGGCACCGAGGTGATTGAAGCCCACGGCGACCTGCACGATTTTGCCCAGTGGGACAAACCGATTCTGACCGACTCCGGCGGTTTTCAGGTATTTTCCCTGGGTGAGACGCGCAAGATCACCGAGCAGGGCGTGCACTTCCGCTCGCCGGTGGATGGCAGCAAAGTCTTTATGGGCCCGGAAGAATCCATGGCGGTTCAGCGTTCGCTGGGCTCCGATGTGGTGATGATCTTTGACGAGTGCACGCCCTACCCGGCCACGTTTGACGAAGCCGAGAAGTCAATGGAGCTGTCGCTGCGCTGGGCCAAACGCTCGCGGGATGCCCATGGCGACTCGCCTTCCGCGCTGTTCGGCATCATTCAGGGCGGCATGCACCCTGAGCTGCGCGAACGCTCGCTCAAAGGGCTGTTAGAGATCGGCTTTGATGGTCTGGCGATTGGCGGCCTCTCGGTGGGCGAGCCTAAAGAAGAGATGATCAAGGTGCTCGACTACCTGCCCACCTGGATGCCGGATGAGAAGCCCCGCTATTTAATGGGTGTCGGCAAACCCGAAGACCTGGTGGAAGGCGTGCGCCGGGGAGTGGATATGTTCGATTGCGTAATGCCCACCCGCAACGCGCGTAATGGCCACCTGTTCACTTCGGAAGGCACGGTCAAAATTCGTAACGCCAAGCACCGTTTTGACACTCGCCCGCTCGATGAAGAGTGCGATTGCCATACTTGCCAGAATTTCTCGCGGGGCTACTTGCACCACTTAGACCGCTGCAATGAAATGCTTGGCTCGATGCTCAACACCATCCACAACTTACGTTACTACCAGCGTGTGATGGCCGATTTGCGCGCGGCAATTGAAGCGGGTACATTGACGACCTTTGTGGAAGGCTTCTATGCACGGCGCGGCTTGCCAGTGCCTCCGCTAAGCCAGCCCTGACGAATTAATCGCCACGCGCCTTGGCGCGTGGTTTAAACTGTTTGGCTATGTTTTAAAAACTATGTTTTCAAAACCATGTTTGCAAAACCAGGCTTTTTAAAAACCAAGCATCTAAAAACCTAAGCTTTTCCAACCCAGGAGTTCTCTGCAATGCTGGATTTCTTCATCTCACCAGCCCATGCCCAAGAAGCCGCCGCTGGCGGTGGTATTGCGCAAATCGTCATGCTGGTCGGTTTCGTGCTGATTTTCTACTTCCTGTTGTGGCGCCCGCAAGCCAAGCGCGCTAAGCAGCACAAGCAGTTGGTCACCAACCTGGACAAAGGCGATGAGATCGTTATTGGCGGCGGTTTGGTAGGTCGTATCACTAAGGTGAGCGACGAATTCCTGACCATCGAGATCTCTGAAGGCACCGAAGTTAACGTGCAGAAGAACGCCGTTGCCGCCGTACTGCCTAAAGGCACCATCAAGTCCATCTAAACCTTGTAATACCCCTGCCGAGCCAGTGCCAGCCACCCCGGCAGGGGTGACATGGTATGAATGATGGTGAACTTTGCTGTGCACGGCGTGTCCGTGCACAGCATTCCGTTTGTAATTGAAGGCAGGGCTTGCATGCTCAACCGTTACCCCCTGTGGAAGTATCTACTGATACTGGTCGTCCTGGTGGTTGGCCTTATCTACTCGCTTCCCAATCTATTCCCCGAAGATCCCGCCATCCAAATTAGCAGCGCCCAAGGCGATTCGCTGGATGAGCGTCAGATAGACCGTGTTGAAACCGCGCTCAGCGAAAACGATATTGCGATCAAAGCGCTCGAAGAAGAGAACGGGCAGTGGCTTATTCGTTTACGCCACGATGACGATCAGCTCTCCGCACGCGACATCGCCGCTGACCTATTGGGCAATGACGCAACGGTAGCCCTCAACCTCGCCGAAGCAACACCCGAATGGCTTCAGGCGTTTTCCGCCTCACCCATGACTCTGGGTCTTGATCTGCGCGGGGGTGTGCACTTCCTCCTCGAAGTGGATATGGAGGCTGCGCTAACTCAGCGCCTGGAAGTCAACGGCAGCGCCATGCGTGAACTGCTACGCGACGAGCGGATTCGCTATCGTAATACCGATATCGAGGAGCGCTCGCTGTCGATCGATTTTGCCAGCACCGAAGACCGCGACACCGCCCGCAGTCTGATCAGCCGTGACTTTCCTGAGTTTGAATACAGCAGTGAAGGCGATGGTCGCGCTTCAACGCTGGTCATGACGCTTAGCGATCAGTCGGTAAACGAAATTCAGGATTACGCGATCAACCAGAACTTGACCACCCTACGCAACCGGGTCAACGAACTGGGCGTGGCCGAGCCTATGGTGCAGCGCCAAGGCCCCAACCAGATCGTGGTGGAGCTGCCGGGCATCCAGGACACCGTGGCAGCTAAGCGTATTGTCGGCGCAACGGCGAACCTGGAGTTCCGCCTGGAAGCGCGCAACGATACGCCGGATAACGAAACGGAAATCCTCACCTTCCGAAATGAGCCTTCGCGCTCTGCCGAGCTAATGCGCGACGTGATCATTACCGGCGATAGCGTCTCCAGTGCCAGCAACAGCTTTGATGAGAATGGTCGCCCGCAGGTCAATATTGATCTGGACGGCACCGGCGGCACGCTGATGAACCGCGCCACGCGCACCAACATTGGCCGCAACATGGCGGTGCTGTTCATCGAGCATAAGAGTGAAGACACCGTTGTGGTCGACCCGGAAACGGGCGAAGAGACCATTGAGCGGGAGCCTTACGTTGAGCGCGGCCTGATCAGTTTGGCCACTATTCAAAGCGCTCTGGGTAACAGCTTCCGGATCACCGGTTTGGATTCACCGACAGAAGCCGCTGAGCTGGCGCTGCTGCTGCGTTCGGGTTCCCTTGCGGCACCCATCTACTTCGTTCAAGAACGCACCATCGGCCCAAGCCTAGGCGCTGAAAACATTGAGCGGGGCCTGCTCTCGGTACAGATTGGCTTGCTGCTGGTCGTGCTGTTTATGCTGGTGCGCTACAAGGTGTTTGGCGTGTTTGCCAATATCGCCCTGGCGCTGAACTTAACGCTGCTGGTCGCGGTGATGTCGATGCTGGGCGCCACGCTGACGCTACCAGGTATTGCCGGTATCGTACTGACACTGGGCATGGCAGTAGATGCCAACGTGCTGATTTTCGAACGAATACGTGAAGAGCTGCGTAACGGCATGTCGGTTCAGCAAGCGATTCAAGCCGGTTATGAACGCGCCTTCACCTCCATCGTCGACGCTAACATCACCACACTGCTGGTGGCCGTTATCCTGTTCTCGATTGGCTCCGGCCCGGTGAAAGGGTTCGCCGTCACGCTCTCTATCGGCATTTTGACGTCGCTGTTCACCGCGCTGATGGTGACTCGCGCCATGGTCAACTTGGCCTATGGCAGCAAACCCGTCAAAAAGCTGTGGATTTAAAGAGCATGGATTTGAAAAACATGAATTTAAACCACGTGCTTAGCCCAGAACTGAAGAGGTGGTAATGAAACCCCTATCACACCTGCGAATCGACTTTATGGGGCGGCGCAACATCGCGTTTGCCGTCTCCGCTGTGTTACTGATCGTGTCGATTGGCGCCATCCTGCTCCAGCAGCTCAACCTAGGGCTGGACTTTACTGGCGGTACGCTGATTGAGGTACGCTACGGCGCTGCGCCCTCCCTGGACGCTATTCGTGTTCTGCTCGAAGAGAGCGGCTTTCAAGATGTCTCGGTGCAAACCTTTGGGGCATCAACCGAAGTATTGATTCGTCTCCAGCAGGCGTTTGACGCTGATGTAGGCGGCGAGGTAGTAAACCTGCTGCGCGCGAGCGGTGATAGCGTTGACCTTGTTCGCTCTGAGTTTGTTGGTTCCCAGGTAGGTGACCAACTGCGCGACCAGAGTGGCCTGGGTCTGCTGGTAGCGCTCGGCGTGGTCATGCTCTATGTAGCCTTCCGCTTTCAGTACAAGTTTGCGATTGGCGCACTGCTGGCACTGCTGCATGATGTGATTATCGTAGTAGGCGTGTTCGCTCTGTTTCAGCTCGATTTCGACCTTACCGTATTGGCGGCCATCCTGGCAGTTATCGGCTACTCGTTGAACGATACCATCGTGGTTTATGATCGCGTCCGCGAAGCCATCCGCACTTCGCGTATCGAAGACATGCCGCAGATCTTCAACGAAGCGATTAACGCCACGCTCTCGCGCACCCTGGCAACATCAGGCACCACCATCTTGGTGCTGCTCGCGCTGCTTCTGCTGGGCGGCGATATGATCGAGAACTTCGCCATTGCGCTGCTGGTCGGCATCGTTGTGGGCACGTTCTCATCTATCTACATTGCTGCGGCGCTGCTGCTACCGCTGAAGCTGTCAAGGGAAGATTTGATTCCCACCAAAAAAGAGCTCGACGAAGAAGAGGAAGAGCTGCCTTAACGGCATACCTCTTTACTCCTCTTATTTAGCTTACAAAAATGCCCCTGCTGGATTTCCCAGCAGGGGCATTTTTTCGTCTTTAAAGCTTTTATCTTTAAAAACTTAACATTGCTGCTTAGAAATGCGGCGTGAGCTGCTTGATCAGCGCCTTGTAGAGACGCGGCCCAGCGGCCATTAGCTGCCCTTCCACTTTCACTGTGGGCTGGCCGTCCGGCGTGCCCATTAAGGCGCCCGCCTCTTTCAGGAACAGCGTGCCTACCAGCATATCCTGCTCTTCCAGGCCGAGCACGAAGGCGCTATCCACTCGCCCAGTGGCCAACTCACACAAATCCAGCAGCCCACAGCCGGTGGCCAGCAGGTTTTCTACCTGTGGGGCAAGCTGCTGTGAAACAGTTAAATAGGCAGGTAAATTGCGCGGGCGCAGCCAAACTTCAGGCAGGCTCATGGCCATACGCGTGCCGCTAATGGCGGTAGGCTTGCTAACGCGCATACGCTTGTCGTTGTGCTGGGCGCCGCGGCCGCGGCTGGCGATATACTCATCGTCGGCGAACGGGCAGATAATCACTGCGTGTTCGGGACGACCTTTGATAAGACACACCACTGAGAGTGCAAAGCCCTTACCGGCAACGGCTAAATTTGAGTAGCCGTGCATCGGTTCAATTTTCCAGACGATATCCGCGCCTTCGCCTTCACCCGAGCGGTGAGGGGTAAAGCGGCCGGTAACACCGTGCTGGGGATAACCGCGCTCCAACTGCTGAACAATCGTCGCTTCGGCCTTGCGCGCCGTTTCGTCGAGCAGGCGGTCAAGGTTAAATTCATCGTGCGCGTTTTCAATACGTTCACGTACGCGTAGGAAGTGTTCAACAGCGCCGCGTGCAGCACGCAGCGTAAATTGGACCATCGGATTCATGATCGGGCCTTGTGACAGTGATGTTAAAGAACGTAATGCTAATCATAGAGCATAAGTAGGCGCAGGTGCCGCCTTTGGCGCGTAATTCTAGCAGACCGCTCTCGGGCATACCACCGACTCATGCTAGACTGCGCGCTTTACGCGATAATAATCACCCTCTTTATTCACCGAGCCTTATCATGCTTGAGCGCATTCGCATTGTTCTAATCGGCACTAGCCATCCTGGCAACATCGGCGGCGTCGCCCGCGCCATGCACAATATGGGCTTGGCAGATTTGGCCCTCGTCGCCCCCCGCTGTGAGGTGATTACCCAGGACAGCATTTCCCGCGCCTCCGGCGCTGATCACCTGCTTCACCAAGCCAAGGTTCACGCCACTCTGGAAGACGCAGTGGCTGACTGCACCCTGGCCGTTGGTGCCAGTGCACGCTCGCGCACCCTGCCCTGGCCGATGCTCTCCCCGCGGGAGTTAGCTGACCGGCTACCCGCCGAGTGCCAGGCTGCTGAGTCCCGTGTGGCGCTGGTATTCGGGCGCGAGGACAGCGGCCTTACCAATGCTGAATTACAGCGCTGCCACGCACATGTGCATATTCCTACCAATGCCGACTTTAGCTCACTAAATTTGGCCGCAGCGGTTCAGGTGCTTGCCTATGAGTGTCGCATGGCGTGGCTAAACCAAGCAGATGGCCAAGCGAATGCAACGTCAACTGCGCCGAATGATGACGATGACCTGGCCACCCACGCCGAACTAGAGCGCTACTTCGAGCACTTAGAACGCACGCTAATTGGCATTGATTTTCACGACCCTGATCAGCCACGACAGTTAATGGCGAGACTGCGCCGCTTGTACCTGCGCGCCCGCCCAGAGCGCATGGAAATGAATATTTTGCGTGGGATTCTGTCAGCTACCGAAAAGGCTGCGAACACCAAGCCACCCAAGCCGTAATTTATTAGGCAGGAAACGCTAAACTTGAAGTTGATGCTGCGTGCCCCAACTTCGCTATTCTGCTAACGTGATTTCTCTATTGATATTCCAAGAACCGGTGATATTCCAAGAATCGGCGATATTCCAAGAATCCGTTCTAATAGTTCAATAGCTAGACGCCGCCTTTATAACGCCAAGGAACACCTCATGTTTCAACATCTACGTGAAGACATCAACAGCGTATTTGACCGCGACCCGGCCGCACGTAACTTTCTTGAGGTGCTGACCAACTACCCTGGCCTGCACGCCCTCCTGCTGCATCGCTGCGGCCACTGGCTGTGGACAAAAAACCTCAAGTGGCTAGCGCGTACACTATCGACGTTTTCACGCTGGCTCACCGGCATTGAAATTCATCCAGGCGCCACGATTGGTCGGCGGTTTTTTATTGATCACGGCATGGGTGTGGTGATTGGCGAAACAGCGCTGGTGGGCGATAACGTAACGCTTTATCAAGGTGTCACCCTAGGGGGCACCAGTTGGAACAAAGGCAAACGCCATCCCACCTTGGGGGATGGCGTGATTGTCGGCGCGGGCGCCAAAATACTGGGGCCCTTTACGGTCGGCGCTGGAGCGAAAATTGGCTCTAATGCCGTGGTCACCAAAGAAGTGCCGCCCGGTGCCACGGTGGTAGGCATTCCCGGCAAAATCGTTAAACGCGCCGACCCCGATGTGGAAGAAGCACTGGATGTCGATCCCGCCCGACGCGAAGCCATCTGCCAAAAATTTGGCTTTGATGCCTACGGCGTCAGCCAGGACATGCCTGACCCCGTAGCCCGTTCGATGCAGGCGATGCTCGACCATATGCACGCCGTGGATGAGCGCATTGAGCGTATGTGCTCTACCCTGCGTAAGCTAGATGACAACTACCGAGACGGCCAGCTACCGGCGCTGCGCGATGAAGATTTTGCCGACATTCTGGACGAGAACGATACCGGCTGCCCCGGCGTTGGCAAACGCTCTGCCACTGCGCCATCAGCCGAGCAAGAAACGCTGCCGCCGCGTAATGGTTGACCAAAGCACTCAGGTTTTCCCATAATGGCAGCACATTTGCCGTTAGTGCGCTGAGCTTTCAGCGTCGAGGGGCTTGCCATGCGCTTGACCACTAAAGGCCGTTACGCCGTTACCGCCATGCTCGATTTAGCCTTGCATGCCCATAACGGCCCGACCAGCCTAAGCGATATCTCCCAGCGTCAAGAGATATCGCTCTCCTATTTAGAGCAGCTTTTTGCTCGCCTGCGCCGTGCAGGTCTGGTCAACAGCGTGCGCGGCCCAGGCGGCGGCTACCTGCTTTCGCAGCCTGCGGACGCGATTAGCGTTTCAAAGGTGATTGACGCGGTAAATGAAAGCGTCGATGCCACCCGTTGCCAGGGACTCTCCGACTGCCAACAGGGCGATACTTGCCTGACGCATCATTTGTGGTGCGAGCTCTCCGTGCAGATACGCCATTTTCTTGACGATATGACCCTGGCACAACTGATGCTGCGTCCTGATGTCATACGTATTGCGTCGCGACAGAAACAGCGTGCCGAGGCAGGCATTCTCGCCTCTTCACCCTGACCCCACGACACGAACCCGACTCCCTTGACCGATCAACCGCTGGAACGTAACGATGACCACACCCACGCTGCCCATTTACCTGGATTACGCCGCCACCGCGCCGGCGGATGCCCGCGTGGTTGAGGTTATGCAACGCTACCTGACGGTTGACCAGCTATTTGCCAACCCGGCTTCGCGCAGCCATATGCTGGGCTGGCAGGCAGAGCAGGTGATTGAGCAGGCGCGCCGCCAGGTGGCCGATGCCATTGGCGCCGACCCGAGAGAGATCGTCTGGACCAGCGGCGCCACCGAAGCAGACAACCTGGCGCTGATTGGTTTTATGCGCGCCAACCGCGAGCGTGGTTTACACTTGGTGACCTCGACGATTGAGCATAAAGCTATCGTTGACACTGCCCATGCGCTGGAGAAAGAGGGCTTTGAGGTTACCTGGCTAACGCCGGGCCATGATGGCCGTATTGAACCCGAACAGCTGCGCGCAGCGATGCGCGATGACACCGCGCTGGTTTCATTGATGGCGGTTAACAACGAACTGGGCACCATCAACGATATCGCGGCTCTAGCGGCCGTTGCCCATGAGTTTGGCGCGGCTTTTCATACCGATGCTGCCCAGGCGGTAGGGCGTATTCCCTTAGACGTAGTGGCTCAGCAGATCGACCTGATGTCACTGTCCGGCCATAAAACCTACGGCCCCAAAGGCGTCGGGGCGCTGTATGTAAAGCGCCACCCGGACATCCGCGTTGAGGCGCTGATTCATGGCGGCGGTCATGAGCGTGGTATGCGCTCTGGCACACTGCCGACACACCAAATTGCGGGCATGGGTGAAGCCTTTGCGCTGATGCAGCAGCAGTACGACGAAGACAACGCCCATATTACGGACTTGCAGCAGCGCTTTCTGCGTGGCCTGGAGGGGCTTGACGGCGTAATCTCGAACACGCCGCTGAGTGACACTGAAAAACGAGCAGTACCCAACATTCTCAATCTGGCATTCGAAGGTGTCGACGGCGAGTCACTGCTGATGGCACTGCGCGATGTAGCAGTCTCCACCGGCTCGGCGTGCAACTCAGCCAGCGTCGACCCGTCCTACGTGCTGCTCGGCATCGGCACACCACGCTCGCTGGCGCTCTCATCGCTGCGTTTTAGCTTCGGGCGTTTTACCACCGAAGCCGACATTGATCATGCGCTAGCGCTCATACGCCATGCGGTGAGCGGTTTACGTACACCGCCCCGTCAAGCGGCTGACTAGCTGACTATTTTTAAGGAGGACGCCTCATGGCAACACTCAATATTACCCCGGCTGCCGCACAACAGATTCGTCACGTGCTCGACGAGCGCGGCCAAGGCCTCGGCTTGCGCGTCTCGGTCAAGCCAAGCGGCTGTTCTGGCTATAGCTACGTGCTCGATTTTGCTGACACCGTCAGCGACGAAGAAGTCCATTTTGAAGCCCACGGTGCCAGCGTCTATGTCGCTCCCGATGCGGTAGAGATGCTTAACGGTAGCGAAGTGGATTACGTCAGCGAAGGGCTGAACCGCTTTTTCCGCTTCAACAACCCTAACGTCAAAGATGAGTGCGGCTGCGGTGAGAGCTTTACCGTCTAAGCATTGCTTGGTCAGCTTCATCGCCGGTATTCATCCCCCGGCTTAAGCGCTATAATCGCGCCCCTGGATACACAAGCGCAGGCAGCCGGGTTACGCCCGCATGCTTTTTTGACACATTAGCGTTTAAAAACGCTAGCTGCCGAAGCGCTATTAACTGAATCATTTTCTGGGCCGCCCTGGCCTTCTAGGGCGGCACTTTTTGCTTAAGCCTTTTTAAGGAGACCATTTACATGGCTACTGAACGCACTCTTTCTATTATCAAGCCTGACGCCGTTGCCAAAAATGCCATCGGTGACATCATTGCTCGCTTCGAAAAAGCAGGCCTAAAAGTCGTCGCTGCCAAAATGGTTCATCTCTCTGAAGAGAAGGCTGGCGGTTTCTACGCAGAGCACAAAGAGCGTCCGTTCTTTAAAGACCTGGTTGGCTTCATGACCTCTGGCCCGGTGGTTGTTCAAGTACTTGAAGGTGAAGGCGCCATCGCTAAAAACCGTGACCTGATGGGTGCGACCAACCCGAAAGAAGCGGCACCCGGCACTATTCGCGCCGATTTTGCGGAAACAATCGACGCCAATGCTGTCCATGGTTCTGATTCTCCGGAAAGCGCTGAGCGCGAAATTAGCTACTTCTTTGGCAACGACGAAATCTGCCCGCGCTAAGCCTTTAAGGTAGCGCCGCCGAATCAACTTTCGTTGCCGGCCATTTTGCGGGGGCTAGTCCCCCGCCCCTTTCTATAACGCTGACCGCCATGACCACCACTGTAGCCCAACACACGCCCGCCCCACATACTGACGCCGCCAGCAAGCCTGCTGAAAAAGCGACGCCTGAGCGTCAAAACCTGCTTGGCATGTCCCGCGAGCAGATGGAAGCCTTCTTTTTGTCAATCGGCGAAAAGAAGTTCCGTGCCGCACAGCTAATGAAGTGGATTCACCAGGAAGGCAGCGATGACTTTGCTGCCATGACGAACCTCTCCAAAGCGCTGCGTGAAAAACTGGCCCGGCTGGCAGAAATTCGTGGCCCAGGGGTGATTTATGAAGGCACTTCCAGCGACGGCACCCGCAAGTGGGTGCTGGAAGTGGAGGACGGCAGCTATGTAGAAACGGTACTGATCCCGGCGGAGAACGGTAAACGCCGCACACTATGCGTTTCCTCCCAGGTCGGCTGCTCGCTGGACTGCAGCTTCTGCTCCACCGGCAAGCAGGGGTTTCAGCGCAACTTAACTGCTGCTGAAATTATCGGCCAGGTATGGGTCGCCCAGCGCAGCGTTGGCCCGCGGCGTGATACGGCGAACCGCCCGGTGACCAACGTAGTGATGATGGGCATGGGCGAGCCGTTGCTCAACTTCGATAATGTTGTGCCTGCCATGAAGCTGATGCTCGACGATAACGGCTATGGCCTGTCCAAGCGCCGCGTGACGCTGTCGACCTCAGGCGTGGTGCCGATGATCGACAAACTCGGCGATGAAATGGACGTTAGCTTGGCGATTTCGCTGCATGCGTCTACGGACGAGTTGCGCAATGAGCTGGTCCCCATCAACCGTAAATACAATATTCGCGCGTTGCTGGATGCTTGCCACCGCTACCTTTCCAAATGTCCGGACAATCGTCAGGTCACCATTGAGTACACGCTGATCAAGGACGTCAACGATCAGCAGGAGCACGCCGAGCAGCTTGCTGCATTGCTTAAAGAGCTGCCGTGTAAGATCAACCTGATCCCGTTTAACCCGTTCCCAAACTCTGGGTACGAAAAACCGTCGCGTAATCAGGTTATGCGCTTCCAGCAGTGGTTGTATGATTTAGGCTACAACGCCACGGTTAGAACAACCCGAGGTGAAGATATTGATGCTGCTTGTGGCCAGCTCGTTGGTCGCGTGAAAGACCGCACCAAACGCAGCGCGCGCTATATCCAGTCAGTACAGCTCGATGCGGACTAGGGGGTGGAGTGTAGAAAACCGGGCTTATCTTGACTTCCGCTTGGCACGGCGCTTTGATGGTCACGGTTTTTATTTAGATTAGCACTGCTGTTTGTATGTATTGCCTTATTCGCAGTTGGACGTTCACCACAAGAGGATTTACATGATCGCTCACCGCAGGCGCCAACACCCATCGCGGGTGCCCATGCTCACCGTGCTTATCGGTAGCTTGTGGCTTGCCGGCTGTGCCTCGTCCAACCACCTTTCACCGCAAGCCACCCCCGCGGCGGCAGAAGCCTATACCCAGCTTGGCGTCGCCTATTTAGAGCGCGATAATCTTCCCCGCGCTCTAAACGCACTGGATCGGGCACTTGAAATTGCCCCACACCATGCAGAAGCGCTGCAAGCACTGGCACTGGTTTATCAACGTCAGGGCGAAAGTGCACTTGCCAACGACTATTTTCAACAGGCGGTGAATGCCGAACCTGACGTCACCCGCGCTCGCAACAACTACGCGGCGTTCTTGTTCAGTCAGGGCCAGTTAAACGCCGCCTGTGAGCAGTTAGAAACCGCATCACAGGATGCCCAGTACGCCAACCGTGCCCAGCTATTTACTAATTTAGGGCAGTGTTACCTGGCGCTGGAAGAATTTGATAAGGCGCGTGCTCGATTGGTGCGCGCTCAAAGTATTGATCCGCGTAGTTCACGCGGCTATTTAATGTTAGCTGAACTCGAATATTCGCAGGGCAATTACTCTCAGGCCTGGGCACCGCTGCAAACCTATTTACAGCTCGCCGAGCCCAACCAAGCAGCGCTAAGAATGGCGGTTGATATCGCTCATTCACGCGGCGAGCATAGCGCCGCCGCCGAATACCAGCGCCTGCTTGGCAACGACTGACTGATTGACGCCCTGATCACCGCTTATTTAATGAAGGATGCTCAGCCATGAGCGATACACAGTCACAAGAAAGCATCATTGATATCCCTAACACTAGCGCCTCTCCTGGCGAACTTCTTGCTCGCCAGCGCGAGCAGCTTGGTATTCCGCTCGCCGATGCAGCCCGGGCACTCAACCTGCGCCCCGCCGTGGTGGGAGGGCTTGAGCAGGATGACTACCAAGAGATTCCCGTCGCCGCTTATCGACGCGGCTACCTGCGCTCTTACGCTAAATACCTGGGCATGGATGACCGGCTGGTGCTGGAGGCTTATCAAGCCCGCAGCGGCGGTAGCGACACCGAACGCAAAGTCACCCCCGTTTCCACGGCGAGGCCGCCCTCCCGTATTGGCGCCTGGCTATTCAAGCTGGTGACGTTGCTGGTAATTGTGGGCCTTATCGCGGTCACCGTGATGTGGTGGCAAAGCCGGGGTGGCAATGAGCCACCAGGCTTTGGCTCAACCTCCACGGAAGAGACCGCTACCGCCCCGGCAGAGCCGACAAGTGAACCTGCTGAGACAACAGAGAGTGCGGGGTCGAGCTTCACCAGTGGCGATGAAAGCGCGACGCTGCCCAGCAATGCCACCAACGTCACGCCTTCACCGACAGCTGCGCAAGAACAAGCGCCCAGCGATCAAGCTGATGTTGACGCGGTTACAGGCCTAGACGAATCCGCACTGGATAGCACCACCGATACGGCCGACACCGCCGACGATAGCAATGAGCCGAGCGAGCCTGAGCAAAGCAGTGTTGAAGAGAACGACACTGATAGCGAACAAACTGCTGCTGCCGAGCAAGCCGCCAATGCCAACGTCCTCGAGCTGACGTTTAACGAGCAATCGTGGACGGAAATTTTTGATGCCACCAACCAGCGCGTCTTCGTTGGCCTGCAAACGCCTGGTACCTCGACAACCGTCGAAGGTGACCCCCCTTTTCGTTTAACCGTAGGTAATGCCACCGGCGTTGAGCTGCGCTACCAAGGCGAGGAAGTTGATCTTCCCGCCCGCGCAGGCGCCAACAATGTTGCCCGATTCACCTTGGGAGAGTGACCCGTCTTATGCACGCCCCTTCTCCGATAAAACGCCGCCATTCCCGCCAGATTCAGGTTGGAAACGTAGCGGTGGGCGGTGATGCCCCCATTGCCGTTCAAAGCATGACCAATACCAACACGCTGGATGTCGCCGCGACCGTGGCCCAGATCCAACAGTTGGAAAAAGCCGGTGCGGATATCGTACGCGTTTCAGTTCCCGATATGGACGCCGCCGAAACCTTTGGTCAGATCAAAAAACTCGTCAATGTACCGCTCGTTGCCGATATCCATTTTGATTACAAAATTGCCCTACGCGTCGCCGAACTCGGCGTGGACTGCTTGCGCATCAACCCAGGCAACATCGGCCGTGAAGACCGAGTCCGCGCGGTGGTTAGCGCGGCCCGCGATAATGGCATTCCGATCCGGATTGGCGTCAACGCAGGGTCGTTGGAAAAAGACCTGCAGAAGAAGTATGGCGAACCCACGCCAGCAGCATTGGTGGAGTCCGCCATGCGCCATATTGATTACCTGGATCGCTTGGACTTCCCCGACTTCAAAGTCAGCGTCAAAGCCTCGGATGTATTTATGGCCGTGGCCGCCTATCGCGACCTTGCCGCGCGCATCGAGCAGCCGCTGCACTTAGGGATTACCGAAGCGGGTGGTCTGCGCTCGGGCACAGTCAAGTCATCGATTGGTCTGGGTATGCTGC
The DNA here is from genome assembly GCF_013416325.1 of Vreelandella sedimenti. Classification (GTDB taxonomy): domain Bacteria; phylum Pseudomonadota; class Gammaproteobacteria; order Pseudomonadales; family Halomonadaceae; genus Vreelandella; species Vreelandella sedimenti. The sequence goes on from NZ_JACCGK010000012.1 coordinate 185,838, forward strand.
TGATGGACGGCATCGGTGACACAATCCGCGTCTCGTTGGCGGCAGACCCGGTGGAAGAGATCAAGGTCGGATTTGATATGCTCCGCAGCCTCAAGCTGCGCTCGAAAGGCATCAACTTTATTGCCTGCCCCAGCTGCTCGCGTCAGAACTTTGACGTTATTAGCACCATGAACCAGCTTGAAGAGCGGCTGGAAGACGTAATGACACCGCTCAACGTCTCGGTGATCGGCTGCGTGGTCAATGGCCCCGGCGAAGCCAAAGAGACCGATATCGGCCTGACCGGCGGTAGCCCCGCCAACCTGGTGTATATCGACGGCAAGCCCGCCAGCAAGCTGCGCAACGATCACTTGGTAGATGACCTGGAGCAGCTGATTCGCGAAAAAGTGCGCGAAAAACAGCAGCAGCAAGACGATATGATTGCCCGCAGCGTTTAACCGCTGGGGCTGGCTGCCAGCCTGGGTGAGCCACGCCTGATGGCAGAATAAGGAGTTTTCTTTGAGCAAGTCCGCCGTTAAAAAAATTCAAGCCATTCGTGGTATGAACGACCTACTGCCCAGCGATAGCCCACGCTGGCAATTTTTTGAAGCTAAAGTACGCCAGCTAATGCTGCGTTACGGCTTTAATGAAATCCGCACGCCTATCGTTGAGCAAACCGCGCTGTTTGCACGCTCTATCGGTGAAGTTACCGATATCGTCGAAAAAGAGATGTACACCTTCGACGATCGCAACAGCGAGAGTTTGACCCTGCGCCCCGAAGGCACCGCCAGCTGCGTGCGCGCGGCCATGGAGCACGGCCTGCTGTATAACCAAACCCAGCGGTTGTGGTACCAGGGGCCGATGTTTCGCTATGAGCGCCCGCAAAAAGGCCGTTATCGCCAGTTCCACCAGATCGGCGTAGAGACTTTCGGTTTTGATGGCCCGGATATCGACGCCGAGGTGATCCTGCTTTCGGCGCGCCTGTGGCAAGAACTCGGGCTAATGGAGCACGTCACCCTGGAGCTAAACTCGCTAGGTTCATCTGAGGCCCGGGCAGCTTACCGAGATACGCTGGTGGCCTACTTTGAGCAGCACCTAGACGCTCTCGATGAAGACTCCAAGCGGCGCTTGACCAGCAACCCGCTGCGTATTCTCGACTCCAAAAACCCGGCCATGGCGGAGATGCTCGACGGCGCGCCACAGTTGATGGATCACCTGGATGCCGAATCCCAGGAACACTTTGAGCAGCTCACCAAGATGCTTGAAGCAGCAGGCATTGGCTATGTAATCAACCCACGCTTAGTGCGCGGGCTCGACTACTACTGCCGCACCGTGTTCGAGTGGACCACGACTGCGCTGGGCAGCCAGGGCACCGTGTGTGCAGGCGGACGCTACGACGGCCTGGTCGAACAGCTGGGCGGCAAGCCTACCCCAGCGGTGGGCTTTGCCATGGGCATTGAGCGGTTGATTCTGCTGCTCGACACCCTGGAACTGATTCCTGAGAACGCCCTTGGCGGCTGCGATGTCTATTTGCTGCCCATGGATGATACCGCCACCACGGCAGCGATCACCCTGGCCGAGCAACTGCGTGGCGAGCTACCGGAACTGCGTCTGCAGCTTCATTGCGGCGGCGGCAGCTTTAAAAGCCGAATCAAAAAAGCCGACAAGAGCGCTGCTACGATAGCCATACTGATCGGTGAAGATGAAATCGCGGCGCAGTCGGCAACGGTCAAGTTTCTGCGCGATGACCGCGAGCAGCAAAGCATTCCTCAAGCCGCATTAGGCCGCACGCTGGGCGAGCTTTTAACGGCTAACGCATAAGTCCTGCAGGCTGCCTGCTTGCATGCGACGGTCTAAACATACGACTTTAGAAGAAAGGAGCCCGCCCGTGGTGGAGCTGAGAAGCGAAGAAGAACAGCTAGACGCCGTCAAGCGCTGGTGGAAAGAGAACGGCATGTCGTTGATTGCAGGCGCTGTCCTGGCGGCGGCCGGGGTGTTCGGCTGGAATGCCTGGCAGAACTATCAGCAAGGCCAAGCTGAAGCGGCCTCCATGCGCTATCAGCAGTTAGTCAATATGACCGCTGGCAACGAGCTTGAAGAAGAGCAACTAGCAAGCGCGCGGGAAATGGTCAGCGAACTGACCGACGAGCATGGCGATACGCTCTACGCCGAACTCGCCCTGCTGCTCGACGCCCGCTTGGCTGTTCAGCAAGGCGACTTGGAAGCAGCACGCACCGCACTGGAAAGCGCAGCCGACTCCTCGCGCCGCTATGTGCAAAGCTTGGCGTGGCTTCGCTTAGCCCGTATCGAGCTTGCCGACGGTAACCCTAAGCAGGCGCATGCGCTGTTAGACGAGCCGATTAGTGATGCGCTAGCGGCACAAAGAGCGAATGTGCGCGGCGATGCGTTCGCCGCCCAAGGCGACACCGAGGCGGCCCGCGATGCCTGGGAAACCGCTCTAGAAGTGTCTCAAACCAAAGACCAGCCGCTTTACGGCGTGCAGTTCAAGCTTGACGATCTCGGCGCTGAGGAGGCGACACAATGACTTTTGGTATCCCAACGAAACAGCTAGTACGCGCTAGCTTAGGCGCGCTGTCGCTGGCACTGCTGGTCGGTTGCGCGAGTAAAGGCGAGCCTGCTTATACCCCCAAAGAGCTGCGTAGTTTCGACGAGACCTCCTCGCTGGAAACTCAGTGGCGGCGCAACGTGGGCGATGGTCTGGGCCATGCCCGTTACCCCATCGCGCCTTCCCGTGAAGGCGACACCGTGTTTGCGGCCGATGTCGAGGGCGTGGTGATGGCGATGGATGCCAATAGCGGCGACGTCGAGTGGGAAATCGACCTTGATACTCCTATTTCCAGCGCGCTAACGGCAATTGCCGGTCAGGTTTATCTGGCCACCGGTAACGGCGAAGTGATTGCGTTGGATCAACGTGACGGCAGCGAAGAATGGCGCTCACGGGTATCCAGCGAAGTGCTTGCCGCGCCCCAGGCCAACCAGCAACTGCTGGTCGTGCAAAGTGTCGATGGCCGTGTGACTGCCTTGGATCGCGCCACTGGTGAAGAGCGCTGGGTATACACCAGTTCGCAGCCGTCACTCACCCTGCGCGGTACCGGCACACCGATGGTCATTGATCCAGTCAGCTTTGTTGGCCTGGCCAATGGCCGCCTGGCCACGCTGGATAACCGCAGTGGCCAGCCGCTATGGGAAATGCAGATTGCCACCCCCCAAGGGCGTAGCGAAGTGGAACGCCTGGTCGACCTTTCCGGCCAGCCGATCATCAGCCCCGATGGCCGCCTGTTTGTGACCAGCTATAACGGCCGTGTGGTGGCGCTGGAAGCAACCCAAGGCGACGTGCTTTGGGAAGCGGATCTCTCCAGCCGCCATACCCCGATTCTGGTCGGCGACTTCCTGTTTGTGGTCACCGATGACAGCCAAGTCGTCGCCCTCGACGCTAACAACGGCCGCGAAATTTGGCGCAACGACGATTTAGAAGATCGTTGGTTGACCGCCCCCGCCTTCGCCGACGGCCGTTTAGTGTTCGGCGATTTTGAAGGTTATCTTCACCTGATCGACGCTCGCGAAGGCGATATCGTGGGTCGCACTCGCGTGCACAGCTCGGGCATCAGCGTACGCCCGGTCACTGAAGGCAGCACCATTCATGTCCAGGCCAACAATGGTCGCCTGGAAACCCTGGAAGTAACTCCATGACACCCGTCATTGCTTTAGTCGGTCGCCCTAATGTGGGCAAATCGACGCTGTTTAACCGCCTAACGCGCTCGCGTGATGCACTGGTGGCCGACTTTCCTGGCCTCACCCGCGACCGCAAGTACGGCAACGGCATGCTGGGCGATAAGGTATATACCGTGATTGATACCGGTGGTATCAGCGGTGATGAAGAAGGTATCGATGCCGCCATGGCAGAGCAGTCGCTTGCTGCCATTGATGAAGCCGATATAGTGCTGTTTATGGTCGACGCTCGCGCCGGCCTTATCGCCGCTGACCAGGCGATTGCCAACCACCTGCGGGTTAACCAGAAAAAAACCTGGCTGGTGGTGAATAAAACCGATGGATTAGAAGAGCATTCGGCAATGGGCGACTTTTGGTCGCTCGGCCTAGGCGACCCCTGGCCAATTGCTGCCGCCCACGGGCGCAACGTTTCCACCCTGATTGATGTGGTACTCGAACCGTTTCCGGAGCGCGATGCCAGCATTCCCGCGGACACCGGTAGCAAAGGCGTTCGCATCGGCGTGATTGGCCGCCCGAACGTGGGTAAATCGACCCTGGTTAATCGCCTGCTCGGTGAAGATCGGGTCGTCGTGTTTGATGAGGCAGGCACTACCCGCGATGCCATCGAGATTCCCTTCGAGCGCCGCGGCAAGCCCTATGTACTGATTGATACCGCAGGTATCCGGCGGCGCAAGAACGTGCGCGAAATTGCCGAGAAATTCTCCATCATCAAGACCCTGGATGCGATCAAAGAGTCCCATGTAGTGATCATGGTTCTGGATGGCTCCAGCGGCTTGGTGGAGCAGGACTTGCACCTGCTTGACTATGTGTTGACCACCGGGCGCGCCCTGGTGCTGGCAGTCAACAAGTGGGACGGCCTGGAGACCGAAGCCAAGGATAAAATGCGCACTGAAGTGAAGCGCCGCCTTGGTTTTGCGGATTACGCCGAGCTGCACTTTATCTCTGCTCTACACGGCACGGCGGTAGGGGATCTCTACCCCTCGATTGATCGCGCCTTTGACGCCGCTAACGCCCACTGGTCGACCAACCGCCTCACTACCCTGCTACAGGACGCGGTAAGCCAAAACCCGCCGCCGATGGTGCACGGTCGACGCATTAAACTGCGTATGGCTCACCAAGGTGGCAGCAATCCGCCGATTATCGTCGTCCACGGCAACCAAACCGAGGCGTTGCCAGAAGCCTATCGTCGCTATTTGACCAACACCTTCCGCAAGGTACTCAAGGTGCGCGGCACGCCGATTCGCTTTGAGTTTCGCTCGGGCAGTAACCCGTTCGATGACATGGCAGGTGCCAGCGACAAAGAGAAAGCTAAAAAGCGCGAGCTTAATCGCACCAAAGAGGCGCGCAAAAGCCGTCGTTAAACGCTTTATTAGCTGCTCTTTGAATTCGCCCGTTTGCACCGTCAAGCGGGCGTTTTGGTTCTAGCCTTAAATAGACGCCTGAACACGCAAATTCTCTTGACAGAAAATGGCTGCAGCCCTCCAATAGCCGCGCTTATTAGCCCGAAGCTAACAAGCTTGCATCAGCACCTTACACTTAGCGTCGTTACCCCACTGCTTACGTCCTACTTAAGGGGACTCTTATGCTCTATATTGCTCGCTACTGGCGCTGGCTGACCTTGTTTGGCGTTGCCAGCCTACTCACGGGCTGTCTCGCCCTCCCCCAAACCGGCCTGTTTGCATTTCGTTTGGCAGTAACCTCACTGGGAGTAGAAGATGTTCGCATTGGCCCTTACAGCATCAATGCGGGCCTGGATGCCAGCGATTTAACCAGCCTGATTGCGTCTAGCCTTGGTGCCGGTAGCCTGCCCGTTCAGGCCACCATTGCCATGGGGCTTGGCTTACCTGCGGGCATGCCACCGGTGGAGATGTCGGGCTTTCGCTGGGCGCTGGATATGCCTGGCATTGACCCTGTGCAGGGTAATTATGAACAGGATGTCACGCTCACTTCCGGCGGCGATGCTAATTTACGCCTACCGGTTGCCTTTGATGTCCTCGCCACCGACACCCAACGCCTGACTCCCATGCTGGAACTTGCCAGCCAGTTGGCATCTCAAGGCGAACTGCCGCCTGGCAGTCAACTGGCCATCACGCCTGGGGACCTACACGGACTGGGTATGAAACTACCGTCAGGATTATTAACGCCGACAATTCGCTTAAACGTAGGTGCCGATGGGCAGCTAGTACCCCAGCGCTGAGGGTTTATGTCTAGGAGCTTGCAGCCAATCGTATGCGGCCTAGCCTTGGTTCAGAGGGGGTAGTCAATTCAGCATCCATGCTCAATCTCTAGGTGGGTTATGATGGGGGATTGATTTACTGCTAACAGCGGTTATCTTGTGTGCAGGAAAACCATTCGTCTATAAGGAAACCGTCTCATGCGCTGGCTTCGCCCTCTCGCTGTTACCGCACTATGTGCGTCTATCGCCGCTTGTACCACCTCGCCCACCGGACGCTCGCAACTGCTGTTGCTCTCTGATGGTGAACTCAATGAGATGGGCCGTCAGGCATTTTCTCAATATCAGCAGGAGCTTCCCAGCGCTGGTCAAGCTAGTCAGCGCTATGTGCAGTGTATTGCTGATGCCATCGTGGCGGAACTCCCCGCTGAACAGCGGCAGCTAGACTGGCAAATCCGCGTATTTGAGTCCGAGCAGCCCAACGCGTTCGCGCTTCCCGGCGGTTATATGGGCGTGAATACCGGCATGCTGGATATTGCCACGACCCAGGATCAGCTTGCTTCCGTTATCGGTCACGAAATTGGTCACGTACTGGCCAACCATGCCAATGAGCGTGCCTCAACCGAGAGCGCCACCTCATTAGGCCTGTCGGTTATTTCCAGCACCTCTGGCATGCAGTCTGCCGGTGGCCAGCAACTCATGGGCGTGCTCGGCATGGGCGCTCAGTACGGCATCGTACTGCCGTTCTCCCGGGCTCATGAGAGCGAAGCTGACGTGATTGGCCTGGATCTCATGGCTCAATCCGGTTTCGATCCCCGTGATAGCGTGACCCTTTGGGAAAATATGCAGGCGGCCACAGGTGGCGGTGCGCCCCCCGAGTGGATGTCGACTCACCCTGGCCAAGGTCAGCGCATTCAAGGGCTGCAGGGCAATATGGATCAAGCACTTGCCCTGTACGAGCAGGCTCGCAGTAATGGTCGTACACCCAACTGCCCGCGTCCTTAACGGCTCTTGAGGTTTAAATGATTAAGCTGGGATTACTGCTACTGGTACTGCCGCTGTTTGTGCTGATGGGCGTGTATTTCTGGGAGCTAAACGACGTACGCGCGTGCCAGCTCGATGGCGGCCATTGGGACTATATCGAGAGTGCCTGTAGAGACACCCCGCAACCTTTTGTCTCCTGGCTGGAGCGCTCGCCGCTGTTAGTCAATGGCAGCATGCTGCTATCGATGGTGGGGCTGGTGATGTGCACAGTGGGTTTGTACGTCAAGCGCGCTAAGTGAAGCGTTATTAGCGGCATCAATAAACAGCGGGGCGGATATATTATCCGCCCCGCTTTTTTTTAGCAGCGTTGGCTGGATGCGGTTATGAATAATTAAGCGATTGGCGCAGCATTTCGCGCACGGACGCGGTTTCAGGGCGCACATTGCGCCACAGAAAGAACGACTCAGCGGCCTGCTCGACCAGCATGCCCAAACCGTCGAGTAGCTTCGCGCCACGCGGGCCTGCCCATTGTAAAAACACCGTCGGCTCGGTCCCGTACATCATGTCGTAGGCCCAGGCATTGGTATTGAACAACGTATCAGGTAACGGCGGCAAATCGCCTGATAGGCTGGCGCTGGTGCCGTTAATCACCACATCGAAAGTACCGTCAAACGTGTCAAAACCACCTCCAGTGACAGGCCCCAGATCAGTAAAATCGCTGGCCAACTGCTCAGCTTTGCCAGCGGTGCGGTTGACCACAACGATTTCACAGGGCTGCTCGGCAAGCAGGGGCTCAAGAATGCCGCGCACGGCGCCACCAGCACCTACCACCAAAATACGCTTGTCTGCTAACGCCACGCGGTGATAGGCCAAATCGCGCACTAGGCCAATGCCATCGGTAGTATCGCCGTAGGTACGGCCATTGCTACCCAGGATCAGCGTATTCACGGCCCCTGCACGACGGGCGCGGTGGCTCAAGATGTCGCACAGCGCGAAGGCATCGCCCTTGAACGGCACGGTAACGTTGGCACCACGCCCGCCCACGTCGATAAACGCCCGCCAGGCACCGGCAAAGCCATCCACCGGTGCTTCTTCAGCGGTGTACTCAAGGGCTTGTTGCGTTTGATGGGCAAACTCAGCGTGGATCTGCGGGGATTTGGAGTGTTTGACCGGGTTGCCAAACACGCAGTAGCGATCGGTCATGAGAGCTCTCCGCTTTTTCCTTGACCTGCATCCTCAGCGAATTCGCCAAGCCAGTCGCGGGGGTATAAGAAATCCTGCAAACGCGCTTCGGGACTGCCGGGCTCTGGCTCAAAGGCGTACTCCCAGCGCACCATTGGCGGCATCGACATCAAAATTGACTCCGTGCGCCCGCCGCTCTGTAAGCCAAACAGCGTGCCGCGATCCCACACCAGGTTGAACTCCACGTAGCGGCCACGGCGGTAAAGCTGGAAGTCGCGCTCCCGCTCGCCCCAGGTGTCATTTTTACGGCGCTCAACGATGGGCAAATAAGCCGCCAAGAAGCTGTCGCCCACCGCACGCTGAACGGCAAAACAGTCGGCAAACTCACCTTCGTTCAGGTCATCGAAAAACAGCCCGCCGACGCCGCGGGTTTCATCGCGGTGCTTGAGGTAGAAGTACTCGTCGCACCAGGCCTTATAGCGCGCATAAACATCGTCGCCAAAGGGGTCGCAGGCGGCTTTTGCCACCCGGTGCCAGTGCACCACGTCTTCCATCACGGGATAAAACGGCGTTAAGTCAAAACCGCCGCCAAACCACCACACCGGCGGCTCGCCGACTTTCTCGGCAATAAAAAAGCGCACGTTGCCATGGGTGGTGGGTACATGGGGGCTTTCCGGGTGCAGCACCCAGGAGACGCCCACCGCGTGGAAGCTGCGACCAGCCAGTTCAGGGCGCGCGGCGGTGGCTGAAGGCGGCAGTTGGGTGCCATAGACATGGGAGAAGTTGACGCCGCCCTTTTCAAATACGCCGCCATGGGTCATCACCCGTGATCGACCACCACCGCCCTCTGCACGCTCCCAGCTATCTTCTTGGAACTGGGCAGCGCCATCGGCTTTCGCCAATCCGGCGCAGAGCCGATCCTGCAGATCAAGAAGGTAGCGTTTAACGTCATCAAGGTGCTCGTGAGCCACGGTAACTCCTGGGGCATTGGTGAGAAGTAATGGGTGAGTGGTGAATAGTGAATAGTGAATAGTGAATAGTGAATGGAGAATAGTTTGAGAGCCGGTTAAGAACGCATGATTTTACCGGTGGCTAGGTCTCTAATGGTGCTGGGTTTGGCATTGCCCCCCAGCTCGCCTTGCACTACATAGGCCACTTCATCAGCAAAGATGTCAGTAATCTCAGCCGCGCTCATCGCGGGCGGTTCCCCCGAACGGTTGGCCGAGGTTGATACCAACGGACCACCAAAGGCTTCGCACAGGGCTTTCATCACCGGGTGGTCGGTCACCCGCAGCGCTACGCGCTCGTGGGCGCCACGCACCAGCCCATGGCTGCGGCCATAATCAGGCACTAGCCAGGTATTGGGCCCCGGCCAGCTTGCCGCAAGAGGAGCATGCATCGCTAATGGGAGCTGGCTCAACCAGGGTTGGAACTGGCCAATATTGGCAGCAACAAGGATGACGCCCTTGGCAGGATCGCGCTCTTTCATGCGCATTAGATGGGCTAAGGCTTCGTCGTTTTCGGGGTCACAGCTGAGCCCCCAAACTGCTTCAGTGGGACAGGCAATCACTCCCCCACTACGCAGCGCGCTAATCGCAGGGGCTAGATCGGTCGCCAAACTCATGCTCTCTCCTCACGGCTAACAGGCCTTTAATGGCTTTATCCTATCATGGCCGCGGCAACCGCACCCAGCCTCCCGCCTGCTGTGCAACCCAGCCTTCTAACTCCAGCATCAGTAGGCGCTGCTGGCAGTCACTGACCGTCACACCGGTGGCGTGCACCAAGAGATCAATAGGCGTCGGCGTGGCCGATAATGACGCTAATAAGGAATCGGGCAAGCTATTGTCAGACAAGCTATCAGATAGCGGTTCTTGCTCAGATAGCTGTTCTCCCGTCGCGGGTGGGATAAACGCCTCCGCCCAGTGGCCAAGATCGGCGATGATATCGTCGACGCTACAGGCAAGGTGCGCACTGCCCTGACGCAGTAGTGTCAAGCAGCCACAGGCCTGTACATTGTGTAGCGAACCGGGCAGCACAAACAGCTCGCGATTTTGCTCTAAAGTAAGCCGTGCACTGACCAGCGAGCCGCTTTTTTCGGTGGCTTCGACCACTAGGGTACCGAGCGAGAGGCCGGTAACGATTCGGTTGCGCCGCGGGAAAAACGCCGGGCGGGCCAGGGTACCTGGCGGATGTTCTGACACCACCAGACCACCGGGTAGACAGCTAAGCTGTTCATGAAGATCACGGTGGGAGGCGGGATAGATCACATCCACGCCGCAGCCGAGCACAGCGATCGTGCGACCACCGGCATTTAGCGCTGCGCGTTGGGCAACGCCATCAACGCCCAAGGCCATACCGCTAACCACGCACCAACCTCGGCGGGCTAGATCGCGAGCAAAGGTTTGGGCGTTATGGGTGCCTTCGCCGGTGGGGCGTCGGGTGCCTACCATGGCAAGTTTGGGGCCCTCCAGGGCGCTAAGATCCCCCTGGGCCCAGAGCACCACGGGCGGGTCGGGCAATTCATTTAACAGTGCAGGCCAAGCGGGGTGATCTCGATGCAGTACGTGGCGACTTGGGCCGCTTCGCTGCCACGCCAGGGTTTGAGCAACCACATTTTGCAGCGGGCTGCGCGTGGGATGCTCAAGCCACAGGCGCAACTCGCTGGCAGCACGGCTCGGCAGTGCTGCCAGCCAGCCTTCCGGCCATTGCGGCTGACGGGCTAATAATTGCGCGATTCGCAGCGCCCCCATACCCGGCAACGCATTGACCACCAGCCACGCCTGGTCGTCCATACTCCTCTCCTATATTTAAACGTCTTTATTTACCGGCCGCTAGTTCGTCGCTGACCCAACCTCATCGCCCAATTCCAGCATCCGGGACGCCTGCGTCACCAAGGCATAGCTGATGCGATCATAGGGCTTGAATACCATCACACTGCCCGCCTCGGTGCTGGGCAGTTGCACTAGCTCCTGGGTACGTGGGTCGTTGATCAGCTCACCCTGCTGATTGGCTCGCAGCACATGACCCGCCTGTAAACCATCCAGGGTGCCGAGGTCCAGCGCAACGATCTGAAAACGGCCAATAAAGCGCACACCACCTGGCACGGCAATAACATGACCTTCAACCGCATTGAGCGGCACGCGGGGCATAAACTCACGGCTCAGCTCAAGCTCCTCCAAGGGCAATACAATATCGTTAACCCGCACTTCCTGATGGGAGCTAACGACGTCAAGCTGCGCAATATCGCCTTCACTGCTGACGTGGCGAGCGATGCCCACGTTGATCAGCTCTATACCCAGCGGCGTGCCATCCATTGCCAGGTAGGGCTCCGACTGCCGATAGATACCCACCTGATCATAGCGTGGCACATCACCACGCACGTATAACCTATCTCCCGCTCCGCTGATCAAGCGGCGATCATCTCCCGCCACTACGTAAGCCAGTTCCTGCAACGCCTCGGCATCATCGACGACGCGGTGTTCGCGCAGAAAGGCTCGCGCTTCCTCCAAGGCGATGGGCTCGTTCGCTTCACGGTGGGGTAAGGTACGCACCTGAGGCGAAAGTTTAATCACTTTCTGATCACGCTCCCAAGCGGTGACATCGATACTCACCAGCACCACTGCACTCAGCAGCAAACCACCTAAAGCCCTCCGGTAGGCGTGTTGTTTTGCCGCCATCCTGCTCTCCCAATAAAATGCATCACTCTTAGATCCATATCGAAGCGCTGCATAAGCGCAGTCATTATGTTGCTGCTGAAACCCAGTGCGTATTGGGCGCCCATGCCCAGAAACGTTGACAGCATGATATAGTGACCCATCATAAAGTACCTAGGTTAGAAGACGCTCGTCACTACCTAGCTTGACTTAATTTAGACTCAGCATAACGGTGATTGTAACGCCATGGCCAAACTTCCTATTCTTGAATTCCCCGATGAGCGCCTGCGCACCAAGGCTGCTCCGGTGGAAACCGTCGACGATGAGGTACGCCAGCTCGTCGACGATATGCTGGAGACCATGTATGACGCCCGTGGTATCGGTCTAGCCGCGACCCAGATCGATGTCCATCGGCGTGTTGTCGTCATGGATATCAGCGACGATAACTCCCAGCCGCTGGTGCTCATCAACCCGCGCTATACACCCATTGGCGATGAAAAAGATCTGCTTTCGGAGGGCTGCCTGTCGATTCCCGAGCACTACGCCGAAGTGCCGCGCTTTCTTAAGGTGCAGCTCAACGCGCTGGATCGTAATGGCGAGGCCTATGAGTTAGAGGCAGAGGGTCTGCTGGCACACTGTATTCAGCACGAGTACGACCACCTTGAGGGCGTGCTGTTTGTTGACTACTTGTCGCCGCTAAAGCGCGACCGTATCCGCAAGAAAATGCAGAAACGCCACAAGCAGATGCAGGACGCCTAACACTTCTCTCATTCAAGCCGGGTAGCCCTCTTTATATGTCACGATTGCGCGTTGTTTTTGCTGGCACGCCTGAATTCGCCGCCTCTAGCCTTGCCGCGCTGCTGGAAAGCCAGCACGAGGTTGTGGCGGTGTATACCCAACCCGATCGCCCTGCTGGTCGCGGCCGTAAGCTAACGCCCAGCCCGGTCAAACAGCTGGCTCTGGAACACAGCCTGCCTGTCTATCAGCCTCAGACGTTAAAGCAACCCGAGGCTCAAGCCGAGCTGGCCGCGCTCAATGCCGACATTATGGTCGTTGTGGCCTATGGACTACTGCTTCCCCAGGCCGTGTTAGACATACCGCGTCTCGGCTGCGTTAACGTTCACGCTTCGCTGCTGCCCCGCTGGCGCGGCGCTGCCCCTATACAGCGGGCGATCGAAGCGGGTGATAGTGTATCGGGTGTAACTATCATGCAGATGGACGCTGGCCTGGACACCGGGGCAATGCTCACGGAAGTGCGCACACCCATTACGGGCCGCACCACCGGCGGCGATTTGCACGACCGCCTCGCGATTCAAGGCGCCAATGCGTTGATCAACACGCTGGATGCCCTGGCCACCGACACCGCGCAGGCCACACCTCAGCCCGAGGAAGGCGTCACCTATGCCGCAAAGCTGAGCAAAGCGGAAGCCGAGCTCGACTTTGCCCAGCCCGCTCAGCAGTTAGCCAGCAAGATTCGCGCCTTTAACCCCTGGCCGGTGGCCTGGTGCGCATTAGGCGATGATCGCCTGCGGCTGCTAATGGCGAACGTAGAAGAGGGCAAGCAATCACCCTGCGAGCCTGGCACGCTACTAGACCACGGCGACGATCACCTGCGGATTGCCTGTGGGGAAAACGGCCGCGAGGTACTTTGTGTGACCAGCGCACAGTTGCCCGGCGGTAAAGCTATGCCCGTGCGAGACTTACTGAATGCGCGCCACGCGCGCCTTGCTACCGGCACCCGCCTTGGTGCTCGTTTTGACACTCGTCTTGGTAAACCAGCGGCTCAGGCCAGCGAAGGAGAAACACCATGAGCCAAAAGCGCTCCCCCCAAGGCGGCAGTGGTCAGGAAGTCCGCGCTGCTGCGGCCCGCGCGCTGGCCCCGGTGCTCAGCGACCAAGGCTCACTGGCGGGGCTGGATGAGCACAGCGTGGTGGCTCGTGACCGCGGACTCCTCAAAGAGCTCTCCTTTGGCACCTGCCGCCGCTTACCACGTCTGGAAGCGTTAGCAGGCGTGTTGCTTAAGCAACCGTTTAAAAAGCGCGATAGCGATGTTCAGGCGCTGCTGCTGCTGGGTATTTATCAGTTACTGTACATGCGTATTCCCGCCCACGCGGCAGTAGGTGAAACCGCGGGCGCTGCGCGCTTGCTGAATAAGGAGTGGGCCACCCGCGTCTTAAATGGCTGTTTGCGGCGCTTGCAGCGCGAATCCGAGGCGCTCCAAGCCCAGGTAGACCGTGATGAGAGCGTTGCGTTAGAGCATCCGCCCTGGCTGCTTAACGCCTTGCGCCAGGCATGGCCAGAGCAGTGGCGGGCGATTGTCGAAGCCAACAACCATTCAGGCCCGATGACGTTGAGAGTGAATCAGCACCACAACGATCGTGAAGCTTACCTGTCGCAGTTGACCGAGCAGGGGTTGAGTGGTCACCTGTGCCCCCACGCCCCAGACGCCATCACGCTGGAAACACCCTGCGATGTCACGACGCTGCCTGGCTTCGTAGAGGGACATGTCAGCGTTCAGGACGAGGCCGCTCAACTGTCGGCGGTACTGCTGGGGCCCGTGCTTGCGCCACGGCCAGGCGCACATGTATTGGATGCTTGCTGCGCCCCCGGTGGCAAAACGGCCCATTTGCTCGAACTGTTCAACATCAACCTTACCGCGATCGATAGCGATAACCAGCGCCTGGCACGGGTGGAAGATACCCTTAGCCGACTAGGCGTAGAGGCCATTCTCCAGCACGCCGATGCGACCGAGCGCGACTGGTGGAGCGGCACGCCGTTTGATGCCATCCTGCTCGACGCCCCTTGCTCTGGCACCGGCGTTATCCGACGTCACCCGGATATCAAGAAGCTGCGGCGCAAAGACGATATCCGGCCGCTGGCCAAGCTTCAACGCCAGCTGTTAGACAACCTTTGGCCGATGCTGCGCGAAGGCGGCACCCTGCTCTACGCCACCTGCTCGGTGCTGCCGGAAGAGAACAGTGAGCAGATTGAAGCGTTTCTCACCCGTACCCCTGACGCCCATGTCACCACGCCTACCGATGTTGCCTGGGGCATTTCCAGCGGCGCGGGTCGCCAGCTGTTTCCGGCCCAGAACAGTCACGATGGCTTTTTTTATGCCAGACTAGAGAAGCGCACTGCCTAAGCGCCCACTGATGCCAGGGCAGTGAATTTATGACAAGGAAGGAGGTACTATGAGTCATCATACTTATAAGCACGTAGAACTGACCGGCTCTTCCGAGAAGGGCATTGAGGAAGCGGTTCAGAACGCCCTGGCCAAGGCGTCTGAAACTATTAACCACATGCGCTGGCTGGAAGTAGTCGATACCCGTGGTCATATTGAAGATGGCCAAGTGGCCCACTGGCAGGTCACGGTTAAAGTTGGCTTTACGCTAGAGTAATCCTCACCTGCTTTTCGACGGCGGCTGGTTTACACTGGCCGCCGTCTTTATTGCAGCGCATGATAGACCGTTGCCTGGCCTTAACGGCATGTTCTTAAAGACATGATTTTAAAAACATAGTCTTAAAAACATAGTCTTAAAAAAAGGCCTTAACGACATCGCGCGCTGGCGCTTTTAATGGAACCGATGCTCAGCAATGAAAATCATCATTCTCGGCGCCGGCCAGGTCGGCGGCACACTGGCTGAACACCTCGCCCGCGAGGAGAACGACATCACCGTCGTTGACACTGACGCCAAAAAACTGCGCGACCTACACACCAAACTCGATATCCGCACCGTCACTGGGGCGGGCTCCTACCCGATTGTGTTGCGTCAGGCTGGCTGCGAAGACGCCGATATGTTAATCGCCGTGACCAACAGCGACGAGATCAATATGATCGCCTGCCAGGTCGCCCACACGCTGTTTCGCACCCCGACCAAAATCGCCCGGGTGCGCGCCACGGCGTACTTGACCCGTAAAGGCCTTTT
>NZ_JACCGK010000054.1 GCF_013416325.1 Vreelandella sedimenti
CGGCTCCAGTCGTCCAGGGTCAGATCCACACCAATCCGCCCGGCAATCGCCTTGAGATGAATCACCGCGTTGGTAGAACCGCCAATCGCCGCGTTGGTACGGATGGCATTGTCGAAGGCTTCCTTGGTGAGGATCTTGGAGAGCCGCAGGTCTTCGTTGACCATCTCGACAATCCGGTTGCCGGAGAGGTGCGCCAGCACGTAGCGTCGGGAGTCTACCGCGGGAATCGCCGCATTGTGGGGCAGCGAGGTACCCAGCGACTCGGCCATGCAAGCCATGGTGGAGGCAGTGCCCATGGTGTTGCAGGTGCCCGCGGAGCGGGACATGCCTGCTTCGGCGGCCATAAAGTCGTGGAGGGAAATCTCACCGGCTTGGACCTGTTCGGAGAGCTTCCACACCACGGTACCGGAACCAATGTCCTTACCTTTGTGCTTACCGTTGAGCATCGGCCCGCCGGTCACCACGATGGTGGGAATATCGCAGCTCGCCGCGCCCATCAGCAACGCCGGGGTGGTTTTGTCGCAGCCCACCAGCAGCACGACGGCATCAATCGGGTTGCCGCGAATCGCTTCCTCTACGTCCATGCTGGCCAGGTTGCGGGTAAACATTGCCGTAGGCCGCAGGTTGGATTCGCCGTTGGAGAACACCGGGAACTCCACCGGGTAGCCGCCCGCCTCCAGCACGCCCTGCTTGACGTGCTCCGCCAACTTACGAAAGTGCGCATTACAAGGTGTGAGCTCCGACCAGGTGTTGCAGATACCGATGATCGGCTTGCCCTGAAACTCATGGTCGGGGATGCCCTGGTTTTTCATCCAACT
>NZ_JACCGK010000013.1 GCF_013416325.1 Vreelandella sedimenti
TTATACACCATAACTTATGCGGATTCACTTATAAAACTAGGTTTTCCGCACCAGTATAATCTATTATTTATGAATAAATACTTCTAGCTCTTACTTACCACATTATATGACATTATAGAAGCAACTATATCAACTGTCACGCTAAGATCTCCTGATGTGCCGTCATAAATTTGTCCATATTCAAGAACCTGTGTTAAAATTGTATACATTTACTGTTGCTTATATCAATTAAGATTCTCAAAAGAACTCATACATGAAAAAATTGAAATCTTCTGAAAACATGCCATTGGCAGAAACTGCGTATCGCAAGATAAAGCAGGCAATAATTGAATGCCATTTCTCACCAGGATTACAAGCTGCGGAGCAGCAAATCGCTACTCAGCTAAACATGAGCAGAACTCCTGTTCATCAGGCTATCGTAATGCTTGAGCAGGAGGGCTGGGTTCGTTTGCTGCCTCGTAAAGGGATACAAATAGCGCCTATAACAACTAATCAAATGAAAAACGTTTATCAGGTACTTATGGCACTTGAAAGTGCGGCGGTACTTCAGTTAGCTTCCAAGGATATCAATGATACTAATGTCGACAAAATGCTTTACCAAGCTAGCCAAAAGGCTGAAATAGCATTCCTCAATGATGACATCAAAGGCTGGGCACAAGCTGACGACGAATTTCATTCAGTTTTAATAGAAGGTTGCGGCAATCCGTACTTATCAAAAATGGCCAGAAGCGTAATGGAACATGCGCACCGAGCACGTCTGTTAACTGTTGCGATTCGCTCAAAGGAAAGTATTGAAAAAGCCAATCAAGATCACAAAGAAATATTAACAGCTATCAAAGAAAGAAATTCTCAAGAAGCCCGCCTGGCACTAGAAAACCATCGTTATCGCGGCATGGAAGTTTTTATACCCATACTTGAAAAGGCTTCATGGTTAAGCTCCAACACCAACTCTCCGTTTTAAAAGGAAAGGTTAATTCTAAAAGTTTTTGTAAGATGCTCTACTTCTATATTCCTTCATTTAGATATTGCATAAAGACAAAAAAATTAATTAAAACTCTTTAATTTTCTAGACAATCGACTATCAGATTAATGGAAGACCTAATCTTTTATTAACATAAATTTAATCCAACTTTTACTGATATATTAAATTCTATCAATATAAAAATCAAATATATATTTATTTTGCTACTTGTTAAAACCTTGGCCTATCTTCAGATAGGCCCTTAGTATTAAAAAATTATCATATGCAAAATTAAGTCTATGTGCTACTACTAATAAAAAGTGATTTTAGTTTAGTAGAAGGTTAGGTAACCATAAAGATAGCTGTGGAAAAATCGTTAAAAGCAATATAACGATTAGGCTCACTAAAAAGAGAGGAAATACTGCTTTTGCTCCTGCCTCTAATGGTATTTCTCCTATCCTACAACCTAAAGCTAAACATAGTCCTATAGGGGGAGTTATCAAACCTAAGCAAAGATTAGCTGTGACTATTACACCGAAGTGGACAGGATCTACTCCTAAAGCAATAGCAGTAGGAAATAGAACTGGCACTAGCATCACCTTAGCAGCGTTAACTTCCATAAAAGAGCCTAAAATTAATAGAACAAAATTCACCATTAATAGAAAAACTAAAGGATTTTCTGAAATACCAGATACCCAAGCTCCTACTATATCGGTGATATTGGCATAAGCAAGTATCCACCCAAACAAGTTAGCGCTACCGAGAATTAACATTACTACAGCCGTCGTGCTAAATGAATCTTTTAAAGAGCCAATAATTTTTGTTATCGATAGCTCTCTATGTATGATGGTCCCTACAAAAAGAGCATAAACTACTGCAAAGGCAGAAGCTTCGGTTACAGTGAATACACCACTAAGTATTCCTGCCAGTACAATTAAAGGCATCAATAAAGATGTTAAAGCTTTGCCAAAACTTTTTGTTAATTCTTTAAAGGACACCTTATCATGTGTGGGAAAGTTATTTCTCCTCGCGGTCCAAATAATCATTGCAATGAGTCCTAGTGCCCATAATAGACCAGGAATAATACCTGCAATGAAAAGGCGGATAATAGAAGTATCTGTTAAAAATGAGTACACTATCCAAGCGATAGACGGTGGGATTAGGGGGGATAATGGTGACGAGGCTATAGTAACAGCCACGCTATATTCTGATGTGTAACCCAGCCTTTTCATTGCAGGTATAAATGTTCCACCTATTGCACTTGTATCTGCTACGGAAGAGCCAGAAATACCACCAAAAAATATAGACGTAATGACATTACTTATTGCTAACCCACCTTTAAACCTCCCTACTAAAGCATTCGCAAAATTAATTATACGATCGCTTAATCCACCTGCTGTCATTAATGAACCAGCAAGAAGAAAAAATGGAATTGCTAGCAGAGAAAAACTATCAATACCTGCGAATATACGTTGCGGGATGATGTACAGGCTAATCCCCCCATCGTACCAAAGTGCAAGGAAACTACTTAAAATGATAGCAAATCCAAGCGGCAAACCAATAACTATAAAAAATATAATCGCCAAAGAAAGGACAATAGTCATGTCTTAGCTCCCTTCTTAGTTAAAAGGTCTAATGTTAAAAAAAATGCGATTAGCGCCCCTCCTATAGGTATTGAGAAATAAGCGTAGTCCATTGTTATATTTAGCCCTGTTGATATTCTTCTTTCGCCTAATAATGCGTGTTGGTACCCATAGTATGTAAGAGCCGCCGCCATAATATAAGTTGATATACAGCGTATAACTGATAGAAAGGTTTGAAATTTTGGAGGAAGCATGTCTGCAAAGAAAGTTACGGCTATATGGCCATTTTTATCATGCATAACGTAAGCACTTCCCAACAAAGTGACCCATACAAGCATGTACCTTGTTAGCTCCTCTGACCAAACAGGAGCACTATCAAGAACAAACCGTGAGAACACTTGCCATATAATTACTATCACCATCAGCCCAAACATCAATAACAATATATTTAATAAACAGCGATGAAAAAAAAGTAATATTGACTGCATTTACCGCCTCCATATCAATAGGCGGGAGAACCGCCTATTGATTTTTTTATTTTTGGCTATTATTGACCTGCACTTTGAAAACGCTCAATCCAATTTTGCATATCCTGTGGATATTCATCTATAAGAGGCTTAAGTTTTTCTTGGAAAGCTTCCTTGTCAGGGTAAATAAATTCTGCCCCTTGCTCCGTTAGCATCTCAATGTAACCATCAATCTTACTTACGATCTGCTCACTCCCCCACTCCATTGCTTTATCACCTTCCTCAATAAGGATTTGTTGTACATCCTCGGGCAAACCATCGAAATAGTTAGCATCGAACAGGAAGGTATAGTAAGCATTGACATGATCAGTCATTATAATATAGGGAACAGCCTCATAATATTTTGACCGAATGTGTGCCTCAAGCGGGTTCTCAGCTGCATCAATAATGCCTTGTTGTAAGCTTGTATATACTTCACTGCTAGACATGGGTACAGGATTGGCTCCAAGCATGCTCCAAGTGTCACGAGCGATCTGATAGCTAGGCACGCGAACTTTCATCCCTTTAAGATCTTCAGGCGTATTGATCTCTTCGTTCGCTGCCATTTCGCGAGGCCCACGGAAACCTGAACCAATCAGTTTAAAGCCAGTCCGAGATTCAAGTTCGTCATGAAATTCTTGACCAACTTCAGTTTCGTGCATAATTTGATTAAAATGCTCATAGTCACGAATCAAGTAAGGATAAGTACCTAGCCCCGCTAAAGGATCATATCCATCAAGTTGAGTTACTTCTTGAATAACAATATTAGTTGTGCCAAAGGCCAAGCCTTCAATGGTCTCTGCTGCCGTGCCCAGTGCACCGGAGTAGGACATATTAATAACTACTTCACCATTGGTTCTTTCCTTAACCGCTTCTGCAAACCTTTCACCCGCGAGTCCCCATACATCTCCAGGAGGTGAGAGTGTTGCTGCACGCAGCTCTATAGTGTCAGCTTGTGCATTAAAAGCGAATAGTAGAGCTAAGCTAGTAGTAGCGGTAGAGATAAGTTTTTTCATATTATACTCCATTTACTTCAGGGTTTTGATTGTATTTGTATTGTTGTATCTACATGCATCACTGCTCTTGCATTAAATTAGATACGAAGATTCTCTTGCTTTAATAATGCTAACTACAGTATCGTTAACGGGTGTGTTTAAACCAATTTCTCTGGCAATCTTAGTAATTCCTCCATTTATATAATCTATTTCTGAACGTTTTTTGTCCAAATGATCTAAAAGCATAGATGGTTTTGCATTTGGAATTTTACTGCCTAATTTCTTCACATGCTCAATTGGATCACCAACATCTATCTTAATATTTAGCCGGTTAGCTACTTCTATAGCCTCGAGCGAGCACTTTCTAGCCAGATCCCAAGCATCTTTATTCGCTATGACCTCACCAATAGTCAACCCCGTACTGCAAGTTGTACCCGAAAAAGCCACATTCATTATTAGCTTTTCCCAAAGCATCTGTTGAACATCAGTAAATAACTGAGTTTTAAACCCAGATGATTCCCAGATGGCTGCTGACTGCTCTAAAAGCTCTCCTGATAGATTTGAATATGCACCAAAACGAATCATTTCCATGCCGTTGTGATGTACATGACCCGGCGCCTTAAATGATGCTCCAAAGCCTCCTACAACTCCAATTGCCAGTTGCTCTTCGCCAATTGTTTCAGCAACTTTTTCCTGCGCGCCAATTCCATTTTGTATCGTTTGCACCACCGTATTTTTACCGATTAGTGTGCGGGCACTATTTGATGCAGCCTTAACGTCAAACGCCTTTGTAGCGATGATGACTAGATCGTAGGTTGGAAGCCCTACGGTAGAATTGGTTGCCTTAATATTAACTGTCCTATTACCGCTAGCCCCCTCAACACGAAGACCATGTTGGTTAATAGCATCGACATGCTCTTGCCATATATCGATTGCGATTACTTCATGCCCAGAGTCAGCCATCAGTCCGGCATATACTGACCCCATGGCGCCGCAGCCTACAATTGCAACGCGAGACATATTGCTGCTCCTTTTAGTTGCTCTGAATTTCTTGGATATACGCTTGCGTAATATCAGTAGAGCTAGCGTTACCACCGATATCTGCGGTTTTAACTCCTTTGGCTAGAAGCTTTTCAGTCACTGCTCTTATCTCGTCGGCAGCAGCCTTGCACTTCTGGTCATCGTTACGCATTTCAAGCCAATCAAGCATCATTGCTGCAGACAGGACAGTCGCTACGGGATTAGCAATATTTTTCCCTTCGATATCTGGCGCAGTGCCGTGGCTGGGCTGGAATACACCGTGCTCTTCACTGACATCTCCCGAAGGCGCCACTCCTAAACCGCCAACGAGACCTGCCCCCAATTCAGAAACTATATCGCCGAATACATTCTCGGTAACAATTACATCGAAACGACTGGGGTCTTGTACCATCATCATTGCGGCTGCATCGATGTAAAGATGATCGGCTTCGATATCACTGTTTTTTTCAGCGACTTCATAAAAAATCTTTCTTAAGAAAGCATTACTGCGCAACACATTAGCTTTATCGAACAACGTTACCCGCCCCTCACTACCACCTTTTTTTCTGGCGCGTGCTTGAGCAAAAGCTAATGTGAAGAGCTTTTCGCTGGTGGCTCGGGTAATAGTTAAACGATCGCTTACAGTTTCATCACTTGGCTCTTGCTTGTCATGACGACCTGCAAATAGTCCTTCGGTAGTTTCACGAATAACAAGCATATTAGCCTTACCGGAGTTCAAGGGTGCTCCAACTCCTTCGAATAGCTTAACTGGTCGTAGGCTAGCAAAAAGTCCGTAATGCTCTCGGATATCAATTTGCGGAGCAATTTCGGTTCCATCAGACTTTCGAATATGAGGCAGCCCCATGGCACCCAATAGAACAGCATGGGCTTTGCCAATTGACTCCATTGTATGCATTGAAATCGATTCACCATTTTTTTCGTAATACTCTGCTCCTGCTTCGTAATGTTGGTAAAGAAGATTAATACCGTGTTTCTCGCTTGCAGCCCCCAACACCTTTAACGCGCTATCGATCACTTCAGGACCAATACCATCGCCAGAAAGCACAGCAATATTGTATGAATTATCAGCCACTTAACCACCCTCAATGTAAGTTTCATCTTGCATGCAAGCTTGCATGCAATAGATTACAAGGTAGTTAATATCTTCCACGATTGGCAATATCGACATTAGTCTAATGCTTGATAAAACATATCACTCATATTTGAGATGAAATATCGGCTGTAACTTAAATCACTTACATTATTCTTAGCTTTCTGGTTTAGCCTTAACAACAGCTCTAGCATGAATTCAGCTTTCTCATGTGGCAACAGGGAGCATTCAGGTGGACTCCATGGAGGGCTGTTTTACGGTTCCCACTATTAGGGCAGCATTAATTCTCAGAATGTCCTTTCCACCTTTGGAGCTGTGCTTAGGCCAGGGGGATTGTGAGATATACTTGATACAAGGGCTGCTAGAAACAAGGAGGGTGGTTTAATGACGTTACCTTATGAAAGGACGCGTGCAATTATACTGACTAAGCCTTTCTCATTGAGCTGAGTAAGGATACTTCCCTTCCTGATGAAAGAGGCCCGACGCTTGCTGCGCCATTACCCAAGCCGTGAAGACGTGCTTTTGGGCTGGCGAGATAGAGGAAATGCTTATGTCAGGCACTATTTTTACTCCTATGCTGTCTAGCAAAGAAGAATACGTAAAAACAACACCTATACCACCTAGTCAAATCGAACATACGGTTTCACAAAAAATTGCTAGGGATGATGAGAAGATGATTAGCGATGATGACTCAAAGCAGGAAATTACAGTCGCCATCTGGAGGGCGGCTATCGAGCTGTTTGGTGGGGATCGAACAGCAGCGGACAAGTGGTTACATAGTGAAGCATTGGCTCTAGGTTGGAAGCGTCCCATTGATGTCATACAGGAGGATGCTCAGCAGGTAATGGATCTGATTACTAGAATAGACAGAGGTGTATATACATAACCTGGCAAGCCAGAAAAACCATCGCTACCAAGCTGGTGAGGAAAACGGCCCCTAGCAAAATCCTCAGCATCGCGTTCATACAACCAACTCTTTTCCTTATTATTATATTTATGGGGCCGAGCCTTCTTACCCCTATTTGGCGCATCCCCCATCGCACAGCCTAATCGCCATTGCTGTTGTTGCTTGCCTAACGACAATATCGCTGCTGGAGGTCGTGTTTCTGAAGGCATTGGGAGTCGCTGTATCCTACGTCATATTCAGATTCCTAAAACGCTCGCTTTAGCGATCGTTGCTGCACTGGGTTCAAAACCTCCGGCCTGAGAGGTTGGTGTGAACCGCTCTCTCGGTACCGGATCGGAGCAATCGCTAAATGACGATAGCTCTGAAATCTTGATCAGTCGTTGCTTGCACATTTCTGTACACCTAGACTATAAATATATAGTCTAGGTGTATACTTGTGAAGAATCTGACAGCTCGGCAGCGACTGGACAGCTGGGACAAAATCGGGCGAAGCGTATTCACGCGAAATGACCTGGCAAAGATATTTCATGAAGACAACCCAAAAACTCTTCAGGAAGGGATCAACCGACTGCGTAAGAATGGCATCCTTGAAGGCGTAGCCCGGGGCATCTATTACTACGCCCTTTCGCGCACCCCCGACTCATACCGACTGGAACGAATTGCTCGGGCCATGCGCCGAGGTGAGTACAGCTACGTCTCACTGGAGTCAGCCTTGTCTGAATATGGGGCCATCTCACAAATCCCCATCGATCGCCTAACCATTATGACAACAGGCCGCAAAGGGACGCACCGCACCCCTTATGGCACCATTGAGTTCACTCATACGAGCAGGCCCATCATCGAGCTGCTGCCGCGCATGCGTGACATTGGACGGCCGCTCAAGATGGCGACGCCTGAGGCTGCCTGGGCAGATCTCAAACGTGTGGGGCGCAATACGTATCTAGTAGATGTGGAGGTGATCCATGGCCAGGATTGAGCCTGAGGGTTTTGCCAAGCTAGCTGTCATGCCCGGGGCTTACATTGATGGACCAGAATGCCCTTGGTCTGGTGGGGAAAATCCTTCTAGACCGAATCCATTTGATAACTGGTCTAGGGTGTTTATTAGTTCAGAGTGAAATGAAGCATCAATCTGTAGCTCATGAAAACATTTCTGGCGATAAGACTCATTGCACAGTAGGCGATTAGCTCCGGACTTAAGCGCATCCAGGGCACTATCGCCATAAGCCATAACCGCTTTGTTTTCGGCTTCTGTCGGGATCGCGCCCCATCCATTAATCATTGCCGCTATATCGAGGATCTCGCGACTTAACACTGCTCTATCACCCCAGCGATCTGCGTTTGCAAGCAGCTTCGCGGCGTAGGCATCATTTCTGGTAATCAAAGGAACGCCGTACAGGTGCTGCGTCGGAGCATCCAGGATAATATTGCCTTCTCTAACGATTTCAAACGTAATTGGTTGGCCCTCTATCTCTAGAACAGCGCGAATGCCATACCCGTCTGCCCGGGTCATCCTCAACTGGGTGCCGTCTCATCGAACAGAGCTGATAGTCCCGTCATGGAATACTGGCCCACGAGACCACGCAACTGGCGATATCCCTCTTGGCTTGAACAAAGGAAGGCGATATCAGTGCTTAGCCGGAAATCATTCATTTGTAACGCAATGGCCGTGCCGCCCGCAAAGACGCAGTGAGTGTCTGCCAACAATGTTCCATTCAGCTTCTGCAAAATGCTGACGATACGCTTATGGTGAGCGGCTTTGCTATGCATTGATCACCCCATTACCGTATGTATTTTTCAAACGTTCAATGAGGGCTTTTTCAGCGTCCGTCAGCATGTCTTGATCAACATAGCGCCAATTGCGTTCGTAGATGGCAAATGCTTCTTCTTCATCCATCGGATGATCGGAAGGCTTATGCCAGCAGATGAGGCGAAGCTCGGGATAGTCGTTTGGTATAAGACGGTCGACCATATAATCTCCTGGTGAGCTTTTTCCTATAACAATTCGTTTCGACTGATTGGGGCAAGGACAGAACTCACTAAGCATATCTCGAGCGTTGCAGCAATTACGGCACTATAGTGACCCATGATTACTGGGGACTCATAGTGAAAAATACGTTCATAATCCCTTTCGATACCTATTCCCTAATGGCACAAATCGAAGTACGGGGCTATTTGCTGGAGAAAGGTGTCAGTTGGTTGGGTCGGTCGGGAGATAGCGATGAAAGTTACTGAAAAGGTTGAAATGGAAACCGTCACCGACGTGCAGTGCGATGTATGTCTCTGTTCTACTCAAGTCACTTCTGGTGGGGTGGAATTCGCTACACTTCAAGCGCATTGGGGCTACGGCACCAAGCATGATGGTGAGCGATACGAACTGCACCTCTGTGAGGATTGTTTTTTCCTCACAATAGCGAACCTAAAACAGGAGCGTCGCATACAAAATTTATTCAGCGAAGATGACGATGTAGCTTCTACCAAGGCGAGAGACGAATTAGGACTAGTGGCACGTGATGACTACTTTCGCGACTAAGAAGGAAATAAACCTCCCTACATATTACGTTGTTCAGCTAGTATCAAGCGTCCGCTCCTGCCCCAGGCTATGTAAAACGTAGCTATCCTCTTTACTTTATCCCCTGTCAGATCGTGGAAAGTATCGAGGTAACGTTTTGTCACAGGTCTACCCCGATCCCAAGCTACGTTGTTTTCTGGGCTTCTGGATGGCTTCGTCTATGAAGTTCGTGCCTTTGATGATTGCGTTGTCGCTCCCGACCACAAATAGCTAGGCTTCAAAGGGATTAATCAAAAGACACAAACAATATTCGAACCGGAGCAGTAAGTGCTTTTCCACTTTTTAACAATAATTGATTACTATGAAAATAAGTCGGCGCACTCTGCACATCGGAGGGTGAACGCCGGACATGACAAACGTTGAATGACCTATTCTGTCTAGCATCGCCCCCGAAAGCACGGAATAGCCGTCATTAGCGTTTTTTTCGGCAAACCTAAATCAGCGCATTTAGTGTCGCAAGAAACTGATTCAAAACAGTTTTTTAGCGCTCTGTGGCGCGCAGCTTGGCACGTATAAAATGAGTGAGCAATTAAGCTGCTTTAAGTAGCATTGTATTTTATATTATTTTATAAAATACAGCGCGACCTAATAAAATAATTGAATACTATAATTATTCAAGAACTTAAATATTTGTATACTATTATATTTTAGTTAAAAAATAATAGTATACAAATTCTATTAGCTACTATAGCCCACCTCTAAAATTATATTAAATTATGCGAAATCAGGGGTTGCACTAATCAAAAAAAATAGTAAAAATAAAGAGAACATATCCTAAAAACTGAATCACTTAGTTAACATAGAGTGACTTTTAAAGCTATTAATAAAGGTATTTTAATGCTCCAGGACCGTGGCTCCAGAAGGGTTCCATTATCTCATATTGAAGTAAGTCACCATTTATCGGCCCCTACTCTACGAGTATTTCTAGCTCGCTCGTCGCTCTTACGAGACGTGCATCGCATGTCTGAAAAGGCGATAAAAATTTATATACTTCAGCATCCTCCGGTAGTTTATGAGAATAAAAGGGGTAAAAATCACACTCAACTCTTATGTATTGCTAACCTGCTAACTTTATATATCGCCAAACGCTGTCTTTCCGAGAGTGATAAAATTCGAGTCACTTTAGTTGATGCACCGCTCAGTAAAAACACAGATTCCCAAGCACTTTCGCTAGCGCTATCAGCAGAAACGTGCCATGCGATTTCTCCAAAAGAGTTATCTCACTACATCATGTCGTTATGGGAAAACCTTGCCTCTTCTGATCCCAAAGCGTTAATTACCCTGTCTGAAAAATTCAACAATAAATCTTCTTTTTGTGAGGCCGTTGGCATCAACAGGCGAAATTTTTATGGAGACGTTAAACCATGATAAACAATGAGGAGCTTAATGCGCTTTTAGAGCAGCTGATTCAACCCCGTAAAGACTATTTTTCTTTTGAAAAAATACAGGCTTTACTGCCGTTGGTGTGCACACAAGTTGCTAATATTGGTAAGGCTTCCTGGGATTCATTGGAGCTTTTAGCGCTAGCAGAGGCGCTCAGCAGTGGTCAATTATCGCTGATATCACAGCCAGGCCATGGCGAGAAAGGGATTCATGGTTCAAACCCTATTCATGGTGTTTTATATCAGTTCATTAAAAAACGCGACGATATAGCACAGCTTAATGAACGCCTGCTCCTGCTCGCCCACATCATTAATGCTGCGCGTCAGTGGCGTAAAGATATGCAAACTGCTGAATCCAGCGATAATTTCTTTGAACAACGCGATAAACGCCTCAAACAAACGACTTACCTTAAAAATCTGGAATCTGCATGCAAAGTGGTCCGCCGCATTGATGACGATTGGCTGTTCTTGTTATCACCGCCAAATCAATCAACGGAAATTCTGTACAAGCGCTGCGATGCTTTTATCGGGGATAATGACAAGAGCCAACAAGAAGGCTATATCAAAGAATTAGCGCTTTTTTTTGCTTATGCTCTTAATCATCGGCAACCATTACGCGGCTATCAAGAAACGAGCCCTAATGAACTCCATAAGAAGCCAATAGCACAGCGAAAGCGTCGCTTCGATGATGACCCTGATGAAAGCTGGCGCGAAACAGCCAACTCAGCTATCTCCCTACCACCCGATATTGACGAAAAAACAAAAGATACCCTGCGTACCTCCGGTTTATGTACCGTGGAAGAAAGTCCCGCGACTGAGCTGATCCAAAATGACGCCCCGATCCAAGCTGCGGCGGGCGACAGCTCGTTACAGGCGGTATTTCGCGCACGCAGCCAACAAATATTTCAAGATAAAGCCGCTCAACTACTACCTGGGCGCTGGGAGCAATTGAGTGCGTTTGACCTTCATCAATTAATGCAGCAATTGGAACAAAAAATACCCTCGCTACGTCCGTGGCTTCAGTGTGTGGTCGGACTGCTGTTAATGACAGGTCGTAGCCTCGACAGTGTGCTGGACACTCAAGTAATCAAACACATTGAAAGGATCCCAAAGCTCATTACAGACCAAGCAATTTACGTTTTACCCAGTGAGCAAGCGTGTTGGGTAACAGGGGTATTTCGACCAGAAAGTAGTCGCCAGTTGACAGGAGAGTGGCCCGCTCACATGCGCATCACAAAAGATCGCCTGACGCTGCCAGTCCCGCCAATGTTTTGGGGGCTCATAAAGCTAAAAGCACTCCACGTCGCATCAAGAGTTAATAAACGCTCTGTACCGCTGTTTCCAAAAGATTATCGGGAAGAGCTAAAAAATGAGTTGAAAGTTCTGCTCTCTGACATTAACCGTAAAACTGGGTCACGGTTAACTGTCCACCGCTTGGGTGCCCATCTTTTTAATACGCTCAACCACGGTGATGCAGATTTAACGGCGTCGTGCTTAATAACAGCGCGAGTGCCCTCATTCGGCCAGCAAGCATCCCTTTATTATTATGCACCGCACATAAAACGCCTGGAACAGCAATATATCCAAGCCATGGAGGCCATCGCACGGCAATGTTCTACTCATCCGTCATCAGAAGCCGAGCCCTCCCATGCTATCGCATGCGCTACTTCTCACTCTGATGCAGCCAACCATGTGGGGTCTAACCTCGTACCCAGAACAGCATACGTAAACGCTCTTGTCACTAATATGCAGCAGCAGATTAAGGAAGCTAAAATGGGGGCAAGGTCGGCCGCACTGTTCAGCATGCACAACGCTTATGTGGCATATACCGTGGCCATGCTGATGTTCTCGACCGGTTATCGAAGCGTTCGTGACCCACTGCCGAGCTGGAACAATATTTCGCTATCGCGGCGCATGATCGTCATTGCGGACAAAACCGATGATCAACAAAGCCATGCGCGTTTTTTGCCGCTGACGAGCCTTATGGTTGAGCAACTACAACACTATCAACGCCATCGCCAAGGTCTACTTGGCCGCTTAGCGTTTTATCTTCAACACCAGTGGGATACGCCGTTTATGTTCTTGGATCACTACGGCAATCCAAAAGAGGTCACACCGACTCGGCTACATGACCAGTTGCACTGGATCGACGCCCCGCCTTTAAATATCAACCGCCACTATCTGCATACGCAATTAAAAGAAAGTCACTTATCGTCGGAAGTTGTCGATGCATTTATGGGCCACTGGGACTCTGGCCAAGAGCCTTGGGCCAGTTACTCGACGTTTTGCCCGCGTGAATATCAGCACCTTATCGCTTCAGTTATACAGCCTCTGATGGTGAAACAGGGTTGGAAAGCACTGAAAGGAGCGGCGCTATGAGTGACCAGCCACTCTGGTCAGGGTGGCGACTGCCACGGCCTCAAAAAATGTCTAGTGATGGCCAAGAAAAACGCCGCTATCAACGCGATCGTGAACGCTATCAATTTCTGATGGGTATTCTCGAAACATTGGAACAAAAGGTTCCGGGTGTCATGGAAGGCAAACCGAACCTCTCTTTTTCAGACGCAGATACCTCTGCCGTGTTTGAGGCACTGCACCAAAACACGCCGCCCAAGGCACTGCGCAAAACGCACAATTTTTTAGTGAGAGGCTTGGAAAATGGCCATGAAAAGCTGAAATGGCGTGTGATGATCCCGAGTCCATTGGTCACTGTCGTCCGTAAGCCTCCAACAGTCACCACCTCTTCGTTCTCAGACCTGCATCGTTGGGATGCCCTCGTAGAAAAACATGACGCAATGTCTGGTGTGGAAAATCTTAGCGGCAATGCGCTGAGTAAATGGATGGTGGGACGATGGTTGTTTCAGTTGATCCGTGAAGGTGCTCTGCTGAATAAGCGCTACCTGGAACAGATGCCTCAAGCGTTTGAGCAAGGCACCTCCTTTGCTTCAGGCACAGGGTTTCTCACGTTAGCGGACTGCATTCAGTCGACTAATGCAGGCGAAGAAGAAAAGGAACAAGATGAAGCATCTGTTAATAACCTGTCTTCGAAATCACCCTCTGAGACACCGATCGAAAAAGAGCTGCGGTTTCATTATCGGCGACTATGTTTAAGCCCGATGAGCCAGTTGCTACTCTTAAACACCTACCAGGATATAGGCAACGCTTGGCCACGATCCGCTTCCAAAAGTATAGTGCCTGTCGAGCAGTGCCTGATGTTTTATATCAAACACATCGCTGTCGAAACACCTCCAGCAAGTATGTCAGCTCTGCTGACGATGGCAAAAACAGCGTCGGCTCTCGATATGCCACCGTTACTGACACACTACGCAAGCAAAGCCGACTCCTCGCTCTCGTTACGTCCATCCTCATGGCAGCGTTTATTTCACCGCAACGTATTAACCGCCACCTCAGTCGAGACTCACGACGAAGACGTCTACTTAGACTTCCAAACAACTCACCAGACCAGTACTACCCCTTCCGACCAGCTAAAACAGCTCCGCCAGTTACAGCAATGTTTTTCCCCTTCTATGGTGGGTCAAACGGGAAGACGTAAAGCAATCGACAATATCAACGCATTTCTAGCGGTTTCAAATAGTAACGGTGTCATCGTGACGATGCTCGCCAACTGGTGTAAAAAGCTGATGCAAAAAGGTGGCCGGGTTAAATCCAAACTCGTCGCAAGCACTGCAGAAACATATTTATCGACCATTGCCCGCCCGCTGGTAGCGCACAGTCAAACCTTTGGTGATGTTCGAGCTGCCAGTGCCGATCAGTGGGAAGCGTTGTATGAAGACGTGTTAAACAGTGCTAAAACCTCCTCTTCCAGAGCGAAAATGCGAAATCGTCTTTATGAATTTCATCATTTTCTCGTTGATTCGTACGCACTCCCGCACATCGACCTCGACAGTGCCAATGCAGAAAAACAGCGCGTTGATGTGAATATCATTACACCCGCCGAATTTCGCCGTGCCTTGGCACTAATTGACACCTCACAGCAGCCCGAGCGATTTCGCACGATGCAAAAGCTTTCTTTAATACTGGGTTACCGCCTTGGGATCCGGCGTAGCGAGTGTGCGGGACTGCAGATAAAAGATGTCACCTACCTATTTGATAACGACGCTTTCGATGGCGAGATCATCATTCGATCTAATGACTACCGAAAAGGTAAAAGCTATTCGGCAACACGACGGTTGCCGCTGTGGTTACTGATGCCAGAAGAGCGAAAGGATCTTATCGACTGGGTTAAACGTCGCAAAGGGGAAATCACTACCCAGCAGGTAACTAAACAACTGCTTTTCTGTCGCAGCGGAACTGGCCGTCTACTTCTGGAAGATAAAGTGCTTTTTAAACCGATACAAACTGCCTTAAAAACGGTCAGTGGCGACCATACTCTTCGCTACCACCACCTACGGCATTCCTTTGTGACCTTTACGCTACTGCGCCTGTTGGAGCGTATGCCTGGTGAACTACTGCCAGACGCCTGGGTACTGGATGACCAACGCAATATCGCAATGCCAAACACCGATGCCGATATTTCGGCCTTAGCCGGTCTTGCGCCGCAAGATAGGCCTTCGCGTAAACGGCTTTGGCAACTCGCACTTTGGGCGGGGCATGCAAGCCCCGATGAGACACTTAGCTCGTACACCCACTCTCTCGACTGGATCCTTGGGCAAGCCTTGCGTGAACGTTTTAACCCCACCCTCAATATCGATCAACAATTCGCACTACTTAATTTTCCGACTAAAACAGCGTTGAGCAGTTGGCGTAACCGTCGCGGGCTCAAAGGACAGACGCAAGCCGGCGTGCTATTGCAATATCTGCAGGATGAGTGGCAGCCATATCTGGCAGATGACCCTCTGGAGCAAGAATGGCAACCCTATCAACCGCCCACCGAGAATCCGCTCGATAACCCCTTGGAAGCCTCATTCGACTGGCCCGAAGCCACGACGATTTATCAAAGCCTGCGGCTTGTCGAACAACAAGAGATGCACGGCATACCGTTTGGCGACGCTATCCACCAGACAGCCAGCCGATTCGTACTCGACCCAGGGCAGCTTTCTCTTTGGTTGGAGCATGGCGAAGCATTAATGCAACGTAAAACGCGAAAAACCAATCAACAGTTTAGTCGCGAAGACAACCGCAATGACCGTTCTCGCCGCGTGGCATCGCAACGTATCTATATGCCAGAACTGCAACGCTGCATGGCACCGCCTATCAAGCCAGAGGTATTGAGAGAGGCCGGGCATTTTTTTCATCGCCTGCTCGACTGGCATCAGTCACAGCCCGATATCGCGGAAGAAAGCCTAATGACGTTACGCAATCATATGCAACGTAGCACCGGACAGATCGAGCTACCCAGTGTTGAGGCCATTAATAGTGTCCGCGAACTATTGCGGCCGCTGCGTTGTTATCAGCATGTTTACCTCGTGGTCGAAGTCGAGATGGCGGCCAAAGAAAAGAGCATCAAACGTTACTGGTCCAATTCGACCGACATTCCCCACGAGCGTATTGAGTTGATTCCAACGCCCTCTCCTTCTGGCCGGACACGCCACTGGCATGGGAATGCCAATCTCAAAATCACGCGGGGGAATTACAAAGACCGTCATCAACCTTTATGGGAAGCCTTGCGATTCGCTGCCTTTATGACAATGCTAGTTTTGGGTCTAGGAGTCGACGAGCAGCTATCAGTGTCATCATCATTAATCAACGGCGGTAAGGAAAACGTCGGTAATTAAAGAGCCCTGCTTAGCGATGACGCTTAAAAACTTATCCCCACCGCTTAGTTTTAAAGGGGTGGGGATAAGTAGGCTTTTAAGCAACGATATTAGCCTAGCTGTTCAGCACCTCGTACGCGTTAATAAAACAAAGCTTCTGGCTAACAAATTGCGCCCACTTGGTCGTCACCTGAACATGTTGGCCCATTTTAGGCACGCCCTGCCCCGTTAAGTGGCGGTCGGTGAGATAGAAGCGATAGTTGCCATTGGGGCCAATCAAGTAGAGCAACCAGACCCGATGCTGCATTAACCACTCGGGGCCTTCAACACCGGCCACATATAGCGCGCCCTCAAACTCACGCCCAGCTTTATTCGATGACACTAGCTGCTGTGTTACTGCCATGCTTGATCCTCCCACGCCCAAAGCGTGCGCTCTAATTCCGCAAGAAGACTCGGGATCGCTTGGCGATTAGCGTCAAGGCCAAGTTGTTGAAGGGTGCGCCCTACCCAGGTCGTTAACGCATCCAGGTTGCTGTTTTCTTGCCCATCACCAAGCCACATCACGAACGCGCAGCCAGAAGCTAAGCTGGTAGCAGCGGCCAAGGACTCTGCCAAGCGCCGTTCAAGGCGGCGCTGTGATTGGTGGGCTGCCGTAACGCGCAGGGAGTGTTCGATATCGTCGCGGTTCAATTTTAGAGTATTGTGCTGTTTCATCGTCATCTCCTAGGCGCGTTTCTGGTTAAGCATGCGCTCAAACGCAGAGCCGTCTTGGCGCGTTAGGTTGGGCACAAAGCGTGAGTAAACACGGAAAAGCATTTCCGTTGTGGTATGGCCCATCTGGCGTGCAATCCACTCGGGGCTCTCGCCTGCCGCCAACCATAATGTCGCCGCGGTATGGCGTGTCTGATAAGGCCGACGCTTATTCATCCCTAGTTCTTCTAGCAACGGATACCAGACGCGCTTAGTGACGTTATGATGCGATAGCGCGGTGCCTTTACGCGTGGTGAATACCAGACCTGTCTTCCCGGTGACTTCAAACTGAGCCTTCAAGGCATCGAAGACAGGCTGCGACATATCAATCGCACGAAAGGACCCATCGTTCTTAGTGGGCACAACCTTGCCGTTCACCACCGCTTGATGCACAAGAATCTGGCGTCGGGAGAAATCCACATGCTCCCAGGTTAAGCCGTCAATCTCACCGGTTCGCATGCCGGTGAAGAAGCGCACGGTGTAATACTGACGAAAATCGTCGCGGACGTTACTGATGATCCGCTGCACCTCATCTAGGGAAAACGGTTCCACATCGGTGCGTGGCACATTGAGCGATTTAATCCCGCGGTACGGTGAGCTAAACTCATAGCGGTCGGCGGCTTCATTCAACATCATGCGCAATGGCGTCATGATGTGGTTAATGCGACTGGCAGAGAGTTTCTTGCCGCTCCGGGTGTTTACTTTGGCGAGTGAGGCCCGGAACTCAAGAATTTCTGCACGGGTGATGCTGCCGACTTCTTTATGCCCTAACGCAGGCAAAATATGTCGATCCAGACATCCCTGCACGGTGACGATCTGTGACTCGCGCCATTCGATCTCTTTCTCCGCAAACCACGTCTCAGCAAAGCCGCGCAGTAATGGCGTCGCTTGATAACCTCCTAAGGTAGTCAGCGCACGTTTGCTTAACGTTTTTGCTCGCGGGCTATCCGGGAAGTAGCGTCCATAATCAAACGAGCCCAGCGTAATCTCCGCTTCAATTTTCTCCAGGATTCGCTCTAGCTTTTTCCGGTTAGCCGCCGTGTTATCTAGTGACGTTTGTTCGCGGCAGCGTTTACCTAGATACCGAAAATCAAAAAATAGCTTATTAGCATTCTCTCTAACTCGTATCTTACCCATAACAAAGACCTCCTCCTGCCATGGGTACGCCAACACTCTCCTCTTTAGAGTGCAGTTGCATATCCCGCTCGATCGGCTCCCACAAATAAAGGATCTTGCGCCCGCCAAACGGTCGGATGTAATGAATCCCCTCTAGCAACACGTTGTCCTTAAGGCGTTCACGAATAGTGCGCGCGTCGTACTTGATGCGGTCAGCAAGTTCAGATGTTGTTAGATAGCAATAAGACATTTTTCCTCTCCTCGTGATAAGGTCTCAGAAGCTCATTAAAACTTTCCAAGGCACTTAATGATCTTCTGAAGATCATATTAGACCAAAATAGGTCTTTTGCAAGCCTTTTAGATCTACAGAAGATCAAATAAACTTACAGAGAGACATTATGATCAAATGCCATCTATCTAAAATCATGGGGGAGAGAAAACTGAAAATCGTTGATGTGGCCCGTGATACCGGTATTAATCGGGGCACCATCACACGGCTCTATCACGAAACAGCAAGCCGGATAGAGCTCGAAGCTGTGGAAGCGTTATGTCGGTATTTTGACTGCCAGGTAGGAGACTTATTTGAACTTCAGGTGGATAACGATACAGATTAAAGTGAATGATAATTGGTTCAACCTAAGTAAAAACGAAATTTACCTCGGCCATGCAGAATGCAACAATTTTTAGGCTTACCAGGTCGGACCTTTTGCTAAGTCATGGTGATCCGAGCGCGCCGATTGAATAACCTTACCATAGCTTTTTCTGGTGGCATGGCTAAGGCAGATAACGACCGAGGCTGTGTGAAAACGTAGTGACCGCTATACTTTGCCCAGGCCCGTAGAGGAAATGGCGATGAAGCGATTCATGGTAGGCGAAGCCCGAGACCAAAGTACGTTATTCCCTGCGCTTTTGGACGACTTCATCGCCGAAGATAACCCAGTTCGTGCTATTGACGCATTTGTTGAGGGACTTGATCTTAAAGATATTGGCTTTAAAGGTGTCGATCCCCACGCCACCGGTAGACCTGCTTATCATCCTGCTGTTCTTCTGAAGCTCTACATCTATGGTTATCTCAATCGTATTCAATCAAGCCGCCGGTTAGAGCGCGAGCCCCAGCGTAATGTCGAGCTAATGTGGCTGACTGAGCGTTTAACGCCGGATTTCAAGACGATTGCCGATTTTCGAAAGAATAATGGCGAGGCCATTCGCCGTGTTTGTCGAGAGTTCATCGTGCTTTGTCGACGCTTAAACCTGTTCTCACAAGCTATTGTGGCGATCGATGGCAGCAAGTTTAAAGCCGTCAATAACCGTAATCGTAATTTCACGGCGACCAAGATGAAGCGTCGCCTTGAGCAAATTGAAGAAAGCTTTGAGCGGTACCTGGGCCAACTTGACGCGGCTGATCGCGAAGAGCCTGCATTGGCAGAGGCAAAGACCAGCCACCTAAAGGATAAAATCAGGAAGCTGAGAGAAGAGACGTCAAGATTACAAGCGGTTGAAGAGAAGCGCTTACAGTCACCCGACCAACAGGTCTCCTTAACGGATCCAGACGCCAGAGCTATGGCCACGAGTGGCAGAGGTACCGGAACGGTGGGATACAACGTGCAAACGGCGGTCGATAGTCAGCACCATCTGATTGTCGCTCATGAAGTTACCAACGTCGGCCATGACCGAGGCCAGCTGTTCAAAATGGCTAAGCACGCTCGGAAAGCCACCGGTAATAAAGAGCTTAAGGTTGTGGCTGATAGAGGCTACTTCAAAGGCGAAGAGATCCTGGCCTGTCATGAGGAAGGTATTACGACTTATCTCCCTAAGCCACTGACATCGCCAAGTCAGGCAAAGGGGCTTTTTCCCAGGTCGGCATTTCGTTATCTACCCGAGCGCAATGAATATTCTTGCCCAGCAGGACAACGGCTTACTTGGCGGTTTGAAACTGAAGAGAAAGGACAAAAGCTGCATGCTTATTGGAGTTCGTCATGTGCAAGTTGCTCCATAAGAGAGAAATGCACGACGGGAAAGCAGCGGCGGATAAAGCGTTGGGAACACGAAGATGTACTTGAAGCCGCGCAATCCCGACTGGATTGGAACCCTGCAATGATGCGGTTAAGGCGCCAAACGGTGGAGCATCCCTTTGGCACGCTGAAAGCTTGGATGGGGGCGACACATTTCATGACCAAACGACTTGAAAATGTGAGTACGGAAATGAGTCTTCATGTGTTGGCCTACAACTTGAAGCGTGTAATAACGATCTTGGGTGTGAATGGTTTAATAAGGGCTGCAAGGGCGTAATGGGCCCTTTTACCTGCGTTTTAAGAAGCCTTAAAAGCCAAGTAGGCACATTATACTGGCTTCATAACGCAAAGAGGCTGCTCCAGAATCAATTATTGAAACAGCGGATCAGTAGGCCCCACTGCGAAAAAGGAGGGGAATGTCGTGGGTCAGGGCATATTTCCTGTTTTCACACGGCCAGGACCCTGAGCGGACATTCCGGGAAATGCAGCAGGCGCGCGAGTTTTGGATATAGGCTTGAGAGAATATGGCAGGCTGCGTTTGCCGGAACAAAATGCCGGCACGTTCATTCAATTATAAAACGCGCAGTTTAATACGCTGTTAGGCATATGAATGGGATAGTTGTTGCTCTATGCCCATCATCAGGGAGAGAAAGGGATGAGCCAATACCTTTTGAGCTTTGCTAAAAGTCATCTTAATGGTAAATCGGACGCCTACCTAGCGCTCTTTTGGTGCCTTTACAAGGCCAACCAAAGTAAAGGTCGTTATTCTGAGCATATAAAAACCTACTTGACCACAGCAGCTGATGAACTTCTTCAGAAGGACTACCAGCGTATCGCATTACGCTTCAAGAGGGTCCTCGATGCTAAGCCTGAGCTTGATTGGGTGGCCCCCTCTGGCTTGAGCCCCTTGGCACATCTGCAGGTAAAAAACTTCAGGGGATTTGGTGAACTTGCTTCTGAGGACAAAGGAAGCCATCTCAGGTTTAGTAAGACCAAAAATATCTTTTATGCCCCTAACGGAGGCGGAAAGTCTTCGCTGTGTGAAGCCTTGGAGTATGGCGCCACGGGACACATAAAAGAGTCGGATCGACGTAAGACCAAGGTTAGGCAATACATCTCAAGAGGGGCGGGTAAGATGTCCCTGTCCCTAGTGGGGGCAGATGGTGCGCCCGTCACTCGCAGCATCGCCTGGGCAAGCTGCTTTATTGATCGAAATCGCTTACAAGAGTTTTCATTGCTTGGCTCCAAGGATACTGGCAGTCACGAGAGTGACGTCATTGCCACGTTGTTTGGTCTCGAAGAGTTCCAAGACGTCGTTGCACGGTTTGTGAAACCAGAAAGTTTCAACCTGAATATGTATCTTCGCCCAGATCAAACCGAGGCCCTGGCTAACGTTGCCAGCGAGAGAGCGACCTTAATTAAGGAGCGGGATTGCCTTGCCGAGAATATAATTGAGCTGAACAATCAAGTATGCACTCATCTTGATTTGACGACGGATCAGCAAGGCGCTGTGCGTGTCAGATTCTTGCGTCTAACGAAGCTGGCGGAGCTAAAAATCCGGAAAGCCGAAAGGCTAAAACTTTCAGAGGCTCCCACCATCATTTTGATGGAGCGAATTCGCCGTGCTGGCTGGATCGCAACTCGCTTACTCTCCAGGAAATCGAAGATTGAGGCTGCGTTTCTCCATAACGTGGCAGCAGTCAATTATCGCGCTATTTATGAAGCCCTCGAAGCTATTGAGAACACGGGAACAGGTGATGTCTGTCCTGCTTGCTCCACACCGTTACATAGTGTGACCGAAAACCCGTTCGAGAGAGCTCGGTGTGAGCTTCAGTCACTGGGTATGTTGGAACAACTCAAAATTTCTAAGCATCGCAACGATCATCGTATAGCTCAACTTGCCGCAATAATCTCCACTGGACTTGCTGAGATTGATAAAAATACGCGTTTAGGTGTTTCGTGTTCATTAAACTTGGGCGACCTACAATCAGCCATTTCTAATTTTCAAGCAGCGACAGATAGAGTAACGGCTGCGTCGCAGGTGCTTGATCATTTTACCCAGCTGCTAGCCGTCGACACCGCAGGCATTGAAGCCTATTTTAGCGCTTGTCAGCAGAAGTATGTGGAGGTTAAGCAGGCTGATGTGCGAATCGAGCACCTTGAAGAGCAGGCTTCAACTCTCAAGAAAAGAGAAGAGATCGTTAGAGGACTGTTCACTGAAAAGATTGCTTCGCAACGAGCGTACACCCGCGCGGGTGAGAGAATATTGAGTCTGTGTCTCCAAAGAAACGCCCTTCAGAATGAGGATACTGACAATGTGAAGTTTAATTCATTCATCCAACGACTACAGCTGGAATACAGCAATCTTTACAGCGATTTATTAGGCTATAAGCTTGCCTTAGAAACGTCGAGGATCGCTGGGATTGAGAAAAAGGCTGCCGATTATTACAAAGCGATCAATGACCACGATGATGAGCACGAGCGCATCGAGTCTATCCGTTTTGATAAAACCAGTGATGGCTACCGGATAAAGATTTCGAACGCTGATGGCACGTCCCTAGATGCTTTCTCTATTCTGAGTGAAGGTCATTTGCGGGCACTGGGTCTTTCGCTACTCTTGGCGATGGCCGAGAAGAATAAATTTCCGTTAATCGTTTTCGATGATGTGGTAAACGCTATCGACAGCGATCACCGTTCCAACATTATCGACTTGTTCTTTTCGGATCCGTACCTAAAGCGTACCCAAATGGTGGTCACGACACATGATCGTCTCTTCTGGGAGCGTTTCTGCATCATTGCAGAAAGGCATCCACAAGCTGACCAGCACTCCAGCTGCGTGCTTAGTTATACAAACAAGGGTATCGTGATTGTTGACTACGCAGGTGGGTTCCAGGCGAAGGTTCACGAGGCCCTGGCGGTGTATGACGTGAGGCAGGCGTTAATCTACTGCCGAATCTGGTTTGAGTCCATGGTGGTTGAATATTGCTTAGAGCATTCGGTCTCAATCACTGCCAAGTTTGGAAAATCCAATCTTAAGAAAAATATATATCTACAGATCAGTCTGGAAAAAACTTTTGCGCTAGTTGAGCCTCATATCTCCTACGATCTCAAACACTTCAATTTGATCAAAAATGATCTTGTTAACTGGAGCGGACAAAACCAGGAACATCATGCGTTTGATGAGGACAGTTTGAATTTCGTTCACTCTAAAACCAGTCAAGAGGTCATTAAAATATATGATGCAATCCGCTTACTGGAGTGCCAGCTTTTTCCAGACAAAAA
This sequence comes from Vreelandella sedimenti, assembly GCF_013416325.1. Taxonomy (GTDB): domain Bacteria; phylum Pseudomonadota; class Gammaproteobacteria; order Pseudomonadales; family Halomonadaceae; genus Vreelandella; species Vreelandella sedimenti. Next base: position 23,909 of record NZ_JACCGK010000013.1, read on the forward strand.
GCAAGCCTCATGCCAAGCCCTTCTTCATGAAGTGAATGAAAAAATCGACGTGGTAACTGGAAAAATTGAAAGACTTGGAAGAGCCCCAATTGAGGTTCAACTGGCTGCTCAACAGAGATTAGACCTTTTGCGTAAACGTGCAACTGAACTTACACAGGAGCTCGCTTACGTTGAGACTTGTCTGGCTTAAATCTCAGCTTGATTTAAGTGTACGATTTGAGGTTAAGCCACCTTGGGAGTCTCTACACGCGTATTGAAGAAAAGAAAACGGTAAATTTATTTATATCGCTCGGACATCCGCTTTTGGCTGAATGTCGCGGCTAGCGACCCAAAGCAGTCATTCCGACACAGGCGACAATACATATGTATACATTTCTCAGCTTTACGAAATCCTGTTATCAACCGTTGGGTTAAAGTCTCTGGTGTCGAGCTTGTCAAAAGCGCCGCCATGGATAGGTCAGATATTGAAATGATTTGGTCACATCAGCCCACTGCTTTAGCTGTCAAAGCATATTCTTGAAGAGCACAGCTAACATGTGTTCCGGTCTGGGTCCCCCGCCAAATACGCCTGGTAAAGGTCATCAAACAACATGTCAGTATGTTGCAGCAGGGCATCATCGTCGTCACAGCGCTCTTTAGCCCCGGCCAGCATAAGTTTTAACCCCACGGCCTCCGGCAAGGGGGTGCCCCCCACATCCAAGTAGTGAACTAGCTCCGCAATCCTGCTCAAACCTGCCAGCGCCTCAAGGCTAAAACTCGCGAGCAGCACTTCAAACGTCACCTTGTCATCAACATGGGTAAAATGGGCTCCATCAAAATCAAACCCCAGCGCGTCTGGCGGACACTGGTTTGGATGCTCAAGCCACACGAAGCGAGCCTCGGGATCAATAAAGCGCTTGATCAACCAAGCCGATGCCAGCCGATCCACCCAAGGGCGTCGGCGCGTAGCCCACCGTTTTCCACGAAATGCAGCGTGATCAAGCCGTGGGATCTCGGCTTGGATCGGCTGGGGTTCGTCTGGCACAAAGCAACGATTAAAGACGGCCTCCGCCTCTGCCAAGGCCATAATGGCGCGCTCGCTTTCTGATCCTGGAAAAAAATCAATCTCCCCAATGCCTTGTAAACGTCGCTGCAGCTGGGTTAATTGACGCTGCGCGTCTCGCTCCTCCAACTGAGGGCATACCTGCTGCCAGTCAGCCACTGCCGCCCGTAAGGCCTGAAAATCTGGCGTTCGATCAAAGAGCGAAGGCAACACATCGATGCTATCTATGGCTGATTCTTCTACCTCAAGCAGCAGCGCGTTACCTCCCAGCTCTCGAATAGCGCTGACTTGCTGCTCTAGCGCTTCTCTTCGCCAGGGGCTAGCAGGCAGTAGGTAGACGCCATCTCTGAGTACCGCAGCACCTAAACCACGAAGTGCCCGCCAGATCCTCATACGGGGTGTGCCTGACCGCCCACTGAGGCGCATGATCAGGATTAACCAGTGTTGTTTGTTATCTGCCATACCGCCTCTTACGTTGTATGTATAACTTTACTGTTATAAATTCTACAAAATAATACCCTAACCTCGTTAGAGAGTGTGCCATGCCTCCCGTTATTGAGTCGCCCCATCAAGTACCGTTCCGTGAAGCCGTTAGGGTCTGGTTACGAATCGCACTATTGAGCTTCGGCGGCCCAGCGGGTCAGATAGCGGTGATGCATCGCATCCTTGTCGAAGAAAAAAAATGGATTGGCGAGCGCCGTTTTCTGCACGCGCTTAACTATTGCATGATGCTGCCGGGGCCAGAAGCGCAGCAGTTGGCTATCTATATCGGTTGGCTGATGCATCGTACCAAAGGTGGTTTAGTCGCGGGCAGCCTCTTTGTGCTGCCTGGCTTCATCGCCATTCTGGCCCTGAGCTACCTGTATGCCGCCTTAGGCAATGTGGGAGCCGTTGAGGGACTCTTCTTTGGCCTAAAAGCGGCGGTTCTGGCCGTGGTACTTAACGCTGTCGTACGTATCGGCAAGCGGGCACTGAAAAATCAGATAATGCTTGGCATCGCCGCTGCCGCGTTTGTCGCCATCTTCTTTTTTGAGGTGGCGTTTCCGCTGATTATTCTAGGCGCGGCTCTTCTCGGATATTGGGGAGGAAAGCGCGGCATGACGGCCTTTCAGGTAGGAGGTGGCCACGGTGATGCCGACGAGTCAGTGCTTAGCGACCGAGACTCCCTACTGGGAGAAGGGCTGCCTGCCCATGCACGCCCCAATCGCCAGTGGTCGCTTCGCATGTCAGGCACGTTACTCCTATTGTGGCTAACACCAGTGATGCTGTTATTGGTTCTATTTGGCAGCGAGAATGTGTTCAGTCAGATCGCATTCTTCTTTAGCAAGATGGCGGTGGTGACCTTTGGCGGTGCCTACGCGGTATTGGGCTACGTCACTCAAGAGGCGGTGCAAAACTATGGGTGGCTGGCACCGGGCGAGATGCTGGATGGCCTGGGCATGGCGGAGACGACACCGGGCCCGTTAATTCAAGTCGTGCAGTTTGTTGGGTTTATGGGCGCTTATCGTGAGGCCACAGGCCTTGATCCCATGTTGGCGGCAACGCTCGCCGCGCTGCTGACCACGTGGGTAACGTTCGTTCCTTGTTTTCTTTGGATATTTTTAGGGGCCCCCTATGTAGAGGGTCTACGTGACAACCGCGCCCTAAGCGCTGCTCTGTCCGCCATTACCGCTGCGGTCGTCGGGGTTATCCTCAACCTAGCCATTTGGTTTGGCGTTCACGTTATCTTCGCTGACGTAGGCGAATGGCACGTGATGGGGGCGCGTCTTTTAGCGCCGAACTTAGCGTCCCTCGATTTACTGGCGCTGTTACTGGCGGCAGGCGCCATGATCGCGATTTTTCATTTCAAGGTGGGCATGCTCAAAGTGCTGGCAGGGTGCGCGCTTCTTGGTGTCTTGGCGTCTCTTGTGGTTTTTTAGCCAGCAGTCCCCGCCGATGACGTTTCCGTCTCGATAGCGTCTTCTTTTATGGTTCTCTGCGCTTACTCTCACACGCTTGGTTGTGAACCCACCTGATCTCCACTAGTATCCCACCTATCCCCCCAGGGGGGATAGGTGGCGTCGCAATGCTCGATAGTGCATACGCTGAATATGATCTTCTTTCCTTAGGTACGCCCGTCATGCATCACCATCGCCTTGACCAATGGCAACACGATCATACGTTTGGCCAGAACCATAAACGCTCCGGTGAGTCCCGAACGCTCATTGTGGTTGGGCTGACCTTGGCCATGATGATTTGGGAAATCTCGGCTGGGGTGATCTACGGGTCAATGGCGCTGCTGGCCGACGGGTTGCACATGGGCTCTCACGCGGTGGCACTGGGCATTGCCGCCTTCGCGTATGCCTATGCCCGTAAGCATGCCATGAGTGACCGGTTCTCATTTGGCACCGGGAAGGTCAACGCGCTGGGCGGGTTTACTGGCGCGATACTGCTGGCCGTGTTCGCCCTGTACATGGTGATAGAAAGCGTGGGCCGCTTTATTGAACCTGTTGAGATCTCGTTCAATGGCGCTATTTTTGTCGCGTTTATCGGTTTGGTGGTCAACGGTATTTCTGCCTGGATATTAGGCGAGGCAGGCCATGACCACCATCATGGACACGGTCATGACCATGACCATGACCATGACCACAGCCATCATCATGATCATAATCGTCGTGCTGCTTATCTACATGTACTGGCAGATGCATTGACGTCAGTGCTCGCGATTGTGGCGCTGCTGGCGGGTAAATATGCAGGTTGGGGTTGGATGGATCCTGCCATGGGAATCGTGGGCGCTATCTTGGTCACCCGCTGGTCATGGCAATTGCTTAAAGAGACATCGACAGTACTGCTGGATCATCAGCATCAATCAATGGAAAACGCCATCAAGCAGGCTGTTGAGAACGATGATGCCCGTGTGAGTGATCTCCATGTGTGGTCGATTGGCCCCAATATTTATGCTGCTATCGTCTCCATCGTGGCCCATGAACCCGAGTCGCCCACGGCTTATAAACGCCACATCCAGGCCCATTGTTCTTCTCTCGTTCACATCACCGTTGAGATATTGCCCTGTCAGGAAGACCAAAGTACTGGCCTGGCGGTAGCTCCTCACAGATAACGCGCAATCGCTTTGAAATCGTCGACATGGTGTTGCTGTTCCGGTGAGAGCGGGCTAAGAGTGTCATCCAGACAGTGCTCAATATGGTCATGGATCAATACGCGCTTAGCCTGCTGGACAGCTTTCTCGACCGCGTGGAGCTGCTGCGCGATGTCGAGGCAGTGACGACCCTCTTCCATCATGTGCGTCACGCTCTGCAAATGGCCGCGAGCGCGATTGAGTCGCTTGATGATATCCGGATGCGACTGGTGGGTATGCGGTGTCATGTTCTTTTCCTTTTCATTGTTTCTATCCCCCTAGGGGGGATGTTAATCTATTGGTATCATGCTGCCAACGCTCGCGTTAAAGCAGCATGTATTGTTCGAATGTCACTTTCACTCTGGTTGTTTTTTCCATGCTCCATCGGCTTCGCCACCGTCTTGGCTATCTGATGTTTTTACTAGTTTTCTTGCCTAGCCTGGTCATTTCCAGCCTCGGCGAGGCACAAGCCCATGGGGCGGCGAGCATGGCGAGCGTTGCATCGCTTGACCACAAGAGTGATCTAAGCGGCCATGGGCATACCCATGGCCACATGCATGAAGACGGTCGCCAGCTCCCTCATGAGAGCGGCAGTCACTTCCACGAACAAGCGGATCGGTTGGGGGCGAGCATTGCCCTGGCACCCAGCGTCCGTCATGCCCTGCGGCTAGGCGAACGACGCGCTTTTCCCCTGCGTCGTGTCTACCGCTTGGAGCGGCCTCCACGGCCAGTCGTCGCTTGATGACTGGGGCCATCCATCCGATGGCCAAGACTAATGACAGACCCGTGGAGGTTGCATGTTTCCATCCCAAGTAAGGGGTGCGCTCGGCTTGCCTATGATGGCCCGACGCCACGCCTTAGCCTTTCTAACCCTGCTGTTAATGCTACTGGGCGCCAGTGGTGAGGTACTTGCTCACGCAGTTGCTGAAGGTGACAAGGGCTATATCCAAGAGATCTATGGCGTTCATCTGATCTCGTTTATGTATCTCGGTGCCAAGCACATGGTAACGGGGTATGACCACATTCTGTTTTTGCTAGGGGTTATCTTTTTCCTCTACCGAATGCAGCATATCGCTATTTACGTCAGCCTCTTTGCCATCGGTCACTCGACGACCATGCTGTTAGGGGTGTACTTCAATATCGGCATCAATAGCTATCTGATCGACGCCATCATCGGACTCTCCGTTGTCTACAAGGCGCTCGATAACATCGGTGCGTATCAGCGCTGGTTCGGCTTTCAGCCCAACACCAAGGTCGCCACGTTGGTGTTCGGTCTGTTTCATGGCTTTGGCCTGTCGAGCAAGATCATTGAGTACGATATCTCGTCCGATGGTCTCGTCCCTAACCTCCTGGCATTCAACGTAGGCGTAGAGATCGGCCAGTTACTGGCATTGAGCGCCATTCTCATTGTGATGGGCTTCTGGCGACGCACGACGGGCTTCTTACGCCACGCGTATACCGCCAACGTCGCCATGATGTGTGCTGGTTTTATGCTGGTGGGTTATCAACTGACCGGCTATTTCATTGCCTAATTGAGGGAGTCCCTAATGTATAACACTGATCTTCCAACCCGTGCCGAACTGCCGTCAACGGGTAAGTTACTTCGCTCTACGTTGATGGCAGTCGTCATTGCCGTCGCTTTGCTGATCACCGTAGTGCTGCCTGCTGAGTATGCCATTGACCCTACCGGCGCTGGACGCTTGTTGGGGCTGACTGAGATGGGAGAAATCAAAACCCAGCTGGCTGAGGAAGCCGAGCTTGACCAGGCTAATGACGAGGCCGCTGCCATGCAGGCATCACAAAGCAGCACACCCCAAGAATCAGCAAGTGATAACCAGCCCACGGCTGCAAATACTGCTGCTCAACAGGCTTCTGACGTAGAGCCGGAGCAAGTAGCCTCCTCGGTACCTGACCAAGAGATGGTGCAGCCCGAGGCTAGCGTAGCGCTTGCTGACGCTTTGGCCGCTGGGGAGGTAGCCTCCCAGGCAACTGAAGAAGCTGCCACATGGGGCGATGAAGTGAGCTTCACCCTCACACCGGGCGAGGGTACCGAGTATAAGCTAACCATGGAAGAAGGCGCTGTTGCGACATTCGCTTGGGCGTCCGACGGCGGGCCACTTAATTTTGACACGCACGGCGATGGCAATGGGAACTCCATCAGCTACGAGAAGGGGCGTGGAGTTCCCGAAGATGAGGGAGAGCTGGAAGCTGCTTTCACCGGCAATCACGGCTGGTTCTTCCGTAACCGCAATGACAACGACGTGACCGTGGTCTTGCGTGTTGGAGGGGACTATGGGGAGCTGAATAAGGTTCTCTAAGGTAGTGGCCCCTAGCGCTCTCCTGAGCGTTAGGGGCTTTTGCCATCAGCGTCGCTACATTGATGGGAAACCGTTTACAGAATTAGATGAGATAGTGATCGGTGGGTTATCTGATTTAATATAATATTTCGGCATATATGCGAAATATCTGAAAGTCTTCTATTGGCCGATAGCTGAAGTGCCCAGCATCTCACTCACCCCTGAGGTGCACAAAACTGGTAAGGTTAAGTGCTATCCCGTGGCTGCTTCCTAAGGATTTGGCATGGCGAATAACCATCCATTCATAGCGTCAATGCGTTTCTACGACGACCACGCTCATCGATTGTTTGACCAGTACCAGTCGCTGGGCTTTGAACATGCCCATGGTGAATGGCTGCATCAACTTCCTGAGCAGGCAGGTTTAGCACTAGATATTGGCGCTGGAAGCGGGCGCGATGCTAAGGCACTTGCGGAGCGGGGTTGGCAGGTGATGGCGGTAGAGCCAGCGGTAAAGCTGAGAACGCTAGGGCAAAGGCATACGCACGAACGGGATGTCAGTTGGATTGACGATACTTTGCCTGCCTTAAATTGCGTCCGCCAGCTTTCACAGCGCTTTCAACTAATTCTGGTATCAGCGGTATGGATGCATTTATCCCCTATTGAACAGCAACGTGCTTTGCGTGTGATTTGTTCACTATTGGCGCCCGGTGGACTTCTGGTGATTACCTGCCGCGAAGGCCCGAATAGCGATGAACGTCAGTTTCAACCGGTTAACGTGGCTGAATTAGATAGCTGGGCACAAGACTTGGCATTGCTGCCAATGCAGGCAAGCTTGAATAGCGATCAACTTGGCCGCAAAGCTGTTGCCTGGCATTTGCGAGTTTTTAAATTGCCTGATGATGGCACCGGTGCCCTGCCCTCTCTTCGCCATATTATCGTCAACGACGACAAGGCATCTTCTTATAAACTTGGATTACTTCGCACGTTGACGCGCTTAGCTGACAGTGCACCAGGAATTGTGATCTCACGCACAGAAGAGTGGGTTACGGTACCACTAGGTGCGGTAGGCCTTTTTTGGCTTAAGCTTTACCGTCCTTTGTTAATAGAACATCAATTACGTCAAGCACCCGGCATTAAAGGCTACGGGTTTGCTAAAGACGACTTTTATCGTCTTAAGCAGGTCTCCCCCCACGATTTGCGTATTGGGTCACCTTTTTACGATCCTAACGCCGCTGCCACGGTTATGCGCGCCATTCGTGATGCTTGTCAGACGATTCTCAAGATGCCTGCCCACTTTACTACCTGGCCCGGCAGCCTTCGCCCCATGTTTGACGGTAGTTATCAAGGGATACGTATTCGCGAGCAGGCCGTTCGACTCGATAGCGCTACGCTGGCTTCTTTTGGAAAATTTCGTATTCCTACCTCGCTGTGGGACTCGATGAGCCGCTATGCCTGCTGGCTGGAGCCAGCGATAGTGCATGAGTGGGTGCAACTTATGCAGCGCTACGACGCGTCTTACGATATCGGCAAACTACATCAAGCCTTACAGTGGCAGGAAAGTCGCCGGAATACACAGCAGGTTCGCCAACTGGTGAGTCAGCGCCTGAAAGACCCCTCGCCGCTTCCCTGTGTTTGGTCCCAGAAAGATTTACACCGTTGGACTTATGCAGTAGATCATTGCTTTCCTTGGTCGCGTTGGAACAATAACGATCTGTGGAATTTGTTACCTGCCACTGAAAAAGCCAATCATGCAAAGTCCGATCTCTTGCCTTCCGCGGGAGTTATGCAGAAAGCCAAGCAAGATATTTTGCACTGGTGGCACTACCTAGACGATGACAAGATAGTTCGTCAGCAGTTTCGTGACGAAGCTGCCGTTGCGCTTCCTCTTGCCACCTCATCTGCCACTCTGGATATGCTGTTTGATAGCGCTCTACTGCAACGCCAACGATTAAAGGCCAATCAGCAGCTAGCTGAGTGGATGGGCATTGCCTAATAATTATGGAGTGCCCATCATTGTGCCCTTGAAAGGCCGAAAGTCATTCATAAAAGATAAGCTTAATTGTGAGGACTGAACATAGCGGGCACAAGATGGGCACCATTTGGGCACACACACAAAAAAAGGGCCTACGCGTTAACGTAAGCCCTTGAAATTATGGCGCGCCCGGCAGGATTTGAACCTGCGACCCTCGGCTTCGGAGGCCGATACTCTATCCAACTGAGCTACGGGCGCTTGTGGGTGTGTATCGTAACTGTGCAGGGGCGCTGTGTCCAGCCGCATGGCGCTTGAGGACCTTTAGTCAATTGACCGTTTTCCCTGGTGTGGTGCATGCTTTGGGAGCACTTCTGCACCTTAGTCCATTGGGAACACAATAATATGATTCCCACTTGCCAAAGTGATACATGCTGTTAGAGTCTAAACATGGACCTCTTCTTCAGCAACAGCAAGTTCAAACTCAACGGCTTAAGCTACACAGGCTTTCCAATCCTTATTTCCGACGAGGGGAGGGTTGTTGAAGAAGCGCTGGACTTTTGTATAGCGCACCTGATCAAGCGTGGCAGGGTTCAATCTAGGAAGTCGTGGATAACCTACGGGAAAGCGTTATATCAGTTCTTTGGCTGGTGTGAGGTAAATGACATTGACTGGCGTGATGTGGGCAATGATCGAGAAGCTACGATACTGGCGGAGTTCCGGGACTGGAACCTAAGACCCGAGGGTGGAAGCCTTGCCGCCGCAACTGTGAATGCCCGGCTAAGACTTCTCTGCGCATTCTATCGGTATGCCGCCAACTGTGGATGGGTGACGGCTGTTCCGTATGCCATGGAAACGGTTACGGTGAGGCAACCGAAAGGTTTCCTGGCCCACGTCGATGCGAGTAGTGGGAAGCATACCGCTCCAGACATCATGCTTAAGACGCCACGAACCGTAATTCGGGTGCTGAGCAAGCATCAGTCAGTTGATCTCCTAAGTGTTATCACCAACCCAACGCACAAACTGATCGTCCGATTAGCGCTCACGACAGGGCTTCGCCGTGAGGAGCTGGCAACGTTTCCGCTGAAGTACGTAATCAATCCGGCGACTTACACCAAGCACCGTTCATTCATCCGAGTAAATCTTGATCCTCGTGACATGACTATAAAGGGCAATCAGCCCAGAGGGGTCGATGTACCCCGCACTGTCATGGAAGCTCTCTGGCAATACGTTCTGGATCGTCGCCATCAGCATGAAAGCATTTCGGGCCAGCACCAGTCCGCTTTGTTCTTGACGGAATCCGGCCAACCCTACGCGAACGACGGGGCAGCCTTTCTGGGCATTGTAAAGAAGGCTGGGACTGATGCTGGAATTCCTTACATCAACGTACATATTCTGCGCCATACCTACGCCACACACACGCTGTACGCAATGATGCAATCTAAGGCCCAGACCCATGCCTTGCTGTACGTGCGCGACCGCTTGGGCCATGCCTCGGTCACAACCACCGAAAAATACCTGCACTGTCTCTCAGAGCTTGAGGATGCGCTGATGAGCAACTACCAAAGCGAAATCGATCTGATCAGTAGAGAAATTGTCGATGCCTAGAAAAAAACTTCATTCAACAGCCTCACGCCCTGGCAAAGCCGCCAGTGACGCAACGCTGGATCTCACGAGCCTGCCTCCAACCAAGATGGCTGTGTATTTGCCCGAGCATGCGGGTAGTTTACGCAACCTAAATTTCGCCAAGCACTACGGGAACAGCTGCGATGCTGTGGTCTATGCCACACAACGGGCATTGGAGTACATGGCCAGGGATTGCGCCGAAAGCGGCGGGAAAACACTTAGCGCGAGTACTATCACCAGCTATTACCAAAACGGGCTGGCAGCTTTTCTGCCGTTTTGTGCAACGATGGCCTCCGCGCTGGGACGCAAGCTGCGACTGGATGATATTGACCGGCAGTTTATCGACCACTTCATTGCTCATTTGCGTCAATCGCAGGCCATCTTCGCGACCCAAAAATCTCGATACCAGGCCGCTAAGTCGGTATTGGTCGCGATGGAGCAATCAGGCTGGATTGCCAAAGACATTTTCCCACGCAATCCCTTTCCGAATTCCAACCGATCAATGAAGGGTCAGTCCCCCCTGAGTGAACCAGAGCGCCGCAGCGCTATGCAGGCGCTGAAAGCTGATATGAGGACAATCATCAAAAAAAGTGGGCCGCTAACCTCTGATGAACTTGTCGTCTGTCTGCTGGCCATTGCTGCGCGAACGGGTATCAACCCCACCCCCGCACAGGAACTCCTAATCGACTGTCTTCAACCTCATCCCATCAAGGCTGACCGATACGTGCTAGTCAGCTTCAAGCGTCGTGGCAACGCTACGCACATCCAGAGCCTGCGCCGTGCAGCTGACGTTACATCAATGGTTTCAGCGCTCCCTGATGTGGCCCGCATCATTGATCTCGTGCGCGATCGCAATGCCGCACAACGACAAGCGAGTAACTACCCGGGGTTGCTGTTTGTCTACGAGAGTAGATCCGTTAAAAGCGCCGGAGAAATGAGCCGTCTGACACGCTCCACTCTCACCTACGGCATTAAGGCATTTCTTGACCGACATCAGATAACCGATGCCGACGGCAAGCCTCTGAAGCTCAACTTCATGCGTCTTCGCAAGACGTTTGAGAACCGGCTATTCACCCTTTCCGGCCAGGATCCGTTCCTGACCGCAAGACTTGGCGGCCACACCCCAAAGGTGTCCAACAACCATTATCTGGAGGCCCCGGAAAGCGCCGAAAAAGACTGGCGTCTCATGGGTGAGGCCCGGACCGAAGAACTGCTGAACCATAGCAAGGTCGAGGCCCTGCCAGCGGAAAACACGCCGGTAGCCCGTTGTCGGGACACCCTGAACGGTGAGCGTGCGCCCAAAAATGGCGAGCACTGCCAAAAGTTTCTTACTTGCTTTCGCTGCCGGTCATTCGTTGTGACGGGTGATGATCTGTACCGTGTCTTCAGCCTCTACTGGGTGCTGATCCAGATGCGTCAAAAAATGGGGGCCAGCGCGTGGAAACGAGTTTACGGCCACATCATCAGGATCATCGACCAGGAGATCACTCCTCAATTTGATGCCGAACTGGTGAGCATTCAAAGGCAGCGGTCGAAGGTCGATCCGCACCCCTTTTGGCGCGATCCAGAACGGCTGGAGGGCTTAGCGTGAACGAAGCCGAATTCCGTGCAGAACAATTCAAAGCCCTCCATGCCGCCCATGCAGGGACGATCGACCCAAACGCTATCATCACTGGCATGCGTTTGGAAGACGGCTCCTACCACGTTCTGAGTCGCTTTGGCGATGATGTCTGGACTCTGCCCGACAGCCTTTTCCCTGCGGGAAAAAGAGATCACTTTAAGAAGCTCAATTTCTTAAATGTGCCTGTGCCGTTTCGGGAAATACTGCGAGCCTGCACGGCACATTACATCCTCAGCGGTATTGAAGGCCGCAGCCGCCCCAAAGGTGGCACGATATGCCTGTTCTTTATGAATACGACATCTTTCCTGACCTGGCTTCACGACCAGCGTATAGCCAGTCTGAGCGACGTATCGCCGCTGATCGGACACCAATATGTGGAATTCTGCAAAGGGCTGAAGGGCCGAAAAGGGCGGCCCCTTTCAGGTGCAACGCTGTCTAGCCGTTTCGGCGCTGTAGAAACGCTCCATATCCTAAGTCAGAAGTCTGGTGATTCTATGCGGCATCCCTGGCCGGAATCGTCTGCTAGCCATCTGTCAGGGGTGACGGGGCAAGCCTCCTCTCGACTCCAAGAGGCTAGGACCGAAATCATCCCGGATGACATCCTGGGGCCGCTGTTCCAGTCGGCGGTTGAATGGCTGGACAAAGCCGATGAAATCATCAATCTCCGCACTCAGGTGGAAGGCTGGAAGTCAGAGGGGAAGAGCTGGGTGTTCATCGGACCGAGCTTAAAAAAAATCGGCTGGACGTTAGGCGGCATGCGCACAGCAGAGCAACACCTGCAAACGGCGTGCATGTGCATCATCTTGATCACAAGTGGTATCCGCGTATCCGAACTGTGCTCACTGGAAAATGAGTGCGCGGTCAAAACGCTGGATGAACAGGGTGACCCCTTTCACTGGATGCGTGGAACCTCTTACAAGACGGGAGCAGGAACCTGTGAGTGGCTTGTGGCAGAGATTACTCACCGCGCCCTTGCAGTAGCTGAGCGCCTTGTGCATCCGCTGCAAGCCCGACTGGAGCAAAGTATTTTCGACCTCCAAACCGACAACCCGGAGCACCCCGATATCGTCAGAGTGAGGTGGCATTCTCATCGTTTATTCCTCGCGGTCTCAACGAATAAGGGAAACCGGATTAGAACGCATTCAAGCCATTCGATCACTAAACGCCTAAATATGTTTGCTGCCCAGTGTGGACTGGACTGGCGCTTTGCGTCGCATCAGTTCCGGCGCACTTTCGCGGTCTACGCGGCTCACAGCGCCTTTGGCGACCTTCGCTACCTGCGGGACCATTTCAAGCACTGGTCGCTAGACATGACCACGCTGTACGCTATGTCCCGGCTGCAAGATGCCGAGCTTTACGACAGCGTGGGTCTGGCTGCACTGAGCATCAAGACCGATCTTCTGGAGCACTGGCTGGAGCCCGACGCAATTTTGACGGGGGGAGCTGCTGACCCAATCCGAGCCTTCCGCACAAAAAACGAAGCGTTGGTCACTAAGGGGGACCGTGCCGAGATGGCCAAAACGATCAGCCCCTTAGTTCATCTGCGGGCTACTGGAGTCGCATGGTGTACCGCCGATACCGGAGGCTGTAACGGCGGGCAGGCCGTCGAAAAAACGCGTTGTGCTGACTGTGGCAATGCGGTCATCGATGACTCACGCAAATCTGTATGGCAGGATATTTATATCCAGCAGATTGAAATGCGCGACCTCATAGACATTGGACCTGGAGGAACTGAGCGGGTCGAGCGTGACATTAAGCGCTGCGAGTCGGTCCTAAAGGGTCTTGGGGCAACTGAAGAGGATCTGGCTGATGTCGCAACCTGAAGATACTTCCCAACCGCCTACGCGGGGCGAATTGACGGCAAAGGCCATACGCCAGGCCATTGTGCGGATAGAGAAAGGCCGCCCAAAGGTAGTAAAGCCGGGTCGCAAGCTCAGCATCCAGGCTGTGGCAGAAGAAGCAGGGGTCAGCAGAGCAACCATTCATAACAATCACCCTAATCTCGCAGAGCGTATCAGGGAAGCCGGAAATAAGGCTGTCCGGGCACAACGGGATGAAAAGAATATCGAAATCAAGGAGCTGAGAGCCAAGTACACCGCTCTCAGACAGGACTATATTCATACCCGCGAACTAAACCAAGATATGGCTTCTGAAATGGCCTCACTCGTCGCTGAAAACCAGCGTCTGAGAGTAATTGTGGAGAACGAGAAAGTAGTCGGGTTCCCTTCGAAAAAACCTAGGACATCCTGATCACCCTTAGTGTAATAAACACAATTGGGAGGCTGCTTTTGTCCGAAAGCGATAGCCAATTCGGCCAAAAGGAGCTGATATAAAAACGACCAAGAGCCAGAGCAGTAATAGGCGACTTGATCAGTGCCGTCTGAAACCACACAGTTGTGTGAATATGGTAAATTTTATAGGTAACCGCGACGAGTGGCTTAGAGCATCCAACTATGGTCGCGCTGGAAGTCTTTATCTAAACCAGGCGGTCTTAAATATAATCACCATCGTTTCGGAAGATTTTTATCTTAACGATACTAGTCACAAGGCGAACCCTAAACATCGAAGGAGTACCTATATATGCCATTTTTATCGCCTGATGCTTTGGCTATACTTCTCCCTCTCGGCATTCTTTTCGCCGCTCTCCTCTTGTTTGGAGCCGGCCTTGTATGGGCCCGCTACCGTGATCGTCAGATCGAAAGGCAAGACCGAGAAAAGTTGATTCAAGCTATATTGGATCAGATCGAACCTTGGGCAGGCTCTCGATCCTCCGCCTGGGCATGGTATAAAACACACCCCATTTCTGCCCTCGGTGGACAGACAGCTCAGCAACTAGTCTCTAAAGGGAGGACTCACGAGGTAATCGCTTACCTAGATCATATTCGCCAAGGCGGATATGCTTAATTCGGATAGAGATGCTAACGATTTACTTGAGTGGGTCTTAGCTTTTTTACACTCATCAATGAAGATAGCATCGCCGCTGCTGGGCCTGAGTATATACGACAACATAACGCAATCAGCATGATTGCTGCATTACAACGACGAATGAGTCTGTTCCCGCTGCTGTAATGTTCGTTTTGGGTTAATAGCAATTATGAAAGAGCATTCCTATTTCGGCCAGAGGCGATCTTTTAGTTAAAACCGATTTACCGTTACACTAATCGATAATTTTGGAGCGTAGTGGAGAATTAATCCGAATGCAGCGCTTTATTATGCGACCCCAAACCTCTCATATAGACCTTTAAGAGTGGCTTCAGTATGAGTCTCCTTGATGTAGCGCACGACCGGCTCAAATGGGTACCCCCATTGTTGAAAGTTGTACCGGGTAGAACAGCTATCCCTGCGTTCAACTGGGTTGAAGCACTTGAAAAGAAATTGAAATATCTCGTCCCCATGTAGGCACCAGCGCTGTGAGGTCTGAGCCGAAGCAGGTGGGCAGCAAACAAGCGGACGGATTCTCACATTAGCTTCCACTATCCCTGTCTTTGCACAATTTTGCTTCACTTCATCTTGCAGTAATGGGAGGAACCGATCTATGACATCATTCAGTCGTTCTTCTGGGAATAAACCAGATCTTCGCAATATGGAAAACAATGTCGATGGGTCTTCTTTTAAAGCCCTATTGAAGCCAATTGCATCAGTTTCACTCTTTACTTCGCATAAAATCAGGTCTGTTTCACCCTGTTTCATACCTAGGAATTCGGAAGGCTCAATCTGTCGTTCTGGCTCTGAATAGTATGGGTGGCGAACGGCAAGGCAGTCTACCTCAGTTCTTGCCTGTCCCCACTCGGGAGAATGAGCAATGAATCCAGTCGTAAAATACCCGTTCAACCTCAGGTATAACTGAGTAAGAATCTCGTCTACATCGGACCTGTTCATATTAATTCAATCACCAATATATAGGGCATAATGACGCCAGCACGCTCAGCTTTGTAGTGAAGGCGAAGCCGCAACGGAAAAGCTGTCGCTGTGTTTAGTCTTCTTAGCTACAACAATATGTATAAGCCAGCACCCAAACAAAAAATGCTAATTATCCGCTGCGTCCACAAAGTGGATGTTAACGAGTTTGGATCTCGACCAGCCTTCAATATTTCGTTTAATGTACCTTGCACACGAAATGACTGAACCCCGGCACTAAGACCTACAACTATCAAAATCACACCCAATATCGCCATGTTTCTTTACCTTTGAATCAAATAAATACCCAATGCAAATATGCCCAGCGAGAAAGCGAAGAGCCCAAGAAAATGCTCATTGATAACAGTTTTTGCAGACGGTTTATCAGAGGACATCTTGTTGATTTTTCGGAAAGTCATTAAGAATCGTAAGTTCTGGATCAGGCCAATACTTCCGAAAATCACCAAGAAAATTCCAATGACATTTAACTTATGCGCGGTGTCTCTGTTCATGAGTTTCGCCTTGAATAATAACCCCAGCTTTCACGATTCTTGGGTGTTATTGGTTCACCAAGGTGGTTCATATCACTAATTTTTCGGCATCTCATGAACTCAAGAATAAATAGCACTCCAATCCTTTCAGTGCTCCGAGAAAGCCGGAGACGGGGACTCACCTAATCCCGACTGCGAATGGAGGCCGTTGCTCGCTAGTACTTCCCGGCTTGGCTCAGGCTCAGCGCGCTTCTCTTAGAAGCGTGCGCAGTATCGATTTGACCTAGTCTCGCACCGTTCACCTAGCCCTTGTATTTGAAAGCCTCAACAAACGCCGAAAAGGCGGGTGAGGACTGTCGCCTGTTAGGGTAATACAGGTGAAACCCAGAGAAATATGGAGACCAATCCGTCAGTACTTTCCTGAGTCTGCCATCGGCCAGGTAGGGTTCGGCCAGATCCTCGGGAACGTAAGCCAGACCAATCCCTTCCACCGCTGCATTGAGTACGTGGACAGTGCTGTTGAAGACAAGCTGCCCCTGACCCTTTACGGTGAACTCCTTGCCGTCCTTTGCAAATTCCCACGCGTAAATCGCGCCATCGGGTCTGTGGCGAATGTCCACACAGGCATGATTTGTCAGGTCATAGGGCGTTTCGGGTTCGGAATATCGCTTGAAATAATCCGGTGAACCCACCACCACCAAACGCATATCCGGGCCGAGAGGAATGGCTATCATGTCCTGACTGATCGCCTCGCCCAGACGTATGCCGGCATCGAACCGTTCTCTCACCACGTTGGTAAACCCGTAGTCCACGTAAAGCTCGATGGTGACGTCTGGATAGTTTTCCAGGAACTCCGCCAGTCTGGGCCGCAGGCACAGCTCAATCTGGTCATCCGTGCAGGAGATACGGATGGTCCCCGCCGGCTTGTCACGCAGTTCGCCCAGTGCCTCCACCTCCATGGCAATCTGATCGAAGAGTGGCGTGAGAGACTGTATCAGCCGCTCGCCCGCTTCCGTTGGCGCGACATTCCGGGTCGTCCGTGTCAGTAATCGCAGTCCCAGCCGTTCCTCCAGTGCTTTCATCCGGTGGCTCAGCGCGGACGGCGTAATGCCGATCCTGGCGGCCGCTTTGGTAAAGCTCTGGTCTTGCGCAATGGCGAGAAAAGCCTGTAGGTCGTCAACTTTCGGATGTGTCATTACTGAATTTTTCTCACAAGTTCATAAACATTCTACCCACTAATCAAAACGGCAGCTCCGTGTCAACATTTGTTGGCTAAGAATAGGTCCTCCGAGATTGACCTGCACCATTGACTGCTTGAGGGAAGACGGTTTTGAGCACACAAGCCTTTGACAAACTCGATAGCGAAAGCCTCGTCCAGTATGAGACCCAGGCTCAGCCCGCTTATTGGAGCGGCGTTTTTGCGATGACCCTCTGCGTATTTGCGTTGATCGCCTCCGAATTCATGCCGGTTAGCCTGCTGACGCCAATTGCCGGCGAACTCCGCGTCACCGAGGGTCTGGCAGGCTATGGTATTGCCATCTCCGGGGCCTTTGCGGTCTTTACCAGCCTTTCGATTTCCAGGCTCGTCGGTGACATGGACCGGAAGACCCTGCTGCTTGGGCTGACGGCGCTGATGAGCGTGTCCGGGCTGATCGTTGGGCTGGCGACCAGCTATACGATGTACATGATCGGTCGGGCGCTGATTGGTGTGGTTGTGGGCGGCTTCTGGTCCATGTCGGCGGCAGTAGCCATGCGACTGGTGCCATCTGACAGTGTACCGAAGGCGCTTGCAATCTTTAACGGCGGCAATGCGCTCGCCGTTGTAGTGGCGGCTCCGCTGGGAAGCTATCTGGGCGGGGTCATCGGCTGGCGTGGGGCGTTCTTTTGCCTGATTCCAGTGGCGCTGATTGCCTTTGTCTGGCAGTGGATCAGTCTGCCATCCATGAAGGGCGCTAAACGTGAGAACGGTGCTGGCAACATATTTACGCTGTTGAAGAATCCATTGGTTCTTCTGGGCATGCTGGCTGTCGGTATATTCTTCATGGGCCAGTTCGCACTGTTCACCTATGTTCGCCCCTTCCTGGAAACCGTCACTGACGTTGATGTGCCGACGCTTTCATCGATCTTGTTTGTGCTGGGTATCGCCGGTTTGGTAGGCACCACGCTCATCGGGAGATTCCTAAAAGGGGGCATGTATCGAACCCTGGTTGTTATTCCGCTGTTAATGGCGGCCATCGCGTTGGTGTTGATCGCCTTCGGTGACTCGGTCGCCGTGGCATTTGTAATGCTGGGTTTCTGGGGGCTGGTGGCCACTGCGGCACCAGTGGGTTGGTGGGCGTGGCTCGCTAAATCAGTTCCGGAAAGCGCCGAAGCCGGCGGTGGCCTGATGGTGGCGGTTATTCAGTTATCCATCGCGCTTGGCTCAACCATCGGGGGCATTCTTTTTGATGGCGGCGGCTATCAAACCACATTTGTCGCCAGTGCTGCATTACTGCTGATCGCGTCGGTGATGGCATTTGCAGCCTCACGTGCGGCGCGATCGTTCATTTAACGAAACGAGAGGAAATGATTGTGAAGAAACTGCTTTTATTAGTTGGTCTGTTGACGGTTTCAGCCTCAACCCTGGGAGAAGACGCCATGCCAGCGGATGCCGACAATTTTTACCAAAGCGATAGCGTCACTGTCGAGAAGGTCAGGTTCGATAATCAGTACCAGATGGAGATCGTCGGGAACCTCGTTGTGCCAAACGACATGGACAAGAGTGACCATAACCCTGCCATTATCGTTGGCCATCCGATGGGCGCGGTGAAGGAGCAAAGCTCCATGCTCTACGCCCAGAAACTGGCAGAGCAGGGCTTTGTCACCCTGGCGATAGATTTGCCTTTCTGGGGCGAAAGCGAAGGGCAGCCTCGCAACCTCGTCGCGCCGGATATGTACGCCGATGCGTTCAGCGCGGCGGTGAATTACCTGGGTACACAGACCTTCGTTGATCGTGACCGTATTGGCGTGCTGGGCATCTGCGGCAGCGGTGGCTTTGCCATCAGTGCCGCCAAGATTGATCCCCGCCTGAAAGCCATTGCCACCGTAAGCATGTACGACATGGGCGCGGTCACCCGCAATGGGCTGGAACATTCGCAAACCTTGGAGCAGCGCAAAGCGCTGATCGAAACGGCAGCGGAACAACGCTACAGCGAGTTCACCTCCGGCGAGGGCCAGTTCCTGAATTACCTCCCGGAACAACTGGATGAAAACGCCGACCCCGTGACACGTGAGTTCTGGGAGTTCTATCGCACAGAGCGTGGCATTCACATCCCCGAAGGCCGGACACTGGAACTGACGCAAAACCGCATGCTCACCAGCGAAGTCCGGTTCATGAACTTCTATCCGTTCAACGATATCGAGACGATCTCTCCGCGCCCTTTGCTGTTCATCGCCGGCGACCAAGCCCATTCGCGGGAGTTCAGTGAGGACGCCTATGAGCGGGCGGCGGAACCGAAAGAGCTTTACTGGGTAGAAGGCGCCGGGCACGTTGACCTGTACGACCGCATGAGCCTCATCCCGTGGGACAAGCTCACGTCCTTTTTCCGGCAACACCTTTAATCAGCCCGTTCTCAAGGCATGGATCGAGCTAATCCGATCAGATCAGATCGATGAAATAATGAACCTTATCGTTGACAAGAAAGTCCGCTAACGCTTTGTCATCGACATGAACGCGGCTTGAGTGCCGCCAATTCGGGGCCGTGCACGGCGGCCTATTTCAACATCAGCAAAGGAGAGTCCCCATGAAAGTCCAGGCCTCTATCGTGATCGCGTCCCTGACCTTGGCCGGCAGCGCCTTTGCCCAAGACATGCAGGTTTTCGAGAACGGTAGCCGCGAAGGCAGGATCGGCTCGGAGGAATATTTCACCGGCACCGCCTACGTGGAGCCGGTCTTCTCGGCCAAAGAGCCCTTCCAGTCCAACGCCGGCAAGGTGATCTTCCTGCCCGGCGCGCGCTCGAACTGGCACACCCATCCCGCCGGACAGTTCCTGATCGTGACCGGTGGTACCGGCTGGGTACAGCAGGAAGGCGAAGGGAAGCAGGTCATGCAACCCGGCGACGTGGTCTGGACCCCACCGGGCGTGAGGCACTGGCACGGCGCGACTGATACCACGGCGGTTACGCATTTCGCTATCCAGCAACTCGAGGACGGCGAGAACGTCATCTGGATGGAGCCGGTCACCGACGAGCAGTATGCGGGAAATCTGGAGTGAAGCACTTCTCTCTCAAGACTTGGAGCCTCCGGTAATGCCAGAGCGGTCCATACCTTGATTGATTGGGGCCATGAAAATGTAGTTTGGCTCGATCCGGTTATGGATAGAAAAATATCAAACACTTTTTAAAGGAAAAATCATGGCCATAAAATCAGAGAAAGCGGAACAAAATCTACAGGACGGAAGCAATCAAACCGATTCCAATCCATTGAACCGTCGTAATTTCCTGAAAGCGGGAACACTTCTTGGCGCAGCCATGTGCGTACCGCCTGTCGTGGGGAGTGCCGCCGCAGCACAGCATATGCAGGAGCGGCGAACGGCGTCCCGCTCCACGGGGTTGAACCTGCCGTTGATCACCACACGGCGTACGCTGGGGACAGGACGATACGCGATGGAGGTCTCCGCGCTCGGCCTGGGCCTCATGGGGATGAACTACAACCGCGGCCCCCATCCTGATCGCCAAGCGATGATCGAATTGATCCGCCAGGCCGTCGAGCATGGGGTTACCCTGTTCGATACCGCTGAGGTGTACGGGCCGCTCATCAACGAAGAGCTGGCCGGCGAAGCGCTTTACCCGTATCGGAACCAGGTGGCCGTCACGACCAAGTTCGGACACCGCATCGTCAACGGGGAATACCAGACCGGCGAGCTGGACAGCCGACCCGAGAACATTCGCAGCGTTGCCGAGGCGTCGCTCAGGCGTCTCCGGGTCGAGGCCATCGACCTCTTCTATCAGCACCGGCTCGATCCCGACGTACCTATCGAAGACGTCGCCGGGACGGTGCGCGACCTGATCCAGGAAGGCAAGGTCAAGCGCTTCGGCCTTTGTGAAGTGAGGCCTGAAATCATCCGCCGTGCCCACGCCGTGCAGCCCGTCACCGCGATTCAGAGCGAGTACCATCTGATGTGGCGGGAGCCGGAACGGGAGGTGCTGCCGGTGTGCGAGGAGCTTGGAATCGGCTTCGTCCCCTACAGCCCGCTGAACCGCGCCTTTCTCACCGGGGCGATCAACGAACACACGGAATTCGATCCCAGCCAGGACATGCGTCAGACTTTGCCCCGGTTCCAGCCGGAAGCGATCCGCGCCAACCTAAGGATCGTGGAGGCTTTGAATCGTTTTGGCCGCACGCGCGGAATGCCGCCCGCCCAGGTCGCCCTGACGTGGCTGCTAACGAAGATGCCGTGGATCGTTCCCATTCCGGGGACGACCAAGCTGTCGCATCTGGAAGAGAACCTGAGGACGGCGGATCTCGAACTCTCGGATGACGAAATGAGCGAGATCGAGAATGCCATCTCGCAGTTCGAGATCGTGGGAGATCGCTATCCCGCAGAACTTCAGGAACAGGTCTCCCGCTAAGAAGCCGCGACCGCTCGAGGAGAACGCAACATGACACACGATCGCAGAGTATGGCCACTTCTGATCGTCGGCACGCTGATCGCCGGAGTCGTCGCTGTTCAGGGACACGCGGACGTTTCCAGTTCCGCTGATTGGGCAGTCGAGGTCGTCTCAAACGAGCTCGATTACCCATGGGACCTCGACCGCGCCGGCGACCTGATCGTGCTGACCGAAAAGGCCGGCTCCATCGTCATGGTCGAAAACGGTGAGATACGCCGATATGCACTTCAGACGACGGATCCGCTCCGAACAGAGGGCGGAGCCGGCTTGCTCGGCTTGACGCTAGCACCTGACTTCGCGGAAAGCGGGCGCGCATTCTTCTATCAGTCCTATACATCCGGTTCAGAACCGGCCAACAAGGTCATTGAAGCTCGGTTCGGCGGCGAGGCTTGGCGCGAAACCCGGGGCCTTCTCGAGGGCATCCCGGGTCATCGCCTCTACAACGGCGGGAGGATCGCCATCGGTCCCGACGGGCATCTTTACGTCACGACGGGCTGGACCGAGGATTGGGAACGCCCGCAGGACCTCGGAAGCCTGGCGGGCAAGGTCCTGCGCATGACACTGGATGGGCAGGTACCGCCAGATAATCCCTTCCCCGATTCCTATGTCTACTCTTACGGTCACCGGAACCCGCAGGGGCTCGCCTGGAACGAATCAGGGGATCTTTTCGTCGCCGAACATGGACAGTCGGCATTGGACGAAATCAACCTCGTCCGTCCCGGATTGAACTATGGTTGGCCCGTGATCTCCGGCAATGAGGAGCGCGAGGGAATGGAAACGCCCCTCATTCATTCGGGGCCCGAGACCTGGGCTCCGTCGGGTATCGCATTCGCGGGAAATGAACTCCTCGTCGCGGCGCTTCAAGATCGCGGGCTCTACGTCTTCGATGAGGCGCAGGGCGCCCTGGAGCTCGGTTTCACATCCGACGAGCGGTACCGAGGGGTATTGCCGGTCGGCGAGGACCTGTACGTTATCACGACGAACAGGTCCCCAAGAGGGGAGGGTCCTTCGAGTGACCGTTTGATCAGGCTTTCCCCCGGAAGTTAGTTCATCATCAGTAGGGTATCCGGATTATCTGGTTGATGCCTGGCTCAGCCCACTCATTTGCTAGTAATCGGTTAGCCACTCCTCCGAGCCAGTAACACTGAAAACAAGCAGCAGTAATTTAGGTGTGGCCGCCAAATAAGTAAGACGTTGCTGTCATCTTGGTGAGGCGTGGCCGCTGCATTAACTACCGCTGGCTACTTGCGATAACGTAGCGCATTGACCAGCAGAACCATGGCTCGCGATGAGTGCAGCCGATCACCGCCATTCAGAACGAGTACTCGCTCTGGACGCGCCACATCGAAGACGAAGTGCTGCCAACGATCGAGGAACTGGGTATCGGGATAGGCCCAAGGGCGCTGCTCCTAGGAGGAGATCACTACCCATGACGTCCTGAAGCCGGACCATCTCTATCGCCCCATCGTTATCCAAAATTTTTATCCAGAAAAGGAAATGACATCATGAAAATCTCCTTCGAGAACCAAGTGGCACTCGTGACGGGCGCGGCGTCGGGCATTGGCCTGGCAACCGCCAAGTCCTTCGCTAAAGCAGGCGCGTCCGTTGCGCTGGCGGACGTGAACGGTGACGGCGCACGCGCTGCCGCTGATAAAATGGTGGCGGCTGGATACAAGGCCATCGGCATTCGCTGCGACGCGGCCGACCTGAACGAAGTCGAGGCGATGGTCAAGGAAACCGTCTCCACGTTCGGTCGCCTGGACGTGGCATTCAACAACGCAGGTATTCAGAACGCGCTCGCGGAAACCGCCGACGCCACGCCCGAGGACTTCGACCGGGTGAACTCGGTCAACCTGCGGGGCATTTGGGCCTGCATGAAGTACGAATTGCAGCACATGCGGCAGCAGGGAAGCGGCGCCATCGTCAACTGCTCCTCCCTAGGAGGCCTGGTCGGCGGCGCCGAGCGCGGCACCTACCATGCCGCCAAGCATGGCGTTCTTGGCCTGACCAAAAGCGCGGCTCTGGAATACGCCACGCGGAACATCCGGGTCAATGCCGTGTGCCCCGGGCTGATCTGGACCCCGATGGCAGACCAGATGGTCGCCGCCGGCCAGAAGGAGGCACTGGACGCCATGCTCCCTGGCATCCCCATGCGTCGGCATGGCCGCGCCGACGAGATTGCTGACGTCGTGCTGTGGCTGTGCAGTTCGGCTTCCAGCTATGTGACCGGGCAATCCATCTCGGTGGATGGCGGACTCATCATGCGCTGATCGTGTCTCCGTGGACGAACGTTTTTGCCACACCGCGAACGTTCGTCAAGGACCCTGCAGAATTCTTAGCGTACGATTTTTTCCGTTTCGTGAGTTAGCCCCTATAACTCAAGGGTCGATCTCATCTGATTTATCCACGTAAGCTCTGACAAGGTGTGCCGCCAATAAACTCTCGACAGGTATCGGAGAAGTGGTTTCTATATACCGAACCAAGTTGATGATGGTTGAAATATTTCCATCCAACTTGCGCTTCAAAGTGCTAATTTCCGTCTGAGCCTCCTCATAGCGCTGTTTATAACCAGACCGAGTTCGGGCACTCCTGGAGTTTTCTTTCTCAATGCAAGTTTTAAAGCCTGCGCGCTCCATCTGAAGGTTGGCATAACGATCAATCAACTGTCTTCGACTACTCAGCGAGCTAAGCTTGCCCTTAATTGTTCCCTTTGTGATCAACCTCCTGTGAAGGGCCACAGGTGTAATCGGTGACTCGTCATAGCCGGATGCAAGCATCAGCATCAACTCTCGCTCAATAGCCTGAGTAAGCTTTTCACCTTGGAGTGACATTGCTTTTCCCTCGATACTGTTCAGAGTCGGGCAGGGCAGCGGCAAAACGGTCTGCCAGCGTTTCGACTCTTGTGACGTTATGCAGAAGGCCAGCAGGGAAGACCTGTAGTACCTGATTTTTACGACGGGCCTCTCTTGCACGATCAACTGTTATTTTCATCTGCTCGGTCATCTCGTGGCTTTCTTTCAGTGCCTCTTCATATCCCAGCGCCCCCAACCAACTCTGATGAGTGATTCGTTCCCTCGAGTTCCAATGGCTTCACGGTTGGCCACCTTCCTGCTGTTTAGGTTTTGATTGTTTGTGCAGACGACGCTGGGCGCTTATACGTCGAACATTGGCTGCGTTTGCACTTTTAGCTATGTACCGCGATGCATATTTTTGCGGCATTGGACTAGTGTCACTCCAGCCGCCAAGCTGCCGAAGCCGATCTTTTGCTGCTTCAAAATCACAGCCGTCTCTTTCTACCAGCGCCTCAAAAGTGTCTGTTGCCCAGGTAAACCGAAGCATATGTGCATTCAGCGTAGTCAACGTGCCACCCAAATTGACACAACAAAGAGCTGGAAAATGTTGATCTAGTGCGGCGTAGAGAGCATCGAACACGTTCTGCGCAGCACGCATGGACAATGGGGCGTGATTCTTCCGGGTATTGACCAATAAAAATGGGTGAGGGGGGTTACCTCTGAGATGATCGACGTAAAGCTCCCATAGCTTTACGTCCTCCGGTGCCAGTTCGATCAACCGCTCTGACCAGGCATTCTTGAGCTTCGGCGGCGCTTGCCGCGGATCTCCGGAGCCTTCAGAAGTAGTGATGGCCAAGGCGTTGCCAGCCCCAGACGCGTAAGGAACGAGGCTTTTTGTCTGTAATAACAATAACTCGCCCAGCCGCAGCCCATAGTTAAAGAGAATCCGGATCATAAGATGATTACGGATCTGCACGGCAGCCACCTGGGATTGGTCAACATGTCGTTGCCAGGGATTTAATGGATTGGTTTGCTTTGAGGTGGAGGGTCGCGCGCACACAGTAATCGCTTGAGTTTCCGCCGGCGTCAAACTTCTCTCTCGAACCACCAAATGACCTTGTGAGACTTGAGAAAACGTCGTGCGCTTTCGAATGTTGAGTCGGCCGCATACGTCACGGCGAGCAGCCTGAAGACGGAAGCGGTAACTGTCGAAAGTGGTTCTCTGTTCTTTCGAGGTCAGCTGTGTATAGCGACCTGAAACATACCGCCTCGCCAGAAACAGCAAAAACTGTGTCAGACACCCAAGGCGTACATCGTGGGTCGCATTCGCAATAACAGGCTTGAAACCAGGATCATCATTGGCATCAATGCTTTTTTGTCCGGAATCGATGTAGACGCAGAAACCGGTGTAATCGACCATGGCGGCGTCCAGAGCATTCAGTGGAGCGAGTGTTCGAAACCCATGCTGATCGGTTTCAAACAGCATCTCATCAAAAGATCGATGATGTTTGCATTGCCAATAGTTGTACCACTGACAAATCGAGACCATGTGCTGCTGAACGGTATTGATTGCTTTAGAGAGCCCCCAGGACTGCATATACAGAAGAGGCAATAAAGCTGGCAAGTCGGTGACATCATCAATGACGACGACTGAGAGCTGACCATGATAGGAAAACCTTTTCAGACGGAACCGTTCCTTGGCACTCATTCCCATGCTCCCAGTAGGTGGTTATGAACCAACTATAAAACGGCATGTAAGAAAAAGAGACTAAATTTTGGAATTTTTGGTGGGAGGGCTCAAACAAAGGGCTTGGTCAGTACTAATCCAAATCTCATGAACCAAAATGAACAGTGCACCTGGTTTAACATAATCACTAATCCTTGAAAATTGCGAATAAGCTTGAAAGAAACTATCGTAAATAATTATTTTCAATAGATTGCAAGATTTTTCTTCAGAAATATGAACACTCATATTACAAGCTCTATCAGAAAAATGCGCATTTGCCTTACAAATCCAGCCTAGCACAGAATAGTTAATTATACTGAGTATCGTAAGCTTAGATAATCAATTACCAACCTGCCAGACGAGTAGTATCTACTATGGGTAAGAAGTCCTACCCGAGCACCTGGAATTGCCCAAACCCCAGAGCATGGCGGTCTAATGATCAAATCCAACAGTGAATCAGGATACTAAAAAATTCTCAAAAATGTTATAAGAGCACTTAAGCAATAAAATCAATACTTTACTCAATTATAACATGATACATACTGAGGTAATGATATGAAAACATTTGCACGTAGCACGCTGGCACTGGGCATCTCACTGGCGCTGGTAAGCGCCGCGAACGCCGCTGATTTTGCTGATATGGATCCCGTTACCCTGCGCCTGGCCCACGTGGTCAATGAGCAGGATGGTTTCCACATTGCCGCCACCAAATTTGAAGAGCTGGTAGAAGAGCGCACCGACGGCAAGGTGGATATCGAGATCTACCCCAACGCCACCTTGGGTGACGAACGCACGTTGCTGGAAGGCATGCAGATCGGCACTGTAGATATGGGCGTGATTACCAACGGACCGGTGGCCAACTTTGTCGAAGAGATGGCGGTATTCGAACTGCCTTTCCTGTTCCCCTCCCCGGAAGCCGCTTACGAAGTGCTCGATGGCCCGATTGGCCAGGAGCTGCTCAATAAGCTTTCTGAGGTGAACCTAAAAGGCATGGCCTACGCCGAACGCGGTTTCCGCAACCTGACCAACAGCGAGCGTGCCGTAAACTCGCCGGAAGATCTGGACGGACTGCGCATCCGCGTGATGGAAAACCCGGTGTACACCGACACCTTCCGCGAGCTGGGCGCCAACGCGATTCCCATGGCGTGGACAGAAGCGCTCACCGCCATGCAGCAAGGCACTATCGACGGTCAGGAGAACCCGGTGAACGTGATTCACTCGTTCAACCTGGATGAAACCCAGAACTACATGACCCTCTCCCGCCACACCTATGCGCCGGCGATTTTTGTGATGGGTATGCCCGCCTGGAACCAACTGCCTGAAAACGCCCAAGAGGTACTGCTCGCGGCAGCACAGGAAGCCGCGGAGCATGAGCGCCAGGTAAACGCAGAAATGGAAAGCGAACAGCTGCAGGCCCTACGCGATGCAGGCATGGAGATAAACGACGATCCAGATATGGAGGCCTTCCAAGCCGCCGTCGCGCCGGTGTATGAGAAGTACGGCGAACAGTTCGGTGATTACCTGCCGCGCATCCAGGAGGCGCTCAAGTAACTCGCTTCCCGTCGAGGCAAGCCCGACATTAGATACAGTGCTTTTACAGCAGTGGCTGAGGGCTGTTCCCGCGCCGGAACGGCCCTTCCAACCAAGAGACACGCCTGATGGCTGACACCACCAATACGAAGCTGGCGAACAGGCTCAATAAGATAAATCTCAATTTACTATTGGTTTTTCACACGCTGTATTGGAAAAGGAGTTTGACGCTCACCGCACAAGCGCTCTGCCTGACGCAACCGGCTGTCAGCCATTCGCTAAAAAAACTCCGCCTGTTAATGGACGACCCGCTTTTCATCAAGACGTTGGACGGCATGCAACCGACTCCGCTTGCCCGGCAGATGGATGCCGCCGTAGCCAAAGGGCTGTTCTACCTCGATCAGGCAGTCCACAGCAATAACGAGTTTTCGCCCGCCACTTCAAAGCGGGAGTTTCGGGTCAGTTTGGTGGACTATGTCAGCCAACAGCTACAACCCAAGCTTATTCAGCACTGTTTAGAACACGCGCCAGACTTGTGTTTCAACATGCTCTCCACGCGTATCGCAAGTGCAGAGGGTGCCCAACAAG
Organism: Vreelandella sedimenti; assembly: GCF_013416325.1. Classification (GTDB taxonomy): domain Bacteria; phylum Pseudomonadota; class Gammaproteobacteria; order Pseudomonadales; family Halomonadaceae; genus Vreelandella; species Vreelandella sedimenti. The sequence goes on from NZ_JACCGK010000013.1 coordinate 52,252, forward strand.
TCCTTCAAGAGCACGATATTGACCTGGCGGTGGTGCAGTTCGAAACCTTGCCGCTCACCTCTCATCATGAGTACCTGTTTGACGATGTGATTGGCTGTGTGGGTGATGCGGCATTTCATGGTGAGAACAGCGCCATTACCCTTGAGGCTTTTTTAAACTCCCCCCAGGTCGCTTTGTCGCATCGTGAAGACAGCCCGCTGTTAATCAATGAAAAACTGCGGGAGCTGGGGGTAGAGCGGAAAATCGTCGCCAAGACGCCCTACATCAATCCCCTGCAGGAAATATTGGTGTCCACAGCGCTGCTTTGTGTGGTGACAGAGAGCGCGGCCAGGGTCATTTGCCGCAACAACACCTTGAAGTTCTTCGCTCTACCCCTGGACGTACCGGCGTTCAAAGTCTGCCTGTGCTGGGATGAAAGAAAGGATCACGATCCTGGCATACACTGGTTACGGCAGTTAACCCGGGAGCTGATGACACCAGCCCCCTCAACCCTGGGCAACCCTTAATCAAACCGCCAAACTCAATCCACTGCCACGACCTTGCCTCGATTCAACAGCAGCTTGGGATCCAGAGCGACTTTCATGCGCTTCATTAAAGCGATCTCCTCGCTGGAGCGGGAAATACTTAGGTAATCGCGTTTTTCGAGACCAATGCCGTGTTCGGCAGAGATCGAGCCGCCATACTCTTTCAGGGGCGAGTAAACCAACTGCTCAACTTGGCGGCGGCTTTGCGGGCTGTCGTCGCGCACCGTGATCATGATGTGCAGGTTGCCATCGCCAAGATGGCCGAACACTATCATTTTTCCTGTTTGGGGAAACTGCGCCTTGAGGTTTTTCTCCAAGGTATCGACGTACGCGTCCATATGGGGAATCGGCAGGCTGATATCATAGGAGAACATCGGCTTCAGCTGGTGCACCAGCACTTCGATATCCTCTCGGATCGCCCAGATGCCCTGGCGCTGGGCACCGGAACTGGCTAGCGCGGCATCGGTGATCAAGCCCTCTTCCATCGCCTTTTGCAGGATCTCTGAGAAATGCTCCGCGTCCTGGGTGTCATCTAGTCCCAGGGTTTCGATGATCGCGTAGAAAGGCGAATCGTCGGCCAACGGGGGCGCGTGCTTGCCGCTCTCGGTGGTCACCAGCTTGTAGTGGCTATTCCACAACGCCTCGAAGGCGCTAAGGCTATTGGCGAGCGCTTGGGAGACCCTACGTAACAGCTGGGTCAAGGCATCGAAGGAGGGCACCGCGACCAGAGCGGTTTGCTCGCTGGGCATATGTGGCTGCAGCCGGAGCACTGCGCGGGTGACGATACCCAGCGTGCCTTCGCTACCGATAAATAGCTGTTTGAGGTCGTAGCCAGCGTTATTCTTGAGCATTTTGTTCAGCGAGCTAACCACGGTGCCGTCGCTAAGTACGGCTTCCAGCCCCAGCACTTGCTGGCGCATCATGCCGTAGCGAATGACCCGTATGCCGCCCGCATTGGTGGCGATATTACCGCCAATGGTGCACGAGCCCCGGGCGCCAAGGTCGAGCGGAAACTGCATATCGATCTCCGCCGCGGCTTCCTGCACACGCTGGAGCGTCACTCCGGCCTGAACCTGAATCGTAGAGCCGACCAGGTCAACCTCTTCAATCTGGTTCATTAGTTCCAGAGAAACCACCAGCTCCTCGGGGCGGGCTTCACCCCCGTGCACAATGCCGGTCATGCCGCCATGGGTCACCACCAGCTGGTCGGCCTGATAGCATAAGGCCATGACTTTGCTAAGCTGTTCGGTGTTGCGGGGCCTTACAATGGCCTTGGCACGACAGGGCGCCCCGGTAAACCAGTCGACGCTACGCTGCGAGACATCTTCACCGAGCAGCACGCCTTCTGGGCCGACTACCGCTACTAGGTCGTTAAGCAACTTATCCATTGGTTATTCCTGTTTTAGCTGGCGTTGCCATGGTTAGTAAGAACATGGTTAGCAAGAGCAAGGGCAGCAAGACTTAGCCACCGAGTAGGCCTTACAATTACCTTCCAAGGCATTTAATCAATCGTAATGCTTGCAGGCTAGCGCTAACCATCACCACTCTCAAGCCCTAGATCTATAAAGATTTTTTGGATTATTATCGCGAATAGTGGAATGAAAATAAGTAATTTGCCCTGTTAGTTCGATGTGATATAGATGAAGCCCAATAAGACAATAAGAACAGCCACCACTAGGAGATAATGTGAATCACAACGCCCGCTTCACCGCTTACGCCGCATCCTGTTATACAAGTAAATTCAAACAGTTACACTTGACATTGCTATGCGCTGGCCTGCTTGGTTTACCGCTCATGGCCCACGCCGAGGAAATAACCCCTACCAACCTGCGCTTAGCGACCGTGGTGAATACAGAAGATACTTACCATATCGCCGCCGAGCGCTTTCAGCAGTTAGTCAGCGAACAGACCGACGGCGCGGTCTCCGTTGAGATTTTCCCCAACGCCTCTCTGGGCGACGAGCGCACCATCCTGGAAGGTATGCAGATCGGCACCGTCGATATGGGCGTGATCACCAACGGGCCCGTGGCCAACTTCGTTGATGAGTTCTCGGTTTTTGAGCTGCCTTTCCTCTTCCCTACCGCTGAATCTGCCTACTCCGTGCTGGATGGTGAGATCGGCCAGGAAATACTGGGCAAATTAGAGGATGTGAACCTTAAAGGACTGGCATTTGCTGAGCGCGGTTTTCGCAATATCACCAATAGTCAGCACGCGATTAGTGCGCCCCAGGATCTCGAAGGCCTGACACTGCGCGTTATCGAGAACGAGGTCTATGTGGATACGTTCCGGGAACTCGGCGCCAATGCCGTGCCCATGGCGTGGACAGAAGCGCTGACCGCCCTACAACAAGGCACGATTGATGGCCAGGAAAACCCGGTTAACGCCATCCATGCCTTTAACCTGGCGGAGACCCAGGACTACCTCACCATGACGCGGCATATCTATGCGCCAGCGATCTTCATTATGAGCTTACCCGCCTGGAATGGCCTTCAAGAGGAGGTGCAGGAGATCGTACTCGATGCCGCCAGCGAAGCTTCTACCTATGCCAGAGAACAAAATGCCATCATGGAAGCCGAGCAGTTAGCCGAATTGGCTGAGGCAGGCATGGAAATTAATGAGTCGCCCGATATCGCCGCATTTCAGGAAGCCGTTGCCCCGGTGTATGAGAAGTACGGTGATCAGTTCGGCGACTATCTGCAACGCATCCAGGAGGAAGTGAAGTAAGTGCCCACTCACACACATCCATTGGTAATGTTGCTACAGCGTACTGAACGCTTTCTGGACGCCATTCTACAGCCCGTGGTCTTTGCGGGCATGGCGGCGCTGATTGGGGTGATTACCCTGCAGATCGTCTCCCGGGTGCTATTCACCGCGGTGGGCTGGACTGAGGAGGTCGCCCGCTTTCTGTTGGTGTGGATCACCTTTTTAGCCAGCACCTTGGCGTTTCAGCGCGGGCGGCATATTGCCGTCACCTTTGTGGTGGATGCCCTGCCCGGCCGCCTGCGCCAAATCGCCCGGCTTGCCGCCCTGCTGATTGTTTTGGCGTTTATGATCACGCTGATCATGATCGGCTACCGCTACATGCAAGTGCAGAGCTTTCAGAAATCCGCCTCGCTGCGGCTGTCGATGACCTACGTCTACGCGGTGATGCCGATCTGTGCGGCGATTATGGCGTGGTATGCGCTGGTCGATATCATCGAGCTCCTGATTAACGGCGAAACCTCCCAACCCCAGGAGGAGTCGCTATGACGCTGCTGCTGTTTGGGCTGTTCTTCCTGTTTATGCTGCTGGGCGTGCCAATTGCCTTTGCCATTGGCGCCAGCACGCTCTATGCGCTGTATCAATCCGGCGTGCCACTGATGGTCGTCACCCAGCAGATGTTCCAGGGCATCAACTCCTTTGCTCTGGTCGCGATCCCGATGTTTATCCTCGCTGGGGATTTAATGGCCCAGGGTAAGGTGAGCGAAAAGCTGGTCAGCTTTGCCGATTCGTTAGTCGGTTTTATGCGCGGAGGGCTCTCGGTGGTCTCGGTGATGGCGGGCATGTTCTTTGCAGCAATCTCCGGTTCTGGCGCCGCGACCACCGCAGCGGTGGGTTCCAGTCTGGTGCCGGAACTCAAGCGTAAAGGCTATGACCCGGCATCGGCAGCCAGCTTAATTGCCGCCAGCGGCACCATCGGGGTGGTGATTCCACCCTCGGTGCCGATGATCATCTACGCGGTGATCGCTCAGCAGTCGGTCTCTAAGCTGTTTCTAAACGGTTTTTTACCGGGTCTGGCGATGGGTTTAGGGTTAATGGCCATCGCCATTGCTCAAGCCTATAAGCGCCAATACCCCAAAGGCACACCGCTGTCGCTTTCGACCATCTGGACGACCTTTAAAGACGCCAGTTGGGGATTGATGACGCCGGTAATTATCCTCGGGGGTATCTTCTCGGGCATCTTCACCCCTTCAGAGGCGGCCGTGGTGGCGGTGAACTACGCCATGCTGGTGTCGCTGTTTGTGTATCGTGACCTGACCTTTCCGCAGGTGTATAAGCTGCTGATCCGTTCGGCGATGACCACCGCGGTGATTATGCTGGTGATTGCCATGTCGGCGGTGCTGAGCTGGACGCTCTCAAGCTGGCAGGTACCGGGGGCGATTGCCCAGGCCGTGCTGTCGCTCTCCACCAACCCCTACGTGATTATGCTGCTGATTGTGGGGATCATTCTGCTCACCGGGGTGTTTATCGAAACCGCCAGTGCGCTGATTATCCTCACACCGGTGCTGCTCCCGCTGGTGCTGCAGTTGGGGATTGATCCGATTCACTTTGGTTTGATTATCGTGGTGGGGCTCTCCATCGGCATGATTACCCCGCCGGTGGCGATCAACCTCTATGTGGCCTCATCGATCACCCAGCTACCGCTGGAGCGCATTACCCGCGCGATCATTCCTTACCTGCTGGGGTTGATCGGGGTGCTGCTATTAGTGGTTTACGTGCCGATTATGTTGGGTTGGTCGGGTGGTTAAGTCAGCGTTTGCACTTTTTAAAGAGAGCCTTATTGGCTCTCTTTTTAAGGTGACGCTTATCTAGCCTCAGCGCATTCATCTTGAACTCAAACAAGAAGTTCACATCGAATGTTCGCCAGCCTGGCACGACTTTCGAAACTGTCCCGGTGTTACTTCAAAGAGCTGGAAAAAACAGCTGCGAAAATGAGAAATACTCACAAAACCGGTGGCAACTGCCACTTCGGCAACGGGCTTGTTAGTTTGCTGAAGGAGCTGACGCGCACGCGTTAGACGAAGTTCCATATAGTATCGAGAAGGGCTAGCGTTAACGTAATTACCAAACATACGTTCTAACTGGCGTCTCGAAATATTAACCCAATTAGCTATCTCGGATATGGATAAAGGCTCTTCAATATTATTTTTCATCAATTGCAGTGATATTTTCAATTTTTCTGGCAGAGTGAGGTTTTGATCGACACCTATCGTTGAAATATCTGGGGAGTCTAAGCCCTTATCACAGCTAAGCATCTCTTCAACTGCACTGACCACCTCATTGCCACAATCAGTTCTGACTACTTCAAGCATCATGCTCAATGAGCTACTCGCCCCGGCACAGCTGATACGATTACGATCCACAATAAAGCTACGGCTAGCTACCGATACATCCCAGAACTGCTCTGCCATCATCGCGCGGCCATCAGGATGATAAGCACACTGGTAGCCGTTCAATAATCCCGCCTCTGCAAGGAAGTAGGCGCCGTTCCATAATCCTCCTAACATCATGTCTTTGCTGTCAGCATGCCTCAGTTTGCTGCGCAGTAGGAGGGTTGTTTTAGGAGGTACACGCAGGCCACCGCATACAATCAACACATCAATATTGAGGCTTGTAGCATCGAACTTGTCTAACGAATAATCCGCGGCCACCTCAATACCTAAGTCAGAAACCGTTGCAGGTGCCTCGCTACCCACCACCAAGACCTCATACATCGTAGTAGATTGCATTAAATTCGTTGCAACAAGTGCATCCACAGCGCCAGTGAAAGCCATCATTGAAAAATTCTCTAGCAGTATAAAAGCTACTTTTTTTGTTATCTGAGGCTTCCCTAAAGAGTCAGTCGAAGAAATGTAAGCCATGTTTTTATTTTTCAATATGCTTGAGAATCTATCCTTCATGATGAACCTCAATTTTTTGAACTATAGTTATTTTAAGCAAAAATCACGCCATTTTAAAAACAAGACATTGAAATCAGTATTATTAAAATTCACCAACACCACAAGACCTCAAACTCAATCATGTAAAACCTGCCCGACCTTGTGTCAAGTTGAACAATTTACACAAACCCTACGTGACTGGTTAAAAAGAAAAAAATAGTTATATTATTTAAAAACCTTATAGTAAAAGTACGAATTTCAGCCGTACTACCCAATGGAGTATTACATCAGTCGGCTTTCACTGGACTTTTCGATATCGCACTGGGTAGAGATGGCTTTGTCATTTTCACTCATGAGCCTACTACTAACACAACCTTAGCCTCTAGCGTCCCGCGGCGCGAACCTTCCTCTCGCCTTACTTCGCCAGATAACAAAAACATACCCATCGCCACGTACTTTTTAAAAGTTCATCAAATGTCGCTATTTAGGCCCTTAGTGTCGCAAAAAATACCTTTTCGAAAGTAGTAACTGATTCAAGATGAAAATCCACTTCCTCTCCTCTGAGAAATAAACTTATGAATAACCCTAAAAGCAAAAAAGTTACTCTGGGCGCTGCGACTCTTTTATCCTTAACAACCATCGGGAGTGTCCAGGCAGAAAACATCTCGTTGAAATTCCATAGCGGACTTTCACAATCTCGCCCTGAAGCAGAGCAGATCAACAGATTCGCTAGATTAGTGAGTGAAAAGTCAGATGGCGAGCTTGATATCGAAGTCTACCATGCAGGCGCCTTAGGCCTTAAAGAAGCCGACATGCTGAGAGTATTGCAGCAGGGCATGGTCGATATGGCACTACTGTATGGTGAATATTACACGCGTGATGCGCCAGCCTTGGCATCTGTATATGCTCAGGGCGCCATTACGGAATCTTCCCAACATGACGAAATTCTTGATGTAATCAGGGAACTCTATGAAGACGGCTTTTCAGATTGGGATATTCAAATCGTTGGTGGCGTCGTTGCTCCTATTTTCGATGTAGGTTTGCACTGCAAAGAGCCGGTAAACTCCTTGGCAGACCTAGAGGATAAAAAAGTCCGCGTCTGGTCCAGACACCTTGTGGATACTTTTGAATTATTGGGCATTTCAGCTCAAGTCATTCCGCAAAACGATATGTATATGGCACTTCAAACAGGCGTTGTAGATTGTGCCTATTACTTATCTACCGTGGCACCCACCGTTTCGCTTCAAGAAGTCACCGAGTACGAGTCTTACTTACACCCTTGGGCAGCCTCCCCATGGCTCTTTGGTATCAGTGAACGAGCGCTATCCCGCCTCAACGACAACCAACTTCAGGCTCTGGAAGAAGCCGGTGAAGAGATTTGGAACGAGACCCGCGCCACTGCGATTGATCCAGAGCGCGAAGCGCAGGCGCGTCAAGAGCGTAAAGAGTTGGGAATCACCATGCTTCCCGACTTCTCAGATGATGACGTTGAAACCTTTGTAGACGCCGCTTGGCAGGCGTGGCAAGCCATGGCGGAAAACGCAGGCGAGGACGGCACACGCTACTACGAAACAGTCACTCAAGCGATCTCCGAAGAGTAATGGGTACATAAACCAATCGAGAGCCAATACCTATTGGCTCTTTCTTCTTGGAGCTAGTCGTGATGATGAGAAAAATCAACACTGTACTGAACCATACCGCCTATGCCTCCTTTCTAGTGGGCGTCATGAGCGGTATCGCAATGACGGCACTGATATTCGTCAGCACCTTGATGCGCTATCTGGGTGGTCATCCTTTGCGTTTTTCCGATGAGCTGGCGGGGCTGCTGTTCTTAACATTGACCTTCCTTTGTCTGCCTTATGTACTCAATAAGGGCCGCCACATACGCATAGAGATACTCGTCAACCTGATGCCAGCAGGGATCGCAAGGATAATGGACTTTATTGGCGTCGTCGTATTACTCACGTTCTGCGCCATCTTCGCCTTTGAGTCCTGGAATTTCATGAACTTCTCGTTCTCGCTCAATTCGCGTACGGATATCAGTAGCATTCTCTTATGGCCGTGGATGGCCATCATGCCTTTTTCCATGATGCTGTGCATCTTGATTCAGCTCAGCCATGGTTTTAAACAGCCCACGACAGACACTGCCTCAGCGGAGGATGCGATATGAGCTGGTTACTCTTGAGCGGAGCGCTAGTTCTATTTTTAACCAGTGGCGCGATCCTAGGGGCTGCGCTGGGGCTTACGGGTCTACTCCTGCTTCACTTTCAAGCTAACGGCGCCACCCCCTTGGCGATTAACGCAACTTGGAACATGCTAACGGATTTTACGCTAAGCGCAGTTCCTCTATTCATATTTTTAGGTGAAATACTTCTCGCAAGCGGCGTGTCAAAACGCGTCTATAACGGCCTAACCCCTCTGTTCGCGCGTGTTCCAGGGCAATTACTCCATACCAACATCGCCGTCTGCACGCTGTTTGGTGCAGTTAGCGGGTCAAGCACCTCTACCGCAGCCGCCATAGGCGCAGTTGGCTATCCTGAACTGACAAAACGTGGGTATAAACCAAGTGTAGTGGTGGGCACGTTAGCTGCAGGGGGCACCCTTGGGCTTCTCATTCCCCCCAGTTTGGCATTAATCATCTACGGAGCGACTCAAAACGTCTCTATCGGGCAACTCTTTATCGCTGGCATGCTGCCAGGCTTACTCATTGCTGCCGCCTTTTCCACATGGATTATGATCCGCTCTAAAATTGGCGAATCAGTAACCCCTACGTTTAAAGAGAAAGTGACCTTCAAGCACGTAATAACTGGGCTCAAGGAGATATGGCCTCTTCCCGTACTTATTTTCTTCGTGCTGGGAACCATTTACCTGGGGATCGCGACGCCTACGGAGTCGGCGGCTTTGGGCGTAGTGGCCAGTATCGTTTTAGGTTTAAAATGGGGCGATTTAACCTTCAAAAGACTATGGCAGGCGTTTAAGCACGCCTCGATCATGTTTACCGCTATCGGTATGATTTTGATTGGTACAGTGATCCTTTCTCAAGCCGTCAGCCTACTAGGCATTCCCCGCACTGCAGTCGAAACGATTGGCAACTTTGGGCTAGGCCCGTATGGCATACTGCTGATGATCGTCATCGTCTATATCGTGCTAGGGTGTTTCTTTGATGGAATATCACTGCTACTCATGACACTTCCTATCACCTTCCCGATGATCACAAGCTTAGGGTTCGACCCCATCTGGTTCGGTATTATTGTCACGCTACTTATAGAGATCGGTATGATAACGCCGCCCGTAGGACTCAACCTCTTTGTTCTATCATCCATTTCTAAAAATGAAGTTAATTTAACATCTGCCGCAAAGGCCTCCTTTCCTTACTGGCTTATTTTACTGGGCGCCATAGGAGTATTTACGCTATTCCCTAACATCATTTTGTGGGTCACTACCTTTTAGAATAACCTCAACCCACTAAATGATATTGCTGAACTATAGGCCCTCTCTAGCTAAAGGGAGAGCATATAGTTTAAATGCCATACTCATGAGCCCCCTCCCGACGTAGCTACCCCTGGCGCGCATCACCCAGGCCATCGTGCCGTATTAAAGGGCCGGGGCTTGATCGGCCGTCCGGACAAGCATCACAGGCATTAACGCAACGGGGCTTGCCAAATGGCAAGCCCCGTTTTTATACCCATCTTTCCCAAGCGCTGATATCACAAGCACTGGTAGTGAGCGTTAGAACTCTTCCCACTCATCTGCAGCATGCTTGGCCGGTGATGGCTTTGATGATGGTTGTGATGCGGAGTGCGATGAAAGCGCAGGGCGCTTCATGGCGCCACTGCCACGTTGCTGAGGAGCCGGAGACGCTAACGCTTCGTGCCGCGACGTGGGCTCATCGTCACCAAGTACGAAGGAGTTGATTAACTGATTCAGGTGCTCCGCATGGCGGCGCATATTGGCAGCGGCGGTGGTGGACTCTTGCACCATGGCGGCGTTCTGCTGGGTCATGGTGTCCATTTCAGCCACGGCGATATTGATCTGGCCAATACCGCTGCTCTGCTCTTTAGCGCCAGCGGTGATCTCTCCGATCACATCGGTGACTTTCGCCACGCTGGAGACGATTTCGCGCATGGTATCACCGGCGCTGCGCACCAGCTTCGCACCGGAGTTAGTGTGCTGAACCGATGCATCGATAAGCGCACGAATCTCTTTGGAAGCATCGCTGGAACGACTGGCTAGAACCCTAACTTCTTGTGCCACCACGGCAAAGCCGCGGCCATGCTCACCTGCCCTTGCAGCTTCCACCGAGGCATTAAGCGCCAAGATATTGGTTTGGAAGGCAATCGAATCGATCATGCTGATGATGTCACTAATGCGCGACGCGGAGTCGTTAATATCGCGCATGGTGCTTTCCACCTGCCCCATCGAGGTCTCGCCTTCGCGGGCTACGTCAGCGGTAGACTGCACCAGCGTATTGGCCTGCTGGGCATTGTCGGCGCTGTGATTAACGGTCGAGGTGATCTCTTCCATGGAAGCTGAGGTTTGTTGCAGGTTCGCGGCCGCCTGCTCGGTACGGGTGGCAAGCTCATCAGAGCTTTGTGAGATCTCCCCCGCCGCCTGGTGCACGCTGAGCGTACTGCTGCGTACATCACGAAGCGTGTTCTGCATCCGCGCTACAAAGGCGTTGAATTGAACGCTAAGCTCGCCAATTTCGTCACCGCTTTCAACCGCCAAGCGACGGGTTAAATCACCGCGCCCCTGAGCAATATCTTGCATAGCAGCAGTAGTACGCTTGATCGGCCCCAGCGTGCGACGCACCAAGCCATACGCGATCAGTGCAATCACAACAAATAGACCCAGACCCAACAAGGAGGCAAAGATAATACCTTGGCGCAAATCAGCGGCAGCAACGGCTTCAAGTTCAGCAACAGCATCGTCAGCATCGGTGACGTAAACGCCTGCACCAATGAGCCAGTCCCACTTTTCAAGGCGGTCAACGAAGGAGTGCTTGGGTTCAATTCTGTCGGTACCTGGGTAATCCCACATATAGCTGTAGAAGCCACCGCCACTCTGGGCGACCTTAATGATCTCGCGAATCAGGTAAGTGCCATCGGGGGTTTGCGCATCGATCATGTTGGTGCCTTCACGCTCCGGTGCAGGCGCCGTGACGATATTGTTACCGTCATAGTCGTAGATAAAAATGTAGTTGTTATCTTCAAAGCGCATGGAACGCACCAGCTCGGCTACCTGCTGCTTGGCTGCCTCATCGTTGGCACCGGCTTGTTCATAAATGGGCTCGATGGCAGAAGTCGCCATCTGGACGATATCGCGCACCGCATGGCGGCGCTCTTCAATCAGCATTTCACGCTGGTTTGCCAACGTATCGCGGGTGTCTTGGGCGCTGCTGTAGGCTTTAAACCCGACCAACACAACCGTTAGTAACAAAAGAGGGAGCAGTACAAGCATCAGCACCTTGGTTTGTAAACCAAGGGCTCGTTTGGGAGCAGAAGGGGTGGACATATGTGCGCAAGCTCCAGAGTCAGTCGAGTGAAGAGTTTTTAGTAGTTATAGGAGCTTTATCGACCTAAAGTGCACAAACTTTAACCTTTTTTTAGTTTTTTTACTTAATATTCAATTAATTAGCAATTAATAATTAGCTTCATAACCTAAGTTAAGGTTATTCACAGATTAAACGTCCAAGGTGGAGATGTGGTGGCCAGGGACGGCCCGTTTTAAGCAAGTCGCTTAACCACAATCTTCGGTTGCCCTGACCTTTCCTACCGCCTGGTCAGGGCGACCTTTTTGTTTATAGAGCGGTTAGTTAGCTCCTGCCTCCTCGTTATTTTCTGTCTCGTAGTGCCGTGAACTGAATAGTGCCGTTAACTGAATACAGCTCAGCCAATTCGTGACTTCCTTGATATTTGCCCTTGTTACTGGCTTTTGTTACTTACTAGCGCCATCAGCGTATCATGGCGATAGGGCCTAATGTCCAAGGAGAAAAGCAAGCATGGTTCGAAACCACCCATTTGTTAGCGCTGTCTTGCTCTTGCTTCCACGGTTGGCTCACTTTGCTTGGCGCGTATTACGCAATTTCCTGAAAAATCACGGCGTCCTGCTGGCCGGCGGAGTGGGCTACAACATCCTGCTCTCTATCGTGCCGCTTTTTGCCGTGCTCGTTGTGCTGTTAACCCAAGTCGTCGATCAGCAGCACTTACTCAATGTGCTGGCCGTGCAGGCACGCCATATGGCGCCTGCCCACGCGGAGGTGCTACTGGAGGCCGTTCGCAGCCTGCTGGAATCGCGGGATGTGATTGGCATTCTGAGCTTTCCCATTCTGCTCCTGTTCAGCTCATTCGCCTTTCGTATGCTGGAAGATGCTCTGGCGATCATTTTCCATGCGCCGGATAGCCCGCATATCAAGCGCAGCGTTTGGGTTTCGGTAATGTTGCCCTACGCCTTTATGGTGGTACTGGGGGCGGCGCTTATGGTTCTCACGTTGGTAGTCACCCTGGCCAGTTCGCTCAATACGCTGGTAATGCTGCTATTTGAACGAGAACTGCCGCTGGCGGGATTTTCAGAGCCGGTGCTTAACCTGGCCAGTTTCACTGGTGTGTTCTTGCTGTTCAGCGCTATCTACAAAGTGCTGCCGGTGGTGCGCATCGCCTTACGCCGGGCAATCGTTGGAGGCTTTGTGGCAGCACTGCTGTGGGAGGGGGTTCGGCTATTGCTGGTTTACTATTTCGCCAATCTCTCTTTCGTTAACGCCGTCTACGGTTCGCTGGCAGCGCTGGTGGTCGTACTGATTAGCCTGGAAGTGGGCGCCATCATTTTACTGCTGGGCGCCCAGGTGATTGCCGAACTGGAACGCAATACCCGCCTTGGCCTGCCATGGCACGTCGACCCCAATCGTCAGCCGATTACGCGGGTGGATTGAGCAACCAGCATGGTTGGCGGCACGCCAAGGGCAGATACCCAGCCTGTAAAAAGCCCCAATTAAAAAGGCTTAATATTAACATCAAGATAGGAAGGGGCGAGATCCCGCTCGAGCGGCACGAACATCTCTTCCATGAAGTCCATCAGAAGATGGGTCGCGCTCAGTGCTTTAGGGGTGTCACGCTCTATGATCGCGTCGAGCATATCCACGTGCATCTGGATATTTTCCTGCACGGTGCGCTCGCTCCCCAGGTGACTCTGGTAAAGATACCCCAGCCGCCGAAACGTCGTGTGCAGTGGCCGCAATGTGCGCTCCACAAAGGGTTCGTCGGCAGCCTCCAGAAGGAGCTGATCCATTCGCTTGTCGAGCTCGTTAAAGGGGCGAATATCACTGCCCGACTTTAACTCCCGAAGCATGCGGGCCAGTTGATGCAATTGGCTTCTTACCAAACCACTGGCGTTATCAATGGCCAGTTCGACGACAAAACACTCGATATCGCGCCGAATTCTTAACAATCGCCGTTCACGATGTAAGTCAATGGGCGTGATGCGCACTCCACGCCCGGCACGTACTTCCAAAAGAGTGTCATCCGAAAGCTTGCGAATTGCTTCAAGTACAGGGGTGCGGCCCAGCGATACCCGCTCCTGCAGGTCGGCCATGGTCATTGTCTCACCAGGCTTGAGTTCCATATGGGCGATTAATGACTCAATTCTCTCGTAAGCCTGCTCTCCTTGTGACAATCCGTAAGCCGATGTTTTTGTGACCATTATTTTATAATCCCGATAAATTAGTGCCTCATTAGACATAAGTATCATGGTATATCAAGGTATATACCAATATATTTCTATTCAGAACACATGCCATTCATACGTCAATAGCGCTTAAGTAGAGTATCTCTCGCTTTCTTGATGAGCGTTTCCTAACAAGACGAAATTTCAATAAAGGTGGTAGCAGTGTGTTGTTAATAACATATCTGTATCGCTGCCTACTTTTAGCTTTCAACACAACGTTAATAGCTTTCATCGAAACGCTTAATTCACTCTGGAAAGTAGCTAAACCCTAAACTTCTTTTCACACAACAATGATACAAGAGGTGAGAAAGATGTCTTTGTTCGATCTAACCGGCCGCACAGCACTCATTACAGGTTCTTCCGGCGGGCTGGGTTTCGCCATGGCTCGCGGACTCGCTCAGTCGGGCGCCCAGATCATTATTCATGGTCGTAATGGCGACAAGCTCGAAGCCGCGCGGGGTATTCTCTCCAAGGAAGGCCATCATGTACTGACCACCTCGTTCGACATTACCGACGAAGCCGCCATCGAGCAGGCATTGGCAGCGCTTTCCGCCGATGGCGTCACTATCGACATCCTGGTCAACAACGCAGGCATGCAGCTTCGCCGCCCCCTGCTTGAGCTCAAACGCGACCAGTGGGACACCGTTATCAATACGAACCTGACCAGCACCTTCCTGCTGGGTCGCAACGTTGCCCGCCAAATGATCGAGCGCGGCAAGGGCGGCAAAATCATCAATATCGGCTCACTGATGAGCTCAGTCGCACGTCCAACAGTGGGCGCTTATACGGCGTCCAAGGGCGGCGTCCGTTTGCTGACCCAATCCATGGCTGCGGAGTGGGCTGAACATAACATTCAGACCAATGCCATCGGTCCAGGCTACATGATCACGGAAATGACCCAGCCTCTGGTCGACGATCCGAAATTCAATGACTGGATCGTTGGCCGCACCCCTTCCAAGCGCTGGGGTGTTCCCGAGGACCTCGTCGGCACGGTGGTCTACCTCGCATCCCCGGCGTCGAGCTACGTAAATGGCCAGATCATTTACGTTGACGGCGGCATGCTGGCCGTTCTTTAACGGCCATTTAAAAACCGAGAAAGATAACAACACCGGTATGACCGGATGAACGACCTATATAACAACATACAAGGACTAGGCTCATGCAAATCAAACACGCTTTAACCACAACACCCGCTTTGCTGACGGCATTGGCGCTCGCCATCAGCAGCACGTCCGCTCTAGCAGCAGATTTCAATGCCAAGCTCTCGCTGGATGTGCCCGAAGACAACACCAAGTATGAGGCGGCACAACAGTTTGCCGACCTGGTACGTGAACGCACGGACAATAATGTCGATATCCAGCTGTTCGCCAACAGTGTGCTGGGCGGAGAAAGCGAATCTGCCGAAGGTATCCGGCTGGGTTCGGTTCAAATGGGCATTATCACCAGTTCGGTGCTGACCTCTTGGGTACCCGAGGTTCAGGTGCTTGATTTACCTTACCTGATTGACGGCGAAGAGCAGGCAACAGCCCTCAGTCAACCGCTGACTGAAGCCCTTTCGGATACTTTCGAGGAACAGGGCTTCCACCTGCTGGGCTTCTCTGTCAACGGTATCCGTCAGTTGATGAGCAGCTTCCCAATTCACTCGATTGACGACATTCAGGGCAAGAAGATGCGCGTCATCCAGAGCCCGCTACATGTCGATGCCTGGCAGGCTGCAGGTGCCAACCCTACCCCTGTTCCCGCACCTGAAATCTACAACTCCATGCAGACCGGGGTCATCGATTTCTTCGACAACACGGCCACCAACTACCTGACCAACCGTTTCTATGAGGTCGCGCCCTACTACGTGAAGACCGACCACATCTTCGCCATGGGTACCTGGGTGGTGTCGCAGAGTTGGTGGCAGCGTCTGCCAGACGACTACCAGCAGGTCATCACTGATGCGGCACTAGAAGTGCAGGCGGAACTACCCGCCATGCGCAAGAGCGACGACCAGGCAGCGCTGGACGAAACCGTCGCCGATGGCGCGACGATCATCGAAATCGAAGATAAAGGGCCTTGGCAAGAAGCAATGAAGCCGATTCGCGAGGAGTACGTGGAAAAGATCCCGAATGGCGAATCCCTTGTTTCTCTGATCCAAAACGCGGAATAACAATCCTATCGGCCCCACCGTCGCGGTGGGGCCGAGTGTTTTTTGCGCCTTCACTGGCGCCGCCCTTCTGGAGCGTATCGGATGTCTGCCTACCGTTTTTCCCTTGCTACCCCCTCGTTGGGCATCGGCCGCGCCGCCACCGGGTTGGAAAGCCTGGTCCGTTTCCTCGTCTTTGGCATTTTGCTGGCCATGACCCTGGCGGTGCTCGCCGGTGTCGTTTCTCGCTATGTTTTCAACGACTCCTTTTCATGGACCGAAGAATTCGCGATATGGTGTTTTACCTGGTTGATTTTTCTCGGTGCGGCGCTGGGGGTACGCCAACAGCGCCATGTCGCTGGTGACTTTCTACCCAACGACCTACCAGCCTGGCTCGTAGGTGTATTGGGCTTCACCCAGAATCTTATCCTTTCGCTGACATTGATCATGATGCTGTTTGGCGGCTACCAACTAGCCGATATGGTGGGTGGCACCAGCGCCAGCTTACAGTGGCCCACCGCCATAAAGTACGCCGTCATTCCAATTTCCGGTGTCATCGCGCTGGTCTTCCTGCTCGCTCGCAACGCTGACAATACAGGTATTCTGATTCGCAATTTGGCGGCGATAGCCATCGCGGGATTGATCTATGTAGGACTGGATCAGGGCCTACTGGGCCCCTTACAAGGGATCTCACCGAGCCTGATCATGCTGGTGGTTTTCTTCATAGCGCTCGGAGTTGGTGTGCCGATATCATTTTCATTGATGTTCGGGGTATTTCTGGCCAGCTCAGCGTCGTTTATTCTGCCTGCTCCAGCGGTGGTCCAAAACATGGTCACCGGCTCGACTAAGTTCATCTTGCTAGCGATCCCCTTCTTTTTATCTACCGGTTACCTACTTAACCTCGGTGGGCTTTCGACTCGCTTGATTGATTTCGCCACAAGCCTAGTCGGTCACCTGCGCGGTGGCCTAGCTCACGTCAATATTCTCAATAGCCTCATGGTCGGCGGCATCTCAGGCTCTTCAAGTGCCGATGCTGCCAGTAGCACCAAAATTTTGGTGCCTGAGATGGTCAAACGCGGCTATTCGCCAGCGTTCTCCTGCGCGGT
This sequence comes from Vreelandella sedimenti, assembly GCF_013416325.1. Classification (GTDB taxonomy): domain Bacteria; phylum Pseudomonadota; class Gammaproteobacteria; order Pseudomonadales; family Halomonadaceae; genus Vreelandella; species Vreelandella sedimenti. The sequence continues at coordinate 69,368 of NZ_JACCGK010000013.1, forward strand.
CACCGCCTCATCGGCTATTCTGCCCAACGTAGTACCTCCTGCCATCGCTATGTTGGTCTATGCCTCGGTCGCCAACGTTTCTATTGCCCGTTTGTTTATGGCCGGTATCGTGCCAGCAATCATGGCGGCTGGTGCGCTGATGCTGGTCGCTTACTGGATTTCCGTGCGACGTCAGTACCAAACAGCCACCGCGCGTGCACCAATGGCGACGATCTGGCATACCTTCGTGCGAGCGCTACCGGTATTGGTGATCACCGTAGGTGTACTTGGCGGGATCCGCTTTGGGGTTATTACCGCCACCGAGGCAGGCGTTGTGGCGTTGCTCTGGACTTTCGTGCTTGGCAAGCTGGTATTCAACGCGTACGACTGGAAACAGTTTTACCGCTCCTTCGTTGAGTGCGGTACGGACGCCGCACTGGTCGGTTTTTTGATCGCGGCCTCGGTACCGTTCGCATGGATATTGATTGCTGAGCAGGTACCCCAGGAAATAGTCGGCTGGGCGGGCACAGCGGCTGACAGTCAGTTCGGGTTGTTCATCATCCTTTTAGTGGTACTTGCCGTTGCCGGCATGTTTCTCGACCTGACGCCAGCGATGCTGATCATCGCTCCCCTGTTTTTACCGATGATGACCAATGCTGGCGTCGACCCGGTGCAACTGGGGATCGTGATGATTATTACCTTGCAACTAGGGGGGATATCCCCACCCGTGGGGCTGTTGGTATTTATCACATCGCAGATCGCCAAGGTATCGCCTTCCGCCGTGTTCCGTGCGGCGGTACCTTTCATCGCTGCGACCATGGTGATCGTCCTGCTACTGTGCCTGTTCCCCGCACTCACCATTGGCCTGTGGAACCTATTGGAATAATAAGTCGTTGAACAACAAAGGCCGCCAAACATTTGGCGGCCTTTGTACGCCGAGAACGTCCTAGATGGCACTTGTATCCGCGGAAGCCACTGTATCAGCCTGTGGGCGACGCTCATCCAGCATGCCTTTATCAAGAATAAAGCGGATGATCTCTTCCAGCCCTACCCCGTCATAAAGGTTGGTAAACACGAAGGGGCGTTCGCCGCGCATTTTCTTCGAGTCGCGCTCCATCACCTCCAATGAGGCGTGCACCTGTTCGGCGATGTCGATCTTGTTGATGATCAATAGGTCCGATTTGGTGATGCCCGGCCCGCCTTTGCGCGGGATTTTGTCGCCTGCCGACACGTCGATGACGTAGAGCGTCAGGTCGGAAAGCTCGGGGCTGAAGGTCGCCGAGAGGTTATCGCCGCCCGACTCCACCATGACCAGCTCTAGCTTCGGATGGCGCCCCTGTAGCTCATCGATGGCCGCCAAGTTCATCGAGGCGTCTTCACGAATGGCAGTGTGCGGGCAGCCGCCGGTCTCAACCCCCAGGATACGGTCCGCTGGAAGGGCGTCGTGCTTGAGCAAAAAGTCGGCATCTTCGCGGGTGTAGATATCATTAGTGACTACGGCGATATCGTAGTAATCACGCAGCGCTAAACAGAGCTGCTTGAGCAGCGCGGTTTTACCGGAGCCTACCGGGCCACCCACACCAACGCGTAAACAGTGAGTCATTGTCCTCTCCTCAATCGATAAGCTGATTAGCTTCTAAGCTCTTTGTCTTCTAAACCCGTTAACTTCTAAATAAGCGTGAATACTGGGTTTCGTGCAACGCACTAGCCAGGGCCAAGCCGGGTAGCACCGGGCCTAGTTCATCATCCTCAAGCACCAGCGCCTGATTAACGGCATTCACTAGCGCTGGGCGCAGTTGTTCAATTACTCGCTGGGCAGCGGTGTGACCAAGCGGCAAGGCTTTACAGGCCACCGCCAGCTGGTTCTCCAGCCAAGCCCAGGCAAACCCCAGCAGCGTTTGGCGTACGGACACGCCGCGGGCGTGTGCCGTGTAGGCAAACAGCGTTACATAACCTGCTTGGGGCGGAAGCAAGGGCAGGAGTATGCCCTCACTTTGCCACTGCTGTTCTTTCGGCAACAAGTCCAGGCTGCCCAGTAGTCGCTTGAGCGAGGCGCCCAAACGGCTGTCTTCTGCGGCCAGCTCGGCGGTTTCCCGGGTGGCCGCCAGCCACTCATCCCACGCGGCAATTGATTTACGACCTTCTGCCATGTCCGCCTGGCCAAACGCTTCATACAACCGCGCCAGCACTGGCAGTTCGCAGCGAGTTAAGCCATCTTCTAGCACACCGTTTAGCCACTCGGCGAGGCTGGCTTCATCACGCACCCAGTCCAGTTCAAAGGCGCTTTCCAGCCCTTGGGAAAAGGCAAAGGCGCCGATGGGCAACGCTGGGCTCACCAACTGCATCAACCCTAGCAGCGCCAGCTCATCGCTTTGGCTTTCTAGTGCGTTTAGCTCAGTGTGCATGGTGGTGCTCATGCGGGTGGTCGTGGTCGTGTGAATTTTCATGCCCGTGAGAATGGTCGTGTGAGTGACCATTCCCATGGGAGTGGCTATGCCCGCCCCCCACTTGGTTGTAAGCACCCGGCTCCGGGTCGAACGTTGCGTTGTGGTGCTCTAGTTCGGCACCTAGCAGCTCAGCGAGCTCTTCCAGCACGTGATCCGGCGGGAAGCGCACCCAGGCGCCCTTTTCGTCTTCACCCAGCGCCAGCTGCACGTGGCGGTTGCCTAAGTGGTAAGCCAGCCGCGCCAGCGGTAAGCCAGTACTTACTCGCGCAGTAACCACCGGTTCTACGGCGGCGCAGACGCGTACTATCTCACCACTTTCGGCCTTAAGGCCTTCGCCGCTGCGCAGCACTGGGCCGCGATCAAGAAACAACCCCAGCTCACGGCCACTATCGCTTTGGGCTTTTAAGCGCCCACGGATGCGTAGCTCAAAGGGCAGCGTGAGCGTATCGATAGCGGCGCTCTCCTCTATCGGCCCTAAGCGTTCTATTAGTTTCAGCATTGCTATCGTCCCGTTGAAATTTTCCGCGGCCTAGCCGGGGTAGCCCTGCGTGAGGGCGCTGTAAATACATCCTTGTAAGCTACTTTTGCCATCCATGGCAAAAGACCCTCACTCCGGGCTACCCCGGCTAATCTGGGTGTGGAGGCTGAAGTCCCGCCTGTTTAGAACAAATGATAACGCTGGGCCAGCGGCAGCTCGGTGGCAGGCTCGCAGGTTAAAATTTCGCCATCGCAGCGTACTTCATAAGTCTGCGGGTCGACGGTCAAATCGGGGCAGGCATCGTTCAGCTTCATATCCTGCTTGCGCACCTGGCGCACGTTTTTGCACGCCGCGAGTTCGCTATTTAGCCCCAGTTTCTCTTTGATGCCCGCATCCAGCGCGGCCTGGCTGACAAAGCTGAGCCGGGTTTGGCTGGCCGCACGGCCGAAAGCACCAAACATATAGCGGTAGTGCACGGGCTGGGGAGTCGGAATCGAGGCATTAGGATCGCCCATGGGCGCCGCCGCAATCATGCCGCCTTTGATCATCATGGCCGGTTTTACGCCAAAGAAAGCCGGTTTCCACAGCACCAGATCCGCCAGCTTACCAACTTCTATCGAACCCACTTCGTGAGCGATCCCGTGGGTAATCGCCGGGTTAATGGTGTACTTGGCGATATAGCGCTTGGCGCGCAGGTTATCGGCGCCCAGGGCCTCATCTTCCGGCAGCAGGCCGCGCTGCACCTTCATTTTGTGGGCGGTTTGCCAAGTACGGCAGACCACTTCACCGACCCGCCCCATGGCCTGGGAGTCTGAAGCGATCATTGAGATCACGCCCAGGTCGTGGAGGATATCCTCGGCGGCGATGGTTTCGCGGCGAATGCGTGAGTCGGCAAAGGCCACGTCTTCAGGGATATTGGGATCCAGGTGGTGGCACACCATCAGCATATCGAGGTGTTCGTCGATGGTGTTGACCGTGTAGGGCCGCGTTGGGTTGGTGGATGACGGCAGCACGTAGGCTTTAGAGCAGGCGGTGAGGATATCCGGGGCGTGGCCACCGCCCGCGCCTTCGGTGTGGTAAGTGTGAATACAGCGCTCTTTGAACGCGGCCAGGGTGTCTTCCACAAAGCCCGATTCGTTCAGGGTGTCGGTGTGGATCGCCACCTGCACATCGTAGGCATCCGCCACGTTGAGGCAGTTGTTGATTGAGGCAGGCGTGGTGCCCCAATCTTCGTGCAATTTGAGCCCCATGGCGCCCGCTTGGAGCTGGAGTTCCAGGGACTCAGGCAGGCTGGCGTTGCCCTTGCCCAGAAAGCCAATGTTCATGGGCATATCATCTACCGCCTGGAGCATTTTACCGATGTGCCAAGCGCCGGGGGTGCAGGTGGTAGCGTTGGTGCCGGTCGCCGGGCCGGTCCCGCCACCCAGCATGGTGGTTATGCCGCTCATCAGCGCTTCTTCGACCTGCTGGGGGCAGATAAAGTGGATATGGGAGTCGATACCGCCCGCGGTCAGGATCTTCCCTTCGCCGGAAATGATTTCGGTGCCGGGGCCTATGACGATTTCAACATCAGGCTGTACGTCAGGATTGCCTGCCTTGCCAATCGCGGCGATGCGGCCATTTTGAATGCCCACGTCGGCTTTGACGATACCCCACCAATCCAGAATCAGCGCGTTAGTGATGACGGTATCCATCACTGTGTCGTCGGCGCGCTGGCTTTGGCCCATGCCGTCGCGGATGACTTTGCCGCCGCCGAATTTCACTTCATCGCCGTAGTGGGTGGCATCCTGTTCGACTTCGATCCATAGCTCGGTATCGCCCAGGCGCACGCGGTCGCCCACCGTGGGGCCATACATATCGGCATAGGCTTGCCGACTGATCTTGTTAACCGGTTTCATTGTTTACCTCCGTCGAGCGCGCCCATTACATCGCCGCGAAAACCGTAAATTTCGCGCTTGCCGACAAATGGAATCAGTGTGACTTCGCGGGTCTGGCCGGGCTCAAAGCGAATCGCCGTGCCTGCGGCCACGTCCAGGCGAAAGCCTCGGGTTTTGTCGCGATCAAACACCAGCGCCGGGTTGGCTTCGGCAAAGTGGTAGTGGGAGCCAATCTGGATCGGGCGGTCGCCGGTATTGGCCACCTCGACGCTAATCCGCTCACGCCCCGCGCACAGCTCGATATCACCTTCTTTTAACTTGTACTCACCGGGAATCATCTACTTGCTCCTTCGTATTTGTGAGGAGTGAGACGTGAGGGGTGAGGTGTAATCCACTACTACTCACCCCTAACTATTCACTCCTCACCCCTCACAATTAAACCCCTCAAACAATAGGCGTATGGACAGTGACCAGCTTGGTGCCGTCGGGGAAGGTGGCTTCGACCTGAACCTCGTCGACCATTTCAGCGACGCCGTCCATCACATCCTCACGGCTAAGGATCTCGCGGCCATAGCTCATTAAGTCCGCCACGCTGCGGCCATCCCGGGCGCCTTCCATAATCTCAAAGCTGATCAGCGCCACCGCTTCCGGGTAGTTGAGCTTTAAACCACGTGCCTTGCGGCGCTCCGCCAGTTGGGCGGCTGAGAACAGCAGCAGTTTGTCTTTGTCTCTCGGGGTTAATTCCATGGAATGTGTCTCCAGCAGTGCATCACGGTGATGCCTATTAGGTTAGCCAAATTCGTGGTGTATGTACTTCCCGCTCGATCCACCGGGGGCGCAGAAGTTGCCAGGCCTGTTCGCATAACGCCCAGGCTTCGTTACGCGAGTTGCCTAAATAGCGCAGCAGCAGAACACCGTGGCGGACGGTAACCGCCCAGCGCGGATTATCCGGCAGCGCTTCACGCAAGGCTTCAATGGCAGCAAGCGCATCGGCAATCCCCACCGCCCAGAGCGTGGCCTGCACCGTGGCACCGCCCTGCCCCCAGCGCCCGGCAAAGCGTGGGTGGAGTGGGTCTAGCGGTTGGCGCTCAAGCCACAGCGGCTTGCCGTCCAGGGTTAAGCGGAAGTGCTGCTCAATACGCCCGGAAACATAGGGTAAGTCGCTGGCCGGGCGGCCTAGCGCCATCACCTCCCAACCCAGGCAGCAGGCGCTGCCGTGAAGGTCAATCTGGGTGCGCTGCTCACCCTTGGAACCATCAAAGGCGATGGTCTCTTGAGGCAGCCACTCCAGAGTTGCATTATCTTCCACACTTAACCGGGTGTGCTGAGACCATGCCACGCCCTGGCTGTCGGCTTTATAGAGCTTATTGGCGGCCGGGGTCGTCAGCAGCGCATGGGCACCGCTCTCTACATGGGCACTAATGGTGAGCGCATCACCGCTGACTAACCCGCCCGGCGGGTGAAGCACATAAACATGACAAGCCTCACTACGCCCTTCGGGATAGAAAGGGCGCTGCACCCGCAGTGGTCCCTGATGGCGCGCCTGCACCATGCGAGTAGCACTGTCGCGATGGGCGAAGGTGAGTGCTAACGAAGCCGCCCAATGGCGGCCTGCATCGAAGCGGTGGCCAGAGGCAACGTGTGGTTTGGCGAGTTCGCACAGGATCATGGGTTGCTATCGCTTCCTTTTCACTAAGCCTTTGACATAGGTAAGCAATTAATGCGCCAAAATGGTGAAAAGCCCTGCTGTGCGGGCAATGGTAGGGATGAACGGCGGTGACTTGCAGTGCCACGCATCTAGACGCACCAAAACAGCACGATACCAGGCCTCATATGCACCAAATAAATGCACTCACTGCTTATTTAGCACTCAGCTTGCACTCCCTCTTCACACCATTACTGCACAACAACCCGGTCACGCCCGCCGCGCTTCGCTTCATAAAGGGCTTGATCAGCCCGCTGCAGGGAGTGGTGATAGTCCGGGTGGCCATCGTGAAGCGTTACCCCCACGCTAATCGTCACGTTAAGCAGCATATCGGCACCAGCGAGCATCGGCTCTTTAGCCACCGATTGGCGTAAACGCTCAGCAAATAACCGGCTGCCGTCATGGTCAGTATTGACCAGCACAATCAAAAACTCCTCGCCACCCATGCGAAACACGTAATCACCCCCACGAGTAGAGCGATCAAGGATGCTCGCCACTTGCTGCAGCACGTTGTCGCCGGCGTCGTGCCCATGAGTATCGTTGATCGATTTGAAGTGATCGATATCTACCATCAACAGCGCAAAGCAGTGCTCCGAGTGGCGGGCAATGTCTATTTCGCGGCTAAGCACCACTGACAAAAACTTGCGGTTAAGCAACCGGGTCAAGCTGTCGCGCCCCGCGTCCAAACCGGAGGCACGCTCTAACACATTGTCGAGCAGCATCAACACCGTGCGGGCGGCATCACGAATCTCGCCCAGCGCCTTGAGCCGTTGGTTAATATCCTCATGCTGCAGGGCTTCCAGCCACTCACGATCCACTCGCTGAATATGGTGTGAAATAGTGGCAATCTCTGGCACACCCTCGAACGCATGGCACGCTTTATGGAAGTACCACAAACCAAAATCAGAATTGGATAACCGCGGCAGCGTGGCGACATTCTGCTGGGCGGCTATGGCAAACATCAGCGCATTCTCCCAATTTAACAGCGCCGAACGCTGGCGTTCACGCTCGTCGCCAATGCTCTGGGTGAGTGAAAATAGCTTGTACGCCTCTTCGGTGCGCGCATTACGGTCACTGGCCACCGAGTAGGCGTGACTCATGATCTCCATTGCCATATCGATATGGTCGGAGACGTACACCGAGGCATCCCCCGGCGATAGCGGGCTTTTGAACGTGGCGTTGATCTGCTCATAAAACGCTTGCTTCAGTTGCCGTGCTCCGTTTAGCACCAGGTTGACCGGAATATCGATGCGGGCATGCACTTGCCCCACTTTTTCCTGCTGCTCAACCAGGGACTCAAAGTCGGCGTGCTCGACGGCAAACATGGCCTTCAGCCAGCGCCGCATCGAGGGGTTTAAGCGCTGTGCCACTTGATCGTTGGAGAGAAACAGCGAGGCATGCGGGTCTTCCAGCATCACCTGATAAAAGTGGTCAGCAAATTTTTGGCAGTAGTGCTCTACCAATGTTTCGACTGCTTGCCGCAACGGTTTGGGCGTGCGCTCCAGAAGCGCTTGCCACTCGGCGGCGAGCTGATGTTTATCTTTATAGCGCATACCTCACCTGCTTCTTAATTGATCAACAGCCGATATTACACGCCAAGCAGTGCCGTCAACCGAACACAGAACAGGGTTTTAGCGATTAAGCACGCCAGATACCTTCTCTGCCATGTGCATCACTTGACGACGGCAAAAGCGTCATGCATATCAACTGATAGGCTTTTGAAGTATCAAATGAGGGTTAACGTTATGGATATCCACTTCACTCAATACCAGCCACCCAAAGCTTTGGCGTCCGGTTTCTGGCAACAAATTGGCTTGCCAGCCAGAGGTCGCAAGTTGCATGAGCTGTTGCATGAAGGGGTGGAGTATCGTGTTTATCCCCAGATTGCCAATGTATCAGGTATTGAGCAGAAGGCACTGGCGCGTTACGTGGATATTCCCTCTGCTACGCTTAACCGTCGCGCCAAATCAGGCCGTTTCAAGATGGCGGAAAGTGACCGGTTGTATCGCTTTGCTGAGCTTTTCAAGGCGGCGCTGGATCTGTTCGAGGGTGACGTAGAAGGGGCTCGCGCCTGGCTACTCAAACCCAATGCCGGGTTAGGCGGGCGTCGCCCCGTCGAAATGAGCGCCACATCGGCGGAGTATCAAACAGTGTTGAATCTGATCGGGCGGCTGGAGCATGGTGTCTCGGCATGAGCGAGGTCACCGCCTATCGGCTGGTTAAGCGTAAGTTTCAGGAAACAGTGTTTGATGGCGAGGCCGCACGGCTTTACGGTGGGCGCTGGAATAGCCCAGGGAATGCCTGTGTGTATGTGGCAAGCTCCGAGTCGCTGGCACTACTGGAAATTATGGTGAATCTGGAAAGCTATCGGCTGCTCAATGCGTATGCGCTGCTGCGCCTGACGCTATCAACCGACAGTATTCTAAGCGTTGGCGCAGAAGATCTACCAGAAAACTGGCAGGAAGCCCCAGCGCCAGCAGAGACCGCTGAACTTGGCGATGGCTGGTTGACCTCAGGCCAAAGTCTGGCACTGGCAGTGCCAAGCGTGGTCGTGCCGAGAGAGCTCAACTACATGCTCAACCCGGCACACCCCTTATTCGATCAAATCGTCGCGACAGCCGAGGCACGGCCATTTCAACCCGATCCAAGACTTTGAACCGGGTGTGGATAACTTAAACCGTTCTTAGCAGATTTCAAAGGCGCGTTAGTAGCCCGTCTTACGTTTATTCCCGCAATACTCAGATACCCTTTTCAACTCACCTCAGCGTCTTTTATCCGCTTGACATTTCATGAATAGCGTCACAAACTTAGCCAAGGCTATACTTATTTCCTTAGGGTAATCAGTTTACATAAAGCAATTTCAATCCATCTACCTCGTGACGAGTCTGGAGCTAAAATGGCAACAAAATATGCCGTGATTCTATTGGGAACGCTTCCTTTAAGTGCGTTGGCAACTGCCGATGAAACGCCCTTAAACGTGGTGGCAACGATTGGGATGATTGCAGATGTAGCGCAGGAAGTAGGCGGCGAATGCGTTAATGTGGAAGCCATGATGGGCCCCGGCGTAGACCCCCATCTGTACCAGGCAAGCGCTAGCGACGTGGCCTTGCTGCGGGGAGCCGAACACATTCTCTATTCAGGCTACTCATTGGAAGGACAGCTGGGGAGTGTGCTGGAGAATTTCTCGGCACGAACACCCACGCTTGCCGTGGCTCCCGCGTCCATTGATCCGGCGTCGTTGATCACCGCTCAGGATGTCTACGGGGTCGACCCTCACCTGTGGATGGATGTCTCTTTATGGGCCCAAACACTGCCCACCCTGAGCGATGCATTTAGCGAAGCACGCCCTGAGTGCGCCACGACGATTAAAACCAATACCGAGCGTTATCAGGCTCAGTTGCTAGCCTTGCATGAGTGGGTTAAAGAGAGCATTGCCAGCATCCCCGAAGAGCAACGTATTCTCGTCACCGCCCACGATGCATTCAACTATTTTGGCCGTGCCTATGACATTGAGGTGGAAGGGATTCAGGGGATTAGTACCGAAACCGAAACCGGGATCGCCGATATTCGCAGCATGGCGGATAGCGTTGTTGCCCGTAACGTACCCGCGGTATTTATAGAAAGCACGATCAACCCGCGCACCATTCAGGCAGTGATTGATGCCGCAAGGCAGCGCGGCCATGATGTGGCCATCGGCGGCCAGCTTTATTCCGACGCCATGGGGGATGAAGGCACGGTAGATGGTACCTATATGGGCATGATCTACCGTAACACCCAGCACATTGTCGAAGCGCTAGACGGTTCGCAGGCCCCGCTGCCAAAGGCACTAGATGACTGGGCCAGCGAGTGGCAACTCACTCAATAAGCATTCGATAAGGCAGTGCATCCATGGCGACATCCGACCTTACAGACACCGCACTGAGCATTAAAAACCTGACGGTGAGCTACCATAACCAGCCCGTGCTGTGGGATATCGATCTGGATATCCCCGCCGGTGTAATGGCGGGCATTGTCGGCCCTAACGGGGCGGGCAAGAGCACGTTGATCAAAAGCCTGCTTGGGCTGGTGCCGTCGTTGTCAGGAGAGGTGATGGTGCATGGGCGGCCCTACACCACGCAGCGTAAACGAGTGGGCTATGTGCCCCAGCGCTCAAGCGTTGACTGGGATTTTCCCACCACTGCGCTGGATGTGGTCATCATGGGGCTTTACGGGCGCTTAGGCTGGCTCAAAAGGCCAGGGCGAAAAGAGCGCCACGAGGCGCAGGAAGCACTTGAGATGGTCGGTATGAGTGCCTTCGCTGAGCGCCAGATTAGCCAGCTCTCAGGTGGCCAGCAGCAGCGCGTATTTTTGGCCCGTGCGCTGGTGCAGCAAGCCGATGTGTATTTTCTTGATGAACCCATGGCTGGCGTCGATGCCACCACCGAGCGGGCCATTATCGATATCCTGCGCCGCCTGCGCGACGCGGGTAAGACGCTGATTGTGGTACACCACGATCTGCAAACGGTTCGCACCTACTTTGACTGGCTACTGCTACTCAACGTGCGAGTCATCGCCAGCGGCAAGGCCGAGGAGGTGTTCAAGATCGATCACCTGCGCCAGGCTTACGGCGGCCAAATCGCGCTACTTAATGACAATGAATCGTTAATGTTTTCAGCCTCAAAGGTGAAGTGACCCATGGTATGGCTTGAGCTTTTATCTGACTACACCTTTCAGAATGTAGTCATGGGCGCCTCGCTGCTGGGGCTGATCAGCGGCCCGCTGGGCTGTTTTGCGGTGCTGCGTCGCCAAAGCCTTCTGGGAGACGCGATTTCCCACGCAGCCCTTCCCGGCATCTGTTTAAGCTTTATCATCACCGGCAGCCGGGATATTGGCGGGATTATTATTGGTTCACTGATCACCGGCTCCGCCGCCGCGCTGATTATGCTGATGCTGACGCGCTTAAGCCGCCTGAAAACTGACGCAGGCCTGGGCGCCTGCCTCAGTATCTTTTTTGCCGTGGGTATCGTTCTGCTCACCTATATCCAGAGTACCAATAACGCCTCCCAGGGCGGTCTTGAGGCCTTTCTTTTCGGCCAGGCCGCCGCGACGCTGCGCTCCGATTTATGGGTGATGGGCAGCATTACGCTTGTCACGCTGCTGCTGCTTGCCGTCTTCTGGAAACAGGCCAAGCTGGTCACCTTTGATGCGGAGTACGCCCGCACGCTCGGCATGCCTATCACCGTGATTGAAGCATCGCTCACCGCTATGGTTGCGCTAGCGGTCGTCGTCGGCCTGCAGATGGTCGGTGTGATTTTGATGGCCGCCATGATCGTGGCACCCGCGGCCGCCGCGCGACAGTGGAGCCGCCACCTGGGCGGCATGCTCACCATCGCTGCAGGCGTCGGTATTGTCAGTGGTGTTTCAGGGGCGACCATCAGCACCCTATCGCGTGGTCTGGCAACCGGCCCGCTGATTGTCCTTACTGCAACCGCCATCGTGCTTATATCGTTGGCCTTGGCGCCCGGCCGTGGCCTGCTGTGGGGTGTGATAAAGCACTATCGCCAGAAGTCAGCGCTGAAGAAACAGCAGCTACTTTATGCGCTATATAAACACTCGGCCGATCCCTCATGCGCCCCCTCAACACTCGGTTCACGCAGGATGTTCAACAAGCTTAAGCAGCAAGGCTACCTAACCCGCTCTCCTCGCGGTGCCACCCCAAGCGACGGCGGCTGGGGGCTAACGGCACAGGGCCAGGCGGAGGCTAGAAGAGTGGTCGCGGCTTTTGAGGAATTAGCATCATGATGGCAGAGCTACTGACCACAACTGCCCTGCCCATTATGCTAGTGGGCGCGATGGTAGGCATCGCCTCCTCGGCGGTGGGCACCTTTTTAGTGCTGCGCGGCAACAGCATGTTATCCGACGCAATCAGCCATTCGATTGTGTTTGGCATCGTCATCGTCTGGCTGCTGACCAAGCAACAGAGTGGGCCGGTACAACTGATCGGGGCCGCCCTCACCGGGCTGTTAACCGTCCTGCTCACCGAAGCCTTAGCGAGCACCAAACGGGTCAAGCAGGATACCGCTATCGGCCTGGTCTTCCCGGCGCTGTTCTCTATCGGCGTGCTGCTGTTGAATATTTATGCCAATGATGTGCATATCGACACGCATACCGTGCTGCTCGGTGAGATCGGTTTTGTCTGGCTGGATACACTCGACATCTTCGGCCTGCCCATCCCCCAGGCGCTGGTATCGATGAGCGTGATGACGCTGCTCAACTACGCGTTTATCGGACTCTTTTATAAGGAGCTAAAGCTGGCCACCTTCGATCCGGCGCTGGCCAAAACGTTCGGCTTTATGCCCTCGATTCTTTTCTATGTGCTGCTAATGCTAACTAGTTCCACTGCCGTGGCGGCCTTTGATGCGGTAGGCGCGGTGCTGTTTATCGCCTTTGCCATTGTTCCCGCCTCCGCCGCCTATTTGCTGACCGACCGGCTGTGGATGATGTTTATCATCGGTGCGCTAATTTCTATCGCCTCGAGTATTTCTGGCTACTACCTCGCAGTGTATCTCAACGTCTCCATTGGCGGCATGATGGCCGTCATGACCGGCGTATTCCTGATGCTCGCCTTTCTGGCAGGGCCACGCTACGGCGTGATTACCCAACTGGTCAAACGCCAACGGGCACGCCAGGCGCCGGTGGAGCCGCCGCCCAGCGTTTGAAGCCCAGCTTTTGGAAACACCGCTCATCCACGCGCAAAAAAACGACCGCCTTTCGACAACCGCTTGGCCGGGCAGGCGATAACCGGGTATGGGTAACTTAAACCGTCAGATGCTGCTTGATCAGCTCATTGGAGAGCTCGCTGATCTCGCCTTTGGCCACCGGGCGACCGCGATCCATGATCACAAAGCGGTCGGCGTATTTACGGGCAAAGGGCAGCTTCTGCTCCACTAGCAGCACCGTAAGGCCATCCTCATTGATCAACTGGCGAATCACCTGGCCGATCTGGGCGACGATATTGGGCTGAATGCCCTCCCCCGGTTCGTCTAGAATCAGCAGTTTGGGTTCGATGACCAACGCACGGCCAATCGCCAGCTGCTGTTGCTGCCCGCCGGAGAGGTCGCCGCCACGGCGATGCTTCATTTCCTTAAGCACTGGGAACAGCTCATAGACCCGCTCAGGAATCTTTTTCAGTCCGTCGCTGCGCGCAGCTAGGCCGGTGCGCAGGTTCTCTTCTACGGTCAGCAGCGGGAATATCTGCCGCCCCTGGGGCACGTAGCCAATCCCCAAGCGGGAACGCGCTTCGACAGCTTTTTTGGTGAGCTCTACCGTGCTTTGATCCCCACCGGTATAGCGCAGTTGACCGCTAGTGACGTTAACTTCGCCCATTACAGCTTTTAGCAGCGTGGTTTTGCCCACGCCGTTGCGGCCCATCACGCAGGTGCATTGGCCTGCAGGCACCTCAAGATCGAGATCCCAGAGGGTGTGGCTTTCGCCGTAAAACTGGTTGAGCTTCTCAATGGCTAGCATCAGGCGGCCTCCTCGTCATCGGCACCCAGGTAGACCTCGATTACTTTGGGATCGCTGGAAACCTGATCCATGGTGCCTTCCGCCAGCACGCTGCCCTGGTGCAGTACGGTCACTTGGCGGGCAATGGAGCGTACAAAGCCCATGTCATGCTCCACCACCACCACGGACTGTTTACCGGCCAGCCCGGTGAGCAACTCTGCAGTGCGCTCCATCTCCTGCTCGGTCATGCCCGCTACCGGCTCATCCACCAGCAGTAGGCGTGGGCGCTGCATCAGCAACATGCCGATCTCTAGCCACTGCTTCTGCCCGTGGGAAAGAATCCCTGCGGGCTGATGGCGCAGCTCAGTAAGGCCAATGGTTTCCAGCACTTCGTTGATGCGGTCTTTGATTTCGCCGGTGATACGCGCGGTAAGCGTGGGGAAAATCCGCTTGTCTGCCGCCATGGCCAGCTCAAGGTTTTCAAACACCGAGAGCGCTTCGAATACTGTGGGCTTTTGAAACTTACGGCCAATGCCCAGGCTGGCAATATCCGGCTCGTTCATATTCAACAGGTTATGACGGCTACCGAACCACACGCTGCCGCTGTTGGGGCGGGTTTTGCCGGTGATGATATCCATCATGGTGGTTTTACCCGCCCCGTTGGGGCCGATAATGCAGCGCAGCTCGCCGTCGTTAATGGTCAGGTTGAGGTTATTGATGGCTTTAAAGCCATCGAAGCTCACGGTGACATCTTCCATGTAAAGAATCGGCCCATGGCGAACGTCCACCGGCGAGGCTTGGGGCGCCATAAAATCGAACACCCGGTCACGCTGGCTCAGCGATTGCAGCAAACTCATGCGGAGGCCTCCTCGGGCGTGTGTTTATGGTCAGGATTAGCCGAATCGTCGCGCTTACGGCGTTTGAGGTAGCGAAACAATCCCGCCACGCCCTTGGGCAGGAACACCGTGACCAGTACGAACATCGCCCCTAACGCAAACAGCCAGGCATCGGGCATTACGCCGGTAAAGATGGTTTTGGCGTAGTTGACCAGAATGGCACCAATCACTGCGCCATATAGCGTGGCGCGACCGCCCAGCGCTACCCACAGCACAATCTCGATGGAGAAAATCGGCGAGAATTCGCTGGGGTTAATGATTCCCACCTGAGGAACATAGAGCGCGCCCGCCAGGCCTGCGAGCATCGCCGAGACCACAAAGACGAAGAGTTGAAAGCGCTCGACGCGGTAGCCGAGAAAGCGCGTGCGCGCTTCGGCGTCGCGGGTGGCCACGCTCACCCGCCCCAGCTTGCTGGTGACAATCGCACGGCACAGGATATACCCCAGCGCCAGCGCAACGCCGGTGACCAGGAACAACCCTAGGCGCGTGGCGTCGCTGCGCAGGTCAAAACCGACGATTTCGCGGAAATCGGTGAGGCCGTTATTGCCGCCAAAGCCCATCTCATTGCGGAAGAAAGCCAGCATTAAGGCAAAGGTAAGCGCCTGGGTGATGATCGACAGATACACCCCGGTGACCCGTGAGCGGAACGCCAAAAAGCCAAACACCAGCGCCAGTAGGCCGGGGGCCAGCAGCACCATGGCGAAGGCGAACCAGGCCATATCGAAGCCGTGCCAGAACCAGGGCAGGCTGTCCCAGTTGAGGAACACCATAAAGTCCGGCAGTACCGGGTGGCCGTAGGTGCCGCGGTCACCAATCTGGCGCATTAAATACATGCCCATGGCGTAACCGCCGATGGCGAAGAAGGCGCCATGCCCCAGGCTTAAAATGCCCAGATAGCCCCACACCAAGTCCACCGCCACGGCCAGCAGCGCGTAACTCAGGTACTTGCCAAACAGATTGACCGTGTAAGCCCCCACATGCAGCGGGTTATCCGGCGGCACTGCCACGTGCAGCAGGGTGACCAGTGCCAGCGCGGCCAGTAGCACGCCGAGAAAAATCTGCGTGGAGCGCTCGCTGAATGGGCGTGTTAGCCAAAAATTCGTCGATGATTCGGTCGTTAGTGACATCGTTTAGCCCTCCGCAGCCCGGCCCTTCTGCGGGAAGAGTCCACGCGGGCGTTTTTGAATGAATAGGATGATGAAGACCAGCACGATGATCTTGGCCAATACCGCGCCTGCCCAGGGTTCCAGCACCTGGTTGATCACCCCCAGCGATAGGCCAGCAACCAGTGTGCCCCATAGGTTGCCCACACCGCCGAACACCACCACCATGAAGGAGTCGATGATGTAGTTCTGCCCTAGGTTAGGGCCGACGTTGGTGAGCTGGGAGAGCGCGACACCGGCAAGCCCGGCCACACCCGAACCTAGCGCAAAGGTCATGATATCCACGCGAGTGGCGCGAATGCCCATGGAGCGGGCCATGGCGCGGTTCTGGGTAACGGCACGCACCTCAAGCCCCAACCGGGTGCGGCGCATAATCAGCATCAGGCCTGCAAACACCACCAGCGCAAAGCCGAGCACATACATGCGGTTGAGCGTTAGCGACAGCGCATCGTTCACCACCAATGAGCCACTCATCCATTCGGGGGTGATGACGGTACGATTGAGCGGTGAAATCACCGTACGTACCAGCTGCTGCAAAATCAGGCTGATACCAAAGGTCGCCAGCAGCGTCTCCAACGGGCGGCCCTTGAGGAACTGGATAACACCGCGCTCGATCGCCACACCCGCCAGGGCGGCGACCATAAAGCCTGCGGGAATCGATAGAATCAACGCCAGCCCCGGTTGGCCGGGCAGCAGTTGCTGCATCGCCCAGGTGGTGTAGGCGCCCAGCATCATCAGCTCGCCGTGGGCCATGTTGATCACGCCCATGACACCGAAGGTGATCGCTAGGCCAATGGCGGCCAGCACCAGCACCGAACCAAGGCTCAAGCCGAAATAGAGCGTTTCCAGACCGCGATTGATTTTGAGCTGCTGCTCAATGCCCGCCAGGGAAGCGGCAGCGGCATTGGCGACGACGGGATCATCGCTATTGGCTGCCCGGCTCAATGCCACGCGGGAGCGGGGGTGAAGGCTGCCGTCCAGCGCTTCAATACCCGCCATTTCACCTGCTTCGGCGCGATAGATCGCCACGGCCTGGGTCAGCCGATAGCGCACCTGCTCGTCCTCTTCCTGTTCGATCAAGTCGTCGAGTGTGGGCACCAGTTCCCCATCTACTTCACCTAACAGGCGCTCGGCCGATGTGCGGCGGCGCTCCACGTTAGGCGAGTAGAGGTCAACTACCGCGATGGCACTGCGCAGTTGATTACGCAGGTTGTTGTTAATGCCGATACGCTCCAGGTCACGACGAGACATTTCGCCCAGCGCTTCGCCGGTTAGGACATCGGCCACCGGCCAGTCGCGGCCGCGGTTCTCAAGCACCAGCACGAACCGACCGTCTTCGGTGCGCTGCAAACGGCCATCTAAAAGCGCCTGCAGCCAGTCACGGGCGCGTTCGTCGTCGCTTTGCAAAATCGCGGTTATGGCTTCGCCTTTGGCGGCGTAAGACTCAACGTCCAGCGCCTCCAACAGTTCGAGCGCGGCCGCATCATTAGTGGAGCTGCTGGCGGCGTCTGTTGATTGTGCCTGTGCTGTGAGGGTCATACCCAACAGCAGGAAGCAGAGCAGCGCCAAGGAAAGGAAACGCCTCATGGGGTTCTTCCTTTGGTTATCAGAAAGGGAAAGATAGCGTGCTCCTTCGCCACCCCTTAACTCTCAACGCTATGCGCCGGGGCGGCGAAGGGTAAGGTACTTACTCAGTTTTACTCAGCCAGTGCCGCTTCGGCTTCTTCTGCTGCGGTGCTGCCACCGCACGAGCCGTTAACGACGTTGAAGTTGCCGCACTCCATCGGCTTACGCCAATCGGCAATCAGGTCACGCGAGCCAGGCAGGTAGTCAGACCAGGCGTCGCCGGCCACGGTAGAGGGCGTCTGCCACACGATATCGAACTGGCCATTGTCCTGAATCTCACCGATCAGCACCGGCTTGGTGATGTGGTGGTTGGGCATCATGGCTGCATAGCCGCCGGAAAGGTTAGGCACGGTCACACCGATAATGGCGTCTTTAACCGTGTCGACGTCTGTCGTGCCCGCTTTGCGAACCGCTTCGGCCCACATGTTGAAGCCGATGTAGTGCGCTTCCATTGGGTCGTTGGTCACGGCCATATCGTCGCCGGTGTACTCGATCCAGGCATCGATAAAGTCGTAGTTGTCATCGTTATCGACGCTCATGAAATAGTTCCATGCCGCCAAGTGCCCCACTAGCGGCCCGGTATCAATACCGGTAAGTTCCTGCTCACCTACAGAGAAGGCGATGACAGGAATATCGGCAGCGTCGATACCCTGGTTGGAGAGCTCGGTATAGAACGGCACGTTCGCGTCGCCGTTAACTGTCGAGATCACCGCAGTGGGTTTACCCTCTTCACCGAAACGACGAATTTCCGCCACAATGTTCTGCCAATCGGAGTGACCGAACGGCGTGTAGTTGACCATGATGTCCTCATCCGCGATGCCGTGTTCATCCTTGAGGAAGGCTTCGAGGATACGGTTGGTGGTGCGCGGGTAGACATAGTCGGTACCCACCAGCGCAAAGCGCTCGATCCCGACTTCGTTGATAAGGTATTCAACCGCAGGAATCGCCTGCTGGTTAGGCGCTGCGCCGGTGTAGAAGACGTTTTCAGAGGACTCTTCGCCTTCATACTGCACCGGGTAGAACAGCAGCCCGTTGAGCTCTTCTACGACGGGCAGTACGGATTTACGCGAAACCGACGTCCAGTTGCCGAAAATCACGTCTACTTCTTCCTGGTCTAGTAGCTCCCGGGCGCGTTCGGCAAACAGCGGCCAGTTAGACGCCGGGTCAACCACCACTGCTTCTAACTGACGCCCCAGCAAACCACCGGCTTGGTTCTGCTGTTCGATAAGCATTTCGACGGTGTCTTTGAGGACAGTCTCACTAATCGCCATGGTGCCGGAGAGTGAGTGCAGGATACCGACTTTGATCGGGTCATCGTCTTGGGCGATGGCCTGGGTGCTGGCACTCATGATGGCAGCGGTGAGTAAAGCGGTCGCGAAACGGCCACTTGAAAGGAATGGGCGAGGGTGTGTCGAGCGTTTGAGAGTGTTCATTGTTAATCTCCTTGCACCCCTTATAATTGGGGCTTGATGGTTGGCTTCGCACTTGGGGTTGTTGTATTAGCTCCCCCAATACGTCCACTAGCCATTAACACTTGCAAGGGGTGCGCCAGATTGGCACAAAGTTTCTTTATAGCTATTTAATCAGCCACTTAATAATCGCCAGTAAATCTCAATATTCACCACATGCACCAAAATAAAGCACAACAAAGCGACTAAAGCACTCTCTCAATGCACCAATACGACCCAGTGCACCATCTAAGTACTTGAGCTTTTAAAATACAGAGTAGCAACTCAGTGCTTACTTATTAGTTACAAAACCACTCTTTGTTACCAGCCAAAAACGGAGATAAAAAAGGAGCCTTGGCATCACCAAGGCTCCTCGCTATTCACCCTTTAAGTAGTGGCGTTAAATAGCCACGTCGGGTGGAATTTTCTTACGGCGTTTTTTCAGTAACGGCAGACCAAGCGACAGCAGAGCGACGACCAGTAGACCAAGCGAGATAGGCTTGTCGATAAAAGTCATCCAGTCGCCACCGGAGATCTGCAGAGCCCGACGCATGGACTCTTCCATAATGTTGCCCAGAATCAGCGCCAAAATTAGCGGCGCCGCCGGGAAACCAAACAGCCGCATCCCAAGGCCTACGAGGCCAAAGCCGAGCAGTAGCAACAGATCAAACACACTGAAGCTCATGCCGTAGACGCCGATCATGCAGAAGATCAAAATCAACGATAACAACAGCGGCTTGGGCAGATCGAGAATCTTGGCGATCAGCGGTATCAACGGCAGGTTAAGCACCAGCAGGAAGATATTGCCGATATACATACTGGCAACCACGCCCCAGAACACGTCCGGACGCTCTGTAAGCATCATCGGGCCAGGGTTGACCCCCATGACCAGCAGTGCGCCCAGCAGTACTGCGGTGGTACCCGATCCCGGTACACCCAGCGTCAACAGCGGCACAAAGGAGCCGGTACAGGCGGCGTTGTTGGCAGCCTCTGGCGCAGCAACACCTTTGATATTACCCTGCCCAAAGGTGTCGCCATCTTTGGCGATGCGTTTTTCCATGCTGTAACCCAGGAACGAGCCGATGGTAGCGCCAGCCCCCGGCAGAACGCCGGTGAAGAAGCCCAACACCGAGCTGCGGCCAACGGGGCCAGCAATCTCTTTGACTTCGCTACGAGTCAGTTTCAGCGAGCCAATCGCATTGCGGGGAGCCTCTTTGCCGCCACCGCCGCGCAGCAGCATATAGAACACCTCGGCGAGTGCAAAGATACCCAGCGCCACCACCAGGAAGTCGATACCGTCGAGGAGTTGAACGGAGCCGAAGGTAAAACGCTCGGTACCGGTCTGCATATCGATACCCACAATCGAGATAATCACCCCCACCACGGCAGCAATCAGCCCTTTGATCAGTGATTTATCCGACAGCGAGACCACAGCGGTTAAGCCCAGCACCATCAGTGCAAAGTACTCGGAAGGGCCAAAGCTTACGGCCACTTTGGAAAGCAGCGGCGCTACCAGCATCAAGAAAATAACCGATACCGTACCGCCCACAAATGACGAGTAGGCGGCAATCGCCAGCGCTTTACCCGCCAGGCCTTTTTTGGCCATCGGGTAGCCGTCAAAGGAGGTCGCTACGGTACCTGCCACGCCGGGGGCGTTGAGCAGAATCGAGGAAGTAGAGCCACCAAAGATGGCGCCGTAGTAAACCCCTGCCATCAGGATCAAACCCGACGAGGGCTCCATGGCAAAAGTGATAGGAATCATCAGGGCAAGTGCACTGATAGGGCCAAGGCCCGGCAGCATACCGATAATGGTGCCAGCAAATACGCCGGCAAATACGTAGGCAATATTGATTGGCTCAAGCGCGATGCCAAAGCCGTACATCAAATTATTGAAGGCATCCATGGGAATTACTCTCTTAAGAACTGCTAGCGGAAAGACCTGCTAACAAGGCTTTGTTTAGAAAGGCAGCACGCCAGTGGGTAGGTAAACATCCATCACTCGCGTCATGGTCAGGTAGAGCGCGAGCACTACCCCCAGCGACGTAGCGAGGTTGACCCCATGGCGGCGATAGCCGTAGTAGGCCGTCAATCCAACGCAGAGCAGCGTAGAAGCGAGTACAAAACCCAGCGGCACCAGCAATAACGCGTAGGCGGCAATCGCCAACGAAGTCACGATGACCCGCGCCCAGGGTGTCAGTAGTAGCGGCCCGTGCTGCGCCTCTTCGTCGACTTCATCGGCACCGGCTATCGGGGTAGGCTTCTCAAAGAATAGAAACACCGACAGGATCAGTAGCGAGAAGCCTAATACTTTAGGAAATAGGTCAGAGTCGACCGGGCGCGGCAGAGGAAAGGTGGGGATTTGCCACGCCATCGCGATATAGCCAGCAGCCAATACCGCAAACACCAGTGCTAACCACTGATTGGTATTTAAACGAGTCATAGGAATCTCTCCGAAGGAGCCAACACGTCTCCACGGTTAACGCATATCGTTAACGACGGGAGACACCCAGCCACGCTTGGGCAACTGGGTGATACAGGAGTGGGATTACTGGCGCAGCAGGCCAAGCTCGCTCAGCACGTCGCTGAACTGCTCTTGCTGCTGATCCAGGAAGGCGCCAAATTCTTCGCTGTTTTGGTAGGCGTCGATCCAGCCCAGTTGGTCGCTCGCTTCGCGCCATGCATCGGTTTCAAGCATTTCGGCGAACAGGTCTTCGTAGTAGGCCACTGCCTCTTCAGGCATATCGGGAGCGCCCATCACGCCGCGCCAGATATCGAAGGTGTAGTCGAAGCCCTGCTCCTGGTAGGTGGGCACGTCGCTCAAACCGCCGCCCAAACGCTCTTCAGAAGAGACGCCCAGCGCACGCAGCTGGCTGCCTTCGCCCAGTTGGCCAACCGCTTCACCGGCACCGCCGACCACGGCTTCAATATGGCCGCCCATTAGGTTGGTCATGGCGTCGCCGCCACCCGAAAACGGGATATAGTTGACTGCCGAGGCTTCCATTCCAGCCGCAGAGGCAAGGCCTGCAATAGCGATATGATCCATGGAGCCAGGCGCACTACCACCGCCAACGCTCAAGCTGGGGTCTTCTTTCAGCGCATTGAGCAGGTCTTCGAGGTTCTGATACTCGGAGTCCGCTGCCACCAGGATGATCGAGTAGTCGGTATTGATCCGCGCGACCGGGGTAAAGTCGGTGTGGTCGTAGCGCGAAGCACCTGCCAGCGGCACCAGAATCATCGGCGGGCTGGTGGCAAACAGCTTGTGCGGGTTGCCACTATCACGGGCGACTTGGGCCCAGGCTACGGCACCGCCGCCTCCAGGTACGTTGATCGCGGCAAAGCTTTCATCGGCCAGCTCTTCTTGCTGAATCACCCGCGACATGGTGCGAACGAGGGTATCCCAACCGCCGCCTGGGTTAGCCGGTGCGACGAATTCGATGGAGCGTTCGGGTGTCCACTCTTGCGCCTGTGCGGCGGTGCTCATGCCTGCAAAGGCCGCGAAGGGAAGAGCAAATACAGATAAACGCTTGAGGGTAAGCGACGTCATGATGGCGTTCTCCACGTATCAGTTTTGTTGTGTGATGAGTTTGCTGTGTAGAGCTTCTTATTGTGAGACTGCACGCCGCGAACGTTAGAAGACCACTACCCTGACCGACAAGCTTGTGCGCATAAAAGACAAAAAGTTCTTTATGGCTATTTTGTTCATTTTGTTCACGCGCGCTTATTTACAACATTCCTTTATAGAGTGTTGATCCATTCGTGTGCGGCCTCCAATAGCCGATAGCGACGCTCAGGCCGCCCTACATCACCATAGCCCAGCTCAGCACTCACTGCCTGTTCAGCAACTAAAAACTCTAAATAGCGGCGGGCGGTTGAGCGGCTGGCACCCATGGTGCGCGCCATCTGCATAGCGGTGAGCGAGTCGGGGGCGTCGGCCAGGGCATCAATCACCCGGCGCAGCGTCAGCCGATCAATACCTTTAGGCAGGGCTTGAGACAGGGTTTGGCTTTTCGCACGCAACGGCTCGCCGGGCTTCAGGCGCGCGAGCACGGAGTCCAGTTCATCCTGATTCATCTCGGCGCGGTTGGCCAACGCTTCACGCTCGCGACGGAAGCGAGTCAGCATTTGCGTCATTCGCGCGGCTTCAATGGGTTTGATCAGGTAGTCGAATACCCCGCCACGCAGCGCCTCGCTGATGGTTTCCACTTCCCGGGCAGCGGTCACCATGACGATATCCACATGCACGTAGTCGCGGCGAATCGCCCATAGTAGTTCCAAGCCTTCCACATCGGGGAGATAGGCATCGAGCAAGATCAACTGAATGCTGGTGGCCTGCTCCGCCATGATCGCCTTGGCTTCACTGCCGTTGCGCGCCATGCCCACTACATAAAAGCCATCGCTTTGTTCAATGAAGGCTCTGTGGATATCGGCAATGCGAAAATCGTCTTCAATGACCAAAATGCCGTACTGCCCATCAGACATTGCGTTCCCCCCTAGCCGTCGTGGTCACTGTTTTTGAAATTGTTTTTAAAATTGTTGTTGAGACTGCTGTTGGTCTTGATGCGCACACAGCGAGCGGTCGAGCACCGCGATAAAGCATGCGCCCCCCAGCTCGCTCTCCTCCAGGGTCACGGCACCGCCGTGCTGGCGGCAGAGCCTGGCCACCAGCGCCAGGCCAATGCCCTGGTGCTTGCCTGTTTTGGTCGAAAAGCCTTCCTGGAAAATCGATTCGGCGAATTGGGCAGGTACTCCGGGTCCGTTGTCCTCCACTTCGATCAACAGCTGCTCGCCCAAATCGGTGAAAAACAGGCGTACTTTGGGCGCTTTACTCGGCCCATTCAGCGCAGCATGGCAGGCGTTGTCCAGCAAGTTACCCACCACGCTCATCAACACTTCTTGGCCGGTGGGCGTTAGCGGGCAGGAGAGCGAGCTTTGCTCATCGATTTCCAACGCTACGCCCAGTTCCCGTGCCCGGGTAAGTTTACCCAGTAGCGTACCGCTAAGCACGGCGTCGGCCACGTTGCGCATTAAAAAGCTCATCTGCGCCTGGGCGCGTTCGGTTTCCTGATGAATCAGCGCGAGGGCTTCCTCAATGCGCTCTAACTGTAGTAGCCCAGAGATGGTGTAGAGCTTATTGGAAAACTCGTGGGCCTGGGCGCGCAGCATATCCACGTCACGGCTGGCTTGGGTAAGCGCGTGGGATAGATCGACAATTTCGCGACGGCTACGGAAAGTGGCCACCGCCCCCTCAATCTCGCCTTCGTGCAGAATCGGCACGCGGTTAACCACTACCGGATGATCGCCCAGCCACATCTCCTGGTCGAACTCCTGCTCGCCGCGCCGGAGCACCTCCAGTAGCCGCGAATTGGGCACAACCTCGCGTATAGGCTGCCCCAGCAGCACATGCTCATCGTCCAGGTTGAGAAAGCGCCGCGCCTGCTGGTTGACCAAGGTAATATGACCTTCCCGGTTAACCGCCAAAATGCCCTCGTGGATCGACTGCAAAATGGCCTCTTTTTCCATAGCCAAGCGGGCAATTTCGTAGGGTTCCAGGCCTAAAATGACCTTTTTAAGATGCTGCGATAGCCAGTAGGCACCGGCAAAGCCGAGACAAATCATCAGCGCCACTAGCGCCCAGCCAAAGCTGTTGTAGCGGGCTACGTCCATGGCCACGCGATCCATCATAAAACCGACGGATACCAGACCAATGATATTGCCCTCTTCATCCCATATGGGCGCTTTGCCACGAATGGCGGTGCCCAATGACCCGGTTGCCTCGGATACATAGTATTGGCCATGAATCAGCGCCTGGTCATTATCGCCCCCCACCATCGGCTGCCCTAGCCGTTCCGGCAGAGGGTGGGAGTAGCGGGTACTTTGAGCGTTACCCACAACGACATAGCGCGCTCCCGTCTCATGGCGAACTCGCTCCGCCAGGGGCTGAATAATGAAAGAGGGGTCGGGGATTGCAAAGGCGTTGATAATTTGCGGCATCGACGCCACCGTTTTGGCCACCGCCAGCGCTCGCTCCCCCATCTGCTGGCTAATGATTTCTGCCTTGCGGTGATTGAGGTAGGTGCCCTGCGCCAGTAGCATGCCTGCCAACAGTAGCCCGACTAACAGCATCACCTGAAGGCGAAAACTGCGTTTATACCAGCTGCGCCTTGCGCGAGTGCGGCGCCAGCGCTGCAGGTCGGCTAACGTTCGGGGGCGAGAAGCGCTCATAGGTAGACTCAAAATGCGTGACCACGCCATTATGGCACGCGCTAGCCAACGGCGTTAATCGCCGTCACCCCAGAGTCATCGTTCGCTGATATAATTGCCTAATGCCGAAATCAAGGAGGGATGTAGTGGCGATCGTTAGATGGATACTCTTACTGGCCTGCTGGCCGCTATGGCTAACCGTGGCGTATGCCAGCCCGTTCTACGCTCCACCGCCTCCCCAGGAAGATGCTCCCGTATTCAGTGGCGATGCCGAACTGGGTTTTACCCGTCTCTCGGGCAATACCGATAGCCAGACGCTGATCGGTAAAACGCTGCTGACGTGGCTTACCGGTAACTTCACCTACTCGCTACGTGGTGAAGTGCGTAACGTCACCAAGGATGACGAAACCAGTGCCGAGCAGTACTTAGTCGCAGGACGCGAACGCTATGAACTGGATGGCCCCCACTACCTGTTTGGCTTTGCCCGCTGGGAGAAGGATCGCTTTGCCGGTTATGACCAGCAACTTTCTGCCATTGGTGGCTATGGGCGTCAGATTTTAGAGAACGATACCCATGTTTTTTCGCTGGAGGCAGGGCCTGGCTATCGTCATGACCGGCTACGCGAACACGGCGATTATCGGCTAGCAGTGGCCTATACAGCACTGGATTACCACTGGTTTTTTTCCGATTACGCCGATATTCAGCAGGAAATGTCGTTTGAGTACACCGACCAAAATACCACGTCTCGGTCGCTTACAGCGCTCACGGCAAGGCTCAATTCCAAGCTATCGCTGCGCTTATCTCACGAAATCAAGCACAACTCCCAACCGCCTGACGACACCAGCGAGCGCACCGACAACACCACCAGCGCTTCACTGCTTTACCGCTGGTGAGTTTTGCACTGGGGCTAGCGATTCTGACCACGGTGCGCCCAGCCGGTCATGCGTTTTTCCAGTTGCGCAAATAGCTCGTACATCACCATGGCCATGGCGCTGATCACCAGCAGTCCGGCAAAGACCAGCCCCATGCGCATTTGCGAACCGGCGCTCATCATCAGATAGCCAATACCCTGATTGGAGGCGACCGTTTCTGACACCACCGTGCCTACAAACGCCAGGGTAATAGCGACTTTTAGCGAGGCAAAGAAATACGGTAGCGAGCGTGGCAGGCCCACTTTCAGCAGCACATCCATACGCCGTGCGCCCAGCACTCGCAGTACGTCTTCCATCTCAGGCTCCAGCGTGGCTAAACCGGTAGCCACGTTCACCACGATGGGGAAGAAGCAGATTAAAAAGGCGGTGAGTATCGCCGGCACCGAGCCGATCCCAAACCAGACAACCAGGATGGGCACGAAAGCCACTTTGGGAATGGCATTAAAACCGACTAACAGTGGGTAGCAAGCGTTATATAGAAAGCGCGACGAGCCGATAATAAAGCCCAACACCAGCCCCACGGCCACACCCAATCCAAAGCCAATCAGCGTTGTCCAGAAAGTTTGCCAGGAGTGCATGGCGATAGGCCCGGAATAAGTTACCAGCGCCTGGGCCGTCTCCAAGGCACTGGGGAAGATAAAGCTGGGCACATCAAACACCCGCACCGTTACTTCCCAAATGATGACCAGTGCCACCACCGCTATCCACGGCGCCAATCGTTCGATTAACTGATTATTTTTCGTCATAAGTGCGCCTTTCATCAGGTGCTGCGTGCGTTTATCAATTGCTACGTACTTCGCCAATCTGAGCGCGCAACTCCTGGACCAGATCAATAAAGGGTTTTTGGTAGGTGGTTTCCAGTGCACGGGGTCTTGGCAGCTCGATTTGACGGCGCTCGATCACCCGGCCTGGGCGGCGGCTCATGATGTAGACGGTATCGGCCAGAAACGCCGCCTCGCGCAGGTCATGGGTTACGAGTACCACTGTAAAGCGCTGCGCTTCCCACAGGTCGCGCAGCACGCACCACAGCTCTTCGCGGGTAAATGCATCCAGCGCGCCGAAGGGTTCATCCAGCATTAGCAGGCGCGGCTGGTGAATCAGCGCCCGGCAGATCGATGCCCGCTGCTGCATGCCACCGGAAAGCTGCCAGGGGTACTGCTCTTCGTAGCCTTCAAGTCCCACGGTCTTGAGCAGCTTGCGCGCCCAGCCTACAAACTCTTCGCGCCGTTTACGAAACTGATGGCGGTAGGGTTTAACGATCTCCAGCGGCAGTAGGACGTTATCCAGTGTGGTGCGCCAGGGCAGCAGGTTGGCGTTTTGAAATGCCATGCCGGAGATTTTCAACGGCCCGGTGACCGGTTCTCCATCCACCCGCACGGCACCGGTGGTAGGCGCATGCAGACCGGTGCAGAGCTTCATAAAGGTCGATTTACCGCAGCCGGAGGGGCCCACGAAAGCGACGAACTCACCTTCGTGGATGCTCAGGTTGATATCCTCAATGGCGTTGCCCGACGCATCGTAGGCCAGGCTAACGTCATCAAAGGTAACGAATGCTGCCGACATGCTTATTCGCCCTCGGCCGGAAACAGCATGCGTTCTTCCTGAGCAGGTAAGTAGTTTGAACTAAACACCTGATCAGGCGAAGGAATTGACGTGAGGTCGTAAGCATCGGCAACCAGTTGAATCGCCTGAGACAGACGCTCGTCATCCACTCCGCCCACGCCATTTTCGCGCACTTCGGGAGTGTCGACGACGCCATCCAGAGCGAGTTTTAAGCGCCGAGTCTCCATTTCCACATCGATCAGGCCGTCGCGGTTTTTAACATACTCAATGGCCGCCTCGGGATCGGCAATAGTGTCGCCCAGGGCGCGGTTGAAGGCGCGCAGAAAGCCCTGCACGGCTTCCGGATTTTCTTCTGCGAAGGATTCACTGGTGATAATGGCGTTGCCGTACAGGGGCACGCCGTAGTCTGGGAACGGCATAATAGTCAGCTCGTCCTCACTCATTCCCCGCTCTTCAAGATTGAGTAGGCTGGTGAAGTAGAAGCCGGTGATTGCATCCACATCGCCCCGGGTTAGCAGCGTTTCGCGCAACGTAGGGTCGACGTTTTGCCACTCCACCGCGTCGGCGTCCAGATTATTAGCCGCGGCAAACACGCCCCAGGCGCGGTAGCCGGTATCGAAGGTGGGGGCGGCGATGGTTTTACCGGCTAAATCAGCCGGGCTCTCGATGCCGCGGTCTTTGCGGGCAAACACCGCCGCGGGGGTGCCGTCGTAGACGATATAGACGCCTTGGATACCGGGGCCATCGGGGTTTTCGGCGAGAAACTCGACCAGCGCATTAAGATCGCCAAAGCCCATTTCGTAGGCCCCGGATGCCACGCGATTAATCGCGCCCGCCGAGCCGCTGCCGGAATCAATCTGAACGTCCAACCCTTCTTCAGCGAAGTAGCCTTTCTCAGCGGCCATTAAAAACGGCGCGGAGGGACCTTCAAAACGCCAATCCAGCTGAAAACGTATTTGGGTATCGTCGGCGTAACTGATAGCCGGTATTAAAATCAGCCCTGCCGCGCAGCTTGTGAGCAGGCGCGCCATAGAAAAAACTGGTGTTGCAGTGGGAAAATCTAGTGCTGAAGTAGAAGAACGGCGTATCGAAGTGGAGGTCATCATCGTGAGCATACCTTGTATACAAAATATGCTTTAGCGTTGCAGCAATATTGCCATTATTGAATTTTTATTTAATTTTCATGCTGTTAGATAGGAAGTTAAGTTCTGACGCCCTCCGCAATATGGCCAAAACGGTGCATTTGCACCTGGGCAACGCACCAAGTTAAAACATGTTAGACGTTGGTCTAAATTGGCGATATACTACGTTCAGTTTCCTGTCTTGCGCCATTCCTTGAATGGCGCTTTTTTTTACCTGTAATTTCGCCTGCTTCAAACACCAACTTCTAAACGCTCATGCGGCGTTAAACCGCTTAACGGCACGCTTTAATAGGCTGCTATTTCAGTTCCCTGCTCCCCATAGGTATTTAACATGTCCCACTCCAGCCCCAACTCTGAGGGCTTCCAGAGGTTTTCGCTCGGCGACCCTATTGTATTGATATTAAGTATCGGCTTTATCGTCGCCTTTCTCGCACTGTCGCTTTACGACGTAACTCTGGTAGCTGACAGCATCAGCGCTGGTTTCGCCTGGACCGCGCTAGTGCTGGGCAGTTACTTTCAACTGCTGCTCCTGCTGACGTTCTTTATCGCCATCGGTTTGGCCATAACTCCAGCCGCTAAAGCCAAAATCGGCAATTTAGATGCACCAGAAATGAGCACGTTTAAGTGGCTATCGATCATTCTGTGTACGCTGCTGGCAGGCGGTGGCGTATTCTTTGCCGCCGGTGAGCCGGTATACCACTTTGTGGTAACGCCTCCTGCGTTTGATAGCGAAGCAGGCACCGCTGACGCCGTTTCCGGCGCCTTGGGGCAGTCCTTCATGCACTGGGGCTTTATGGCTTGGGCGGTACTGGGGTCGCTAACCGCTGTGGTGCTTGCCCATGCACACTATGTGAAAGGCCAGCCGCTTCAGCCCCGAACCCTGCTCTACCCAGTACTGGGTGAGCGACTAATGCGCGGCCCGCTGGGCAGCACCGTCGATGCCTGCTGCGTAATTGCTTTGGTTGCAGGCACTGTGGGCCCGATCGGTTTTTTGGCCACCCAGGTCAGCTTCGGCCTGCACGAGCTGTTTGGCTTACCGGAAGGTTATCCCGGCCAGTTGATCATTCTAGCCGTTCTCGGCAGCATCTACGTGCTCTCTTCCATGAGCGGCGTACACAAAGGCATTCAACTACTTAGTCGCTTTAACGTGCTGCTGGCGCTAGCTATTGGCGCGGTCATTATTGTTTTTGGCCCCACACTGTTTTTGGTCAATAGCTACGTTTCAGGCATGGGCGCGTATGTCAGCAAATTTTTTACCATGGCGACCATGACCGCAGAGACCGCTCCAGCGTGGTGGATGCAGTGGTGGACAGTATTCTTCTTTGCCTGGTTTATTGGCTATGCGCCGCTGATGGCGATTTTTGTGGCGCGTATTTCCCGCGGTCGCAGCATCCGCGAAATGATCATCGCGGTAGCAATCCTGGCACCCATTGCCACCACCGTGTGGTTTACCCTGCTGGGCGGCTCGGGCATTTATTATCAGCTCACCGGGGTGATTGATTTAACCGAGGCGCTGAACAACTTCCAGTTTGATGTAGCCACCTTAACCGTTGCCCAAGCACTGCCCGGCGGTACCTGGATGGCACTGGCGATCCTGCTTCTGACCACCATTTTCGTTGCCACCACCGGCGACTCAATGAGCTACGCCATTGCGGTAGTAGGGGCGGGGCACGATAACCCCAGCCCGGCCATGCGGGCGTTTTGGGGGATCGCCATGGCGCTGATGGCAGCGGTACTGCTGTATATGGGCGCAGGTCAGATTGGCGCACTGCAACAGTTCATTGTTATCACCGCGATCCCGGTTTCGTTGATACTGCTGCCGTCACTCTGGAATGGCCCACAGGCAGCCTACGCCATGGCCCGTGAACAGGGTATTATTGACTAGTTCGGCAGCCCTACCAATTTTATAACCCTTCCAGCAGGCGCAGAATCATCTGCGGCTGCTGGTTGGCCTGGGCCAACATAGCGATACCTGCCTGCTGCAGGATCTGGGCGCGAATAAGGTTGGAGACTTCCTTAGCGTAGTCGGCATCCTGAATACGCGACCGGGCAGCGGAGGTGTTAACAATGCTGTTATTTAGGCCATCAATGACGCTCTCAAAGCGATTCTGAACTGCGCCCAAATAGCTGCGATGGCGATCTAACCGCTTGATCGCCTCATCCATAATATCTATTGGTTTTTCCGACCCGGTACCATCATCCAGTACGCTCAGGTTCTCCAGCCCCAACGCCTGTAAATTCATGGACTCAAAACGCACCCCAATGCTATTGCCATCGTTAGCACCGACCTGGATATTTAGCGATTTTGACTCATCAATCAGCCCAATACCGTTGAATTTACTCTGCACCGCAACACGGTCAATTTCTTCCAAGCGTTGATCAATCTCGGCTTGGATAGAGACAAGGTCATTAGAGGAGTTAGTGCCGTTAGCTGCTCGAACACTCAGCTCACGGATGCGCTGCAGGTTGTCGTTAATCTGATTGAGCGAGCCTTCCGCCGTCTGCACCATTGAAATGCCATCATTGGTGTTGCGGATCGCCTGGGTCATGCCTTTGATTTGCGCCGTCATACGATTGGCAATCGCCTGACCAGCAGGGTCATCCTTGGCACTATTGATGCGCAACCCGGAAGAGATGCGCTGCATTGCAGTCTGCATGGCCTGCTGACTGCCGCGCAGATTGTTCTGCACGGTTAGCGACATCACATTGGTATTTAGGCTGAGCAACGCACGCCTCCCGGGAAGTTAGCGCGCCCGATTGATGGCGGCTACAACGTTACTATCGGCCTAAACACAAAAATCATGAACACTTTTGAGGCTCAAGACTGCGACCACTACTCGCCAGCACTTCATCAACGGGCTTTTTCACATAGTCGTGCAGGTAGTAACCGTCATCGACCACCTCTCCATCCCAAGCCACAATGTCTAGATCCATAGTACGTGGCCCCGATTTAATCGCTCCCCGAACACGGCCCAGACGATCTTCCACCCCTTTGAGGTAAGCACGAAACGCTTCACGCTCAAGCGGTGTACACACCAACAGCGCGGCGTTTAGGAAGTCGGGTTGCTGCTGGTACCCCACCGGCCGGGTGCGAATCGTTTTGGAACGGGCCAACAGATTGCACTCACGGCTAATGATATCGACCGCCTGAGCCACATAGTGGTCAGGGTCGATGTTAGAACCTAAAGAGATCAAGCACTCATGGAGCGCTTCAGATTGTTTGGTAGACAACGTCGTTGGTGGCATAGCGACATCCTGTTAAAAGTGACGTCTTCTTGAACGGCCCTGTAAGCAGGACTCATCTATCAATACCTCTAAGCACACACCACGTGCAAGCTGTGTATAAGTTATTGACAAACGCTACACTCACGCAGAAAGTCTTCCTATACCAAGAAAACAGTAGGGGACGCCTTATGCACCATCAAGCTGCTCTGGTAACCGGCGGAGCTACCCGCCTGGGTCGATTCTTCTCCGAAGCGTTGGCTGATGCCGGTTTTGATATTGCTCTACACGTTAATCGCTCCCGCGAAGAGGCCGAGGAGGTCGCCAGCAGTATCCGCGCTAAAGGGCGGGAGTGCGAAATATTTTCCTGCGATTTTTTAAACGATGACTTAAATGACTTACTCCGGTCGGCCAAGCAGCGCTTCCCAGGGCTTAATTTGCTGCTGAACAGCGCCTCTGCCTATGCACCAGCGCCGATCGCGGCGACCGAGCTAGCGATGCTGGAGGCACAGTTCAGGGTTAATATGTTTACCCCGCTACTGCTCACCCGTCACTTTGCCGAAACCGTTCAAGAGGGCCAGGTGATCAATATCATCGATAATAAGGTGGCCTATCACCAGTATCCCTATGCAGCCTATTTGCTGTCGAAAAAGAGCCTAGCGGAGATGACTCGTATGGCGGCTCTGGAGTTTGCACCGCGTATTCGCATTAACGGCATCGCCCCCGGCGTGGTACTGCCTGCTTCCCTGCGCACTAGCAACTATATTGAGTGGCGTATTGAAGGCATTCCACTCAAGCGCCAGGGCCATCCTGGCCACCTTGTACAAGCTTTACACTATTTATTGGAAAACTCCTTTGTGGCAGGGCAGATTCTGTTTGTCGATGGCGGGGAGTCAATCAATCTGGAGGGTCGGCACTCAGAAAACTATGCCCATTAAACATTAAATAAAAATACAGCCCATAAAACGCAACGAGGCCGCCCGAAGGCGGCCTCGTTGCAGCGATTGACAACAATCACTTCACGATAACGACAGTTTAAGTTTCATCGACGTCATCATGATCAGGCTTTTCGTGTTCAAAAGTATCAGAGTTTGTTTTACTACCGCGTGGGTCAAACCTGTCATCCGATGTAATATCACCCGACTTAGGCTGCCCTGCCGGGCTACCATCGATCGTAAAGGCTTGCTGCATAACACGCAGGTTTGCGGGGGGCGCAGAACCAGTCTTATCTTGTCCAAAGTAGAGCGTGGTGTGCGGGAAGGGTATTTCAATACCTGCTTCATCAAAGCGCAGCTTCACTAGACGGTTGTAAGCTCGACCCACGGCCCACTGATCTCCCGGCGTGGTCTTAATCACCACACGGATGTTCACAGAGCTATCCGCCAGCGCGATAACGCCCGCCACGGTTAGATCGGCCAACAGTTTATGACTATGCTCTTCACTGACCTTCAGGTCTTCAAAAGCCAATTGAAGCTGTGCAATGGCATCATCAATGCTCTCACGATAGGCAATACCATACTCCCCTACATGATTACCAAACTCGCGCATGTAGTTAGATACGGTGTCCACGCTGGAGAACGGCACGATGTGATAAGTACCGGACAGATCGCGAATCCCCACAGAGCGTATACTGAGCCGTTCGGCGGTGCCCGTCACGCCGCCTACTGTCACCACGTCACCGGTGTTCATGGCATTTTCAACCTGGATAAACACCCCGGTAATAACGTCCTGCACCAGTTTCTGGGCGCCAAAACCAATCGCTAAACCAAGCACACCGGCACCGGCAATCAGCGGGCCGATATTAATGCCAATTTCCGACAGCACGATCATGCCGGTAATCGTCACCATAGCGATTGCCAGGGCATTACGAAACAGGCTGAGCAGGGTTTTTGCCCGCGCCGAGGGTTCACCATAGCCGGTTTCCGGATTGAGCTTATGCTCGATCAGGCTTGCCAGGCCCAGCCACACGGCGAGCGCCACGATCAAAATTACCGCAACACTGGTCAGATTGCCGACCAGCACGGCGCCACCTTCAGAGGCATACCAGGCAGCTAGGTCAAAGGCGCCCCAAGCGTTCAGCACCATCATGATGACCACAATCAGAATGATCGTACGCAGCACGCGAAGCGCATTGGGCACGTAGCTGTTCAAGCGCTTTTCAAGTAGCGGTAGTTTGCGCCGCAGATCGTCCGACAGGGTAATCCGACGACCAATGGTCTGGGTAAGAAGCGAGGAGACCAATAACCCCACAACAATGGCAGCAAGGGACTTCAGAGTGGCAAACATCACAAACGGAAGCGCATCGCCGGGGCGCGTTAACGTCAGCACAAATACGATCAAGAAATAGAGCAGCGCGAACAGATGCCAGGTACGGGCAAATAGCTGCAGCGAGACGCGGCTGGCAGTCAGCGTTGATTTTGCCGCCATCTCATTCAGGTTATCTCGCAGACGGGCGCGGTTTCTTAGCACCACGACCACTGCGTAGATAAACGCCAACAGCATAATCAGCGTGCCGACCGCTTGCCCCAGTGAGGCCGCCACGTAGAAGTTAACCAGCGGCACTACCACCATCAAACCGTAACCGACCATGCCGATCAAACGGGCTAGCCAGCGATTCCAGTAGGAGGCCTCCTGGGCAGAAATAGGCAGTAGCCGTAGCCCTTCGTAGCGCGAAGAGAACAGCATCCGCACACCGGCTTTGAGCAGTTCAATAATCAAGAACGCATTTAAAAACAGCGAGGCGCGGGTCGAAAGCTCCCCGGCTTCACCAATCGCAAAGGTGGCCAGCAGATTACCGCCCACATAGGCCAAGCCCACAAGCAGCACATCGATGACCGCCGCAATCGCCACGCAGAAAACCAAACGTAAAACGGGGGTTAAATTTTTGCCATTCAGCGACCAGCCGCTGATTTTGGTAAACAGCGGCTTAGCTAACCGTCGAACAATCATAAACAGCGCAAAGGTGGCGACAATCACCATGCCCAGATTAATCGCCGCACTGGTGAACGCGGTCATATCAAAGACACTGTCGGCCTCTTGGCCAGAAAATAGACCGCCGACAATGCCTACCACTTGCTCGAATTGGCCACCCACATCGCTTACCACTCGACTGGTGAGCTCAGCTAGCTGGCGCGGCAGCGAGACATCCTCAGGCGCTATTTCACTGCCTTGAGCGGCCGCTTCCGGGGAGAGTTCAGTAGCAACGCCGTCAGGCAGTGCTGAGGCTTGATTGCGCAACATCTCAATCAACTCTTGTCGCGACTGCTCATCCTCTAGCAGGTTTGCCAGTGCCTCGTAGGACGTAGGCGCCGCTTCTTCAGAGGATGCTGCACCATCTGTGCTGGCCGACTCACTTGGCGCATTCTGCGCCATTGCTGGCGTGGCTATTAAGGCAATCATTGCCAATAGCCAGACACCTAGCCAGGGTAATAAACGAAGTGGCTTCACACCTAAACCTCCTTTTGGGTGAGTGTTCTGTTCAATCTAACGGCTGCCTGGTTTTACGCAAGCCAATAATAGGCAGCCCAAGTTGCTTACACTCTACACTGCCAACACCGCTTGTGAAAAAGTTGTACAGGGTAACATGACTTGATTCATAAGGCGTTTCACTGGCACAGCGGTAATAGCCACTGCTGTGCCAGCAGTAACACCACTGCGTAACGCGCACCTTTAGCGACCACAATCCACGCTAGCGCCCGCCACCAGGGCAGCCGAAAAACGCCGGCCAGTACAGTAAGGGGGTCACCAATAATCGGTGCCCAGGAAATCAGCAGGCTTAGCTCACCAAAGCGATGATACCAGCGCTCCGCTCGGGCTAAGCCGCGGGGCGAGGCCGGAAACCAGCGGCGCTCTTGAAACTGACGCGCATAGCGGCCCATCGCCACGTTGATCATGCTGCCGAGGGTGTTACCCGCCGTGGCCACCAACCACAGTGCTAACGTCGGCTCGCCGAGACACCACAGCCGCGCTAGCCACACTTCCGACCCGCCGGGAAGAAGCGTGGCGCTGACCAGGGCGACAAAAAACAGGCTTAGCATAGACTCAGTGAGCCACGTTAACGTGGCACCTGCCCACCCAACTGTTGGGTTATCTCATCGGCCGTTTGGCGAACCAGCGCTCCCAGGGTGAGTAAGCGAGCTTCCGGGATGCGCGCCACCGGGCCAGACACCGAGATCGCCGCCAACGGCGTGCCGTGCTCATCAAACACACAGGCGGCCACGCAGTGCAGGCCAATGGCATGTTCTTCACGGTCACAGGCAAAGCCTTGGGCGCGAATCTGCTCCGTTTCCATTTGCAGTGTATCGGATTGATAGAGCGTATTGGCGGTCACTCTTGCCAACTCGCTGCCATCCAGCAGTTTGGCGCGCTCATCATCGGGCATCCACGCCAGCAGCGCTTTACCTACGCCGGAGGCATGCAGCGGCGCGCGGGAACCTAGGCGGGTGATCATGCGCATCATCTGCGGTGATTCATGCTGCGCTAAAAAGACCGCCGTGGCCCCATCGCGAATGCCCAAATTAGCGGTCTCGCCGGTCTCCGCGGTTAAACGGCGCAGAAAAGGGCGACTTGTGGCCACCACGTCGCGGGCCTCAAGAAAGCTATTGCCGATACGGAAGGTTTTGACATCGATTCGCCATAGGCCCTGCTCGTTCTCCTGGGTCACAAACCCCTGACTCTGCAAGGCTTGCAGCAAGCGGTGGGTGGTAGAGGGCGCCAAATCGGCCATTTCCGCCACATCGGAAAGGGCCAACCCAAGCGGGCTGGCCGCAAGGTACTCCAACAGCGTTAAGCCACGCACCAACGACTGGCTATGGCCTCCGCTAGCTTTGGCGGTACTCGCCGGACGACCGACCGTCCTGCGTTTGGCTTCACTCACTTGGCTTTCTCCAAATAGGCACAACTAAAAGACGCTCCCAAAAGCGCTCCTACTACTCACTAAAAGCGCCCTTGCTGACGACGGCTTCCCTAAAATACAAAGGCGTCAGGATAACGTGACAACATGGCAATTGTCGCGTTTACGGAAACGAATTCCATTGATTCAGCGATGGCACCTCAGCGATGATTCCAGCGCGGTAGCCGCTTGGCTATAAACGCATCGATACCCTCACCCACATCCTCGGCCAACATATTGCAGGCCATGGTTTCCCCGGCAAAGGCGTAGGCTTCCTCGAGCGGCATGGCAAGCTGGCGAGTAAACATGGCTTTTCCGGTGCGCACGGCGACGGCGCTTTTAGCGCAGATACTGGACGTCAGCTGTTTAATTGCCTCATCCAGCGCATCGTCCTCTGCCACGCGGTTAATCAAGCCCCACTCGGTAGCCTGCTCGGCGCTGATAAATTCCCCGGTAAGCAGCATCTCCATGGCGTGTTTGCGCGCAACGTTTCGGGAAAGTGCTACCGCTGGAGTAGAACAAAACAGGCCAACATTGATACCGGAAACAGCAAAGCGTGCGCTGCGCGCCGCCACCGCCAGATCACAGCTCGCCACCAGTTGGCAACCCGCGGCAGTAGCGATGCCCTGCACCTTGGCGATGACCGGCACCGGCAAGTGCACAATAGCCTGCATCACTTCGCTACAGCGGGCAAACAGCGCTTGATAGTAGGCTTTATCGGGGTTGGCACGCATCTGCTTCAGATCATGCCCGGCGCAGAAGGCTTTGCCTTCGGCGGCAAGTACCACACAGCGCACGCTGCTATCGTCAGCAATATCGGCTAATGCGTCGTGAAGCGCTTCCAGCATGGCTTCCGAGAGCGCATTAAAGCGCTCCGGTGTGCTCATCGTCAGCGTTGTTACGCCCTGCTGGTCAAAGCGCTGTAGAGGGAAAGCCGTTGAAGATAGAACGTCAGAGGGGATGGGCATGGTGAAATCCTGGGTTTGAGTAACACTTTGCCCATCAGTCTAGCGCACAAGTTTTACGTTCGGTTCTTACTTACAAATCTTACCTACAGTGCGCTACTTCATTTTTTCATTAGGCGAGTGTCGCGGCCTAAGGGGTGCGGCTCGCCGCGCTGTTTGGCTAAATCGATTTGGCGTTGGCGCTCCCGAGCCGCCGCGCGGGTCTTCTCCGGCAACGAGTCGATGCAGTGAGGGCAGCTAATCCCCGGCTCGTAAGCAGAAGACTGCATATCCTCGGCGGAGATCGGCATGCGGCAAGCGTGGCACTGCTCGAACTCGCCTTTGCTTAAGTCGTGGCGAACCGTCACCCGGTTGTCGAACACAAAACACTCACCACGCCACAGCGACTGCTCTTCCGGGACTTTTTCCAGGTAGTTCAGCACGCCGCCTTTTAAATGGTAGACCTCTTCAAAGCCTTCTTTAAGCATAAAGCTGGAGGCTTTTTCACAGCGGATGCCGCCGGTGCAGAACATGGCCACTTTCTTATGCTTTTCCGGGTCGTAGTGTTCGCGCACGTACTCGGGAAACTCGCGGAAAGTGGTGGTTTTAGGATCGATTGCCCGCTCAAAGCTGCCAATCGCCACTTCGTAATCATTGCGGGTATCGATCACCAGTACTTCCGGGTCGGCAATGATGTCGTTCCAGTTTTCCGGCTCGACGTAAGTGCCCACAGTATCGTTAGGGTCGATATCAGGCACGCCGAGGGTGACGATCTCTTTTTTGAGTTTGACCTTGGTGCGATAGAACGGCGTTTCGTCACAATAAGACTCTTTGTGATCAATATCGGCCAAACGTGGGTCGGCGGTGAGCCAAGCCAGCAATCCATCAATGCCCTCGCGGCTGCCCGCCACCGTGCCGTTAATGCCCTCTTTAGCAAGCAGCAAAGTGCCCTTTACGTCGTTATCGAGCATGGTTTGGCGCAGCGGCTCGCGCAACGCTTCGAAGTCGTTCAGGGTGACAAATTTGTACAGCGCTGCGACCACAATGGGCGGCGTTTGAATGGGTACTGACATGTAAAGCTCCAGGTAGTCACCCTCGCAAAGGGCGGACCGGGTTAGAAGAGGCCAGGATTTTACTCGAAAGCTAACCAAAAGTTTAGCGCTGGCAATCACATTTAATACATCGATTTATTCGACAGGAACGTGCAGAAAGCTTCACCCCACGGGGCGTCAGCAAGGCTGTATATTGTCATTATTCAATCTCACGCAACCTGCGGAGCACACCATGATTATTCGTCGTTCAAACGAGCGCGGCTACGCCGACCACGGCTGGTTACGCTCACTCCATACCTTTTCATTTGCCAACTACGTTGACCGCAACCATATGGGGTTCCGCGCTCTGCGCGTGATCAATGAAGACCGCGTAGCGGGCGGCCATGGTTTTGGCGCCCATCCTCACCGGGATATGGAGATTATCTCCTATGTGCTTGAAGGTGAAATGGAGCACAAAGACAACATGGGCAATGGCGAGGTAATGCGCCCGGGCGATGTGCAGCGCATGTCGGCAGGCACCGGGGTGCTGCACAGCGAGTTCAATCACTCCAAGGAGAACGGGCTGCACTTCCTGCAGATCTGGATTGAACCCAAGCAGCTCG
Organism: Vreelandella sedimenti; assembly: GCF_013416325.1. Classification (GTDB taxonomy): domain Bacteria; phylum Pseudomonadota; class Gammaproteobacteria; order Pseudomonadales; family Halomonadaceae; genus Vreelandella; species Vreelandella sedimenti. The sequence continues at coordinate 109,021 of NZ_JACCGK010000013.1, forward strand.
GCATTAAACCCAGCTATGAGCATAAGGCTTTTCCTAGCGCTGAGCGTCAAGGGCAATGGCGTTTAGTGGCTTCTGAAGAAGGCCGCGACGGGTCTGTGAGCATCAACCAGGATGTGAACCTTTACGCGGGTTTGTTTAGCGCTGGCGAACAGGCCACAACGCCGCCTTCGCGCTACGCTTGGCTGCATGTGGTGAACGGCGAAATGGAGGTCAACGGTGAGACGTTGAGCGCAGGCGACGCCGCGGCGTTCCAACCGGATGAGGCGATTAACCTTACCGGCAAGGAAGCAGGCGAAGTGCTGTTGTTTGATCTTGCTTAAATACCGAACCCACTAAACTGCCCAAATCGAAACGGCGCCTCGCAAGAGGCGCCGTTTTTACAGCCAACTTATTTAACCAATTGCGTTAGCTATTTTGCGCCGAGTAGAGCGCACGAATTTTCAGCGTGTGATCCACTTGCTTCAATGCTTCCAGCGCCTGGGGGCCGTAGGCTTTATCTACATCAATGACCACATAACCGACTTTTTCATTGGTCTGCAGGTATTGACCGGAGATGTTGATATCGTTTTCAGACAGCACGCGGTTAATCTGCGACAGCACGCCCGGTACGTTATCGTGAATATGCAGCAAACGGTGCTTGTCCGGGTGAGCGGGCAGCGCCACCTCGGGGAAGTTGACCGAGGTCACGGTGGTGCCATTATCAGAGTAAGTAATCAGCTTTTCTGACACTTCGATACCGATATTCTCCTGAGCTTCCAGGGTAGAGCCACCGATATGCGGGGTCAGAATCACGTTTTCCAATCCGCGTAGCGGGCTCTCAAACTCTTCATCGTTGCCTTTCGGCTCTACCGGGAAGACGTCAATCGCCGCGCCGTTGAGATTGCCCGCTTTAAGCGCTTCAGCAAGCGGTTCGATTTCAACGACGCTACCGCGGGAGGCGTTGATAAAGATCGCGCCAGGCTTCATGGCAGCGATCTCTTTTGCGCCGATCATCCAGCGGGTAGAGGCAAGGTCAGGCACGTGCAGGCTAATGACATCGGAACGACCCAGCAGCTCTTCAAGGCTTGCTACCTGGTTTGCATTACCCATACCCAGCTTGGCGATGACATCATAGTAAATGACGTTAAAGCCCAGCGATTCGGCCAGCACCGAAAGTTGCGCACCAATGCTGCCGTAGCCAACGATACCCAGCGTTTTACCGCGCGCTTCGTGGGAGTTCTTCGCTGACTTCAGCCAGCCACCCTGGTGAGCGCGGGCGTTTTTCTCTGGAATACCACGCAGTAGCATAATCGCTTCTGCCAGCACCAGTTCTGCCACCGAACGGGTATTGGAGTACGGCGCGTTAAATACCGCGATACCGCGGGTAAGGGCAGCGGTTAAATCGACCTGATTGGTGCCGATACAGAAACAGCCAACGCCGACTAGCTTCTCCGCCGCCTCGAACACGCGCTCCGTTAACTGGGTGCGGGAACGAATACCAATGAAGTGAACATCGCAGATCTTTTCGATCAGCGCATCCTCATCAAGGGACGTCGGCAGGTGCTCAATATTCGCGTACCCTGACGTGTGAAAATTGTCCACCGCACTTTGGTGGACGCCCTCGAGTAGCAGGATCTTGATCTTGCTCTTTTCCAGGGACGTTTTGGCCATGGCTGAATCAACCTCTATGGTCGGCGGCATGCGCCGTGTATCGGTTCACGGGAGGCGCATATCGTAGCACAGCCCGCATCGTTCAGGCCGGGTGTGAATGATGAAAAGTCTGCGTGGTGACAATGAATGGATCGCAAGTCGCGCAACAAGCTGTATTGAAGAGGGCAGACGCCGCCCCCCAGCCTCGGTGTATACTGTGGGCTTATTTTAAAAATACCGGTTTACAGGCACCCCCCAATGAGTGACACGACATCACCCCCACAGGACTTTGCCGCGACGGTTGAGCAACTCGAAACCATCGTTGAACGTCTCGAGTCAGGCGAGCTCTCATTGGAAGATGCACTGACCGCGTTTGAACAGGGCGTGCGACTGACCCGCGATGCCCAGCAGCGCCTGGATAGCGCCGAACTCAAGGTGCGGGCGCTGAGTGAAGATAGCGAAGGGCATTTAAACGTAACGCCCTTTACTGGCCCCGACGACCCTAAGGATGCGGCCGAGGATGAGAGCAAGGAGACGCCCCCATGGTAGCCATGCAGCCTAGCCAGCTTGCCACCCTGCGTCAGACCAGCAATGCCCGCGTAGATGCTACCCTAGCGGCGCTGTTTGATAACCGCCCAGCGGTGGCGCCACGCCTTGAGGCGGCAATGCGCCATGGCCTGCTGGCCGGTGGCAAACGCCTGCGACCGCTACTGGTGTATATGGCTGGTCAGGCACTTGGTGCTAAAGACGATGCCCTGGACGCCCCCGCAGCGGCCATTGAGCTAATCCACGCCTACTCGTTGATCCATGATGATCTTCCGGCCATGGATGACGACGACCTACGTCGTGGTCAGCCCACGGTGCATAAAGCCTTTGATGAAGCGAGTGCGATTCTGGCCGGAGACGCCCTGCAGGCGCTGGCCTTCGAAGTGCTGGCCAGCAATGCGCACCCGCGGCTGGGCCATTTGGTGCACACCCTGGCCTCCGCCTCTGGCCGTGATGGCATGGTGGCGGGGCAGGCGCTGGATTTAGACGCCGTCGGCGATCACCCAGATGTCGATGCCCTGGCCCATATGCACGCCCATAAAACCGGCGCACTGATCGTCGCTGCAGTGCGTTTGGGCGGCCTGGTAGCCGTCGACGACGATGACCCGCGCTTAGACGCGCTTACTCGCTACGCCCGCGCCATTGGTCTAGCCTTTCAGATTCACGACGACATCCTGGATGTGACCGGCGACACCGTTACCCTAGGCAAAACGTCAGGCGCCGATGCCGCACGCGCCAAGCCCACCTACCCCAGCCTGCTGGGGTTAGCGGGTGCTCAACGCAAAGCGCACAGCCTGATTGACGAGGCCATTGCCGCGCTCGCCCCATTAGGCGAGCGTGCTGCACCGTTGGCCGACTTAGCCCACTACATGATCGAGCGCGACCACTAAAGATGCCCATGAAGCTGTTCGACGAAATCCCCCGCGAGCGCCCAACGACGCCGCTGCTCGACTCCTTTGACCACCCCGCTGCGCTGCGGGCCATGAATGCCTCCCAGCTCGCCCAACTGGCCGACGAGCTACGCGCCTACCTACTCTATAGCGTGGGTGTTTCCGGCGGTCACTTTGGCGCTGGGCTCGGCGTGGTTGAGCTGAGCGTTGCCCTGCACCATATCTACCAAACGCCCCATGACCGACTGGTGTGGGACGTAGGCCATCAGGCCTACCCACACAAGATTCTCACCGGCCGACGCGAGGCAATGCTGAGTATTCGCCAGCACGGCGGTTTGGCGGCATTTCCACGCCGCGCCGAGTCCGAGTACGACACCTTTGGCGTCGGCCACTCCAGCACGTCGATTTCGGCGGCATTGGGTATGGCACTGGCAGCGAAGGCACAGGGCGATAAGCGTCGTGTTTGCGCGATTATTGGCGACGGTGCACTGACCGCCGGCATGGCCTTTGAAGCCCTCGCCCACGCTGGCCACGTGGATGCCAATCTATTGGTAGTGCTCAACGACAACGAGATGTCGATCTCTGAAAACGTCGGTGGCATGGCGACCTACCTAGCCCGGGTGCTCTCCAGCAAGCCCTACCTAAAAATACGCGAAGAGAGCAAAAAAGTGCTTTCGCACCTGCCAGGCGCCCTGGAACTTGCCCGGCGCACCGAAGAGCATATGAAAGGCATGGTCAGCCCCGCCACGCTGTTTGAAGAGATGGGTTTTAACTACGTAGGCCCCATTGATGGCCATGACCTCGACGCGTTAACCCATACGATCGAAAACCTGCGCGACCTCGACGGTCCGCAGTTTCTGCATATCAAAACGGTGAAAGGCAAAGGTTTTCTGCCCGCCGAAGCGGATCAGATTGGCTACCACGCTATTACTAAGCTGGAAAAACCCGAAACGTTAGCCAACGCGACTACGGTCAAGAAACCGGAGGTTACCCCGCCACCAGCGAAGAAAAAATACTGCAATGTGTTCGGCGACTGGCTGTGCGATATGGCGGCAAGCGACAAGCGCCTAATGGGCATTACCCCCGCCATGCGCGAAGGCTCCGACCTGATTCGCTTCTCCAAAGAGTACCCTCAGCGCTATTTCGATGTGGCGATTGCCGAGCAGCATGCGGTAACGCTCGCGGCGGGTATGGCCTGCGAAGGCATGAAACCCGTGGTGGCGATTTACTCCACCTTTATGCAGCGCGGTTACGACCAGTTGATTCATGATGTTGCCGTGCAGAACCTGGATGTCACCTTTGCTATTGATCGCGCTGGCTTGGTAGGCGAAGACGGCCCCACGCACCACGGCAGCATGGATCTCTCCTTTCTGCGCTGTGTGCCCGGCATGGTGATTCTGGCTCCGGCTGATGAAGCCGAGTGCCGCACCATGCTCAGTGCCGCCTATCACCACCCTGGCCCTGCTGCGGTGCGCTACCCCCGTGGCACCGGCCCAGGTGCGGACATTGCCACGCACCTTGAACCACTCGCCATTGGCAAAGCGGAAGTGCGCCGCCATGCCGACAACGATGGTGTGCGTATTGCGCTGCTCGCCTTTGGCAGCCTCAACAGCGCCGCAACTGAAGTCGCCGAACGACTCAATGCAACCCATATCAATATGCGCTCCATCAAACCGCTGGATCGCGATGCGGTGCTGCACGCAGCTGACGAGCACGAACTATTGGTGACCTTGGAAGAAAACGTGGTTGCCGGTGGCGCAGGTAGCGCCGTGAATGAGCTGCTCCACGCCGAAGGTGTTCAGGTGGAAGTGCTCAACCTAGGTCTACCGGACGCCTTTGTAGAACACGGCACTCCCGCGCAGCTGCTTGCCGACTGCCACCTGGATATCGAAGGCATTGAGCAGGCTATTCGCGCTCGACTGCCATAAGCCATTATTTTTTAAATTACTTTGAGACTAATATGCTATTTCTAATTATTATTTTCGCCTTGATTGGCCTTGCGTTTGGAGGCCCGGTGGGTCTGCTGATTGGCGGTGGCCTGGGCTGGTGGCTAGGCAAGCGCCTTACCCGTCGCCTGAATATCGCGCGGATGCGCATTCAGGAAGGCTTTTTGGAGTCGATCTTCTCGGTGATGGGCTGCCTATGCCAAGCCGACGGCAAAGTGACCGAAGGCGAGCTGGACATTGCCGAGAAACTGTTTGACCAGATGCACCTCCAGGGCGAACAGCGCGCCAAGGCCCGAGCCGCCTTTGAGCGTGGTCGCGCCGATGACTTCGATCTAAACGCCGAGTTGGCCGCCGTTAACCGCTTAACCCAGCGCCAGCCGGTACTGCGCCAGGTATTTATCCAGGTTCAGCTTTCTGCTATCGCCGCAGATGGCGTTCTTCACCCCGCCGAGCACGAGATGATTCTACGCGTCGCCCGGAGCGTAGGCTGCAGCGACGCCGAAGTTCAGCAGATCGAAGCGATGTTGCACGGCGCGGCCGCGAACTCTCAGGGCGCCAGCGAAGAGGCTCTCAAGGACGCTTACCGCGTATTGGGGGTTTCTGATGACGCCAGCGATGCTGAAATCAAAAAAGCCTACCGTCGTCTGATGAGCCAAAACCACCCGGACAAACTGGCCGGCAAAGGCTTGCCCGAGAGCATGCGTGATATCGCACAGGCACGCACCAGCGAAATCGGCAATGCCTACGAGCGGATCCGCGAGGCGAGGGGGAGCGCGTAGAGGTAGCTCTTATAGAGAGCGTTTAGATAATCGACAGCGTCGCTAACGCCCGCTAGATTGAAGAACCGATTATTATCGCCAGGAGTACGCCATGATCACGCTGTACAGTTTTCCCCAATCCCGCTCACTACGAGCAGCGTGGACGCTTGAAGAGTTAAGCCTAGAGTATCAGTGCCAGCATGTGGCACTGGATAAAGGCGAGGGGCAAACAGCCGAGCATTTGGCGCGCCATCCAGATGGCAAGGTGCCAGTTCTTGAAGATGGAGAAGTATCGCTATTTGAATCAGTGCCGATTTGCCGTTATCTAGCGGAACAGTATGGCGATGGCACCCTACTACCCAGTAACCCTGCCGCTCGCGCTCAGGTCGACCAGTGGCTCAGCTTTATTATCACGGAAATGGAGCAGCCATTGTGGAATCAGGCCAAGCATAAGTTTGCCCTGCCCACAGATAAGCGCGTTCCCGCTATTTTGCCGGTCTGCGCATGGGAGTTTCAGCGTGCGCTAAGCGCGCTAGAGCGCCGCTACAACGGGCAAGAAAACTTGGTGGGTAACACCTTTACCCTTGCGGATCTGTTTTTAACCCATACCTTATCGTGGGCAGTCAACATGAAGCACCGTTTACCCGAACCGCTAATGGCCTATCGCGAACGCCATATTCAGCGCGCCGCGATGGCTAGAGCAATCGAAAAACAGCAAGCAGCAGCAGAGAGTTAATCAACATCTAAACGCTTTCAAAACCGTTGCTGGCAGGTATGTGGCAACGGTTTTTTTAACGAGTCTGGCTTTGCTTAAAAGCCAAGGTCATCGAGCAAATCGTCTACTTGATCCTGACCTGCCACCACATCCGCCTTATTCTGGTTCACCTGCGGCCCGTTACGCAGCTTGGCATGTTCATCGCGGTCATCTGCCACCTTAACGCCGTCGGTGACGTTAGGAACATTATCCACTAACACCTGAACAAGCTGCTCTTCGATTAGCTTGATGACTTCCATCATTTTTTTAATCACCTGACCGGTGAGATCCTGGAAGTCTTGCGCCATCATGATTTCAAGCAGCTCTTTTTGAGTAGCACCGGTTGCGGTGGGAAGCTTACTGCTCAAAAAGTTCTGCGTATCCTCGACGAGCTTAGCGTCACCTTCTACTGCCGCGAGCTTAGCTGCCGCCGCCTGCCAGCGCTTATTAAGCGCAGCGCCTTCTTCTTCAAGACTGTCTTGCAGCGGTTGCGCGCGCTCAACGGCATTCAATGCCCGCTCTGCTGCCTGCTCCGTCATTGAGGCAACGTAGTTGAGCCGGTCATTAGCATCCGGTATTGCCTGCGCTGCCTGGCTAATCTGCTGATCTAGGCCCAGCTCTTTCATGCTGTCCCGCAGTAGGCGCGTTAAGTGACCTATGCGATGCACCATCTCATCAGTACTGTCTTTTTTGCCCAGTACCGACGGCATCGTCGTGTCGTGGGCGTTGTTAACAGTGCTCATGACAATCCTCTTGTTGGAAAAACTTATTAAATATCGTTTTGGGTGTGGCAATAGACATCACTATACGAACCCACTGTGTTTTTTCAGGATGCGCGGCGTTAAATACATCAAGGTCTGCATCTAAACCTGATACTACTTTCGGCTCAACATCCTAAAACTTAAGTTTAACGTTTAGTCTACAGTGGGAAATTGCGAGTTACAGGTATTTTTAACCCCTTAAAAACCATCTAATTTACATGCGGGTTCAAGCTGGCAATGATTCGAAGTCGAGCGAATAACCATTAGGCAGCCGAAATGTGCGGTAGAACGGCGCTATAAACGGCGAAGTAGTGACAGGTGCTGCCAGCCACTACAAACAGATGCCAAATCGCATGGTTGTAGGGGATCGCACGCACGGCGTAGAAGACCACCCCTAGCGTGTAGGTAATTCCTCCTGCGGCCAGCAGGGCAATGTCGGTCGTTGAAAGACTTGCCGCCATCTCTCCTGATGCCAGCACGATCATCCAGCCCATGAGTAGGTAAATCGCCACACGTAATATCGAAAAACGTTGAGGCCATAGCAGTATGCAGGCGATCCCCACCAACGCCAGCGACCACACGGCGGCAAACAAAACCCAGCCGGTAGTGCCACGCATATTGACGAGTAAAAAAGGCGTGTAAGTACCCGCGATGAGTAAATAAATCGCGCAGTGATCAAGTAACTGAAAGCGCTGCTTCCAGCGCCGATGAGGGATGCCATGGTAAAGGGTCGAGGCGGTATAAAGCAGAACTAGCGTGGTGCCGTACAGGCTCAGGCTGACAATTTTCCACGGGTCGACAGAGGCAGCGTAGCTCGCGGCCATCAGCAGCACGACCATTCCCACCAGGCTTAGCACGGCACCAATACCGTGAGTGATGCTGTGCAGGTACTCTTCAACGACGCTGAATTCGCCCTGCTCTTCGGGAGAGTTTTCACGCTGCTGCTTGTACTGCTCCTTACGGACGGCGTTCATCCTGGGGCGCTCCTGGCATGCTATCCCCCACTCATATCACCCCTTGCGCTCAATATCCACATCGCTGGCGTGGGTGAAGTCATCCAGAGCCATCATATGGCCAAGCTTGCCCGCTTTGGTTGAGAGATACTGCTCGTTATGAGGGTTGAGACCGGTGGTGATCGACAAACGTTCGACAACATTCACGCCATCGCGGGTGAGGGCATCTACCTTGCGCGGATTGTTGGTCATAAGCCTTAACGCTGTGATGCCCAAATGGTTAAGCATCGGCACGCACAGATCATAGCGGCGCATGTCGGCGCCAAAGCCGAGCTGCTCGTTGGCCTCGACCGTATCAGCACCTTGATCTTGCAGGTGGTAGGCACGAATTTTGTTTAACAGCCCAATTCCCCGCCCCTCTTGGCGCAGGTAAAACAGCACGCCGCGGCCCTCTTCAGCGATGCGTTTCAGCGCTTCCTGGAGCTGATAGCCACAGTCGCAGCGCATGGAGAAGAGTGCATCACCGGTCAAACACTCGGAGTGCACCCGCCCCAACACCGGCTCACCGCCGGTCACATCACCTAACGTTAAGGCGATATGATCCTTGCCGGTAGCCTCATCTTCGAAGCCATGCATAGTAAACGTTGCCCAGGGCGTGGGCAGCCGGGAAGCGGCAATGAAGCGAATGGTCACAGGTTACCTCGCTGATTGACCAAACCAGTTAACCACACCAGTGTTGGCAAAGTGGGCCAGTATTCTAACAGGAAGCGGCGCCCGCCTCACGCTGACAAGGCGACTAAATAATGGAGAAAAATTGGCCGGGTGCGACGATTTTTGCCATCGAGTACGCCGCCCTAACGCCTATCTTCAAGTACAATTGCCCTCATATGATCCCCAAAACGGTTTCAAGTACGCTCCCAAGTACGGTTTCCAATACAATGCGGGCAAATTTCCTAAGAGCAAGTGTCTATGACCACTACACCTTTGCAAAATGATCGCTTTCTTCGTGCACTAGCGCGCCAGTCCGTTGACCGCACCCCGGTGTGGATGATGCGTCAAGCGGGCCGCTATCTGCCGGAATACCGTGCCAGCCGGGCCGATGCGGGCAGTTTTATGGATCTGTGCCGCAACCATGACTTGGCCTGCGAAGTCACCCTGCAGCCCCTGGAGCGTTATCCGCTGGATGCGGCCATTCTGTTTTCAGATATTTTGACCATTCCAGATGCCATGGGCTTGGGGCTCTATTTTGAAACCGGCGAAGGCCCAAAATTCCGTAAAACCGTACGTACACAGGAAGAAGTCGCCGCGCTAAGCGTGCCCGACGCAGAGCGCGACCTTGATTACGTGATGCGTGCAGTTTCAACCATTCGCCGCGAGCTGAACGGTCGCATGCCGCTGATCGGCTTCTCCGGCAGCCCCTGGACACTGGCGACCTATATGGTGGAGGGCGGTTCCAGCAAGGACTTCCGTCATCTGAAAACCATGCTTTACGACACGCCAGATACCATGCACCAGTTGCTGGATACGCTGGCACATGCGGTGACTGACTATCTGAACGCCCAAATTCGCGCGGGTGCCCAAGCGGTGCAGATTTTTGATACCTGGGGCGGCGCACTCTCTACCCCTGCGTACCTTGAGTTCTCACTGCGCTACATGGAGCAGATCGTTTCGGGACTGATCCGCGAGCACGATGGTCGCCGCGTACCGGTGATTCTCTTCACCAAAAACGGCGGCCAGTGGCTTGAGCATATCGCCTGCGCCGGTGCCGATGCGCTGGGTATCGACTGGTCTACCGAGCTTTCCAATGCTCGCGCTCGAGTTGGTCACAAAGTGGCGCTACAGGGCAATCTTGATCCCAACGTTCTGTTTGCCCGCCCCTCGGCTATACGTGCTGAAGTAGCCCGCGTGCTGGAGAGCTACGGCCATGGCCCTGGCCACGTGTTTAACCTGGGCCACGGAATCAGCCAGTTTACCAACCCCGACAACGTCACTGCCTTTATGGAGGCGCTGCACGAATTAAGCCCGCAGTATCACCGCGATATTCCAACGCATACAAATGCACAGCACTCAGGAGCCAATTGATGAGCGATTTACGCGACGACCAATGGTTTACCGAAGTCTTTGATAGCCACGGCAGCGCTTTCTCACTGAAGATCTCTGAAAAACTGCTGGATGTGCAGAGCCAATACCAGCATCTAGAGGTCTACGCCACCGAGACCTACGGCAACCTGATGGTGCTGGACGGCTGCGTGATGCTGACTGATCGCGATAACTTCCTCTACCACGAGATGATCGCACACCCGGCGCTGTTTACTCACCAAGAGCCCAAGCGTGTGGTGATTATCGGCGGTGGTGACTGCGGCACCTTAAAAGAGGTTCTCCGCCACCCAGGTGTGGAAAAAGTTACCCAAATTGATATCGATGAAGAGGTCACCAAGGCCTCTAAGCGCTTTTTCCCGTCGTTGGTAGCGTCGAATAACGACCCCCGCGCCGAGCTGCTGTTCGCCGATGGCGTGAAGTGGGTGGACGATGCACCTGATGAGAGCATCGATGTGCTGATTATCGACTCCACCGACCCGGTTGGACCCGCTGAAGGGCTGTTTAAAACTGATTTTCTCAAGCGCTGCCACCGTATTTTGAAACGCGGCGGCGTAATGGTGCAACAGAGCGAATCACCGCTTTACCACAGTGGCTCAATCATCCGTGAGTTGCGCAGCGACATGTTAAAAGCCGGTTTTGACAGCGTTGCCACGCTGCCCTTCCCGCAGCCAGTATATCCCTCAGGCTGGTGGAGCGTAACATTGGCGGGTAAAGCCGCCGACGTGAATACGTTCCGCGAGCAGGCAGCCGCCAACCACGAATTGCCGCTTGAGTACTATAGCGTTGACGCCCATCGCGGTGCGCTCGCCCTTCCGCCGTTTATGCGCAAGGCATTCGCGGCCGAATAAACCACGCCTAATAACTGCCTTTGTGTTACCGCCCACCTCAGCTTGCCCTATAACGGTGCAATGCGAGGTGGGCGGTAACCTTTTTTGCACCTAGACGTTCGTCTCGAATTCGCTGAGTAGCGTTGAAAAGCGCTGAATTAACGCCTGTACCCTTGTTGGCATCTTCCTTGCTAGGTTTAGTTACATGCTACGGCATGCATAACTATTTCAATTACTGATTTCAATAACTTCGAGGGAAACTAAATGTTCAATAAAAAACACCTAGCGCTTCTGGCGTCCGCTGGCTCACTTAGCCTGGCGGGAATGGCGACTGCTCAAGCCGACACCTTGGAAGATACCATTGAGCGTGGCGCTGTTCAGTGTGGTGTGAGCGATGGCTTGCCGGGCTTCTCAGCACCGGATGACGACGGTAACTGGCAAGGCCTGGACGTTGATGTTTGCCGCGCAGTAGCGGCAGCGGTACTCGGCGACTCAGAAGCCGTCAACTATATTTCGCTCAACGCCGTAGAGCGCTTCACCGCTCTGCAGTCTGGTGAGGTCGATGTACTTTCACGTAACACCACCTGGACGACTACCCGCGATACCACTCTGGGCCTGAACTTCACCGGCGTAACATTCTATGATGGTCAGGGCTTCATGGTTTCACGCGATCTAGGTATTACCGGTGCCGATGAGCTAGACGGCGCTTCTATCTGTATTCAGTCGGGTACTACCACGGAATTGAACTTGGCCGACTACTTCCGTGCTAACGACATGGAATTCAACCCGATCGTTTTTGATACCTCTGAGCAAACCGTGGGTGGCTATCAGGCCGGCCGCTGTGACGTGCTAACCTCCGATACCTCTCAGCTAGCGGCGCTACGTATTCAGCTAGACGATCCTTCAGCCTCAATGATCCTGTCTGACGTTATCTCCAAAGAGCCACTAGGCCCTGTGGTTCGTCAGGGTGACGATCTTTGGTTCAACATTGTGAAATGGACACTGTTCGCCATGATTAACGCCGAAGAGTACGGCGTCACCAGTGAAAACGCTGAAGAAATGCTTAACTCTGAAGATCCCAACATCGCTCGCTTGCTAGGCCAAGACGGCAACTACGGTGAAGGCATGAATCTAGAAGCAGATTGGGCTTACAACATTATTAGCCAAGTGGGTAACTACGCTGAAAGCTTCGACCGCAACGTGGGCATGGACTCTCCGCTTGAAATTGAGCGCGGTGTTAACGCCCTATGGACAGACGGCGGCTTCCAGTACGCTCCCCCGATTCGCTAAGCGTCTCGCTTGACCCCGGCCCGCCACCCTCTTCACAGGTATCTGTTTAAAGGTCGTGGCGGGCCATTTGATTGACCTTCCGTGTAGCGGAGACGCCATCCATGTCTGTAAGACCCAACGTTCGCCCCGCCGGCCACAAGCCGCCGTTTTGGCGAGACCGCGCTAAGCGCGCACTTATTTTTCAGCTCATATTGGTCGCCGTTGTCGCGGCTTTCCTGATCTATATTATCGGCAATACCCAAGCCAACCTGAATGCTCGCGGCATTACCACTGGCTTTAGCTTCCTGGGCAACACAGCCGGCTTTGGTATTGGTCAAAGCTTAATCGAGTACTCCTCCCAAAGTACCTACGGCCGCACTTTTGTGATTGGCTTACTCAATACGCTGCTAGTCGGTGGATTGGGGGTGTTAGCTGCCTCAATTATTGGTTTTATCGTCGGTATCGCGCGGCTATCGCCCAACTGGTTGATCGCTCGGCTAGCCAATGCGTATATCGAAACGTTTCGTAATATCCCGCTGCTGCTGCAAATTTTCTTCTGGTACTTCGCGGTACTGCGGACGTTACCCAGCGCTAGAGAGAGCATGGCCTTTGGTGAAGCCATTTTTCTGAACGTGCGCGGGCTGTACCTGCCTCAGCCGCTGTTCGAGTCAGGATTTGGTCTTATCCCAGCCACCTTCGTGGTGGCCATTATTGCCAGCATCGCACTGGTCATGTGGAACAAGCGCCGCCACGAAGCCACCGGCAAGCGCCTGCCGGTTTTCTGGATGTCGCTGGTGATTATCTTTGGCCTACCGCTGCTGGTACTGGTCGCTACCGGTGTACCGGTTACCTGGGAGATGCCGGTACTGCGCGGCTTTAACTTCGGCGGTGGTATCACCATTATTCCTGAATTTTTGGCTCTGTGGCTGGCGCTTTCTATCTATACTGCCTCCTTCATTGCGGAGATTGTGCGCTCAGGCATCCAAGCCATCCCCCATGGCCAAACGGAAGCCGCCCAGGCATTGAGCTTGCCGCGCAAGCTAGTGCTGCGCCTAATCATCATTCCCCAGGCTATGCGCGTCATTATTCCGCCGCTCACCAGCCAATACCTCAACCTGATTAAAAACTCGTCACTGGCCACCGCCATCGGCTACCCCGACCTGGTATCGGTTTTTGCCGGCACCACGCTCAACCAGACCGGTCAGGCAATCGAAGTCATTGCCATGACCATGGCGGTTTATCTGATCATCAGCTTGCTGGTGTCCATGTTCATGAACTGGTTCAACGCTCGCGTTGCGCTGGTCGAACGCTAGGCCGGAGGCGACCCCATGATTCACAATAAAGAAACCATACCTCAGCGCCCGGCTCCTAAAGGCACCATTGGGCCGGTTGCTTGGCTACGCGGCAATCTGTTCAACGGCCCCATCAATAGCATTTTTACGCTGTTGGGCCTCTACGTGCTGTATCTACTCGTGGTGCCAACGATTCAGTGGGCATTCATTGATGCCGACTGGGTGGGCGATAGCCGTGAAGATTGCTCCCGGGTGGGCGCCTGCTGGGTATTCGTTAATGCACGCTTTTCCCAGTTCATGTACGGCCTCTACCCGAGTGAGGAGTATTGGCGCGCCAATATCGTGTTTGCCATGTTCGCTGGCATTATTGCCTGGATGGTCATTCCGCGCCTGCCGTTTAAGCGCTGGATGACACTATTTGCGCTGCTGATCTTCCCGGTGATCGCCTACGTGCTGCTACACGGCGGCTACTTTGATCTACCGCGTGTTTCCACCCACCGCTGGGGCGGTTTGATGCTGACGCTGCTACTGGCTAGCGTGGGGATGATTGGCGCACTGCCTATTGGCATCGTATTAGCCCTTGGGCGACGCTCGAACATGCCCATCGTCAAAACCTTCTGCGTGATTTTTATCGAGTTTTGGCGCGGTGTGCCGCTAATCACCATTCTGTTTATGGCCTCGGTGATGCTGCCGCTGTTCCTGCCGTCTGAACTTAACGTGGATCGCCTTATACGTGCGCTAATCGGCCTGACGCTGTTCCAAAGTGCCTATATGGCCGAGGTTATTCGCGGTGGTTTGCAGGCGATTCCTAAAGGGCAAGATGAGGCCGCCGCGGCACTAGGGATGACGTATTGGAAGCGCATGGGGCTAATCGTGATGCCCCAGGCACTGAAAATGATGATTCCTGGCATCGTCAATACGTTTATCTCACTGTTTAAAGACACCACCCTGGTCATGATCATCGGGCTGTTTGACCTGTTGGGCATTGTGCAAGCGGCGCTTTCCGACTCGCGCTGGCTGGGCTTCTCGGTAGAGGGTTATGTATTTGCCGCGTTCGTGTTCTGGATATTCTGTTTCAGCATGTCGCGCTACAGCCAGTACTTGGAGCGCAAGCTAAACACCGGCCATAAGCGCTAGTTCAAGTACAAGCTTAAGTACGAGTGCCGAATCTCTTTACGTTTTAAGTAGGATTTCAACATGACACAAGCAGCCACCAATACCTCTGACACCAGTACTTCTGACCTGATGGTCGAGATGCACAACGTTAACAAGTGGTACGGCGATTTTCACGTACTGCGGGATATCTACCTTGAGGTAAAACGCGGCGAACGTATCGTGGTTTGCGGCCCCTCAGGTTCGGGTAAATCAACGCTGATTCGCTGCATTAACCACCTTGAAGAGCACCAAAAAGGTGAAATTGTGGTGGGCGGTCTACCGCTGACCCAAGACGTTAAGCGCATTGAGCAGATTCGTCGCAGCGTCGGCATGGTGTTTCAGCACTTCAATCTGTTCCCGCATTTATCAGTGCTGGAAAACTGCTGTATTGCGCCAATGTGGGTACAAAAGAAGCCCCGCAAAGAGGCTGAAGCGCTAGCCATGGAGTACCTAGAACGGGTACGCATTGCCGAGCAGGCGACTAAGTACCCGGGGCAGCTCTCGGGCGGGCAACAGCAGCGTGTAGCGATTGCCCGCTCGCTGTGCATGCACCCCGACGTCATGCTGTTTGACGAGCCCACCTCCGCTTTAGACCCCGAGATGATCAAAGAGGTGCTGGACGTTATGGTGGAACTGGCGGAAGAAGGCATGACCATGATCTGCGTGACCCACGAAATGGGCTTCGCCAAAACCGTCGCCGACCGGGTGATCTTTATGGATCAGGGGCAAATCATTGAAGAGAACGCGCCTGAGCCGTTCTTCAATAATCCCCAGTCTGAACGTACCCAGCTGTTCTTAAGCCAGATTCTCGGGCACTAATACACAGACTCAGCGACAAAGCGGCTGTGGATAAGTTCGTCATCATGGGCCTCACTTGAGGCCCATGATGTTTTAAAAACATTCAAATAAGGATAAAAGCATGATTGAAAAGCTATTTATCGACCGCGCCCCGCAACCGATTGCGCCTTTTTCCCACGCCTGCCGCGTAGGTGATCTGGTCTTTATCACTGGCCAGATGCCGACGGTACCAGAGACTAATGAAATGCTTTTGGGCACCTTTACCGAACAGACCCATCGGGTGATGCAGAACCTGGCGATTGTGCTGGAAGAAGTCGGAAGTGCCTTCGAGTATGTGGTCCAGTCTCGGGTGTTCATTACCAATATGGGCCACTTCGACGAAGTGAATAAGGTCTACGCCAGTTACTTTCCCCAGCCTCTACCCACCCGCACCTGTATCGGGGTAACCGGCTTGGCTGGCGGCGCTGATGTGGAAGTCGATATGATTGCCTGGATTCCACCGTCGCATCAATAAATCTTATCAGTAGTCGTCATCACGGCTGCCAGTGAGCCACAACGCGATTTCGCCCAGCCTCTTTGGCAGCATAGAGCGCTTGGTCGGCCTGGGCAACGGCTACTGCCTGACTGTGGTCTAAATCACTGGTGAGCGCCAGAGGTGCAATTCCCACGCTGACGGTGAGTGTCACCATCATCGGCGTTTGCGAATCACCCGCCGTCAGGTAAAACGGTTGCTGGGCTACTGTTTGGCGAATACGCTCACCCAGTTGGACTACCTGTTGGTGCGATAAATCACCCGCCGTAACGGCAAACTCTTCACCGCCGAACCTTGCCAGACAATCCTCGGGCCGCAGGGCCTCATACACCCGCTTTGCCATCTCCACCAGCAGCGTATCCCCCGCAGGGTGACCGTAGCGATCATTGATATGTTTGAAGTAATCAATATCAATCATCAGCAAATAATAGGCTGCCGCTTCAGCTTGCCCATTGAGTTGTGCTAAGTGGTTAGCCAAGCCACGTCGGTTGCGTGTGCCGGTCAAGGCGTCAAACTCCGCCGCCGCCCAGGCCTGCTCTTCGCTTTTTTTACGTTGGCTAATATCGATGACTAGGCCACCAATACGCGCTAAATAGCCATCATCGGAGTAGTAGCTTTCCATCACCAGCTCATGCCAACGCCACTGCCCGGATGCGACCCTGAGCTGGACATCAATACGGCATTGGGTTTGCAGCCGCTGATGGCACTCGCGAATCAAACCAAACACCCGTAAGCGGTCAGTGGGCATGGTGTGGGCCAGTAAGCGACGCAACGGGAGCCTTGCATAATCGCCAGGATAACCCAGCGAAAGCAGCAACGCCGAAGAGCACCAGGTGGCGCCACTGCGAGTGTTGATCTCCCAGGTACCGCAGGCGGCGACCTGCTGCAGCAGATCAACCTGCCGCTGCCTGCGGGTAAGCTGCTGACGATAAATAGCCGAAGCGATTAGTTCAGCGCTGATCACTAGCGCCTGCAACCCCGCTCCCTCCCAGTCAACTTCGCGTTCACAGTCATCAAAGCCCAGAGTCCCCCACCACTGACCATCCACCATAATCGGAACGGTCACCATCGATAGAATCGACTGGCTTTCCAAATTGTCGCGCAGCGATCCCGGATCCACCTTCGAGGTAATACAGGTGTGCGAGTCACCACGCTCCCGACGATTAACCATTTCCTCATACTCGGGATCGTCGATCAGCGTGGTAAAAAAGCGAAAGCGTTTTTGCGTTCGCTCACGATAGTGTGATGAAGATGCCCACTCAAAAACAAAATCCTGCAAGACACCGTTTGGGTTGCGCTCTATGGTTTGAAATATCCACACCCGATTGACACCCGACGCTTCCCCTAGCGCCGCCAATAGCTGATCGACGCCTTCACTCCAAAAGTGCGCGTCGATTAGCGCACGGCTGCCCAAAGCAAGGGCATTCAGCAGGCTCGGCGCATCCGGCGATAAAGGAGCAGGCATAACAGGTTCTCTTTACTTTTCTTAGAGACTACCACACAGCTTTCAGTGGATTACACGCCATGCCCATAAAGAGTAATGCTAGCGGGTGCTAACGGGGTTTGCTCACGGTGGGACGTCAGCGGCTTCCCGGCCAGGGCAGTCAGCAGGATTTGCAGTGGATCACCGTGACTGACGAACAGAATGATTTCCCCGCTTACCTGTTGTTCCCAATCACCGATCACCGCCTGCATACGGCTCGCCACCCGGCTCAACGCTTCTACTCCTTGGTGCTGGTGTTCAGCATCCTCGGCATCGAACGCCCATATACTGGGATAGTGCTCGTCACTCAGTCCCTCTAGTTCGCCAAAATTTCGTTCCCGCAAGCGCGTATCCACGCTGGGTACTAACCCGAATCTGGCCGCCACATGAGCAGCGGTTTGAGTGGTACGCAAAAAGTCTGAATGCACCACGCGGGTCGGCACAGGCCACTGCCAGTCGGCAACAAGCTGGGCAAGTTGTTGCTCACCATGCTCGGAGAGGCCAAAGTGTTCCACCCCCCGCCCCGGCGAGCTGACAATTACCCTCTGTTGATTAGCCTGACTATGGCCGTGGCGCATGAATAAATAGCGGTTGCGCCAATGGTCGGAGAGCGGCTGTAAAGTATTTGACATAAGTTTGTCACAAACCCTAGATTGAAGGTGTCTGCTTTCGAAAATAACCATCCTTGACGCGGAATGTCCACTTACGAAACAGTTCCCGCTTTCAATAGTGGCAAAACGCAGCCAAGGAAATACAGCCTGCCCCATAGCAAGAACACAACAATAACGCACAAACGAGGCTCACCATGACAACTTCGCTCTTCCGCCAGCGCCCGCTTGCGATGCTTATCGCTGCATCTCTACTACCGCTCACCCTGCTCTCTACCCATGCCTTCGCAGAGTGCGAACGTGGCGACCTGGATACCATCTATTGTGATGACGATGGCGATATGGTCGCGGATCGCCCTGCCGATGAGTCGCAGTGGGTTAATCCGGACACGCTGATTTTTGCTTATACGCCCGTCGAAGACCCGGCTATCTATTCGGATATCTGGCAGCCGTTTATCGATCACTTGGCCGAGGTTACCGAACGGGATGTGCGTTTCTTCGCTGTACAGTCAAACGCTGCCCAAGTTGAAGCCATGCGCAGCGGTCGGCTGCATATCGCTGGTTTCTCCACAGGCCCTACGCCGTTTGCGGTGAATTTGGCCGGTGCCGTGCCGTTTGCCTTGATGGGTTCTGATGACGGCCAATTCGGTTACACCCTGCAGTTATTTACTCATGTCGACTCTGATATCCATGAGGTCGAGGATCTCAAAGGCAAACGCGTTGCCCATACCTCCCCCACCTCAAACTCGGGCAATTTAGCCCCTCGTGCACTGCTGCCGGAACTCGGTATTACCCCCGATGAAGATTACGAAGTGGTCTACTCGGGTAGCCACGACCAATCCATGCTGGGCGTGGTGGCCAAGGATTACGATGCGGCCCCCGTGGCCTCAGAAGTCGTCGAGCGGATGGCAGCACGCGGTCTTTATGATGAAGAGGACGTGCGTCTGATCTACGAATCCGACCGTTTCCCGACTACCTCCTATAACTACGCGCACAACTTGCATCCCGACCTGGTCGAGAAAATAGAGGAAGCCTTTTTTAGCTTTGATTTTGTCGGCACCGAACTTGGTGAAGAGTTTGAGGGCGTCGAGAAATTCATACCCATCAACTACCAAGACAACTGGCAGGTCATTCGCACCATCCAAGCGGCCAATAACGTGAGCTATACGCCAGAAAACTTGGAAGAGTAAACGTAGCGCACCGCCACCGGCGGTGCGGTTATTGTCTCGACGATGGAAGCTGACACATGCTGGAAATTACCAATCTGGTCAAACGTTATGGCCACGATGAAGCCGTGCTGAAAGGGCTTGACCTCAAGGTAGAGGGAAACAGCGTTGTTTCTATCGTAGGCGCCTCGGGTGCAGGGAAAAGCACCATGCTGAGATGCATCAATCGCCTGGTCGAGCCAACCTCAGGTTCGATCAAACTCAACGGCAATGAGCTGGTGAACCTGAAAGGTGCCGAGCTGCGCCGTGCTCGCCGCAAGATCGGCATGGTGTTCCAGGGTTTTAACCTACTGGATCGCTTGACCGTGATGGAGAACGTGTTGGCCGGGCGGTTGGGTTACGTCAATCTCTATCAAGCGATCTCGCGACGCTACCCACAAGCAGATATTGAGCGTGCGTTTGTATTGATGGAGCGGGTGGGAATCGCTCACTACGCCAACAAGCGCGCTGATGAGCTATCCGGTGGCGAGCGCCAGCGGGTAGGCGTCGTGCGAGCCCTGATGCAGGAACCTGAAGTGCTGTTGGCGGACGAACCGACTGCCTCGCTCGACCCACGCACCTCCGAGCAAATCATGATACTGCTGCAAAGCCTGGCCAGCGAGCTGTCGCTGCCGGTGCTGATCAATATCCACAATGTCGCACAGGCCAAAACCTATACCGAGCGCATCGTGGGCCTGCGCCACGGCAAGATGATATTTGATGGCTTACCCGCCGACTTCAATAAAGACGCGTTAGACGCCATTTACGGCGGCATTGAAGCGCCGGACGACGCGATCACCGATACGCCAGCGGAGGAGCACACTCATGACTCCGCGTGACGCCCATTCCACCGCGCCCCACACCTGGAAAAAGCCGCCGTTTATTGCTAACCCCGTGCTGCGCTATGGGCTGATCATCGTCACGGTCATCTACTTGGTCTGGGCCTTCGGCTCGCTGCCATTCAACTGGGCGCGTATCTCTGAAGGGCTGCCCCGCGCAGCGCGTATTTTTAGCGGCGGCTTCCCCCCCAACTTAGAGCGCTACGAGCTACTGATTACCGGTTTTAAAGAGAGCTTCCAAATCGCCATTTTGGCGACTTTGATGGGGGTTTTGCTCTCTATTCCGTTTGCCGTGATGGCAGCGCGCAATATCGCTCCAATGCCTATCTATGTGATTGGCCGGTCGGTGATTATCGTATCGCGCAGCTTTCATCCGGTAATCGTTGCCATCCTGTTTGTCGCCGCCGTTGGATTTGGCCCACTCGCAGGTATTCTAACCCTGACGCTCTACTCCATCGGCTTTGTGGGCAAGTTACTCGCCGAAGAGATCGAAGAGATTGATTGGGGCCAAGTAGAGGCGATGAAAGCCGCCGGCGCTGGCTATGTGGCCATTCTGTTTTATGCGGTCTTTCCGCAAATTCTGCCACGCCAGGTAGGGCTATCCATGTACCAATTGGATAGTAACTTGCGCGCATCAGCGGTGGTAGGAATCGTTGGGGCAGGCGGCATTGGCGGCACCTTGATGAATGCCTTTGGGCGTTACGACTACGATTTCGCCTTTGCGATTCTGCTCATTATCATCGCGGTCATTTTGCTCAGTGAAGGTGTCAGCGGCTGGGTAAGGAAAAAAATATGGTAGATCACGCACAGCAGCTTGCCGATCGTATTTGGCAACGCTATGACCGCAAACAGCGCCTTATTCGTTACGCCGTTCTGCTAGCTACCTTGATGTTAGTGGTTTGGGCGGTGCGCGATATTGATATTTTCTGGCCGTGGGTGTGGGATGCGCCAAACCAAATCTCCGGGCTTGCCGCACGCATGTGGCCACCCAGTGCGGCGGGGCTCAATGGCATTATCGGAGCACTGATCGAGACCGTGCATATCGCTACGCTGGCTACCTTTCTGACGATTTTCCTGGCGCTTCCGGTGGCATACATCGCCGCCCAGAACACTACTCCCAACCGCGCCTGCTTGTGGCTTGGTCGCTTCATTCTGGTCTCAAGCCGTTCGGTGAACACCATTATCTGGGCGCTGCTGTTCGTGGCCATTTTTGGCCCTGGAGTATTAGCGGGCATACTCGCCATCATGTTTCGCTCGATTGGCTTTATCGGCAAGCTGATGGGCGAAGCGATAGAGGAGATTGACCGGCGCCCCGTAGAGGCCATGGAAGCCGCCGGGGCCTCCAAGGCCAAAGTGGTGGCCTATGCAATCGTGCCCCAGGTCATGCCCGCGTTTTTTGCCATCGTCATACTCCGCTGGGATATCAATATCCGCGAATCGACGGTACTTGGGCTGGTGGGCGCCGGGGGTATCGGGGTTATTCTGCAAGGCGCAATTGACACCTTTGCCTGGCCTACCGTGGCGACCATTTTGATTGCCATTATTGTGCTGGTGCTGATTGGTGAAGCCGTCACCAGCTTGCTGCGTAGCAAGGCGCTGTAACCACGTTGCTTAAGCTGAGGCAAGCGTTTGACCTAACGCCAAACGATTGCCATGGTTAGATGACCATCAACGACATGGAGTATGCACAGCGATGACAACCTATATCGTGGTAGCCGACGCCGCTCGCGCACGTATTTTTACCCGAGATGCCTTAACGTTGGCAGAGCAAGAAAGCATGGTTCACGCTGAAGGACGTCTACACGAAGGTGACTTGGTCACCGACGGTCGAGGCGATGTGCATGAGTCGATGTCCACTACCTCTCGCTCGGCTGGCGAAGAGGGAACGGCTACTAAGCACGAAAACGAGCTGTTTGCGAAAGAGGTCGCTCAACGACTTTACAGCGCTCGAGTAGGCAACAGTATGGAGAAGCTCATTATGGTGGCGCCGCCTAAATTTTTGGGACTTTTACGCGATAAACTCGATGCCCCTACCCAAAAGCTGGTGATTCATTCCCTATCAAAAGATCTAAGTAAAGCGTCACTGGCCGATATCCAACAAGCAGTTAGTGATTTACGCTAGTAATATCCGAAACTTAACTATTATTCAACACTAAAGAAAGGGTCGTTCTCGCCGATAGCTTAGAAGACATTACAAGCGGTACCTCCCCCCCCGAGTACTGACATGCACTTCTACGTCGAGAGCGACCATGCTATCTACCCTCCGAGCACGCATCCTATTGGCTGCATTAGTGGCGATTACCCTCGCTCTAGTGGTTAACGGCATTGCCAGTTACACCACCGTAAAACACCATAATAGCCAGCAAATAACGCGCAATCTTAGCGCCGTGGTTAACGGCAATACGCAAGCTATTAACGAGTGGTTTAGCGCACGCTATACCATGCTTTCCAGCATGGATGATGCAGTCAATAGCGATGACCCGCTTGCCGCACTGCGCCAACTGGCTGGCTCAGGCAGCTTTATGACGGCCTACATTGCTTACCCTTCCACACCAGACGCTATTTTTTCCGATGGTTGGCAACCGCCCAGCGATTACGACCCTCGCCAGCGGCCCTGGTTTCAAGGCGCAGCCGAAGCGCAAGAGACCATTATTACGGCGCCTTACACGGATGCCCAAACGGGTGGGTTAATCGTTACCTTTGCACGCCCTTTCTATCGTAATGGACAGCTGGCCGCAGTCATTGGTGCGGATATTACCATCGAGGATGTGATCGAGATTGTGACTGGCATTGCTCCGACGCCGTCCAGTTTCGGCTTTTTAACCACTGAAGACGGCACCCTGATCGCGCATCCTGACGCTGACATGACGCTCGAACCTTCCACACGTTTGAGCGATGAACTGACCAACACCCGGCTTAGCGAAATCGCCCAAGCCGATGAACCCCAATCACTTTCACTGCAAAACAGCGATACGTTGCTAATGGGCAATAACGTGGGCGGTAGCAGTGGCTGGCAGTTGATTGTTGCACTAGACGAACACGAGGCGACGGCAGGTCTGCGTGGCATCGCCACTACATCGATAGTCACGCTGCTGATTGTGGCCGCAATCACGGCGGTAGTCTTTGGCTTACTGCTTTCACTGCTGCTGCGCCGCTTGTTGGTTGCACGTAACGCGATGGATGACATCGCCTCAGGAGAGGGTGACCTAACACAGCGTTTGCCTGAAGAGGGCAATGACGAGATCACACAAATTGCCAAGGCTTT
The DNA here is from genome assembly GCF_013416325.1 of Vreelandella sedimenti. Lineage (GTDB taxonomy): Bacteria > Pseudomonadota > Gammaproteobacteria > Pseudomonadales > Halomonadaceae > Vreelandella > Vreelandella sedimenti. The sequence continues at coordinate 132,631 of NZ_JACCGK010000013.1, forward strand.
CAACCGTTTCGTAGGCAAAATGGAAGCCGTATTAATCGATGTGCGCACCAGCAGTGAATCGGTTCACCACGCGGCCAATGAGATCGCCATGGGAGGCCAGGACTTATCCCGTCGCACCGATAATGCTGCCGCTAGCCTGCAGCAGACCTCTGCATCGATCGAGGAAATCACCAGTACGGTTCAACACACGGCGGCATCCGCAAAAGAAGCCAACAAGCTCTCCCAAACCGCCTCAAAGGTAGCCAACGAAGGGGGGAAGGTTGTAGCAAATGTGGTGACCACCATGGAAGACATTACCCACGCTTCGAATAAGATCGGTGAGATTGTCACCTTGATGAACAGCATTTCATTCCAGACCAACCTGCTGGCGCTTAACGCCTCAGTGGAAGCCGCTCGGGCTGGCGAGCATGGCCGCGGTTTTGCCGTGGTGGCCGATGAAGTACGCAAGCTGGCTGGGCGTAGCAGTGATGCCGCCAACGATATTCAAAAGCTGATTGAGGACTCTCAAACTAAGGTTAACAATGGCACCACTTTAGTGCGTAATGCGGGATCTACCATGCAAGACATCGTCGCGCATATTACCCGCGTTACCGATGTTTTGGAGGAGATCAATGCGGCCACCAGCGAGCAAAGCGATGGCATCAATCAGGTCAACATTGCCGTCGCAGAACTGGATCGCATGACTCAGGAAAACGCGGCCATGGTGGAAGAGTCCACGACTGCCGCCGAGCAGCTAAAAGAACAGGCCGATCATCTGGCAGGCACTATCAGCAGTTTTAAGCTTTCCCAGCGCCCACCTGCGCCCCTAACATCAAACTCACCCAAGGCGTTGACATCATTTTGAGAGATTAAGGAATCGGCGGCAGCGCAATATCGTCGCTGCGCTTGGCCCCGGCGGTCATTTCACGGCATAGGCGCAGGAACTCGCGCACACCGGTGGTGAGGTATTTGTGCCGGTGCCAAATAAACGTAAACTGACGCTTTAAGTCCAACTCCGGCGTAGGCAGCGGCACCAAGCTGCCGCGCCGGAAGGCATCACGCAGCGCCAGGCGCGAGACACAGCCAATCCCCAGTCCTGACTCCACGGCACGCTTAATACCTTCCGTATGCTCTAGCTCTAGCAGAGTGTTAAACCGGCTGCGGCGGTGACGGGCGGCGTGCTCCAGAGTCATGCGGGTGCCAGAGCCCTCTTCGCGCATAATCCAGTCCTCACGCAGCAGCTGTTCAAGTTCAAGGTGCTCGCGGCCTGCCAGTGGGTGTCGCGGCGAGCAAAACACGCACAGCTCATCTTCCACCCAGGGTTGGCTGATGATCATGTCATCGTCGCACTGCCCCTCGATCAAGCCTAAATCCAGCGAGTGCTGGCGCACGCCTTCGATAATATGGCGCGTATTGCGCACCGCCAAGCGCACCCGGCTACCAGGGTGGCGCTGCATAAAATCGCTAATCAGCAGCGTGGCCAGGTAGTTGCCAATGGTCAGCGTAGCCCCTACATCTAGCGACCCAACCCCTTTCTGACCACGTAGAAGCTCTTCAATCTCTTCGCCGCGATCCAGCAGCGCCACCGCTTTGGGCAACAGCTGAAAACCCAGTGCGTTGAGTTTTAAGCGTTTTCCGATCCGATCCAGCAGTTGGCAATCGAACTGCCGCTCAAGCTCCGCCAGCGCCGTGCTGGTTGCCGACTGAGACATGGCCAGCGCCCGCGCAGCATGGGAGACGCTCTCATGCTGAGCAACCGCCACAAAGACTTCCAACTGCCGCAGGGTGTAGTGCATAGAGTCTGACCTTTATTTGATCTATATCTATTTTTCAGATAACCGTTATCAATATAATTCGCTTAACAGATATACCACCCTTTGCTTAGACTTGCTGGCAACATATTTAATCATTTTTATTCTTTTTAAGAATATAACCGATGCGGACTAGCGCCAGCATCGACTAATGGAGAAAACGGCATGAGTAAGTTTGCTCTGGAAGAAGTGCTTAGCGTCCATCACTGGAACGATACCCTGTTCAGCTTCCGCACCACCCGCGAGCGCAGCCTGCGCTTCAAAACCGGTCAGTTTGTGATGATTGGTTTGGAAGTGAATGGCAAGCCGCTGATGCGCGCTTACTCCATTGCCAGCCCCAACTACGAAGACCACCTTGAGTTCTTCAGCATTAAAGTACCCGACGGCCCACTCACTTCACGCCTTCAGCACCTGAAAGTAGGCGATCAGATTATGGTCAGCCGCAAGCCCACCGGCACGCTGGTGTGCGATGACCTACTGCCGGGCCGCAACCTCTACATGCTCTCCACCGGCACCGGCTTGGCGCCGTTTATGAGCCTGATCCAGGATCCTGAAGTGTACGAGCGCTTTGAGAAGGTAGTGCTGGTTCACGGTGTGCGGGAAGTTTCTGAATTGGCCTACGCCGACTTTATCACCAAAGAGCTGCCAGCCCATGAATACCTGGGCGAAGACATCGCTGAAAAGCTGGTCTACTACCCCACCGTTACTCGGGAAGAGTTCCACACCATGGGACGCCTGACCGACCATATCCGTTCGGGCAAGCTGTTTGAAGATACCGGCCTGCCGCCCATCGACCCACGCCAGGATCGCGCGATGATTTGCGGCAGCCCCGCCATGCTGGACGATACCAGCGCACTGCTAGACGAGCTGGGCCTGAATATTTCGCCGCGCATGGGCGAGCCAGGCGACTACGTCATTGAGCGTGCGTTTGTCGAGAAGTGAGTGGTGAGTGGTGAGTGGTGAGTGGTGAGTGGTGAGTGGTGAGTGGAAAAATTTTAGCCGCTATTGTGATGCATCATTAATACAAAGCCCCTGCTGGAGATGATCCACAGGGGCTTTGTGCGACTTACGCCTCACAATTCACAATTCACAATTCACAAACTTAAACCGCGTCTTTGCCCGTTTCGCCAGTACGGATACGAATCACCTGCTCCAGCGGCATCACAAAGATTTTGCCGTCGCCAATTTTACCCGTGTTCGCCACCTGGGTGATGGCATCAATCACCTGCTCGGCCATGTCGTCGTCCACGGCGACTTCGAGCTTCACCTTGGGCAGGAAGTCCACCACATACTCAGCACCACGATACAGCTCGGTATGCCCTTTCTGGCGCCCAAAGCCCTTCACTTCCGTTACCGTAATACCCTGTACGCCGATATCAGAAAGCGACTCGCGCACATCGTCGAGCTTGAACGGCTTGATAATCGCTGTAATCAATTTCATTACCATATCCTCTAACTGGGTGGCCGTGATGGGGTCGGGTTGAACAGCTGCGAATGTTGCAGCCGTTAACCGCTAACTACCAGCATACACCGCTATCGGCAGAGAATAAAAAAGCCTCCCACTAAGGGGAGGCCAGAAGGAGCACGCCAGCTCACTAGGTCAGCATTAAATTATTTCTTAATGCCAAATTCTGGGTAGGCTTCGAGACCGCACTCAGCGATATCCACGCCTTCATACTCATCTTCTTCGCTAACCCGGATGCCCATGATGGCTTTCAGGATGAGCCATACCACCAGGCTGGCCAGGAATACCCAAGCGAAGATACCTACGATACCGATGATCTGGGCACCGAATGATGCGCCGTCATTGTTCAGCGGCACTGCCAGCACGCCCCAGATACCGACAACACCGTGAACCGAGATCGCACCGACCGGATCATCCAGCTTCACTTTATCGAGGGTGACGATGGCTGCGACCACGATGATGCCGCCAATCGCGCCGATAATGGTAGCGCTCAGTGCGGTCGGAGAGAGCGGATCAGCGGTGATTGCCACCAGGCCAGCCAGCGCACCGTTCAAGGCCATGGTCAGATCCGCTTTGCGGAACCACAGTTTGGCCAGGATCAGTGCAGCAATAACACCACCCGCCGCTGCTGCATTAGTGTTTACAAACACCTGTGCCACGTTGTTAGCAGAATCGACGGCCGCAAGTTTGAGCTCAGAACCGCCATTGAAGCCGAACCAGCCCATCCACAGGATGAAGGTACCCAGCGTTGCCAGCGGCATGTTGGCACCGGGAATAGCGTGGATAGAACCGTCTTTGCCGTATTTGCCTTTACGTGGGCCGAGCACGATCACACCCGCTAGCGCAGCCGCCGCACCGGCAAGGTGCACAATGCCTGAACCCGCATAGTCAGAGTAGCCCACTTCAGACAACCAGCCGCCACCCCAAGTCCAGTAGCCAGACACCGGATAGATAAACGCGGTCATTACCACAGCAAAGGCCAGGAAGGCCCACAGCTTCATACGCTCAGCGACGGCACCCGACACAATCGACATGGCGGTTGCCACGAACACGACTTGGAAGAAGAAGTCAGAACGCATGGAGTAGTAGGGCGCGTCATCACCGCCAGCGGTAACTGCATCCACACTGTTTTCAGCGCCAATCAAGAAGCCCAGATTGGGTAAGAAGCCGCCAGCGCTGCTGGAGTACATGATGTAGTAGCCCACCAGCAGGTACATGGTGCAGGCAATGGCAAACAGCGCGATATTCTTGGTCAGGATCTCAGCGGTGTTTTTGGAGCGTACTAAGCCCGCTTCTAACATGGAGAAGCCTGCCGCCATCCACATGACGAGCACACCGCAAATTAGAAAGTAGAACGTATCGAGCGCGTAGCTCAGATCAGTCAACTCATTCATTGTATGTTCCCCGTTGAACTATAGAAATGATCCGAAAAAACAGCGTTAAACGGCGTCTGCACCGCGTTCGCCTGTCCGAATCCGAATAACGTCTTCAAGCGGTGTCACAAACACCTTGCCGTCACCGATCTTGCCGCTGTTAGCCGCGCTACAGATCGCATCCAATACGCTCTCTAACCGGGCATCGTCTACGGCCACTTCCACTTTCACCTTGGGTAGAAAGTCGACGACATACTCCGCGCCACGATACAACTCGGTATGCCCTTTCTGACGGCCAAAGCCTTTAACTTCAGTGACCGTAATGCCCTGAACGCCGTTGTCGGCCAATGCCTCACGAACGTCGTCGAGCTTAAATGGCTTGATGATAGCGGTGATGAGTTTCATCCCGGATCTCCCCTGCTGGATAAGTCCTGCTAGATTGGTAGCGGCACAGCCGCCAGAATAAGCACCTGAACCGATAATGCGCATACTGTGCCAGCTGACTTTTTTTTATTAAAAATCAGATAATTATCTAGAGTCACAAATGCACTTCAGCGCTAAATCTGAGCAAATCCATTCTCATACCACCACTATTGCACCAAAAAAGGGCGTAAGCAAAAGTAGCCTGCTCTATTTCGATGCACACCCTGGGTTAAGCAGTAAAAGCACGCGATACATGCGAATTCGCCAACTGTTGCGTATCCTTACCGGTAAGCAATATTTAAAGCAGGTTTATCTAGGAGAGAACAATGGCGCCTCAAGACCGTATTAGCCGCTTGGCCCAGCAGATTGGTGACCGTTTACAAAACGCCTCCCAAGCGCCGGAAGATATTCAAAAGGGCGTGCAGCAAGTCGTGCGTGGCGCCTTCGACCGCCTGGAGCTTGTCTCACGGGAAGATTTCGACATTTTAATGGATGTACTGCAGCGCACCCGTTCACGGGTAGAGGCGTTAGAGCGTCAAGTCGCTAACCTTGAAGCAGCCGTTGAAGCCTCCACGGAGCCCACTGACACGCCAATGGAAGCAGAAGCACCCCCGACGCCCACTCCAGAGCCGACGAGTCACCCAGATGAAGATGACAAACCCGCCTAACCGGTAGGACTGATATCGGCAATAGCCTGCCTTCATCTATTGCCGGTACCTCAAGGTGCAGCGGTGCTGCCTCTTAATGACTTCTCGCGTATGGTTACTAGTGACGTCATCCAATCGGTAAACACGAATCAATATCATTGACTTTTTTTCTGCCAGTGTTACCTTCCTCGTATCACAGCCCTCTTCAAGCTCACTGCTATCTTGTGAACGGCTGCCCCAAAAAGCCACTTCGACAAAGATAGCGTGTAAGCACCAATACAGGGCAATCCTGCGTTGACTCAGCCACGCGATGGTAGTTGCCAGCACAGAACCTTTCTTACTGACTAATCACCTTGAGCACCGATGCGCCAATTTGATGCACATCCATAAAAGCGCTAATCCCATGACCTCCATCGCCGCTCATCCAATTTCAGGCCCAACGCCGCAACTCCTTACCTCCCAAACGTTGCAGCAGTTGGGGCTGCGCTTCGGCATCGATTACCAAATCGATGGCGCTTGTGCTGGGTTGGCGCCCGTCGCTCAAGGCAGTGTTCACGATGTCAGCCTTCCCAATTCACTCCACCTAACACTCTCCGATTTACAGGTAGAGCGCACCTACTGGTCAGCCTCGCGTCGATCAGTGCCCTGGTTTATTTGTGTGGTGTTGGAGGGCCATATTAATGCCACCGTGGGTAGCCAGTGCTTTGCATTAACAGCAGGTGATGGGCTTTGCGCACACTTTAATCCCCAACACTCGCTCACCGTATGCCAGCCCGCGCAGCCGCGTCTGCGTACAGTAAACCTCGCGGTGCTCGCCACACATCCCCATGGGCTCCCCTTGCCACCCGCTAAGCCGCTGCTGCATCACTGGCGGCTGCCTGAATCGCTCATTAATGCCCTGCGCGACACTATTGATCAACCTCCCAATGCCTGCCGACAGCTGCTGGTATGGCAAGGGTTAGCGCTACAGCTACTCGGTCACGGCTTGCCATCAGGCCCACAGCCACCGCAGAAAGCACACGCCGAACCTCAGCGCCCGGAAACTCGCTTAACCCCGCGTGACCGCCAGTGTCTTGAACAGTTGCATCAGCGCATCGCCGAACAGCCAATGCTTACCTATTATTTGCACGACTTGGCTCGCGATGCCGCTATGAGTCCCAGCAGTCTACGCCAGAAATTTCGCGCCTGTTACGGCTACTCTGTGTTTGATCATCTTCGCCAGTGCCGCTTGGCGCAGGCGTATCGTGATTTGCAGCGCGGCTACAGCGTGCAGCAAACCGCTCACGCCTGTGGCTACCGCCACGCCACCAATTTTGCCACCGCCTTTAAGCGCGCTTTTGGCATTGCGCCCCATGAAGTACACCATCGCCATTAAAAGCCGCAGGGTTGTTTTTGGAGCGGTAAGTTCCTCTGCTGGACGTTTTTTGGCAGCACGCATACTCCCTTTGTCATTGCGCATACCTTTCAGCAGCCATTAAGCGCAATAATTCTCATTAACACATTGGTTAATTGATGCTTATTGCAGGTGCCTCCATGCTCATCCCCCATCACCGTTTTCTACGCTCTCCGCTTAGCGCCGCCATGCTCTCGGCACTGGCCGTTTCCCCGGTATACGCTCAAGAAAGCACCGAGTTAGCCACCGTCACAGTCACTGCCCAGCAGGCTGCCACCAAAGTGGAAACGCCGACGATCGAAATACCCCAGAGCGTTTCCACGATCACCCGCGAACAGATGGATAACCGCGGAGTAAGTACCGTGCAGCGCGCCACCGACTACACGCCCGGTGTTTACAGCAATCAGGTAGGCGCCTCCAATCGCTTCGACTACCTGGTACTGCGCGGTTTTTCTGACGGCAGCTTGAGCAATACCTTCCTGGATGGCCTGAAAGTCATGGGCGATGCCAACTCCCATAGCAGTATGCGCATCGATCCGTGGTTTTTGGACAGCATAGAAGTCGTCCGCGGGCCCGCCTCGGTGCTCTATGGGCGCGCCTCACCTGGCGGGGTGGTCGCCCTGAACAGCAAGCGACCAGAATTTGAACAGGGCGGTGAGCTGCGTTTTCGAGTGGGTAATAAAAACCAGCGCAGCGCCGCTTTTGACCTCACCGGCCCTATTGGCGAAGAGCAGCGGATGGCCTTTCGCCTAACCGGGATTGCCAGCGCCGCGGATACCCAGTTTGGCCCGGCAGAAGAGGAGCGCTACGCCATTGCGCCCCGGCTCACCTGGGATATCACCGATGACACCAGCCTCACCGTAGAAGCCTACCTACAGGATGAACCCGAAGGTGGCTACCACTCCGGCGTACCCTATGAGGGGGCCGTGGTCGCCCATAATGGCCGCAAGATCAGCAACAACTTCTTTGATGGTGAAGAGGATTACGACACCTACGAGCGCACCCAGCGCATGTTCGGATACGCCCTGGAACACCGCTTTAACGATCAGGTGACCGGCCGTCAACTGATGCGCTATCTCAATTCCGACGTAGTGCTCAATCAAGTCTATGGCTATGGTTGGACATCCCCTACGTCTGACGAGCTCACCCGCTACTACTCCGGCAGCAATGAATCTCTGGAAGCCTGGACACTCGACAACCAGTTAGAAGCCACCCTCAGCAGCGGCTTTATGGATCACACACTGCTTGTCGGGGTTGATTACCAGCAGCGGAAAAACGACGTATCGTGGCCCACTGGGTATTTCCCGCCGCTCAATGCGTTTGACCCGGTTTATGGCAGCGACCCCATCGAGTTTTACGCCCCGGTGCGCGAACGCCATGAGATCGACCAGACCGGGGTTTACCTGCAAGACCAGATAGCCCTCGATAACTGGCGCTTCACCTTGGGTGGCCGCTACGACTGGGTCAATATCGACAATGCCAACCGCGATAGCGGTGATACAAGCTCCCTCAGCGACACCCAGTTCAGTGGCCGCGCCGGGGTAGTCTACCTGTTCGATAACGGCGTAGCGCCCTACCTGAGCTACTCCACCGCGTTCACCCCCACCAGCTTCGTGGATGAGCGTGGTGACCTGCTGAAGCCCATGGAGGGCGAACAGTGGGAAACCGGCGTTAAATACCAGCCTAACGGTAGCCAAAGCCAGTACAGCGCGGCGCTGTTCCATATCGGCCAGGAGAACGTCGCCACCAAAGAGCAGCCCACCGACCCATACCGCGCCGTGGGGGAGATCGAATCCCAAGGGCTGGAGCTGGAAGCGCAAACCCAGCTAACGGATACCCTCTCGGTTCAGGCAGGCTATAGCTTCACCGACATCACCTACGCCAAAAGCGATGATGGTAACCAGGGCAACAACGCGATTTACTCCCCACGGCATCAAGTGCAGCTCTGGGGCCACTACGAGGCCAACAAGGGCTGGCTAAACGGCGTAGATATGGGTGTCGGCGTGCGTCACTACGCGGATATCGCCGCTGACCGGGCCAACACCGCAACCGTGCCCGATTACACCCTGGTGGATGCCACCATTGGCTACGACCTCAGCCAACTCGGCGTAGATGGTGTCGAAACACGTTTAAACGTGAACAATTTATTGGATAAAGAGTACGTGGCCTCCTGCAACTCCCTGGAGTACTGCTACTTCGGTGCCGAGCGCGGCGTGACCGCTAGTGTTCACTACCGTTTCTAAACACTAGTGCTGAGTGACGTTCCAAGCCCGTATCTAAGCTCTTATCTAAGCATTGTTAATTTATTGTAACCCCATTTGTCCAGGCCACTGTACCTGGGCATTTTTCCTTGCATACAAGTTTGCAAACAATAAATATTATCGTTTAAATACAGCCCTTATTTTCTGGATGGCCTCTCACCACCATGCGCCACACCAACCTGTTCTCTTTGCTCGCGCGCTGCGGGCTGTTCGCCGTTTGTATGCTGAGCGTTTCTACTGCCCAGGCGCAGTGGGCCACGGTGGACTGGACCATTGCTGAAACGCTGTTGGCGATTGATGCGCCGGTGAGCAGTGTCGCCCAGCAGAGTGACTACCAGGAGTGGGTAGGCGAGCCACATATTCCCGATAGTGCCACCGATATGGGCCTACGCACCCAGCCCAATATGGAACTGCTGGCCCAGGTGCCGCCAGAACAGACGCTTATTTCACCTATGTTCGCCGGTTTAACGCCGCGTCTGGAGCGAATAGCGCCCGTCACATCGTTCTCGCTCTACTCCCCCGGCACCGATACCTGGCAGGAGATGCAAACCCTGACCCGTGAGCTGGGTGAGTTAACCGAGCACCAGCCCCAGGCCGAGCAGCTTATTGAAGACACCCAAGCCTTGATGACCACACTGCGCGAATCCCGGCCACTCTCTCAGTCAGAAATCGCGCCGCTGCTAATGGTGCAATTCATGGATGCCCGCCACGTGCGGGTGTTTGGGGAAAACAGCTTATACAACGCCGTGCTGGAACAGCTCGACCTCCCCAATGCCTGGGATCAAACCACCAATGCCTGGGGATTTGCGCTGGTAGGGATTGAAGCGCTGGCGCGCTACCCAGAAGCAACGCTGGTGATCATCGACCCGCTGCCCGCCGGAGCCGAGGAGAAGCTTGCAAAAAGCGGCCTATGGCAGCAACTCCCCAGCGTCAGGCACGACAGGATAGTTCGCCTGCCGCCGGTATGGAGCTTCGGCGCACTCCCCTCCGCTCAGCGCTTTGCCCGAAAGCTGACTACGGCGCTAGAGGCAGTGCCAGCGGTTAGCCATCAGGGCAATGAGTAGAAGAACGTGAAGCTACCAAAGCGTTCTTAATTACGATAGGTTAAGCACTTAAGATAAAGTAGAGTTCGCTTACATTAGGGTTAGGGCTTTTAGCAAACGACAGCGAGGGAATGCAATGACGCTAGCCATTGTAGCCACGCGGGCAGGAGTAGGTTTAGATGCACCGGCGGTGCATGTTGAGGTGCATCTGGCCAACGGCTTGCCGGGCCTAACGCTAGTGGGCTTGCCGGAAACGGCGGTAAAAGAGAGCCGCGAACGGGTGCGCAGTGCACTGGTTAATGCAGGCTTTGATTTTCCCAATACCCGCCGTATTACCTTAAACCTCGCCCCCGCCGATCTGCCTAAGGAGGGTGGCCGTTTTGATCTGCCCATTGCCCTGGGCATTCTTGCCGCCTCCGGGCAAATTCCCGTGGAAGCGCTAGAGGGCATGGAGTGCGCTGGCGAGCTGGCCCTGGACGGTAAGCTGCGCGCGGTGCCGGGAATACTGCCCTTTGCCCTGGCCACCCGGCGGGCAAAAAAAGCACTGATCATTCCCCGCGACTGCGCCGATGAGGCCGCCCTGGCAGGCGATTTGCCGGTGCTGCCTGCCGATACTCTCTGGCAGGTAGTGGCGCACTTACTCGCTCAAGAGAAGATACCCCCGCACAAACTCAGCGCTTCGGTGAAAACCACCGCCCCAGTGGAAGACCTCGCCGATGTGCGCGGCCAGCAGCAGGCCCGCCGTGCGCTGGAAGTCGCGGCGGCCGGAGGCCATAACCTGTTATTTGCAGGTCCGCCGGGCACCGGCAAAACCATGCTGGCCAGCCGCCTGCCGGGCATTCTGCCGCCGCTTTCTGAGGAGGATGCCTTGGAAGTCGCCGCCGTGCGCTCGGTTTGCGGGTTACCGCTGGAAGCGGACTGGGGAAAAAGGCCATTTCGACAACCCCATCACAGTGCCAGCGGCGCCGCCCTGGTAGGTGGCGGCTGTCATTTTCAACAATTGTTGCGACTAAACAATAATTGCTGCGACAATCTCTATGTCGAGTTTACATAGAGCGCGCCCTAGTGACCGTTTCTCTCAAACAATCCAGAACCTTTAGCTTCCGGGATGGCACCCTAAAAGACGAGGCAGAGCGCTTGGTCGTTTGGTGGTACGGGCCTATATTTAAAAACAATCGCTTACGAAGCGTCCCTAAAATCCATATCTTCTTAAGAACTATCGACCATGAAAATAACTTAGGAGGCGTGATGAGACGTGAGACTGTCTTAACGCATCTTGGGCTATTGAGAATAGGGTCAGTATGGGAAAAGGGCGTGAGTAGCTCTCGTATTGCCTACGAGGAAAGAAAATTCTCCGTTTCTTTTTCTCCAGGCGGCTGGCGAATTGTCACCTTAGATGATTTACGACAATCAGGACGAAGCCTCTATACCACTTTTCATGACTCGAACTACTTACCCCAGAAAAATCAGCACAAAACATACCTGATTGAATTTGACCTTCCAGATGGCAAACACTTGCTCATCCCTTGCACAGAATTTTTTATTCGCGTTTACGGTCGATCCTCTGAAATCAAGCGAGTGCTCGCCACTTACTCTTGGGAAGAAGTCAAAAAACGTCTTTATCGACCGCTTGATGCGCCTGTATCCCCAGGTACGTGGCCTGTCAAATTTACGTATCATGTTCATAGACACGATGCCATTTTGCTCGCGCATATGTTGTACGATCCGTATGCCAAGCGCGCTGCAAAATATATATATTCACAATTTGAAACCAGCTCCACGCCAGATGAAATGCTTTTAAAAGCCACCCCATGGTTTCAAGGCAGCGGGGAAATCTCTGTTTCTGGCGTTCCAATTGATGGTGGCAACACATTTCTAGGATTGCAGATATTAGGCTGTACGCAGCCCGACGGTGCCACGATCCACCGCGAAAGAGAGAAGTCAACGACAGTACCAGCCACCGATGGCGATGATGCTCCCACTCAATTTCCCTATCATCAGCTTCAAGACATCCCCGATGTCATTGACCTGACGGATGATGAAGAGCCCGACCATGGCTCTTCTTGGCTAGACCTTCCTGAGGACGAATTCGTTATTTTAGGTAAGCCTCGCGCCGTCTTGGATAAACGATATACTCGAAAAAATGTGCCCGATACACGAGGCGTCCCCGTTCCGGGTGACGAAACCATTTTCTCCACTGGGGAGCCACATGGATCAGGAAAAGGGGTCGGACAGGCCTCTATTCATGCTCCTATTACACTGGAATCACAGGGCTTTCTACGTGATATGTGGAATGCGCTTCTCTATTTACAATCGGCCTATCCCGCAACGATTCGTGGCGTTAGCTGGTTTACCTTTGAAGACGGCTTTAGCACTTCCCCCGACCCTCGGTTGATCAGCCTCGAACCTTTCGAAATAGACGAGGAGGTGAAAACGACAGTCGCCAATTGGGTTTACGTTGATACTCAGACCAAGGTACCTCGCGGGGTGCTCGTCATTCGGGTGCATGTGTTAGATCAAACGCTCTATCTCATGGAGATCCAACGACGCCCTCCAAAACCCAGAGCTGGTGGTAGCGAGGAGGCATCCAAGCCTCCTTCCTATAAAGGTTTAGTCTTCACGCTGAGCCACCAAGGCAGCTTCGAGCAGTGGTTACGCCAAGTGCTGTCTAACGTGCGGCACGTAGAAGGTGTTGTCCAAAAACTAGTTCGTCACTGCCCAGGATTCGCCGATACGTTTAAGCACCCTAAATCCAAAAAGGAACAGATACCCTGCGAAGCCTCTGTGTTAAATGCTTTTAGCAAGGTCAGTATTGGTCGCAGTGACTTAGCGTAGCTACTATTTGCAACCTTATAAGTAGGCGGTATCTGTTTTGTCGGTAAGAGCAACCTGTACACACCGTGTGCAGGTTGCTCTTCTGACGGAGAACCGATACGGCCATCCCTTCAGTGGCGGGCGAGAATCTTCGCTGCGATGGGCGAAGTGATCATTTGAATCACGGCAAAAAAAGCGGCTGGAATCGCGATTTCTGATGGCAAACCGGAAGCAGCGACAAACGCTGCGGCGATGCTGAATTCCTTTTTACTGACCGTGAAAAGATAGGTAATCACCTCTTTGCGATCAGAAGTGAGTAACCGTGAGGACATACCTACCAGGTACCCAATCAAATTGAGGCACAGGGCCGCCCCCGCAATCACAAACGCATACCCACCATAGCCAATGATCGTGGCGGCATTCGGCCCGACCACAGCGAGTAGGATCAGCAGATACAAAATTGACCCTATCCCTGCATACGCTGAATCATGCCGTGCAAAGAAAGTCGAGAACTTTGTCCGCAAGCTGACCCCAATCACGGTAGGAACAAGCACGATCAGTGTTAATTCAAGAATAATTGAGCCCAGCGGTACGTCTAACTGGAGGCCAGTGAGCCATAAAAACAGGAAGGGAACAATAAACGGACATAACGCAGTGTTGACTGCGTTGAAAACAGCGGCAAGCGCCACATTGCCTTTCGCCATCAGTACCAAAAGAGGAGAGGACACATCCGTCGGCAGAGTGCCGAGCAAGGTTTGGCCAGCAGCCAGCGGGCCGCTTCCAAAAAATAGACGGCCCGTTAGCCACCCGGCAATCGACATCGGCCCATAGACCAGCCCCAATGCCAACAACTGCCGTGACGGCTTACGGAACACGATGCGCACTGCATGCGCATCGAATGTGAGGCTGATGATCAACATCAGTAATGCCAGTAATGGCCCAATCGCGAACTCAAGTATTATTCCGGTGGCCGGAAAGAGTAAGCCTACCCCCGCGACGAACATCACAAACCAGACAAGGTGCGCCTCGACAAAATAAATGAATCTACTCATGGTGGATTGGACGTTACCGGTTGAAGTGGATTGAGCTCCGTACCTAAAACATGATCACTTCGGCCCAGCACGCCATGACTTGCTTGGGAGCAAGGGACGCTCTTCCCAATCCAGGGGTGCAAATAGACAATGCTCAAGGGTTGAAGCTTTAGTTGCTAGAGGTTTTGGGTATACGGATTTAATGGTTGATCTTACCTTTGCATGAGAGTGAGACAGACCGGCATCTCATCGGATTATCTGGTTGATGCTTCACCTACTGCTGGTGCATGTTTCCTTCGCTAATTCCAGCAAGAACCCCACACGCCTCAACTTCCCGGTCATCGTTGCAACTCGCTCTCAGTGAAACGAGTTGTTTCTCAAGCGCTTGCAGAGCGGTTATCTGCGACCGCACATGAGAGATGTGATCATCGAGCAAGGCGTTGACGGCGGTACAAGGCTGATGAGGGTCGTCCTGATAGCTCTGTAGTTCGTGAATCTCAGCCAGTGACAGGCCCAGGATTCTGCAGCGACGGATGAAGGCCAGCCCCTCACCATGCTTCTCGGTATAGACACGGTAACCGTTGTCCTGCCGATCAGGCGGCGGCAACAAGCCCTGCTGTTCATAGAAGCGGATCGTCTGTGTTTCGACCCCTACCAACTGCGCCAACTGACCAATGCGCATCAGCCTCCTCCCCAACGGATTCTTTACTCTATTGACCTTATAGTAGCTTTATAGTTTTAAATGGTACCACAACATTGTTCAAGTGGAGTCGTATCATGAGCAAATCCTGTGGTGGCGCCTGTGGCGGTGATGCAACGTCCGCAGCGGATACCGATATACAGGCCTCCTCCGAGGCGCCAGGGAGATGGGTCAGTGTTTATGCCGTGCCGAAGATGGACTGTCCATCAGAAGAACGAATGATTCGCCTAGCCCTGAACGGCTTTGAGGAGATTCGGGCGCTGTCCTTCGACTTGTCGAACCGCCGGCTGAAGGTCGTGCATGACGGCGAGGTCGAGCCCGTCACCTCGAAACTGAAGACCTTGGGGCTAGGCGCCTCGCTTCAGGAAACCGTCGCTGCAAATCCGGAGACCATCAAGGCCGCCGAGTTTTCGGCAGCTTCTGCTAAGCAAGAATCCGGGACCCTGCGCTGGTTGCTCGGCATCAATGCACTTCTGTTCGTGGTGGAAATGACTGCCGGTCTGATCGCCCAGTCCACCGGCCTGATTGGAGAATCCCTGGACAATTTTGCCGATGCGGCGGTGTACGGGCTTGCCCTTTATGCGGTTGGACATAGCGTGAAAATGCAGGTACGTGCCGCGCATCTTGCTGGTGTACTGCAACTGATCTTGGCTGTGGGCGTGCTCGTAGAGGTGGTGAGACGCTTTGTATTCGGTAGTGAGCCTGAATCGCTGGTGATGATGGCTATCGCATTCGTCGCATTGATTGCCAATACCAGTTGTCTGCTGCTCATATCCAAACATCGGGAAGGCGGGGCGCACATGAAGGCAAGCTGGATATTCTCGGCCAACGACGTGGTGATCAACCTGGGGGTCATCACCGCCGGCGCCTTGGTCGCGTGGACCGGTTCCAATTATCCGGATCTGATTATCGGCACCATCGCGGGGGGCATTGTACTTAACGGTGCCAGACGCATTTTGGCGTTGAAGGGTTAAATAATGCTCATTATTGGCAAAAAGCTCTCGCCGTATGCCCTATTGTCCATATCGGGCCTGCTGGCAGCGTCTGATCAGGCTGTAAAGTGGCTGGTGCAGCAATCAATGGCCTATGGCGAGTATGTTTCGGTGACCCCGTTCTTTAACTGGGTGCACCTATGGAACACCGGTGCCGCATTCAGTCTTTTTGCGAATGGTGGAGGCTGGCAGCGCTACTTTTTTATCGGAATCGCGGTAGTGGTCTCGATTTTTCTGATCAAGCTGATCCTTGAAAATCGTCATAAAGGAGAAGCCATCGCTTACAGTCTTATCCTCGGTGGCGCCATGGGCAACCTGATTGACCGGGTCTTTCGCGGCTATGTTGTGGATTCCTTTGATTTCTATTGGCGAGACTGGCATTGGCCGGCCTTCAACCTGGCTGATATCGCGTTATTGGCAGGTGTCGTGGTATACGCAGTGGCGCTATGGCGTGAGCGGCCTACATTTAAGCGCACTGAGTAACGCTATGGATGTGGTCGATAAAGATAAAGAATATACGTTTTTTGCTGGGCGACGCTCACCAATAGTCGATTGCGTTGTAGCGCTCGCCGCTGGGGTACTGACTACCTTGAGTGCCGCCCCTTTTTCCCTATGGTGGCTTGGCCCAGTGAGCGTGGCACTGGTCTATTGGAGAATAGCGTCGCTAACGCCCGCCATGGCCACCCTGCGAGGGTGGTGTTATGGGGTAGGCCTGTTCGGTTCAGGCACGTCGTGGGTCTTCGTTGCTATTCACGATTTCGGTGGCACCGGGGCCTTGGTGGCGATGTTCCTCACCACGCTATTTGTTAGCGTCCTGGCGCTCTTCTTTGCAGTCCCCTTTGGGCTCTATCGACGCATCACGGGGCCACGGTTCGCCTTTCTTAGCTTTGCCGGTATGTGGGTGGTGAGCGAATGGCTACGCACCTGGTTGCTCACCGGCTTTCCCTGGTTATTGCTGGGCACCTCTCAGATAGATTCTCCACTAGCCCCATGGGCGCCCGTTGGTGGTGTGTACTTGCTGTCACTCATGACCGCGCTGACAGGTACGTTAGGGGTAGAGGTACTGCGTCGCCGCTGGATTTTCCTCGTCCCAATGGCCGCCCTGTGGATCGTTCCATTCCTATTGCCCGCCCAATGGACAACCCCGGCTGGCAAGCCCATCCAGGTGGCATTGTTGCAAGGGAATCTTGATCAGCGCATTAAGTGGACTGCCCAAGGGCAGCGCGAAGCGATCAGTATCTACACGACGATGACACGGGTGCAAGCAAGGGATATCGACCTCATCGTTTGGCCTGAGGCAGCCCTTCCCATGCTTGAGCAGGAAGCACAGCAAATACTGGAACAAGTAGCGTCCGACCTGGGGCCTGACACCGCCTTGTTGACCGGCATTTTGCAACGCGACAGTGAAGGGCGCTCTTATAACAGCGTCATAGGGCTAAATGATGTGCAAGGCGAATACCAAAAAGCGCACTTAGTGCCCTTTGGCGAGTATTTGCCATTCCAAAGCCTCCTCGCTGACACCCTTGCTTTTTTCGACTTGCCAACACCCCGGCTGACCCCTGGTTCAGACGTACAGGCTCCGTTACACGTGGCTGGAACCACCATTGGCAATGCTATCTGTTACGAGATCATTTTCGCCGACCATGTCGCCCAACAGGCGCGTAATGCCGAGCTGCTATTAACGGTTTCCAACGACACGTGGTTTGGGCGTTCCATTGGCCCACACCAACATCTTCAAATGGCGCGTCTACGTGCCCTTGAAAATGGTCGTCACCTACTTCGAGCTACCAGTAATGGCGTGACGGCCATCATCGATTCACAAGGTCACGTCACAGCCCGTGCCCCACAGTTTGAACAGGCCAGTTTAACTGGCGAGGTGACCCCGATGCAGGGCCTAACTCCTTTCACACGCACCGGTAGTGGCCCCGCTTGGATACTCGCTGCCTTACTGACGCTGCTCGGGTTAAAACTGAACTTATCTCGATCAAAAAACGACGCATTAGATGAAAAAGGAACCTAGCGATGCTCCTGGCAAATCAAGATAGGTTGGGAAGGCGGTCAGCCGCTGATTCAAGCCTTTCCGCCGCTTGGAGAAGAAGAGCACAGTATGACCGCACTCACAGAGACCATGACACGCCTTAACCAATACAATGTCGATAACGTAAACCTCGATTACGAGCAGCTCAGCGATGTCCTGTCACTCTCTAACGGGCTTATAACCCCACTACATCCAAAGCAGGAACAGGAGCCACAGCGCCACAGCCCAGAAGAGAAGGCTATCAAGGGCATTTATGAAGACCTGGTTTTGACGTCATCTCAACGGTCATGACACGCCTTTTGGCACCCCCTTGAGCCCTGGCATATAGGTAGAGAGCCATAGCCCCGTCCAAACGGCGGGGCGACATTCGCCTACAGAGTCGCGGGGCCCTCCAAGTGACTGCACGCTATCAGTGTCTTAGCACTCAATATCCAGAGGCAGCCAGTAGGTAACGCCACCCACTACCACCTGTATCCCGTCTGTCGTCCGCTCTACGGTCTGTTGTCGAAGCATTTTCTGCGTTACTTTTGTGTCATGGAAATACTCCATGGCAGCAACGATCCATGCCTCTCTCCAGGCCTCTCCTTGATCAGCACACCGGGCCATCGTCATCAGAGTGCGGGCTAGTGTTTCTTTTCGCCGCTTTCTTGCCCGTTTTACATCCACCCGAGGAGCCAACGTGGTGGCATGTTGGCGATTTAAGAAATTAGGGGTATCCGGATTAAGTGGTAGATGGAGCCCCCTTGCTCCTTCGAACCCTTAACTCTCCCAGAAGGTTGATAGATCGACGCCGTAGTTTTTCTCAGGCTCGGGAAGACCCATGCTGTAGGTCATGGTGGCCTTGCCCAGGAAGGGGGATTCCTTGATCTGCGGCACCTTCTTCTTGTGCTTGGTGGTGTAGAGCATCCGGGCCCGCATCACCTCGAATGAGTAGCCCCGGCCATCGCGGTTCTTGTCCTTGGCCAGCCGATTGATCGACTCCGTGAAGGCGTTGGTGATTGGGGTGTCGGTTTCGAAGTAGGCCAGCACCTCCTCGCGCCATCCGCTGACGGCGCTGACGAGATCCTTCCACACCTCTTTCTGCCCCTGTGGAATGTCGTCAATCCAGCGGGCCAGCGCCTTTTCGGCATCACGCCGGGTGGTGCTGTCCCAGATGTGGTAGAACCGCTCCTTGTGCTCGTAGGCCGCCAGGAGCTGAGGGAAGGCCCCTGTCCATGTCTCCATGATAAGCCGCTCGCGATCTGAAACGTCGTGGGCACGCTTCAGCAGGATCTTCCTATCGCCCTTGAGGGTCCGCCGCTGGTTTGGCTTCAGATCCTTCCTGAGTCCCTTACGCACCTTCTCCAGGGCTTCGTTGGCCATCCGCACCACATGGAACTTATCGACCACAATGCGAGCCTGCGGCAGTACCGCCTGGACAGCACGGCGGTAGGGTTTCCACATATCCATGCTGACGATCTCGACCTGGTGGCGCTCGGTCATGCTCATGAGGCGCCTCGTCACCGCGTCCTGCTGGCGACCGGGCAGCAGGTCCAGTAGGGTACGCTCCTCCAGGTTGGTCAGGATGCAGCGGTAGCGGCGGTTCAGGTACAGCTCGTCGATCCCCAGGCAGCGGGGTGTCTCGAAACGATGCCAGGCTGCCAGGAACTCAGCCTTCTTCTTGAATATCTCGCGGACAGTCTTCTCGTCGAGGCCCGTGGTATCAGCCACGTAGGCGTAGGGGTGATTGAAGGCTTCCTTCTCGACGTGGTTGTAAAGCCTCCGCGTCATGCGGTGATCGTCTACCATTTCCGGAAGAGCTGGCCGGAACGTCCTTCCACACGCCCGGCAGGTGTAGCGGCGACGGACCACCCAGAGGGTGACCCGCTTTCCGTGGATGGGTAGGTCGCGATAGGCCACATCGCGCTTGCCGAACCTGACAAACTCACTCTCAACGCCGCATTCCTCGCAAGCTAGAGGCTCAGGAGCTTCGACCTGGTAGTGGAGATCATGCTCTTCCATCTTGGTGCCTAGGACGTGGTACTCGGGAAGGTGAAGGATGTTGTCAGGCAAGCTAGTCATGCAAACTTTCCTTGTCGACATGGTCCATAGATGATCGCGACTCTTTGACCGCGTTGTTTTCAACGAACTGAAGGTGAGTTACTCCCTTGGGTCTTCTGCTTCTCTGAGCCCTTCATGCAATGACGCAATTAGCGGGCAAGTGATATTGCCTTGTTGTGCATGGCATCTGTCGACCATTTCGCTCAGCACCTTCTCAATTCTTTCAAGCCTGTCGATCTTCTCGCGAACGTCCCCTAACTTGTGCTCTGCGAGAGCACTGGCTTCTTGACAGTGGGCGCCATCTTCCAGCCGAAGTAGGTCACTGATCTCATCCAGACTAAAGCCCAGCTGCTGCGCCGTTTTCACGAACGTCAACCTGTCGATATCGGCGGCACTATAGCGTCGAATACCTCCGGGAGGGCGTTCGGGCTCCGATAATAGCCCTCGTCGCTGGTAATAGCGGATTGTCTCGACATTGACGCCGGCCGCCTTGGCCAGGCCGCCAATGGTCATGGTGTCCGCCACTTTATCTGCATGTCTCTTCATGATGCTTGACTCCGTACCAAGCTACGGAAGTAACCTTATCGTAGCTCCCCCCATCCCGAAAGGAGAATCGTCAATGCGGACATCTAAAACGGGGCGAGGGCCCCTGGCCGCCGGAGGAGTCGCGGCCCTCCTGGCCTCGGCGTGTTGCCTCGGCCCGCTGGTGCTGATCACGCTGGGCGTTTCCGGCGCCTGGATCAGCAATCTGGCGGCGTTGGAGCCCTATCGCCCGCTCTTTATCGGCGTCGCGCTGGTGGCGATGTTCTTCGCCTGGCGTCGCGTCTTTCGGCCAGTGGAAAAGTGCCAGCCGGGAGAGGTGTGTGCCGTGCCACGGGTCAGGACGGGCTACAAGGCGATCTTCTGGCTCGTATCGCTGCTGGTGCTAATCGCCCTGGTATTCCCCTACATCTTGCCCCTGTTCTATTAAAAGGAGATCTACCATGAAAGCTCGTTTCGCCTTCATCGCGCTACTCGCCCTGCTCAGCACGCCCGCCTTAGCGGCCCTGCAGACCGTGACGCTGTCGGTGCCGGGCATGACCTGTGCCGCCTGCCCGATCACCGTCAAGGCCGCCCTCAACAAGGTGGACGGCGTCTCGCAAGTCGACGTGAGCTACGCGGATCTCGAGGCCGTGGTCACCTTTGACGACGCCCGAACGTCGGTGGAGGCATTGACCGAGGCCACCATCAACGCTGGGTATCCATCAACCCCGACATCCTCGCAAGCGGATCGAGAGTGATCATGAAGAATCCCAAGCCCCTGCTGCGCGTGAGCGTGATCGGCACCGTCCTGGTGGCATTGTGCTGCTTTACGCCGATCCTGGTGATCCTGCTTGGCACGGTGGGCCTGGCGGGGCTGACGGGCTATCTCGACGTTGTGTTATTGCCGGCCCTGGCCTTCTTCATCGGCCTGACCATTTATGCGATTTGGCGTAAGAAGCAGTTCGACGCCTGTTGTGACAACGGCTCTATCAAATCAAGGAATACGCCCCCTGAGTGACATCAAGCAGCTGCACATCGCGGTCATCGGGTGAGTTGTTTACGAGCTTGCCCGCCACGGTGAAGGAATAAGCGTGAAAGATTCGCAGAAATTTTTAAGCGTCGTGCTTGGCACCGGGTTGATGGTGCTGTGTTGCGCCGCGCCAATCGCCCTGGTGCTATTCGGTACGGCGGGCCTGGCCGCGTTGGCAGGCTATCTCGATTACCTGCTGTTTGCCGCCCTGGCCATCGGCTTACCTCTCTACGCGCGATACCACAAGCGGAAGCAGGATGCCGGCTTTACTAATGAAGACTCGGAGAAACGTGATGATTGAACTCAACGTGAGTGGCATGACCTGTGACCGCTGTGCGGATCATGTCAGGGAAGCCCTGGAGAAGCTGCCCGGCGTGCAGTCGGTGGAGGTATCCTATCCTCAGGGGACGGCATCGGTAGCCGTTGATCCGGAGACACCGGCCTCGGCGTTGACGTTTGCCGTGACCCGACTTGGCTACCAAGCTCGACTGGCCAACAGTGGGCCCACTTCCCCGGCAGGCGCATCGGTGTCCAAGGGCCGTGATGAAGACGCCCCGCACATCGCGGTGATCGGCAGCGGCGGCGCCGCCATGGCGGCGGCCCTGAAAGCCGCCGAGCGCGGCGCCCGGATCACCCTGATCGAACGCGGCACCGTCGGCGGTACTTGTGTCAATACAGGCTGTGTGCCTTCGAAGATCATGATTCGCGCGGCCCATATTGCCCACTTGCGTACGGAAAGTCCCTTCGATGCAGGCCTGAGCGCCCAGGCGCCGGTGGTGGATCGGGCCAAGCTGCTCGAGCAGCAGCAGCGACGTGTCGAGGAACTGCGTGACGCCAAGTACGAGGGGATTCTGCGCGACCACCCGGCCATCACGGTCCTGCACGGCGAGGCCCGGTTTATCGATGCCCATAGCCTGATGGTCAAGCTGAACGAGGGCGGCGAGCAGGTCGTCCACTTCGACCGCGCCTTAATCGGTACTGGCGCCCGACCGGCAGTACCGCCGATCCCGGGTCTTGCCGACACCCCCTACCTGACCTCTACCAGTGCGCTGGCCCTGGACACCCTTCCCGAGCGGCTGATTGTGATCGGCGCCTCGGTGGTGGCCCTGGAACTGGCCCAGGCCTTCGCCCGGCTGGGCAGCCGGGTCACGGTGCTGGCCCGCAGCCGCCTGCTCTCCCAGGAAGACCCGGCGGTAGGGGATGCGGTGGAGGCGGCGTTTCGCCGCGAGAGCATCGAGGTCCTCAAGCAGACCCAGGCGAGCCGCGTGGACTACACCGACAATGAATTCATTGTCGACACCAACGCCGGCACCTTGCGGGCGGATCAACTGCTGGTGGCCACCGGACGGACACCCAATACCGAGGCCCTGAACCTGGCGAGCCTCGGCGTGGAAACCGCACGTGGGGCGATTCTGGTCGATGAGCATCTGCACACCACGGTGCCGGGGCTCTATGCCGCCGGTGACTGCACCGATCAGCCGGAGTTCGTCTATGTCGCCGCCGCCGGGGGCAGCCGGGCTGCCGTCAACATGACCGGGGGCGAAGCCACCCTGGACCTGAGCGCCATGCCGGCGGTGATCTTCACCGACCCCCAGGTGGCCACCGTCGGCCTGACGGAAGCCGAGGCCATCGAGCAAGGCTTCAGCGTCGATACCCGCGAGCTGGACCTGGAAAACGTGCCGCGTGCGCTGGTGAATTTCGACACCGGTGGTTTCATCAAGCTGGTGGCCGAACGCGACTCGGGCCGGTTGCTGGGGGTGCAGGCGGTGGCGGGGGAAGCCGGTGAGCTGATCCAGACGGCGGTGATGGCGCTACGCGCACGCATGACCGTACACGACATCGCCAATGAGCTATTTCCCTACCTGACCATGGTGGAAGGGCTCAAGCTCTGTGCCCAGACTTTCACCAAGGATGTGACGCAGTTGTCCTGCTGTGCCGGGTGAACGATATGAGCGCGACCGTGGTGCCACTGGGCGGCGGCACCACGGGTTTTGGGCATGGACACCACAGGGAGCTCTGTCACGATGAACACGACACTACCCGATTGCGGGATGATGGGGGCGATGGGCTGGATAATGCCAGTGATCGGAATTGCCCTACTATTGCTGCTGGTCCTGGGCATCGCCTGTTTGGTGAAGTATCTGCTCTCTAGCAAGTGAGCGTACTGAGCGAGCCATCAACCAGCTAATCCGTTGTGGGTTGAGTTTGTCGGCCACCTTTCTCTCTCGCATACCAACCAGATAATCCGGATACCCGAAATTAGTAAACCCCGTCACCGAGGCTGCTTGTCCAGGCACCGCCTGCAAATAGTTGTCCACATCGCCCTGTTGTGGAAGTCGCTGCCCCTCCCGGTCAGTAGCGAGTAGCAATGCGGCTGCCGCTCTTAGTGCAAGTCGTGCGGAGGTGTGGGACGTTTTGCCCGCCTCTATACGGGTTTCTAATTGCTGCCAATAAGCATGCAGCGCTTTTTCTGATAAAGAAGCGGACGGCATAGACCTGAGACACGCTTTGATACGTCGTTTCTCTGAGTCGATCTTCTTTGCTTGGAGATCCGGCTCTACCCCTTGCTCTTCATGCAGCCATCGCATAGGAAGTCTTACACGCCGCAACCCCTCCGCCCCGAAGTGATGAAGCAGCTCCGAATAGCTCGGTATCCGTGACCATGCCTGGTCGACCTCAAGGAAGAACGAGAAGAAATGATTGATCTTGAGAGCAGCCTTATGCGGCCCTGTGGTACGAATTAGCCATTCACCAAATTCCCCAAAGGCCTCACGTAACGCTTTGGTGGTGATACCGGCTTGGCCAATGATGATCCGCTTACGACATGTACGCGTCCAATAGCAGGGCTCACAGGCATCGCCTCGACCCGCTGGCATGGGATTACCACACGATGGGCAGGCAATTTCCCCTCGCTCATTACAGGCTTTGCACAACACATCCCCGTTGGGTGCCACCACCAATAAGCGATGTCGACGACACGCAGAACAGGTACCGTGATCAGCCGTCGCACAGCGTGGACACAAGCGATGAGCATGCCCCATACGCGTCACTCGGGTAAGACGTTGAGAGGATTCCCCACACTCCTCGCAGGACTCTGGCTCTCTGAAATAGGGAGCGCAGGCGATACAGACAGGGCCGTAGGGAGTGACCTTGCCGATGTTGTAGTCTGAACTGGCTTTTCCACATCGTGCACACGGTTTGTCGACGTCGCACTGACGACAGACGGCGTCTGGGTCATTCTTAGGCAAACGAGCTAACTCACCACATCGTGGGCATATCCGCCGCTTAAACTCACGAGCATAGCAAGTTGAGCAGTAACCATGCCCCTTATGGCGTCGCCACAATTTGGAGACTTCTCGACCACACTCATCGCAGTCTACCGTTTTGTGTTGCTTCAAGAGGTTGGCTCCGCTTTCATTCTGCGCTTTAAACGCGCCCAAGAGGCTCTAACAGCACGTTCCGATGCAGGGCGATGATCCGGTTGAACACGGCGGCGATGTGGCCCATGAGGATGATGAGATAATCGTGATAGCATCGGTAACAGTGCAACGGGAGGTGACTTTCGAGGATCAAATAGCGCGCTCGTTTTCACATTGAACGCGACAAACGTCCTGAACGCCTCCTCAACACCTATGCTCATTAACCGCTCAACCGCCGTCAATAAAGCACTCCGCTCGCTAATAGGCAACAGCTCAAACGCCAATCCAGATATAGGCATTCGGTTATTCACGACGGGAATACCTAACGACAGAAGCGCTCCCGCGAGGGGTGACGTAGGCCGCCGACTGGCGCGCCGCATAACGCCAACCAAGAAGCTCGCCATAGAAAACCAATCCGCGAGTGTGATAGAGGTGTTCCCAAATGCCGCCCTATCCCCTTGTAAAACACGATCAGCCAGCACTTGGAAACTGAACGCTTCAGGTAAAGGTGACGTGCATACTGCCTTTCTAAAATTCTCATGGCACCGGCTGCATTGAGCTAAATGTTGATCTTCCGCTGACAGGCGATGAGGCTCTATAGGAGCCTTGCATACCGGGCACTCATCTATCAGTTGCACCCCATGAAAGCGGCACCCAGTGTGCCAAGCGAATCGCCAGTGTCGGCGCAAGTAGGGGGCTGAGTCCTCTGCCAAACACAATGCACAAATCTGTTGTCCTCCATGGCGAGTTCGATTTCGGCTGCCGAGTGCCAACAACCAGGGCCAAGTCCGCGTTTCCAGTAATGAGTAACCGGCCACTTTCTCGCAATCGTCCCGCATCCCAGCTTTCTGAAACTCAGCGGACGATATCCCCGATGCATTGACTAATGGGCGCATTCTTACGAGGGGAATTTCCCTATCAATATCCCTTGTCCATATACGCCATGTTGGCCAGATAGCCCCGGTGAGTGACAAGGGATCACACCCCTGTCTCAACGCCGCCCGTACCAGCCATGAAGAAAGCGACTCTTCAGGCAACAGAGGCACACTCAGTGCCCAGGGCATTACAGCATCACTTCCCTAATGCCACGGGTAGGTCGCACCCATGATTTACTTTGAATAATTTTCTCATCAATGCGCTCAGCCCCGGACAAAATAGCGGCATTAGCACACTCAATCAGCAGCCGGTGCAGGTCGCCAAAGTTGCCGCCAGAGATCGCGTGAAGCTGGGTCGCCAATTGTGGCTCATGTAACTGGGAGGGGTGTTTGAGCGGCAGGATCTTCTCAAAGCCAGCGAGCAGCTTCTGAAACTCCTGATTGAGCTCCCACTTCGGTAATGCAACCACATCAAAGCGACTCGCATGCTGCGGGTCTGAATGCAGCACACGCACAGCATCCTGCGTACCCACACCAACGATGGGAATCATTAGCTCATTGCATAAAAGCTTAATGGCATTCATCGTTTCGCGCTGCTTGACGGCACCACCGGTTAACAGTGAGTGGAACTCATCAATGATCAACAAGCGGGTATGGCAAGCCCGCAGTTGATGAATCACTTGGTAGCGCAGCTTAGGTACCGGGTCTGAAGGCCGATAGGGAGCCCAAAAGCTCTCTAACACTGCGATATACAGACTTTTCTCATCGGCACTCGGTGGGGCTTGAGTGACGATCACTGGTTTCACCGGTTCTACGTCTTCATTCACGTAGCCCTCACCGTACTGTTTACGAAACCGTTGAACGATGGTTGTCTTTCCGTTGTTGGAGTCACCCACGAGCAAGAGGTTAGGCATACGAGGACGACTAGGCTTCTCCATCAGCCCACGCATAACCTCAATGACACGATTGGCCAATGGATAGCCCAACCAGCGCGGTTGATCCATAAACTCCATTCGCTCTTTAGCGGACAGCCCCAAGACATGACGAAGATCAGGATGAAGGTGTGTGCTCATGCTATGTCCCAGTTCACATCGATATCACCCGATAAGAGACCGTCTCCCTGGGCGGGTGATTCTTTGGGGGCCGCGGTTGAGGGCGCATGTAAAAGGGGATCAGCAGGCGTCACCTTCTTCTCATGCTCTTTACGTCGTTGCGCCTGGCGGCGACTTCGCTTGGTACGTGCTTGCGACTCCTCTACATGGGTTCGCAGCTCACTAATAGCGCGTAGGATTTCAGACTCATTGACCGAACTCCTGCCTTCCTGGCGAAGTCGCGCTTTGGCCTGGGCATACTCCCAAACGCTCATCGAGGGGAGGGCGAGATTGGCAAAGGGAATGCGAAAATAGTGCCCGAGCTCCGGGTCTTTGAACCAAATAACGCTAATGTCGCGAGGGTCGCGCCGGAATACAAAGGTGCGTTTCTTGTCTTGCATGTCTGGATCTTTGGCATTGATCCAAGGTCTTAGCGCTTCATCGTAATAGTTCATACCATCGATGGTCACACCAAAGGTCTGGATCGTGCGCTGAAAGCTGGGCAAAAAATCGAGCAATACAGAAAGTCTATCAGTAGGTCGTGGTGCTAAGCCCACTCCCTGCACATCCGCATTGCCAAACACACCAATTTCCCACTTCTTCATCGGCGACATACCAATCCCAGAATGAAGGCGCTGGTGGTAAACCTTACAGATCAACGTCACCAGCCACTCTTCAAACTCACTTTTCGTCATGGCTGCGTGTTTCTCTGGATCGTACCCCTCTTTCTGTTTAATGGAGGAAAAGGTCGTCCCAGGCAGGTTATGAATTTCTTTGAGAAGAGAGCCCAGCACCCGCTCAATGTGGCCACCATAACGAGGCTGCTTAACAGGCCGAAACTCAAGATTAATCCCATAGGCTAGGCATGAGCGCCTAAACGTCTCTGAGCGAAAATCTGGGCCGTTATCCACATGAATCGTGGCGGGTGTGCCCCATACCGGCCACTCAGCCTCCACATTATGCAGTAGCAACCACTCATCTTTAGGAAGCATGGAGTGTGCCACACACATGCCGACAGATGTTTCAGAGGGCGGGTCAAACGACAAGTAATACCCCGTGACTATGCGAGTAAACACGTCCATGGCCAACGTAATCCATGGGCGACCAATCGGCTTGCGATACACGTCATCGACCAAAATAATATCGGCAGGCGTGTGGTCAATCTGCATGACGGCTAACGGATAGTCCGCATTGGGAAATTTTCCGGCAGCCGGCTGAAACTTATTAATCGCTTTCTCTCTAAAGCCATGACCACGCAACCGATCACGCTCTGGAATGTCACGCAGACGAGCACGAACGGTACCAGGGCTCGGCGGGTCGATGCGCCGCTCATGGCAACGCCGCATGACTTCCTGTACCGCCTTTTGTGCAGACGGACGCTGCAGCGTCAAATACACCTCTTTGATGACTTCCTGAATCACTGCCTCGGCATGCGCGGGAATACGCGACTTTCCCTTCTTCCACCCTGGCTTTTGAGGAATCAATGCGAGCACCGAGCCCGTCGCTTTATACCGCTTTAACCAACGGTAAATCGTAGCCGTATCAACCCCCGTTTGTTTCGCACGCTCCTCCGCTGCATCCCGCCCCACCGTATGGCGATCCACCAAGGGCTTAATGATGGAAAAGCGATGCTCGGCCTCTTGCCAATCGGAATCCCCAATCTCGGATATATCCTGCTCAGGGAGCACAGACCCGCTATTGAGAGGCGCTAGTTCTTTGATGCGCAGCGGACAACTACGCCCGGACTCAACGGCAATACCAATGACCGTCTCAAAATCTAGTACCTGAGAAATTCGGTAAACGGTGCCATCTTTCTGAACCTGCTCGCCCACCGTAATCTGCAAGTGCTGGCGTGTTTGGGCGACGCCGCTACTAGGTTCAGCTGTGTTGTCACGATGATTATTCATAATCGGGTACCCACACCTCTGATAGAGGACTGAAAGATTGAGCCATATCGCAATCTAGCTGTCGGGTCGCCAGCAGATGCCATAAATGCGCAATCCCCTCTGCCCGATAAAGATCGCCCATGAAGTGCCGAGATAGCAGGTAATCCAAGGTCGCCACCCCCATCTCCCTCACCGTGTTGAGCACTGCCTGGCTTTCCACAGAGGGAAACACCATTCGTTTGTAACGCGCCAAGAAAGTGATGTTGTCGAGGGTCTTATCACGAATGCGGCTCTCATCATGAATGCTAAACGACCATCCCTCGTTGCTGGCATGCCGCATCGCCGCCTTCCATTTAGGCGACCATTCACGCCAATGTGCTTGCCACTTTTCCCGTGGTTTGACCTCCACCAGGAGAGGTTTTGGGTAATCCCTGTAATGACGGTTACCGAGACGGTAATAAACCAAATAATCCGGCGTGTAGGTGTAACGCCTACCGGTCACGGGATGATGAAACGGAATCTCGCACGGCTGGGAAATCACACCAAGGACGCTCACATCAAAGTCAGCCTTGATGAGGAAATCACGTTCGAGCGTCGACTCGAACGCAATAGACTCCTCCCCGCGAAAGGCATAGTAGCCAGACACACTTCGTCGGGTAGGGCCGATTTTACGAACGGATGTAGGCAGTGGCATGAGCAGTCGCACCAAATGTTGAATAAAACAAGACCTGTCGCATCAATTGCTATTAATTCTGTCGCACTCAATACTGTACAGACTACCATAATAGCCCGATATTACTCGCTGAGGGTCGCACTAATTGCTGAAAATGACAGCGGCTCAAAACCAAAACCCGGCGAGATATCGCTGGCCCATCACGGCGTGCTCTTTTTGGATGAGCTGCCGGAGTTCTCTCGCCATGTGCTCGAGGTACTTCGGCAACCGCTGGAAACAGGCGAAATCCATTTAGTCCGCGCCAGTCATGAACGTCGCTACCCTGCTCAATTTCAGTTAGTAGCCGCAATGAATCCCTGCCCCTGCGGCCACTTGGGCGACCCACGCCAACGCTGCCAGTGTACCGCCAGTCAAATCCAGCGTTATCAAGCGCGGCTTTCCGGGCCGCTGCTGGACCGTATCGATCTACAGGTAGAAGTGCCCGCACTGCCGCCAGAGCAGCTTACCGCACAAACCCAAGGCGAGTCGTCAGAAGCCGTGCGTGAGCGGGTGATGGCCGCCCGAGAACGCCAAATGGCCCGTGGCGCGCTGAATAGCCAGCTAAGCGGCAAAGCCCTGGAGGCCGCCTGCGCGCTTAACGATGAAGAGCGCACTTGGCTTGCGGGCGTGCTGGAAAAGCTCAAGCTCTCCGCCCGCGCCTATCATCGCGTACTGCGCGTAGCACTGACCCTTGCCGACCTTCAGGGCGAACCCAAGCCCACCCAGCCACATCTAATTGAGGCCATTGGATACCGCCAGTTGGATCGGATGCTAAAGGGGGCGTAAGTCCCGAAAGCCACTGGGCGGTTAGTGCGTGGCGGCCAGTGAATCCACTAGGCGTTGACACAGCGCATCCAGCTTCTGCCCCGTGGTTTCATCGTGTAACGCGCCACTATCATTGAAGGCGCTGCCAGCTTTCGCCAGCGACAATGGCTGTGGCAGCACGACCAACCCCAGATTGGCTAACAGTTGCTGACCAAGGGGCAGCGCACGGATGCCACCTAGCCCACCAGGGGAAGCCGACACCAGCGCTGCCCACTTGCCGGCAAATAACTTGAGCCCCGGCGTATCCTGATAGGGTCGTGACAGCCAGTCCAGTGTGTTTTTCAGCAGCGGCGTGATAAAGCCGTTGTACTCTGGCGAAGAGATCATCACTGCTTGGTGATCCGCCAGAATCTCACGCAGCTTCAGCACATTCTCCGGCACGCCCCGGGCTTCAATATCTTCATCAAACAGTGGGCAGGGGTAATCTTTTAAATCGATAAAGGTTGCTTCCCCGCCAAGCGCCTCAATACGCTTGGCGGCCAGCTTGGCTAGCTGCTTGTTCAGTGACGCTTCTCGGGCACTGCCTGCAAAGACCAGTACCTTTTTGACCGATGATCCCATTGTCATTTCCTCTTTGAATAATGTATTTGAAAGCCACACTATTTATTAACATTTACGCCTGTTGAGCAAGACGTATTTTACGACTCAGGGCCAGACTCGACGTGAAACCCTGCTGCCATTAAAACGTCTGCACTTTGTCATTCAACTATCACTATTACGGATGAAAATTAGCAAAAGCTGCACCTGCTCTAATTTTTCTTCCTAAATGGTGAAATAGTGATGACAAAGCCGTTACTAGCGACTGCTCTACTCGCCTTTGCGTTTACCAGTGCGGCACACGCCCAGCAGAGCTTTCCCGCCACATTGTCCGGCCATGCCCAGCTACCCGGCAGCACCTTTGTGGCAGCTCCTTCCGGCGCCGCTGAGCACTACAACGTCTCAGGCCGTTTTGCTGGCCAAGAGGGCCGCGTTGAGCAGTTGTATACGAACATGCAAGCCACCGGCTTAGCGCTACCCTTCCCCAGCCAGCCTCTGCAAGGTTTTTCTGGCATTCGCTCACTTGGCGATAACCGTTTCCTGGTGTTGACCGATAACGGCTTTGGCTCCAAGGCGAACTCCTCCGACGTCATTCTGATGTTTAACATCATAGAGACTGACTGGGACACTGGGCGTGTCATCATTGAGGAGACCATTCAACTATCGGATCCAAACCGCAAGGTGCCCTTCCCGATTATGAATGAAGCCACTCCTGGTCGTTTTTTAACCGGGGCTGATTTCGATATTGAATCGATACAGCCGGTGGGCGATAGCTACTGGATTGGCGATGAGTTCGGCCCCTGGATTATCCAGGTCGATAATCAGGGCGAAGTGCTGCAAGTGCTGGCCACCAATCCTGGTGGGACGCTGATGCGCTCCCCCGACAATGCCTTTGCCCTCACCCCGAACCCTGGCGCGCCTCTCGCTGATGATGTGAGGGTGTTTCGCTCCGGTGGCTACGAGGGCATGGCGCTCTCCGAAGACCAAACAACCCTTTACCCCTTATTGGAAAAGCCAGTCTGGAACAGCAACGCCAACGCCCCGGAAACGATTGATGGCACCCCCGTATTAAGAATGTTCGAGCTCCATACTGAAACCGGCGAGTGGGGCGACACAACCCGCTACTACCCCTTGGAGTCAGCGGATCATGCGATTGGCGATTTCAATCTGATTGGCGGAACTCGCGGCTTGATCATCGAGCGTGATAGCCGCCAGGGCGACCCGCGAGAAGAGTGGGCAGACAACCCTGCCGAGTTCAAACGCATCTATCTCGTCGATCTCAACCGCACAAATGAGCAGGGTGTGCTTGAAAAAATCGCCTATATCGACCTGATGGACATCCAGGATCCAGACGGTATCGCACCCCGTGGCACGATCAACGGCACCTTTAGCTTTCCCTTTGTGACCATTGAGAACGTGGATCGTGTCGATGAGAGCACCATCGTGGTCGCCAATGACAACAACTTCCCTTTCTCGATTGGCCGCCAGCAAGGCCGCGCCGATGATAATGAGCTAATACTGCTCAATGTAGAGGACTTCCTGAACGCCCAGTAATGAAAGTAAGTATGAACATAGAAAGGTAAAAGCACTGAATAAATCCGTAGCGGGATTTATTCATTGCCCGTGACGTATAGGGAGTAATCTCGCCAATATATTTTATAAAAACTATTGGCCATCACTCTCGACAAACCCATCTACAAAGTTATCCAACGCTTCAAACAGCACTTCACGTATGGGGTCTGCCTCATTTACCAAGTGGTGGCGAGCTTCCGGGTGGCGGTGAATTTCGGCATTAGGAAACTTCTTCGCCAGAATCGCTAAATTCCACTCCCAATCGACGGTCAAATCCTGCTCGCCTTGGAGTATCAGGGTAGGCAGTGGGTTGGGCCCCTGCGCAAGTAAGCGAGGCATCCAGCGGCGCATAGCGCTCACCCAGGCAACGCTCAAACGCTCGGGCTGCAGCGGATCACCCTCACGTAGAAATTCAGTGAACTGCTCATCGGTAGAGTTGGGACGATATTTACGCGGCAACTCTTTTAAAAACGGGCTGGCAATCAAGTGCAGCCAGCTGGTTTGGCTCCATCCCCAAGGCCGCACCAGGGGCGCCAGCAGCACCAAACCCGACCAGCCGGAAGCCTCACGGCGGGTGAGTGCATCGGTGGCTAGAATCGCCCCACCGGTACTCTGGCCCACGCCTAGCCACGGCTCAGGCGCCATGCCTTGGCTCTTTAGGGTCATCTGCAAATGGGCCAGGCAGTGCTGATAATCAGCGAAATCTTCTATTGCCGCCCGCGCACCGCTGGAAAGGCCGTGGCCGGGAAGATCCCACAGCACCACTCGCCAGCCCTTAGCCAGCAGGCGTTCAAGCAAATGGCGATATAGCCCCATATGATCGAAATAGCCGTGTACCACGAAGGCAGTGCCCACCGGCTGCGGGGGGCTCCACACTTGGCACCACAGCGCAAAGCGCCCCGTATCGATAAAGCCTGCATGCACTTCACTGGTATCTAACAGCAGTGCTTCTAAGCCATAGTGGTGAAAATAGCCTTGCATGGCATCTGCCAATACTTCCCCTGGCAACAGGCGGCTAAGGGCGGTATCGCCCGAGGCGTGGCGAAACAAGCCTTCCAGATGTTGGAAATCACGCATCGTTGTTTCTCCATAACGCCATTTTCCGTTGGCCTAGACGCGGCTGATGAGTCGCGTTCCCAAAACCTAATACCTAGTCATTTGGTCGAGCATTTTAGCGCATTAGGGTCTACGCTGTTTACATGCCCGAGCAGGTGTGGAATTATTTTCCATAAATACATTTTACTCTGACCGTGGCAAACACATTCCCCACGGGCATCCTCACAGGAGAAACCCCATGAGCGAGCGTATCACGCGCCACCGTTTACAAGTGGCAGCCGATTTAGATCGTTTTATAAATGAGCAGGCGCTACCGGGAACAGGTGTTGATGAAAACGCCTTTTGGGCCGGTGTGGATGGTCTGTTTCATGATTTGACCCCTAAAAACCACCAATTGCTGGAAGAGCGCGACACGCTGCAAGAAAAACTTGACGTGTGGCACCGGGAAAACCCCGGCCCGGTCACCGATATGCCGGGATACCGTCGCTTCCTGAAAGAGGTCGGCTATCTGGTGGAAGCACCGGCTAACGTCAAAGCGACCACTGCCAACGTTGACCGTGAAGTAGCCGTTCAGGCAGGCCCTCAGTTGGTTGTACCAGTGAGCAATGCACGCTATGCGCTGAATGCGGCTAACGCGCGCTGGGGCAGCCTTTACGACGCCCTGTACGGCACCGATGCGATATCCGAAGAGGATGGCGCGGAAAAAGGCACCAGCTTCAACCCGAAACGTGGCGCCAAAGTGATTGCCTACGCCCGTGGCGTGCTTGACCGCGCGGCACCGCTGGCGACTGGCTCGCACCGTGATGCGGTGAACTACGCCATTCGTGATGAGCACTTGGTGGTGTCGCTGGAAGGCGGTCGTGAGACGGGCCTTAAGGATTCCGGCAAGTTGATTGGTTTTACCGGCGAAGCGGCCAAACCCGACGCGATTCTGTTGGGTAACAACGGCCTGCACCTGGAAATCCAGATTGATCCCAACGACGCCATCGGCAAAACCGACCCGGCAGGCGTTAAAGATGTCGTGGTGGAAGCCGCTCTGACCACCATCATGGATTGCGAAGACTCCGTTGCCGCCGTAGATTCAGAAGACAAAGTGGGTGTTTACAGCAACTGGCTGGGCCTGATGAAGGGCGATCTGGAAGAGAAGATCGAAAAAGGCGGCAAGACGTTTACCCGCAAGCTGAACGCCGACCGCACCTGGCAAACCACCGATGGCAGCAGCGTCACGCTACCCGGCCGTTCGCTGATGTTCGTGCGTAATGTGGGTCACTTAATGACCACACCGGCGATTTTGGATGAGAAAGGCAACGAGCTACCGGAAGGTATCCTGGATGCGGTGGTCACCTCGCTGCTCGCGTTACATGATCTGAAGAAAGACGCTGACCAGCCGCGCAACTCGCGCACTGGCTCTGTTTATATCGTCAAGCCGAAGATGCACGGTCCTAAAGAAGTTGCCTTCGCTAACGAGCTGTTTAGCCGCGTTGAAGACATTTTGGGCATGAACCGCGACACCCTGAAAATGGGTATCATGGACGAAGAGCGCCGCACCACCGTCAACCTCAAGGCGTGTATCGCTGAAGCGGCTTCACGGGTGGCGTTTATCAATACCGGCTTCCTCGACCGTACCGGCGACGAAATGCACACTGCCATGGAAGCGGGTCCCATGGTGCGCAAGGGCGACATGAAAAGCGCCGCTTGGATTCAGGCCTACGAGAAGAGCAACGTGCAAGTGGGTCTTGCCTGCGGTCTACGCGGTCGTGCCCAGATCGGTAAAGGCATGTGGGCCATGCCTGACCTGATGCACAACATGTTGGAGCAGAAAATCGGTCATCCGAAAGCGGGTGCCAACACC
Organism: Vreelandella sedimenti; assembly: GCF_013416325.1. GTDB lineage: Bacteria > Pseudomonadota > Gammaproteobacteria > Pseudomonadales > Halomonadaceae > Vreelandella > Vreelandella sedimenti. The sequence continues at coordinate 168,018 of NZ_JACCGK010000013.1, forward strand.
GCTTGGGTGCCATCCCCTACGGCCGCTGCGCTGCACGCGCTGCACTATCATCAGGTCAACGTCACCGACGTTCAGCGCGAGCTGGAAGAGTTGGGCGAGCCCGACTACCTGGACGACCTACTCACCGTGCCGGTAGCGGAAAACGCCAACTGGTCAGATGAAGAGAAGCAGCAGGAGCTGGATAACAACTGCCAGGGTATTCTCGGCTACGTAGTTCGCTGGGTAGAGCATGGCGTCGGTTGCTCGAAAGTGCCGGATATCCACAACGTAGGCCTGATGGAAGACCGCGCCACGCTGCGCATCTCCAGCCAGCACATTGCCAACTGGCTACATCACGGCATTGTCGATGCACCGCGAGTGGAAGAGACCCTCAAGCGCATGGCCAAGGTAGTCGACGAGCAGAACGCTGGCGATCCTACTTACACCGCCATGAGCGCCAACTTTGAAGGCTCCACGGCTTTCAAAGCCGCCTCCGACCTGATCTTCAAAGGCCGTGTACAGCCTTCCGGCTACACCGAGCCGCTACTGCACGAGTGGCGTCAGGTGCATAAGGCCCAGGTGCATAAGGCATAGGTGCATAAGGCATAGTAAGTTCGTTTTATGGTGTAATCAGCCTCGAGGTTCATTCCTCGGGGCTTTTTTATAAAGGAAAACAATAATGACCGTAATGACTGCCGAGCAAATCGAACACTTTCTGGATGAAGTCTTTCCCCAGCGGATGGGCAAGATAGAGAGCGTGGGCGACATGACAGCCACCATGCGCTTGAAAATCGGCAACGAGCATCTGCGCCCCGGCCCGCGGGTTTCCGGGCCCACCATGATGGGTTTTGCGGATGTGGCTATGTATGTGGCGATATTGGCGCAAATTGGCCCCGAACCCATGGCCGTGACCAGCGACTTAAACTGCCACTTCCTCCGCGCAGCGTCAGGTGATCATGACATTATCGCCCACGCCAAGCTGATCAAACTCGGCCGCCGCTTAGCGGTGGGCGAAGTACAGTTATTTTCAGCCAGCGACGAAACGCGACCTGTGGTGCATGTCACCGCCAGCTATGCGCTGCCTCAAAGACCTGATGACGTTTCAGCTTGAGCCATTCCGCGTCAGGCCATCAAGGTGCAGCGTTAGAGAGTTGGTCGATCATTCGATCCAGGGTTATGGGGTACTCACGCACCCGAACGCCGGTGGCATTATAGATAGCGTTGGCGATAGCCGCCGCCACGCCACAGATGCCAAGCTCACCGACCCCCTTGGATTTCAGGGGTGATGAAGCTGCATCCGTAGTATCCAGAAAAATAACCTCCTGCTCAGGGATATCAGCGTGAACCGCCACCTCGTAACTGGCAAGGTCGTGATTAACAAAAAAACCGCGCTCGAGGTCGACGGTTAGCCCCTCCGACAAAGCAGCGCCCACGCCCATCGTCATACCGCCGAGCACTTGGCTGCGCGCGGTGATCGGATTTAGGATGCGGCCCGCATCACACACTGCGAGCATACGCCGAACACGTGTTTCGCCGGTATAGGCATGCACCCCTACCTCGATGAAATGTGCCCCAAAGGTGCCAATCTGCATGTCGTCTTTAAAGTCGCCAAAGTGGATCGTATCTTCAGCGACAAACTCTTCGCCGTTTGCCACTTCTGAAAGTGCCAAATCAGTATCCCCGGCTAGCACGCGGCTGTTTTCAAAACGCGGCGTTTCGACATCTAAGTGCTTGGCTATTTGCTCTTGAAGCGCCAAACAGGCGGCGTACACACCGGCGGTAGAACTAGTAGCGCCAAACTGCCCGCCCGACCCGGAAGAAGTGGGATAGGCACTGTTGCCTAACCGAATCTCCACGTCCTCCATGGCCATCCCCATTGTCTCCGCGGCTGTCTGAGCGAGAATGGTGTAGGAGCCGGTGCCAATGTCGGTCATATCGGTTTCAACGATCAGCCGCCCGCCCTGTAAACGCACGCGGGCCCCGGAATCCAACGTGGGCGCTCCGCGATAGGCCCCTGCCATACCGTGGCCGATCAACCACTCCCCTTCGCGATTTTCCCCAGGCGTGCGATTACGCGCTTCCCAGCCAAAGGCTGCTGCGCCTTGGCGTAAACATTCGACATAATGGCGCTCGCTAAAGGGCTTCGAGGGATCTTCCGGGTCGACTTGGGTGTCGTTGAGTATCCTGAACTCGACGGGATCCATGCCCAACTTCTGCGCCATTTCATCCATGGCAATTTCCAGCACGGCAAGCCCTGAGGCTTCCCCAGGAGCGCGCATATCCGCTGACTCGGGAAGGTTCATGTCGATCAGCTGATGAGCAACGCGACGACTCGCGCCGGCATAAAAAGTGCGGGTTTGATTAACCGGGTTCTCGCCGCTACCGCCGGGCAGGGTATGCGAAACCGCAGCATGATCGAAGGCGGTTATCTTGCCCTGGGCATCGGCAGCGATTCGCAGTCGTTGAAGGGTGCCAGAGCGGTGGGTCGCATTGTTGAACACCAGCGGGCGAGGCAAGGCCAGCTTGACCGGCCGCCCTGAGGCGCGTGAGCCGAGTGCAGCGAGTACCGCGTCAGCGCGTAGCCACAGTTTTCCGCCAAAGCCACCGCCGACGTAGGGGCTTTCGACGCGAATCGTGTCGGGGTCGATATTGAAGGAGGTCGCCAACGCCTGTTTATTCATTTCGATCATCTGGTTCGACGTCCACACCGTCATTTTCCCGCCATCAGACCAGTCAACAATCGACGCGTGGGGTTCCATCATGGCGTGGCTTTGAGAAGCGGTGCGATAAATTTCATCTAGCGTGAAGTCCGCCGTTTGAAACGCCGCGTCAACGTCACCCACGTCTGACAGTGGTTCGCCGGTGTTATCAAGTTTTTCCCAGGCAGCCTCAAGGTCGAAGACACCCTGCTCTTGCTGGTAGCTGACATCAATCAGCGCCGCGGCGCTACGTGCCTGCTCCAGGGTATCCGCCACCACTACCGCGATCGCCTGATGATAATGCTCGATCAAATCTCCTCCGAAAAGCCGGGCAACGTTATTTTCCGAGCGATCAAGCGGCTCAATCTCCAGCGTTGTTACCACTGATACTACGCCCGGGGCGGCGCGGGCAGAAGACGCATCCATGTGGGTAATTCTACCCTTGGCAATAGTCGCACACAGGGGATAGCCCACCAGTTGATCCGCCGCCACGTCATTACGCTCGTAAGCATAGGGCGCACGCCCCATCACCTTAAGCGTGCCGTCGATTCGCGCATGGGGTTTACCGACAATACGGGCACGGTCAAACAGGTTATCTTCCGCTGATTGATTAAAGTCCATGGGTCACTCCTGAGCCAGCAGCGCGGCAAGCGTTCGCTCTGCCAGGGTAAGCTTATAAGCGTTGTCTTGCGTCGGGCGGGCGCCGTCCAGTAATTGGCTCATGACCGCTGATGCGCCCTGGGGCAGCGCCGCATCGGCGTCGTCACGGCGCCAAGGCTTGGGGGCCACGCCGCCAAGCGCGACACGTCCTTTGCCCTCCGGCGTTTGGATAAGTGCAACGGAGACCAGCGCAAAGGCGTAAGAGGCCCGGTCGCGCACCTTAAAATAGGCGTGGTGGCCTTCGACCGGCGCGGGCAGCTCGACGGCGGTAATCATCTCGCCCGCCTCCAGGGTGTTTTCTACCTCGGGAGTGTCACCGGGCAGTTGGTAAAACGCATCAAGCGGCTTGCGCCGCGTCTCCCCACTAGACGTGACGGTTTCCACTTCGGCATCTAATACCCTGAGCGCAACGGCCATGTCCGAGGGATGCGTGGCAATACACGCCTCTGAGGTACCGATAACGCCCAACCCACGCGAGCTGGCGCCTTTGCCGAGTGCCGCACAGCCAGCCCCAGGCGAGCGCTTGTTGCAGGGCATGCCGGTGTCGTAAAAATAGGGGCAACGTGTGCGCTGGAGCAGATTACCGCCGGTAGTGGCTTTGTTGCGAAGTTGGCCCGATGCGCCCGAGACAAGGGCTCGGCTGAGCACCGCATAATCACGACGAATTCGGTGGTCGGCGGCTAGCGCACTGTTACTCACCAATGCCCCCACACGCAGACCGCCGTTGCTGGTCTCGGTAATAGCGTTGAGCCCGGTACCCGTTACATCAACCAGGTGCAGCGGGGTTTCAATCTCGTGCTTCATTAAATCCAGCAGGTTGGTGCCACCGGCAATAAATTTGGCGCCAGGCACTTCGGCGGCACGGGCGGCCGCCTGGGCGGGATTAGACACGCGTTCATAGGAGAAGGCTCTCATGCGCGCTCCTCCGCCACCTGATGAATGGCTTTTAGAATATTGGCGTAAGCGCCACAGCGGCAAAGATTGCCCGACATGCGCTCGCGTATCTCGGCGTCGGTCACCTCAATAGGTGCGGTCAGATCCTTCGTTACATGGCTGGGCAGTTTCGTTCGAATCTCCTCTAGCACTGCCTTTGCCGAGCAAATCTGGCCCGGCGTGCAGTAGCCGCACTGGAAGGCATCATGATCGAGGAAAGCTTGCTGCATGGGATCAAGATGATCCGCTTCCCCTAATCCTTCGATGGTCGCCACGTCATCACCTTCATGCATCACCGCCAGCGTCAGGCAGGCGTTAATCCGCTCGCCATTCACCGACACCGTGCAAGCGCCGCACTGCCCGTGGTCGCAGCCCTTCTTGGTGCCGGTGAGTTTTAAATGTTCACGCAAGGCATCCAGCAGCGTCGTTCGGTTATCCAGTTCAAGCTGGTGCCTTGCTCCATTGACCACTAAAGAGACGTTCGAGCGCTCCGCGCCATTCTGTGCGGTTTCGCGATGCCTTTCAGCGCTATTAGGTGGGTTCATAACTATGCGCCTTCCCTGCTCATTGCTGTCGTTTTATGAATGTCGTAACGACTTCAGCATAGTCATGATTGAGGTGAGCAACCCGGCTATTGGGTATAAAGGTTTTGAAAAACTCTATGGCACCCTCTGTACACGCTGTTGCTACGCGATGCTATACGTTTTATATCCACGCCAAAAAAGCATGAGGGAGGCCTTACGTGCGCCCGCTTTCGCAAAAAAGCGCCATCAGGTAACGAGCCTGAGGCGCACAGCATCACGGCGCCAGCGTCATGAACGGCTCATCTTGCTGATCGCTAAACGCGTAGACGTTATAGGGTTCATCCTGAGGCCCCGGCATACCCGGTGTGCCAATGGGCATACCCGCCAAACCAATTCCGTCAACATCAGGCTGTTGCTCAAACAACGCCTGCACGGCTTCCATCGGAACATGGCCTTCGATCCAATACTCGCCCATCTCAATGGTATGGCACGACCCCAGACCATAAGGCACGCCCGCTTGCTGCTTGATGTCGCCTAACTCTACGTCATCAATAATCGTTACTTCTACGCCGAGTTCTTCAAGATGGCGCGCATAAGCGTCACAGCAGCCGCACTGGGGGTTCTTATACAGTGTGGCCTCGTCAGGCAGTGCCGCATGGGCCGAGGTCGCCCCCAGAACCAGTGCACCAGATAAAAATAGTGATGTCGTTAAACGGCTCATGCATGACCTCCTTGATGAGAACGACTAAAAAGATATTTAGTAAGCGACGCGATCCCAAGCCCCGTCAACAATAAAAATGCCAGAGGCATTAACCAGCCTACCCAGCCCAAAGAGCTCATAAAGGCAAAACAGTCTGCGTTCATCATGGCAAAACTCCTACGAGCATTAAAGCAATGAAACCAACATGCTTATTACACAGCTGAAGCTTACAACCTGTGTGTGACACAGAGGTCAAGTTAGCCATCATGTTTAACAATGTTTTTTTGATGCAGGTCATTAGAAGACCCTCGGTTCAGGCTCATTTCAGGTTGACGCGATATAACTAACGGGTAAATACCATTGCGAGGCAAATATAATGCGCACGAATTACCTGATGCTTGGCTTACTAACGATATCGCTTAGTGCCTTAACCTTCACTGCATGGGCCGCTGGTCAGCACGAGGACAGTCAGCACAGCGCGAACAATGCCGAGGCTGACCGCACGATTAGCGTAGAAGCGGGTGATATGTGGTTCGATCCTGAAGACATCCAAGTCACAGCAGGTGAAACTATTCGGTTTGAAATTATCAATAATGGCAGCCTTGAACACGAATTTGTAATAGGTGATAAAGCCGCCCAGGAAGAGCATCGGATAATGATGCAGGAAATGAGTGGTGGCCATGGTGACGCTCATGGCGGGCACGGTGGCCACGACATGGCAGAAGGTGAGCACGGCGGGCAGATGCCATCTATCACCATCGGGGCAGGTGAGACCAAAACACTGGTGTGGACTGCCCCTTCGAATGTTGAGAGTTTGGAATACGCCTGCAATATCCCTGGTCATTATGAATCAGGGATGTATGGTGACATTAATTTCTAACGCGATGTAACCTATGAAACTGTTGCTTTTAGAAGACGATGACCTATTAGCTGAAAGTTTGGCTGAAAGTCTGAAAGACAACGGTTACCTCGTCGACATAGCCGACTCCGTTAAGTCGGCTATGTCGTTCATGGCAACCGAGGAGTACGAGCTTGCCATCCTGGATATTGGGTTACCCGATGGTTCGGGTCTTGAGCTAATCACGCGTTGGCGCAAGCAAAAACGCACGATCCCTGTCCTGATACTCACTGCGCGCGATACCTGGGAAGACAAGGTCATTGGCTTGGAAACAGGGGCCGACGACTACCTCACCAAACCCTTTCACGAAGCCGAACTGATGGCGCGTTTGAAGGCCCTGCTGCGCAGGCAGTCTGGCCAGCTATCCCACGTCATCACCCTCAACGGGGTGTCCCTGGATGAAGCAGGCCAGCGCGTTTCCAGCGAAGGGGCAACATGGCGTTCGCTTACCGCCACCGAGTTTCGACTACTACGCTACCTGATGCTCCACCCTGACCGTATCCACTCCAAGGAGCGACTACTGGAACAGCTTTACGCGTTAGAGCAAGACGCCGCCGCACCCAACTTGGTAGAGGTATACGTGGCTCGTTTGCGCCGCTATCTTGGCAAATCGATTATCCAGACGCGCCGCGGCCAGGGGTACGTTTTTGTTTCACGTTAATAAACGAAGCTTACGGTTTCGTCTGCTAGCTTGGCTGGGAGGCGCTGCGCTCCTAGTCGTTGGTTTGACATGGTTGCTGCACGGCGTGTTTTTGCAAAATCTTGCTAAGGATTTTCTCGGTGAACGCCTCAAGCGCGAAGCCGAACACGCAGTATCGCAGTTGGAAAATGATCAGTTAGCCATACCCTCTTCACTCACATCGACAAGTCAAAGTTATCAGGTTTTTCATCACCTTTACGTGCTGCGACTTAATGGTGAGATCAGCGCCTCACACCCAGAATGGCAACGTCAGTTGGCAACATTACTTGAGGAAACGGGTGATGCGCTAGTCGAGGTAAAGCGCGGCGAGCGCCACTTACTGGTGTATCGCCAGCAATTCGATTGGCAAGGCACCAGCGGCGTATTGTTAATTGGTGAAGATTTTTCTCAGGTAGAAAAAGGTTTAGCCACTTTGCATTGGTGGGTAGGTGGTATTGCTGCAGGTCTGCTCTCGGTGCTGGTTGCACTCAACATGCTGGCCGTTAATCGTGGCCTGAAGCCCTTGTGGCAACTGCGACAACAACTTGAAGAGCTGCAGGCGGGTGAGCGTCAACGACTTTCCCTTGCCGCCCCTTCAGAGCTTGATAGCTTGGTCGCACAGCTCAATCGCTTTATGGATGACATCGACTTGCGATTGCAGCGCTCACGAGAGTCGGTAGCCAACCTTTCTCATGCGCTTAAGACACCGTTGGCGGCGATCACCCAAGTGCTTAGAGGCGGCAGACCCATTGATGAAATCCGCCGCCACAAGGTACTGATGCGATTGGAGGATATCAACGCCCAGTTAGATGCTGAGCTTCGCCGCGCGCGTATTGCAGGCCCCCATGCGGGGCGCATGGCCCACCTCACCCGCGACACTCAGCGCCTGATGGGCATGTTTCAGAGTCTCTATCCTCAGCAGGTGTTCGAGCTAACGCAAGCGGTCAATCAACGCGACCAGGTACCTATCGAGGCCCACGATTACGCCGAGATGTTGGGCATTGTGTTGGATAACGCTGGCAAATGGGCCACCAAAGCGATTCGTTGCCATATCAGCACTTCTGAATTCGCTCTAACACTAACGATTGACGACGACGGCCCCGGCGTTGCTGAAAGCGATATAGCACGCCTGGGCGAGCGCGGTACCCGGCTGGATGAACGCCGTCCTGGTTACGGCCTGGGGCTTGCCATACTTGCACAGCTAGTGGCGCGTTACGCAGGGCACTGCCAGTTCGAACGCAGCCCGCTGGGTGGTCTGCGGGTCATTACCACGCTGCCATTAACAGGTATTAATACCTGTTAGCGGTTATTCAGCATTGATTCAGCTTGCTCCCCCAAGATGATGGAATTCATCAGCGATGGGAGTTTTAGATGACGCGTTCAAATTTTATCAGCCACCCGCTTTCACGCCGACAGGTGCTGAAAGGCAGTGCGGCGTTGGGGTTGGGCTCTGCCATGGGTTTGAGCCCCGCCTGGGCCAACCCCTGGGGGCGTACAAACGTCTATTCCAAAGGAGTGGAAGAAGGCCCGGAAGTATCGCTGGCCATTCGGCGTGAATCCATTCCTATTGATGGCCAGGAGGCCAGCGCCTTTAGCATCAACGGTACCAGCCCCGGCCCGTTGATTCGCCTGAAGGAAGGCCAGGACGCAGTGCTGCGCGTAACCAATCTGCTTGATGAGTCCACCTCAATTCACTGGCACGGCTTGATTCTGCCCCCGGAAATGGATGGTGTACCGGGGGTCAGCTTTGCCGGTATCGAGCCCGGTGAAACATTCACCTACCGCTTCCCTGTGCGCCAGAACGGCACCTATTGGTACCACAGCCACTCCGGCATGCAGGAGCAGCTAGGCCACGTGGGGCCGCTAATTATCGACGCCGCCGAGCGCGAGCCCTTCCGCTATGACCGCGAACACGTGCTGTTGCTGACGGACTGGACGTTTGAAGACCCCATGTCGGTATTTCGCAATCTGAAAACCATGGAGGGTTATTACAACTTCCAGGAACGCACGATTGCCGATTTCTTTGCCGATGTGCGGCAAAATGGTTTAACCCCCACCGTCGAGATGCGCAGCATGTGGGCCAAAATGCGCATGAGTTCGCGGGATATTGCCGACGTTACCGGCAGTACCTACACCTACCTACTCAACGGCCACTCCCCAGAAGAAAACTGGAACGCCCTGTACAAGCCGGGTGAGCGTGTTCGGCTACGAGTGATCAACGGCTCGGCGATGTCCTACTTCGATGTACGTATACCCGGCCTCAAATTGACCGTAGTGGCCGCCGACGGCCAACCGGTTCAGCCCGTTCCTGTCGATGAGTTCCGTATCGGCGTTGCCGAAACCTACGACGTCTTGGTGTCACCCGAAGACGATCAAGCCTACACCATCTTCGCCGAATCAATGGATCGCAGCGGCTACGCCCGTGCCACTCTAGCTCCGCGCGAAGGCATGCAGGCAGAGACTCCTGATCGTCGTCAGATTGCCGACCGCGGCATGGAAGCGATGAGTGTCCACATGGACGGTATGGATCATTCGGGAATGTCGAACATGCAGGGGATGGATCACTCAGGCATGTCCAATATGGACGGTATGGATCATTCCAACATGGAAGGCATGGATCATTCCGCCATGTCAGGTATGAGCGGCATGGGTCACCCGACTGGCATGACCGGAGAGCAGCGCAACACACTCGCAAACGGCATGCTGGCGTCTGGGGAAGCCCAGCCAGGTTCACGTTATGGTCAAGTAGGCATTGGCATTGATCCCAATGAGCGCCGTGTACTGGTTTACCGAGACTTGAAGGCCTTCACTCCATGGCCCGATCGACGCGAGCCCGGACGCGAGCTTGAACTACACCTCACCGGCAATATGGAACGCTACATGTGGTCGTTCGACGGCAAGAAATTCAGTGAGGTGACCGGGCCGATCCACTTCGAGAAGGACGAGCGGCTACGCCTGATCCTGATCAACGACACCATGATGGAACACCCCATTCACCTACACGGCATGTGGATGGAACTGGAAAACGGTCAGGGAGAGCTGATTCCACGTAAACACACCCTGAATATTAAGCCCGGCGAGCGTGTCTCGGCGCTGATCACGGCAGATGCCGAAGGCAGCTGGGCCTTCCATTGCCATCTGCTTTATCACATGGATGCCGGCATGTTCCGCGTTGTTCAGGTTTCTTAAGGAGGCAGTATGAAAGCCAAGCTCTACTTCACTGGAATTAGCTTAGCGTTTGTCATGACCACCGCTGCCCATGCAGAAGATGGATACGACGCGCCGAATGATTGGCCAGCCCCGATGATGGAACACAATATGGGGATGGCGCTCTTTGATCGTCTTGAATATAGCGTGCCTGATAACGGTGAAGAGGCCGTTGTGTGGGACTTTCAAGGCTGGTACGGCGGTGATATTAACCGTGTATACCTTAAGTCGGAAGGCGAGAACGTCCAAGGCGATAGTGAAGATGCTGAGTTCGAATCCCTTGAACTGCTGTACAGCCGCCTGGTTGCCGACTTTTGGGAGTTACAGGGCGGCCTGGGTTACCAGGGTGGCGTCTTTTCCGATGACCACGCCGAGCGAACCTATGCTGTAGTGGGCCTGCAAGGCGTGATGCCTTATGGCATCGAAACCGATGTCTCCCTACAACTGAGCGAGGACGGCGATCTGGCCGCCAGTTTTGAGGGTGAATACGACCTGCGCCTGACACAACGCCTTTATATTCAGCCACGTACTGAAATAGCCGTTGCTGCCAGTGAAGTAGAGGAGTTTGGTGTGGGCGAGGGGCTTAATTCAGTGCGTGTGGGTATGCGTCTCGGCTATGAGGTGACCCGCCGCTTCGCTCCTTACGTGGGCGCTTACTGGGTAAAAGAGTATGGCGATACCGCCGACCTTACTCGAGCTAGTGGAGCTAGTAGCGAAGACACCGGCGTGGTTGCGGGTGTCAGGTTAATGTTTTAAATCGTTAAGCACTTTATAACTCGCGCCACCGGAAGGTGGCGTTTTTACAGCAGCAAGACTGGCTGGTTTAAAGTAAAAGCTACTTGCCTGTTGCCCCGCAAAATCAGCCCTTTCATGAGCCATTTGCCATGTGGCTGCACATAGGTTCTATCTTTAATATCTATAACATCAAAAAATATTGCACAGGAGTCTTTGGCAGCCACCGCTGCTGTCGTTGCCATTAATATAAGGAGTCGTTTTCATGGCTGATCAGGATAGAACGCCACAATATAAAGAAAACAGTCTTTCGCTGGTCGGTGCCGTTGCATTAGGCACCGGCGTAATGATTGGGGCCGGCATCTTCGCCCTTACCGGCCAAATGGCCGAAATGACTGGCCGCCTATTCCCTCTGGCCTTTCTGGCCGCTGCGGTCATCGTAGCGTTTAGTGCGTATTCCTACGTCAAAATATCCAATACCTACCCATCGGCAGGTGGGATTGGCATGTATTTACAGAAAGCATACGGCCCGACACTTCCCACCGCTTTTCACGCGCTCCTGATGTATTTTTCCATGGTGATCGCACAGAGTTTTCTGGCGAGAACGTTTGGCTCTTATACGCTTGAGCTGTTTGACCTGGGGGATCGTTCGCTATTTGTGCCCCTACTTGGGGTCGGCTTATTGCTAACAGCCTTCTTGATCAATTTATCCGCCAACCGTTTGATCGAGGGTGTCGCCTCGGTGCTCGGATTTATCAAAATAGGCGGCATTGTGGTATTCGGTATTGTCGGCGTATTTATCGCCGACTCCCTGGAAATGGGCTCCAGCTCTGGTAGCGACGCCCCCACACCGACATTAGCTGGTTTTCTAGGTGCCACGGCGCTCGGCATCCTGGCTTTCAAAGGCTTCACCACCATTACCAACAGCGGCTCTGAACTTAAAGATCCCAAACGCAACGTCGGCAAAGCCATCACAATTTCGATTGCTCTGTGCGTGGTGATTTATGCGTTGGTCGGTTTTGCCGTTGCCAGTAACCTTTCCCTGCCTGAAATAATTGAAACACAGGATTATTCCCTGGCTGCTGCGGCCCGGCCCGCGCTTGGTGAAGCCGCGGTTGCGTTTACCGTGGTCCTCGCCATGCTGGCAACGGCGGGCGGGATCATTGCCAGCGTCTTTGCCGTTTCACGCATGCTCGCCATGCTGACGGGGATGAAGCTGGTTCCTCACCGCCATTTTCACATGCCCGGCAGTGTGCAAAAGCACACACTGGTGTACACCATCGTGTTTGGCTTAGTGCTCACCGCTTTTTTTGACCTCAGCCGCATCGCGGCACTCGGCATCATTTTTTACCTGATCATGGATATTGCCATTCACTGGGGTGTGCTTCGTCATCTTAAAGAGAGTGTAGGGGCTAACCCTGTCATTCCTAGCATTGCCATACTGCTGGATGCCATCGTGTTAATCGGCTTTGTATGGGTAAAAGCCACCTCTGATCCGTTAGTGCTCATCGTTGCCAGCGTAGTAATGGCCACTCTTTTACTCGGCGAGTGGGTTTTCCTATCCAAACGCGACACTTCAAACGATAGCGATCACTCTCACACCCATTAACGTTATTCGCGTTATAGGAGCGACCCATGGACGTCAGAACCGTTGGTGAATTGGCCGATTGGACGCGTCGGCTACACAAACATCTTGCGGATTGCCTTGCCCACTGTGCCAATCAACACGAAGAAGAGCACGAAGCCATACGCCTTGTTCGCCAAATGGGGAGAATGAACGATGTCTGAAGACCATAACGAGACAAAGGTGAAAGACCCTGTTTGTGGCATGGACGTTGATCCTCATACTTCCCGTCATCGTGCCAATCACGCGGGTAAGACGTGGTATTTCTGTTCAGAAAAGTGTCAGGATAAGTTTGC
>NZ_JACCGK010000055.1 GCF_013416325.1 Vreelandella sedimenti
TAACACCCACAATCTGCTCTACGCCACTGTTAACCTGGTTTGCGCCGTGGTGAATATCGCCAATGGTATTGGCCAGGGTTTCACGCATCCGGTTGATATCAAATAGTAAGCTCTGCTGATCCTTCGCCGAAAGCTGAGTGGTTTGGGTCAAATCTCCGTCAGCAATATGGCGTACTACGCTAGCTGCATAGCGTGGGTCGCCCCCTAGCCTGCGAGCAACATCACGAATGACCCAGCCCATTAGCAGCGTTACCGGAAGGCCAATGATCAGCAGAATCACTACTGAACGAATCAAACCAGCGATAAAGGCTTCATTAATGTCATCAACATAAACGCCCGCTGCGAGCGACCACTGCCACTCGGGAAGATAGGCCACGTAACTGATTTTCGGTACCTGCTCATCACCAGTAATACGACGGGAGTAGTAGTCAACGTGCCCACCGCCAGCTTGAGCTGCTTCTCGAAAAGCAGCGTAAAGATCCATGCCGCTGGCATCCTGGTAAGCGCTCATATCTTCACCGCGAGGGCGGTTGGGGTGGGAAACGATCTTTAGGTCATCATCGAAGGAGAAGATATATTCTCCACCGCCAAAACTGACGCTAGACATATTGTCGATGGCACGCTGCTGGGCTTCTTCAAGGCTAAGCTCACCGGCGGCTACCCGTTCTTGCAGGGCTGCAAGCTGGCCATGTACGCTTTCTACCACATACTGAATACTGTCGCGGCGTTCGCTTTCAATTGTCTGGCGATTCTCCCAGGCCAACCAGCCTACTAGCAGGAGCATGGCAACCCAGATAATACCCAGCGTTC